>NZ_CAJPUY010000016.1 GCF_905397275.1 Cupriavidus yeoncheonensis | reverse complement strand
AACGACTCCGCGCCGATGATAGTGCGGATTACCCGTGTGAAAGTAGGTCATCGCCAGGCTCTTACAATGCAAAACCCCTCGACAGCATGTGCTGCGAGGGGTTTTTGCTTTGTGGCGCCGGCTTGGCACAGCCCCCCAGCGACGGATCCCGCTGACGCCGCCGTATATCTCTTCGCTTATCTCTGTCGGAAACATCGTCGAACACGCCGTCGAAAAAAAGTGTTGTAGATCAGTTACAACCTTGACTTCTCCTCAGGTCATTTCTAGGTTTATCTGTACCCAACGGCGTGCGTAGCGCACACGCTGCTGTGATAGACCATCCGGCCGGGGAGGGACGACGGTGAACCTGCACAGCAAGTCGATTCTTTGGTCCGCCGTTTTCTGCGCCGCGGTGCTCGCAAGTGGCTGTTCAAGGCCCAAGGCTGGCCACGTCCAGGACGAAGCGCTCCAGGCCGGCCGCAATGCCGAATCATTCCGACAGGCCGCCGACGACTACTTCCACGACATGGACCGTGGCGTAGCCCTGACCAAGGAAGAAATCCAGGGCCGCAATATGTGGATCGTGTGGACCGGTGGCAACGACCGGTTCTGGGACGCGATGACGAACTACACGTTCGGTGCATTTGACCTGCTCAAGTCGATCAGCTCCCATCCAAGCCAGGGTTATTCGCGCGACAACCGCTGGACCTACCTTGGCCTGCTCAACGAGCCGTGCTTCAGCAAGCCACGCGGACCCGATCCGCAGCGTTTTGGCTTGTGGCTGGACCAGCGTGCCAAGGATTGCCCGGCCGATCCGTTCGAGAACGAGCAGGCGTATCCAGGCGTCAGGACCGGCGCACGCGGCGCGACATTCGCGAGTGGCCAGAAGCTTCCGGTCGGCTCGTACTACGGCTACCCGACCGGCATTGTCGGCCTGCGGCTATTCCCCAATCCCGCCTTCGACGATAAAGCCGCCAAGGCCTGGGACCCGGAGCGCTACTACACCGATCCGTCCTACTACAACCGGGCAGACCTCGTCCGGCCTTACCGTGTAGGAATGTCTTGCGGGTTCTGCCACATTGGCCCGAGCCCGATCCACCCACCGGCCGATCCAGAGCATCCGCAATGGGCCGAACTCAGTTCCACCGTGGGGGCGCAGTATATGTGGGTCGATCGCCTCTTCATCCACAACGCCGCCACACCCGCGGGCAAGCAGAACTTCATGTTCCAGCTCGTCCATACATTCCGGCCGGGGGCGATGGACACCTCGCTGGTCTCGACCGACAACATCAACAACCCGCGCACGATGAATGCGCTCTACGACCTGATGGCGCGCATGGGCGTGGCCAGGCGGATCGGACAGGAGACCATCGCCGGCGGAGAGAAGAACAACAAGCAGCTGAACGATTTCGTCCAGACCGGCGCGCTTGCGGAGTTCTACAAGGCGCCTGATACCGTCTGGACGCCGCACGTCCTGAAGGATGGCGCCGATTCCGTCGGCGTACTCGGAGCACTGAACCGCGTCTACCTGAACATCGGGTTGTTCAGCGAGGAATGGCTGCTGCATTTCAATCCGATCCTCGGCGGCAAGTCGATCTCGCCGATCGAGATCGCGGTGGCGCAGAAGAATTCTTCCTACTGGCGCGCCACGGAGGCGGGATCCTTCAATCTGGCCGCATTCCTGCTGAAATCGACGCCGGCCGACCACCTGGCCGATGCCCCAGGTGGCAAGGCCTACCTGGCCGATCCTGCAACGCCCGATGGCGCCCGTCTGTTGAACCGCGGCAAGACCGTGTTCGCGGAGACCTGCGCGCGCTGCCATTCGAGCAAGGGACCACCGCCCCCGGCGGACCTGCAGATGCGCGACTGCGGTGGCGACAAGTACATCGGTTGCGTCCAGCGCTATTGGAAATGGACTCAGACCGACGACTACAAGGCAAAGATGCGCGACATCGTCAACGCGCCGGATTTCCTTGCCAACAACTACCTGTCCAGCGATGTCCGCGTGCCGGCCACGCTGCTGCGCACGAATATCTGCAGCCCGCTGGCCACCAATGCGATCCGCGGCAATATCTGGGACAACTTTTCTTCGCAGACCTACAAGAGCCTGCCGTCGGTAGGTACCGTGACGCTGTACGACCCGTTCACGGCCGAGCGCTGGCCGTACCGCATGCCGGCCGGCGGGCGCGGCTATACGCGGGTGCCGTCGCTGATCAGCATCTGGTCGACGGCGCCGTTCCTGCTCAACAATTCGCTCGGGCCATTCAGCGGCGATCCTTCGGTCAAGAGCCGCATGCAGGTTTTTGACGCATCGATCGAACAGCTTCTGTGGCCCGAAAAGCGTGCCCATGACAGCGTGCTCGGCACCAAAGTACCGGGCGTGATCGACCGCACCACGGAACGCAGCCAGATCACCATCCCGGTTGGGTTCGTGCCTGATGTGCTGCGGCCCATGGAGGACGTACTCCACCGTTGGGCGCCCTGGCTGGTGGGCGAGAGTGGCGACGTGACCATCGGCCCGGCCCCGGCCAGGATGCCGGTGAACCTGCTGGCGAACCTGCAGCCGCTGTCGGAGACATCCGATCCGATCGCCAAGGCGGACCACGCGGCCAAGGTGCTCAAGCTGCTGGTCAAGCTCAAGGGAGACCTCGCATCGGTGCCCGCAGGCGCGACGGACGACGACTTGCGCCGGATCTATGCGGACGTGGTCAAGCCGATGCTGTCGCTCAGCAAGTGCCCGGACTTCGTGGTCAACCGCGGCCACTATTTCGGCACCGCCGAGTTCAACAACCAGGACGGCCTGAGTGCCGACGAGCGGGCGTTCGGCAAGGAACCCGTGCTGAGCGACGACGACAAGCGCGCCTTGATCGCCTTCCTGAAGACGTTCTGACAATGCAAAGGCAGCGACGTGGCGGGGGGCTATGTCTGGGCAAGATGAAACGGAATGGGACTACGTAGTCGTCGGATCCGGCGCTGGCGGCGGTACGCTGGCCGCGCGCCTGGCAGAGGCTGGCATGCGCGTGTGCGTGCTGGAAGCCGGCTGCGATGCGCGCGCGCATGAGATGTCGTGCATGCCCGAGGACTACGACGTGCCGGGCTTCCACGCCTGCGCGAGCGAGAACCCGTCCATGGCGTGGAACTTCTTCGTGCGCCACTATGCCGATGACGCGCAGCAGCGCCGCGACCCCAAATGCGGGCCGTCCGGCGTGCTGTATCCGCGCGCGGGCACGCTGGGCGGCTGCACCGCGCACAACGCGCTGATCTTCCTGTATCCACACGATGCGGACTGGGACTACATTGCAGACCTGACCGGCGACCCGTCCTGGACGGCGTCACGCATGCGCCGGTATGCGAAGCTGGTCGAGCAATGCCACCATCGGCCGCTGTGGAACCTGGCGCGCCGCCTGGGCCTGGACCCTACGCTGCACGGATGGGACGGCTGGCTGCAGACGGAACGCGCGATGCCGCTGGAAGCGCTGGCCGACGATGCCCTGGTCCGCGTCATCATCGGCTCGATGGAACTGGCCGCGCGAAGCGTGCCCCGGCGCCTGCACGCATGGCTGCGGCTGCTCCGGTGGCAGGGCGATCCCAATTCGCGGCTGTGGGGGCGGCGCTGCTTCCACGGCGTCTGCTATACGCCGCTGACCACGCAGCGCCACGCGCGCCACGGTACGCGCGAACGCCTGCTGGACGTGGCGCAGCAGCACCCGGCGATGCTGCATATCGAGATGGACGCCCTGGCCACGCGCGTCCTCTTAGACGAGCAGGGCGACGCCTGCGGCGTGGAGTACCTGAAGGGCAGGCATCTCTATCAGGCCCATGCAAAGCCCAACGCAGAGCCTGGCGAGCGGTGCCGGATCCGCGCGCGGCGTGAGGTCATCCTCGCGGGCGGCGCGTTCAACACGCCGCAGCTGCTGATGTTGTCCGGCATCGGGCCGGCCGAACATTTGCGCGAGCACGGCATTCCGGTACGGGTGGACCTGCCCGGCGTCGGCCGCAACCTGCAGGACCGTTATGAGATCGGTGTGGTGAACCGGATGTCGCGCTCATGGGAAGTGCTTCAGGGCGCGAAGTTCGTGCGTGACGACGCGCCGTACCGCAGCTGGTTCGATGCGCGCGACGGCGTCTACACCACCAACGGCGTGGCGACGGCGGTGATCCGCCGCTCGGGCCGCCGCATGCCGGTGCCGGACATCTTCTGCATGGCGCTGCTGGAACGATTTGTCGGCTACTACCCGGGCTACTCCAAGATCTTCGCGCAGAACGACAACATGCTGACCTGGGCGATCCTCAAGGCGCACACGCGCAACCGCGCCGGCATCGTGTCACTGCGTTCGGCCGATCCGCGCGACGTGCCTGATATCGACTTCCGGTATTTCGAGGCGGCGGATGATCCGAAAGGCGAGGACATGCGCGCACTGATCGGCGCGATCCGCTTTGTGCGGGGCCTGGCCGGGCCGCTGGCGGAGCAGGGGTATATCGCCCGGGAAGAGCTGCCCGGCACGCATGTCCAGAGCGATGAGGACCTGGCCGGCTATATCCGCGACAACGCGTGGGGCCACCATGCGTCGTGCTCGTGCCCGATCGGTGCGCGCGCGGCGGGGGGCGTGCTCGACAGCCGTTTCGGCGTGCACGGCACGCGCCGGCTGCGTGTCGTCGATGCCTCGGCGTTTCCGCGCATCCCGGGCTTCTTCCCGGTGAGCGCGATCTACATGATGGCCGAGAAGGCTGCCGACGAACTGCTGGCCACTGCACAGGCAACGCCGCCGCTGCAATTCCAGATGGGAGACCACCATGGCCTACGACGTGCACAAGCTCCTGCAAATGCAGCAGGCCGAACTGGATGACCTGTTTCGTGGGAGTCCCGCGGGCGATCTCCCGAACGGCGAAGCGAAGGGCACCGCCATCATCTCGCCGGGCACGGTGTTCAGCGAGAGCATCGCGCGCATGATCAGCCTGTTCGCGTGGCAGGGCAAGGTATTCGATGCCAGCCGCGGCGTGCTCAAGAACCGCATCACGCCATTCGGGCTGGAGGCGATCCTGGCCAGGGTCTACAAGGCGGACAGCTGGCTCGACCAGAAGGAATGCATCGTGCTCGACTATTCCGATACCTCGCTGGTGGCGCACTGGATCCGCGACGAGATCCGCTGCGTTGCGCCGGGCGTATACCTGGGGAAGGTCTACTGGGACAAGGCACGCCTGATCGACTTCTGCCTGGAATTCTGATCCCGCCATGAAGCGCAGAGCGTTCATCTTCGGCGGTATCGGTGCAGTCGGCGCAGTCGGCGCCCTGGTTGTCGGCTGGACTGTGCTGCCCGTGCGCCAGCGCCTGACCACGTCGGCGCCGCTGCCGACGCAAGGCGCCGAGGTCGCGCTGAACGGATGGGTCAAGATCGACGCGGACAACAGCGTCACCATCATGATGTGCCGCTCGGAGATGGGGCAGGGCGTGCATACCGGCCTGGCGATGATCCTGGCGGAGGAACTCGATGCCGACTGGAGCCGCGTGCGCGTGGAGAACGCGCCGCCGGACAAGATCTTCAACAACCTTCAGGTGGTCGTGGATGGCTTGCCTTTCCATCCTGATGACCATCGCCTTGTCCGCCGCTTCGCCGACCACGTCACGCGCAAGCTGATGCGCGAGATCGGCGAGATTGCCACCGGCGGGTCCTCCGGCCTCAGCGACCTGTGGATGCCCATGCGCGAGGCCGGGGCTTCGGCACGGGCCATGCTTGTGTCCGCGGCTGCGCAGCGCTGGCGCGTGACCGAATCGGAATGCCGCACGGAAGGTGGCAAGGTACTGCATGGCTCCGGGCGTTCCGCGACATTCGGCGAGCTGGCCGCCGATGCCGCGCGCCAGCCGATGCCGGACAAGGTCCCGCTCAAGGAGCCGTCCGCGTTCCGCCTGGTCGGCCGCCCGTTGCACAGGCTCGATGCGGCGGCAAAGACGAACGGCTCGGCACGCTTTGGCATCGATGCCTTGCCCCCCAGGCTGCTGTATGCCAGCGTGCTGATGTGCCCGACCGTCGGCGGCCGCGTCAAGCATGCCGACGTCAGTGCCGCCGTGGCGCAGCGCGGCGTCGTGAAGGCATTCGTGGTGCCGCCTTTCAACGGCGGCACGGGCGGCGTGGCCGTGATTGCCGACAACGCGTTCCGCGCGATGCAGGCGCTGGACACGTTGAAGGTCGACTGGGACCCTGGCCCGGCAGCCGGCGCTTCGAGCGCCAGGCTGATGGCGCGCATCGCCGCGGCACTGGACCGCGACGATGGCCATGAATACTATGCGCGTGGCGATGTGGACGAGGTACTGCGCGGCGCCGCGAAAGTGATCAACGCCGAGTATCGCGCGCCATATCTCGCGCACGGTGCCGTCGAGCCGATCAACTGCACGGTCCAGTACGAGGACCATGCTGCAACGGTGTGGGTCTCGACACAGGTGCCGGGGATTGCCCGCGCCCATGCCGCGAGAGTCCTCGACCTGCGGCCCGACCAGGTCGACCTGCAGGTCATGATGCTGGGCGGCGGATTCGGCCGGCGCCTTGAGGCGGACTTTGTCTCGCAGGCGGCTGCGATCGCGCGCGAGGTCAAGGGGCGGCCGGTGCAGACGATCTGGACGCGCTCGCAAGACATGGCGCATGACTTCTACCGGCCTGCCTGCGTGGCGCGGTTGCGGGCCGGCCTGGATCGCGAAGGGCGGCTCGTGGGCTGGCAGGCCCGTTCGGCGGGGCAGGCCATCGTACCGGAGATGCTGGCGCGCGACTTTGGCTTTCCGCGCATTCCCATCGACAAGACGGTGGCGGAAGGCGCCTACGACCAGCCCTATGCCTGGCCGGCGGCCCGCATTTCCCACACGAATGTCGAACTGCCCATCCCGGTGGGCTTCTGGCGCTCGGTGGGACACTCGCACCAGGCATTCTTCACGGAGTGTTTTATCGATGAGATGGCGGCGGCGGCGGGCAAGGATCCGGTTGTGTTCCGGGCAGCCCTGCTGGAAGAGCATCCGCGTCACCTGACCGTGCTGCAGCGCGTGGCGGCCTTGTCGGGCTGGGGCAAGCCGATGGCGCGCGCTGCCGACGGCATCGCGCGCGCGCGCGGCGTGGCGCTGCACCAGTCGTACGGGAGCATCGTCGGGCAGGTGGCGGAGGTGTCTGTCGCGGCGGACAAGACGATCCGCGTCCATCGCGTGTACTGCGTGATCGATTGCGGTACGCCGGTGAATCCCAACCTGATCCGCCAGCAGGCCGAGAGCGGCATCATCTTCGGATTGTCCGCTGCGCTGCTCCAGGAAATCACCTTTGCGGATGGCGTCGTGCAGCAGAAGAATTTCCATGACTTCCCGGTCGTGCGCATGGCGGATTGCCCCGCGATCCAGACCGAGATCATCGCCAGCGCCGCGGCACCTCTGGGCGCGGGAGAAGTCTGCACGCCGCCCGTTGCGCCGGCGGTAGCCAACGCGCTGTTCGCATTGACCGGCCAGCGGCTGCGCGCGCTGCCGCTGAAGCTCGCCTAGCCGAGGAGGAACACCATGGCGACCCTGAACGTCAACGGCAAGCCGGTCAGCGTGGATGCTGAACCCGACATGCCGCTGCTCTGGATACTGCGTTGCGACCTGGCGCTGACCGGAACGAAGTTCGGTTGCGGTGTGGGCATCTGCGGAGCCTGCACGCTGCATGTGGACGGCAAGGCCGAACTGGCATGCCAGCTGACCCTGTCGAAGCTGCGCCCGGCCATGAAGATCACGACCATCGAAGGAGTGCAGGGCAGGGAGGCCGATGCCGTCAGGGCGGCGTGGCTCGATGTCGACGTGGTCCAGTGCGGCTACTGCCAGAGCGCGCAGGTCATGGCCGCCTGCGCGCTGCTCAAGGCCACGCCGAAGCCGACCGATGCGGACATCGACGCGGCGCTCGGGAATATCGTCTGCCGCTGCGGCACCTATCCGCGCATCCGCGCGGCGATCCATCGGGCCGCCGGGCAGGCGCCGCAAGGGTAAGCGTCAGGCCGGGCTCGACTGCGACGTCGCCGACTGTCCGGGCTTGCGCAGCATCTTGTCGACTTCGCCGGCATGCAGCTCCTCGACCTGGATCTGCTGACGCGCATACTCTTCCAGCGCCACCGAGCGGCCTTCGACCAGGCCTAGCAGTTCGCGGTACAGCTCCAGCGCAAGCGTCTCCGTCGCCAGGGACTCGCGCAGGATCGAACCGATATCGAACGTATGGCTGTCCAGCAGCTTGCCAATGCCGAGCGACGGGTAGGCGCCGAGGGTGGTGATCCATTCCCCGGCCTGGTGGGCATGCAGCAGCGATTCGTTGGCCTGCTCGCGCAGCCACGACACGATCGGGATGCGCCCAAAGCCGAATACCAGGAATGAATAGTGCGTGTAGCGCACCACGCCGGCGAGCTCGGCTTCGAGTATCCGGTTCAGCACGGCGACGACCTTGTCCTGTTCGAGTTCCGTCATGGCAATCCTTCCAGCAGCGTGGTTTCAGTAGAGCCTATGCGAAGGCACCGCCATCGGCCAATGACCTGCGAGGGCCGTTTCGATGCACCCGCCGGGCGGGCTGTTTCATTCTAGTCGGCGGGCGTACTCTGACCGGCGTTTCCGGATCCGGGCTGGCCTGCATGCCTCACCCGAACGGGGCGATACGGGCCTGTCATGAACATTGGCGACGGGGATACGGAAGAGAAGATGCCCTCGCCTTAGGTTCTTTCTTTGTCTGCCATGAAGTAAACCTATTTCCGCCCCGTGTGGAGAAACAGTACTCTATTCAGGGCATGCTTGGACTCCAAGGCTGAGCTGTGTGGTTGGAAGCAAACGATCTGACAACGAACGATCTGGGTGCATACGAACCAAGGAGGGGAACACATGTCGACCGAAGCGAAGTGTCCGTTCAATCACGCCGCCGGCTCGGGGCCAACCAACAGGGACTGGTGGCCCGATCAGCTGAACCTGGGCATCCTGCGCCAGCACTCTTCCCTGGCCGATCCCATGGACAAGGGATTCAACTACGCCGAGGCCTTCAAGAGCCTGGACCTGGCGGCAGTGAAGCGGGATCTCACGGCGCTGATGACCGACTCGCAGGACTGGTGGCCCGCGGACTTCGGTCACTACGGCGGCCTGTTCATCCGCATGGCCTGGCATGCCGCCGGCACGTACCGTACCGGCGATGGCCGTGGCGGCGCGGGTTCGGGGCAGCAACGCTTTGCCCCGCTGAACAGCTGGCCCGACAACGTCAACCTGGACAAGGCGCGCCGGCTGCTGTGGCCGATCAAGCAGAAATACGGCAAGAAGATTTCGTGGGCCGACCTGATCGTATTGACCGGCAACGTCGCACTGGAATCGATGGGCTTCAAGACGTTCGGTTTCGGTGGCGGGCGCCCGGATGTATGGGAACCGGACCAGGACGTTTACTGGGGATCCGAAAACACGTGGCTGGCCGACAAGCGCTACTCCGGCGTGCGCGACCTGGAAAACCCGCTGGCCGCTGTCCAGATGGGCCTGATCTACGTGAACCCGGAAGGCCCGAACGGCAACCCGGATCCGGCCGCGGCCGCCGTGGATATCCGCGAGACCTTTGCCCGCATGGCCATGAACGACGAAGAGACGGTTGCGCTCATCGCTGGTGGCCATACCTTTGGCAAGACGCATGGCGCCGGACCCGCGTCCCATGTGGGACCGGAGCCGGAAGCCGCCGGGCTCGAAGCACAGGGCCTGGGCTGGCATAGCAGCTATGGTTCCGGTAAAGCTGGCGACGCCATCACCAGCGGCCTCGAAGTTATCTGGACCAACACGCCAACAAAGTGGAGCAATAACTACTTCGAAACCTTGTTCGGCTATGAATGGGAACTGACGAAAAGCCCGGCCGGTGCGCATCAATGGAAGCCCAAGGGCGATGCGGGGGCCAATACCGTGCCAGACCCCTTCGACCCATCCAAGCGCCGCGGACCGACCATGCTGACGACGGATCTTTCCCTGCGGGTTGATCCGGCCTATGAAAAGATCTCCAGGCGCTTCCATGAGAACCCGGATCAGTTGGCCGACGCGTTTGCCCGGGCGTGGTTCAAGCTGACCCACCGCGACATGGGGCCGCGTGCGCGCTACCTGGGCCCGGAAGTCCCGGCCGAAGAGCTGATCTGGCAGGATCCGATCTCCGCCGTCGACCATGCGCTGATCGACGAGCAGGACGTTGCCGCGCTCAAGGCCAGGATCCTGGCTACCGGGGTGCCGGTGTCGCAGTTGGTGTCGACGGCCTGGGCCTCGGCGTCGACGTTCCGCGGCTCCGACAAGCGCGGCGGCGCCAATGGCGCACGCATCCGCCTTGCCCCGCAGAAGGACTGGGAGGTGAACCAGCCGACCCGGCTGGCGCAGGTGCTGGAGACCCTTGCGGGCGTCCAGAGCGCGTTCAACAGCGCCCAGTCGGGCGGCAAGAAGGTGTCGCTGGCCGACCTGATCGTGCTGGCCGGTTGCGCCGGCGTCGAGCAGGCGGCGAAGCAGGGCGGCCACGACGTCAAGGTCCCGTTCACCCCAGGACGCATGGATGCCACGCAGGAGCAGACCGATGTGGAGTCGTTCAGCGCGCTGGAGCCGATCGCGGATGGTTTCCGCAACTACCTGAAAGGTACGTACGCGATCCCGGCCGAGACGCTGATGGTCGACAAGGCGCAGCTCCTGACGCTGACGGTGCCGGAGCTGACCGTGCTTGTGGGTGGCATGCGCGCCCTGAATGCGAACTTCGGGCAGACGAAGCACGGCGTCTTTACCGACCGGCCGGAAACGCTGACCAACGACTTCTTCATCAACCTGCTCGACATGGGCACGGAGTGGAAGCCGGTCGCGGACAGCAAGGACGTGTTCGAAGGCTACGACCGCGCAACGGGCAAGCTGAAGTGGACCGGCACGCGTATCGACCTGATCTTCGGCTCCAACTCGCAACTGCGCGCCGTGGCGGAAGTCTACGGCTGCTCGGACGCCAGGGGGAAGTTCGTTCAGGATTTTGTCGCGGCCTGGAGCAAGGTGATGGACCTGGACCGCTTCGAGGTCGCCAACCGCTGAGCGTCGGCTGAAGCCGGCCATGCGCAGCCAACACGGCCGGTCGCAAGACCGGCCGTTTTTCTGCCTGGCTCCATGTGTCGCGCCGGTGTTGCGCCTGAAACGAACGATGGGTGGCCGAAATCACAATGGCACACCATAATGGCCTAGTACGCCGAATCGTCACAACGCGGTTTCTCAAAGGAGACCCGTATGCCGCAGGTTCCTGCTTCGGAAACGACGATCCGCCCAGGCTTGCCTGACACCAGGGGCCGGGCAGGCTCCGCCGTGTCCGGCGCACGGGGCCAGCTCCGGAAGTGTGTCGCCGCAGCAGTCAGCCTCTGACCATGGCGCTGCCGGTCCACCTGCATTGTCGGCTGCTGATGGTGGCGCTGCTGCTAGGCGGCTGTGTCCGGCTGGGACCGGACTTCCAGGCGCAACACGAGTCGTGGACCGAACAATGGAGCACTGCCGCGCTCGACCAGGTCACGCAGCAGCGGCAGCAGCCGGATCTGCGCCAGTGGTGGCAGGTTTTCGGCGACCCCATCCTCGATAAACTGATTGCCGAAGCCGACGCCAGCAACGCCGGTGTCAGGATCGCGGGCCTGCGCGTGGTGGAAGCCCGGGCCCAGCTCGGCATCGCGCTCGCCGGCCGCTTCCCGCAAGTCCAGCAGGCAAGCGCCGAAACGCTCTACGTTCATAGCCGGAAGTCGGGCGCCACGGTCCAGACCAGCCGTGTCTGGCAATACAGTGCCGGGCTGGACGTTGGCTGGGAGCTGGACTTCTGGGGGCGTTTCAGTCGCGCGATCGAATCTGCGGATGCCGCCTACTTTGCCTCGCGGGCGATCCATGAGGACGTGCTGGTGCTGCTGCATGCACAGGTTGCCCAGACCTACTTCACCTTGCGCGCGGCACAGGCGCGCCTGCGCATCGCCCGCGAGAACGCCCGGCTGCAGAAGCGCAGCTATGAAATTACCGAGCGACTGTTCAAGGGCGGCGAGAGCGATGAGCTCGACCTGCAGCAGGCCAAGACACAATACCTTGGCACCCTGAGCAGCATTCCCGAACTGGAAAACCAGATCCTGCAGGCGCGCAATGCGCTCGCGATCCTGGTCGGTCGCCCGCCGGCGCCCATGCATGAGCAGCTGGACATGCCGGACAGGGAGGGCGTGGTGCCGCTCATCGACCGCGCCGTGCTGCAGGATGTCCCGGCCAGCCTGCTGCTGCGCCGGCCGGACATCCGCGCCGCCGAATTGCAGATGGCCGCGCAATCGGCGCTGATCGGCGTGGCCAAGGCCGATCTCTATCCGTCCGTGACCTTGCTCGGCAGCATCGGCTGGTCGGCCAGCTCGCTGCCCGCCACACCCAACGGCCTGGTGCTGATAGCGGGGCCGAGCCTGCGCTGGAACGTCTTTGACTACGGACGCATCCGCAACAACGTGCGCATACAGGACGCGCGCTTGCAGCAGCTCATCGTGACTTACCAGGACAGCGTGCGCCAGGCCGCGCGCGAGGCGGACGACGCCGCCACCGGCCTGATCAAGGCGCTGGAGCGCGAAGCGATCCTGGCCCAGGCGTCGGAGGCCGCCAGCCGTTCGCTGGCGCTGGCCAACGCGCTGTTTCGCGAAGGGTACTCCGACTTCGAGCGCGTGCTGGACGCCCAGCGCGCGCTGTTTGCACAGCAGGACGCCTATCTCGTCAATCGCAGCACGGCCGTCGGATATCTGATTGCCCTCTACAAGGCGCTTGGCGGCGGCTGGCAATCCGGGCAGCCGCTCGTCGACGCGCCGACACAGCAGCAGATGGAGCAACGCACCGACTGGGGTGGACTGATCGACGAAGCAGCGAGCGAGCCAGCCGGCAAACGCTCATCCATGCAGGGAGGCAGACCCGATGAGTGACGCTGCTCCATCGACACCGGCACCAGCGCCGGCACCGGCACCAGCGCCGGCACCCCAGGCGCCTGCGCCATCGGCAGATCCCGCGCGCAAGGGCGTGAAGTGGGTGGTGGTGCTGATCGTGCTGAGCCTGGCGTGGTACCTGTTCGCGGACCGCTATACGCCCTATACGCAGCAGGCGCGCATCCAGGCCTTCGTCGTTCCGGTGGCGTCGGAAGTGTCCGGACGCGTGGCGCGCGTGCTGGTGCACAACAACCAGGACGTGCAGGCCGGCGCCATCCTGTTCGAGGTCGATCCGCAGCACTACCGCATCGCGGCGGATCGCGCGCGCGCGGACCTGGAATCCATGCGCCGGCAGATCGGCGCGGGCACCGCAGGCATTGCCTCGGCGCAGGCCGCGCTGCGCGCCGCCCAGGCCAACGAGGTCAAGGCACGCCAGGACAGCGAACGCCTTCAACGCCTGTACAGCGAGGATCAGGGCACGGTATCGCTGCGGCGGCTCGAGGTGGCGCGAGCCACCCACACCCAGGCCATCAGCCAGGTCGACGGAGCCCGCGCGGAGGTCGAGCGCGCGCGCGAGCAGCAGGGCGGCAGCGAAGAGGAGAATGCCAAGCTGCGCAGCGCGGCTGCGACGCTGGAGAAGGCCGAGCTGGACCTGGCCAATGCGCAGGTGCGTGCGCGCACCGCCGGCCTCATCACTGACCTGCGCACCGAAGCCGGCCAGTACGCCGCCGCCGGCAGTCCGGTCATGACGCTGATCGCGATCCATGACCTCTGGATCAGCGCAGACATGACCGAGAACAATCTTGGCCATGTCGAACCGGGAACGCCGGTGGGGATCGTGCTGGATGCCTGGCCCGGCAAGGTACTCGCGGGCCGTGTGCGCAGCGTTGGCTACGGCGTCAGCGCGGGCCAGAGTCCGCCACCGGGCAGCCTGCCGACGGTCCAGAACAGCCGTGACTGGCTTCGGCCGGCTCAGCGCTTCCCCGTGATCGTCGAGATCGACAAGGGCGAGCTGGCGACGCTGAAGGGTGTCCGCGTGGGCGGGCAGGCCGAAGTCATGGCATTCCCGACCGAGGGCAACCCCCTCAATCCGCTCGGCCGCCTGTTCCTGCGCGTGATGAGCTGGCTGTCCTATGTCTACTGACGGTGTCGCGGCTGGCCTGGCAGCGGTGCGCGGACGGCGCGCGCTGCGACTGGCCATCGGTACCGCGCTCTGCCTCGCCACGAGCTTCGGGTTGGGCTGGCCCATTCCGATGGTGGCACCGGTGGTGGGCGCGTTCGTGCTCGCCTCCGTCGACCGGCCGTTGTCTGCCAGGGCTGGCGTGGGGCTGGCACTGGTGGCCATGCTGGCCACGGGCAGCGGGCTGCTGGTGGTTCCGTTCCTGCGCCACTACCCGTCCAGTGGCGTGTTGATGACCGGGCTTGGCCTGTTCCTGGCATTTCGCCAGGGCCTGCGAGGCGGCAACAGCCTGGTCGGCACGTTCCTGGCGGCCGGCCTGACCATGGTCTCGGTGGCAGGGACCGCGGACATCGGCCTGGCCCTTACCGTGGTGGCCGCACTCGTCAAAGGATTGCTGCTCGCGGTGACGGTCCTGGCCCTGTGCTTCTGGCTGATTCCCGAACCGGCGGCGGTGCCGGCGCAACGGCGCCCCCCGGCGATGTCGCAAAGCGCCGCCGACTGGATGGCGCTGCGCGCGGCGCTCGTGGTCATGCCGACTGTCCTGCTGGCGCTGGCGGACCCGGCGGCCTATATGCCAATCCTCATGAAGGCGGTCAGTCTGGGGCGGCAAAGCTGCACGACGGCGCGCGGCGCCGCACGCGAACTGGTTGGCTCCACGCTGTTCGGGGGACTGCTGGCCATCCTGTTCTGGTGGGCCCTGGGCCTGTTCGTGCATCTGTGGATGTTCTTTCTCTGGATGCTCCTGTTCGCGCTGCTGCTGGCGCGCAAGCTCTTTGCGGGGCCTGCGGGCCGGCTTTCGCCGGGCTTCTGGCTCAACACCCTGGTGACGCTGATCATCCTGCTGGGCCAGTCGGTCGAGGACAGCGCGGCCGGCAAGGATGTCTACCATGCTTTCGCTGTCCGCATGGGCCTGTTCATCGGGGTAACGCTGTATGCCTGCCTGATGCTGGAACTGCTTGATCAACGCAGCCGCGCTTCGTCCTCCACGCCCTGACAAGGAAAGCCCGCCATGCGCCTCCATCTGCTGGTCGCAGTCCCGGTCATGCTGGCGTGCCTGCTGCTGCAGGGGCTGGTCGTAGCCGTGTGTCTGCGCCGCTATGCCCGCTTCTGCCATCACTGGCAGGGCCGCGAACCGTTCTGGGTGGATGTCGCCATCCTGTCGGTGATCATGCTTGTCACGCTGTGCGGCAATTTCGCCCAGATGGCAATCTGGGCAGGATTGTTCATGCTGCTCGGCGAGTTCACGGACCTCTTGAAGGCCCTCTACCACTCGGCGGTGAATTTCTCGACCCTGGGCTATGGCGACATTGTCATGTCCGAGCGCTGGCGTCTGCTCGGGCCGATCGAGGCGGCTCATGGCATCCTGATGTTCGGCGTCTCGACCGCGGTAATGACCGCCGCAGTGCTGGATATCGTCAAGAACAGTGCGGCAAGGCTGAAGCAGGAAGAGCCGACCTAGGGCAAGCACATTGCCGTCGTCCGCCTGTGGTCAAACGGGATCTAAAGGCGAGGCAATGATTGCCGATAACCACTGACAGACCAAAATCCTGAGCCTTGCTGAAGCAGCGTGAATTCTGCGCTTCCATAGATCAGGGCTTTTGTCTACCCCACGCGCTATTGAAGCGGGATGACTGCGTTGTGAATGTCAATGCCGTGACGGGTTTTCAAGCGCGATCCTTCGAGGCCGTAATAGAATTGGCTTCCCGTCGATTCACCCAGGGCGGTAAGTCGTGTTTCTGAACCATTAATGCTGTCTTTTTTACCGGGTTTCCCTGCGTTACCGCCGGCCCCCGGAGATCGGCAAGGCGCAATCGCCAAACAGGCTAGGCCAAAGACCACATGACGTCGTTCACGTATGATGCTGTTCAGGCAGGCAACGCACAGGAACCGGTCCGTTCCGGCGGCGTTGCGGGAGCGATGGCTCCTGCCGGAAACAGGGATGCCTGGGCGCTGCTGGAAGCATGGGGTGGACTGGCGCTGCAGGTCGGCGAATCCGGGAATATTCTCCAGGCCACGAGTGCTTCGGCGGATCTGCTGGCCTTTCCTCGCGAATACCTGCTGCGTGCATCGATCAAGGACATTATTGCCTTTGACGAACGCGAGCGCGCCACCCATCTGCTGCAAGCCTGTTTCCGCGACGGTCTTCCCAAACAGGCCGAAATCCGATTTGCCAACGCCATTACCGGCACGCGCTGGATCGATCTGCGCGTTTGCCGTCATGCCGGCACGGATGGCCGGACATCGATACTCCTGTTTGGCACCGACGTCACCAAATGGGCCCAGAAACTCCATCGGCTGACGGAACAATCGCTCACCGACCCGCTGACCGGTGTCGGCAACCGCGGACTGATCCGCAATCGGGTGGACGCGTATTTCACCGGCGATGCCACGCAGCGCGGGCGCTTTGCCATCGCGCTGATGGACCTCGACGGGTTCAAGAAGGTCAACGATTCGCTCGGCCACGAGGTCGGCGACATCCTGCTGAAAGAACTGAGCCTGCGCCTCGCGGGGACCCTGCGCTCCCGCGACACCATAGCCCGCCTTGGCGGCGACGAGTTCGTGGTCCTGCTCGACGACGTGACCTCGGAAGAGGCGGCAAGGGGCGTGCTCGAACAGATCATGCGAGTCTGCAGGCAGCCATTCCACCTGGCTGGCTGCCCGGTGCGTGTCACGACCAGTATCGGGCTGGCGTTCGCCTCAGGCGTGCGGGAGACCGAGGCGCAGTTGCTGCGGCGGGCCGACCGGGCCATGTACCAGGCCAAGGCGCAGGGCAACAATCGCTATTGCCTGTACTCGTCGGAACTGGATCACCGGCTGAACGAACAATTCCGCATCGAGCAGGATCTGTTCGAAGCCGTGCTCAACGGTGAGCTCTTCCTGCATTACCAGCCGATCTTCCGGGTCGGTCCGGACACCGTCTGCGCAGTCGAGGCGCTGATGCGGTGGGAGCATCGCGGCGGCGCCATCTCGCCGGAAATCTTCGTGCCGCTCGCCGAGAGCAACGGGCTGATCAATCATCTTGGCGCGTGGGCTGTACGCTGCGCATGCGCGCAACTGGCCGCATGGGATGCAAACGGTGTGGAGCTTGGATACGTGTCGGTCAATGTGTCACCGGTGCAGTTCAGGCATCCGGGCTTTGTCGACAGCGTGCGCAGCGCGATCCGCGATACCGGCATCGACCCGCACCGGCTGGTGCTCGAGATCACCGAAGGCGCGCTGATGACGGACCCGAAGGTCGCCGGGGATCTGCTGACCGAACTCGGGGCGCTCGGTATCCGCTTTGCGGTCGATGACTTTGGCACGGGCTATTCCAGCTTGTCCTATCTGCGCAGGTTTCCCCTGTCGGCGCTGAAGATCGACCGCAGCTTTGTCGCGGACATGGTGGATTCCCCGCACGCCCGCACCATCGTTTCCGCCGTGCTGTCGCTGGCGCGGGAACTCGGTCTGGTGGCGATCGCGGAAGGCGTCGAGACCGAGGCGCAATGCGATCTGCTGGCGGCCCAGCGCTGCGAGCTGGCACAGGGCTGGCGGTTTGCCCGGGCGATGGGCCCCAATGATTTCGAGGACGCTGTCCGCGCGGGCAAGTTCCACATCGACGCCGAGGACGCACTGTCCACGTAATCGAGACCATGCCAAAGAAACAGTTCCTCGATCAGCTCTGGGACAGGATGGCCCAGAAGGGCGATTTCCCGACGCTGCAGTACTGCATCGACAATGTCTTCAAGACGCTGAACAGCGACATGAGCATTGGCGAAATGGCCAGCACGGTCCTGTCGGACTTCAGCCTGTCCCAGAAAGTCATCCGGCTGGCCAACTCCGCCATGTACCGTTCGTTCGGCGGCGAGGTCACCACCGTATCCCGCGCCATCATGGTGCTGGGCGTGGACACCATTACGCACCTGACGCTGGGCGTCCAGGTGCTCGACTTTTTCCAGGGCGTGGCACCGAACCGGCCCCAGGCGGGGAGGGCGCTCAAGCAGGCCATCATGGCCGGCGAGATCACCCGCGCGCTGAACGATGCGCGCGGCATCCTGGGCGGGGAAGAGGGCGTCGTCTGCACGCTGATGCACCATGTCAGCCGCTTGCTCGTCATCTTCTATTTCCCGGATGAGTGGGACCGCATCGCCACGCTGAGCGCGGATGGCGCCATGAGCGAAAGCGACGCGTGCCGCGAGGTCATCGGCATCTCGTTCGACGAGATCGCCAAGGCGGCCGCCTTCCGGTGGCGCCTGCCGACCTTGCTCGCGGACGGCATGCTGGGCCGCGAACTGCACGAGGATACGGTGCTGGAAACCCACGCCGACTGGCTGGGCGCGGTAGCCAGCCTGTCGTCCGATGCCGCGGCCTCCATGCTTGCCGAGCACCCGGAAGAGGTCGTGCTCGCACCGCTGCTGGCCCACGCGCAAAGACTCGGGCTGGAGCCGTCCCACGTCAACGCGGCGATCCAGCAGGCGGGTAAGCTGAAGACGACCATGGCGTGTTCCGAGACACCGGACTCGGGCGAGGGCAGCGTTCCCGAAGAGGGCGGCAAGCCCGCCGATACGCTGACGCGCCTGCAGCACGCGCTCGACGAGGTTCGGCAGGAGGGTGCCGGCATGACGGTATCCCAGCTTGCTCCGCTGGTGCTGGAGTCGGCCATGCGGGCGCTGAACTTCTCGCACTGTTTCCTGATGCTGCTGCACCCGACGACCAAGCGCTTCGGTGCGCGCCTGGGGTTCGGCGATGGCATGCGGGACAAGCTTGAGCGCTTGTCGTTCGAAGAAGGCTTCGTGCCCGACATGTTCCATTTCGCGATGATCGCGCCGCAGCCTTTGCTGATCGAGGACCTGAGCGACAAAGCCGTGTCGCATCGCGTCCCGCGCTGGTATCGCGACGCCATGCCCGACACGCGCTCCGTGCTGCTGATTCCGGTCAAGGTGCGCAGCCGCTGCGTCGCCATGATCTGCGGCGACTGGGGCACGACCCGGATTGCCGGCGGCCTGACCAAGACCGAACTGGCGGCGGCGGGCGAACTGGCCGGGGAAATCGCGACAGCTGTCTTGCGTTCAGCGCCGCAGCGATAGCGGCGGCTATGCGGCCTCTAATCGAGCGGCTGGAAGCTGTGGATCGAGGGCGCCGAGGCCGGAAGGCCGAAAGGGACGCGGGTTGGATAGACGTGCAGCTGGATTCAGACTGGTACTCGAATCGTTAATTTAACATAATAACCATTATGCGAACCTTGTGTGTCAGGGCCAAATAGAATTGTCGTACCTGGGCCAAATAGACATGTCGTACCCCCTTGTCAGGACTGGCATGCTGGCGGCTTTCCGTCTGTCCGAGACCGGAGACCGCGATGCGCAAGCCCGAGACCCTCACGATGACGATGCGCGAACTCGATCGGCTCAAGGTGATTCAGGCCGTGGTCGACCATGGCCTGACGGTCTGGCGCGCGGCCCAGAAGCTTCGAGCACAGGGCGCCGGCCTGCACGCTGCTGGTGTTTGTCGACGACGCGACCGGTCAGTTGATGCAGCTCTTGTTCGTGCCGACCGAGTCCACGCCGGCGTATTTCACCGCCACACGCGCCTATGTCGAGCGCCACGGCAAGCCCCTCACGTTCTATTCGGACAAAGCCGGCATCTTCCGCGTCAATGCCCGGGAGAACGCCGAAGGCCGCGGCTACACGCAGTTCGGGCGCGCGCTGTTCGAGCTGAACATCGGCGTTCGGCGGCCACACCGGGCCGTAACTGACCATCCACGACCGCCTGGACGGTCTTGAGCCTGTCTAACTCCTGCATGCTGACTGTAATGACCTCGGATTTAGCCATCCTTTGGCGCCTCCATCGTGTTCAACCGGGCAGGCTGAATACCATAGTGACGCGGAAGATGCCGGCTGTGTCCGAATAGCACTGGCCTGCGAGAAGCTCCGCGAACGCCACGGACTCACATTGTCCAAGGAAACGATCCGCCGGCTGATGACGGCATCTGGGCTTTGGATACCGCGCAAACAGCGGCCGCCGAAGATCTACCAGCCGCGCAACCGCCGTGCCTGCTATGGCGAGCTGATTCAGATCGACGGCTGCGATCATCGCTGGTTTGAGGAGCGCGCGCCAGCCTGCACGCTGCTGATCAGAAGGTGGACATTTTAACTTCGCCGACGGGGACGGAACCGCCCCACCCCGATCCACTCTGGCGTCTCAAGCCAGCACCACTGCCTGACGTCCACCCCGCAAAAGACGCCAACCCCGCACAAAAAGCACGTTCGCAGATCTTCGAATCCCGGTCCCCCTCTCCTGGTAGCACTCGTGCATTCTTCTTGTAATTATCTGACAAATCAGCTACTGTTGAATCAACAAAATCAGGACGCTCGCCATGGACCACTATTCGAAGGAAAACTACCAGCTCACGCAGAGCGTGGGGTTCCTCCTGAACCGCGCCCGCAACGCCGTGCTGATGGAAATGGATGCGGCCCTGAAGGAACTGGACATCACCGGCCAGCAGATGGGAATTCTGCTGTCGCTGACCAGTGGCACAGCGTCCACCCCGTACGAGCTGAGCAAGTTGCTTGAGATCGACACGGGCCTGATGACGCGCATGCTGGACAAGCTGGAAGCCAGGGGCCTCCTGACCCGCAGCCGCAGCGTCGACGATCGCCGCGTGGTGAACCTGATCCTGACTCGGAAGGGCGAGGAAGTCGCCGAGCGCATCCCTGAGTTGGCACCGAAGGTGCTCAACCGCCGACTCAAGCACTTTACCAGGCAGGAGTTCGCGGAATTCCGCCGGCTACTCGCCAAATTCGGAGACGCGTGAGCGCGTTTTTTTCATACCCATTTATCTGACATGTCAGACAATGCAAACTCAGAAACCAGGCGTCTTTCGCCGACTTCGACGGCGTGCGGGCCCCGCGCTCTCTATCCTGATGGTCGCCGTGCTGGCCGGCTGTGCAAACTATGCCGGCATCAAGAGCGACAAGCACATCGCAGACGCCGCCGCCTATACCACAACGCAGAGTATCCCTGCCGAACAGGGCCGCTGGCCCTCCGTGGACTGGGCCGACCAGTTCGGTGATGCGCAGCTCAAGACGCTGATTGCGGAAGCGCTGCAGGGCAGCCCCTCGCTGGAAAAGGCCCGGGCACGTGTCGCCGCCGCTACCGCGTTCAGCGAGAGCGCCAACGCCAATACGCTGCCGCAGGTGGGCGCCGGCTATTCCTGGACGCGCCAGCGCTACTCGGAGAGCACGCTGGTGCCGCCGCCCTTCGCCGGTTCCTGGCAATCCGAAAACAAGGCGTTCATCAACGCATCGTATGAGCTGGACCTGTGGGGCAAGAACCGTGAGGCGCTCAGATCCGCCATCTCCGCGCTGCACGCCAGCGAGGCCGAGTCGGAACAGGTGAAGCTGACGCTCAGCAGCGCGGTCGCCCGCGCTTACAACGAGCTTGCCCGCCTCTACGCGCTGCATGACATCGCGCAGGATGAGGTGAAGCAGCGCCGCGAAGTGCTGCGCGTCACCGGCGGCCGCGTCACGATGGGGCTGGACACCGAGGTCGAGAAACGCACCGCGGAAGCCAACCTGGCTGCCAGTGAAGTTGCGCTGGCCGCGCTCGATGGCAGCATCCAGCGCACGCGCTACCAGCTCGGCGCGCTGCTCGGGCAGGGCCCGGACCGCGGCATGGCGATCGCCCGCCCGGCCCTTGGCACCGGCGATGAAGTCCGCCTGCCCGACAACCTGCCCGCCGACCTGATCTCGCGCCGGCCCGACCTCGTAGCCGCGCGCTGGCGCGTCGATGCAACGCTGCACGATATCAAGGTCGCCAAGGCCGAGTTCTATCCGGACATCAACCTGGGCGCCATGATCGGCCTCGATGCCTTCGGCTGGAGCCGTTTCCTGCACGCCGCCAGCCGCACCGCTTCGGCCGGTGCCGCGATTCACCTGCCAATTTTCGATGGCGGCGCACTGCGTGCCCAGCTCAAGGGGCGCTACGCCGAGTTCGACTTCGCCGTGGCCAACTACAACGAAACGCTGGTCAATGCGCTGACCGACGTCGCCACGCAACTCGCGGACATCCGCTCCATCGACACGCAGATCGATAGCGCCGTGCGCACCGACACCGCCGCGCAACGCGCACTGACTCTGGCGCTGGCGCAGTACAAGGCAGGCCTGACCACGCAGCTGACCGTCCTGAATGCGCAGACCAACGCGCTGCGCAGCAGCCAGGTGCTGGCCAATCTGCGCATGACCCGACGCGACCGGAAGATCGCGCTGGCCGCCGCGCTGGGCGGTGGTTATACGGATACCTCCGACTCGATCCGGCAAGCGGCGCTTATCCGCTGAATCCGCACGCAACAAACAGGTGACGCCATGAACGAAACGACCAGAACCAGCCCCGCAGCCGAACAGCCCGGCGCGCCGGCGGCCGCCCAGGCCCATCCCGGCAAGAAGAACACCCGCAAGCGCCTGCTTGCCATGCTCGGCCTGGCCACCGCCTTGGCAGCGGCCGGCTATGGCGCCTACTACTACACCGTAGCGCGCTTCCACGAGGAAACCGATGACGCTTACGTCAACGGCAACCTCGTCCAGCTCACGCCACAGGTGAGCGGCACCGTCGTCGCGGTCAACGCCGACGACACGCAGATCGTCAAGGCCGGGGAAGCCGTGGTAACCCTCGATGCCGCCGACGCCCGCATTGCGCTGGCCAACGCCGAAGCGGCGCTCGGCCAGACCGTGCGGCAGGTCAGCGCGCTCTATGTCAACAACAACGTGCTGGCAGCCACGGTGCAGCAGCGGCAGACGGATCTGGCCCGTGCCCAGGATGACCTGCGCCGCCGCACCGAAGTGGCTGAAACGGGCGCCGTGGCCGCGGAAGACGTGGCCCACGCCCGCAATGCGGTCAGGGCAGCCGAAGCCGCGCTCGAGACTGCGCGCCAGCAGCTCTCCTCCAACCACGCACTGACCGACCAGGCCAGCGTTGTCGACCATCCCAGCGTGCTCGCCGCGGCAGCCAAGGTGCGCGAGGCCCACCTGGCCAATGCCCGCAATACCCTTCCCGCCCCGGTCGCCGGCTATGTCGCGCGGCGCTCGGTGCAGGTCGGGCAGCGCGTGGCGCCGGGCAACCCGCTGATGGCCATCGTGCCGCTCGACGGCGTCTGGGTCGATGCCAACTTCAAGGAAGTCCAGCTCAAGCACATTCGCACCGGCCAGCCGGTTGAACTGCATGCCGACCTGTATGGCAGCAAGGTGACCTACCACGGCGTGGTGGTCGGTTTCTCGGCCGGTACCGGCAGCGCATTCTCTGCCCTGCCCGCGCAGAATGCCACCGGCAACTGGATCAAGGTCGTGCAGCGCCTGCCGGTGCGCATTCGGCTCGATCCGGCCGAGCTGCGCGCCCACCCGCTGCAGATCGGCCTGTCGATGCAGGTCGATGTACAGACGGAGAAGGAAGAAGGCTCCCGGCTCGCGAATAGCGGGGAAGCACCGTACCGCGCGACTTACCGGACCGATGTATTCCAGCGGTACGGCGAGGAGGCCGAGCGCGAGATCCAGCGGATCATCGCCCAGAACCGCATCGGCACGGGAAGCCCGGAGCCGCTAGCCGAGCACCGCCAGGTGCAACAGGGAAACAAGGTCCGGCCACAGCCCCTGGCGCATCGCGCCGGACAGCCAGCCAGTGAGGCTTCGGGCGCCTGAGCAAGCCGCCCGCCACCGCCTTGCCCTGCCCATTTATCTGACAAATCAGATTCCCAGCCCGAGCACACCATGTCATCCCAAGCCCAGACCTCACTCGTGCCAGCGCCGCTCACCGGCGGCAAGCTGGTCATGGGAAGCTTCGCCGTGGCCCTGGCCACCTTCATGAACGTGCTGGACTCGTCGATCGCCAACGTCGCGATCCCGACGATTTCCGGCAACCTCGGCGTTTCGGTGGATGAAGGCACCTGGGTGATCACCCTGTTCGCCGCCGCCAATGCCGTGGCAATTCCGCTGACCGGCTGGCTCACGCAGCGCGTGGGCCAGATCCGCCTGTTCGTCGGCGCCATCCTGCTGTTCGTGCTGTCGTCGTGGCTGTGCGGCATTGCGCCCAACCTGACCATGCTGCTGGCCGCGCGCATCCTGCAGGGCGCAGTGGCAGGTCCGCTGATTCCGCTGTCGCAGTCGATCCTGCTGTCGTCCTTCCCCAGGGAAAAGAGCGCCTCGGCCCTGGCCCTCTGGGCCATGACCGCAACGGTGGGGCCGATCGCAGGTCCGGCACTGGGTGGCTGGATGACCGACAGCTACTCGTGGTCATGGATTTTCTACATCAATGTGCCGGTAGGCCTGTTCGCCGCGGCCATCACCTGGACGATCTACCGCGATCGCGAAACCCCGACGCGCAAGCTGCCCATCGACCTGGTAGGCCTGGCTTCGCTGATCACCTGGGTGGCATCGCTGCAGATCATGCTCGACAAAGGCAAGGACCTCGACTGGTTCAGTTCGCCGGTGATCATCATCCTGGCCATCGTCGCCCTGCTCAGCTTCCTCTTCTTCGTGATCTGGGAACTGACAGAACCGAATCCCATCATCGACCTGCGCCTGTTCATGGGTCGCAACTTCCTGGCCGGCACCGTCGCGATCTCGGTGGCCTTCGCCGTCTTCTTCGCCAACCTGGTGGTGCTGCCGCAGTGGATGCAGCAGTACCTGGCCTACCCCGCCGTCAACGCCGGGCTGGCTACCGCACCGCTGGGCATCTTCGCCGTGCTGCTGGCGCCGGTGATCGGCAAGATCCTGCCGAAGTCGGAACTGCGCGTACTCGCCACGCTCTCTTTCGTCGGTTATGCGGCTGTATTCTTTATGCGCTCGCACTACACCACCGGCGTCGACACCTACACGCTGGTCATGCCGACCCTGCTTCAGGGCATTCCGACGGCGCTGTTCTTCGTCCCGCTGACGGCGATCATCCTCTCGGGCCAGCCTCCGGCGAAGATCCCCGCCGCCGCCGGCCTGTCCAACTTCGTGCGCGTATTCTGCGGCGCCGCGGGCACGTCGCTCGCCACCACCGTCTGGAACAACCGTGCCGTCCTGCACCATGCACGCCTCGCGGAACAAGCCGGCCCGAACAATCCGGCGTACAGTGCCGCGCTCGCTTCGATCCAGTCAACCCTGGGCTTCACGCCAGGGCAGGCCGTTGCTTACTTCGAGCGCAGCCTGAACACGCAGGCCATCATGCTCGGCCTGAACGACATCTTCTGGATATCGGGAGTGATCTTCGTCGCCATCGTGCCGCTGATCTGGTTCACCAAGCCAGGCAAGGGCCAGGTATCCGACGCCGCGGCCGCGGCCCACTGAGAGCCGCCCAGCCGCAACGCAGAAACGGATCGCCAGACCACTTCGTTCCACAGCGATGTCGCAAAGCCCCTTCCCTTCCGCCAGCCTGGCAGACCTCCGTCGTACCTCGCACAGGCTGGTCGGAGCCAGCTGGCAGGCGGCCGCCATCTTTTCGGATGTCGCACTCCAGATGATGACCGCATCCATTGTGGGCAGCATGCTGCTGCTGGCGGCCGCGTATTCGATGTACGCCATCGCGACGGCGCTGCTCCGCCTGGACGGCAGCCTGCGCTGACGCGACATGCCATCGACCGTCGCTCAAGCCGGCCCGGAACCTTTGAAGCAGGATGATTCCTGTCTGGCCGAAAGGCGCTAGCCGTGGAACGGTCTAGAGGACAATATCGCGCTCGTCAAATGGCTCGACATCGCTCTTCTCGCCAAGCATGTCCATGAGTTCGCGTTCGATCTTCCTGGAGATCTGTGCCATGGGCACGTCATTGGGCATGCCTTCAAACGGGTTCTCCGTGCTTTCGCCCACCTGCTCCAGCGCGAGGTACATCCACGAGATCATCGTGCTGAATGGAATGACCAGCCAGATCATGTTGCCATGCATGAAGCCCGAAATGCTGGCATCGAGCTTTTCGAACTCCGTAAGAATGCCGAAAGGCAACAGCAGGCAAAAGGTACGGACAAAGAGCTTGTTAGTGACTGCATATTGCCTGGGATACGGATAGTCCTTGATACGCTCCGCCCGTCCCTGCTGCGCGAAGAAGCCTCTGATCGATGCTACCAACTCCAGATAGAAGGCATTGCTGATCTCGCCAGCATCGAGGAACCGCCTGATCGTCGCTGACTGCGTTCCCAGCAAGCGGCTTGTCTTGCTCTCGGCATGCGCAAGCGAGTCGATCTCCGCCTGTGGCAGATACCGCGCAAGCGCCTCGTCCAGGGGCGTCTCCCACTCCGGAACCCGGTAGTACTTCCGGTACTCCAGGTTGGATGCCTTGCCGGCGTTTTCCCAGATCCTTGGGGTCCTCAGTTGATAGCGCAGCGCCGTCAGCCAGGCGCAATGCCGGAGAATCAGTTCTCGCCCGCCCGCCTGCCCGGCCAGGAAGTCCCGGCTCATCACACCCAGACACCGGCTGCCATTCAGAATCTCAGTCCAGATCTGCTGGGCCTCCAGGGCCCTGCTGTAGGTCTGCACGTTCCTGAAACCTACGATGAATGAAGTGGCCGTGCCCAGCAGCACCACAACCGAGACCGGGATCGACAGCCATTTGAGTCCGAGGAACTGATACAGGACAACGGGCAGCGTACCGCAGGCCAGCGAGGCGTAGATGAGCCGTCTCGACCAGAATGTGAACTCGGAGATTGTGTACGATTTTCCCAGGTGCATGGTGTGCGCGTCTCGCGGCGGCGCGGCCGGTCGCAGGGCGGAGGTCCGAACTGCCGGCGGCAATATGGCCAACCGCCCTCACCACCGGCCAGATTGCTGCCCGGGGCCTGATTTTGTAAGGGTGATATTGCCAAGAAACCCGCGGAGTATCAATTTCCGTACCGCACCCTTTCAAGAGGTGGTACCGCCATGTCGGGACCATGGGGGCCATGGGGCTGTCGATCTGCCGTTGATCATCGACGCGCATGGCGGCCGACGGTGGGCGAGCGAAAACCTGCCCCGGGGGGCGTGGTTCCGTTCACCGAGCCGGGCTATCCGGCCGCTTCATCAAGACTGTCACACCACCCTGGAAGACAGCGGCCGGCAAGAGCATGCGGTAGCACTGCTCTTGCCGGCCGGAGGGTGAGCACCGGCATTGCCGGCGCGTGCGTGGACGGCGGCTACTTCACCGGCGTCAGGATTGGCGCGCCCTTCTTCTTGAGCAGGAACACGACGAATTTTGCCGGCTGTGTGTTGCTGGCGTTGCGTCCGACGGTATGGATATCGTCGGGACGTTCGTGGAAGGTGTCACCCGCCTTGAGCGTCACCTCCTTGCCGCCCCTGACGCCCATGACGATGCTACCCTCGAGTACATAGACGAAGGCGTGCGCGTCATGGCGATGCACGGGATCGACGGCGCCCGGCGGATAGTCCACCACGATCATCGTGGCCTCCTTCCCCGGGTATTCGGGCAACGCCTCCGAGAGCAAGGGCGTGACGCTTGCCTCCGGCGCGGCGGCGACCGGCTGTGCAACCGTCAGGCACGACAACACCAGTGCTGCCGCAACGGAAGTGACGGTCTTCATGGCATCACTCCAGGTTGGCCTTGTCGAGCCCGAACGCCTTGTCCGACGAACCAGGCACCATGCGGAACGCCACGTTCAGGCGGTTCCAGGTATTGATCGCCCCCACCAGGAAAGTGAGGTCCGACAGTTCCTTCTCGCTGTACTGGGTGCGCACGCGCTCATAGATATCGTCGGGCACGCCGTCGGCGGGAAGCCTGGTCAGCACCTCGGTCCAGGCCAGCGCGGCGCGTTCGCGCGGCGAGAATAGCGTCGACTCGCGCCAGATCGCCACATGATGCAGGCGCAATTCGCGCTCGCCGTGGATCTTCGCCATCTTGATATGCATGTCGACACAGAACGCGCAGCCATTGAGCTGCGATGCGCGAATCTCGACGAGTTCGCGGATGGGCGCTTCGATCGTGGTCTTCTGGAACAGCGGCCCGAATTCCATGAGCTTCTTGGACAGTTCCGGGGATTGCTGGAAGTAATTCGTACGTTGGGTCATGTTTGCTCCTGTTGATCTGATCAATGTGGTGCTTAAGAAACCGATGCTGCTGACGTGGGCATGCGCCCCGCGGACTATCGTTGCCGCGCTTGACGCATCCATTCCTCCAGGCCGATGCGCCCGAGGCGTGCCTCGCCCAACGGCACGAGCGAATGTTCCTCGACCCGGCCGCCGAAGTAGCGGGCCTCGGGGTCGCGCACGACTTCGCGCGGGTCGCCAACCGCCTTGAGATAGCGGGCGACGATCTCGTCAAACGGGGCTCGCTCCGGGCCGGCGATCTCGACGATGCCGTTTCGGGGGGGCGCCAGCGCAACATCGGCAACCTGGGCAGCCACGTCGTCCGCGGCAATCGGCTGGAACAGCCCGGGAGAAAGGCGGACGACATTTCCTTGCGCACCGGAATCGGCGATGCCGCCGAGGAATTCCATGAACTGGGTCGAGCGGATGATGGTGTAGGGAATGCCGGAGGCCTCGATCAGTTTTTCCTGCGCGACCTTGGCGCGGAAATAGCCGTTGTCAGGCGTCCGGTCGGTGCCGACGATGGACAGCGCGACATGGTGCTGAACGCCCGCTGCGGCCTCCGCCGCGTGAAGGTTTTTGCCGGAGGTCTCGAAGAATTCCAGCACCGCCTTGTCTTCAAACGATGGGGAATTGGCGAGGTCGATCACCACCTGGGCGCCGCTCAGGGCCTCCCGGAGCCCCTCGCCAGTGATGCTGTTGACACCGCTCTTGGGAGAGGCGGCCACGACCTCGTGGCCGCCCTGGCGCAGAATGGCGACGGTCTTCGAGCCGATCAGGCCGGTCCCGCCAATGATGACAATCTTCATGCTATGTCTCCATATTGAGGCACGTGGAACGATCCCACGAAGCCATGTTAGGTAAGGCGATGCCCCCGTGCCAGATCGACTCGGAGCGCACCGGGTTTCCCGTTCGGCATCCATCCGGAAGCGGCATCAGCGCTGCTTGCGGATGCTGAAATATGTGAACGGGGAAAGGCCCGCCGGGACGACTGTGCTACAACAGCGCGCCGCTGCGCAGCGATTGCGTAGCCTGGACTTCGATGACGGATTGAGGCACTTCCGTAAAAGCCAGGCCCGTGGCGTGCGAGAACCTCACATCCTTGAGTCCGATGATGCCAAGCACGGCGCTCAGATACGGCCGAAAGAAATCGGGCTGGACGGGTGGATCGCGGAACATGGCGCCGCCGGAAGTCACCGCCACGAACGTCGGGCGATCCCGCAGCAATCCGACTTTTCCCCCGGGCGTGGCGATGAACGTCACGTCGCGTCGGACCACGAGATCGATCCAGTTCTTGAGCACGGCCGGGACGGTGAAGTTGTACACCGGGGTGGAAATCCACAGCAGATCGGCCTGTTCCAGCTCCCGAATCAACGCGTCCGACGCGGCGAGCGCTGCGCCATAGCGTTGCTGTGCCTCGGCGGCGGGCAGGAGCAGTGACTCCGCGTACTCCGCGGTGATCGCCGGCAGCGGTTCGGTGCCTAGATTGCGTCGCGTGACACGGATCTCCCGCCCGAAATGCGCGGACAACGCAGGCAGCAGTTGCCCGGTCAGGTGCCGGCTCGTGGAATAGTCGCGGCGCGGGCTGCAATCAAGCAGCAGCAGGTTGAGGGGCTTCATTGCAGTTCCATGCAGAAGTGGAGGCCCTTGGCGAGCAGGCCGGAACGGAAATAGAAGCGCTGGGCCAGCGCGTTCGCGAGTCCGGTATCCAGGACGAGTCGCTGGCAGCCTTCTGTGCGTCCCAGTTCGCAAAGCGCTTGCAGCAGACGCTCGCCGTGACCCTGCCCCCGGCCTCCGGCATCGGTGATCAGATCGTCGACGTACAGGAAGCGCCCGTGAATCAGGTTGTCGAGACGCCGATATCCGGCCAGCGCAACCGCCTCGCCACCGTCCCAGAGCGCGAGCAGCCGGTACCCCTGTCCGCTTTGCAGCGTGACGGTGTCGAGAAAGTCTTCCGGCATTTTCAGCGTGGGGCGTAGTTGCCGCATGACAGGGAAACAAGCACGGATCTCGGCCTCCGTTTCCGCGTGTCTGAGAGTCAGGTTCCTGGTCATATTGTCGATGCGTGCTGGTTTGTGCAGGCTTCAATGTAGTGGAGCGATGGCGCAGTCAACAGGCACATGTTTATCGTTTTCAACTAGGCCATCGACATGGACGGTATGACCTAAGAGTGGCTTGTCATGCGATCGACCAGGCGGCGAATGATGGGCGTGGCCGACACCACAACCGGCAGCATGGTCAGCCAGGAAACGCTCCAGGACCTTAGCCAGTGCTGAAAGAACCGGCCTTCTTCCGCAAATGGAATGCTTGCAATGGCAGCAGCGATGGAGCAGGTCAGGCCGGCCTGGATAACGCCATAGGCGAAATAGCTGTAGCGCGAAGGAATCTTGGGCATGTGATTCGCCTATGCATTCTTTGAACTGGACACTCCTGCACCCTGCCATCGCCGCGCCGGAGCTACGCGGCTGCTCCAACCTTTGCTGCCAACCGCTGCACGGTTTCGTCGGTATCCCACAGCGCGTTTGCGATGAAGCGGAAGTTGACCAGTGCCGCGTGATACCCGTCGCCTTCCGGTAGCTTCGGCCCTGCTACGGCGTCGCGCACGACAGCTACTTCGAAACCTTGCTCCAGCAGATCCCGCAGATGGGATTCGACGCACAGATTGGCGGCCATGCCCGCAAGGATCACCTGGTCGACGCGCTGCTTGCGCAACTGCAGGACCAGGTCGTTGGCCTGCGGGCCATACAGCTTGTGCGTGGAGCAGATGATGGTCTTGCCATCCTCGATATACGGCCTGAGCTCCGGCATGAAGTCCGCGCCCGAGTCACGGAATCCGTCCAGGTTCAGCGCGCCCGGACGGTCGAACATGCCGATGGCATGCTGGAACATTTCGGCGGGGCCCTGCACTTTCCATGTGTGGTCATGGGGAAAGTAATAGTGGGGAGAGATGGCGACCGTGATGCCCGCCTGTCTTGCGGCCTCGAACAGACGGACAAGGTTGGGTACGAGGTCCTGCTCCGTCACGCTTTCTCCGACCACGCCCCAGCTGCGGCCTTCGGGGCTCATGAAGTCGATCTGCGGGTCAATCACGACGAGCGCGGTGCGTGACAGGTCCAGCGCAATGCCGGACTTCGGCAGAGCCGGATCAACGGGATCTGCGTAGGGACCATGGTGGTTGCACAAGGGAAGTACCTCTTATGGTGAGCCAGTCTGCCGGCGCCTTCGTGGGGCCCGGCAGATACGGCGTCGCTTCAGCTACGGATGAATGCCAGCAGGTCGGCGTTGAATCTGTCTTTGTGGATGTCGGTGAGCCCATGCGGCGCACCGGGGTAGACGATCAGCTTCGAGTTCCTGACGAGCTTTGCCGAGGCGCGCCCGGCGGCGTCGATCGGCACGATCTGATCGTCGTCGCCGTGGATGATCAGGGTCGGCACATCGATCTTCCTGAGGTCCTCGGTGAAATCGGTCTCGGAAAAGGCCTTGATCGAGTCGTACGTATTCTTGTGTCCACCCTGCATGCCCTGCGCCCACCATGCGTCGATCAACCCCTGCGACGGCTTTGCACCGGGACGGTTGAAGCCATAGAACGGCCCCGCCGGCACGTCCCGGTAGAACTGCGACCGATTGGCAAGTTGTGCGGCACGCAGGCCGTCGAATACTTCGATTGGCAGTCCGCGTGGATTGGCGGCGGTCTTCACCATCAAGGGCGGCACCGCCGAAACCAGCACCACCTTTGCAACGCGTCGCGTCCCATGCCGGCCGATATACCGGGCCACCTCGCCTCCACCTGTGGAGAAGCCCACCAGGATGGCATCCCGCAGGTCAAGGGTGTCGAACACAGCGGCCAGGTCGTCGGCATACGTGTTCATCTCATTGCCATGCCATGACTGGCTGGAACGGCCGTGACCACGACGGTCATGTGCCACGGCGCGATACCCTTCCGACGCAACCAGCATCATCTGGGATTCCCAACTGTCCGAGCTCAGTGGCCAGCCATGACTGAATACGACGGGGCGGCCGGCGCCCCAGTCCTTGAAATAGAGCTGGGTGCCATCCTTTACCGTGATGTAGCTGCCCGGAGCCTTCCCGCTTGCCTTTGCGGTGTTCGCCTTTTCTGCCGACGGTGCTGCCGCCGCAGGTTCGGACAAGCCGGAGGCCACCAGCGCGCTGGCTGCGGCCGCGCTGCCCAGCAGCAGGTTACGTCGCGACAGGCCCGGGTCGAGGCTGCGATCTGAAGACATGGTGAGACTCCTCTCTTGGCGCGTGCGCGCGTTGCCTTGAATACGTGTGAGCGGCAGGTCCTTGGTCATGGTGCCGATGCGTGCTGCTCTGTGCGGTCAATGTAATTGAGCGATCAGACCGTCAACAGGCACATGTTTATCGTTTTCGACTGGGCCATCGACATGGGGCGGCTGAGTCGATCCGGTGATCGACTGGCGCGAGTGCGCGTATGACGATCGTCTATGCTTTCAGCGCGCGCATCAGATCGGCAACCAGGCGATCGGCTTCAGTCTGGCTACGGAGATTGGTGAAGCCGATGATCAGGCCACGCCGCCCTGGCGCACCCTGCCGCCAGGCGGTCAGCGAATGGACGGCGAAGCCTGCCTCGCGCGCACGGCGGGCCATCGCCAGATCGTCGAGATCGTCCCTGACATCGACCAGCAGGTGCATGCCGCCATCCTGCAGGCGAACGGTGAAGCCGTCCGTGATGAATGGAGCCAGCGCCTCGGCCAGCATTCCCCGTCGGCGCGCGTAGAGCGTGCGCATGCGTTTGATGTGCCGGGCGAAGTGCCCCTGTGCGATAAACTCCGCCGCCACGGCTTGCAAAAGTTCGGGGCAACCGCCATGCACCGTGCGCCTGCAGGCCAGATCCATGGTCGGCGCCAGACTTTGTGGCACGACCACGTAAGCGAGCCGTAGCCCCGGGTACAGCACCTTGCTGAGCGTGCCGCAATAGATCACCCGCTCGCATGTGTCCAGGCTCTTCAAGGCCGGCAACGGGTGGCCGCGGTAACGAAACTCGCCATCGTAGTCGTCCTCGATGACCCATGCGCCCCGCTCACCGGCCCAGTCGAGCAGTTCGACGCGACGTTGCAGTGTCAGTGCCACGCCAGTCGGGCTCTGGTGCGATGGCGTCACGACGGCCAGGCGCGCATCCGGAAAACGCTGACGCCCGAATTCGACATCGAGGCCATGATCATCCACTGGCACCTTCCGGACCTGCAGGTTCAGGCGCCGGAGCGACTGGGCGGTCGGAGGGTAGCCGGGATCCTCGACCCAGGCGCCTTCGCCCGCCAGCCTGAGCGCATCCACGATCAGCGCAAGGCCGGCCGTATAGGCCGGCACGACGAACACCTGGTGCGGCTGGGCGTCGATGCCCCGTGCGCGCTGCAAGTAAGCGGTCAACGCTTCCCGCAATGGGCCATATCCGGCTGCCGCCGGCCTGGTCAGCGAGCCGGCGCTGCGTATCTGACTCGCCATCAACCTCGTCCATAGCTTTCGCGGGAACTCATCCAGCGCGGGAAGCCCCAGCTGGAACGGCGCGGGGATTACCCTTTCCGCTTCGGTCGAAAACTCGGTAAGTTCCTGGTCCGGTGGCGCGCAGCCGGAAGCAGCCGCGGTGGCGACGCGGTGGGGGCGCAATGGCGCAGTCTGCTCGGAAACGAACGTCCCCGCAGGACCCTTGGCGATTAGGTAGCCTTCGCCCAGGAGCCGGTCATAGGCAACCTGAACGGTCCCGCGAGCCACGCCGAGCTCGCCCGCAAACGCACGCAAGGATGGCACCCGCTGCCCGGGTTTGAGTTGCCCTTGCCGAATCGAGGCAAGAATCCGCGCGTAGATCTGCTCATGCAGCGGCGCTGCATGGGATGGGTCGTGAGCCGGTGACTTCGTCATAGCCTGGCAGACGTATCCGGGCAGTGCCGCAGCGCCGATGCATGGGAACGCGGATCATCGCCGGCGGTGGCAACGGATCGGATATGGGTGTGATCTTGAGCTCCGATCATACTCCAGGGCGCGCATCCGCCGGGATCCGGCCCGCGGCAGCCTGAGAAGGCAAAGGGGCGGAGGCTCAGAGTCCCCCTTCCCCTCTTGCCACAGGCACTGGCGTTGGCCGGTGCCATCGGGCTGGGGGACTACACCGGCACCGCCTCCCCGCAGCCGGCAAAGACATGCATATAGCGCGAGGGCGGCATGGATTCGAGCGTGGCCTGGACCGCTTCCTTGCACAGGGACGGACGCCTGGCCAGCGCATCCACATACCGCTCGACGTTGGGCAGGTTTTCCCACATCGCCGCAAGCCCCAGATAAGCCATCCGAACCAGGTTGACACCCCACAGCACATCGGCGAGCGAAAATGATTCCCCCCTGAGGTACGGTGACGATGAACCAAGCGCGTGGTCGAGGTCCGCCAGGAGGCCGCCGACGTACTGACGTGCGGCACGCTGGAATGCCGCATTGTGGCGGACCGACTTGCCGCCCCGCTCCTTCGCGATCTTCGCGCGATAGGCTGCAACGAGCTCGGCATCGTCGGCATTGGCTTCAATCATGGCTTCGAGCGCCTTGATCTTGTAGTCGTAGACCGTTTCCATGGCCGTCTTGAGCGCTTCGGGCCGCAGGTCGGCGTCGGGATGAAAGCCGTAGAGCAACGTGCCGTTCGGGATCCGGTCGACGATGCTCACCTGATGCATCACCCGGGCGCGCGCATCGGCTTCTTCCGGCACGAGATCAATGGGGTCGCGCGACACCGCATCGAGATAGCAGCAGATCCACTTGGAATCGGCAATGACACGGCCAGCCTCGTAGTCCACCAGCAACGGGACCGTGCAGGGATCAAAGCCTTCGGTCTCCACCGAAGTGCGCCCGCTATAGCCGCTGACAAGTTCCCGCCCCACTTCCCGGCCTGCAATCGTCCGCAGTCGGACGTAGGGGGGATGGTAGTGCTCGGCTGGAACAAGGCCATCGGCGCCCATCGAACCGAGGATCATCATGTCGTTGGAACGGTATGGCAACTGCTTCTCGGACAGTACCGTGCGCACTTTCTGCGAGCAGAGCGAACTGGCTGCGTGGAACAGTTCGAAGCGCGGATTGGCGTCACTACCCACGAGGGAGATTCGCGCGCGATCCGCGATGGCGGCACGCGCACCGGCCGCCATATTCGTCAATTTCTCCTTGCTCATGACTGCGTGCTCAGGTTTGGCGCTATTGTTCATCGTTGTCTCCTGGTTGTTGGGGCTGACGTCTCTGACGTCTATCAATGCTTGTGGGCGGTGCCTGTTCGGAGCATCAGCTCCATCTGCTGTGCGATCTGCAGCAGCGCACCGTCGTCGCCGGGCTTCGCGACGATCTGCAATGCAGCCGGAAGGCTGCGTTCGCCGGTCGCCAGGGGAATCGAAATGGCGGGAAATCCCGCGATATTGAACGGTGCGGTATAGGTCATCAGCGCCTCGCGGACGGTGCCGGTCCACGCGCCAATGCTGACGGTGCCGGCATCGAGATGCGGTGCGGTGCACGGGCATGTCGGCAGCACGAGATAGTCAACCGTCGACATCACCTCGTGCAGCCGTGCCGTGAAACATCGCCTGGTCTGCTGGGCCGCCGCATAGGCGCGCAGGTCCATGGTTTCGGCGCGCTTCAGCCGGTCGACGGTTTCCGGGTTGTAGTGCGTCGAGATACGGTCCCAGTCGTTGCGGCGGAAATGCTCGATGCCGCCTTCGATCAGGACGATGCTCGCGAAGGCACCGAATACCCCGTCGAACAGGCCGGACGTGCTGACATTCACACAGGAAAAGACTTGCGCCAGCCGCTTCGTCGCGCCATCAAAGGCCACCGCAATTTCCGGACTCAGTGGAACCGGTGCGATGTCACGAATGACCCCCAGCCTTGCGGACAGCCACGCATCGCTCTCGGGAACCTTGATGTCGATGGCATCGGCGAGCAACATCACGTCATCCACCTGCTCGCCGAGCAGGCCAATATGGTCGCAAGTAGGCGCCAGGGGAAACACGCCGCGCGTGGACAACGTGCCGAGCGTGGGCTTGTATCCGACGACGCCGCACAGCGCGGCGGGAATCCGGACCGAGCCGCCGGTATCGGTGCCCACGCCCGCCTTGATGGCACCGTGCGCAATCGCTGCCGCGGCGCCACCACTGGACCCGCCGGGTATGCGCGCATGGTCCAGCGGATTCAGGGTATCGCCAAACCTGGCGCTGGCGGTTGTCACGCCCCACGCGAATTCGTGCGTCGTGGTCTTGCCGATGATGATCGCGCCACGTTCCACCAGTGCTGTCACGATGTCGGCATCGGCGGCGGGCTGGTGGCCGAGATAGGCCGCGGAACCGTAGCGGGTCTCCATGCCCCTGGTGTCGATCAGATCCTTGACCGCAATGGGCAAGCCTTCCAGCGCCCGCTGCCGGCTCTCGCCATAGCGGCGATCGCTTTCCGCGGCCGCCTTCAGGGCGCGGTCCCAATCGATCGCCGAGAATGCATTGAGCAGCCGCTTGCTGGCTTCCGCGCGTTCGAGTGCCTGCTCGGTCAATGACGTCGCGGTGATCTGCCGCGTGGCAAGGGCATCCAGCGCATTGCGCAAGCCCATCGAATGCGGGGCCGTCGTTCGGGATGGTTGATGTAGATCGGTCATTGCCACAGCCTCTCGGGCAGGGTTCTGGCCGCGGAAGATCGCGTCTTGCGGCAGGCAGTTCGGCTGGTTCATGTATTCCACTCCAGGGTGACATTGGGGTTGGTATCCCTGGCTGGAAACGATAGTGGATCGGCTCGGCCTTGGAAGCTGGCTGGTGCCGAACACAGCGTCCATGAATATGGAACGCCCGGCGGGCCGCACGTGGCGTGGCCCGCGCAGCATGGGAGCGGGAGGAGGTAGTGCCGGTAGTGCCGGTAGTGCCGGGTTAGCGGCCGTCGAACGCGGTGACCTTGGGCAGCTCTGCGGCGAGGTAATCGACCAGCGAGCGCACCGCGGGAAGCAGCCCGGTCCGATAGGGCATGAGGGCGGAGATGCGCGCATCCGCGGCGATCCAGCCCGGCAGTACCTGCCGCAGCACGCCAGCCTGCAGCTCGGACCGGCAGATATATCCGGGCAGGGCTGCCACGCCAACGTTGGCGCAGGCTGCCTCCTTCAGGGACATCATGCTGTTGCTCTGGAATCTTGGCTCGATCGGGATGGTGACGAGCCTGTCGTCGGGGCCGCGCAGTTGCCACTGCAGCGGCCCTTTGCGCACCATCGAGACGATGGCATGGGATGCGAGCTGCTCCGGTTCCTCCAGGAGTGGCATCCGTTCGAGGTAGTCGGCACCCGCAAACAGGTACCACGGCGCCCTGACAATGGGCCGCTGGACCAGGTTGGAATCCTGCAGTGCCGAGGTATGTCCGCGCAGCGCCAGGTCGAAGCCCTCGCCGACCACATCCACGAGCCTGTCCGTGGCGACTTCCACGATGCTGACCTTGGGATTGCTGCTCAGGAACGTCGGCAGGACCTGGCGCAGCGCAAACTGCGCCAGCTCGACCGCCACCGTCACGCGAATGATCCCGCTGGGTTCCGAGAGCCTCTGGCGCATCGCCTGTTCCGCGACGTCCGCGCTCTGCAGCAAGGCGAGAGCGTACTGGTAGAACTCCGCGCCTACGTCGGTCAAGGCAAACTGGCGCGAGGTCCGGTTGATCAGGCGAACGCCCAGCGAGGCCTCCAGCTCCTTGACCCTGTGACTTAACGTGGACTTGGGCAGCCCCAGGCTGTTGCCGGCGGACGTAAAGCCACCGCGGTCGACAACTTGCACGAAGTAGAAAACGTCTTTCAGGTCCAGCATCGGGCTGCCTTGGTAGCGGTTGGGTCGGGCCAATGGCGTGTGCTTTCCATCGCATGGTACTGCAACGGCTACGCGCGGCGCCATGGTCGGGCGCCCCGATGACCGCCACCGTGGCCGGCGCCCGCTCGGCCACGACCGTCAATGCATGATGTGCCGGATCAAAGCGGGAAGCACAGCTCAATCCAGAACTTGTTGCCTTGCGGGCGATTCTGCACGTCGAACTCGCGCTGATACTTGAACACAACGCCGGACGCCTGCGACCACATGTATCGTAGTTGCGGCCCGACTGCGACAGCTCTTCCGCGGAACCCATCCCCTGGTATGGGCGTGCCGTTGACCTTGTCATCGGTGAACTGCTTCAGCAGATATCCCTGAAGTCCGAGCTGGAACTTGCTGTTCAGTGAATAGCCGACAAGATACTCGAGGGCTGCAACAGCGCCGGAGTGATATCGAGTCGCCGAATTCGGTGAACTGAACTCCACCAGCATGGTGGTAGAGACTTCAACTGCGGGCGTGGGGAACCATGTCGTACTGAGTTGCGGTGTTATCGCATATACATTGCGGCCAGTGTTCGCCACCCGGTTCGCGGAGTAGGACCCGCTCGGCACCGAGATTTCAGTGGTGAGGTAGGCGAAGAATGATCGCGATGGATTGGAATAACCGATGTACAGCGGCTCAACGATGATGTCGCCAATTCCAGTGCGCTTGTCGCTGCCGCCTGGCGTGTCCGCCCGAACATGAACGAGCGGGAAGATTGCACCACTAGACAGGGTAAAGGGGCCCAATGTAGTGCCCCATGTGTGAACGAAACGCGGGGCGTCAACAAACGCCTTCAACTGGAACCCGGGCACGAGACTTTCTCCGTGCGGGCCAGCGAACTTTCCGGCATCGTAGTAGAGCGTGTAGTTGTAGAACTGGGTTTCACCAGGCGGTGGCAGAATTCCATTCAATACGGTATTGACGCCAACAGGGTAGCTGGTCTGACCATTCTCGGTTGCCTTGGCGTTCGAGGCCAGCAAGCATGCGAGCGCAACCACCGCAGAAAACTTCGCGGGCACTTTAATCATGTCTCCTCCGTCTCTGTATTCTATTTTTCGGCTGAGGGCTCGGGGCATCCGCATCAGCCGCTGAAGCGCGCCTGCCATCACGATTCGACAGCTCCGCAACTTGCCGAAGCAGGCTAACGATGGCTATCGCTTCTTCGTGCTTTTCCAGGTCAGGGAGCGACCCGGACGGTTCCGCGTGTCACCGGTCGACGAACGAGACGAACTCGTCCAGTTCCAGCTTGCGCAGCTGCATGTTGTTTTCCGGAATACTGTTGTCCGCATAGCCGAGTGACATGCCGGCCACGATCATCTCGCCGTCGGGAATGTCGAGGCCTTCACGAAGCACCGCCGATTGCAGCGACCAGATCTGCTGCGGGCAAGTGTCCAGCCCCCGCGCGCGCGCGGCCAGCATGATGTTCTGGAGAAAGCAGCCGTAACAGATGAAGCTGGCCCATTCCAGGCGCCGGTCCATGGTGAAGATCAGCCCCACGGGCGCATCGAAGAACCGGAACTGCCGTTCGACGTCGCGGCGGCGCCCGGCGATATCGCACCTTTGCACGCCCTGCGCATCGCCCAGCATCCCGCGAAACGTATTGAAGCGCGACGAGAATGGCGCCGGCAATTCCTTGGGAAAGAACGGGTAATCGGGCACCAGGCCCTCAGGCGCGGCGCGATACGCCTCGACCGCGGCTCCCGCAATCTTCTCGCGGGCCTTTCCGGTCAGCACATGGCAGCGCCACGGTTGCGTGTTGCTCGAACTCGGCGCGTATTTCGCGACCGACAGGATGTCCCTGACGGTCTCGATCGGCACCGGCTGGTCAAGGAAGCCGCGCTTGCTGTGGCGTCCGCGAATCAGCGCTTCGGTTATCTGGATTGCCTCCATCTTCATGTCTCCGTTGTCGTATGGGGTTGCAACGGTGGAAAGGATCAGACACGTCCCCTGCCTTGTGAAGATGGCAATACTGAAAGCTTCGTTCGGAAACAATGAACGACGGGGCGCCCGGCCGCAGATGTGCGGCGTCCAGATTCCTGGACGCTCCGTTCCCCAATCCCGCGCGCACGCGCGAACGCGATTCGCCTATCTTCCTACTCGTGATCGGAGCCCCGATCGCATACGAAAATAGGGTGGAGAGGTGGAATGAACCAGTTGAAATGCTTGCCGCAGGAAGAGATTGTCTGGGGGCACGACGTGCTGAAAGCCGTCGCCCCCGCCATGGGGAATTACGGCATCCGCCGTCCGATAACGTTCACGGTGGAATTCCTCGAGGCATTGAACCGCGAGCACCTGCAGCCTGCCATCAGCGACGGCGTTGGCACCTTCACCGGCCTGCCGCCGCATGTGCCAGATTTCGCCGTGCGCGACGGACTGCGCGCATGCATCGAGGCCAATGCGGGATCGATCATCGCGCTCGGCGGCGGCTCCGTACTCGACGCCGCAAAGGCAGTCTCCTTCCAGCATTTCCAGCAGACAGGCCGCTACCTGCCGATTGCCGCGATTCCGACGACCCTGTCGGGTTCGGAGTTCTCACACTACTTCGGCGTGACGGAAACAGACGGTCCGCAGAAGTTCAAGCGCAGCTATGCCGTGCGCGAAACCACACCCGCGCTGGTGGTGCTCGATCCCCGGATGATCGTCGACACGCCACGCATGCTGCTGCTGAGTTCGGCCATCAAGGGGATCGACCATGCGGTGGAAGGCATGCGCCGCGTCGACGTGGATCACCCTCACGCCATCCTGGCGGCCCGCGGCGTGGAGCGCTTCCTTGCCGTGCTGGAGAAGTGGCCGCGCAAGCTCGAAACGCGCGAGGCCATCGCGGGCAGCCACGTGTCGACCGACGACCTGCTGCAGCTGCAGCTGGCCGCGTGGCAGTGTTACTTCTATCCCGCTTCGGTCACCTACGGCCTGAGCCATCGCATCGGGCACATCCTCGGCGGGACGTACGGGGTACCGCACAGCGTGACATCGTGCATCGCGCTGGCGCCCGTCATCCGCGCCTGCGCCGACGCCTATGGCCGAAAGCTCGGGATTTTCTCCACGGACCGCGGCAGCCGCACGCCCGCCGCATTCCTCGCTGACCGCATCGAGGCAGCCGTGGACGCACTGGAGCTGCCGAGCCGGCTCGGCGACCTCGATTTCGATCGGGCGAAGCTTCCGGAGATGGCGGCCCTGCTCAGGCAGAACTATCCCTCCGAGGTCGGCGACCTTGGCGAGGATCCCGGCACGAAGCTGGATGCGCTGCTGGAGAGCCTGTGGTAATGGCCGGCCAGCCATCGGACAGCTTCCCGCATGCCGAGGGCCTGCGCCACGCGCTCGAGGCCCTGCCGTCACCGTTCCACAAAACTTGCCTGACCCCACCACCACGAGGAGACCAACGTGAACGATACCGTCAAGACCGCATCCCCCACATCCCCCACAACGGCCGGAACGCCAGCCGGGCATACGCCATACAGTGACTGGCTGCAGACCGACGTGCTCCACTCGCTGCAGCACCCGGTCAGCGATCATCCCGGCGAGCACGCCTGGATCGTATCGGCGCAGGTGTCCGAGCTTTACTGGATGCTGATCATCAAGGAAATACACGCCGCGCAGGCGCAATTGCGTGCCGATGACCTGGCCGGGGCCTGCCGGACGCTGCGGCGCGTCGTCGCCCACCACGAGCCGCTCAATGCCACATGGCGCTCCATCGCGTGGATGACGCCTGTCGACCTGCTGGCCATCCTGTCCTGCGTTGGCCCGAAGTACGGCAAGGACACCGCCCTCCAGGGCTGGACATACCGGCAGATGGTCTACCTGCTCGGCATCAAGCAGGGGGAGCACCTGCAGCACTTCCTGCCGCAACCGCAGCGCTGGGAACAACTCAGCAAGGCGCTGGCAGAGCCGAGCCTGTATGACGACGTACTCGCCCACCTGGGCCGCAAGGGCTTCGCCGTGCCGGCGGTGGTACTCGACCGCGATTTCAGTGTGCCCTACACGCCGGACCAGGCAGTCGAGAACGCGTGGCGCGACGTCTACGCCGACCCGGACGAGCACCGGGAACTGCAGCAACTGGGCGAGACGCTGGCCGATATCGCCGAGGGATTCTCCGCGTGGAAGCACCTGCACCTGATGGCAACGCGCCGCACGTTCGGCGCCCGGCCGGCCTACTTCGGCACCGAGGGCATTGCCTGGCTCCTGCCGACCATGAACGAGATCCCGTTCCCGGAACTCTGGTCCGCGCGCGGCTTCATCGGCGATCCGCCCGCGGTGTGTCCGCACGCACGCGGACAGGGTAACGCCCGGGCTGCGGAATAACGCGCTCAGGACGGCCATGGAAACAGACTGCGATCACAAGATCGCAGTGCTCGTGTCCATGGTCGTCTTCAGTGCCGGGGATACAGAATTTGCTGTCGCCGATCGCGTCAGCATGGATGCCATGGGAGGCTGCATGGTGACGGCGCCGGCCTGAGTGATTGCCATCGCGTCACCGGCCTGTGCCGGTGCAGGAATCAGGCGGAGACTGCGTGCCTCCGCCTTTTTTATTGTCAGGCTGCTACCGGCTGCGGCTGGGCGTGCAAGGCACGGGCAACGGTCGTTACCCTGAGGCCCTGGAACCGGGCAACCGCCAGGTGATCGTCGTCGGGCTTGACGGCGTCACGGTGCGAGACGTGAGTCGCGCCGTACGGGGTGCCGGCCTTGAACATCGCCGCGTCGGCATAGCCCAGCGGCACGATGATCAGGCCCAGGTGCGCCATGGGCGCATAGGTCGCCAGCAGCGTGGCTTCATTGCCGCCGTGGCGCGAGGACGTCGAGCCGAAGACCGAGCCCACTTTTCCGTTCAGCTTGCCCGCGAACCAGAGGCCGCCGAGCCCGTCGATAAACGCCTTGAGTTCGGCCGAGATCGACCCGAACCGCGTCGGCGTGCCGAACACGATGGCGTCGGCCCACTCGGCATCGGCCTCGGTCGGCGCCTCGTATTTCGCGTTCATCTCCGTGGCGTTCTCGAGCCAGCCCGGCGCCTGCCGCATGACCTCGGGGCCGACGACCTCGCGCACACGCCGCATGCGCACTTCTGCGCCTGCCGCGAGGGCCCCCTCGGCGACGGCCTTGGCCAGCATCTCGGTGGAACTGTTCCGCGAGTAGAAGACAATCAGTACTTTGGTTTTATGCATGGTGATCCCCGGCAAGGTCATACAGAGATGGGCTCGAGCCGCCCCAGCAACTCGTCTTTGCGACCGGCCAGCCACGGCGGGAGCTGGAACTCCTCGCCAAAATGGCCGGGCGCTTCATCGATCGCGAAGCCGATGTCGGTGGTCGTCGCCTCGAACATCACGCCGCCGGGCATCTTGAAGTACATCGAGCGGAAGTAGTTGCGGTGCACCGATTCGGACGTATCGATATAGCCCAGGGCAAACATTCTCTCCTTCAGGATCTCCTGCTGTTCCACGTTGTCCACTGCGAAGGCCACATGGTGGACCGTGCCTTCGCCGTAGATCGACGAACCCTGGTGCCGGTCCGGCTCATGCAGGAATTCGACAATGGTGCCCGGGCCGCCGGTGTACGTCTCGAAGCGGTAGTGGGATCCCGCCTGGCCTGCGTTCCGGAAGCCGATCGCTTCGCTCATGAAGCGGATCGACTCGGCGACTTCCCGCAGCGACAGCGTGATGCTGTGCACGCCGCGGATGGCATGGGCTTCGGGGATATCGCTGGCCACGCATGCCGGACGCGGATCCAGATCCGTTTCGACGAGATCGAACTCGATGCCGCATGGATGCTGGAACCGCTGGCGACGCTCGCCGAAGCGCTCGACGATCTCGCTGTCATACGGCACGTTCATGGCAGCGAAGCGGCTGCGCCAGAACTCGAGCGAGCCCGTGGGGACCGAGTAGTTGATGACCCGCACCTGGCCCGACCCCTGACGCGCCATGACCCCGCGCTGGCGGAACGGGAACGACGTCACCAGGGTCCCCGGATCGCCGTTCGCGTTGCCGTAGTAAAGGTGGTAGATGGGGTCCTCGCCGTCGAGAAGCACGGTCTTTTTCACGAGGCTCTGCCCGAGCAGCTTGACGTAGAAGTCCACATCCTCCTGCGCGTGCCGCACGCCGAGGGTCAGATGATGAAATCCCTTGAGCACTAACATTGTCCTCTCCAGTTTGAAATAGCATGTAGAAACAGCGCATTGCCGCTCCTGTGCGACAGCTTATGACGGCGGATACCGATTGGGCAGCCGTCACGGGTTGTACGCAGGGTTCGGCAAACTTGGACAATGCCGCTTGGGGTCGTACCGGCGGTCGACAGCACCGCGCCATCGCGGTGCGCGCTGGGCATATCGAGATTTATGGATATTTCCCGGTTGGCAGATCCAGTGCAAAGCGATTGAGAACCTGATCGCGATTCTTCGCGACCAAGCGGCAAGCCGAGGCTGTTGAACGGCCCAGCTTGCAGAGCGAGCTGGTACGCAGACGGACCTGCGCCTGACGATCACCGCATCAGGAAAACCCGCTACTCGGTCCGCTTCATCGGCGGCCCGTTCAGCAAGCCTTTGCGCACGGAGGTCGGGAGGATCTGCATCAGGCGGTCCTGAATGCCCCGGCTGCATCGTTACCGCGGCCGGATGCCCGCCCGGTGGGCTGCGGCCTGGACCCCGTACACCGCGGCCGCAGTCACCAGCCCCGTGATCAACACGCCCAGCATGCCAAGCAGCACCGCGACGACGCGGCCAGTTTCGGTGGTGGGCACGATATCCCCGTATCCGATCGTCAGTGCCGTGATGGCGCAGAAATAGGCGATCTGCCCGGCGGAAGCCGGTGCGCGCGTGGCCACGTCAACAGCGCCGCCCGCATAGTGCATGACCACCGCAAGCAGCACGAACAAGAGGAACAGGGCCAGCAGCACCGCGCGCAGATGCCAGAGCACCCTGGTGAACTCACGGATCACATGGTGCGGCAGGATAGGTTGATCGGCAACGTTATCGGTGGTGTCATCCATGGCATCTCTCCTGATATTTTTACTTGTGGATTCTCAATGAAAGCCTAGACTCTGTTCGCAGCCGATGTATTGACAAGCGAATACCGGGGGCAGCGAGGTACCACACATCTGCCAGGGAGCGGCCCGTGCAGCAGGAGAGCATTTTTTCCGACCTGAAGGTCGTTGACCTGGCAAGCCATGTTGCGGGGCCCGCCGCCCGGGCTATCTGCTGAAGATCATCCCGCACGTGGACGGCACCACCCGGATCTGCGAACTGGTGCGCTACAAGGTGCTGGAACTCAACTGGATCCACGGACTCGGAAGTCATGTTCTTCCTGGCGCTGACTTACGGGCTGGAGCGGAATCCGGTAGCCGCGCTGCAGCAGATGGCGGGCCTGATCGAAGACGTCGGTCATCGCCACGGCATCGCGAATCCGCTGAACATGACGGTGTGCGCGACTGACGGGGAACAGCTCGTTGCCGTACGCTATTCCAGCGAGACCGACTCGCGCTCGCTGTTCCACAGCAACTCGTTCCGCCATCTGCGCGAGCTCTATCCGGAGAACCCCCGCATTGCCGAAGCGGGCGACGACGCTTTTCTCGTCCTGTCGGAACCGCTGGTGGATCTGCCTGGTGTGTGGACGGAGATCGCCGAGGGCACGGCCATCCAGGCCAGGGGCGGCGTTATCGAGCAATGCCCGTTCATCCCCCGCATGCCGGAAGGCTGAAGTCGGCAGGCCGCCGGGATGGCCTATCTGCCAAGGATGGTCAGGCACGCGACCGCTTCTTCCACGCCGTGCAGGCCGCCGCCATCCCCGGCCAGTGCGATGCGCGCGCCCTCGACCTGGCGCGGCCCAGCCTCCGCCCGCAATTGCGACACCAGCTCGTAGATCTGCCCAGTCCCGTGGCGCCGATCCGGAAAAGCCGTGAACTCTCCGTCCAGGTCCTGAGCGAGCGCTACTCCTGCCCCCTATCTGGCAGCCGCCCACGCGAAGATCTGCTCGATCAGGCGATCACTCGCCTGCGCCATGGCTTCTGCTCCGCCAGCGGCATCGGCACTCGGTGCCGATGCACTGGCCTGGAACATGGCGCTGCGGACGCGGCCGGGATTGACCTCGCTCACCGTCACCACGGCCGCGACCCGGGCCTCGCTCTCGTTCTGGCTACGGTAATGCTGCGCGAACTCCACCAGCCGCACGCTGAGCGCCGCCACCTGCGCAGCCGCACCGCCGCCCGCGCTCGCCGATCCCGATGGCGTCGCCTGCGCGGCGGCATACGCCCGTCGCATCAGGTCCTCGACCAGGACCGGCGGACGGTCGACCCATTGATTGTGTGCATAGTTGTCGAAGGTGCCTGGGGCTCTGTAGTCGAGGGAGTACAAGAAGCCAGTCTGATTGATCCAGGGTGCCCCGGTGACGCGAATCTGGAGGCCCGAGGGCAGGCCTTGCGCCGCGACTGGCGCCCGCTCGCCGGCCGGGACAGACCACCGGACCGCGTTCGTCGGCGCGTTCGAACATGCTGCCAGCAGGCATGAAACCAGCATCGCCGCAAACACGCTGCGAAGCCGGAGGGATCGAGTCGGGCCTGTCACATTCCACCTCCGAATCCGTTCTCGCCAGGCCCTGCCTTGCCCGGCTTGCGTCCAAAGATGAGCCGCTGCGGGTCGTCCCGCTGCTGCACCGCGATTTCGTTCAGGGAACTGACCAGCTCATCGACGCCCTGCAGCGATTGCTCAAGCTGCGGCAACACACTGCGGTCGATGCGCGCCGCGGAACGGTCCATGTTCCCCGCCATGTCCTTGATGCCGGACAGCGCGCCATTGGCCTCGACCTGGACACTGCGAATCTCCCCCTTCAGGTCCGCGGCAAGGCTGCGCAATTCGCTGGTCAGGCGGTCGACACCACCCATGCTGGCATGCGCCGACTTGACCAGGGTCGGGAATTCGGCGGAAGCGGCGCTGACATTGTGCATGGTCGTGTGCAGATCCTCGCGCATGGCGGGGCTGAAGGTATCCGCTAACGTCGCAGTCAGCCGCCGCAGCTCGTCCACCGCTTCAGGCAATGACGCGCCCACACGCTGCAATGACGACTGCTCGACCGGGATCCGGGCACTGTCCTGATCCAGGGCTCCTGCACCGCCTTCATCGACCAGTTCGACATTGGACAGTCCCGTGATGCCCTGGCTGACGAGTCGTGCGCGAGTGGCTGCGCTGAGCCTGAGCGGCTGCGTCAGCCGCGCAACGATGACCACCTCTTTCTGGTTCTCGGAATTGATCCGAAGGTCGGCCACCTTGCCCACCGGGATGCCGCGGTACAGCACAGGCGCCTCGCGGTTCAGGCCGGTCACTGATTCCGACGAGACCAGGGTCAGGTTCTGTCCGTAGGCGCCGCGTTCGCGCGCCATCCACACCGCCAGTGCGGCCCCGATGGCGACAAGCACCAGGAAGAAGATGCCGGTGAATAGCGCATAGGTCTTGCTTTCCATATCGCCTCCTGTCTCGCCCGCCTGTCATGTGGCGGATGTCCTGTCGGTCTGGAAATACTGATGGATGAAGGGATGGTCGACCTGCCGCACAGCTTCCAGCGGCCCGTTCGCGATCAGGCGCTGGTCAGCCAGAACCGCCACCCGGTCGATCATCGGCTCGAGGCGGAAGATCTCGTGCGTGACGACCACCGCCGCCAGCCTGAGCAGGTGGCGCATCGAGAGGATCAGTTCCACAAACTCGCTGGCCGCAACCGGATCGAGGCCGGATGTGGGTTCGTCCAGGAACAGCAGCTCCGGATCCAGCACGATGGCGCGTGCCAGTGCAGCCCGCTTGACCATGCCGCCGGACAGCTCCGACGGCCGCTTGTCGGCATCCGTCGGATTCAGGCCGACCTGCGCCAGCTTGAGGTAGGCAATGTCGCGCATCTCCCCAAGCGTCATGCCGCCGCGCTCATGCAAGGGCACCATGATGTTCTCCAGCACGCTCAAGGCGCTGAAAAGGGCTCCGAACTGGAACAACACGCCCCACCGCTCGCGCAGGTGGCGCTGCCGCAGGAACCGCGAAGACTGAATCTGCTCGCCGAAGATCTCGACTGTGCCGCGAGCCGGTTCAGTCAGCCCCATCATGTGCCGCAGCAACGTCGTCTTGCCGCTGCCCGAGCCACCCACCAGCGCGACCACCTCCCCCGGCCCGACATCGAGATCCAGATCCCGATGGATGACCTTGTCGCCAAACTGCGTCCAGATGCCGGTCAGCCGAACCGGGAAAGCCTGGTCTGCCACGGCTACCTGCCCGCCAGCGACAGTCCGACTGCCACGATCGCGTCCAGCACAATGACGAGCGTGATCGCCGCCACCACCGACTTTGTCGTCGAAGTGCCCACGCTGGTACTGTCCGGCTGGACGTTGATGCCGAAATAGCAGCCGACCATGCCAACGGACAGGCCGAACAGCAGACCCTTCCCGAGGCCGATAAACAGCTGGCGCACGGGAACCACGTCACGAAAGCGGTCGATGAACAGTGCGAACGGGATATCCAGTTGCATGGACGCGGCCAGGGCACCGCCCGCGAGCGCAAGCAGGTCCGTCCACAGGGTCAGCAAGGGGATGGCCAGCGTCAGCGCCGTAATCATCGGCCAGTGCAGGCGCAGGGTATGGGAAATGCCGTGCACGCTCATGGCATCCAGTTCCTGGCTCAGCTTCATCGCCCCCAGGCGCGCTGTCAGGGCCGAACCCGACCGGCCCGCGATCAGGATGGCACAGAGCAAGGGCCCCAGTTCGCGCAGAATCGCAATGCCCAGAAAGTCGACGATGAAGATGTTGGCGCCATACTGCTGAAGTTGCTGGGCCGAGAGGTAGCTGAGCACCATGCCAATCAGGAACCCGACCAGCGCCGTGATGCCGAGCGCAGTGACACCTGCCCGATAGGTCTCCACGGAAAGCTCCCGCCATGGCAGCAGGCGTGGCCGCAGCACGATCACCAACGTGGCAAGGACATAGCCACCCAGCAAGCGAATGAATTCGCCAACGTGCTGGAACGGCCCAAGCAGTGCTTCCCCGATGGCGATCAGCGTTTCCTGCACCAGCCGCCGCTCGGGCAAGGCCGGGGCGTCGCCGATGGCAACAATCTGCTCCAGCAGCACGCGCTGTGCTTGCGTGCACTGCAGGTCAGCCGGGAGCGCATGATGCCAGCGCCTGACCAGGGTGCGTAGCCCGACGGTATCGAACCGCTCCACGCCGGTGATATCCCAGCGCGCCGCCTCCATGGCCCTGAGTTCGTTCTCCACGGCGCCACGCGCATGCAACTGGTCAAACGTCCAGTGCCCTTCAAGACGAGCCGTGCCATCCTCGATGTGCCATCGTGGTTGTTGGCCGCTACGAATCTCTGTAATCGAAGCCGACGCAGCCATCGAATGTTCCTTCTGCATCACAGGATTGGGTGCGCCAGTGTGCGCCCGGGCCAGGTGGATTGTGCGTGCTCCCTAAAGATAGTGCATGGGAACAGGCTTTCCGTTTATCCGCACCTCGGCACGTCGTAACGCCTCCCATAGCCCCTGCGAGACCTGTGTTCAAGGGTGGGCGATTGCGAAGTCCGGGCGTACAACGCAGGAGCGGTGCACTCGCAGAACTTATTCCCTCGGGATCATGTTGCTAAAGAGCTTGCTCACCAAGGCATTGGCGACAAGCTCGTCCCCGAGCACAACGTCCGACGCGCCGGCGCTCTCAAGCAGGTTCTTCCGTAAACTATTCTCGCCGGGCACGGCGATAGCGAGTGCAGGATTCAGTGTGTGAGCCATCAATGTGACAGCCAGCTTATTGTCGGCCTCGCGAACAGTCACGATAAGAGCTTTGGCGCAATCAAGCCGTGCCAGCCTGAGGACCTCATCGAATACGCCAGGTGAGCCAAGCAAGGCCATATGCTCATGAGCGCATGCTCGCTCGGCCGCGTACCGATCGGCTACCAGGACGAGTATTGTCTCACCCGCCTCGCGCAATCGTTCCGCCACCAGTTCGCCAAGCGCATCGAAGCCAACCAGGACGACATGATTGACAAGCCTTTCGAGCTTGCGCTCCATCGCCCTGTTCTCGCGATACGCCATCACGTCGTCGCCTGACAGCATGCCCGTAAGCCTCGAAACTGCGTAGCCGCCGACCAGCATGGTCGCAAACATGGCCAGCAGCATGAACACCTTCTTGCGATCATCAAATTCGGAGAAATCGCCGAGCGTGGTGACAAGGTTCATGCCGTCCCACAATGCCGCAAACATTTTGGTGCTGGGCGATGCGTTTGATCGATCAAGCAGCGCCAGCCCCACGACGGCACCGACGAGCAACAACACCAGCAAACCAATCGTATGGCGCACCCGACGGCGCCATTCCCGTATTCGAAGTGATCCCAGGTGAGGTTCATCGACCCGATAGAGCCACATCATTGACCTCCTCTAATCCAAACAGAGAATAAGCAACGGGGCCGCGTTAAATCGCTTTGAATTTTTTCTGTATTTCTTTTGCACTGCACAGGCAGTCCATGTCTGCGTCCCTGGACAATATGCCTCCTTCAGGATAGGCCATTCACAAGGGATAGCCTCGCTGACGGCCTTTCGTCTCCGGGGGCAACGAAAGTAGCTTCGGCACCTCCATTGGGTAAATTCAAGCCGCGCGCCCGGCCTGAATTCGGCCGGCATCCGGCTGGCCTACCCGCCCCGCATCAGTCGCCGTGCGCCGCCGGCCCTCCACGGGTCACGTCGAAGGGGCCGACACCGTCCGATAGCCCTGGGCGGCACCGGAGGCAGCGATCGCGGCCGGCACCTGCCGCCGCAGCCAGGCGTGCGCCGGGTCGGCTGCGTGGCGCGGATGCCAGGCCATGACCACCGTCTCGCCGCGCGGCAGGAACGGCAGCGGCACCACCACGAGGCCGAGGCCGGGCGCCATCGCCCGCCCCAGTCGCTCGCTGAGCGTGGCGACGAAGTCGCCCCGTGCGGCGATGACGGGCGCCGCGCTGGCGTGCGCCACGGTGAGCACGACGCGCCGCGCCAGGCCGAGCGCGGCCAGCGCGTCGTCGACTGCCGATGGCGTCCCGGCGCGGCGCTGCACGTCAATGTGCGCCTGTGCTGCGTAACGGCGCGCGGTTGCAGGGCGGGCGGCGAACGGATGACCGGCGCGCACGACCGCGATCAGCGCCTGGGGGAACAGGTCGACCACTTCGATCTCCGGTTCTGGCGGCCTGAACGTACCGATGTCGAGGTCGACGCGACCGTCGCGCAGCGCACCGTCATCGTCTTGTGTCTCGGTCACGAAGCGCAACTGGGCGCGCGGCATGTCTGCCGCCAGCGCGGCGCCGAGGGCACCGCCGAAGGCGATCGCGAAGCCATCCGGCGCGCGCACGACGAAGCTGCGTTCAGTGGCCGCCAGATCGTCCCCGCGCGGCGCCTGCACCAGCGCCGCCGCCTGTGCAATCCACTGCGCGACCGGCTCGCGCAGCGCCACGGCACGCGGCGTGGGCACCAGGCGCCGGCCAGCGCGCACCAGGAGCGGATCGCCAGTGAGTTCGCGCAGGCGCGCGAGCGCGTGGCTCGTAGCCGGCACGCTCAGGTGAAGCCGCTCGGCGGCGCCGGTGACGCTGCCGGCAGCCAGCAGTGCGTCAAGCGTGCGCAGCAGGTTCAGATCATATGTTTTCATTCCATGCAATATTGGCTTCAGAACATTGCACTAGTCAAGTGAGTCCGGCAGACCCAGACTAGCCCCATCGCGCTCCTCTTGCGCCGCCATGATCCACGCCGCGTGTCGCGCGAACCGGGATTTTTCGATGGCGGTCGCCTGTGCACAGCGCCGATCGCACCCGCCCTCTTTCATCACAACCTGATTTCCCAAGGAAAACGTTATGACCACCCGTTCAGAACACGACTCCCCTATCCTCGTGACCGGCGCCGCCGGCACGGTCGGCGCCATCGGCCGCAGCGTCACCGAGATGCTGCTGGCCCAGGGCCACAAGGTGCGCGCCATGGTGCGACGGGAGGATGCGCGCGCGGAAGGCCTGCGCCGCCTCGGCGCCGAGGTGGTCGTGGGTGACCTGACCGACCTTGCCTCGGTGCATCGCGCCGTCGAGGGCTGCAAGCGCATCTACTTCGGCATGTCGGTTTCCGCGGCCTATCTCGAGGCCACCGTCAACATCGCCGCCGTCGCCCGCCACCATGGCGTCGAGGCCATCGTGAACATGTCGCAGATGACGGTCACGCAGATGAGCATCACCGAGACCACCGACAGTCCCCAGCACAAACTGCACTGGCTCGCCGAGCAGGCGCTCTCATGGTCCGGCCTGCCGGTCGTCACGATACGGCCGACGGTATTCCTGGAGGGCTTCTTCCAGGTGCTCGCCGCAGCGGGCGTGCGCGACAGCGATGCGCTCGTGCTGCCGCTCGGCAGCGGCCATACCGCGCCGATCTCCGCGTTGGACGTCGCATTCGCTGTCGCCTTGGTGCTGGACGATCCGGCGCCTCACATCGGTCGCGCCTACAACCTCACGGGCCACGAGTCGGCCGACCTGACGCACTTCGCGAAGGTCTTCTCCGAGGCGCTCGGGCGCACGATCACCTACCGCGATGTGCCGGTCGACGCCTGGATCGGCAAGCTGCGCGAGGCTGGCTTTCCGGCTCACGTGCTGGCGCACTTCGCCGCGATGGCGCACCTGCACCAGCAGGGCCGCTACGACCGCATGACGGACGACTTCACGCGGCTGGCGGGCCGGGTGCCGATGAGCATGCGCGAGTTCGTGCAGGCGCACGCCGCGGAATTCACACGGCCCGCGATGGCCGCCTGATTGAGGCCCACGCATCCGACGATCTGTCTTCGCCCGGCCATCGTCGGGCGGTCTCTTCTTCCTAGCCTGGAAAAAAATCATGTCCGCTACGCTTGCCAGTCCGGCCGACAAGCCTTCTGCGCCTCCTGACAACCTGCCGGTCAACAGACTGCTCCACGGTCCGTTGTTGTCAAATCTGATCCGCCTTGCCTTGCCGACGGTCGCAGTGCTGTTCGTGACAACCCTGGTCAGCGTCGCCGAGACCTATTTCGTCAGCTCACTGGGCCTGGGGGCGATCGCCGCCGTATCCCTGGTGGTTCCCGTCATGGTGATGATGACCACGATCGCGAGTGCCGGCATCGGCGGCGCCGTGTCGTCGGTCATCGCCCGCGCCACCGGCGCCCGCCGCCAGGACGAGGCGGAAAGCCTGGCCTGGCATGCGGTGGTCATCGGCGCCGTGGCAGGCGGACTGTCCGCGCTGGTGGTGCTGTTGGCCGGCCCGGCGCTGTACCGCAGCCTTGGCGGCAGCGGACCATCGCTGGACCAGGCGGTGCTCTACTCCAACATCCTGTTCGGAGGCGCGATCCCGTTCTGGATACTCCTGCTGTTGCAGTCGGCGCTGCGCGGAGCCGGCAACGTCAAGGTGCCGGCGCTGATCATACTGGGCGGCGCGGTTGCCGGCCTGATGCTGTCACCGCTGCTGATCAACGGCTGGCTGGGTGCGCCGCGCATGGGTGTGGCGGGCGCCGGCGTCGCCCAGGTGCTGTGCAATATCGCCGCGCTGGGCGTGGTGGTCGTCTACATGCGTTTGCCCTCGTCAACGCTGCGACTGCGGCGCTATCCGCTGCAGCGCAAGCATTTCAGTGCGATCCTCGGCGTCGGCTTGCTGTCGTCGATCAACGCCGTCATGTCGGCCACGTCGGTCAATGCGCTGACCGCTGCGGCCGGTGCCGTGAGCGTCGCCGCCATCGCCGGCTACGGCATTGCCTCGCGCCTCGAGATGCTGCTGGTGCCGGTGATGTTCGGCTTCGGAACCGCCGCGATCACGCTGGTGGGCACGAACCTGGGCGCAGGCAACGTGGCGCGTGCCCGGTGCGTGGCGATCGTGAACGTACTGTTTGTTGCCGGCGTGGTCGGCCTGGGCGGACTGCTTGTCTCGCTCTTCCCGCAACTCTGGCTGGGCATGTTTACCAGCGATAGCGCAGTGATGGCGGTCGGCGCCCAATACCTGCATGTGGTGGCGCCCTTCTATGCGGTGATCGGCGTGATTTTCGAGCTCTACTTTGCAGGTCAGGGGGCACAGCGCATGCGCTGGCCGATGACCGCAAGCGTGGTGCGCTGCGTATTTGCGCTGGCCGCCATGGCGCTGGTCCTGCAAGGCTACGCGAGCCTGCACACTGCCTTCGTACTGGTGGCCGTCGGCATTGCCGTGGCAGCGGCCATCAGTCTGGCTGGATTTCTGCGGACCCGCTGGGACCGTTAGGCACCAGGGCATTGGGCCCGCACGCTCAACTGATCGCATGACCTGAGGACGTCGGCCGGCGCCTGAATGTATTCGTGCAGCCGCAGGCCAACTGCTCATGAATCTGGCGTTCTCCAAGCTTCCCACCCACATAGGGGATTTCAGATGATCCACACACGCATGCTGATGCGGGCGATGACAGTCGCCGCTTTCGCCGCTGCCGCCAACCTTGCCCTGGCTACGGTCAATGACCACGCGGCACGGCCAACTGTCGGCACAGTTCAGCCAGACGGCAATGCCCGCAGCGAACTCGCTGGCGACCCGCTGGACAATGCGCGCGAAGCCGGCGGCACACTCTACGGGTATCGCGTGTGAGGGCTGCAGGAACACGCGCCCGGGCGGCCCGGATCAAGACCATCCGCCGCCCAGCGAACGGAATGCCGACACCGCGGCACGGGCATTGTCGGCCTGCACGCGAGCGCGCTCATCACGCGCGGCCAGCAGCTGGCGGTCCTGCTCGAGGACTTCATACAGGCTCACCGCCCCGCCCTTGTAGGCATCTTCCGAGGCGTTGCGGGCGCGCTGCTGCGCATCGATTTCCTTGTCGAGCTCGCGGCTCTGCTGTTCCAGTTGCGTCAGTGAAATCAGGGCGTTTTCCACGTCTTCGGTGGCGCGCAGCATGGACTTGCGGTAATTGGCCAGCGCTTCGGCATTTGCCCCCTTCGCCTGCGCGACCTCGGCGTCCACCCGGCCAAAGTCAAAGAGCCGCCAACGCAGGCCTGCGGCGGCCGCTGGCTGGAAGGCCGCCGCGGTAAACAGCTTGCCGGCGGACAGGCTCTCGAATCCGAGCAGCGCCGAGAGCGAAAGCTTAGGGTAGTACTCCGCCGTTGCCACGCCGATCCTGGCATTCGATGCGGCCAGACGCCGTTCGGCCGCAATGACGTCCGGGCGGCGTTGCAGCAGGTTCGCAGGGCCTTCGGCCAGGGCGATGCGGGGCACAACGCCCCCGTCGGCCGGCTTGCCGAGCTCGGCCGCATAAGTGCCGGGCTGCGCGCCCATCAGCACATCGAGCCGGTTGAGCTGGGTATCGAGTTCGATCTGGAGCGGAGGAATGGTCACGCGCGTCTGGGCGAGTTGCGCCTCGGCCTGCGCCTGCTCCCGCTCGGCGCCGATGCCTTCTGCGAGGCGATAGCGGACCAGCTCCAGCAGCTTGCGGTTGGTCTCCTCCTGCTGTCGCGCGATGGCAATCCTTGCCTGCGCGCCACGCACACGGAAATAGGCGTCCGCAGCCTCCGCCGCGACCAGGATGCGCACCCCGATGTGGCTGGCCTCTGCAGCCTGCAATTCCGCATCCGCCGCCTCGGCGCCGCGCCTGAGGCCACCGGCGATGTCGATCTCCCAGCTCGCGCCTGCGCCGACCGCATACGTCGTGGTGTTCCGCTCATAGCCGGGCAAGGCGCTGCCCACGCGGCCCTGCGCGCCTTCCACGGACTGGCGCTGCCTGCTAACGCTGCCCCCGAGGCTGCCCTGCGGCAGCAACTGGGCGCCGGCGAAGCTGGCGGCGGCACGCGCCTGTTCGACACGTGCGACCGACGCTGCCAGGTCGAGGTTCTGCTCCAGCGCGCGCTGCACGATCTTCGTCAGGGCCGGGTCCTTGAAGCCGTTCCACCACGTATCCAGCGCAACCGGCTCGCGCGACGCATTCAGTGCCTCCACCGCCGCCGCATGGACAAAGTGGTCCGGCATGGGGCTATCCGGGGTGTGGTAGTCCGGACCCACGGCGCAAGCCGCCAGGCTCGCCGCGACGAGTCCGGCTAAGGCAAAAGAAGCGGCACGGCGGGCCGTGGCGCTGGCGCGGGAGAGAAGCAAGGGTCCTTTTTCCATGGCGGTTCCTTTCGATACAGGGCGGTGAGAGAATTTACTTGCATGATGATAGTTACTACTCTAGACTAACTTTCATCGTGATAGCAACTACTTTTTGAGGAACCTCTCTCATGCATCGAACGCCACTTAACGAAGTGCCCTGTCCAATGGCCCGCGGTGTCGAACGCGTGGGTGACTCCTGGACGGTCCTGATCATGCGCGAGGCCTTCTATGGCGTGACTCGCTTTGATGAATTCCAGAAGCGGCTCGGCATCGCGCCCAACATCCTGACGCGGCGCCTGAACGCGCTGGTGCAGGATGGCCTGCTCGCGCGCCGGCCATACAGCGAGCACCCGCCTCGCTCCGAATATGTCCTGACCGAAGCGGGCCGCGAGTTCCGCCCGGTGCTGCTGGCGCTGATGGCGTGGGGCAACCGGCACCTGGCGTCCGAGGGCGCAGCCGTGCAACTGGTGGACCGCAAGAGCGGACGCGTGGTGCAGCCCATCCTGGTCGATGCCGCCACCGGTGACCCGATCACGATCGAAGACCACTACATCGCGCCGGGGCCGGCCGCGAGCGACGGGCTTCGCGCCCGGCTCGGGAACACGGCCGGCGCGCCAACCGAATTTCCGCAATCTGAACCCGCCCCTTCCGTGGCGGGCACGCTTTGACCAAGGAGAGCTTCCATGACTAACACCGCGACCGCCGAGCGCGCTGCATCCGAGCCGTCGACCACGAACAAGCCGAAGGTGAACAAGAAACAGTTGCTCGTGCGTGGCGGCGCCGCCATTGCCGCGCTTGCCGCCCTTGCTTACGGCTACCACTGGTGGGCCGATGCACGGTTTGTCCAGACCACCGATGACGCCTATGTCGGCGGCGATGTCACCCTGATTGCAGCGAAGGTGAATGGCTATATCGCCGAGGTGGCCGTCACGGACAACCAGCAGGTTCATGCTGGCGACCTGCTGGCCCGCATCGATGACCGCGACTACCGTGCCGCCCTGGCCAAGGCCGAGGGCGCGGTGGCGGCCGAGCAGGCGCTGCTGGCCAACCTCGATGCGCGACAGAATCTCCAGCAGGCCATGATCGCTGAGGCGAAGGCCGTGGTGACGGCGGTGAATGCCGACACAGTCCGAGCACACGACGACCAGGCCCGGTACGCAAGCCTCGTGGCCAAGTCGGCCGTGTCGATCCAGAGTTCACAGAAGGCCGACGCCGACTACAAGCAGTCGCTCGCCAACGGCGAAAAGGCAAAGGCCGGCGTGGTGGCAGCGCAGCGCCAGCTTGACGTGATCGCCACGCAGAAGCAGCAGGCGCAGGCGGCGCTGGCCCAGGCCATTGCCGAGCGCGACATGGCCCGCCTCAATCTCTCCTACACCGAACTGCGCGCACCGGTCGACGGCACCATCGGCAACCGCCGGGCCCGTGTCGGCGCCTATGTCGCCAACGGCGGCCAGCTCCTGTCGGTGGTGCCGGCCAGGGGCCTGTGGGTCGATGCCAACTTCAAGGAGGGGCAGCTTGCGCACATGAAGCCGGGCATGCGGGCGACCGTCGTGGCCGACGTTCTGCCGGGCAAGGTCTTCCATGGCCGCATCGAGAGCCTGTCGCCCGCTACCGGCGCCCAGTTCAGCGTGCTGCCGCCCGAGAACGCCACCGGCAACTTCACCAAGATTGTCCAGCGCGTGCCGGTGCGGATCGTGCTCGATGAAGCCGACGCCAGACTGGGCGTGCTGCGGCCGGGCCTCTCGGTCGAAGCGGAAGTCGACACGCATGCGATCGCCGGGTGAAATCATGAGCACTAGCCCCGCCACCGCCACCGCACCCGCTGCAGTCACGCCCGCGCCTCATGCCGCATCGGCACCTGGCGACCTGCCGATGTCGGCCAAGGTATTCGCCTTCGCCACCATGTGCGTCGGCATGTTCATTGCGCTGCTCGATATCCAGATCGTCTCCGCCTCGCTGCGCGACATCGGTGGCGGCCTGTCGGCCGGGACCGATGAAACGGTCTGGGTACAGACCGCCTACCTGATTGCCGAGATCATCATCATCCCCTTGTCGGGCTGGCTGGCAAGGGTCATGTCGACGCGCTGGCTGTTTGCGGCGTCCGCCGCGGGCTTCACTGCCGCCAGCCTGCTTTGCGGCGTGGCGTGGAATATCCAGAGCATGATCGCGTTCCGGGCCGCGCAGGGCTTTCTGGGCGGGTCCATGATCCCGCTGGTCTTTACCACGGTGTTCGTGTTCTTCAACGGTCGCCAGCGCGTGGCGGCCGCTGCCATCATCGGCGCGCTGGCCTCGCTCGCGCCGACACTCGGCCCGACCATCGGCGGCTGGATTACCGACAATTTCTCGTGGCACTGGCTGTTCTTCATCAACCTTGTTCCCGGCATCTTCGTGGCGGTCGCCGTACCGATGCTGGTGAAGATCGACGAGCCGGACTGGTCGCTGTTGCGCGGTGCGGACTACCTCGGCATCGTGCTGATGTCGCTCTTCCTCGGCTGCCTCGAGTACACACTGGAAGAAGGACCGCGCTGGGACTGGCTGGGCGATGACACCATCCTTCTCACGGCGTGGATTTCCGGCATTTCCGGCATCGGCTTCCTGTGGCGCTCGCTGACCTTTGCCAACCCGGTCGTGGACCTGCGCGCGCTCAAGGACATCAACTTCGCGCTCGGCTGCTTCTTCTCCTTCGTCATCGGCATCGGCATCTTTGCCACGATCTACCTGACACCCCTCTTTCTCGGGCAGGTACGCGGCCTGAGCGCGCTGCAGATCGGCCTGGCGATCTTCTCGACCGGCCTCTTCCAGGTGTTGTCCATCCCGTTCTACGCATTCCTGGCAAATCGGGTGGACCTGCGCTGGCTTCTGATGTTCGGGCTGGCCCTGTTCGCGCTCTCGATGTGGAACTTCGCACCCATCACGCACGATTGGGGCAGCGCCGAACTCCTGCTGCCTCAGGCGTTGCGCGGCATGGCGCAGCAGTTTGCGGTAGCGCCGACCGTCACGCTGACACTGGGCGGATTGCCGCCCGCAAGGCTGAAGCTCGCCTCCGGTCTGTTCAATCTCATGCGCAACCTGGGCGGCGCCATCGGGATTGCGGCTTGCGCAACCATTCTCAACGATCGCACCAACCTGCATTTCCTGCGGCTGGCCGAACATCTGAATATCCGCAATGAGCAGATGAGTGCCTTCCTGCAAGGCGTCACCGCCAATCCGATGATAGGCAGCGATGCCATCGATGCCGGCACCCTGGCACTCAGGCAGCTCTGGATGCTGGCTTTGCGCGAGGCGCGCACGCTGACCTATGCCGATGCGTTCCTGGTGATCCTGGTGTGCTTTGTCATCGCCACGCCACTGGTGCCGCTGATGCAGAAGGTGGCGGCTCCCAAGGGCCCGTCTGCCGACGCCCACTGAACCATGCTGCGCCTGCGCAGTGGACGGCGCAGGCGCGATCGATCCGTTCATTCCGTTCCGCAGATCCTGTCATGAACCTGACGCACTTCAAACGAATCCTGCTTGTGGCAATGATTGCCGCCGGCTACTGGCCGGCGCTGCAAGCTTCCGGACATCCCCTGCGCGACGGCAGCATGAGTTGCGTAAGGGCCGATAACTCCTATTGCAAGGCAGGCAAGGCCGACCGCAACGCCATGGACCGGGGAAAATGACCGCGCCAGCACTGCAGGCGGTCATCGAGCCGATCGCTCAGCCAGTGCTTCCCGAGCGTGCAGCGCGCCGACGAGCAACGGTCATGAACCAGGACGGCGCTGCACGATCAGGTTGACCACAAAGACCTGCACGGGCTCGTCCTTCTGATTGAAGGTCGTGTTTCGCACCTTCACGATGCCCTGGTCCGGGCGGCTCTTCGAAGCGCGCAGTTCAAGAACCTCGGTTTCCACATGCAATTCATCGCCGGGGCGCACCGGCAGCGGCCAGCGCAGTTCCTCGCAGCCAGCGCCGACCACGCCGCCCGCAGGCCGGAACTCGCCCTCGACAATCAGGCGCATGGTCGTGGCGGCCGTGTGCCAGCCACTCGCCGCCAAGCCCCGGAAGATGGAGCCGCGCGCGGCAGTGTCGTCAAGATGGAATGGCTGCGGATCGAATTCGGAGGCGAAAGCCGTGATCGCTTCCGCGTCGACGCGACGCTTGCCGGAACGGTACTTCTGGCCTGCCGCCAGGTCCTCAAGGAATTGAACGCTCATGATGAAGAGTCCTCGTCACGTTGCAACGGCCCCAGTGCTGTCCTCCGCCCAAAGCCGTATTTGAAGTAACTTCCAACCGCCGATGGTATGGCTATGCGTGGTTCCGCACTGTCTCCAGGATCTCCCGGGAGAGCGCGTCCGAACGAACCGAGCGGGCCAACACCATCCCGCCGACCATGGCCGCGAGCGCTGTGATCGCGGCGGCACGCGACGCGGGGTCTTTATCCTCCCCGGCAATCAGCTGGATCAGGGAGGTAATGCGCGCCTCGAAACTACGCCTCGTGGCGGCGTCGAGGCGAGACACATCGGCGCCGAGCGCGGGAATGGCGCAGCCGGATTCCGGATGGTCACGATGCCACGGCGTCATGTAGGCATCGACCACCGCGCGCCGACGCTGGTCGGGCGGCGCTTCAGACAAAGTGGCTTCCAACCGCGCCGTGGTCTGGTCAAAGGCCTCTTCGATGGCATCGGCGACGAGGGCATCCTTCGATTCGAAATGGGCATAGAAGCCGCCATGCGTGAGCTTTGCCCCCTTCATCAGTTGCGCGACACCGATGCCGTCGACCCCGTGCTTGCGAAACGCCCTGGCAGCCGCCTTGACGATCCTGGTGCGGGTTGCTTCCTTGTGCTCGGGTGGGTAACGCATCATCGAACTCCTGCTGCAGCATATCTTGCGGGATAGGGACAATATATTACATGACGATCGTCATTTCATGCCCCGCCGCATTGCCTAGGGAAAGCACTCCCCTGGATTGTCCCGCCCCGCGCTTGACCATGCAGATCTGGCCTCCTAGTATGTCAACAGTGATTACATTGACGAACCGGCGGAGGGCAACGTGGATTTCAAAGGGTCACAACAGATCGGCGCGCCGCGCGAAAAAGTATGGCAGCGGCTCAACGACCCGCTGACATTGCAGCAGTGCCTGCCTGGTTGCGAGCACTATCAGCAGGCAGCGGACGGCAGTTATGACGCCGTCATCGTGGCCGCCATCGGGCCCGTCAAGGCACGCTTCAAAGGCAGTGCGCGCTTCTCGGATCTGCGCGAGGACCTCGGCTATCGCATCGAAGGCAACGGCAGCGGCGGCATCGCCGGGTTCGGCAAGCTGACCGCCGACGTCCACCTGGAGGACCGCGATGGCGGAACCGCGCTGTCCTATGCCGCCACGGCCCAGCTCGGCGGGAAGCTGGCGCAGGTCGGCTCGCGGCTGGTCGGCTCCGTGGCCAACAAGTTCCTGGCGGACTTCTTCGCGCGGTTCGAAAAACTGGTGAGCCAGTCCGAGGATATTGCTTCGCCCTAAAGAATTACGATCATCATTTCATAAACACTGGCGAGCCGAGGCGCTTCGGCCTTTCCAGCGAGACAAGCGGCAATGAGACAAGGGGCACCCATGCAGCTACAAAACACCGTCAACGGCGCTCCGCGCACGACAGAGACAGAGCCCAGGCGGCTTCTCGTCCATCTGCTGCGGGACTCGCTCAGGCTGACCGGCGTGCATATCGGCTGCGACACCTCGCAGTGCGGCGCCTGTACCGTGCTGATCGATGAGAAGACCGCCAAGTCGTGCACCGTGCTGGCAGTGCAGACCGAAGGCTGCAGCGTGCACACGATCGAGGGCATGTCGAAGGACCCCGTCACCACCGCGCTGAAGCGCGCCTTCAACGAGTGCCATGGCCTGCAGTGCGGCTTCTGCACGCCGGGCATGCTGATGGCCGCGCGGGCGCTGCTGCTCGCCACGCCGCATCCGTCGGAGGAGGAGGTGCGAGCGGCGCTGCATGGCAACCTGTGCCGGTGCACCGGCTACCAGAACATCGTGGACGCGGTGCTGCTGGCCGCGACCTTGCTGGACCCGGGCTCGGCGCGATCGGTCCAATCGGCACAGGGGGCCGGCCATGAGTGAAGCCCGGCACGACCTCGATACGCGTCACATCGGCAAGTCCGTCAAGCGGCGCGAGGACCAGCGCCTGATGAGCGGACAGGGCCGGTTCACCGACGATCACCAGTTCCCCGGCATGGTGTTTGCGGCCTTCGTCAGGTCGCCTTTTGCGCATGCGCGGATCCGGCAGATCGACACGGCCGCCGCGCTGGCATTGCCGGGCGTGGTGGGCGTGCTGACCCATGCGGAAATCGCGGGCAAGGTCGGGGATATCCGTCCGAACTGGGTGGTCGGCGATTCAAAGGTGCCGCCCCACCCCGCGCTGCCGGCCGAGTGCGTGCGGTACGCGGGCGAGGCCGTCGCCATGGTGGTGGCCGAAACGCGTGAACTGGCGGCCGACGCCGCCGAGCTGCTGCAAGTCGAGTACGACGAACTGCCGGTGGTGGTGGATGCGGAAGACGCGCTCAAGGACGGAGCACCACAGCTCCATGGCAACGTGCCCGGCAACCTGATCGGCATCTTCAGGCTGAAAGGTGGCGACTACGAGGAAGCCGTCAAGGCGGCCGACCGCGTCGTCTCGATTCGCCTGGTCAACCAGCGCCTGATTCCCAGCCCGCTTGAACCGCGCGCGCTCTGTGCCAGCTACGATGCGGCCGACGAACGGCTGACCTTCATCCTGCCAAGCCAGGTGCCGCACATGTCCCGCCGGTGGCTGGCCGAGACGCTGGGCTGGCCCGAGCATCGCATCCGGGTCGTGGCACCCGATATCGGCGGCGGCTTCGGCTGCAAGATGCACTTCTATGTGGAAGAGGTGCTGGTGGCCTTTGCCTCCCGTCATTTCGGCCGCCCGGTCAGCTGGACCGAAACCCGCAGCGAGAACCATGTGGCGACCACACACGGACGCGCGCATGTGGAATACGTGGATGCCGCCGTCACCAATGCCGGCAAGGTGCTGGGGATCAAGCTCAGGTCCTATGCCAACCTGGGCGCCTACCTGTCCAATATGGGAACCGGCATTCCGACGATCAACACCGCCAGCTACGTCACGGGCAACTACCAGATCGGGTCCGTGGATGTACAGGTCGATCTGGTAACGACCAACACCACACCGGTCGATGCCTATCGCGGCGCAGGCCGTCCGGAGGCCGCTTATATCGTCGAGCGGATGATGGATGCGGTGGCGGGCGAACTGGACATCGATCCGGTTGCACTGCGCCGGCTGAACCTGGTGCAGGCGCACCAGTTCCCCTATCAGCCGCATAACAATGCACGCGGCAAATGGGACAGCGGCGACTATGAAGCGTGCCTGTCGCAGGCCACCGAGATGATCGGCTACGATCGCTGGCGCGAACGGCAGGCCGCCTTGCGGCAGCAAGGCAGGTATATCGGCATCGGCGTGATCTGCTACCTGGAGCTGGTCGGCATGGGCAATTCCCAGTTGCTGCGCCGGGTCGGCTTCGACCGCGGCGGCTGGGAAAGCGCCCACCTGCGCGTACATTCCGATGGCAAGGTCACCTTGTTCAGCGGGTCGATGCCGCAAGGCCATGGCCACGCCACCAGCTACGCCCAGATCGTGGGCGACGCGCTGCAGTTGCCGATGGAAGACATCGACGTGGTGCAGGGCGATACCGACCGTGTCCTGGCCGGCCATGGCACCTTCAATTCGCGCTCGATGCCGGTCGGTGGCTCCGCCGCCTTTGTGGCGGCGGGCAAGATCCTCGACAAGGCGCGCAAGATCGCCGCGCTCATGCTGGAGACCCCGGAAGAAGGCGTCCGCTACGTCAACGGCGTGTTTTCCACCGAGGCCGGCACCACGGCGTCGTTTGCCGAGGTGGCCAGGATGGCCTATGTGGCTGCCAGGTTGCCGCGCGAGATGGAGGCGGGGCTGGACGAGCGCGTGTTCTACGAACCGGTCGCGATGGGCGCCCCGAACGGATGCCACGCGGTCGCGGTGGAGGTGGACCCCGATACGGGCGAGGTGGAAATCCTCGACTACGTTGCCGTCGACGACGTCGGTACGCTGATCAACCCCATGCTTTGCCATGGGCAGATGCACGGCGGCATCGCCCAGGGCATCGGCCAGGCGCTCTATGAGGAGGCCAGGTATGACGAAGCCGGGCAACTGCTGTCAGGCTCCCTGCTCGACTACGGCTTCCCGCGCATCGAGCAGGTGCCGCGCATGCGCACCGCCTTTCATGTCTCGCCCTCACCGACCAATCCGCTCGGCGCCAAGGGCATCGGCGAGGCCGGCTGCGTCGGCGCGCCGCCCGCGGTGGTCGCCGCCGTCTGCGATGCCCTGAAGCCGTTCGGCATTGTCCATATCGATATGCCGCTGACGCCGCCGAAAGTCTGGCGCGCGATCCAGGCCGCCACCCGGAGTCCCGCATGATCCCCTACCCTGTCGACTATGTCCGCGCCACCAGCGTGGCGCATGCGCTCGAGCTCCTGTCCGGCGACAGCGAAGCCAGGCTGCTGGCCGGCGGCCATTCGCTGATTCCGCTGATGAAGCTGCGCCTGGCCAGTACGCCCCTGCTGATCGACATCGGCAGGCTGCCGGAACTGCAGGGCATTGAGTTCCATCCGGACCACATTGCGATCGGCGCCGTGACCACGCACGCCGAACTCGGCAGTCATGCCGAGCTGGCGGCGCTGTTGCCGTTGATACCGCTCGCGGCCGGCGTCATTGCCGACCCGACCGTGCGCAACCGCGGCACGATCGGCGGCTCCCTCGTCAATGCCGACCCGTCCGCGGACTGGCCCGCGGTCATGCTCGCGCTGGACGCCCGGATGGAGCTCACTGGCACCGGCGGAACGCGGGAGCTTGCCGCCGACGCCTTCTTTGTCGGCGTCATGACCTCGGCGGTGCAGCCGGACGAGTTGCTCACGCGCATCCGCATTCCCTTGCCCGGCCCCGATCGCGTGGCCTACCGGAAATTCCGCCATCCTGCGTCGGGCTATGCGGTAGCCGCCACCGCCGTGGCGCTGCGCTACGACGGCCATGCCTGCACAGGCGGCGCGATTGGCGTGACAGGCGTGGCCGACTCGGCCTTCCGTGCTCATGCGGCGGAAGCCATGCTCGGTGGATTCACGGGCTCCGCGGAGCAGACCCGCCGCATCGTCGAGGCTGCCTTCGCCGACGTGAGGCCGCTCGAGGACGGCTTTGCCGATGGCGCCTATCGCATGCAGCTGGCCAGGGTGATGCTCGGCCGGGCGCTTGCCGACGCGGTTCGCGAGCCGTAGGAGATCCGTGCCATGAAACCAGGACGCCTGGCCCCTGTCACGCTCATGCTCTGGCTTGGAACACTCCCCACCACCGTACACAGCGCACCACCGGCCGCCATGATTTCCTCCGATACCCTGATCCGGACCTCGACTGCGCAGCCCGTCGAGATCATCCACACAAGCCTGGAGTTCGCAGTCGATTTCGGCCCGTTCACGCAACACCTGGAGGCATTGCTGGGCCGCTACGATCCTTCGGCCGTGAGGCAGCTGGTGGCAACGGACCCGGCCATGGCCGACGCCCGCCTTGCGCAGATGGAAGGCGAAGAGGGACTGATGATCTTCATGGTGCAGAACCATGGCGCGCTGCTCAACCTCGCGGGCGCGCCCCGTCGCGCCATGCGCTATCACGTGGGGAACCCGCGCATCGCCTTGCAGATGACGCGTCATGATATCCGCGCGGGACTCTATGCGCCGCTGTCGGTGCTGGTCTATGAAGCCGGGCCCGGAGCGGTGCGCGTGGAATTCGACCAGCCATCCACGCTGTTCGGCCAGTTCGGCGATGCGGAAATCGGCGCGGTGGGACGTGAGCTGGATGGCAAGCTGGCCAGGGTTCTCGGCCATGCGGCACGGCTGGCCGCACAGCCTTGAACCAGGTTGTTCGCTGATTTGCGGAGAATTGAGGATGCGGGGAACGCGCCAGTGTGTTGCATCTTGCACCCCGGGAGACCTGCCCGGGAACGGCACGCCAGATCCGCGGTACGGTTGCCTGGGGGTCGCCAGACCCTATAATCCCCTATCCCACAGCCTGATTCTGTCGATATCGTGAGTTCCAAACCGTCGGCCGCAGAGCCCACGCCATATCACCATGGAAACCTGCGTAACGCCTTGATCGCGGAGGGCCGTCGTGCGCTTGAGGAAATCGGCGCACGCGAGCTGAGCCTGCGCTATCTTGCGCGCGCCGTCGGCGTGTCGGAAGCGGCGCCATCGCGCCATTTCACCGGCAAGGAAGGGCTTCTGGCCGCCATCGCGGCCGACGGCTTTCGCGAACTGACCGCGCTGCGCAAGCAGATCGCGGCATCCAACGACACCGTGATGGCCACGGCTTACCGGATGATGAAGGTCTACGTGGCGTTCGCTGAAAGCCATAAGGGCCTGTTCGACCTGATGATCGGCCCGCGGCTGGTGGCGCGGGATTCCTATGCCGAGCTCAGCGAGGCGAACCAGGAATCGTTTCAGCTCTTTGCCTCATCGGTCGAGCGGGTCGCGCTCGAAAGCGGCTGGGAGAAGCGCGCCCTGCCGCTCGTCACCCATGCGGCCTGGAGCATGGAGCACGGCCTTGCCACGCTGATCCTCTCCGATCGTGTGCCGCGTTCGGACCTGCCGGTCCGGATCGACCACATGATTCACTTCTCCATCAGCATGTTCCTGGGTGCCATCGTCGCCGGCCCCGAAAATCTCGAGCAGATTCTGGCCCAGCTCCCCGCTCTTCCCGGCCAAGGCCACGCGTAACAGGTGTGCTGCGGGTTCGCGCGACCCCGGTCTCCCTCTCATTTATGTGGTTGACGACGGGCCGCCCAATCGCCGCGGGCAATCGACCACAGTACACAGCTTCCGTAGAGAATCATGGCCACGGCACCGAGCGCAAAGTACTGCGTCAGCGATGCCCCGATGGCCAGAGCCAGCGCGCCGCCACCGGCGAACAGCGTCAGTCGTATTGCCCCGGCGAGCAGCGGCCACTTGAGGCGACCGGCACCCTGGGAAGCGAAATACAGTGAGAAGCCGAGCGCGAAGAAGCCATACAGGGGCCCGACGATGCGCAGATAGAGCGAGCCGGTTTCCAGCAACTGGGCGTCGGCACCGAACAGGCGCAGCCACGCCTCTGGCCAGATCGCCGCGGCCAAGCCGATCACCTCCGCCAGTGCGAAGGCCATGCAGCCACCCGTGATCGCAATGCCGCGGGCTCGCTCGAACTGGCCCGCGCCGATATTGGCGCCGACCAGCGCGACCATCGGCGCGCCGAGCCCGAACGCAATCGGAATCAGCAAGTACTCCAGGCGCGCGGCGGTGGCGTAGCCGGCCAGCGCGGCGGTGCCGGCGTGGTAGCCGACTTGCGCCGTCGTCAGCGCGATCAGCGCGTTCGTCAGGACCGGATTCAGGCATGCCAGCGCGCCGACCACGAGGATGCTGCGCGCCGGCGCCCAGTGCAGCGGGCCCGGCGACAGCCGCGCGGCGCATCGGTTCGACACGCAGTACCAGCCGAGCACCAGCGTTCCCACTGCGTAATACAGGACCAGCGCCCAGGCACCGCCGGCGACACCGAGCTTTGGCAGCGGCCCCAGCCCGAAGATCAGGCACGGCGACAACGGAATCATCAGCAGTGCCCCGACGCAGATCACCATGCCAGGCATCGACATATTGCCGGTACCGCGAATCACGCTCGCCAGTGCGTTCATGGCCCACATCAGAGGAAGCGCTGCAAACAGCACGCGGCCGTAGGTACAGGCAGCGTCGAGTGCGGCCCCATGCGCGCCGAGCATTGAAAACAGCGGCCGGGCGCCAACGCACAGCAACAGCGAAAAGCACACGCTGATGAACAGATTGATGGCGAGCGCGTGTCGCGCAAGTTGAGGAACCAGCCGGGAATCGCCCGCCCCAAGCGCGCGCGCCACCGCTGAAGATATGCCGCCGCCCATCGCACCCTGCGACATGTTCTGCATCAGCATCAGCACCGGCACCACAACGGCCACGCCTGCCAGCACATCCGTGCCCAGCTTGGCCAGGAACCAGGTCTCGATCAGTCCGGTGGACGATTGCGCCAGCATCATGAGCATGTTCGACCAGCTCATACGTGCCAGGGTCGGCACGATCGGCGCCTCCAGCATGGAGCGAAGACGAGGATTGGCGGCGCGAAGTGGCGCGGCGTTGGCTGCATTCGTGGTCATACCCTGCTCCTTGGCGGCACTGCGTCACACCGTCCATTTACTTGCATATGCACGCATTTCAATTTACTTGCATATGCCAGCATTCGTCAAGAAGGCGTTATACTTTCCGCATCGCATCCGGCGGGGGCGCGCCGCTGAGGACGCGGACCCGTTACCGGAACGAAGGGGGAACCAACCATGTCGTCATCCATCGCGAACGACCCTTTGGTCTGCAATGGCGCCGCGCTGCGCAAGGCGACGCGGCGCATTACCCAGCTCTATGACGCCATGCTGGCGCCATGCGGCCTGAGCGTGTCACAGCGCTCGGTCTTGCTCCACATCTCGCGCGGGGACCGGCCGACCATGACCGAGCTCGCGCACGCCATGGTGCTGGACCGCTCCGCACTCGCGCGCAATATCCAGCCCCTTGAACGCGATGGCTACCTGATTCAGACACGTGACAGCGAAGACGGTCGTAGCCGTCGTGTGGAATTGACGCCGGCAGGACGCGCAAAACTGACCGAATCGAACCGGCTGTGGCGGCGCGCCCAAGACAGATTCGAAGAGATTTATGGTGCCGAGCGCGCTGCGGCGCTGCGAATCTTGCTGTCCGAGGTTTATTCCGATTCGTTCAGTGAGGCTTTCAATGCCGACACACCGGTGCGTCGGTAGCTAGCCCTCGTCCAGCACACTGAACTGGCTTGACGAGGGTCCGGCTGTACAAACGGCGCCGGAATGGGTCTCCCCACCGACGCAAGGTGTTCAATTGCTGCCAGATACCGGCATTCGCTTTTGCAGGAAAGCCGTCACCGCGGCACGATGGTCCGCGGTCTGGTGCGACATGGCCTGAAAGCTGGCCGATAGCTCCAATAACGTATCGAGCCGGGTGTGCATGCCTTCGCGCAGCAGGCGTTTGGCCAGCCGCACCGCCTCCGGCGGATTAGCCGCCACCGCGTCGGCCAGTTCGTTGGCAGTGGCTAGCAATTGCCCGGCAGGGACCACCTGCGATACTAGGTTCCATTCCAGCGCCTTGCCGGCATCGATCGAGCGAGCCGTAAATGTCAGCTCCGCGGCGCGGGACAATCCGACGATACGCGGCAGCAACCACGCGCCGCCATCACCAGGAATGATCCCCAGCTTGACGAAGCTCTCTGCGAACAGCGCATTCTCCGACGCGATGCGAATGTCGCACATGCAGGCCAGATCGAGGCCGGCGCCAACGGCCGGGCCATTCACGGCAGCGATCACGGGCACCTCGAGGTTGAACAGTGCCAGCGGCAGGCGCTGGATGCCACGCCTGTAGTCTCGCCGTATTTCCATGCCGGTCACTTCGCCCGAGGACTGGCGCTCCATCTCCTGGATGCTCCCTCCCGATGAAAATGCGGTGCCGGCTCCGGTGAGGATGACAGCACGCACGCTGTCATCCGCCTCGATCCGCTCGATGGCTCGCAGGAACTCGTCTACCGCCGTGTTGCCGGTAAGCGGATTGCGCCGCTCGGGGGCGTTCATCGTCAGCGTGACCACGTGGCCGCGCTGCGCATAGTGCAGGAAATCTGTCATGTTGTTCAGGCTCTCGGACAAGGATCAGATGACGGCGGCCGCTCGCAGGCGTTCGAGCGCACTGTCGTCGTAGCCGAGCAGGTTCTTCAGTACATGTTCGGTATGTTCGCCCAGCAGCGGCGGCGCCAGCCTCGCCTCGGGCGGCGTTGCGCTCATCCGGATCGGGTTGCGCACCAGGCTGACTGCGCCCCCCAACGAATGGTCGATTTCGACACGCATGCCGCGCGCCACGACTTGCTCGTTGTCGAAGACCTCGGCGAGATCGTTGATCGGGCCACAGGGAACGCCTGCATCCTCGAGCAGCGCGATCCACTGATGACGGGTGCGCGTGCGAACCATATCGGCCAGGATCGGAACCAGCGTATCGCGGTGCCGCACGCGCGCGGGGTTGGTCGCAAACCGCTCGTCCTCCGCCAGTTCCTCTCGCTCGCCAATCTGGACGAACTTGCGGAACTGGCCGTCGTTGCCGACCGCCACGATGATCCAGCCATCGCTCGCCTCGAATGACTGGTACGGCACGATGTTCGCGTGCGCGTTGCCCCACCGCCTCGGCACCTCCCCGCTGGCCAGGAAGTTCGCGCCGACATTTGCAAGCATCGCCACCTGTACGTCGAGCAATGCCATATCGATATACTGCCCCTCGCCAGTCCGCTCGCGATGCGCCAGCGCCGTCAGCACGGCCGTGGTCGCGTACATGCCGGTCATCAGGTCCGCGATCGCCACGCCGGCCTTCTGTGGTCCGCCACCGAGGCCGCCATCAGCCTCGCCGGTGATGCTCATGAAGCCGCCCAGTCCCTGGACGATGAAGTCATAGCCCGCGCGCGCGGCGTAGGGGCCATCCTGCCCGAAGCCGGTGATCGAGCAATAGATGATGTCAGGCCGGATTGCCTTCAGCGAGGCGTAGTCGAGGCCATACTTCTTCAACTGGCCAACCTTGTAGTTCTCGATCACGACATCGCACTCAGCCGCCAGCTCGGACACGATACGCTGCCCTTCCGGCGTGCCGATATCGACCGTGACCGAGCGCTTGTTGCGGTTGGCGGCCAGATAGTAGGCGGCCTCGCGCGTGGCCGTGCCATCCGGCGTCCTGAAATATGGCGGGCCCCAGTGGCGCGTGTCATCGCCCGCTCCGGGGCGTTCGATCTTGATGACGTCAGCGCCGAAGTCGGCGAGGGTCTGGGCACACCAGGGCCCGGCCAGCACGCGTGTCAGGTCGAGCACGCGGATATGATCAAGTGCAGCCATGCAGATACGCTCCTGTCGCTTTGGTAGTCTTGTCTCAGGCGTGCCTGGACCGTGGCGCTTCGCCGGCGTGATACCTCAGCACAAGCGGGATGCCGGCGACGAGGATGGCCGCGGCAAGCCCCTGCACGCCGGCGGCCGTGATGAAGCCGCTGCTGTAGGTGCCGGACAGGTCGCGCACATAACCGATCAGCCATGGCGTCACGAATCCGGCGACGTTGGCCACCGAGCTGATCAGCGGCACGCCCAGCGACGCGCTCTGCTTGTCCATGTAACGCATCGGGATCTGCCAGAACAGCGAGATTCCCGCACCGGTGCCGGCGAGCGCCAGAGCCAGCGTGACGAAGGTTGCGGGCCGGTCACCGTGCCAGACGGCGGGCAGCACGAGAATGCAAGACACGCTGATCACCGAAGCGATCGCACAGGCCAGCCGGCTGTCGCGGAAACGGCTGGCAGCGGTGGAGAACGCGATATTGCCAATCGCACCGAGCAGGCAGATCGCCGCGATCACGCCACCGATCGCGCTGTAGCCACCGAAGCCACCTTCGTGCAGGATCGTTGGCACAAAGAAGCTGAGCGCCGAGTTCGCTGACAGGATGCCGAAGTAGATGGCGCCCAGCACCCAGGTCATCGGATTGGCAAGCAGCGATGCCGGCTTGCCGACCGGCGCGGCAGACTGTCTTGCATCACGCGCGAGATCCACGAGGATCAGTCCGCGCTGCCGCTCCGACAGCCATCGCGCCGTCGCGGGTCCGTCGGGAAGCGTGGCAAAGGCGACCCAGGCCAGCACCATCGTCGGCACCGCCTGCACGAGGAACATCCAGCGCCAGCCCGCGACGCCGAGCAAGCCGCTCATGTGGTCAAGCACGAAGCCACCTGTCAGGCCCACCGCGACGGTCGAACAGATCGCCGCCGAATGGAAGATGCTGAAGTTGCGCGTGCGGCGCTGCGTGGGATACCACTGATTCAGGTACAGGATCACGCCGGGATAGAAGCCCGCCTCGAACGCGCCCAGCAGGAAACGCAGCGCGTAGAACATGGTGGTCGACTTGACGAACATCATCGCCACGCTGGTCGCGCCCCAGCCGAGCGCAATCACCGAGATGGTCAGCCGGGCACCGACGCGACGCTGGACCATCGCACTGGGCACGCCCAGCACCACGTAGCCGAGGAAGAAGAGGCCGGCCCCGAATCCGTATGCGGTCTCGGTGAAGCCCAGGTCCGGCAGCATCTGCAGCTTGGCGAACGCGACGTTCGCCCGGTCCACCCACGCCAGCAGCCACAGGCCGAACAGGAGCGGCAGGATGCGCCACTCCGAGCTGCGGTATGCCTTGCGCAAGTCAGCTTGCGCATCGGCGTCGTCGAGCGGCGCCGCCGCGTTGATCTGCGTACTCATGAATCTCTCCTCACTCGGACGTCCCGACCCCTGGTCAGGACCGCCCGATACTGCAATCTGCTTCTGCCCGTTTCACAGACAGTCGGCGGGAACGATCTCTCCACGGTTCTCGCCGAAGCCAATGCGCGCGTAGCCCGCACGCTCGCACCAACCAGTCATCACGATCGCATCGCCGTCCTCAAGGAAGGCGCGGGTCTCGCCGGTTTCCAGCGACACCGGCGACTGGCCCGCACGGGTCAACTCGATGAGCGCGCCCGCCTCGGCCTGAGTCGGGCCCGAAATCGTCCCGCTGCCGAGCAGATCGCCGCTGCGCAGGTTGCAGCCGCCGACGGTGTGGTGCGTCACCATCTGCCCGATGGTCCAGTACTGATGGCGGAAGCTCGTGCGCGAAAGCCGCGTCGGCGCTGCGCCGCTGCGCCGGTGAGTGGCGGTCTCGAGTGCGACCTCGAGCTGGATGTCGATCGCACCGCGCTCGCAGGTCGCTGGCGAAGCCAGGTAGGGAAGCGGCTGGGGCTCGCCCGGCGGGCGGCTCCAGCCCGTGCGAAACGGTATGAGCGCGTCCATGGTGACGATCCACGGAGAAATCGTCGTCGCGAAGTTTTTCGCATGGAATGGCCCGAGCGGCGTCGATTCCCACGACTGGATATCGCGCGCCGACCAGTCATTGAGCAGGCAGAGGCCGAAGACATGCTCCTCGGCGCTGCCCACCGGGATGCGCGTACCCTGCTCATTGCCGACACCAATGAATATCCCCAACTCCAGCTCGTAGTCGAGTCGTGCACATGCCGCGAGCTCGGGCTCGCTTTGCCCGGCAGGCAAGCGCTGGCCAATGGGGCGCCGGACCGTCTGCCCCGACAGCCCGATACTCGACGTCCGGCCGTGGTAGGCGACCGGCATCCACTGGAAATTTGGCGACAGCGCCCCGTCCGGCCGCAGCAGCCGGACGATGTTGCGGGCGTGGTCGATCGACGTGTAGAAGTCGGTGTAGTCGCCGATCTGCGCGGGCAGGCCGTACTCGACCACGGCCTGCGGCACGAGGCAATGCGCCGGCAGGTCGTTGCGCGATTGCGCCCCGGATTGCCGGAATAGTTCGAAGAGCGCGTGGCGCAGCGCCCGCCATGCCGGCGGCCCCATGCCGAAGAAGACGTTCAGGGTCGGCGCGCCGCAGGCGCGGGCGGCTTCGGCGGCCAGCCCCGACAGGACTCCCGCCTCTGCGAGCGCGCCCAGGTCGATCACCTGGTCGCCGAGCGCGACGCCGCCGCGAAACGGCTCGCCTGCCCCCGCACGTCGGAAGACACTGAACGGCAGGTTTTGCAGGGGGAACGGCGTATCGTCGCGATTGGCAGCGTCGAGCCAGCTCCGCGCGCCGGCGTCGTGGGTCATGTCAGGCTGCATCGAATTCCCCGCGGAACGTGCGGCGGCTCAGCAGGATGCGACGCTCCCGCAGCGACTGGATGGTCGCCGGATCGATATTGCGCTCGGTCAGCAGCTCGATGTTGTGCTCGCCCTGAAACGCCGGGACACCTGGCGCCGGCAGCGTTGCGCCGCTGAAGCGCCACGGCGTGCCGGGCATGCGCATGGTCCCGCCATTGCGATCGTCGACCTCCACAATGGCGCCCCAGTGCTCGGCCCACTCCGATTCGGCAAGCTCCGCAGTGCTGCGAACCACGCCGATCGCCAGCCCCTGCTCGCTCACCTGCGCCTGGAGTTCTTCCAGGTCGTTGAAGGTGAGGATCCACGCCCGCACTTCGGCGAGCAGGGACTCGAGGTTCTGCCTGCGCAGCGGGGCCGTGGCGAAGCGCGGATCGTTCAGCAGGTCGGTGCGCCGCATCATCGAGCAGTAGCGGACGAACATCGGCGAGTAGATCGGGCTGGCCGCAATCGTGACGTGGCGGCCGTCAGGCAGCCGGAAGATGTGTGACTCGGGAGCGCTCAGTGCGGGCGGCTCGCCCAGGGTGTCGACGCCGGAGAGCTGGGCACCGGCACGCTCGTTGACGGCGAGCATCGTCGCAGCCATCGAGACGTCCACATGCTGCCCTTCGCCGGTCGCGTTGCGGTGCTGCAGGGCCGCCAGCACTGCGATGACGCCATGCAGACCGGTGTAGACGTCCGCGTGGCTGCAGGCGTCGTTCCGCAGTGCCTCGTCTTCGAACGCATAGTGGCTGCGCAGAATGTCGGTCAGGCCGGTTTCTGCCTGTACCGTCGGTGCGAAGGCCGGCCGGTTGCGCCAGGGGCCGGTCTGGCCATAGCCGGTCATCGACACATAGACGACATCCGGGTTGAATTCGCGCACCTGCTCGTAGCCGAGTCCGAAGCGTGTCAGCGTGCCGGGGCGGAAGTTCTCGACGATGACGTCGGCTTCGCGGCACAGGTCGATCACGATCTCGCGCGCTTCCGGCCAGTTCAGGTCGAGACTGAGATTGCGCTTGCCCGCGTTCTGCTGCGCGTAGTAGACCGACATGCCGGCAATATGCGGCACGCCGCCGCGCCCGGTATCGGCGCCCGGTGGCTCGATCTTGATCACATCGGCGCCGAGGTCGCGCAGCGTCTTGGTGCAGTGCGGGCCAGCCAGGACCCGGGTGAAATCGATGACCTTCAGGCCGTCAAGTGGAGCGCCCATGATCAGTTCCCCTCGAAGATGGCAGAGCCCGGACCGAGCTTGGCAAACGACTCCAGGCCGCGCTTCTGGTCGGCGCTGGCCCACATCATGTTGTTGACCTCGGTCTGGTGAGCGTCGGCGCCGGCGATGCCGCTGCGCGCCGAATGGTTGGCAAGCTGCTTGATTCCCCGGAGCGCGACCGTGGGGCCCGCGGCCAGTTGCCGCGCCCACGACATCGACACCGACGGCAACTCGGCTTCGGCGGTCACCAGGTTGATGACGCCCCAGCGTTCCAGCGCCGCCGGGTCATGCCGCCGGCCAAACATCGCCATTTCCTTGGCGCGTGCCGGGCCCACGCGCTGGACCACGCGCTGCACGCCGCCCAGCAGCGGCAGCAGGCCAAGCGACGATTCGGCCATGCCGAAGAATGCGGTATCCGCGGCAACGATCATGTCGCACGTCAGCGCCAGTTCCAGGCCACCGCCGAGCGCGGCGCCGTGCACTGCCGCGACGGAAGGCAGGGGGACATTCTCCAGTGCGTCGAGCAAGGCCTCGAGTCCTGCCTGGTCGCGTCGACGCCCGCCACCTGCGAAGCCGGCCACGTCGGCGCCGGCGCAGAAGTGCCGCATCGCGCTGCGTAGCAGAATCGCCCGGCAGCCCTGCTCGACGGCACTGTCGTAGGCGGCCAGCAGGTCCTTGAGGAATCCGTCCTCGATCAGGTTATGGGGCGGCTTCGACATCGTGACGACGCCGACCGCGCCGTCCTTTTCAAACAAAACAGTGCTCATTTTTCGTCCTGCAAGGTTGGCCGGAGATTCCGGCACATTGATCACAAGCTCCACTCGACGGGTACCCGGCCACTGCGCATCACCGACGTCGCCCAGGGCCACGAGACAATGCTAACACTGATAACATGAGTCGCTATAAGGGATTTCCCGAGGGGAAAGTGTTGCGACAAGGACGCCCGAAACTTGCTCTTGGCACCTCATGTTATCGCTGCTAACATAATTCCGGATAATGCCAGAACCAGGAGACAACGATGTCCTTTTCCCTCACCCGCAGGCGTCTGCTGCAGAGCGCCGCGGGCGCGGTGCCGGCGCTCTGCGTGCCCGACCTGCTGCTTGCCCAGAGTCCTTACCCGAACAAGCCGATCATGATCAAGGTGGCGTTTCCTGCGGGTGGTCCCGCCGATGCGTCAATCCGTGCCGCGGCCGTAGTGATGCAGAAGAATCTCGGACAGAGCGTGCTGGCCGACAACCTGCCTGGGGCAAGCGGATCCATCTGCACGATGAATGTGCTGCGTAGTCCGAGCGACGGCTACACACTGCTTGGCACCACGGGTATTGACTTCCTGGTGGCCCCGCTCAGCGTCAGGTCGGCCAGATACCAGCCCGAGAGCTTCAAGTTGCTTGGCCTGACGGGCATGTCCGACTTCGTTCTCGTCTCGAACCCCAATCATGCTTTCCGCAATGTCGACGAGCTGATCGCCTATGCGCGGAAGCAGGGAAACGCAAAGCTTTCGATTGCGCATTGGGGACCTGGTTCGGCGCCGCACCTGGTTGGCGCAGACTTTCAGGCTCGCACGGGCCTGGAGTTTCTCGAGATTCCGTACAAGGGTGCTGCGCCGGTGAGCAACGACATCGCGGGCGCTCAGGTGGACCTCACGTTCATGCCCATGGGAGGCCCGACCCTCGGCATGATCAAGACCGGCCGGTTCAAGCCGATCGGCATCGCCAGCAAGCAACGCAATCCATTGCTGCCAGGCGTGCCGGCACTCAGCGAAAGCAAGGCACTGCCGGGCTTCGAGCACAGCCAGTGGGCGGCCGTGCTGGCTCCGCCGAATGCCCCGGAAGCCGTTGTGACGCGACTGAACGAGGCGATGAATGCGTGGATTCGCAGTCCTGAAAACCGCCTGCGCGTCGAGACCAACCTCCAGCGGACACTGGAGCCGATGACGCCCGCTCAGACCGACGCCTTCATCAAGAGCGAGTACGCCAAGTTCACCGGCATCGCCCGCAAGCTTAAACTTTCTCCTGCGTAGCGCCTCCTCGGTACCTGCTCTTGCTATGCGGTCTCCCTTTGCTGTCGCCGCGCCCGCCTTGGCGCGGCGGCACCGCTGAGGCGGCGTCCCTTACTGCGCCGGGAACGTCAGCGCATTGGTCAGGTCGCCCATGGCCGGTTTGCCGTTGACGATCAGCGACGTGTCACGCAGCTTCAGGCCTGGCAGCGTCGGCAGCGCGAAACGGTGCGTGATGAAGCGCAGGACCGAGGCGGTGTCGTACTGCGTATGGTCGACGAAGCCCCGCTTGGCGAACGGCGAGACGATGATCGCCGGGATACGCGTGCCCGGGCCCCAGCGGTCGGCCACCGGAACCGGCGCGTGGTCGTAGAAGCCGCCGTTTTCGTCGTAGGTCACCACGATCAGCATGTTCTTGTACTGCGGGCTGGCCTGCAGATGCTTGATCACGTCGGCGATGTGGGCATCGCCGTCGGACACGTTGGCGTAGCCGGCGTGCTGGTTCAGGTTGCCCTGCGGCTTGTAGAACGCCACGGCCGGCAGCTTGCCCGCATCGGCATCGGCGAAGAACTGGCTGTCGAAGTCCTTCAGGTGGGCCGCGCGATAGTCGGCATGGTCCACCGGGCTGAATGCCGCATAGTAGTTGAACGGCTGGTGGTGGGCCTGGAAGTTGGGCACGGTATTGTTGTAGATCTTGGTACGATCACCCGTGACAGTCTTCCACGCGCCGGCATACCACGCCCAGCTCACGCCCTTCTGGTCCAGCAGCGTGGCGATCGTGTCCTGCGTTTGGGCGGGCAGCGTGGTCGCCTTGCCCGGATCCGCCAGCAGGCCGGCCGTATCCGTGGCGGCCGGCGTATTGCCGCTCGGCTGGAACGCAGGCTGCATTGTGTTCACGGCATAGTACATGCCGGTGCTGTCCTTCGGCGTCAGCGTGCTGTCATTCACATACTGCGCCTTGCCGGTCAGGATGCTTGCCGGGCTGGTCGCGGCCAGCGTGAGGCTCTTGCCGTCGGCGTTCACTGCCGAGATCGAGCCCGATGCCACCGACTTGTCGGCGTTCGGGTAGGTCGGCGCGCAGGCGCACACCAGGTACTGGTGGTTCAGGAACGAGCCACCGAACGTGCCCATGAAGAAATTGTCGGCCAGCACATAATCCCTGGCCATCTGCCATCTGCCATCTGCCATCTGCCATCTGCCATCTGCCATCTGCCATCTGCCATCTGCCACATGGCCATGCTGCTGCCGTCGTAGTAGCCCATGACCAGGCCGCCGGCGTCCGAGAACGCGGCAAACCTGTCGTTCTTGCCGCCATTGATCTGCATCTGGTTGTTGTAGAAGCGGTGTACCAGGTCGCGCGTGATCACATTCTGGCCCACGACCACGCCCGAGCCGTTTACGCCGGCCGGATCATCGATGCGGAACGGCTTGTTGGCCCAGCCCACGGTGTTCGCTTCAGGGAGGGTCACGGACTGGCCCGCGGCCGTGAGGCCGCCCCAGGTCGGCGGCAGCGTGGACAGTGTGGTGCCGTCGAAGTCCTTCTGCGGCTCCGCGGTGCCGACAGCGGTCGCGTTGACGCCGGGAATGCCGTTGGCGCCCGGGAACAAGCCGTAGAGGTTGTCGAAACCGCGGTTTTCGGCGTAGATCACCACCACGTTCTTGATGTTGTTCAGCGCCAGGCGCTTGGTCACCCCATCCTTGATCGCGGCGCCGATGTTGCCGCCCGATGCCACGGCATCGGCGATCAGGTCGATGGCCTGCTCGATCTCGGCTTGCAGGGTGGCCTTGACCTTGGCGTCCGTTTCCTTGTTGTGGTCTCCCAGCAGTTTGTCTGCTGCCACGCCCAGGCGCTCGGCCAGCTGGGTGCGTGCGACGTCCAGGTTGCCGCCGTTGCTTTCCATCAGCGCGGCCAGTTCGGTGGAAATAGCGCTGATCACGGCGTTGGAGCCGGCCGGGGCGCGGAACACGAGCTTGCGGGTCACGGCGGCGTGGCCACCGGCGTCGTCGTTACGGAACGCGTCCGTATCGACTTCGGCGACCACGGGCCCCTGGCCGCTCACCGTGAATGCGCCCCTGGCATCGGTGAAGGTCGAGGGTTCGCCACTGTCGCACTGGGCGTTGTTGTTGGCGTCGATACAGACCCTGGCATGCTCGAAGTAGCTGCCTGTCACAACGCCCGAGGTCGTGGCGGTGGGCGTCGAATCGTTGCCACCACAGGCGGACAGGCATGCGGCGGCCAATGCGGCCAGCGGCCGCAGACGGGGATAACGGCTCATGACTTTCCTCATTCTTGTGTGGGCGTACTGCGGTGCTTCAAGGAAACGTGCGCACTTCCGAGTGCGAGCGAGTGTGAGCCGCCCGTGTGTCAGATTGATGATGCACGGTGTTGCACGCCGCAAAGCGGAGGTGTCGAAGCGGAGGTGTCGGTTCGATGAAACGACACGCGGCTGTCATTAACGCGGCATACCCTGTGGCGCGTGTCGTCACCCCGTTTGTCATCCATTGTCATGAGCCTGCCACCGCTATTGTGGAACGCTGCGTGCCCCTCGCCCTTCACCTGGTTGCGTGTGGCGGGCCATCTGCTGATCGTGCTGCTCGTGAGTCTGATGTCGGGATGTGGCAAGCCGGAGAGCGCGGCAGGCCCTGCCACCACGGCCCCGCTGGCAGCCGGGGCCATGGTGGCAGCAGCCGCGAAGCCGAAGCCGTTCTACGCGATGATGGCCGAGCGCCATCCCGATATCGCCAGGCTCAGTGCGCTGGGCAAGGCCCTGTTTTCCGATCCGTCACTGTCGGCCTCCGGCAGGCAGTCGTGCGCGAGCTGCCACAGCCCGGAGCACGCGTATGGCCCGGCCAACAACCTGTCGGTGCAACTGGGCGGCGCCGACATGGCGCGTACCGGTGTGCGCGCGGCCCCGTCGATCCGCTACGTTCAGAACGTGCCGGCTTACACCGATCACTATCACGAGAACGACGGCAATGACGCCGAAGACCAGGGGCCGACCGGTGGGCATAACTGGGACGGACGTGCCAATTCCGCGCACGACCAGGCGCGTGTTCCGCTGTTGTCGGCCCATGAAATGGCCAATGCGGAGCCGCGCATTGTCGTGACGAAGATCCGCAGCGGGCCTTACGCCGAAATGTTCCGCGCGGTGCTTGGCAAGGATGTGCTCGACGATGAGGAAACGGCGTTCAATGCCGTGCTCATGGCGCTCGAGGTGTTCCAGCAGACGCCGGCCGAGTTCTATCCCTACACCAGCAAATACGATGCGGTGCTGCGCGGGCAGGCACGGTTGACCGCGCAGGAGCTGCGCGGCCTGCGCGTGTTCAATGATCCGAACAAGGGCAATTGCGCCGCGTGCCACCCGGGTGATATTCGCGAAGGGGCATTCCCTGCGTTCTCCGACTTCGGATTCATTGCGGTCGGCGTGCCGCGCAACCGCAAGCTTGCGGGCAATGCCGATCCGGCGTTCTACGACATGGGTCTTTGCGGCCCCGACCGTACCGACCTCAAGGACCGCGCCGACTACTGCGGCCGGTTCCGCACGCCGTCACTGCGCAACGTGGCGTTGCGCCAGGCGTTCTTCCATAACGGCATCTTCCATTCGCTCGGCGAGGTGCTCCACTTCTACGCGGAACGCGACGTCAAGCCAGAGAAATGGTATCCGCGCGACCAGGACGGCAAGGTGCGGAAGTTCGATGATCTGCCCGCGCAGTATCACGGCAACGTCAACACCGAAGCACCGTTCGGCGGCAAGCCGGGAGACAAGCCGCTGATGACCGAGGCCGACATGCGCGACGTGATCGCGTTCCTGAAGACGCTGACTGATGGCTACCGGGCGCCGGTTGCCGCCACGAACCGATAAGCAGGCGTACACCACTTCACTTCCCCCTCATTACAAAGGCCGCTGCTACAAGCAGCCAGCCTGCCCTCCCGCATGTCGTCGGCGAACCGGTCCACTACTTCCTTGTAACGGAGTCGGGGCGTTGTTCCTCATCACCATTGTCAGTCGCGGCCCCGGCTATCGGCACCGCGCCGAGGCGGCGCAATGCGGGCGCAACGGATCAGTCCATCCCGGGCGGACGGGACATACCACTCAGAATGACGGGGCGTGGCAGGACCGGGGAATCCGCAATCTCCAGTATCCGATAAGCCACTCTGGCGAAAACATCTTGTCGCCCTCGCAGCGCCAGAGATTGCCGGCCCTGAAACGCCAGTGCGATACTGGCCGGACAGCTGGACTCCCCTGGGCAACGTCAAGAGAGGGAAGCGATGGGCGAGATCACATCAGGCGCCGGCCCCGCGCGAGCCGAAGCGCCATTCGCAGAGCTACCTGGCCAGGTCGTGCTGGTACTGCAAGGTGGTGGCGCGCTTGGCGCCTACCAGGTGGGTGTCTATCAGGCCTTGCATGAGGCGGGTCTCGAGCCGGAGTGGGTGATCGGCACTTCGATCGGGGCGATCAACGGGGCCATCATTGCTGGCAATCCGCCGGAACAGCGGCTATCGCGGCTCAAGCAATTCTGGGACGGCGTTGCCCGTGGCGGCGCCGCTCACGGAAGCGGCAGCTTTCGCCTGTTCGAGGACTGGCTGCGGGTCGTGAATATCACCACGCAGGGCATTCCGTCGTTCTTCACGCCAAGTCCCGATGCCTGGTGGCCGGGCGTACGTGCCGCTGTCGGCCTCGCCCGGGCGGCGTTCTACTCCACTTCGCCGCTGCGCGCAACGCTGGCCACACTGGTCGACTTCGACTATCTGAACGATGAGAAGACCAGGCTGACGGTCGGCACAGTCAGTGTCCGCAGCGGCCGCATGCGCTATTTCACCAACCGCGACGCGCCGCTGAACGTCGATCACGTGATGGCCTCGGCGGCCTTCCCTCCCGGCTTCCCTTCCGTGCAAATCGAGGGTGAGCCATACTGGGACGGCGGCATCTATTCCAACACCCCGCTGGAAGCGATTCTCGACGACCGCCCGCGCCGCAGCTCGCTGATTTTCGCCGTCCAGCTTTGGCCCGCAAGTGGGCCGGAGCCAGATTCGATCTGGCAGGTCATGAGCCGGCTACGGGATATTCAGTACTCCAGCCGGGCGGAGTCCCATCTGGAGCGCCAGCGCCAGATCCACCGGCTGCGGCACGTCATCCGCGAACTGGGCAAGCACATTCCGGAAAGCGAGCGCGGGCAGGCCGCCGTACAGGACCTGCTAGGGTGGGGATGCGGGACGACCATGCACGTCGTCGAACTCGATGCGCCGCAACTCGACGGCAACGACATGCATCGCGACATCGACTTCTCCACATGCGGGATCGAGCGCCGCTGGACGGCCGGGTACAAGGACACGCGACGCGCACTGGAGCGTGCCCCATGGCGCGAGCCGCTGGATCCGATCGAGGGGATTGCCGTGCATCGGGTCAACCCGGTGACGCCAGGTGCCTGCTCTTGATGCACCGGCCCTTGCCGCGAAAACCATGACAGCTCGCACCGCACGTGGTCGCTAGCCTGTAAGCGGGCAGACCAACGGGCCGGAGGCGTCCACATTTGGCCCGCTAACACCGCTTTCGTCGACACCGCCCTATAGTATCCCGACTGCCCTCGCCTCCGGGCGGTACCCGGTGATCGCCAGGCACTCAGTGCGCGCGGTGCGCGTCGATATCCAACGCGTTCTCGGCGGCGTCGCCTGTCAGGCCTCGGTAGTAGAGATGAACACCAATGGCCAGCGAATCATGGCGGATCTCATGCAATGCACGCCACGCTTCGAAGGCATCCTTGAATACGAGGTAATGCGCTTCACGCTCCACGAGCGTGGCCACCTCATGGAGCCCGTGGTTGTGCAACGCGCCGACCAGATGATCGAGGCTGCGATGCGTGCGAGCGTCGGTACGCGGGTAGAGCATGTGCAGCACCGCTACACGCTCGGGAGACGGCTGCGCGGTGAACGCGGCAATGATATCCCGATGGTGGACGGCCTTGACCGTGTCATCGGTCTGGGTGTGACGGGACAGTACTCCCGCGTCGAGCGTCGTGTTCATGGCATTACCCCTTGATCGGCTTCTGGATGACAGTGGATAGAAGGTAAGGGACGCCATGACGTATTGCAATGCACAAACAAGGAACACTGCGTTCCATCCATGACGCGGAACTGAATATTCCCGCCACGGGTCAGATTCGCCTCGAACCGGGCACAGGCTTTCAACGGCCGCATCAAGACCACCTGTGCGGACGGCAGCAGCACCCCGATGGCGGTGCGGCCGTTCCGCAAGGCGCTACCGGGCAGGCATCTCCACGAATCCCCGAACAACCGGTTCGCTTCACACCTAGTCGTCGAACGACTTGAGGACATCCATGGAAAGGATCCTGATGCGGCCGTAGTGCAAGGCAACGGCACCCTGCGAGGCCATTGCCTTGAGTTCAACGGCGAGTGTCTGACGTGAAATGCCAAGCATCATCGCGAGGGTATCCTGCGAAACAGGGATATCCGATCGACTCTCGGCCGCCCTGGTGGCGTCCCCGCGCGCAAGGCGGATCAGACGACGTGCAATCCTCGTGCGCGTGGAATGCAGCGTCGCATCGTCGAGCAGTTCATAGAGAAGACCCGTATGCTGGCTGACCAGTTCGGCCATCGCCTTCGCAAACACGGCGGTCTGCATATGTGCGTTGAAGGCATCGACCGAAAACTTCAGAACCTGCGACGTCTCTAGAGCGGTCACGTCGTAGGCATACGGCCACCCCGTGATCATGGACATCTCTCCGAACCAGTTTCCCGGTTCCAGGATGGCCAGGATGCCTTCCTTGCCGTCGCTGCGGACGTTCGACACTTTCAAGCGCCCTTCGACCAGTCCGTAGAAGCCATTCGGCGGATCGCCGCGTCGGAACAACAGCTCACCGCTGTCGATGCGAATTCGAGTGCTCCTGGTCACCAGGCCTTGTTGCTCGACAGCGGGCAGCGAGGCAAACCAGAGGTCGCCGGACATCTTCTCAACGAGGGGAGCGCTGAATGACATGGCAAGGCCTTGTCGGAACTGCTTGGAAAATCTGCAAATGCAAGAAACCTTACAGACTGGCAATACGCGCCAATCGTAGCATGTCGTCAAGCTGCATTGTCATACGGCCCGTGCAAGGAAGCGAACCGTCAACCGGCTTCGCAAGCCGCTTTCCGGTTCGGCATTGCCCGACGACGGATGGCATAGCTTCGCAAATTCACTCGTATATCCAGACAGGAGATGCACCATGAATGCCCAGCAACCGCAAGCCGCGCCCCATGAAAAATCCGGCGCTGATCTTTCCGAAGAACCTGTCTCGCGATACCGCGGCCTCCCGCGCCCGCCCGAGTTCGATACCCCGGCCCAGGAGCGCCGGCACCGCAAACAACGCCTGGCAGGCGCGTTCAGGTTGTTCTCGAAGTTTGGTTTCGACGAAGGCGCCGCAGGCCACATCACAGCGCGTGACCCGGAGTTCACCGACACCTTCTGGGTCAATCCGTTCGGCGTTCACTTCAGCCAGGTGAGTGTCTCCAACCTGATCCGCTGCGACCACCACGGCAATGTGGTGGAGGGCGACTACCCGGTCAACGCCGCAGCCTTTGCGATCCATTCCCGGGTACACCAGACCCGATCCGACGCGGTGGCGGCCGCGCACTCACACAGCACCTATGGCCGCACGTGGTCTGCGCTGGGCCGCCCGCTGGACCCCATCACCCAGGACGTCTGCGCCTTCTACAAGGACCACGCTGTCTATGACGAGTTTGGCGGCGTGGCGGTGGAACTGGACGAAGGCCAGCGCATCGCCAATGCGCTGGGTTCGCACAAGGCAGCTATCCTGCAAAACCATGGCTTGCTGACGGTCGGCAAGACCGTGGATGAGGCCGCATGGTGGTACATCACCATGGAGCGCTCCTGCCAGGTCCAGTTGCTGGCGGAAGCCGCGGCGGCACGCACGGGAGCCCCGCTGAAGCGCATCTCCGATGCCGCCGCGCGCCAGGCCCATTCGATCATTGGCACGGCACAGGCCGGCTGGTTCCAGTTCCAGCTCCTCTACGCCCGCATCGTCAAGGAACAGCCGGACCTGCTCGACTAAACCCATGACACTCTCGGCCGAGGCGATGCTTTTTTGGTCTCCTCGATTTTCAAGCATGCAAGATAGGAGCGTTGATCATGATCGTTGTCCGTGCGCTGCTGTTCGATACCTTTGGAACCGTGGTGGATTGGCGAGGAGGTTTGATCTCCCGCCTCGAGGAATGGGGGAAATCGCGCGGGATCGACACAGACTGGCCCATGCTTGTCGACGGCTGGCGCATGGCGTATCCACCGTCGATGCAGCGTGTGCGAACGGGCGAGCGGGAATGGGCCGTGCTGGATGTACTGCAGCGGGAGTCGCTGCTATCGCTGGCAACTGCGTTGGGCATCAAGGAACTGGACGACGCTGCTGCAGACGAAATGGTCCGCATGTGGCATGAACTGCCACCCTGGCCTGATTCGGTAGCGGGCTTGCACAGACTTCGTACGCGCTATGTCATTGCGCCGCTATCCAATGGGCACGTCGCGCTGCTGGTGCGGATGGCGAAAGCGGCAGGGCTTCCCTGGGATGCCATATTTGGCGCGGACGTGTTTCGTCATTACAAGCCGGATGCCGAGACCTATCTCGGTGCAACGGCCTTGCTTGGCTGCCAGCCACATGAAGTGATGCTGGTGGCCTCGCATCCATCCGATCTTGATGCGGCGGCGAAGTGCGGGCTTCGGACTTGTTTTGTTTCCCGGCCACTGGAATATGGCGCTGGTCGCGTCGTAGAGGCAATACCAGAGGCCGGACGCTTCGATCTGATGGTGGATGGCCTGGACGAACTGGCAACTTCGCTGGGCTGCTAGCGAGCGGGTCCTGTTTCCTCGCGGTCGGCGCGGTCCAGCGCCGCAAGAGAGTTCCATGTCGTCTCTCCAGTGCGCAATCTTCCGGTTCCTGATCTCGGCAGGCGCTCGACCCCGGCGTTGTTCAGCACGTGCCGCGATAATTTCGTCGCGCGCAAGGCCTCGTCGAAGTCGGCACGCGTCATATGGAGTGCTCGTCCGAGCCCAGGGGCAACTGGCCTTCACGCGCGATAGACGCCAGATGCCCCAATTTTTCCAATGCGATCTCAAGCGCGACCGAGCACTTCGCTTGCGCCTTGCCGGCGCGAAAAGTCGTCTGAACAATGCCGCATAGCGTGTGATGTCGGACAAGTACAAAACCCTGGCTCAGGCCGGTCGAGGTGAGCTGGGTATACGCCCGGAAATCGTAGTAGCCCACCCTCAGGCACAGGTCTCGTTCGGTCTCTGGCCAGGACTTGGCAGGCTCCGAATCGCCGGAGGACGCTTCCGTCACAGTGAACGCCTCCTTTAGAACAACGATGGGAGTGTATCTGGCCATCCCAGGGAAAAGCACCTCGTGACGGTATCGAGTTCGCGACGGGAAGGAAATAAGCCGTTTGAGTTATGTGATGACGCGGTGCAAGAACGCCTCCTGAGCACATCTGCGGGAAAACCGCCTGCGCGATGAGCGCTGGCCGCAGCAACTCATCCCACGATGCCTTCAAGCAGATTCAACATGCCCCTGGTTCGCATCAGCACATCCAGCAAGCGTTCACCTGAGCGCAGGCGCGCCTATTGGACGTGCCCGATAGCCTGAATCCTCGCCGCCACCGACAGCAGCATCGTGTCCGCCCCAGGCGCGCCAACGATGGACAGGCCCAAAGGAGCGCCCCCGACGGCGAACGCGGGCATTGACACCTGCGGCAGGCCGGCAAGCGAGGCGAGGCACAGAAAGCGCAGGTCGGCCTGACGCTGCGCGTTCAACGCCTCCACGCTCGCTGTACGGAGCGGCGCTGCTGCCGATACCGTTGGCATCACCAGAATCCGGCCGCCCTCCAGCAGCGAAGAGAACTTGCGCTTCACACGCTCCCGAATTCTCGTCGCAGCGAGATATTCCCCCTTCGTCACCCGACTGGCTGCCAGCACGCGCTCGCGCACGCCCGGGCCAAGGACTGGCTGGACCTGCTCCAGCCATGGGCCCAGTTCCTGCCAGACTTCATGGAACTGCACCGTCCGAAAGGCCTCGACCCAGGTATCCAGTTCGGCGAGATCGATATGGAGCGACTCGAACGTGTTCAGTGACGAGGTGATCCGCTCCAACATCGAATCCGCATTGCGCTGCGTGTCGACCGGCACACTGCGCCATGCACTGTCGAACGATAGCCAGCCTGCCACCTCGGCGTGAGGGCTGTCAGGCAATAGTGCGGCGCCGACTGCAACAAGCGTATCGACGTCGCGCGCAAACCATCCGATCGCGTCGAACGAAGGAGCCAGGCGGCAGACCCCGTCCTTGGGAATGAGCCCGTGCGTGGATCGAAAGCCAAAAATCCCGCAATAGCTCGCGGGTGCGCGTACCGAACCGGCCGTGTCGGTGCCCAGACCGATATCGCACAGCCCCGCCGCGACGGCCGCCGCGGACCCGCATGAAGATCCGCCGGTCAGCCGCTCAGGCGCGGCCGGGTTGACCGGCGCGCCGTAGTGATGGTTGTTGCCGGCCAGGCTGAAGGCCAGCTCGTCTGTCAACGTCTTTCCGACAATGCGAGCGCCATGGCGCCGAACGGCTTGCACTGCCCAGGCATCGGTCTGGGGGATCTCGTGGGTCCTTTCCCAATCCGGGTTGCCATACCCGGTCGAGATTCCAGCGATGTCGAACACGTCCTTGACACCGCATCTGAGGCCCTCAAGCACGCCTTGCCCGGTAGCGGGAAACGCCACGCGCTTTCCCGGCAGGAACGCGCCAACGTTATCCGTGTTCTGCGTCATCGGTGCCGCCTTGGCAACGCTCATGCCCGGTGACGGATGTTCGAGGTTCAGTGTCTTCATCGGGTTTCATCCAATGCGCCGCATGGTCGAACACGGCTGGTTTATTCAGGGAATAACCACTCAGGCCAACGGGAAAAACGAAGGGAAACGTCTTGTATGGGACCATCTCGATCGCTGTCACAACCGATCGGCGCTCGCTCTCTTCCGTCAGATTCCTTTCGGGTATGCGCATGGCACGAATCGGACGCTGAGCCATTTTTGGGGTCGAGCCCCGGAAGCCGCAGAAAATTGCGATTCCTGTTTGGAATGGTCTCCCCTTGAGGGCCCGATTCCGGACAGGAATCAACCGATGCCGCCCGTTCCTGTGGCGGACACCACAATGCAGGGCAGACGCCCGTGGTGAGGGCGCTACATGGCGCGAGACGCCGCAAGGATTCCCATGGAAAACCAGACAGACAGCCGCCTTTCACTCGACGCTTACGTTGCCCGATCATGGGAGAACCTGTTCGATGCATGCACCCGCTGCGGCAAGTGCGTAGAGGCGTGCCCGGTGGTGCCCTTCGTGGCAGAGCTGAAGCAGGATGATCCGCAGTCTGTCGTTGCCGGCGTTCTCGACTATATGGTGGACCAGAATGCCCCGATACGGCAGTCCTCGTCCCTGTGGGCGAAACAGTGCAATGGCTGCGAGGCATGCATCCCCGCCTGCCCGGCTTCGATCAATCCTCGCCGGATGGTGAATCTGGCCAATGCCGAAATCGCACGGCGCACCAGTCCGACCCCGCATCTCTTTCACAAGATGTCGCGCGCCATCCGGATTCTCGCGGCAATGCAACTGGTGCCGGCCGACGTCGCGCGCCTGCTGCGGCCCAGGAAGGCACGAGACGTGGATGTCGTGTTCTACACAGGCTGCAATGCCATCCGCACCCCCAGCCTGCTGTTCAACGCCATGAGCATCCTCGATGCGCTGGACGTCAACTACGAAGTCATGGGCGGCCCGGCATCCTGCTGCGGGATCGTCAAGAGCAAGTGGGAAGGCGATCTGTCACGCGGTGGACGCGTCACCGAGCAGACGCTCCACAGGTTTGGCGAGTTCAAGCCCGAGCGGGTCCTGAACTGGTGCCCGTCGTGCCAGATCCATCTGACGGAAACCGTCAGGGACTACCGCGAGGTCAGCTTCGATATCGATCACATCACGAAGTACCTCATCGAGCGAAAAGATGATCTCCGGATGCGCTTCAACACTGCGGTCAACCTGCGCGTGTTGCTGCATACCCATCATGGCGTCCCGCAGGTCGGACGGGACGTTCTGGAACTGCTGCAAGCTGTTCCCGGCCTTACCGTGGTAGACGTTGTGGAGGAGCCAGGCTATATGTGCGGTTCGTCGGGCGCGGATCGCAGCCCTGCCCTGAAGCAGCATCACCGGGCGATCACGCTGGACCGCTGCAAGCGGCCCGATGTGGACGCTGTGGTGTCGCTCTATCACGCTTGCCATCGGAATCTCTGCGCGGATGGCAGCACCCACGGGTTCAAGGTGGTGAGCTTCACGGAGTTGCTCGTGCGCGCCCTCGGGCAGGAGCCGTTTGCGGACACCATGGAGCCGTTCCAGGGGCGTAACGACTGGCACACCATTGCCCGCGAGGCAGCACCGCTCCTGGAAGAGAACGGCATCGACATGGATGAGGAGCAGCTTGCTGCCGCCCTGCCGGAAATCTTCGCCATGGCGGAATACAAGGGCGGCCTGTGCCAGTTTGCGCCGGACGAATGATGCCTGCGTCGGGTAGCGGAGCCTCCGGACTCAGGACGAAGCCAACGCTGCGTGCAATGCCGTGCGAAACTTCTGCACAACCGGCGACATGAACGCCTTCCTCCGGTAGAAGAGTTGCACGCGGCTTTCAAACTCGGTTTCGTAGGGGAGCGCCACGAGGTCCCTGCCCGCGGCAGTCTCAAGCATCCTGTCGGTCAGCATCGTGACCAGATCGCTGTTCCGCACCAGCGACGTCAGGAGCGAAGTCGAGGCATCGGTTTCCACGACGATCTGCGGTGCCCCCAGCCCATGCCTTTCGAAGTACTTTTCCACGAGCTGGCGCATGCCGTGGCCAGCCACGGGCAGCAGCCACCGGGCGGACTGCAGTAGAGCAGGCTCGCCCTTCGCATTCGTCAACGGATGGCCCCGACGCACGGCAATCCGATAGCGCTGCGGACCGAAGTCGTCCGAGTTCAGCTCATCGGGCGTGGATTCCGGCTTGAAGCAAAGCGCCAGATCCAGCCGCCCATCCTTGAGTTCCTCGAACAGCAAGGTGGACACCTGTACCGACATGGCGAAGGAGATTGCTGCCTCCCGCGTGGTATAGCGCGCCACCGTTGGCAAGAGCGCCGACTCCAGCAGCGCCGGCACGACACCGATACGAATCCGGCCCGCCGAGGCGGACTTTGCCGCGGCCATTTCGGCATATGTCTGGGCGACGGATTCCCGCACGTCCGCAGCCCGCTCCAGGAGCAGACGCCCTGCAGCCGTCAGCTCGATGCCGCGGCCGCCGCGGTCCACCAGTGGAAGCTCGAACTCGGCTTCCAGACGCTGCAGGATTTTGGTCACGGCAGACTGGGTGAGGCCCGTCTTCTGCGCTGCACGATGCAAGCTTTGTGCTTCGGCCAATACCGCAAAGACCCGTAGATCCTCGATTCGCATGACATCCCTCAGCCGCCGTTGATCGATGGAATGTAGCGGAAATCCGCCCGCTGCAGAAGCACGTTGTCGAGGCACCCTGGCATTCCGTCCGGGAATCAAACCAGGCCGCGCTTTCCGCCCCTGCCACACAACAATACCGGTGTCGCCCACCGTGGCAGCCGCCGTCATCAGGAATCAATATGTACACCACCAGCCGCGCCGCAATGTCCGCCTCATCGCAGCAGACGAACCCGTCCATCGCATCCCGGGCTGTGAAGGAAGGAGATCCGCGGCCACCAGCCAGTGCGTTGCCCGCCACGCTGCTGGCACGGGTACACAGCGTCCGTCCGATCGCGGAAGGCGTGGTCAGCATCGCGCTGCGGCCGGCCAGCCCTGATGTCGGTTTTCCCGCGTTCACCGCCGGATCGCACATCGACCTGCATTTGCCGAATGGCATGGTGCGGAGCTACTCGATTCACAGCTCGTCCGGAGAATCTGGCCAGTATTCCATTGGTGTGCTTCGCGACCGGTCCAGCCGCGGGGGATCGAGCTGGATACACAGCCACCTGAAGACGGGCGACACCATCCGGATCTCGAAGCCGCGCAACAACTTTGCGCTGGACGAGTCCGCGCAGCGATCCGTGTTCATTGCCGGCGGCATCGGTATCACACCACTGCTCTCGATGATTCACAGGCTGCGCCAGCTGGGCCGCAACGCCCACATCCTCTATTGCGCGCGCGCACGTACGCAGTCGCCACTCCTGGACGCGCTGCTGGAAATGGCGGGCGACCAGCTCACAGTGCAGTGCCACTTCTCCGACGAGGCCCGTTCGAATGCCGATATCAAGGCCTTTCTTTCGGGCTTCGCAGCGGCGGACCATTTCTACTGCTGCGGTCCCTCACCCATGCTCGATGCTTTTGAAGCTGCTTGCGAAGCCTTGGGACTTCCCCACATTCATGTGGAGCGCTTCAGGGCCGCGGAACATGGCGAGCAGCCTGCGGCGGGCGGACAATGCGTGGTCGAACTTGCGCGCAGCGGACGCAGCCTGACGATTCGCCGCGACAAGCCTCTTCTCAAGTTCCTGCTGGAAGCCGAGGTCGAGATCGAATACAGCTGCGAGGAAGGCGTGTGCGGAGCGTGCGAGACGCGGATCCTGGCGGGCGAGGCCGACCATCGGGATAGCGTCCTGAGCAAGTCACAGAAGGCTTCGAACAGCGCGATGATGCCCTGCGTCTCGCGGTGCCGGTCGGACCGCCTGGTTCTTGATCTGTAGACGGCAAGCGAGTCAAGCCGCGTGGCTGATTCGGCCATGTCGACGCTTACAGACCTGCCACGGTGCCGCACGCGATGGCGTGCTCCACAGCCTGCGGCCATCTCGCGTCTCCATGATGCCGCGAACGGTACCACGCGACAGGCCGGCCATCAGCGCTGCGCTGTCGCGATGGCGAGCACGGACATAGCCCTTCAATCTCACCGAACGCGCGTCGGCGGCGCCTCGCCCGGAAAGCTCGCTGGGATCGGCCGCGCGATCAGTTTCTGCAGGCTCACCGACTCTTGCGGCGCCTCAAGCGATCGCCGGGATGAGTGTGTCACTGTGATGTCAATCCGATGTTGAGCAGCCTCGCACCATCCCCGTATTTCCCCGAGATTGTTCCTGGCGGTTCTTGACCCAATAATCGCGCCCTCAGCCACCATCGTGCAGTCACGGAAAAGGTGTTGTTGGCCCAGGACAGGACGGGAGTGAAGATGTACAGCTTCGAGTATGGAACGAGCAATGTCTACGTGCAGCTTGGCTTCGCGGACGCAGAAGAAATCCCGCTCAAAGCGCAGATTGTGAGAGACATCACGGCCCGGATTCGGGCCGCCGGGCTGACGCTGTCGGAGGCCGCTGCCGTGCTGGGAACATCACAATCGGATCTGGTCCTGGCGCTGTGCGGGAAATTCCAATCCTTCCGCGCAGGAGAGTTGCGCGGTTGGCTTGATCGCCTGAATTTCCCATTGCTGTTGAAGTACCGATAAGCCGCCGGCGCCTCTGCTCAACGGAACAGTGCGACAGCATCCGCGCCGGCCGGGAAGCGGACTTGTCCGGACACGTCGTTTGCGGCTTTCCAGACGGCCTCGGCAACATCTGTCGCCTTCGTCACGTGGGCCGGCTGTGTAAAGCCGGCCAGGACAGATTGGGCATACGCCCCATAGGCTTCCGGGATCATGCCTGCCATCCGCGAGCCCGAGTTTTCCGCGAAGCGCGTATCCGGGCAGTAGCCGGGTTCGACCAGCTTGGCGTGCACGCCGAATTCGCCGAGTTCATGCACGAGCGATGCGGTGAACCCGGTGGCTGTCTTGCTCGCGGTGTGCGCCGCCACCAGACTCTCCGACAGCCACATCGGCAACCAGTCACTCCCCCATAGCGAAACCCCGAGCCCGGCATCTGCCACCCCATGGAGATGGCGCGAGTCGAATCGTGGGCCGGCATGTCAAGCGCTCCATGCAATGCCAGCGGCAATCACCTCGTTCCAGCACGGGAACATGATGGACCATGGCACGCTCTTTTTTGCGGATGCCTCGGCAACTAGACTTGGGTCGTTCGAAAGCCGGACCAGAGCGCGGCGCATCTTGGGTAGCGCCGCACAAGTCGACACTATAAAAAGCCAGAAGCAAGGGGGAGCTGATTTTGGAAGACTTCAGAGCCAGGGCGATTGCCCGGCATTTCATTCTTCTGTCCGCGCTTTGCTTCGGCGAGGCGCATGCGCAGTCAGGCGTACGGGTGTTCGGCATTGTCGATGCGGGCGTCGAGGTGAGCCGCGCCGGCAAGGGCACGCAGGCGCGCGTGGTCTCCGGTGGTGACGCCGGCAGCCGTTGGGGGATCGATGGGACAGAAGACCTCGGCCAGGGCCTCAGCGCCACGTTTCGTCTCGTGGGTGGCTTTAGTGCGGACGACGGGCAGATGGGCCAGGGCGGTCGCCTGTTCGGCCGCGAGGCGGCGCTGGGCCTCGTCAAGCGGGATGCCGGCAGCCTCCTGCTGGGGCGGCAGCCCACACCCGTTTCGCTGACCAACTCCTTTGTGGATGCCTTCTACTGGATGGGCAGCGGTGGTCTCATTTCGCTGACCCGCAGCGGCGCGACGGCGGCCCAGCAGGTGATTCCCCAGGTTGTCTCCGCGCGTGCCGACAATGCCATCAAGTACTACTCGCCTGAAGAGTGGAAATCGGTGTCGTTCTCGGTGCTGGTGGCGCCGGGGGAGAAGTCTCCGCAACTGGGCAGCACCTATGGCGCGTCGGCACGCTTTCTCCAGGGGCCGTGGGACCTGAATGCTGCCTGGGGTCGGCAGGACGCCGGCACGGGTGCCACGGGCCAGATCACTTCCTATTCGCTGGGTGGCAGCTACGATTTTCATCTGGTGAAGCTCTATCTGGGCTACACCGATGAGAAGAACTCCTGCACGACCTGTACCGGAGCCCTGGCCCGTGCCACGGACAGCTTCAAGGCGACGCAGAGCGAGTTCAGGCTGGCCAATCTCGGTGTCCGTGTTCCCCTTGGTCGCTTCACCGCCATCGCCCAGGCGGTCTTTGTGAACGACCGCTCGAGATATCAGGTGGATCCCGGCAACCGGAACGCCTGGTGGTTCGCCGTGGGCGGCGAGTATGCGCTGTCGCGCCGCACGACGCTGTATGGCTCTGTCGGCACGATCGAGAACCGCAACGGGTCGATGTATGCGCTCGGCAGCGGCGGCGTGCAGCAACCCGCCAACTCCGTCGGTGCCGGGAACCCAAGGTCGACCGCCGGCAATATCGGCATCAAGCATGTGTTCTGAAACCCGGGCGCCCCGCGCCATACGCCAGCTTTCCGGCGAGAGTCCAATTCTATGAATGTCGTCACCACAACGTCCTACACATATTGGTCGCCCTTGAGCGCGGCGCCGGAAGCCGACGCCTTTCGCGCCGGGCTGATCGGCGAGGAGTACACCGACGCGTATACCCTTGGGTTGGCCCGGCTGGAGGCCGATGAGCAGATCCGGCCGCGCATCAGTCCGCATAACCAGGCGTTCTTTGTGATGGAGGGCAAGGGAGTCGCTTCGCTCGCAGGCGCGCAGCGCGCGTTTTGCCAGCGCGCGGTCATCAAGATCCCCCGCGGGGTTCGCCATGCCATTCGCAATACGGCGGCCACGCCCATGTGGCTTCTCGCCATTCAGGACGCGCCCGTGGCATGGCAGGCCAATGCTGCCGGGGCCGATCAAGCGCCGGACCTGGCACGGCAGCGCCGGGGAGCAGAGCGGGTGGCGGAGTCCGCCCCCGAAGTCGTGAATGACGACGCAATGACCTGGAAACCCTTCGAGGCGCCAGGTGTCCAGGGCTATGAACTGAAGCCCATGCTGGTCGGCGAGGAGCATACCGATGCCTATAGCGTTGACCTGATGCGCGTGGCCGCTCGCGGCTTTTCAGCGGCGCATACGGATCGGGGCCGGCATGCCTTTGTCATCCTCGAGGGACAGGGGCGCCTCACCGTCGATGGCGAACCCTTCGACTTTCGGCAGGGCGACATCGTGAAGGTGCCCGCAGGATCGTTGCATGCGGTGCATAACGCGGGCGACGACCCGCTGGTGTTTCTCGCGATCTACGATCCGCCGCGTCGCCGCAAGGCTGGCTGAGCCGGGCATGACGATCCACTGATCTGGAGTGAACATGAGCAAGCACGCATACCGGCCGCTGGCCTCGAAGGTAACCGGCGCGATCCTGGCCCTTTGCGCTTGCCTGACGGTGCATGCCGAAGACTGGCCGGCCCGGCCGATCAAGCTGGTGGTGCCGTCCACGCCCGGCTCGACCCCGGACGTGCTCGCACGGATCCTGGCCGATGCATTGCACACCAGGCTCGGCGCGACCCTCGTGGTGGAGAACAAGCCGGGTGCGGGCGGCGCGATCGCGGTGAATGTCATCGCGAAGGCGCCTCCCGACGGCTATACGATCGGCATCACGCCTCCCGGGCCGATAGGCGCCGACACCGTACTGCAAAAGCGCCTGCCCTACCAGCCCGGCAGGGATCTGGCGCTGGTGTCGCTCGCCGTCACCCAGGCGAATGTCCTGGTCGTACGCAGTACGCTCGATGTGAAGGACCTGGGGCAATTGATGGGGCGGCTCGCAAAGGAGCCGGGCAAATACACCTATGCCGCGATTGGCGCGGGCTCCGTCAACCGCCTCTGCATGGAACTGGTTGCGCAGCGAAGCGGTGCGCGCATGACGCGGGTTGCCTATGCCGGTACGCCCCAGGCCATGCTCGCGGTGATCAGTGGCGAAGTCGACATGGCGTGTCTGCCGGAACAGGCCGTCGCCGCCCAGGTGCAGGCGGGCAAGCTCCACGCCCTCGCGGTGGCGTCGGCAAAGCGATCTTCAGTGATGGCCAAGGTGCCGACGCTCGACGAACTTGGCATGCCGGGCGTCGAGGCAAACGCCTGGATGGGGATCATCGCGCCCGCCGGCACGCCAGCCGCGATTATCAGGCGCCTGCAAAGCGAGATCGCGCGGACGGTGTCCCAGCCGGACGTTCGCGAAACGCTGCATACCCATTTCATGGAGTCGGTCGGCTCCACGCCGGAGGCATTTGCCAGGACCGTCCAGGGTGATATCGAGCGCTGGAAGATCCTGGTGCGCACGGGCAAGGTCGACGTAGACTGATCGCACTCCCCGCACGTCGCTATCGTGGCGTCGACTTGCCCGGCGGCCGCGGACCGGCGGCCTTGCCCGGATCCCCGAAGCGCTCGCAGAGAAAATCCACGAAGGAACGGACCTTCGGAGACACCGTTCGATGCTGCGGGAACACGGCATGGATATCGCGTTTGCCGCGTCCCCACCCGGGTAGCACGTGAATCAGCGTGCCGGTCGCGAGATCTTCCTCGCAGAGATAATCCGGTAGCCAGCCGATGCCGGTGCCATTCAGCAGCACCGTGCGGATGGTGCTGGTGTCATTGGCCGAGAAGCGCATGTGGACCCGCACGGATTCGGTCTCGGCCCCCTTGTCCATGCGCCATTCGACGTTGCCTGCAAATATATCCAACAGTTCGTGCCCGACAAGGTCCGCCGGTACCTCGGGTGTTCCACGGGCCTTGAGATAGGCCGGCGTGGCCACCAGCTTCAGTTCCACGGTGCCCAGCCGTCGCGCGGCGAGGCGGCTGTCCTCAAGTTCCCCCGTACGGATGACCACGTCGATCTCCTCGGCCATCGGCTCGACCTTATGGCTCGTGAGCGTCAGTGCGACATTCATTTCCGGATAGCGCACCAGATATTCGGATATGAGCGGGGCCAGCATCCACTGCCCCGGCGTGACGGGCGCGCTGACGCGCAACAGCCCCCGTGGCGCGAGCCTGACCTGCCCCACCTTCTGTTCCACTTCCTCGATGCTGGAGAGGATGCGGTGCGCGTCCTCGGCGAACAACAGGCCCGTGTCGGTCAGCGCCAGTTTCCGGTTGGTCCGATAGAGCAGCGCGACGCCCAGGTGCTTCTCCAGCCGGGTCAGGCTTCGGCTCACCGACGACTTCGGCATCCCCAGCACATTGGCCGCGGCGCTGAGACTCATCAGTTCGCTGATCTTCGCGAATACTCGGATGTCGACCAATTCCATCATCAATGGGGGCGCTAGCCGTATGTCGTTGCGGTGTCGGGACAGAAGCTGTTCTGTCTATAGCGGCGGCCCGGGGTCAGCGTCAACCGGGATTTGCCATGACGCTGGCTTCCGGCCGGGAAGGCCGCAGTGGCTGTTCCCCAGGCGGAACGTCGCTTTCCACCGGCCTGTCTTGTCCGGCGGATCGCCGCTTGCGACGATAGGCATACGTACCCGAATTCGAGGAGACCCCAGGAGACGATATGACCCAATCCCTACACATTGATCCGGAAGAGTTCCGCAAGGGCCTGCGTGCCTTCACGACCGGCGTGACCGTCGTGTCGATGGATGACGGCAAGGGTGGCATGCACGCCATGACGGCGAGTTCCTTTGCGGCGGTATCGATCGAGCCGCAGCTGGTCGCCGTGAGCATAGCCAAGACTGCCAGATCGCACGCGCTTCTGGACCCCGGGCGGCCTTACGCCATCAACATCCTGGGCGAGCGGCAGGCATTCCTTGGCCACTACTTCGCCAATCGCATGCCGGAACGCTGGAACCCGACCTACGAATGGCACGAAGGGGCGCCGGTTCTGACGGGCTCGCTGGGCTGGTTTGTCTGCCGGCGCTGGGCTGCCTACGACGGCGGCGACCATACCATCCTGGTGGGTGAAGCCCTGAAGATCCAGCGCACCGACGACCGGCCTCTGGTTTGCAGCCGGGGAGACTTTCACGTTCTGGGCGAAAAGGTGGACGTCATCCACCCCGATGCCCAGGGCGCGAGGAGCGCCGCGTGAGGCCGGGCCCTCCCGGCGCAATGAGGACTGAACCATGACCACGATTACCCTGGACGACGACGGCCCCTTGCGGGTCGCCGGTGACTTTGAAATCGTCGACGAGGCCGGCGTACCGTTTCGTCAACGCAAGTCATGCCTGCTTTGTCGCTGCGGCCACACCAGGCGCCCGCCATTCTGCGACGCCTCGCATGGCGAGGCCGGCTTCAGCAGTTGCCCACGTGCGCCACTGCAGGCGCCAACCTGTTAAGGACGACTTGAGCGTCCGGAGTTCCCATGCCCACCACCAACATCCGCGTCCTGAATTCGGGGCCTCTCCATGTGACCGGCGAGTTTGAACTGGTCGATGCCGACGGCAACCGCTATCCCCACAAGGGCATCTTTTCGCTTTGTCGTTGCGGCTTGTCTGCCTGCAAGCCCTACTGCGATGGCTCCCATCGCGCCGAGCGCTGGGAGAGCAATGTGCGATCCGACAAGCCCCTCCCATCCACCGTGCCCTGACCAACGCGTCCCGGGGCGCCCGCTAAGGGTGGCCTTGGGATGCGGTGACGTCGACGGCAAGCACAAGCCCAATGCAACGGCGCCCCCCGGATAACCGGAAGGGCGCCGTTCTTGTTGGTGCGTCGGAAACTACTGCGAATGGTTGCCTGGCGAGTCAGGAGTTGCTTGTGGACGAAGGCCGTACCTGATAGTGCCAGCGATTCCCCTCGCACCTGCGCGAGGGGGCATGCCGGACAAAGCATGCGGATCAGTTTGCCTCCGCATGCTCCACAGGAGGCGCCATCCCCTCACGGGATTTACGTATGCGCGGCGGATCGTAGATGGTCAACAGCACCAGATCGCCCTGCCCGGCATTGCGAACGGCATGGACGACGCCTCGCGGGATGCGGACGATCGCACCGGATTGGACGCGATGGCAGGTATCCGCGATGTCGATCTCGCCTTCGCCACCGAGGATGTAGAACGCGTGATTGTCGGGGTCGATGTGCGGTGGCGAGTAGCCGCCTTGCGCAACGCGAACGATGTCGACGGAGTAGGCGTCGGTGTATTCCCCGGCCAGAATGTCGAAGATGAACTCAAAGCCTTTCGAGCCTTCGATCTGGTGCGGAGTCCACGGCTGGTCGGTGAGATGGGTAATGTGTTTCATGGCTGCTTTGCCTCAGTGGTTGTCAGGAGCCGCGCGCCGGTCACTGGCGTTGGCCTTCCTTGATGAATGCCAGGCAGATGGCCCCGACCAGCGGACCGGCGGCAAGCACGGCGAACGCCAGCGGGAAGGAGTGCTGCGCCTGGAATACCAGGCCGACGAGTGCCGGCGACAGCGCCGAGCCAAGCTGCCAGACGGCGTTGGCTACGCCGGCCGCCGAACCTGCCTTGGACAGACCTGCCTGTTCGGCGACCATCGTGACCAGCAGCGGGCTGTAAACGAAGGCCCCGACACCAATGAAGGGGGCGGCCAGGCGGAACGCGGCCAGGTCATCGAGCCGGCCGAAGGCCAGCAGCGCCGCGCAAAAGAAGATCAGTGACAGGATGGCCAGCAGCTTGCGGCGCGCGCCGACGGAATCGGAAAGCCAGCCGATGGCGGGCTTCGCGAACAGGCCCGCAATCCCGGCCACGGCCAGGACATAGCCCGCCTGAACCGGCGCAACATGGTGCGCCTTCACCATCAGCGGAATCGCCCACGCGGTGAAGCCGAGCGTCCCCCAGAACGCACCACATCCGGCCAGTGCCAGCAGGACGAAATTCCTTGTCATCAACGCGCGTATGTCCGCGAGGATCTCGCCATGCGGGCGAGCACGGTGGAGGCTGCGTTCTCCCGGCCGGCTTACATCGGCAGCCTGGGCCCGGTCGCGCAGGACGGTGGCACAGACCACGGCCAGGAACACGGCGAGTACGCCGAGCAGGCGATAGCTCAAGCGCCAGCCGTAGGCCTCCACCAGTGTCGGCAGGATGGCATTGGTCGCGATGACGGCGACCGACGACGCGCTCATGAGAAGTCCCACGGCCCGGCCGCGTTCACGCTTCTCGAACCATGTCGTCACCAGCTTCACCCCTGCCGCATAGTCAGCGCCGGCGGTCAGCCCCATGAGCGCCTGCAGCACCAGGCCGACCGTAAGCGACGGTGTATAGGAGAAGGCGTAAGTTGCGACGGCAAGGCTGACAAGCGAAGCGGAAAGCGCCACGCGGCCACCCACGCGATCGGTCGCGAACCCGCACACGAAGTTGGACAGCACGTAGCCGACATAGAACGCCGTCACGAACATGCCTAGTGCGGCGAGCGGCAGCGACAGCGACTGCCCCAACGGAATGGCCAGCGTGCCCCACGCCAGTCGGCAGACGGTCGAGAGGACCAGCGCGGCCCACGCCACCGTCAGCACGAGCCATCTGATGCGTGAGTCTGTTCCATGCATGGGCACGGACAACCGGGTGGTGGTTTCGCTGTTCATCGGGTCTCCTGGCGGTCACTGTTGTCTTGGCGCGGGCAGCGCTTTACCGCCTCGGCCGTTTTCATAATGATGCAACGATCCCCGGCCAGGAAACGCGTGCGGAATCGAACACCGTGTTGCAGCACTGGAACGTCCAGGCTGGCCGCCGCTTTGCACTGCGCCTGCCCGAATCCCGGGACACCTCCCGCTTGCGGTCGGGATGTTCCGCGACCACCAGGTTCTTCCCCGCGAAACCGCTGCCGCGCCTCCCTCCCACTTCGATGGGAATGTCGCGGTGGTCATCGCCATCGCAGGTAAGCCAGCTATCAGCGGGGACCGCGGCGCCCGTATGGTCCGGTTCCCGCGCAATTACGGGCGTGCCCGCCAGCCCCAAGTGCCGCATCGGCCATCTATCGCCATTTATTTGACATCGATAATTTATCGATCTAGGATAAACACCGATAAATTCCCCATGCGCCCCGATGAGCCAGCTTACTCCCGCATCCGCTCGCTACACGTTTCGCCGCCCTGCCCTCGCGGCAAGCTTTTGCGCGGCCCTGACCGGAGAGGGCCTGCAGGACGCACGTTCAGGACTCTTTCTGGCGGCACCGCGGCGGGTCGGCAAGTCAACCTTTCTCCGCGAGGATCTCGTCCCCGCCGCCGAGCAACGCGGCTGGGCGACCGTGTATGTCGACCTTTGGTCGAACAAGGCGCAGGATCCGGGCGAACTCATCGCGGACGCCGTCAAGCACAAGATTGCGGAATACGCCGGCATCGTAAGCAAGGCGGCCAAGGCCGTTGGCCTCACCAAGGTGACGGTCCTGGGAACGCTGGGGCTGGATCTGACTACGGCGGGATTGCCGGTGGGAGTCACGCTCACCCAGGCACTGGAAGCGCTGCGGAAGTCTGCCAGGAAGCCGGTCCTGCTGATTGTCGATGAGGCGCAGCACGCGCTCACGACAGACAAGGGGCTGGAGGCAATGTTCGGGCTGAAAGCCGCCCGCGACGCGATGAACGTCTCGGGCAAGGCTCCCGAACTGATGCTGGTCTTCACGGGGTCAAGCCGGGACAAGCTGGCTCATCTGGTCATGAATTCCCGCATGCCGTTCTTCGGCTCTCTTGTCACACCCTTCCCCCTGCTGGATCGCAGCTTTACTGACGAGTACACGGCAAGCGTCAACCGGGCGCTCGCCGCGGGCAACCAGTTCGAGCCAGAGGCCGTCTTCGATGCGTTCGAGATGGTGGGTCACAGACCCGAGCTGCTTCGCCATCTGATCTCATCGATCGCAGTCGCTAACGAATCCCCATATCTGAGCACGCGCCTGAAGGAAGATGCCACCCTCATACAGGAACGGCTGTGGCAGGAAGTCGAGAGCGACTTTGCCTCTCTCACCCCGTTGCAGCAGGCCGTGGTCCGGGTGATGGCGTCGAAAACGGGGCAGTTCTCCCCGTTTGGCGAGGCCGCCATGAGCGCATACAAGTCCCTCCTCCCCGCCGCCGCCACGGTGAACACCGCCACTGTCCAGAATGCCATCGACGCCTTGCGTGAGCGCGAGATCCTCTGGAAGGAGTCTCGTGGTACGTACGAAATCGAGGATCAGTCCTGGCTCAAGTGGCTGCGCTCCCGGAGCCTGGCTTCTTGACGCAAGCAGCGATCTTCCGCCTTGCTTGCGCTGAGTCACGAGCTCTCGCGGAAAAGAGACGATCACCCCGAGGAGAGGCTCCATCAAGGTAGCTCAACCTATTTTTTTGCCGTTTATATGCTTGATGGATTACTAAATAGGTGAAACCACTAGTGATAGTTTAGGTTGAGCTACCTATTATTCGAGCCAGGGACACTCATTCGAACACGCTCGGACGCAGCCATGGACAAGCTCGAATTCACCTCGGCCGATCTCCACGGCGCGGGCGACGCACGGCGGGCGAAGCCGCGCGGCAATCGCTCCAGCCGCATTCCCGAACTGATCGAAGCGTCAATCCGCGTCTTCGCGCGCGATGGGTATGGCGGCTACAGCATCAATCGCGTGGCCGCCGAAGTCGGCGTGCGCCTCAGCACCCTGCAGCACTACTTCGGCACCCGCGATCAGTTGCTGGTGGCGACCATCCGGGAAGTCTACGGGCGCTATATCGACCGCTACGCCAGGCTCGGCGCCAACAAGCTGCAACCGCCCGAAGCACGCCTGAACACCATCATCGATGAGTTCTTCGACGACATCCTGGTCGTCGACGCCGATGTCACGCCCTTCGTGCTGGAATGCTGGGCGCTGGCCGAACACGATCCGGCCATCGCCGAGCTGGTTGGCGCTGGCAACAAGCAGTTCCAGCAGATCTGGCTGGACCTGATCGCAGAAATCAATCCGGCGCTGCCCGAGCAGGAGTGCGCAATCCGGGCCTCGCTGATCGAGGCGCACGCGCAGGGACTGATGGCGCTCTGCCGCCGGGGCGGCCCCGACCTGCCCGAGCGGCAGACCTTGCGGCATGCGACCAAGGCCCTGTGGCGCGCCATGAGCCACGCCGCGCACTGACCATAGCGTTGATCTCCCGATCGCCCCCAAACGGAGTTCAGCATGAACAGCAAGTTTGTAGTCGACGATGCCATCCGCGCGAGCGGACTGGGCATCGATGCCGCGAGTTCATTCTCCGAAGCACTGTGCGGCCGGCATTCCGTCCGGATCGCTTCGCCCGGGCGGTTCGAGTTCAGTTATAGCGGGCATCTGCTGCGCGACATGTCGACGACGGTGGGCTACATCCGGTACGGTTCCGACGTCCGGGTGGAGGTGGGGGCGGGCGAACTCCGCACCACGTACAACATCAGCCTGCCGGTAGAAGGCGAGCAACAGATGATGCAGCCGCACGGCCTGCTGCGCTCCGACGCAGCCCATGGCATCGCGGTCTCGCCGGAGCAGCCCCTGGCGCTGGACATATCGGGGCACTGCAGGAAGATCCTGGTCGCCGTGCCGCGCCAGTCGCTCGAACGGGTGCTTGGCGATCTCCTCGGCGCGCCCGTGCAGGACCTGCTGGTGTTCGAGCCCGGCATCAGCGGCACCGAGGGCTGTACCGGCGCGTGGTGGCGCATGGTCCGGACCTACCTCAATGATGCCGATTGCGCGCGCGAACTCTACCGGTGCACGGCATTCAGCCGCGACTTCGAGACGACCTTGCTGAAGGGGCTGCTGATCGCGCAGCCAAGCAACTATTCCGAGCGGATCCGCAGGACACGCGGCACGAAACTCCCGGAATACGTGGTGCGCGCCAGGACATTTATCGAGAGCAATTTCCGCGAGCCGATCCACCTCGAAGACATCGAAGCGGCTGCCGGCGTGTCGCGGCTCAAGTTGTTTGAATGCTTCCGCAAGTACATCGGCTACACCCCGGTTGCCTACCTGAAGCACTTCCGGCTGAAGCAGGCCCGGGCGGAGCTCATGTCCGACCTGTCGCGCCACAACGTTTCCGCGATTGCGCTCGGGGTCGGCTTTACGCATTTCGGCCGGTTCGCGGCGGACTACAAGCGCGCGTTCGCCGAGTCACCCTCCGAAACCATGCACCGGCGCGGCTAGCACCGCCAGTTCGCGCCTTCCAGGCCGGATGCCGCACGGCATGCCGGCTTGCGCTTCCCCCCCATCCTCGCCATCCCCGCCTGCGCACGCAAGCGGCCCCTGTCCTGCCCGCCGAAAGCCGCCCCGCGCTAACACACCGCCATGGCGCCCGCGTTGCAGGCTGCCCGGCGCGCGCATTTCCGGACAGTCTTCGCGCACTAAGCGGATAGTTGGTGCGCGGTGCCGGTGGTGAAATTCCTGCACGTAGAAACGCCTTGCCCAAGCGCAAGGCAAGACGTGCAACCCACGAAGGGGGCTGGATATGACCACCGCAATCCTCATTGGCAATCCCAAGCCAAAGTCCCGCACGGCACAGGCCGCGCGGATGCTGGCGCAGGCGCTCACGGGCGCCGAGCCGGACCTCACCGTCGACGTCGTCGATCTCGGTGCCGCGCTGCTCGGCTGGGGCGACCCAGACGTCGAACGCACCGTCGCCGCGGTCGCCGGCGCCCGGCTGGTCATCGTCGCCAGTCCGACCTTCAAGGCCACCTACACCGGCCTGCTCAAGCTGTTCCTGGACCAGTTCGCGGGCGGAACCGGCCTGCAGGGCGTGGTGGCGGTGCCGCTGATGCTGGGCGCCGGACCCGCGCATGCGATGGCGCCGGAGCTGCTGCTCAAGCCGGTGCTGGTCGAGCTCGGCGCCACCTGCCCGACACCGGGCCTGTACCTGATGGAGAAATCCTTTGAAGACGGCGTCGCCATCGAGGCGTTTGCCGGGCGCTGGTCCGGCGTCGTCCGTACCTTGCTGGCCGCAGACAGGAGCTGACCATGTCCGAACTCGCAATCAACTGGCTGGCGGCGGATCCGCCCTTCTCCGTACTGGCCGGGCAAGACGGCGATCACGGCGCAATGCTGCGCAAGGCCTATGGCTGCTTCCCGACCGGCGTGGTCGGCGTATGCGCGCTGGTCGACGGCAAGCCGGCGGGCATGGCCGCGAGCAGCTTTGTCCCGGTATCGATCGAGCCGCCACTGGTGTCCTTCTGCGTCCAGTGGACGTCCAGGACCTGGGAGAAGCTGGCAACGGCGCCGCGCCTCGGCATCAGCTTCCTTGGCCACAGCCATGACGTCGCGGTGCGCAAGCTCGCCTCGCGCGCCGACGACAAGTTCGATGGCATGGCCCTGGGCGCCACTGCCGATGGCGCCGTGCTGATCGACGGCGCCGCCGTGTGGATGGAATGCGCGATGGACAGCGTGCTGCCCGCCGGCGACCACGGCATCGTGCTGCTGCGCATTACCGCGCTGACGATGCGCCCGCATGTGGAGCCGCTGGTCTTCCACGGCAGCACCTTCCGCAAGCTGCTTTCGCTGCCTGGCTGATCCGGGCAGCCACACACCGCGTCACGCGGGGCTGATGCCTCGCCTCGCCAACGCGCGCCGGGTGCGGCGCGCTGACATCCAGAGAGGAACCCATGTCCACTACCAAGAAAGCAACAGAGGTCGGCGTCTTTATCCCGGTTGGCAACAACGGCTGGGTGGCTTCGGTCAATGCGCCGCCCACCCCGGGCAACTACGAGCACAACCTCCAGGTCACCCGGCTCGCCGAGCAGCTCGGCTTCGACTTCGCCCTCAGCATGGCCAAGTGGCGCGGCTACGGCGGCCCGTCCAGGCACTGGGACACCACGCTGGAGTCCCTGACGACCATGGCGGCGCTGGCGCAGGCAACCAGCTCCATCAAGATCTGGGGGACGGTCCACATGATGATCTTCCCGCCCGCCGTCGTCGCCAAGATGGTGTCGACCATCGACCAGATCTCGAACGGGCGCGTCGGACTGAACCTGGTCTCCGGCTCCAATCCGCACGATCTTGGCCAGCTGGGCTTGTGGAAGCCGCTGGACCACGCCGGCCGCTACGAGCTGGCTGACGAGTGGATCAAGGTCGTCAAGCGGCTCTGGACCGAAGACCGGGTCGACCACAAGGGCCGCTTCTACGAACTGACCGACTGCATGTCGAACCCCAAGCCGTCCAGGCCGCCCACCCTGATCTGCGCCGGGGCCTCGGACCGCGGCTTCCAGTTCACGATCGACAACTGCGATGCCAGCTTCTTCACGGCCAGCGACGACGACGCCTCGCTCCAGCGCGGCAAGCGCGCCAAGGAACTGGCAGCCAAGGCTGGCAAGCCGGAGTTCAAGTCCTACGGACTCTTCACGCTGATCCCCGGTGAAACGGATGCGCTGGCGCAAGCGCGCCTCGACCACTTCGATGACGGTGTCGATCGCATCGCCCTTGCGACCCAGACCGCCGAGTACAGCTCGGATGTCAGCGCCAAGCAGAACTTCGCGGCGCAGTACTTCATCGACCAGGGCGCGCGCGTGAGTTCCGTGCTCGGTGGCGCGATGACCGGGTCGGCCGAGACGCTGGCACGCCGTGTCGCGCGCACCATCATCGAAGCGGAACTGGACGGGATCACGCTGATCGTTCCCGACTTTATCGAGGACCTGCGCTTTGTCGGCGAACGCGTGCTGCCCCTGCTCGAGGAGTTCGGCGTCACCACGCGGGCCGGCGCCACAACGCGGGCCGCGGCATAAGCGCACCACAGGCCGAGGGCGGGAGATGGCGAGACGGCGCTGGCACCCGCCGGCCCCCCTCCCCCTAAAGCCCACAATTCTTCACGTCGCCGACAAGGAGCACCATGACCCGCCCCCACCTCGATCCGGTCGCCCCCCAGTGGGACTGGGAACACGACATGCCGCCGGCCCCCGCGCTGCGCGCCGGCAACACGCTGTACCTGTCCGGCCAGATCGCACTGGCTCCCGATGGCACCCTGGCGGGCGCAGGCGACCTTGTCGCCCAGGCACGCCAGTGCTTCGAAAACATCCGCGCGATCCTGGCGCGCGCCGGCGCGACGATGCAGGACGTGGTCAAGATGACCACCTACTTCACCTGCAACCTGGACGAAGCCGTCGCCAGCGAGTACTGGGCCGTGCGCAAGGCCTTCTTCGGCGAGCACAGGCCGGCCAGTACCGGCGTCCAGGTCAGGGCCCTGCTGATGCCCGCCTGCCTGATCGAGATCGACGTGATCGCGGTGCTGCCCGGGGATCGGTCATGAGCAGGATGTCATTCAGCCAGCGCGGCAAGGTCCGGGTTGCCTTCGCGCATGCCGGCTCGGGACCCGTTGTCGTGTTCCTGCACGGCGTGGGCGGCAACCGTCGCAACTGGGACGGGCAGCTCGCAAGCCTTGGCGCACGGTACACCTGCGTGGCCTGGGATGCGCGCGGCTATGGCGACAGCGACAACCCCGACCGCCCACTGGTGTTCGGCGATTTCGCCGACGACCTCGGCGCGCTGCTGGACGCGATCGGAGCGCAGCGCGCGCACATCGTCGGCCTGTCGATGGGCGGCTTTATCGCGCAGGACTTCTACGCGCGCTATCCGCAGCGCGTGGCGACGCTGACGCTTGCAGCGACCGCGGCCGGCGCGGGCCTGCTCACCGCAGAAGCGCGCGAAGACTTCCTTGCCAGGCGCCTGCGGCCGCTCGAAGCGGGTGCGTCGATGCGCGACATCGCGCCGGGGCTGGTGGAACTCCTGGCCGGAAGCCGCGCGGACGACTCCGTGCGCAACGCCCTGGTCAGGTCGCTGGAGGCGCTGCGCCCCGGGCCCTACCAGCAGACGTTGCGCGCGCTGGTCACCATGGACTTCCGCGAAGGCCTTGCCAGCATCGGCGTGCCGACGCTGGTCGTCGTCGGCGACCAGGACCGCGTGCTGCCGGAGTCGGAAAGCCGGCTGCTTGCCGAGCACATTCCCGATAGCCGGCTGGTGGTGATTCCCGGCGCAGGCCACCTGTGCAACCTGGAAGCCCCGGCGGAATTCGATGCGGCACTGTCCGCCTTCCTGCAGGACCACGCAGGCAGCGGCGCCACCGTACTGCAAGCGGGGGTGCAATGATGCTGCCCAGATATCTCGACGCCGCCAGCGGCGACGCCTTTGCCCACAGCGAGACAGCGATCGCCTTCCACGACGTCGGCCACCGCTTCCAGGCCTCCGACGGGTCCGTCGTCCACGCGCTGAAGAACATCAGCTTCAGTATCCGCCGCAACGAGTTCGTGGTAGTCGTCGGCCCCAGCGGCTGCGGCAAATCCACGCTGCTGCGCTTGATCTCCGGCCTGATCGTGCCGCAGTCGGGAGCCGTGCAGGTGTTCGGGCAGCCGGTGACGGGGCCGCGGGACGATATCGGCTTCGTGTTCCAGAAGCCGACGCTGCTGCCGTGGCTGGACGTGATCTCGAACCTTACGTTCCCGATCACGCACCAGGGCCGCCGGCTGACCTCGGCCGACACCGATCGCGCTGCCGAACTGCTGGCGCTGGTCGGCCTGAAGGACTTCCGCCACAAATACCCGGACGAACTCTCGGGCGGCATGCAGCAGCGTGTCGGCATTGCCCGCGCGCTCCTGGCCGATCCCGAGATCCTGCTGCTGGACGAGCCATTCTCCGCGCTGGACGCACTCACGCGCGACGAACTGAGCTTCGAGCTGATGCGGCTCTGGACCGCGCGCCGGAGCACGGCGGTCTTCATCACGCATTCGATCACCGAGGCGGTGCTGATGGCGGACCGGATCTTCGTGCTCGCCCCGCGCCCCGGACGCCTGCGCGAAATCGTGCCCGTGGAGCTGACACGCCCGCGCACGCTGGCGACCATGCGCGAAGCCCTTTTTCATACGCTTTCCGACCACCTCCGCGAAGAACTGTTGAGCTGCCATGAATACCATTGAAGCAAGCGAAGGCAAACTGGCGCCATCCGGCGGGCTGCCCCGGCTTTCACCGCAGGCGCTGATGCCCGTGGCCACGTTCTGCGGCATCGTGTGCCTGTGGGAGGCCGCCAGCCGCTGGCTGGGGCTGCCCGAGTACCTGCTGCCATCCCCCACCGCCATCGCGCGTGCCGGCCTTGCCGTGGACGCGTGGGTATGGTGGGACCACATCCAGGCCACGCTGCGGGTCATCGCGCTGGGCTTCCTGCTGGCCTTCGCGGTCAGCCTGCCGCTGGCAGCGGCGCTGCACCGCTACCACCTCTTTCGCAAGAGCGTGTATCCGCTGCTGATCGTGGTGCAGTCCACGCCGGTGGTGGCCATCGCGCCGATCCTGATCGTCACGCTGGGCGCCACCGATCTGGCGCGCGTGGTCATCACGGCGCTGATCACCTTCTTCCCGCTGGTGGTGGGGATCGCCACGGGCCTGGCCCAGACGCCGCCCGAGTTGCTGGAACTGAGCCGCGCGCTGAAGGCCTCGGTGCGCAATGAGTACCTGCAGATCAGGCTGCCGTTTGCGTTGCCGCATGTATTTTCCGCTGTCCGGGTGGCGATCACGCTCGCGGTGATCGGCGCGGTGATCGCGGAATTCGTCGCCTCGGAACGAGGCATCGGCTACTTCCTGCGGTTCTCCACATCGTATTTCAAGATCGCCCAGGCCTTCGCCGCGTTAGGCGTGCTGGTGGTGATGAGTCTGGCGCTGTTCCACCTGGTGACGCTGGTACAGCGCCTTTTCTACCCGCGCAGCCTGCCTGTGCGGGGCGGCGAATAAGCAACGAGGAAGGTGTGACATGGGTGAAGTCATGGAACTCATGGTGACCCGCATCGCCGACGAAGCCGAGCGTATCCGCTCCTTCGAACTGGCTGCGGCCGATGGCGACACGCTGCCGGCGTTCACTGCAGGCGCGCATATCGACGTGCACGTGGCGGGCGGCGCGGTGCGCCAGTACTCCCTGCTCAATGACGACCGCGAGCGCCACCGCTACGTCATCGCGGTGCTGCGCGAGGAGGCAGGGCGCGGCGTCTCGCGCTACCTGCATGAACGGGTGCAGCCCGGCATGCGCCTGACCGTGGGCGGCCCGCGCAATGCCTTCCCGCTCGACGGCGGGCAGGCGCCGGTCGTGCTGGTCGCCGGCGGCATCGGCGTGACGCCCTTGCTGGCCATGGCGCGCCATATGCACGCCGACGGCAGGCCGTTCACCCTGCATTTCGCCACCAGATCGGAAGGACGTACGCCTTTCCTGCGCGAACTCCGCCAGGCGCCGTTCGCGGCGCAGGTGCGCTTCTACCACGACGATGGACCGCCGGCGCAGCGCTTCGACGCAGCCGCCCTGACTGCCTCGCTGCCGCGCGGGGCGCAGGTCTACCTGTGCGGCCCGTCCGGCTTTATGGACGCGGTAGCCGCCGCGGTGCGGTGCCGCGCCGACCTGGTGCTCCATACCGAGTACTTCGCGGCGCCGGCCCCCTCCGCAACAAGGGGCGGCGCCTTCCGGCTGGTGCTGGCCAGATCCGGCATCGAGACGATGGTGCCGGCCGACAGCAGCATCGTCGACGTGCTGCGCCAGCACGGCATCGAGCCAACGCTGAGCTGCGAGCAAGGGATCTGCGGCACCTGCCTGACCCGGGTGCTTTGCGGCCAGCTCGATCATCGCGACCACTACCTGTCCGCCAGCGAACAGCAAAGCGGCGACCGCATGCTGGTGTGCGTGTCCCGCGCCCTGCCCGATTCCACGCTAACGCTTGACCTCTGAGGAGAAACACCATGTTCCTGTCCGTCAAGAACACTTCGCCGGCCGGCGGCCGTCCCCCCAACAGCGGCTTCACGCAGAACGACTGGGAGATCCTGGCGTCCTTCTGGCATCCCGTTGCCCTCTCCACGGAAGTCGCGGACAAGCCGGTTGGCGTGACGCTGCTCGATGTTCCCGTGGCGCTCTACCGCACCGGCCCGGGCGAAGGTGTCAGCGCCGCGCGCGACGCCTGCCCCCATCGCAACGCCAGGCTGAGCCTGGGCACGATCAAGAATGGCCATCTCACCTGCGGCTTCCATGGCTTCGAGTACGACGGCGGCGGCACCTGCGTGCGCATTCCCGCGCTGTCGCCGGAGTTGCCGATCCCGAAAAAGCTGTGCCTGGACACCTACCTGTGCCAGGAGCGCTACGGCTTTGTCTGGGTATGCCTGAGCCATGCGCCGCGCGCCGGCCTGCCGGAGTGGCCACAGGTGGAAGACGGCTCCGGCACGGTGGCGATCGTGCCGCCGGGGCTATGGAACGCATCGGCGGCACGCCATATCGAAAACTTCAGCGACCTGTGCCACGTCCCCTGGGTCCACACCACGACCTTCGGCGGGCCGGAAGTCGTCATCCCGCCCTACGACGTCCACAAGTCCGGCCTCAGCCTGGCGTTTGAAGTCAATATGCTCGAACGCGTGCGCTACGTGGAGGAAGGCCATCCGTCCGCGACGCAGGACGCGCAGTACAACCGGGCGCTCTATCGCTACGAGACGACCCTGCCGTTCTCGTGCGCGCTGCGCGTGCACCATCCCGATACCAACTCGACCTACCGCGTCTTTGACGTCGGCTCGCCTGTCACGGCGCAGACCACGCGCATCTTCCAGATCGTCGTGGACGAGAGCCGCCAGGTTGCCCCGGAAGCGCTGATCGAATTCACCGAGCGCATCAACGACGAAGACCTGTCGCAGGTGGTCGCGCAGTGTCCGCAAGACCTGCCGCTCGACTTGCGCGACGAGATCCACATCCCGGCGGACCGCATGTCGGTCGAGTACCGCCGCGCCATGGCCGAACTGGGGTTGGGGGCCGCCCGGCCCGACTGACCGACCAGCCGTTTTTGCTCCTCTGGTATCCGGGGCCGCGCGGCGGCAGGCCCGGAGGGGCGCCTGCTGTCCAAACCAAAGTAGAAAGGGGAGCTCCATGAAGGTACACCGAATCAAGGCAATGGTCGCGGCGCTGGCGCTGGCGGCACTCGCCACCGGGCCAGCCCTGGCCGCTGACAAGATCGACAAGGTTGTCTACCAGCTCGGCTGGATCCCCAGCGGTGCGAACGGCATCGAGTACCTCGGCAAGGCCGATGGCTACTTCAGCCGGGCCCTGCTCGACGTGGAGATCCGCAGCGGCAATGGGTCCAGCGACGCGCTGACGCGCGTGGCGGCCGGCTCGGCGGACATGACCGCCGTAGGCATCGATGCGGTCTTCGCTGCGGCGGCCCGCCAGAAGCTGCCGGTCAGGATCATCTACAGCATCTACAACAAGAAGCCCGATGCGATCCACGTGGCGGCCGCTTCCCCGATCCACAACCTGAAGGACCTGGCAGGCAAGCGCCTCGCCACCTCGGTGTACTCCAGCGTCAACGTGGTCTGGCCGCTGTTCCTGCAGAAGAACGGTGTCGATCCCGCCAGCGTCAGGCTGATGAAGGTCGATGCCGGCACGCTCGCGCCCCTGGTCGCCAGCGGCCAGGTCGACGGTGCGCTGGACTGGGTCACCAGCGCTCCGGGCGCGGCGTCGGTCCTGAAGAGCGCCGGCAAGTCGCTGCGCGAGATCAAGTGGTCCGAATACGGTTACGACGGCTACGGCTACGTCATCGTCGCCAACGAAAATTTCCTGAAGCAGAAGCCGGAAGTCGCCAGGCACTTCCTCGACGCCTACCGCAAGGCGAGCATGGCTGCCGTGGCAAATCCGTCCGCGGTCGGCAGCGCGATGGCCAGGGTCGTGCCGGGGCTCGACGCAAAGGTCGCCGGCGAGGAATTCAGCGCATCGATCCCCCTGATCGAAAACGAAATCACCAGGAAGGACGGATGGGGCGCATTCGACGCGGCGCGGGTGCGGGCCACATGGGACTGGGTAGCCCGGTCGCAGGGGTTGCCGGGCAACGCCCTCGATCCCATGTCGGTCATCGACGCGAAGTACCTGCCCGCATCGAAGTAGGCGTGCCGTTCCCATCCCGGACAACAGATCATGGACGCCACCGCAACGCCCACTCATCGCATCATCGCCGCCCGCTGCCTGGCGGCACTGGCCTTCGCCCTTGCCGCAAGCTGCGCCAGCGCCGAGGACTATTCACAGACCAATGTGCAGTTTGCCTACGCCCCCACCGACCCGAACGATTTCATCATGGGCACCGGGACCGGCTATGGCAGCCGCGCGACGCTTCGCTTCGAGCATTTCGGCACCTATGCCCTGGGCGACAACTATGTGCTGTTCGACGCTTACCGCGGCAATGACCTTGGCCAGGGCACATCGAACCGCCAGAACTACTTCCTGTGGAACTCTCACCTGAGCTTGTCGAAGGTGACGGGCACCAGCCTCTCGTACGGCCCGATCCAGGATGTGCTGGCCATGGTGCGGGTCGAAGATGGCAGCTACTCGCACTACCGCGCCGTGTCCGCCGGCCTCTCCGTGTACTGGGACCTGCCGTTCACCAAGGGATCGATGCTCGAAACCTCGGTGCTCGCCAGGAAGAAGTGGTACGCGGTCGGCACCGAAGACGTGCAGGGAACGCGGGCGCTGATCCGGCTGTTCTTCCTGGTGCCGTTCCGCGTCGCGGGGATGAATGCCACCTTCAGCGGGCCGGTCTATTTCAGCCCGCTGATCGGGGGCGGCTGGGACATCTACCTGGAGCCCGAAGTCTTCGTCAACTTCGGGCCCAAGGACGCCTTCGCCGTGGGCCTGCGGCTGGAGCACCACACCGTGACGGGCAACAACGTCCTCAACACCGGCGGCGACAAGTCCCGCACCACCCCCAATCTGGTGTTCCGCTGGACCTGGTAGCCGGTACGCACGGCTCATCTTTCACAACGGCGCGGCCCGCAGGCAGGGCCCGCGCGAACCGGAGGCAATGATGCATAGCAATCGTGGTGTGGCCTATATCCGCCAGGGCGTGGTAGAGGTGCAGGGAATTCCATTCCCGGAACTGGTGGACCCCAGGGGCCGCCGCATCGATCACGGCGTGATCCTCAAGGTCGTGACGACCAATATCTGCGGCTCGGACCAGCACATGGTCAGGGGCCGGACCACCGCGCCCGAAGGACTGATCCTGGGCCATGAGATTACCGGCGAAGTGCTGGAAGTGGGCCGGGATGTCGAGACGCTCGCCCCCGGCGACATCGTCTCGGTGCCGTTCAACGTGGCGTGCGGCCGCTGCCGGACCTGCAAGGAGCAGCACACCGGCGTTTGCCTCACCGTCAACCCCGCGCGCGCGGGCGGCGCTTACGGCTATGTCGACATGGGCGGCTGGGTCGGCGGACAGGCCGAGTATGTGATGGTGCCGTATGCGGACTTCAATCTGCTGAAGTTTCCCGACCGCGCACAGGCCCTGGCGAAAATACGCGACCTGACCTGCCTGTCGGACATCCTCCCGACCGGCTATCACGGAGCGGTCAGCGCAGGCGTCGGCCCCGGCAGCACGGTCTACGTGGCCGGCGCCGGACCGGTCGGGCTGGCCGCGGCGGCATCGGCACGGTTGCTCGGTGCCGCGGTGGTCATCGTCGGCGATGTCAACGCGGCGCGGCTTGCGCACGCACGCGGCGTGGGCTTCCACACGGTCGATCTGTCGCTTGACGCCACGCTGGCGGAGCAGATCGAGCAGATCCTCGGCGTGCCGGAAGTGGACTGCGCGGTCGACGCCGTCGGCTTCGAGGCGCGCGGGCACGGCCATGACGGCTCGCGCCAGGAAGCCCCGGCGACCGTGCTGAACGCGCTGATGGAGGTGACCCGCGCCGCCGGCAAGATCGGCATCCCGGGCCTCTACGTCACCGACGATCCCGGTGCGAGCGACGCCGCCGCGAAGCGCGGCGCGCTGAGCATCCGGCTTGGCCTCGGCTGGGCCAAGTCCCATAGCTTCTTCACCGGGCAGACACCGGTCATGAAGTACAACCGGGCGCTGATGCAGGCCATCCTGTGGGACCGCATCCGTATTGCCGACGTCGTCGGCGTCGAGGTCATCTCGCTGGACGACGCGCCGCGCGGCTATGCGACCTTCGATTCCGGTGCGCCGAAGAAGTTTGTCATCGACCCTCACGGCCGCTTCCGCAAGGCTGCATAGGCCAGCGCCCTGTGCCCGATCGCGCCGGCGATTCGGGCACGGCGCCGCAGGGGGAGCCGCAGGGCCGGCGGCCTCCTGGGCAATCTCCCCTTACCCGCGCTCGCTCATGGCTGGCTTCACTGCGATGCCACGGACCTCGATGCCGGATTCGGCCATGCCGGCGACTCGCTCCACACCGGCCAGCAGCGTAATCCGGCCCACATCCAGATCATGCAGGATCTGCGCGCCGATGGCTTGGGATCGGATGTCAACGCGCGCGCCTGACGCCCGGCGCCCTGTGGCCATCCCCGCGGCTCCGGCATTCAACAGCAATGCCACACCCCGGCCCGTCGCATGCAGTCTGTCCAGCACCGCGGCCAGCGGCCAGTCCTCACCCACTGCGGTGGCGTCCAGCAGCGCGGGAATCGATGCCGCTTCATGCATCCCCACCAGCACCTCGTCACCGCGCCGCCACGCTCCGCATGACAGCGCATGATGGACGCCCCCGAACCGGTCGTGGTAAGTCCGGCACGAAAACTCGCCATGCGCGGTGCGCACCGATTGTGTTGCCGTTCGCGTGACCAGCGGCTCATGGATGCAACGATAGGCGATCAGGTCTGCAATGGTGCCCATCCGGATCCCGTGCTCGCGTGCAAAGCGGCTCAGGTCGGGCAGGCGCGCCATGCTGCCGTCGTCGTTCATGACTTCGCAGATGACGCTTGCCGGTGTCAGTCCGGCCATGCCGGCGAGATCGCAGCCGGCTTCGGTATGCCCTGCCCTGACCAGTACACCGCCCTCGCGCGCCTCCAGCGGGAAGATGTGGCCGGGCTGCACCAGATCGCCCGGCACGGCATCCGGGGCGACCGCCGCTTGAATCGTCCGTGCCCGGTCGTGCGCGGAAATGCCCGTGGTGACGCCGCTCGCGGCCTCGATGGATGCGGTGAACGCCGTGCGGTGAAGCGCGCCATTGCAGGACGTCATCGGCGCCAGCTGCAAGCGCCGGCAATGCGCGCTGGTCAGCGTCAGGCAGATCAGTCCACGTGCATGCGTGGCCATGAAGTTGATCGCGTCGGCTGTGGCAAAGTCTGCGGCCATGACAAGGTCGCCTTCATTCTCGCGATGTTCGTCATCGACGAGGATCACCATGCGGCCAGCCGCAAGCTCCGCGATGAGCTCGGGAACAGTGGAAAGAGATAAATGCATCTGGACGTATCGTTGCCATCAACAGGCTCGCACGTAGCGAGGTTCCGGCACCGATTCGCGCAGCAAGATCCGTCGCGGATTTTTCCCGACACCACCTGCGGACTCCGATGCCCTGGTGGAATTTGAGCAGTTTCCGGATCGAAGTGGCTAGCCGGATAGTTATTGAACGTTGTCCACTATGGCCACGGCCTCCTCAAAGAACCGCACCGCGTTCTTCCCCGCGCGCTTGGCGGCGTACATGGCGTGGTCAGCCCGCTCGACGAGCTGCCTGGGGTCGACACCGTCATCCGGGTAGACGCTGATCCCGATGCTCGGCGTGACTTGAACTGCGTGGCCTACCGCCAGGATGGGCTCCCCGACCGCGGCCAGGAGCTTGCGCGCGATCGGCTCGATCTGGAAATGCGCATGCAGATCTTCGAGTATGACGGCGAATTCGTCGCCTCCGAGCCGTGCGACGGTGTCCGCCTCGCGCAGTCCGCCGCGCAGTCGCTGCGCTACCGTGCGCAGCGTTTCGTCCCCGGCCTGGTGCCCAAGGCTGTCGTTGATCTCCTTGAAGTGGTCAAGATCCACGAACATGACAGCGACCAGCGAAGATGCGCGATGCGCACGCGCGATCGCGTGTTTCAGACGCTCATTGAACAACAGGCGATTGGGCAAGTCCGTCAGCGGATCGTGGGTCGCCAGGTACTCTCGCTGCTCTTCCTCCATCTTCTGTCTGGTAATGTCCGAACAGATGGCGGCATAGTGGGCTTCGTCGGCGGCGGCGCCGCCAATCCTGGAGATCGAGATGGACTCGAGATAGAGCTCTCCACACTTCCGGCGATTCCAGATTTCCCCTGTCCAACTACCATCGGCTTCCAGGCACCGGAACATCTCCTGATAGAACTCCGGCGGCTGCCGGCCGGAACTCCACATGCTCGGGTTGCGGCCCAAAACCTCGGCCTCGGTGTAGCCGGTAAGCTTGGTAAAGGCGGGGTTGACCTTCGTAATCGTTCCGGCCTTGTCCGTGATGATGACGCTATCCGTGGACATCTTGTAGACCTGGTCGACCATCAGCAAATGCTCAATGGATTCCTGGACAGCGTCGTCGCGCTGCCGCATCAGCCGCAGCGCCAATGTCATGACCCCGACGACAACCAGCGCAAGCATCGCAACGGCCGTGCCGGTGACGACCTGGATCGTCGACTCGCTCATCCCTACGAAGCCGGTAGCCTGGGCCGCATTCGCGTTGATGTCTTTCGTGACCAGTTCGTCGAAGTGATCCAGGAACGGGATGACGGTCAAGAGCCATTGCATCGCGTCGTCGTAGTGGCCCGTGCCGAGCCGATCGAGGCTGCCGTGGACTGCCGCCACGAAGCGCGGCATGTCGGCGGCGAGCTGGCGGGCGAGCTCGGCCTCGTCGGGGCTGCTGACCCCTGCCGGATAGTAATGCGCCCACTCCCGCTCGCTCAGCGCCAGCTTCTCGCGGATCTGTGCCAGCAGCTTTTCCGTTTGCGCGGGATCGCGTTGTGCCAGGATTCGCCATTGCAGCCGCCTGATGTTGGTCTCCGCGGCACGGATATTGGCCAGGTGCGTGATCGGCTTGGTATTGCCGTAATAGATGGTGTGGATGAGCGAATCGAACTTCTTCATCACGATCAGACCGCCAAAGACTACAGCAGCAATTGCCATGCAGCCAACCACGGCTGTCGTGATCAGCCGCGACAGTGATCGTCGCCGGTAAGCAGCTTTCAATCGAGTCTCCTCACAGCCGGTGGAGCCACTCCTTCGGCTTCAAATGAAGGCAGGCATGCAACGCATGACCGCCTGATCACGATTCAGTCCTCGCCCCGGACAGTGCGCGCGGCCGTGCCGCCGGCGCCATACTGGCCACGCGAAACACGGAGATTGCGTCGCCCATCTTGCTGGCCTGCTCTTCCAGCGACTGGGCCGCTGCGGCGGACTGCTCGACCAGCGCTGCGTTCTGCTGCGTGACGGCGTCGATCTGGCTCACCGCCTGGTGCACCTGATCGATGCCCTGGCTCTGCTCTTCCGATGCTGCCGAGATCTCGGCGACGATGTCGGTCACGCGATTGATGCCCTGGATGACCTTCTCCACCGAAGCATTGACCTCGACTGCCTGCTGCGAGCCGTCGCGCACCAGGACGACCGAGGAATCGATCAGTTCCTTGATCTCCTTGGCGGCCGCCGACGAACGCTGCGCAAGCGTGCGCACTTCGCCCGCCACCACCGCGAAGCCTCGGCCCTGCTCCCCCGCACGGGCCGCTTCCACCGCGGCGTTGAGTGCCAGGATGTTGGTCTGGAAGGCGATGCCCTCGATCAGGGTCGTAATGTCGGCGATGCGGGTCGAGCTATCGGTGATCTCGTTCATCGTGCGCACCATGGCCTGGACAGCGCCATTGCTGCTGTTCGCCGTTTCCCGGGCCGAGGTCGCCAGCGCGCTGGCCTGGCGGGCATTCTCCGCATTCTGGCGCACGGTCTGCGCCAGTTCCGTCATGCTGGCGGCGGTTTCCTCGAGCGACGAGGCCTGCTGCTCGGTGCGCGAGGACAGATCCATATTGCCGCTCGCGATCTCTCGCGCCGCGACGGTGACCGAGTCGCTCGACGCCTTGATTTCCATGACCGTGCCGGAGAGCTGGCCAGACATGTGGCGCATGGCTTCCAGCAGCGGGCCGAACTCGGTCCGGGTGTCGATCATCACCTCGCGGTCCAGATGGCCGGCGGCAATGTCGTGGGCCACATCCACCGACTTGCGCAGCGGCGCCGCGATGGCGCGCACCACCGAGATGGACATGCCGATCGCCAATAGCACGCCCGCGCAGATCAGCGAGCCGGAGATCCAGGTCAGGCGCTGCGTGGTGCTCTCGCCCTGGGCGGCAAGGGCGCCGGCCTGGTCCAGATTCAGCTTGACGTCGGCGCCAACCAGCTCGGTGAACTCCTCCTGAGCGCCGATCAGCTTGTTCTTCATCATGTCGGCGGCACGCTCGAAATCGTTGCCCTCCAGCAGTTGCAACTCTTCGTCGACGGCGCTGAGCAGCACTTTCATTTGCGCGTTGATCCGGTCAGCCACGCCACGTTCCGCGTCACTGGTAATGCTGGCCGGGTAGTACTCGGCCCATGCCGCCTGGAGATCTTTCTCGTAGCCGCGGAGCTGGTCGGCCTGTGAGCCATCGCGGGTGGCGTGCATGCGCCACAGCGTGGAACGGATCTGCAAGGACGTCGCCCGGACCTTGGCGAGCTGGCCGATGGGCACGGCGTTGCCCTGGTACATGTCGCGCATGTCATGGCTCAGGCTGGAGATCGAGCGCAGGCCGAAGAGCCCGATGGCCAGCATCAGAGCGATACACAGGCCGAATGCCAGCAGGACGCGGAACCGGATGGAATGGACGAAGTGGGTCATCTTGATCGGGAAAGTCAAAGGACACGGGGATGCCGCCGCAGCCCGGGGCATCACGCACCGGCTGCGATCTCCTCATCAACGGCAAGGCAGGCAAAAGCCTTCGGGGCAAACGTGATGTGGATCAACGTTGATTTGCGAGCAGGAAAGCGCTGCTCGGCGCCCTACCCGCCCCTGTCAGCCTGCAGTCGCCCCCCACCATGAGGTAGCCGCCTTGACGAAGGGGACTCCGGGCCGATGACTCGGACCGCGATTGGACGGGCCATCGATCGCGTCAGGGCCCTATGTCTCAGCCAAGTCCTCGCCCGCCGCCAGGCGCCGCACCGGAATCGGGATCCGGAAAGGGAGGACGGGGGCTAGTTGGCTCCCCAGGTGCCGGCCTTCGCCAGGGACATGACGCACTCGCTGAAGGCTTTGCGCAAGGGCGTCTGTTCGGAATCGCTTCGGCTCAGCATGCCCACGCTCCCCCGGCCGGCATAGGGCAGCTCCAGAATTGCGATGTAGCCCCTGTCGCAGAAGTACTTTGCCGCACGGCCGGAGGAGACGCCCAGCAGCTCGGTCCGCCCGAGCATGGCCAGGGTAGGCAGAAGCCCGGCGGTCTCGACGCGCACTTTTGGGGGCGGCTCCGCCGCAACCGCAAGCTCGAATCCGAGTTCGCTCCTCAGTTGACTGCCCTCGGGCAACCCGACCCATCCAAACTGCCGTGTCTGTGACCAGGCGACTTCCCGCTGTCCCGCAAGCGGATGGGAGGGCCCGGCAATCACGCGGATGGTATCGTCGAACAGTTCGTCGTACCGGAGCGAATCGCAGGACACGCGTGCGTCCATCCGGCCAATCACGTAGTCCAGGCTGCCCTCCCTCAACTGTTGCGCCTGTGCTTGCAGCACGCCTTCCGTAAGCGTGACGTAGGCGTCCGGATACTGCGTATGCAGCAGGGCAATCGCAGTCGGCACAAAGTACCCGGCCGCGGCGTGGGTCGCCCCCAGCGCAAGGGTACCGCTCGTGCCCTGAGCCATCATCTCGATGGTCTGCTGGGTACGCAGGATCTCCGCCAGGATCGTCCGTGCATGGACGATCAGTGCATCACAAAAGACCGTGGGCACCAGCCCCTTGGGTTGCCGCTCGAACAAGGGAACGCCCAGATCACTTTCGAGCTCCGCCAGCCATTTGGAGAGCGCCGGCTGGGTCATGCCTAGTTTGGCTGCGGTCTGGCTCAAATGGGCCGAGCGGTGCAGTTCGACCAGCACTTGCAGTTGACGAATGCGCAGGCGTTGGGTCCATTCCATGACGGCAACTCCATGAGGTTTGCGACATAGCGGGAGGGCATTTTCTAATTTTATGGATATCACTGCCCTAACGACAATGGGATTGTCGGCCTCGCAGACTGCAGCCTCCGGCACTCAGCCAGGTGATCGTACAAGAAGCCCGTCCGCAGTCCACGCGCTACTGCGGCACTGGGGTAAAGCGAAGCGGGCAACAGGTGCCATTTGAAGGGGAAGTCCTGACGGATCGGACCGGAGCACGCCTGCGTGTGCTTCGGGTGGCGGAAGCGCCTGCTGCGCCGTTCCCCGGGGTTGATGGGCTCGGCCCGATTGCGCCCAGAAGCAGTACTCTTGGGTGCGGAAATGACGGCCCAGACATTGAAGGTAATCTCTACGGGGGACGTTGCGCCGCCCCCCCGGGAAAAAGGGCTTCCAGGAGGCCGGAGCAAGGCGCCGACCCTCCGGGATCTAGTTCTCCTTGTCGATGATGTTCAGCGACTCGCCAAGCGCGCGGTACATCTGAAACTGGCTGCGGGCGTATTCACGCGTGTCGTCCGGCCCGCGCTGGAAAGGAATCGAACCGGTCAGCTCCGTGGTCCGGACCCAGGCGGCGTCCTGCGCGAGCGATTTCATCAACTCGCCAAGCTTGGTGACCACTTCGGCGGGCAGGTTCGGGGGGCCGTAGACCGCGCTCCAGCCCGTCATGCGTTCCATTTCCGGATAGCCGAGTTCCCGCGCTGTCGGCGTGTCGGGCAGCACCGCGAGCCGCTGCGGCGTTGTCACCATCACTGCCCGTAGCGAACCTGCCTTGATCAACTGCAGGAAGGTGCCGACGCTCCCGCAGGCGAAGTCGATCTGGCCGGCGACCAGCGCAGTGGTTGCCTCCGAGGTGCCCTTGTACGGGACCTGCATGGGAGCCTTCCCGCCCAGGTTCAGTACCCGGAACAACTGGCGCGGGCCCATGTCATTGGTGGTCAGCACGCCGGCGGTGCCGAAGTTCATGGCCGGGCCCCTGGCGCGCATCGCGGCCGCGAGCTCCTCGAAGGTCTTGTAGCTCGGGCTGCGCGTCATGCAGCCATAGGGGTTGAGCTCGAGCATGCCGATCATCGTGAAGCTATCCCACTTGTACTTCGTGCGGGTCGGCATGATGGCCGGCAGGATCGACTGCGATCCCGGTCGTGCCAGCAGCAGGGTGTAGCCGTCGGGGGGCGCAGCGATCGCCTGAGCCGAGCCGATCACGCCGCTGGCGCCGGGCTTGTTGACCACGATCACGGGCACGCCCAGCGCACGCTGGGCGGCGGCGGCGAAGTTGCGCGCGGCAAGGTCTGAATCGCCGCCGGCGCTGTAGGGTGCGATCAGTGTGATCGGCTTGTTCGGGTAGCCGCCTTGCGCCTGCGCCCCGCTGCCGGCCAGCGCAAGCAGCAAGCTGCCGAGTACAGCCGGCCAGCCGCACCATGAGGATTGCTTGTTCATCCTTTGTCTCCTTCGTGGAGCCGCCCCGGGGACGGGGGGCTCTTCTTGCGCCGCGCCTCCACCCTGGGGCGCGCCGTCAGCCTGCCTTCGGCCCTCCGAGCACCATCACGCAATCGACTCCGACAGGTCCGGCCGGACCGACCAGCACGGGGTTGAGGTCAAGCTCCTCGAGCCATGGCGCCATCGCCGCAGCCCAGACCGACAGCCGGGACAGCAGCGCGGCGAGTGCCGCGCGATCGACTGCAGGCTGGCCCCGCACGCCATCGAGCAGCGCTCGCATGCGCAACTCATCCAGCATGCGCAGACCTTCGGCCTCGCTGAACGGGGCCCGCCGGAACACCACGTCCTTCAGCACCTCGACCAGCACGCCGCCCAGCCCGACCATCAGCACCATGCCGAAGCCCGGATCCCGCTGTACGCCGATCACCAGCTCAAGCTGACCGGTAGCCATCGGCTGCACGACCACGCCATCGAGCCGCGCCTCGGGTCGGGCCGCTACGGCCCGTTGTATCAGGGTGGCATAGCCCTGGCGAACCGCGACCTCGTCGTTCAGCTTGAGCAGGACGCCTCCGACTTCGGTCTTGTGCGTGATGTCGGGCGACTCGATCTTCAGCACCACCGGGCCGCCCGCCGTACGCCAGGCCGCTACCGCCTCATCGGCATGGCGCGCCAGCGCCACTGGCGCCATCGGCACGCCGGCTGCGTGAAGCCAGCCGGCAGCCTGCACGGTCGGCTGCACGCCATCACGAAAGCCGTTGCCGCGGACGTCCGCCGCGACACGCGCCACCGCGGCCGCCAGCGCCGCGCGCTCGGCGTGCTGCTCGGCCGCCACGCGCAGTGCCTGACGATGGCGAACCATTGCCGCGGCCGCCTCGACCGCCCGTTCCCCGGCGCCGAATACCACCATGCCTTCGGCTCGCAACCGCCGCACCGCTTCGGGCGGCGCCGCCACCCAGCAGATGATGAACGGCTTGTCGGTGCGGTCACGGATCTGGCAGAAGATGCGCACCAGAAGGTCCACGTGCGCGGTCATCAGTTGCAGCCAGACGATGCCCACATGCACCTGCGGGTCGGTCAGCAATGTGACGACGGATTCGAGCAGCAAATCAGGGTTGGCGACGAACTGGCCAGTCACGTCCACCGGATTGCCGGCAGCGCCGAAGGCCGGCATCACCCTGGCGAGCATCACCTGCGTCTGCGGCGCCAGCGCGGGCACCTCGAGGCCGAGTTCTTCGGCCCGGTCGGCCATCATGACGCCGGCGCCGCCCGACTGCGTGGCGATGCCAAGCCCGGTGCCCTGCGGCACGCGGTCCGAGCACAGCGCCTCGAGCATGTCGAGCATCTGCTCTTCATTGCGGGCACGCAGCACCCCGTGCTGGCGCAGCACCGCGTCGAACACGTCGTCCTCCACCGCGAGGGAGCCGGTGTGCGAAGCCGCGGCGCGCACACCGGCGGCCATGCGGCCGACCTTGGTCAGCACCAGCGGCTTGCCAAGCTCGGCGCAACGCTGGGCCAGCCGAACGAGGCCAGGGCCGTCGCGCATGCCCTCCATATAGCCGGCGGCGACGCGGATGCGCGGATCCTCGATGACCGCCAGCATCAGGTCACTGAAAGTAACGCCGGCCTCGTTGCCGGTGTTGATGAAATACCCCAGCCCCAGTCCGCGCTGGCGCACCAGGGCCGCGATCGCCGTGCCGAACGCCCCCGACTGCGTGACGAACGCCACCGGGCCGGCACCGGTATCGCCGTCGGCATACTGGCTGAAGGTGGCATAGACGTTGTCGAACGCGTTGACGAAGCCCAGGCAATTCGGACCGCAGATCAACACGCCGTGCGCGTCCGCGCAGGCGCGCAACGACTGCTCGATCTGCCTGCCTTCGGCGCCCATCTCGCCGAAGCCGGAACTGAAGATCACCGCGGCAGCGACACCGCGTCGCCCCAGCGCCGCGATGCAGGCCTCGACGTCGCGCGCCGGCAACGCGACGATGGCGAGGTCGGGCGCCTCCGGCAGCGCGGCGACGTCGGGATAGCAGGCAAGCCCGGCAATCTCGGGGTACTTGGGGTTCACGGGGTAGATGCGCCCGCTGTAGCCCTTTGCGATCAGGTGCCTGAGCGGCCGGCCGTTGACTTTCGCGAACTGTGGCGAGGCGCCGACAATCGCGATCGAGCGAGGGCGCAACAGGCAATCCAGCGCACTGCGCGCTGGCTCCGCGGAGCCGGCAAGGGACTGGGTGGTGTTCATCGTGCGTTCGGCGGTAATAGGTAGGTGTGCAGTCAAGGCGATGGAAGGCATGGCAGGTCAATTGGCAAACGCCGACAGGCCGGTCTGGGCGCGCCCGAGCACGAGCGCGTGAATGTCGTGCGTGCCCTCCAGCGTATTGACGGTTTCCATGTTCATCAGGTGGCGAATCACGTGATATTCGTCAGAAATGCCATTGCCGCCGTGCATGTCGCGAGCCAGGCGCGCGATCTCCAGCGACTTGCCGGCACAATTGCGCTTGAGCAGCGACACCATCTCGGAACTGGCCGCGCCCGCGTCGCGCAGCCGGCTGACTTGGAGGCAAGCGAGCAGGCCGAGGGCGATCTCCGTCTGCATATCGGCAAGTTTTTTCTGCACCAGCTGGTTCGCGGCCAGCGGGCGGCCGAACTGCTTGCGGTCGAGCACATATTGGCGCGCCGCGTGCCAGCAAAACTCGGCCGCGCCCATGGCGCCCCAGCAGATGCCGAAGCGCGCATTGTTCAGGCAGGCGAAAGGTGCTGCGATGCTGCGCGCGTCGGGCAGACGCTGCGACTCCGGCACGAACACATCGTCCATCAGGATCTGCCCGGTGGGTGACGCGCGGACCGAGAACTTGCCCTCGATCTTGCTGGTTGCCAGGCCCTTCATGCCCCGCTCGAGAATAAAGCCGCGCACCATGCCTTCGTCGTCCTTGGCCCAGACCACCATCAGGTCAGCGATCGGCGCATGCGTGATCCAGGTCTTGCAGCCCGACAGCCGCCACCCCCCTTCCACCTGGCGTGCACGGCTGGCCATGCTGCCAGGATCCGAGCCGTGGTCGGGCTCGGTCAGGCCGAAGCAGCCAAGCAACTCCGCGCGCGCCATCGCCGGCAGGTAGCGCTCGCGCTGCGCCTGGCTGCCGAACAGGTAGATGGGCGTCATCGACAAGGTGGTCTGTACGCCCAGCGCGGAGCGGAAGCTCGTGTCCACGCGTTCGAATTCGCGGGCGATCAGGCCATAGCCCACGTAGCTGATGCCGGCGCAGCCGAAGCCTTCGATGGTTGCGCCCAGGAAGCCAAGCTCGGCCATCTCCTTCATCACCGAGACGTCAAAGCGCTCGTGGCGGTTGGCGGCAAGGATGCGAGGCGCGAGCCGCTCCTGGGCGTAGGCGCGTGCGCTGTCACGTATCATGCGCTCTTCGTCGCTGAGTAGCGTGTCCAGTTGCAACGGGTCCTGCCAGTCGAATGGCACGTCGCGCATCGCGGCCTTGCGCAGCGTAAGCGGGTCCGGGGCCGGATGGGTCATGGTCAGATCCTTTTGCTTGAGTGGTTGCGCAACGGGCGGAACTTCGGGATACCGGCCTCGGCGCTGATGTCCTCGCAGTGGACCTCGACGCGCATGCCGACATGGATCTCTTCGGGCCTGCAATCGGTCACCTGGGCGTACATGCGCGCACCGTCATCCAGATCGATCAGGCACAGGACCAGCGGGAGGTCAGCCTCCCAGCCGGGATAGTTCATCGCGACCGAATACGACACCGTGTGCGAATAGACGGTGCCATGCGGTTGCGCATCGGTCCAGGCAAGCGCGCGGCTGCCGCACTCGATGCACCAGGGCTTGGGATGAAAGTTGAAGGTCCCGCAATCGCCGCATTTCTGCAGCACGAAACGGCCTTGTTTCGCCGCGGTCCAGAACGGGCGGGTCTGGTCAGTGATGGCGGGCAGCGGCTTGGCTGTCAAGGGGCTGGTCATGGGTTCATGGCTCCGTTCCAAGGATCAGTGAAATACAGCTGCGGCCCGGGCGTCCGTAGGGGATGCCGCCAAATCCGCAGGATGCGGCAATGCGCGCATTCTTGACCTGGCGCTCACCGGCTTCGCCGCGCAATTGCGTGACCGATTCGACCAGCGGCATAAAGCCGCCGATCGCACCACCGGGCTGGCCGCCGGAGAGCTGGCCGCCGTCGGTGGAGAGCGGGAAGTCGCCGTGGAAGCGCAGGTCGCGTTCCTCGATGAAGCGCCCGCCCTCGCCCTTCTTGCAAAAGCCCCAGTCCTCAAGCGTCATCATGGCGATGAAGGGGTAGTCGTCATAGGGCTGGAACAGGTCGATGTCGGCGTGCCGCACGCCACCCATCGCCATCGCCCGTGGCGCTGACTGTGCATAGCCAGTGGTGGTCACGTCAGGCAAGGCCCGCGAGCCATGGTAGTAGTTGTTGGCCTCGCCGAAGCCGCGCAGGAACACCGGCTTGTCGGTCAGCGTGCGGGCCGTCTCGGCCGAGGTCACCACGTAGGCCAGGCCACCGTTGACGATAGGCACGCAGTCAAGCAGACGGATCGGATGCGACAGCATGCGCGAGTCCATGTACTCGTCCAGCGTGAATGGCTTGCGATAGATGGCACCGGGATGGAACGATGCGTTGTAGCGCGTGGACACCGCAAGCTTGCCCAGCTGCTCGAAGCGAAGCGAGGGGAACTGATGCAGATACCGGGTCAGCACCAGCGCGAACTGCGCACTCGCGCCCATCACGCCGAATGGTCCCTGGAAGTCCCAATAGACGCCGCGCGTGCGTTCCGGCGATAGCGGAAGCCCGGGGGCCGCGGACGGAATGTTCAGCGGCGTATCGGCCCCCACCACCAGCACGCGGTCCACGATGCCCGCCTTGATCATCGCCGCGGCGCGGATCAGCATCGCCGATGCCGAAGCGCCCCCCTGGTCGGCGCGCAGCAGCACCTGCGGGCTGATGCCCAGGTTCTCGGCCGTGGCGGCTGACCAGTTCACCGTATGCGCGACTTCGGCATGCGCCACGCCAAGGCCCTGCCCGTCGAACTCCTTCTTGCTGAGGCCCGCCTGCTTCAGCGCGAGATCGGCGGCCCAGGCGATGTATTCGTCAACAGTCGGTGCCGGCTCGCCGGGCTTGGCCCGGCTATATGGCGTTCGCCCGACACCGACGATGGCGACTTCCGAGCGCATGGTCATAGTGAGAAATTCCTTTTGAAGTCAAAGAAGATTCGTTGTGAAACGCTGCCGTGTCTCATTGCCCTGTGAACGCCGCTGTACGGCGCTGGATGAAGGCGTTCATGCCCTCCTTCTGGTCATCGGTGTCAAACAGCAGTTCGAAGGAGCGCCGCTCCAGCAGTAATCCGGTAGCGAGTGCCGCGTCGCCGCCCGCCAGCGCTGCTTCCTTGATCAGGCGCACCGCAACCGGCGGACGCGAGGCAATCATCTCCGCGAGCGCCAGCGCACCCGCTTCGCACGCCTCATCGTCGGTGACCTCACTCACCAGCCCCATCGCCAAGGCGTCCTCTGCCGGGATCGGCTTTCCGGTCAGCAGCAACTTCATGGCGTGGTACTTGCCGACCGCCCGCATCAGGCGCTGCGTGGCGCCGCCGCCCGGCATGACGCCGACCGTCACTTCGGGCAGGCCGAACTGGGCGCTGCGGCCTGCCACGATGATGTCGGCGTGCAGCGCCAACTCGCAGCCACCACCCAGTGCGAAGCCGGACACGGCCGCCACCACCGGTTTGCTGCAGTCGGCAATCGCCTTCCAGCAGCGCGGTACGTCCAGCGCCCAGACCGCGTGGGAGCCCAGCTCCGCCAGCTCCTTGAGGTCGGCCCCGGCAGCGAAATGTCCCTGGCTGCCGCACAGCAGCACGCAGCGCACGTTCCTGTCGCGATCAAGTTCGAGGAAGGCTTCCGCAAGCTGCTGGCGTAGCGCGGAATTGAGCGCATTGCGGGCGTGTGGCCGATTGATGCGAAGCCGCGCAACGCCTGGGGCAGGCTGGTCTCTGAGTAACAAGTCACTGGCTTCGTTCATGGCTGCACGCTGATGGGTTCAGGGCAATCGTACGCAGCGCAAGCCAATTCAAGAAGTTTAGAAACCGAATGCGCTTTATTGATAGTTGGAATATGCTCCATTACCCTAGTGCTGCCATGCCGACGCGGCGCTCTGACGCCCACCTTCCGCCATGAACCTGCGTTCGATCGACCTCAACTTGCTATTGGTGTTCGACACCATCTATAGCGAGCGCAACATCTCCAGGGCCGCGAGCAAGCTCGCGCTGTCCCAGCCGACGGTAAGCAACGCCCTGGCACGCCTGCGCGAACGGCTGGACGACCCGCTGTTTACGCGCACGCCCGACGGCATGGTGCCGACAGCACGGGCCAAGACGCTGGCGGATCCCGTCCGCCAGGCGCTGGACCTGATCGAGCGCGGCATCCGTTCGGACGACGCGTTCGACTTTGCCCGCTCGGACCATTGCTTCGTGATGGCTGTGGAGGACTATGGCGAGACCGTGATCCTGCCGCGCTTCTCGGAGTGGCTTGCACAAACGGCGCCGAATATCCGGCTCAAGATCCGCCCCGAGCCAGGCGGACAACTGGGCATGGCAATGAAGGACGGTCAGGTCGACCTGACCCTGGACTTCTTCGTGCAGCACGACCCCTCGTTTCGCAATGAATGCGTACTGACGGACAGTCTGCTCACACTCTCTCAGTGCGATCATCCGCACCTGTCCGGTCGTCTGACGCTGGAGCAGTATCTCGCGCAGCGACATGTCGCGCTCACACCGCGTGCCGGCTCGATGTCAATGATCGAACTGGCCCTGGCCAAGCGCGGGCTGCGCCGGCACATCGCGATTGAAGTGCCGCATTTCCAGTCGATGCCGGTGCTGGTGCAAAAGACCAAGCTGCTGTGCACCCTGCCCAAGCGCATGGCGCACCTGTACGCCGACAACTTCGGGCTGGCGGCACACACGGTGCCGCTGCGCGTGCCGAGCTTCCCGATCTACCTGAGCTGGCACCGCTCGGCGGACACCGACCCGGCGCACCGATGGCTACGCGAGAACCTGATCGCTCTCTGCCAACGCCTCTGAAGTGGGCGGCAACCCGCCAGCGGCGAATCGGCCGCTCGCGTACATGACGGTTATTCCAGCGGCCTGCCTGGCCACTGGCTCGTCAGGCCGCCGGGCCAATCGAGGCATTCGCGGACTGGCTGTCGCATGGTTCTTCAGAGGAAATGGTCATTGTGGCGTCAACCGCCGCATCAACGCGGCCGTGCTGCGCGGCCAGCCCACACGGCCGAACCACGCGCCGCCGGCAATTGTGGCGGCGATGACGAGGCCGTACACGACGAGCCCGGCGCCCTGCGCAATGAACACGTGTATCAGGTCGCCGCCCCAGCGCAAGGCAAGCCATCCTCCGAGGCCGGCTACGGTCAGGCGCACGAGGTTGCCGGTCACGGGCCACCACAGGCGCCCGGCGCCTTGCGATGCGAAATGCAGCACTTGTCCGACGCCGAAGAAACCATACAGCGGCCCGACGACATGCAGGTATTGGGTGCCGGCCAAAAGCATGGCAGGCTCGTTGCCAAACAACAGCAACCAACTGTGTGGGAAGATCGCCGCGGCCAGGCCGATCGCCTCGGTGATGACAAAGGTCATGACGGCGCCGATCCATGCTGCCCTGAGGGCCCGCTCCCGGTCGCCGGCGCCAATGCAGGTGCCAACCATGGCCACCAACGGGGCGCCAAAGCCGAACGCCAGCGGCACCAGCAGGTACTCGAGACGCGCGGCGGTGCCGTAACCCGCAATCGCGTCTGGCCCGAAATGCCCCGACAGCGCCGTCGCGATGCCGATCGACAGGTTGGTGGACACCGTCGCGATCATTCCTACGAGGCCGATGCGCAGGATGTCGCGAAACAGCGGCCAGCGCAGCCGCACCCCCGCGAACTTCGGCTTGAGGAGGCTGCCCGGCGAACGCAGGTACAGCCAGAACGCAAGCGTTCCGCCAAGGTAGTACAGGAGCAGCGCCGCTGCGCCGCCGGCAATGCCCATGCCGGGAATCGGCCCCCAGCCGAAGATCAGCAGGGGCGACAGCGGAATGAGCACCACCGCGCCCGCGACGGTCACATTGGACGGTACGGCCATGTTGCCGGTGCCGCGAATCACCGCCGCCAGCGAGTTGAATAGCCAGACCAGCACGGCACCGGCAAATACCAGGTCCGAGTAGACCAGCGCAGCCTCGAGCGACGCGCCGGTGCCGCCCATCTCCGCATACAGCCACCGCCCGCCCAATAGCAGCGCCGATGTGAACGCAAGGCCGAAGCCGAGCGCAACCACCAGCGCGTGAAGCACCAGCGCATCGGCATCGTCCCGGCGTCGCGCGCCGAGCGCCCGCGCAATCGACGACGTGATGCCGCCGCCTATCGCGCCCACGGAACTCATCTGCATCAGCATGACGATCGGAAACACCAGCGCCATCGCGGCAAGCGCATCATTCCCCAGCTTGCCGACGAAATAGGTTTCGATGAGGCCGACCGATGCCTGTGTGATCATCACCAGCATATTGGGCGCCGCAAGGCGCAGGACGGTCGGTACGATGGGGGCTTCCAGAAGGAGACGCGTGCGCGGATCGATGGTAGTCATGGACGAACTCCACCCAGGCAGGCAACAGGTACCGGCATGGCCTTGAGGATCGGGAGTCGCATGCAGGACTCGGGGGTGTCGCCAGCGGTGGGCTGGACCCAGCTCATTAGAATTGGGGGCGTGTTGGTCATGTTCTTGTCTCCGTGTTATGTGGGATGTGTATCCGGAACTCCAATTAGCTGCTGTTTCGTCCTTGTCGAGCCGCTTCGGTCATGCCCCAGGCATGGCGGACTTCCACGCCAAAGCGCTCCATCAAGGTCCGGATCAGTGCGGGCGGAATGGCCGCGCTCACTGCATCGGCAATTGAACGGCCTTGAATTCGAGATACTCCTCGATGCCGTACTTGCCGAGCTCGCGCCCATTGCCCGATTGCTTGTAGCCACCAAACGGTGCAAGCAGGTTGAACGGACCGCCATTGATATCCACCTGGCCGGTGCGCAGGCGGCGCGCCACGCCCTTGGCGCGTTCCATATCGCCCGACCAGACCGCGCCGCCCAGTCCGTAGATGGAATCGTTGGCAATGCGCACGGCGTCGTTCTCATCTTCATAGCCGAGGATGCTCAGTACCGGACCGAAGATTTCCTCGCGGGCGATGACCATGTCTGGCGTGACGTTGGCAAACACCGTCGGCCGGACGAAGTAGCCTTTGTCGAGACCGGCAGGCGCGTCGGGGCCGCCTACCACTAGTTCAGCGCCCTCTTCCATGCCTTTGCGGATATAGCCCTGTACACGGTGGCGCTGCACGGCCGAGATGACCGGACCGATCTGGCTCTGCTCGTCGAGCGGATCGCCCACCTTCATGCCGCCAACCACCTGCGCCGCGATCTGCTTGACCTCGGCCATGCGCGTCTTCGGCACCAGCATGCGCGTATGCGCGAAGCAGGTCTGGCCGTTGTTGAGATAACAGGCCTGGATTGCCCCGGCGACCGCGCTGGAGAAGTCGGCGTCGTCGAGGATGATCGCCGCAGACTTTCCGCCCAGCTCCAGCGCAACCCGCTTGATGGTCTGAGCGCCCAGTTCGCCAACGCGGCGGCCCGCACCGGTCGAACCGGTAAAGGACACCATGTCGACTTCCGGATGCGACGCAAGGGCCTCGCCCACCACCGGACCGAAGCCCGGCACCAGGTTGAACACGCCTGCCGGCAAGCCCGCTTCATGGATTACCTCGGCTAGCAGGTAAGCCGTGAGAGGCGCCACTTCGGAAGGCTTGAGCACCACGGTGCAGCCAGCCGCCAGTGCGGGGGCCACTTTCGCCGCGATCAGCGTGAGCGGGTAGTTCCACGGCGTAATGCACGCCACGACACCGACGGGTTCGCGCATGACCAGGGAGTTCCCCACCGCTTCGGTCAACGTCAGTTCGCCGAGCACTTGCGCGGCAATACCGAAATGCGCAATCGCTGCGCCGGCCTGGGCATACTGCGACCAGGCAATGGGGGTGCCCACCTCGGTGCTGACGAGCTGCGCGACTTCCGCTGCCCGTGCTTCCAGGCCTGCGGCAATCTTCGCGAGGAAGCCTGCACGTTCCTGTGGACTGGTTTGCGACCAGCCATCAAAAGCTGCACGGGCGGCGCGTACAGCATTGTCGGCATCGGCTGCGTTGCCCAGCGTCACGCGTGCGATGGCGGCTTCCGTGGAAGCGTTCACCACTTCTGCATACTGGTGGCCCTGCGGTTCCACCCAGTTTCCGTTGATGTAAATCTGCTTGTAGATCTTCATTTTGCTGTTCCTCGCTTGATGTGCTGTCTGTTGACACGGCGGAGCCCATGCACGGCCTGCTGTGCACGACCGCGCAAGTCATGTGTCGGTTGAGAGTTTCTGAAAACCTGATGAAATCAGGGGGCGACCGCGTTGGATATCACCTCATCCATCGATGTCGGTCCGGGCGGCGCGGATGCGGGATCCTGCGGCTCGAGCGCCGGGCGCCCGCGGGCCGCATGCCATGAGGAAAAGATGCAGGCGGCCAGCAATACGCTGACGGCGTACCAGGCGCGTGCCGGGGGTGACACTGGCCGCGGCTTGCGCGGCCGAGTGCGTTGGCTCGGTCGCGTGGGCATTTTGTGAAATCACTTTGTCTCCCCCTTTCACAGGGATCCCCCGCTGTATCTTGTAAAGGCGATCGGCGGGTGGTCGTCCGGCCATGAGGCCGGACCGGATTGCTGCTGATGCAGCGGTCGAAGTCAGGTGCCTCTAGTTTCAGTGCTTGTTCGAGGCCCCCAGAGCGGGGTCGGGGCGGCCGAGGAAGAACTGCAGTGCCATGCGCTGGATGACCGTTCCGTAGGGGGGATAGAACAGGTCGATGGGGAAGAAGCGATGCCGCTTGAACACGGTCTTGGCATGGGACAACTCGCGAAAGCCCTCTTCCCCGTGATAGTTGCCCATCCCCGAGTTGCCGATGCCGCCGAAGGGTGCGTCGTGATTCACCACATGCCAGCCCCAGTCGTTGACCGAGACGCCGCCCGAGTGCGTTCTGCTGAGCAGATCGTCGCGCTCGGCGCGGTCGCGGCTGAAACAGTACAGAGCCAGGGGACGCGCGCGCTCGTTGATGAAGCCGATCGCCTCGTCCATCGTGTCGTACGGAACGACCGGCAGGATGGGGCCGAAGAGTTCTTCGGTCATCACCAGCATGTCGGGGGTGACGTCCGTGACGATCTGCAGCGGCAGCGTGCGCTCGTTGCCAACCGGCATCGGCCCGCAGGACTCGATGCGCGCGCCCTTGGAGCGCGCATCATCGAGCAGTCTCTGGATGCGTTTGTACTGACGCTCGTCGACAATCGAGGTGTAGTCGGGGTTGCCGGCCGTGTTGTTGTCAAAGAACTGTTCAAACGTTTGGCGCACGCCGACGATGAACTCGCCAACGCGTTCGCGCGGCACCAAGGCGTAGTCGGGTGCAACGCAGATCTGGCCGGCATTGGTCGACTTGCCGTGGGTGATCCGCCTGGCCGCATCGGCCACCGGGTAGTTGCGCGTGACCAGGGCCGGGGACTTGCCGCCCAGCTCCAGGGTAACGGGTGTCAGATTCTCGGCCGCCTGGCGCATCACGATCTTGCCCACACCGGGCGAGCCGGTGAACACGATGTGATCGAAGGGTTGCGAGGTGAATACCCCGGGATCGAGCAACTCCGCGCCAACCACCGCCACCAGGTCTTCGGCAAACACCTCTGCGAGCATTGTCCTGAAGACAGCGTTGGTCGCGGGCGTGGCCTCCGGCATCTTGATCATGACGCGGTTGCCGGCAGCGAGCGCGGCAACGGCCGGGCCGAGGGCCAGGTAGATCGGGAAGTTCCACGGCGTGACCACGCCCACCACCCCCTTGGGCTGGTACATCACCTTGACGCTGTTGGACAGGAACAGCAACTCGGTGCTGCGGCGACTAGGCTTCATCCACCGTTTGAGGTGCGCGACCGCGTGGTTGAGTTCCATCATCGAACCCAGCAGATCGAGCATCTTCGACTCGGCATGTGAGCGATGGCCGAAGTCGCGGCTCATCGCGTCGGCGAGCACATCCTGATAGCGCGACAATTGCGCCTTGAGCGCCTTCAGGCGGCTCAGCCGCACGCCGGCCGAGGGCAAGGGATCCGCCAGAAAGGCGCTGCGCTGCGAAGCAAAGATGCGTGCGACGCGATCAGTGGCTGCAAGTTCCGGCGTCGAATGAAATGGTGTGTTGTCCATGGTGCTCGCCTTGGCGGTGTCCTGTGTAGCGTGGGTTGCCTATCGGTCTCGACAGCGAAAGAGGCCGCGCAACAACAGCCCGACGACGGCCAACTGGCTGCGCAGGTAGCCGCTGTAGCGGGGCAGGCCGTCCTGCGCGTCGCTCACGCGACGGTGATAGAACATGTGCAGCGATGCGGGCGGAAGCGTCGTGGTGTCGGCGTAGTTGGCGGTGGGCACGAAGGCCAGCTTCGCCGCCCCGGCCAGACCGAATTCGAGCACCGGCGTGCCGCACGACGCGCAGGTGCCCCGCTCGATGTTGGGCGGCAGCCGGTGCTTCCTGTAGGCGACCGGAGCGCCCGCTTCCACTTCGACGTCGCGGGCGCGCAGCACCGTCACGTCCGAATATGGCTTGCCCGTGTAGGCCTGGCAGATCGTGCAGTGGCAGATGAAGCGCGCGAAGGGACGCGCGTTCACCCGGAAGCGGCTCGCGCCGCAACTGCAGGAGGCGGCCAGGGGCCGGAATTGCGAATCGGCCATGACGTTCACTTCGACATCAGCACGTCAGCGTACTTCCGGCGCAGGTCCATCTTCTGGACCTTGCCGGTCGCGCCCATCGGCAGGCTATCGACGAAGATCACCTCGTCGGGCAGCCACCACCTGGCGACCTTGTTGCCCAGGAAGTCGAGCACCGCCGCCTTGTCCACCTCCTGGCCCGGCTTCTTCACCGCGCACAGCACCGGGCGCTCGTCCCACTTGGGATGCTTCACGCCGATCACGGCCGCCATCGCCAGCGCCGGATGGCCCATCGCCGCGTTCTCCAGGTCGATGGAGCTGATCCATTCGCCACCGGACTTGATCACGTCCTTCACCCGGTCGGTGATCTGCATGATGCCGTCGGTGTCGATGGTCGCGATGTCGCCCGTGGGGAACCAGCCGCCCTGCAGTGCGGGCTTCTCGCCCTTGAAGTACTCGGACATGATCCACGGGCCGCGCACCAACAGCTCGCCAGCCGACTGGCCGTCGCGCGGCAGGTCCTGTCCGTTGGCATCAACCACCTTCAGTTGCACGCCGAACACCGCCCGGCCCTGCTTGCTGCGAAGCGCGTACTGCTGGTCGACGGGCAGCGCCGCATGCTTGCCCAGCGGCGCGCCCTGCGTGCCCAGCGGGCTGGTCTCGGTCATGCCCCAGCAGTGGCGCACTTCGACGCCGAACTTCTGGTCGAAGTCACGGATCAGCGATTGCGGCATGGCCGAGCCGCCCACCACCGAGCGGTGCATGGTCGCGGGCTTCACGCCCTCGGCCTCCATGTACTGGGCCAGGCCCAGCCAGATGGTGGGCACGCCGGCGCTGCAGGTGACGCCCTCGCTTTCCATCAGCTCGAACAGGCTCGCGCCGTCGAGCTTCGGGCCGGGCAGCACCAGCTTGCAGCCATTCATCGGCGCGGCGTAGGGGATGCCCCACGCATTGACATGGAACATGGGCACCACAGGCAGCACGCAGTCGCGCGCCGACAGCGAGAGCGTGTCGGGAAGGCTCAGCGCAAAACTGTGCAGCATGGTGGAGCGGTGCGAATACAGCACGCCCTTGGGGTTGCCGGTGGTGCCGGAGGTGAAGCACAGTGAGCTGGCCGTGCGCTCGTCGAACTCGGGCCAGGCGAAGACATCGTCCTGGCCATCGAGCAGCGTCTCATAGCAGAGCAGGTTCGCGAGCTTGGACTGCAAGGGCATCTGCCCAGCGTCAGTCATCAGCACCCAGGCGGTGACGCCGGGGCACAGCGGCGCCACGGCTTCGGCCAGCGGCAGGAAGGTACTGTCCAGCAGCACCACTTGGTCTTCCGCGTGGTTGAGGATGTAGGCGAGTTGCTCCGGATGCAGGCGCGGGTTGCAGGTGTGCAGCACGGCGCCGCTGCCGGAGACCGCGAAGTAGGCCTCCAGGTGGCGGTGGTTGTTCCAGGCCACGGTGGCGACCCGGGTGCCGCGCGCCACGCCGAGGGCGGCCAGGGCCTTGGCCAGGCGGCGCGAACGCGCAGCGAGCTCACGGTAGGTGTAGCGAAAGAGCGGGCCGTGTGTTTCGCGGGAAACGATCTCCACGTCCGGGAACTGCTGCTCCGCGTGCTCGACCAGACTCGACAGCAGCAGCGGGCGATCCATCATCAAACCAAACATTCTTGTCTCCAGAATTTCAGTTGCTTATTGCTGTTCCAGCTTGATCGACTTGAACACGCGCCGTCAGCGCTCGATCTCGCTGGTGTAGAACTTGTCCAGTCCGGCCTGCGTCATGACGCGAGGCGTCTGGGCGCCGGTTTCCTGCGTTCCCTTGCACACGGCGGGAAGCTGGATGATTTCGCTCATCGCGGTGTTGATCGTCGCGACCGCGGGTCCGGGCGTCGCCCTGGGCACCAGCACGACGGGGCAGAGGTCCAAGGTGCAGTCTCGCGGCAGCTTGTACTGGCTCATCAGCGGCAGGTCCGGGAACATCGGATGCGGCTCACGCGCGGTGATGCCCAGGGCCTTGACCTTGCACTCCTTCAAGAGGCCGGGCATCGGGCCAGCCAGGGGCAGCAAGCGATGTCTGCCTGCCCGCCGACGATGTCGGTTGCGTCAGCCCTGCGCTGCGCTGGTGGGCGGCGCGGATGCGAGATCTTGCGGCTCGTGCGCCGGGCGCCAGAGGGCCGCATGCTTCATCGAGTCGCCGTAGCTGCGGATACCGCTGCGCAAGAGCAGGAATGCGAGGGCGCCGGCACCGAGGAACACGATCAGCATGGAGCTGCCGATCGCGTTGCGGTCGCGCAGCACGTAGTCGGTGATGAGGCCGATCGCGACGGGGCCGAGGCCAGCGCCGAGCAGGTTCAAGGCGCCGGTGAACAGGGCGGCCACCTGACCATGCATCGGCGCCGGGGTGATCTGCGCGACGATGGCCGGGCCGATGCCGAACATAAACATCGCGAAGAAGGCGGCGAAGCCCAGGAAGATGGCGGCCGGCGTCGCCGTAGCCGCCAGCACCATGGCGCTGCCCGATGCCGTGATGCCGCAGACGCCCAGCATCGCGACCCGCAGGTAGCCGTGGACTACCCCGCGCCGGATCCAGCGCTCGCCCAGCCAGGAAGCGAAGAGCGTCCCCGCTGGTCCGGCGACGACCATCAGCAGGCCGAACAGCTTGCCGATCTCCTGGTAGCTCCAGCCGAAGTGGCGCACGAAGTAGGTCGGCGCCCAGCCGGCGAAGCCATAGACCGACATATAGAACACGCCGGCACCCACGATGAAGGCACAGAAGGTGCGGCCGTTGCGGACAATGTAGTCCTTGACCTGTGCCACGGGTACGTTGACGATCTTCGACTCGGGGCCCCTGCCGCCCGTGGCTCCCTGCTTCGCGGCACGCGGCTCGGGCACGGCCAGCATGAAGAAAGCCACCACCACACCCGGCAGGCCCACGGCGATGAAAGTGGCCTGCCACGGCTCGATGGCGCCCAGGAAGGGCAGCACCGGATGCGACAGCGTGTAGGCGCCCAGGATCAGGCCGCCGGCGAACAGGCCCCCGCCGGAGCCCACCGGGCCGGCTGCGCCGAAGACGCCCATCGCACGGCCCCGCTTGTCCGGCGTGAACAGGTCGGCCACCAGCGAGACCGTGCCCGGGAGCAGCACGGCCTCGCCCACCGCCACCGCGATGCGCGCGGCCAGCAGATGCCAGTATTCGCTGGCCAGGCCACTGGCAGCCGTCGCCAGGCTCCACACGGCAATGCCGATGGCGATGATCGCGCGGCGGTTGCCGCGGTCGATGAGCCGTGCGATCGGCAGGCCCATCACGCCGTAGAAGGCCGCGAAGGTGAACCCGTGGAGCAGGCCGATCTGCGTGTCGTTGATGCCGAGCGTCTTCTGGATCGGACCGACCAGCAAGGTGAGGATCTGCCGGTCCATGATGGAAAAGATGTAGGCGGTCAGCAATACGCAGACGGCGTACCAGGCACGTGCCGGGCTGACACTGGGCGCGGCTTGCGCAGCCGAGTTCATTGGCTCGGTTGCGTGGGTATCTCGTGTAATCATAGTTGTCTCCCCCTTTCACAGGGATCCCCGCCGTATTTTGTAAGGGCGATCGGCGGGTGGTTGTCCGGCCATGAGACCGGACTGGATGGATGCTGATGGAGCGTTCGAAGTAAGGTGACTTGCCTTAGCTCGCGTCTGAACGATCCGGCTCCATCCAGAGATGGTCGCCCCGCCAGAACTGCTCTTTCTGCCAGTGTTCGGGGAGCATCGCCCCGGTTGTACGGATGATGCGCTTGAGCAGCAACTTCACGACCTGAGTCTCGCGGTAGTCGAGGTCTTGCTCGGCGTCGCTCTCCGCCGCCTTGCCGATGGCCAGCAGCTGGATCGCATAGCTGCGGCCGGCGTCTGTGAAGCGCACCATGTTCTCGCGCCCACCATCATCGTCAAGGACAACCAGGTCACGCTCTGCCAGCTTCCGGATATCGTCGTCCGTGACGCGGAGGCCGGTAATCGACACCAGCCGGTCAACCTCCGCGACGGTGCGGCCGTCGCCCATGCTCAGCACGGTCAGGATGTTGTAGTCGATGTCGCGCAGGCCATGGCTGGCCAGATTGCTCCTGACCGGCTGCAGCATCTGGTAGTAGGCCCGTGCCAACAGGAAGCCCAGCCAGCCATCGCCAATGTCGGAGCGGCTGCAGTCCGTGTCGTCGGTCTTCTTCATCACCATGCCGTAGTTGCCGCCGTGAAAGACCAGCGGCGGCCGTTCAAAGCTGTTGAAGTTCAAGACTTCGCCCACAAAGATGACGTGGTCACCGCCTTCGTACCGGTGCACCACGCGGCATTCAAACCGGGCAGAGCAGCCATCGAGCAGCGGTACCTGGCCATGGCCCCGCTCGACCGTGCATCCGGCAAACTTGTCTGCGCCGCTCTTGGCGAACTGGTTGGAGATATGTTCCTGGTCAGCGGCCAGGATATGCACCGCGAAATGTCCGGTGGTCTGGAAAGCCGGCAAGCTGGAAGACTTCTTGCCCAGGCTCCATAACACCATGGGCGGATCCATGGACACGGAATTGAAGCTGTTGGCCGTCAGGCCGTAGTCATTGCCGTCTTCGCCATGGGTGGTCACCACCGTTACGCCCGTGGTGAACGAGCCAAGTGCCCTGCGGAAAGTCGGGGCGTCGATCTTTGTTGTCATCTCTGTCTCCTGCATCGCTTCGTGCCCAGGCTCTCTTTTGTGCCGTAACCGGCCCGGGTCACGAAGACTTTTGCGTCATTTGCTGTTGTTTTGCTTCTCACCCTGCCCTATGCGGCTATCGGGCCAGCAGCGGCATCACCAGGCGTCCGAAGCGCTCGGCTTCTTCATGGTGCGGATAACCCGACAGGCAGAAGCCGCTGCAACCCACGTCGACGAACTCTTGCAGTTGCGCTGCAACCTGCTGGGGGTTGCCAACCACGGCCACGCCAGCGCCGGGACGCACTTCAGTGATGCCGGTCCACAGATGCGGCGTCATCCTGCTGCCGACCGTCTGCGACAGTTCCCGCTGGCGCTGGTTGGCGACGGAGTTCATGTCCGCAGACAAGTTCTTGGCCAGCTCTTTCCACTCCGTCGCACCGGCCACCAGCTGGTTCGCCGCGGCCCAGGCCTCTTCCTCGGTCTCACGGCAGACAATCTGCAGGCGCATGGCGAAGCGGATCTCGTCCTCGCGACCGTATTTGGCGGCACGGGCGCGCAACTCCTTGATCTGCTCGCCGATGCGCTCGGGATAGTCGCCCCAGAACAGATGCACGTTCGAATGCCTGACGGAGATGTCAGCGGCCTGGTCCGAGCCACCGCCAAGGAAAACGGGCGGCCAGGGTTGCTGGACGGGCTTCGGGATGATGACTGGCTTGTCGACGTGGTAGTAATCGCCCTGGTGCTCGACCGCCTCTTCGGAAAGCAGCCGCTTGATCAGGGTCACTTCCTCGTCCAGTTGCGCATAGCGCGCTTCCTTGGATCCAAGCTGACCTTCGGCGATCGCGTCCTTTTCGCTGAGGCCCGCGATCAGATTGATATGGATGCGTCCGTCCCAAAGCTGGTCGAAGGTCGAAATCATCTTTGCCTGGGCAACCGGGTGGATAAAGCCCGGCTTCACGGCAACCAGTGCCTTGAGCTTCTTGGTGCGGCTCACGATAAACGATGCGGTGGCCCAGGCGTCCCAGCAAAAGGGCGTCACCGGGACAAGCACGTACTCAAAGCCGGCCTTTTCAGCCGCCTGCGCTACGCGCTCGAAGTGCTCCTTCGATTGGGGGATGCTCCTGGCTGGATCCCCGAATGCGCTCGTGTCGCCGAGGGTGGGGATAAACCAGCCGAATGAGAGAGGTGCGGAATTGCTCATCTTTGTCTCCACGTTGTAGGTTCTGATGGTCTACATAAAAACAGGTCCGAACGCATTAGTAAAATGAAGTGTTATCATCCGCCGCATGCAAAAAGTGAATATCAAAACGTTCGATCTGAACCTGCTGGTGCTCTTTGTGACGTTGTGGGAAACGCGCAGCGTGACGCGCGCGAGCGACCGGTTGGCTCTGAGTCAGCCAGCGGTGAGCCATGCCTTGCGGCGATTGCGCGGTGCAATGGGCGACGAGTTGTTCGTCAGCGCCAAGAGTGGGCTGGTACCTACGGCGCGCGGTGAAGCGCTGATCGGTCCGGTGCGCGACGCGCTCGAGCGGATCGAGCACGCGCTGCAGGAGCAGGAACCGTTCGTTCCCGCACTGGCACAGCGGGCGTTCAATATCGCGGCCACCGACTATTTCGAATTCTCGATCCTGCCGCAGTTGGTCGAGCATGTCTCCCGGCTGGCCCCGGGGATTGTGATCAGGCTGGCGGCAGTTCCCGAGGGAGAACTCGCGAGTCAGCTACTGGAGTCCGGCGATCTCGACGCCATCGTCGGTGCCCAGACGGTCAAGGGAATGGGGATCTCGCATGAAATGCTCGATGAAGTCAGCCTGACCACGATGATCTGGAAGCAGGAAGGGCTCAGCAAGCGCCGCTTCCCGCTTGCGCTGTACCTGAAGCGGCCACATGTCGTGATTCGCAGCCGCCAGAACACGATCGTCGACCAGACCCTGGCACAACGAGGCGAACATCGGCAGATCGGCGCCGTCGTGCAGAACTTCATGGCGATGCCGATGGTCGCCGCCCGTACCGGATACATCTGCAACGTACCCAGCCGGATGGCCGCCACCTTTGCCGGCCTGTTCGACCTGAGCATGCACGAGCCACCTCTCGACTTCAAAGGCTCGCCGCTCTATATGTCGTGGCACCGGCGGTTCGATGCAGACCAGGCGCACGTCTGGCTGCTGCAACAGATCCGGGCCATGGTGCCGCTCGACTGAGCAGCCTCATGGAGAGACCTTGCGCCAGCCCGCGCCGGGATCAAAAGACTTCGTCGCCTCCGCTTTCGCGGCGCCATTGGCTCCCAGGTCACGCTCGTAGACCTGGCCGTCGTGGCTCACCATAAAGCTCATCACGCCCGTGTCCTGGTAGCGGACGGGCCAGGCAATGACCGCAAAGCCGCCGAACAGCTTCCCATCCAGGACATAGTCGAACGCCCCGCCAGGCGCGTGCGGGCCCTGCGCAGTGAGGAGCTTGTAGTGATAGCCGTAGTAGCCATCCTTGCTGGCATGGCGCGTGCCGGCGCCAATGAAACCGGGGCCAAGCGGACTTTCCGGCTCGCCGGGGCGGGTCGGCCAGTACAGTCCGTCGTGCCTGCCCGGGGAACTCGACAACCTGGCCGCATAGGCAAGCACGTGGCTCCCGTCGCGGGGGGTCTCGGCATATTCGTTCTGGGCATCGTGGATGGCCAGCATGGTCTGGATGACGGCCAGCTCGTTCCGTCCGATGCGTCGTACCCGCATTTCCTCCGCGCCGGCACGCGTGTCGAACTGCCAGCCCTTGTCCGACTTTTCCAGGGGAATGGGTAGCGTCCAGCCATCGTTGCCCACGGCAATCTCGGCGCGGCGACCAGTCTGCTTCACCGTATGGGTCTTGCCCCAGGCCGCGAGGAACTGGTAACGGACGTCGGCCCCCACGGGCGGTATCAGGTCGTGATAGTTCGCGCCCAGCAGGCGCTTCATGGCGGCCTCGTCATCGTTGAGGACCGCCTCCCCAAACTCCGTCATCGCGGCTTCGGGGTTGGCAAAGGCCTGGTTCGCTCGTGCGGCGGTGACATTCCCCAACCCCAGCAGCAACGCGGCGGCCGCAAGGCAAGCCATCAGGCTCGTCTGCCGCCAACGAGATATCACTGGTGAATACATGCCTGTGCCTCCCTAGCGCCGACCGCCACCACGCCCACCGCCGCCGCGCCCGCCACCACCGGCGAATCCTCCACCGCCTCCGCGCCCGCCGCCATATCCTCCGCCGTGGCCTCCGCCATATCCGTGCGCACCGCCCCCGGAGCGGTTGAAGCCGGACGACTGCATGCTCGACTGGCCCCGATTGACATCCCGTGGCGCCACATTGCGGTTGACCCCCTGGAAGGCGTTGTCGCGGCCACCGAAACCGGAACTGTACCGGTCCGCGGCCCGGGCCCGATCCGACGTGCCGGCCCTGTTCACAGCCCCGGCGCGGTCGGATGTACCGACCCTGCCGGCACCGCCCGCGCGATCCCCCACGCTGGCCCTGTCGCTGATGCCGGCACGGTTGGCACCCCCTGCCCGGTCGGCGATTCCGGTCCGGCCGCCAAGGGATTCGCGGCCACGAAAATCGCCGCGCCGGTCAGCGCCAGCCACGTTGCGACCGAACTTCTCGCGCGACGCGTTATCCCGGTAGGCAACGCCCTTGCGGTGACTCGCATCGTGCTGCCAGCGCCCGCCCTGGAACTTGCTGCTGTCAAAGTGATGATCGACGTGGGCACCCCGGTTGATATCGATATTGATGTTGCCGCCGCCCCAGTTGCAGTTGCCGAAGATCGCGCCGGCGGCCGCGAAACCGATGCCCCAGGCAAATCCGCTGAGGAAGGCGCCGCCAGGATAATAGGCAGGGTAAGGGGGCCAGTAGTAATAGGGATATGCGGGGTAGGCCCATCCCCCATAGACGACGGCGGGGTCATAGGCGGGCACGTAGATGACGTCAGGGTTGGCCGGCTCTATACGCACGATCGATTGCGCGACGGCGTCGGCCGTGGTCGCCTGTTCGACGGTCACGCGCTGCTGCTCGTTGGTCTGAAGGTGTCCCGAATCCCGCGCCCGCGCGCGCAATCGCTGTATGGCAGCCAGCACATCCTTCTCCTGGGCGAGGACCGCGTCACCGAGCTTCTGCGTCCAGTCGATCTTGTCATTCATCGGCTCGAGGATCTGCGGAAAGGCGACCAGCGACTTGACACTGACGTCCCACGACTCGTTCGCTACCGCCTGGACCGCCTCGTCGCCCTTGAGGTTCGGATGGGCCTTGACCCAGCGAGCCGCGTACACGATTTCCAGGGGATACGTCGAAGCCATCAGCACCTGGGAAAGCACCGAGTCGGAGTAGAGCGCGATGGGCGCGACCAGCGCTTCGATTTCCTCCGGCTTGTAAGCCGGCGCCGCGGGAGCCTGGGCGCCGACAGCGCCTGATGCCAGCCCCAGCCCCGCTATGATCCACACACAGAGCGTCCGAACCCATCGCTTACCACGTGGAAACATGGCCGCGCTCCTCGAAGGATGGACATGCCTGATACATGCCGGTTCCAACACTTTCCTGCGGCACCCGCATCAGCACTCCGACACGTCCGCCTCATACGCCATATGACCATAGGGCGGTTGTGAGGTTATTGCAACCCATCTCATGTCACGTGAGCCCGGACGGTGCGAGGGAGTCTGGCGTGGACTCAGGGCGTGGTGCAGTTATGCTGTCCGCGCAGAGCGGGTGCCAGTGGCCGGGGTGGTATCGCTCCACGGCGCCCAGGATGCACACATGAACTGCCGCATGTGAGGCCAAGGCACGGTCCGCTTCAAACCGTGCGCAAGCCCTCGTCAGCGAGAATGCACCTTGAACGTCTCGCCACCCCTGCCCGCCCGGTCCACCGCGGCAATGCGGTTACGGCCATTGTCCTTGGCATGGTAAAGCTGCGCATCTGTCAGATTGACAAACGACGATGCCTCTTCACGGTCAGTCGGCACCACGGTGCCTACGCCAAAACTTGCCGTCACGCACTGGTTGTACGGCGAACGCACGTGCGCGATCGCCTGCCCGGCGATCATCTCGCGGCAGCGCTCCGCGGTACGCACAGCAGCGTCGGCGTCGGTATCAGGCAGGACCAGAACGAACTCCTCGCCGCCGAAGCGAGCCACGAACGCATCCGGTCCGGCAGCTTGCTGCAGCAGGCCGGCGATGCGCTTCAGGCAAGCGTCGCCCTGCAGGTGGCCGTAGTAGTCGTTGTACGATTTGAAGAAGTCGATATCGGCCAGGATCAGCGACAGCGGCTTGCCGCAGGCCTGGCCCGCTGCCCATTCGCGCTCCAGCGTGCGGTCGAACATGCGACGATTGCTGATTCCGGTCAGGCTGTCGCGAAATGACAGGTCCTCCAGCTCTTTCTGCAGGCGCGCCAGTTCCTGCTCGGTGCGCTTGCGTTCGCTGATATCGAACATGAAGCCGATCAGGGAATCGACTTCGCCGCGGTCGTTGCGCACCACGTGCACCACGTCGCGCAGCCAGACGTAGCCGCCGTGGCGGGTCAGCGCGCGGTAGTCGGCCTCATGGTCGGTACCGCCTTGGGATTGCGCCACGCAGAATTCGACCACGGCGGCGCGGTCGTCGGGGTGCATGCGCTCCGCCCAGTCGTTGACGGTTTGCCAGCTCGACGGTGCCCAGCCCAGCAGGGCTTCGATCTGCGGGCCGATATAGGCAAACGTCATCGTTGCCCAGTCGATCTTCCACGGGATGGCCTTGGTCGATTCCAGCAGCGTCCGGTAGACGGCGCCGTCGCCGTCACCGAAAACGTGGTCGTTCCGTACCAGGGTTTCCTCATGCCGCAGGAAAGCGGCCTGGAGGATGATCTGCGACGATTCTGCGCTGTTCATGTTGGTCACACTCGCGGTTGCCGGTTGGGAGCACGACTGGCTAACGGCTGGGAGGGCGTAGTTCTGAAGTACAAACTCGGCCCCAGCTCCCGTCCCCCACCGCCCGCGTACGCTTGTCGTCCCTACACCGGCAGCCCTTTGGCCCGCAGCGCGGCATCGAAGCGCTCGGGATCGGAGGTGCCGGCGGCGTTTTCCGCGCGGATCCTGGCTTCCCTGGCAAGATGCGCGTGGCAGCGTTCCAGCACATGCGCAGCGTCGGACGCCGGTACGGCGATGACACCGTCCGCATCACCGACGATCAGGTCGCCGGGCATCACCGCAAGCCCCGCGCAGGAGACCGGCACGTTGATCTCGCCCGGGCCGTCCTTGCTCGGACCGCGATGCGTGTGCCCCCTGGCGAAGACCGGCATGCCATCCTCGGCCCATTCGCACAGGTCGCGGATGGCACCGTCGATGACCAGGCCCCCAAGCTGCTTCGCGACGCAAGTCGTGCGCATCAGGCCGCCGACGAGCGCCTGCGTGACATCCCCGCCGCCATCGATGACCAGCACGTCGCCGGGTTGCACCATCATCAGCGCCTTGTGGATCATCAGGTTGTCGCCGGGCCGCACGCGCACCGTCACCGCCGGACCACAAAGAACGGTCTCCAGGCGACGATGGTACTGGCGCAGCCCCACCGTGCCGATGTTGCGACTCATCGAGTCGCCGATCGCGGCGACGGGAATCTCGCGAAACGCGGCCACGACCGCGGCGACGGGCCCCGCCGCACGCGGGTGGATGCGATAGCCGGCGGGCCACTGCACCGCCGCGTTGGAGTCGGATTGACGCATGAATGTCTCCGGAAACAGGAATCGAAGTCAGGAAGCGGAAATCAGGCAAAGACCTGCGGATTGACACAGGCGGCGCGATCCACCGGCTTGCCGTCCAGCCAGCCGAGCACGTTGCGCGCGGCAGCACTTGCCATAGTCGCCAGTGCCGCAGGCGTCGATCCGCCCACATGCGGCGTCAGCACGACATTGTTCAGCGTGGCCAGCGTGCTGTCGGCGGGCAACGGCTCGACGGCCATCGTGTCCAGGCCCGCGGCAAAGAGCCGGCCGTCCTGCAGTGCGGCGGCGAGCGCGGCTTCGTCCACGACTTCGCCGCGCGCCGTGTTGATCAGGATCGCGCCCTTCGGCATCTGGCTGAACTGCGCGTCGCCAAGCATATTCCGCGTGTGCCGGTTGAGCGGGACATGAAGGCTCAGTACATCGGATTGCGGCAGCAACTCCGCCAGGGACGGGGCCAGCGTGACACCGTCGACGGGACTCTTGCCGCCGTTCAGGGCGGGATCGAACGCTGCCACGTTCATCCCCAGCGCCAGGCAGACCCTTGCCACGCGCTGGCCGATCTGTCCGAAACCGACCAGGCCGAGCGTCTTGCCGCATAGTTCGACGCCATCCTGCGCGCGCGTCCAGCGGCCACCGTGCAGTTCCGCATCCATCCACGCGATGCGTCGCGCCGCGGCGAACATCAGCCCCAGCGTCATCTCGGCCACGGACTGCGCGTTCGCGCCGGGCGTGACATAGACCGGAATGCCGCGTAGCGTGGCGGCTTCCACGTCGATGTTGCTGACGCCGACGCCGTGCTTCGAAATGACCTTGAGCGTGGCACAGGACGCGATGGCCGTGGCAGACAGCGTTACCGTCCGCGAAATCACGGCATCGACGGCTTCGCTGGCCATGATACGCTCGACCTCCCGCGCATCGTCGGGCGACGACAGGAAGATCACGCGCGCGCCGGCCCGATCCAGCAGTTCAGCGCCGGCCGGTGCAAGCCCGGGAGCGGTGACAAGAATGATATGCATGGAAGATCTCGCGGTTCAATCGAGTTTGATATTGGCGTCGCGGATCAGCCCGCCCCACTTCTGATGCTCCGCTCGCAGGTAGTCGGCGAACTGCTGCGGCGTGCTGCCCATCGGCGTGCTGCCTTCCGCGGCGAGCTTGTCCTGGACTTCCCGGGTATCGAGCGCCTTGCGCACTTCGAGGTTGATGCGCTCGACCACGGCTTGCGGCGTACGTGCCGGCGCGACCAGGCCAGTCCACGTGATCGCATCGAAGCCCGCATAGCCGGACTCCGCCACCGTCGGCACGCCTGCCAGTTGCGGTACATTGCGCAGGCGCTGCGCGGAGGTGACGGCCAGCGCGCGGACCTTCCGGCTCGTCAGTTGCGGGATGGCTGCCGCGGTGTTGGCGAAGTTGAATTCGACCTGGTTGCCCACCAGGTCCATCATCGCCGGGCTCGCTCCCTTGTAGGGGACATTGAGCAACCTGAAGCGAGCCTGGCGCTCCAGCAGTTCTCCGGCCAGGTGCGCCACCGTGCCATTGCCCGGGGTGCCCATCCGCAGCGACTCCGGCTTGGCCCTGGCCGCGGCCACGACGTCCTTCAGTGTCCTGAACGGCGACGTGGCGTTGACCAGCAGCACCACAGGCTGCGATGCCACCGTCGAAACCGGCGCGAAGTCCCTGAGCGGATCAAAAGGCATCTTCGGGTACAACGCGGGATTGATCGCCAGGTTGGCCGTCTGCCCGAGCCCGATCGTGTAGCCATCCGCCGGCGCCTTGGCAACGACGTCGAGTCCGACATTGCCGCCGGCGCCCGGCCGGTTTTCCACCACTACCGTCCAGTGCGCCTGCACCGACATCTTCTCGGCAATCAGGCGCGCGACGGCGTCGGTGCCGCCGCCGGGCGGAAACGGCACCACCAGCCGGATCGGCCTGGCGGGCCAGGTGTCGGCATTCGCCGCGCCGCTGCAAACGGCCATCGCGGCGGCCAGGGCCAGCATTCCGAGTTTGCGCATCGTGTCTCCTGTCTCCCTCTGCATGACAGGCATTCTTGCCGTGCAAAAACATTCCGTCTATTTGATAATGTTCATGCTTTCATTCCTGTGAGTTATCGATGGATATCCAGCTCAGGGACCTGCGGTATTTCGAGGCCGTGGCCGAACTCGGTCACATCGGCAAGGCCGCCGAAAAGCTGGGGCGCACGCAGCCAGCGCTGACCAAGGCGGTGCAGCGACTGGAAGAGGCATTCGGCAGCGAACTGTTCGAGCGCAGGGGACGCGGCATCCGGCTCACGCCGGTGGGCGAGGTGTTGCTGGCGCGTGCACGCATGCTGCGCGGCGCCACGGACGAGGCCTTGCGGGAAGTCGGGGATTTCGCCAAGGGCAATGCCGGACACGTCCGGATCGGCAGCGGCCCGATTGCGGCCGAACACGTCCTGCCGGAGATCTGCAGCCTGCTGCTGGAAGAGGCGCCCGCCACCACCATCGACATCACCGTGGCCCCCAGCCTGGTGCTGCGCGAACGGCTCAAGGAAGGCACGCTGGACCTGCTGATCGGGTTGATGCCCGGGCAGGATGACACGCTTGTGAGCCATGCCATCGTCGAAGACGTGGTGGTGGTGGCCGCCAGCCGCAATCACCCGGTGTTCGGGCTGCCGCGCGTGACGCTCAAATCGCTGCTGTCATGGCGATGGGTTTTGCCGGCCGCATCGATTCCCAGCCGGCAATGGATAGACGCCGCGTTCCAGTCGCACGGGCTGCCCCGCCCCGCCACGCAGATCGATGCCAACTCCATTCCGCTGCTGCCCCGGCTGATTGCAAAGACCGAGCTGCTGAGCTTTCTCTCCAGGCATACGCTCAACGAACACGCGCACGCCTTGCGTGAAGTGCCGTTGAAAGAGGCTACGCTGCGGCGCAGGCTTGGCGTCACGTACCGGCGGCAAGGCTACCTGTCGCCCGCCGCGCTTCGGCTCATGGCGCTGCTGCAGGAACGCGGCGAAGCGCTGTTCAGCGCAGCGCGCGGGGATGAATAGCAGGAACTGCACAGGGGCCGGCCGTAGTGGCGTGGTGGCCGGCCCTTTCTTCGCGTCACTGGGTGGCGCAGGTATAGCTCGCCGCTACGTTGACATCGCCGGATCCGCTGTACTTCGGCCAGTTCGGATACTCACACAGCGGTCGTGTCCGGCCCGGTACACCGACGGTGTCGGTCACCGTTTGCGAGACCGGTGCCGTATTCTTCTCGACCCAGTTCTCCAGTGCTGTCAGCGAATCCCACGAAGCGTTGAATACGGAGCTCACGGCATGGCCATAGCCGGGGATCTCGTAGTAGCGCATGAATGTGCTGACATTGCCAGCGCCCATCGTGCTTTGCACCCGCGTGAAATAGTCTTCCGTCGAGCGCGTGCTGACCAGCGCGTCGGACATCCCGTGCGCCATCAGGATCTTGCCGCCATGGTTCATGAAGGCGGACAAGTCGGTCTTGTTGACGTCCTGGATACCGGTGAGCTGGCTGACCCGGTCCTGCCACGACCCCGGGTTCTGCGGGTCGAGCGTGAGCGAGTTGAAGGTCGGGTCGCGCGTAACGAAGTAGCGCACCCACTGGTCCCAGAACACGCTCATGTACGGCGCAGTCGTCGGCATCGGATTGGCCGGGGCATCGATATTGAGTGCCAGCGCGATGACCGTAGGCTGTACGGACGCACTTCCGGCAAGACCCAGGTCTGCGCCCCAGACGTTGAAGCCCGGATACTTCGTCTCGCCGCTGCCCAGCGCATAGCCGAACACGATCTGCGAGTTATAGACCTTCAGGGCGTTGATCTGCGCGTCAGACAGGCAACTATCGCCGGTATCGGCGCCGTTGGCGCAACGTACCGCCTGGCCGTTCAGCATTGCCGTTGACGGGTCGAAACTGGCGTTGCAGGCGGCGATATTGCTGATCAGTCCGTCCTTGACACCGTCGAGGTTGTCGCATGCGGCAATGGCTGCGTCATACAGAACCTTGCGCTTGGCCTGGTTCGGATAAGCACCCGGCGCAGCGAACGCGCGGGTGATGCGGCCGAACTGCAGGTCCAGGCTGGCGGCATTCCAGGCAGGATAGAGCACGATAGCGCCGTCCCAATCCTGAGGCCAGCGCTGCACCACCGCCAGCGCTTCCCGGCCACCGGACGATCCGCCCGCGAAGTAGGCCTTCTTGGGGCCATCGGCGTTGTAGTGCAGCTGGATCAGCGCAATCGCGGCGTCGCGGGTTTTCTTCAGCGCGTCGCCGGCGAAGTTGCGCAGCGCCTCGTCATTGGTGCCGAACGAGCCGTCGCGGCTGCCGAGCGCGCCGGCCTGGTGGCCGGAATCGCTGGCGAACGTGGCATAGCCACGCGCAAGCGGCGTGGGCTGGTCTGTCGGGCCTGCCGGCACGTTGCCCGCCGTGTTCGGGATGGTGCCGTCGTAGCCACCGCCGCCGAACATGACAACCTTCTGGTTCCAGCTCGCCGGCATGTCGACCTCGAACTTGATGTCCGGCGCAGTCGGATCGACCGGGGCGATCGTGCCGGTCACCTTGCAGAACTCGCCCGTGCCAAGCTGGCCACCGCCCGAGGCCGGCACCTTGACGGCGGCGGTTACGGTCGCTCCCTTGGTCGGCAAACCGATGCTGCTTGCTGCAACGGTGTGGCCAGGCATGTTCTCGCAGGAAACCGGGGTAATCGGGTGCGTAGGATTATTGGCATGGTCGTCATCGCCACCACCGCCACCGCAGGCGCTCAAGACCAGTATTGCGGCTGTCGCAACGACGCGCGGCGCCAGTCCGACGGGAGCTGGCAAGCGTCTGTATCCAATGTCTTTTGACATTTTCTTCTCCAGGTGTCTCCAGGGATGGGATAGGCCTGCGGTGTCGCCCGGCGAGATATCCCGGAGGTACATCAGCAATGGACGTGCCAAAGCAAACGCTTGCGTGGATGTGGATCGAAATATGCGGCCGCTTTCATATGTGGCGCGCAAGAATACGTGGCTCAAATTGCCGTGCGCGCGTCGATATGAATCTTCTTCAAACGGTTGAAAAAAATCTGCATCGGGTCTCTAAGCAGATGTACCGGCCCTTCAGAAATAAGCCGGCCCAAAGCGCAGATGATGGATCAGCGCGAGGCTATGTCTTCCATGAAGCCAGAGTTCATCCGAAACAGCCAGGGCGATCAGCCAGGATGCTGTGACGATGACAAGGTCGCAGCGCCCGCTCTTCCACCAGTTGAGGGAGTGACGGCCCGCGATCCAGGGCACGCCCAGCGGATTCGGCCAGTCGGCCAGCAGGTGCATGACGCCCCCGCAGGCAAATCCGAATGCCGGCGCCGCCAGGGCTTGCGTTCCCAGTGCATGGTATGCCCACCACAGCAAGCCGATCCACGCGACGCCCCAGTGCGTCCAGGTCCGGTGGGTAATCCACAGGCGGCGCGACCTTGACCACCATGCCACTTCCAGCCAGTCCGGCGCCGTGCTGCCCAGCAGCGCCGCCACGAACCCCGCCGCGCTTGCCCAGCCCCACCCTCCACCACCGCATTTCGCGATAACGGAGGCCGCGATGACGGCCGTCGCCCATCCCGTGGCGTGGTGTGCTTTTCGTGAGGCCATGATGGGACTGCAATGGATTGCCTGTGGTCGGTGGGGGGCGCATCTTGGCAGATATGCCGCTGAAACGCCAGAGCGGGGCCAGCGGCACGCCGGGCGTTGCCCTTGTTGTGCTGCAGCACCGATGCCCGTATGACCGCAACCCGGCCAGGCACTCCCGCGGACATTGCCCTCTTGCCGCCATCCACGACACAATGGCATCCGTTCCGGCAAATGGCCGAATCGCGCCGCAAGCGATCTTGCCCAGCACATCCCATGAAACTACATCAGCTCCGCGCGCTCGCCGCGGTTGCCGACGCCGGCAGCATCCAGGAAGCCTCGCGCGTGCTGCACGTCACGCAGCCCGCGCTCAGCAAGGCCATCAAGGAGCTGGAAACCTCGGTGGGTGCAACACTCTTCGTACGCTCCAGCAAGGGCATCCGCCTGACGCCGACTGGCCAGCGGCTGGTCGGCCATGCGCGGCTCATCAGCGAGAACGTGCGTCGCGCGCGCGACGACCTCGAAGACATGAAGGGCACCGTCGTCAGCGAAATCAGCTTCGGCGTGACGCCGGTGACGGCCCTGATGCGGCCGGTGGCGTCCGTGCTCGACACCTTCCGCCGCGAATTCCCCGCCGCGCGCCTGCGCATCCAGGAAATGCGGCCGGCGCAATTGCTGGAGCAGGTACGCGAAGGCATGATGGATTTCGCCCTCACGTCGCAACTGCTGCCGGCCGATCGCGGGCTCGACTGCACCCCTGTGTGCCGCGTGCCCTCGGTGATCGGCGCGCGCAAGGGCCATTCCCTGCGCGGCTCGCGCTCCCTGCGCGAGCTTCAGCAGGCTGACTGGCTCACGCTGGATCCGCTCAGCGATTTCCACTCGCCCTTTCCGCTGCTTTTCGCCAGCGCCGGAATGGAACTGCCACCGCGCGTGGTGGAATGCACGTCGATGAGCCTTGCGCTGGACCTGTGCTGGAAGTCCGATGCGCTCCTGCTGCTCTCGGCCGAGTCGCTGCGCAGCGCGCTGATCCTGCAGACCATCGACTTCATCACCATCGACGAACCGTTGCCGGACCGCATGGTGTCGCTCGTCGCGCGTGACCGCCACACCCTCACCTGGGCCGCCGAACGCCTGCACAACCGCCTGCTTGACGGGCTGCAGCAAGTGCACGGACAGGCCGGGCACGCCGCGGCCTGACTGCGGCGGGCAAGCCCCGTTCGCGAGACGCCGCGCCCTTGCGCGCGGCAACACCCCGGGATTACCCGAGAGTCATAGCCATTGCTCATACCCATGAACAAAAGCTAGGACCGCGAACGCGGCCGTCCTCTTACCATCTGGCGCACACAGGATCGGGCGCACCGGTCTCCCGTTCCGGCTTCCTACAGCGCCCCAGGCCTTACCAGCGAGGACTCAATGATCGATTCGCAGCACGCGTCACTCCCCCTCCCGCCACAGCCGGGTGCCGCTGCCGGCGCCGCGCCGGCCGCCGAGCGCTCCCATGCGCGCCGCGCGGTGGTGGCCGCCGCCATCGGCAACGGCCTGGAGATGTATGACTTCACCGTCTACAGCTTTTTCGCCGCCACCATCGGCCGCCTGTTCTTCCCGAGCAGCAGCCCGCTGGCCTCGCTGATGCTGTCGTTCGCCACCTTCGGAGCGGGGTTTGTGATGCGGCCGCTGGGTGCGGTGCTGATCGGGCATTTCGCCGACCGCCGCGGCCGCAAGGCCGCGCTCACGCTGACCATCGGCCTGATGACGGCCGGCACCGCGCTGATCGCCTTCGCGCCGACGCGCGCTTCGATCGGATTGGCCGCCACCGTGCTGGTGGTGCTGGGGCGCCTGTTGCAGGGCCTGTCGGCCGGCGGGGAGATCGGCGCGGCCTCGGCGCTCCTGATGGAATCGGCCAGCAAGCAGAAGCGCTGCTTCCTGGTGAGCTGGCAAGGCGCCACCCAGGGCGGCGCGGCACTCGCTGGCGCGCTGACCGGCGCCGCCATTACCGCGACACTCTCGCCAGAGGCCATGATGTCGTGGGGCTGGCGCATTCCGTTCATGATCGGCCTGCTGATCGCGCCGGTCGGCCTCTACATCCGCCGCAACCTGAAGGAGACGCACACGGGCGGCGCCGAACACGCCGACCTGAAGTCCGTCTTCCGCCAGTACTGGCGCGTGCTGCTGCTGGGCATGCTGCTGATGACCGGCAGCACCTCGGGCATGTACATCACGGTCTTCTACATGCCGACGTACCTGATCCAGTCGCTCCACATGCCCCCGGTCACGGCCTTCCTGGCCGCCTGCATGGCCGGCCTTGCCATGCTGGTCATGTCGCCCCTCTTTGGCAGGCTGGCGGACCGCCTGCCCTCGCGCAAGCCGATGATCGTGGCGGCCGTGCTGGCGTCGCTGGCCTGGTGCTATCCGAACTTCCTGCTGCTGACCACGCATGCCACGCTGGTGTCGGTGGTGCTGCAGATCGGCGTGAGCGTGACCATCATGTCGATCAGCGGCGGCGCCGGCGCCGCCATGATGATGGAGGCGTTCCCGCGCGAGCACCGCGCCACCGGCATGTCGGTGATGTACAGCCTGGGCGTGACCGTCTTCGGCGGCTTTGCCCCGCTGATCGTGACCTGGCTGATTGCCGCCACCGGTTCGCCGATGGCGCCCGCCTGGTACCTGATGACCGCCAGCACCATCAGCCTGATTGCCCTGTCGATGTTCCCGTCGCACCCGGGGCGCGACTGACTCCCACCCCATTACGCACGACACCATGATCCAACTGCCCGAGAACCTGAACATCCCCGCAGCGCTGCATGAGGCCGCGCAGCGCTTCGCCCAAGTCCGCCAGCGCATCCACGCCCGTCCTGAACTGGGCGCGGAGGTCGGCAATACCTCCGAGCTGGTGGCCGGTCTGCTGAAGCAGTGGGGCTACAGTGTCCACGCCGTGGGCGGCCGCGGCCTGGTGGGCCAGCTCAAGGTGGGCGACGGCACGCGCGGCATCGGCCTGCGCGCCGATATGGATGCCCTGCCGCTGCAGGAACGCACCGGCCTGCCCTACGCCAGTGAAATCCCGGGCCGCATGCACGCCTGCGGTCACGACGGCCACACGGCCACGCTGCTGGCGGCGGCCGAATACCTGGCTTCGACGCGCAACTTCACGGGCACACTCAACCTGATCTTCCAGCCGGACGAGGAAGGCCTGACCGGGGCACTCGCCATGATGGCCGACGGCCTGTTCGAGCGCTTTCCGTGCGACGGCGTCTATGCCTTCCACAACGCGCCCGGGCTGCCGCTGGGTGCGGCCGTGGTGCAGGACGGTCCGCTGGGCGGCTCGTCGGACCGCGTCACCGTGACCTTCCGCGGCCGCGGCGGCCACGGTGCCATGCCTGACCTCGCCGTCGATCCGACCCTCGCCATGTCGGCCACCGTGCTGGCCCTGCAGGGCATCGTCTCGCGCAACGTGGCGCCGGTGGACGCGGCCGTCATCAGTGTCGGCGAGATGCATGCCGGCACGACATACAACATCATTCCCGAGACGGCGACGCTCAGGCTGAGCGTGCGCGCCACCAGGCCGGAAGTGCGCGAACTGCTGGAGCGCCGCATCCGTGAGGTAATCGCGCACCAGGCCGCCTCGTACGGTGTGCAGGCAGAGGTCGGGTATGAGCGCATGGTGCCGGCGATCCGGAACAGCGCGCGCGAGGCCGGGATCGCCCGCGACGCGGTGGCATCGGTGGTGGGCAGCGAGCGCGTGATCCGCGTGCCGCCGTCGTCGCAGATGGGCAGCGAGGACTTTGCCTGGATGCTGGAGAAAATGCCCGGCTGCTACTTTGCCCTGGGCAATGGCATGGCTGGCCAGGCGTGGGTCGGCTGCTCGCTGCATAACGACGGCTATGACTTCAACGACAGGCTGATCCCCATCGGCGCCGCTTGCTGGGTGGCGCTGGCCGAACAGTACCTGCGCTGACGCGGCTTGCTACGAGCGGGCGGCCTCATCTTTGGCACAGCGGCAAGGCATGCGATTCACATCGGTCTGTTTCAAGACTTACGGATTGTCACGAGTTCTGCGTCATCTTCCCCTGGGACAATGCCGTTGTAGGGGACAGGCACGGCGAATCGCCGCGCTTCAAAAAACCTCTCGGGAGTTACGCCATGAAGAAGCTGTTCGCTGCCCTCGCCTCTGCAGCCCTTGTCGGTACCGTCTTCGCGCAGACTGGTGCGCCAGCTTCCGGGACTCAGCCACAAGCAGGGGCGACGAAAGACCAGGCAAAGGTCGTCAAGGATAAGGCCGACGTCAAGGCTGATGCCAGCAAGCCTGCCGCCAAGGGTACCCACCACAAGTCGGCCAAGATGGGAGCCGCCAGTTCCGAGGCGGGCAAGGCAAAGGCTGACGCAAAGAAAGACGCCAGCCACGCGAAGGCCAGCGTGGATGCCGCAAAGCCGGGCGCACAGGCCGATGCCGTGAAGGCCACAGCCAGCGCCGATAACGACAAGACGAAGAAGCAGTAAGTCGCTCCACTCGCGCGAACGGGAGGTCAGTTGCCAGGGCAAAGCCGTGGCAACGCTGTTCGCGTGCAGGAGCTTTGTGGAGAGTGCCGGTTGGCAGCATGGTCAGCCTGGCCTCTCCGTCTTTGTCATCTTTGTGGAGTCGCCATGAAAGTCATTGTCGCGCTGCTGATTGCCATCTCCACGCTGCTCGGCGGTTGTGTCGTGGTGCCGTACGGTGGCGGGTACTACGATGGCTACCATGATTCGCGCGGGTACTGGGGCCATGGGCATGGTTATCGCTGATGGCCACCGCGGGAATGCAAGCGCCTTTCCGGGCGCCTCCTCAAGGTGGCAATACGGTCAGGCCCGAAGCGCCGACGGAGCTCGTCCTGCGCTGGCTCATGAGAACGCCGTGCTGGTCGAACTCGAACAGGACCGTGGATGACCGGATCTCGCCGCCGGCGAACAGCGGGCCAATGAACGGAATGAAGCTCTCGGGATGAGGCTTCGAGGTCGCAAACGAATAGACCAGTATCAGCGTTCCGTTGCTTAACGCCGCTCTCGATGTCGGGGCTCCGAGCTGTCCGGTCACGTCTTCGACGGTGGAAAATCCAGGAAGGAAGTTGTCCAGTTGCTCCGGCATGACGTCGACGCCCGTCGAAACACACGCAGTCATCAGGCTGCACACGACAACCATTGCGCGAACCCGGTTCATCTCGTCACCGTCCTGCTTTCCGTGCCGTGACTCTGGCCGGGCTGATCGCGCACGGCACGAACCCCGGCAATGCGCCCAAGTACCCCCTGCATCAAGCATAGGACTTTGCGGCGCCGGCGTTGGAGAACAGTCCACGGGCCTGCGACCTGGCCTGGGTCGAATCCCCTATGCGGTCGAGCGCTTGAGCCGCATCGACAGCGAGAAGCTGTCTGCCGGGTGCACCGTCACGGAGAACTCGAACGCTTCACCGGAAGCGTCAAGATAGCGGCGCAGGATCTTCAGCACTGCCGCGCCCGCCTCAAGCCCGAGCGCCTTCGCGACACGCGCATCCGCGAGCGTAGAGGCGCGAACGTCCTGTTCGATCTCGGCGATCTGCCGGCCATAGCGCGCCTCGATCAGCGAACTGACCAGTTCCGGTGACGTGCTCACCAGCTCGCCGATGTCGGTGTAGGCAGGATCGATATAGATGTCCGTCCACGCCATCGGCGAATCGGCCCGCCCCTCGTCCAGACGGATGCTGGAGATGCGCAGCCACGGCGTGCCTTCCGCACAGCCGATTTCGCGCGCGAGGTCTCCCGTCACGGTCACGGTCTCCACCGACTGCACGCGGCGCATATGTTCAACGCCGAACTGGACGAGATCGTCGACCGAGGCCAGCGTGGGCCGGAATCTGGCCTTGGGCCGCGACGCCTCGACACGCGTGCCGACGTTCTTGCGCCGCGACACCAGGCCCTGGTCCTGCAGTTCCTGCAGCACCGCCCGGATCGTGTAGCGGCTCGCGTTGAACTGCTCGCACAGCTCAAATTCCGTGGGCAGCAGCGATCCGACCGGGAACCGGCCGTTGACGATCCCCTCAAGAAGCTGCCTGGCGATCTCCGCCGAGTTGGTTCTGCTCATCTGGTTCGACGACATCCGTTTCATGAATCTCGGGAAAACCCTTATTTCGCTCATATGTTCGAACATATTTAATACTGGATATGTTCGAACATATTAGCGAACCCGATTGTTAGCCACAAGGTAGCAACATGTCCATCTACGCCATTCCCGCCGCCAGCACCGTCGTCGACTCCGCGCTCTTTCGCGACGCATTCGGCACGAAGAAAATGCGCCAGATCTTTTCCGACGGCGCCCTCGTGCAGCGCTACATCGACGTCGAGGTCGCACTGGCCAAGGCGGAAGCGCGTGTCGGCGTGATCCCGGCCGAAGCTGCCGAGGCCATCGCGCGCGCGTCGGACATCGAGCGGATCGACTTCGACCACATGCGCGAGGAGACCGACATTGTCGGCTACCCGATCCTGCCGCTGGTCCACCAGCTCGTGCAGATGTGCGGCGAAGCCGGCCGCTTCGTCCATTGGGGCGCCACCACGCAGGACATCATGGACACCGCCGTCGCACTCCAGGTGCGCGATGCGCTCGACAGCATCGACGCCGACATCCGTGAACTGCGCGCCATTCTCGCCGATTTGTCGGTGAAGCATCGCAATACCCCGATGGCCGGCCGGACTCACCTGCAGCAGGCGCTGCCGGTCACCTTCGGCTACAAGACCGCGATCTGGCTGGCGATGTTCGACCGCCACCAGCAGCGCATCGCCGAACTGCGCCCGCGTGTGGCGGTGGTGGAGTTCGCCGGCGCGGCCGGCACGCTCGCATCGCTGGGTGACAAGGGCTTCGAGGTGCAGCGCGCGCTCGCCGACGAACTGGGCCTGGGCGTGCCGGCCACCACCTGGCACGTGGCGCGTGACGGCTTCGCCGAAGCGGTCAACCTGCTTGCCCTGGTCACCGGCTCGCTCGGCAAGATCGCGCTCGACATCATGATCATGGCGTCGACGGAATTCGCGGAAGTCTACGAGCCCTTCGTGAAGGGCCGTGGCGCCAGCAGCACGATGCCGCAGAAGCGCAACCCGATCTCCAGCGAACTGATGCTGGCGGCCTCGAAGGCCGTGCGCCAGCACGCCGGCCTGATGGTCGACGCGATGGTGCAGGACTTCGAGCGCGCCACCGGCCCCTGGCATGCGGAGTGGATCGCCATTCCGGAAAGCTTCATCCTGACCTCCGGCGCCCTGCACCAGGCGAAGTTCGCGCTCGGCGGACTGGTCGTCGACACCGCGCGCATGAAGCACAACCTTGGCATCACCAACGGCCTGATCGTGGCCGAAGCCGTGATGATGGGCATGGCGCCGCATATTGGCCGCCAGCAGGCCCACGACGTCGTGTACGACGCCTGCCGCACGGTCAATGAGGCCGGCGGCACGCTGGCCGACGCGCTGTGCGCCCTGCCCGCCGTCACGCAGCATTTCGACCGTGCGGCGATCGAGCGCCTGTGCGATCCGGCCAACTACCTGGGGCTCGCCCCGCAGATGGTGGATCGCGCCATCGAACTTTCAGGCAAGGTGGCCTGAGCACGGGCCCCGGTGGAGGAAGACATCATGCAAGACCAGACCATTCAGACCCCTGCCGCGCCGCCGGTTGCGCCGCGGCTCCCGTGGTATCGCAAGCTCGGCATGCAGGTGCTCGTATCGCTGATTCTCGGCATCGCCGTCGGCTTTGCGTTCCCCGCGTTCGCGTCGAAGCTGAAGCTGCTCGGCGATATGTTCCTGTCGCTGATCAAGGCCGGCGTGGCGCCGCTGGTGTTCCTGACCATCGTCCACGGCATCGCCTCGGCGGGCGACGTCAAGAGCGCCGGGCGCGTGGGCTGGCGCTCGATCCTCTACTTCGAGGTCATCTCGACCATCGCGCTACTGATCGGCATGCTCGCCGGCAACCTGCTGGAGATCGGCAAGGGAATGTCGCACATCGCCGGCAGCGCCGCCACGCCGGCGACTGCGAAGGCCGCCGCGCCGCAGGGCTTCCTCGAGTTCATGATGCATATCGTGCCCGACAACTTCGTCGGCGCCTTCGCCAAAGGCGAACTGCTTCAGGTCGTGGTGCTGGCGGTGATGGTCGGCATCGGCATCCTTGCCATTCCGGAGACGCGCCGCGCGAAGATCAACGACGGCCTCGACACCATCTCGGAAGTCCTGTTCTCGTTCATCAACCTCGTGATGAAGCTGGCGCCGATCGGCACTTTCGGCGCGGTGGCCTACTCGGTGGGCAGCAACGGCGTCGCCGTGCTGGTCGCGCTGGCGCAGTTCGTGCTGAGCTTCTATGCGGTGGTGGTGCTGTTCATCGCCGTCGTGCTCGGCATCGTGGCGAAGCTGGCGGGATTCAGCCTGTGGCGATTCCTGCGCTACATCAAGGACGAGATCCTCATCGTGCTCGGCACGGCATCATCGGAAAGCGCCCTGCCGCGCCTGCTGATCAAGCTCCAGCGGCTGGGCTGCGCCAAGCAGACCGTCGGCCTGGTCCTGCCGACCGGCTATGCCTTCAATCTCGACGGCACGTCGATCTTCATGGCGATGGGCGTGATGTTCATCTCGCATGCGTACGGGGTGCCGCTGACGCTCGACCACCAGCTCGGCATCCTTGTGCTGATGCTGTTGACGTCAAAGGGTGCGGCCACGGTCTCGGGCGGTTCCTTCGTGGTGTTCGCCGCGACGGTGACATCAACCGGGGTACTGCCGGTTGAAGGGCTGGCCGTGATCTTCGGCGTGTACCGTTTCCTGTCGATGGCCATTTCCACCTGCAACACGATCGGCAACAGCGTGGCGACGGTGGTCGTGGCGAAGTGGTCCGGCACGTTCGATGCCGAGACCGCGAAACGCCACCTGTATCCCGAGCGATATCCCGACATGGCCGCCGCCGACGCGGCGCTCGACGACGGCACGCTGCTGGGGGACGACGCCAACGCCGCCAATCCGCATTCGTCAGGCATTCCGATGCAGCGCGCCACGGCCAGCTGACCGGCACCACACGAACGAACACAACGAACATGGCAACGTACCGCACGGAGCATGACGCCTTCGGCCCGGTGGACATTCCCGCCGACCGCTACTGGGGCGCGCAGACCCAGCGCGCACTGGGCGTATTCGAGGTTGGGGAGGAACGCTTTCCCGGCTGCCTGACCCATGCCTTCGGCCTGCACAAGATGGCTGCCGCCCACGCCAATCTGCGCTGCGGCGTACTCGATGCCCGGCTCGGCGAGGCCATCGTTGCCGCCGCGGCGGAACTGCGCTGCGGCCGCTTCGACGAGCACTTTCCGCTGACGATCTGGCAGACCGGCTCCGGCACGCAGACCAATATGAATGCCAACGAGGTCATCGCGAACCGGGCCAACGAACGGCTGGGGCAGCCGCTGGGCACGAAATCGCCCGTCCATCCGAACGACCACGTGAATGCCTCGCAGTCATCGAACGACAGCTTCCCGTCGGTCATGCACATGACCGCGGCGATCGAGCTGGAAGACCGGCTGGTCCCGGCGCTTGGCGGCCTGCGCGACAGCTTGCGCGAGCGCGCCACCGCTTTCGCCGATGTGCTCAAGATTGCCCGCACGCACCTCATGGACGCGGTGCCCACGACGCTTGGCCGCACCTTCGACGGCTTCACGGCGCAGGTCGACAACGCGCTCGCGCGCCTGCGCGATACGATGCCGCGCCTGCTGGTGCTGCCACAGGGAGGCACCGCCGCCGGCACCGGCCTGAACGCCCCGCCTGGATTCGACGTGGCCTTCTGCGAGGAGGCCGGCAGGCTGAGCGGCCTCGCGTTCCGCCCCAACCCCTGCAAGGTCGAGGGCATGGCGGCGCACGACGCGCTGCTGGAACTTTCCGGCATGCTCAACGTGATCGCCGCCTCGTTCACGAAGATCGCCAACGACCTGCGCTGGATGAGCTCCGGCCCGAATTCCGGGCTCGGCGAACTGCTGCTCCCGGAGGACGGGCTGACGTCGTCCATCATGCCGGGCAAGCGCAATCCGACCATCGCGGAAGTCATGGTGCAGGCGGCCATGCAGGTGGCGGGCAACCATGTGACGGTGACCATGGCGGCTTCCTCCGGCAACTTCGAGCTGAATGTCGCGAAGCCCGTGCTGGTCTACAACGTCCTGCAGTCGATCCGGCTGCTGGCAGACTGCGCGAACGTGGTGGCCACGCGCCTGATTCCGGGCATTCAGCCGGCAGGCGAGCGGCTGGACCGGGATCTGCAGAGCCCATTGCTGGCCGTCACGGCGCTGAATCCGGTGATCGGATACGACAAGGCGGCTGCCATTACCCGCCACGCCACAGCTCGCAAGATCACGCCCCGTGCGGCGGCGATCGAGCTTGGATTGCTGGATGGGGAAACGTTCGACAGGCTGGTGGATCTTCGGCGAATGGCGGGAAGATGACCGATCGAGGCGGATGCGGACGACGGGGCGACGCGAACAGGCTATCCTGACGCCTGCCCAGACATCCCTGGCGCCTGCGCGAGCCGCATCGGGAGCCGCCAGGCAAACCACGCAGCGCTTTTCCCTGTTGCCACTGTGATCTCCGGAACGCCATCCCCGCATCTGCTCGACGAAATCCTGCGCACGGTCACGCGCCGCTACCAGGTGCCGGAGATGCCCGTCCCATCGGGCCCCGTCGGCGAAGCCAGCCCTGCAGAGCGGCTCGCGATCGCCATCGAGCAGGCGCGCCGGGCCGTGGTCCACGGCAAGGTGCCGGACGGTTCGCTGAAGCGCCGGTTTGCCGACGCGCTGGCGGACATGGTGCGCGAAGCGATTCACCCGGATTCCGGAGATCCGGCTTTCCAGGCCATGGTACTTCGACACCGGGCGGCTCCTGTGCGCGAGTTCGCGTCACTGTCGGCGCGTGCCGAGGGGGATCGGCGCGTGGTCCTTGCTGCCGTGAACGCGGTTGCGCATCCGAACCGGCAACAACGAATGGCGCCAGGCTGGCAGCGTGAAGCGTTGGCGGACCTGCATGCATCGGCGGCATCTGCGTCCTGGTCAGCGCTGCGCGGCATCGCGCAGCGTCTTGTCGGGTCGCCCGATAACGAAGATGACGCGCCCGTTGCGCCCGGCCTGGCGCGGTTGCTGGACAACCCCGCCCTGCAGCGCTTGCAGCGCATCGAAGCCCTGGGGGCGGACCAGTTGGTGCGTCGGTACGTGTCGCTGTGGGACCGGGTCGGTCCTCGCCCGGGGAGCGCGACAGCGCTTGCCCAGGGCGTGTCGGCGCAGCAACGGGGTGCCGGCGCCGAGGCGTTGGCTGCGCAAGCGCTCCATGCCATGGCGCGGCGCCTGAATGAAGCGGAGGGAGACGACGCTCCCTACCGCGTCGTCACCTCGCTCCGCGTCCCGGCTTCGATCCCCGCGAGCCACGAGCGCGCCAAGACCGAGTGGGACGTGGTCCTGCTGCGCCGGGCAAGCCCGATCGACGGGCTGCCAGCCTGGGATGTCTGCCTGCTCGTCGAGGTCAAGGCATCCGTGGATGCGGCCACCACGGACTTCCCGCGGCTGCTGCGCGGCATCCGCCTGCTTGCGCACGCGACCGATGACGCGGCTTATGCCTTCGAATCCCGCCAGGGAACGGTGTGCCTGCAGGGTGCCTCGCTCGGTGCGCTCTCCGCCAGTGAGGCCGAGCTGCGACGCACGGTGCTGTATTGCTGCGATGCCCGCGCTGAAACGGCCCCGCGCCTGCTCGGCGCCGCCAGCCGCATGCAACTCCTGTCGGCGGACGAGAGCCTGGCATTCGCCAGCCACCTCGCGGCAAGCGAGCATGCGGATGCCCGGGAGCTTGAGCCACTCTGGCATTCGTTGTTGGAATCGGAGCGCTGGAAAACCGTGCTCAACCAGTATGCAACGCTTCACCAGGTTCGCGGGCTGATGGTGCATACCGAGGACCTGCACGGCGCCATCGACCAGGCCACTCTCAACCAGGCGGTTGGCAATGGCTGATGCCCACGCCCGGGCATGGGCAAACCGGCGCCGGCTGGCCAGCCACTACCGGCGCAATCTCCGCAACGCAGCCATCACCCGGGACTTTGCACGAAGCGCGATGTCGACGAAACGCTGCCGCCTCGCGGGCGCAATTTCAGGCGCCGCCGGAACAGGGGATTCCGCGGCCGCAGGCGGGCAGTGTTCGGCGCGCCTGTCGATCGGAACCCCGGCGGTGAAGGTCGTGAAAAAGGATGTCATGGTGTCCCCTCATGGAAGCGGGCCAGATTTCGTGTTCTGACTGTAAGCCCGACGGTTGCTTCCAATAATCAGAATATCCGATTTTCAAGACCCCAATTCCGCTGATACTGGTTTGGCCGGGCTGCAGCGCCGATCCGTTGCTTTTCTGCCGACACCTTCTCTACGCTCTTCCGCAAACCTCGCGCACGTGAGGTTCGCGGCAACACCAGATTTCCGCTCCTGCCTCCTGCGAAACCTCCCCTGCCAAACGCAGGCAGTGGAGGTTCCCCGACCCTCCCCCGATCACTCGTTTCAATTCTGACTCACCCTTTTGCTATCCCCCTTCGTGGGGTTGCCGGATCGGCCTCCATCGGCGGTAGGGGTGCCGGACCGTAAACCACCACTTTTCCTCGGGAAAACCCGGTCCTGCCCATGCAGACGGTTGGCACTCTGGAGCATGTGCGGCTCGTCCATAGAGCGTATTTCCGTCCCCCTGTCCGGGTACTAGATTGAACGCATCGCTGGCATCGAAGAAGTGCCATCGAACTTCGATCATTCGCACAATCCGGGGAGGGGGTCATGAAAAGCATCCACATGAAGTTGGCGGTCTTGCCGCTCGCGTGCCTGGCCATCATCGTGGCCGGTTGTGGCGGAGGGGGCGGCGACTCGGCTCCGGCCGCCGCCACCACGGCTGCTCCAAGTCCGGGAACTACAGCGCCTGCGACAACGCCGACGGCAGCCTCCAGCAGCGCCTTGCTGACGGGCACCAGCGATCCGGGGGCGAACATCGGCAAGGACGGGGACTTCTACCTGAACACCGCGACCGGGGTGCTGTTTGGGCCCAAGGCAAACGGCGCGTGGCCGCCGGGTGTTGCCGTGGCCGGCACGGCGGGCGCGACGGGAGCCAAGGGCGATACGGGGGCAGTTGGCAACACCGGTACTGCCGGGAATACCATCTTGTCCGGTTCGGTGGACCCGACCAGTGGCGTCGGCAATAACGGCGACTACTACATCAACACTTCGACAGGAATGCTGTTCGGGCCGAAGGCCGATGGCACCTGGCCACCGGGTGTGCCGCTGGGTGGCGGTTCGCCGGGAAGCGGTGGCGGCACCGTCCTGACTGGCGTGGGGGCGCCCGGCAACAATATCGGGGCCAATGGCGACTACTATCTCGACACCAGTACCTGGACGCTCTATGGGCCCAAGGCCAATGGGCAATGGCCTGCAGGTGTCGCACTGGCCGGCCAGCCTGGCAGCGGCAGTGGTGGCAGCGGCAGCACTGGCGGTGGCACCACTGTCGGCGGCGCCCACGTCATCTACGGCAACGGGGCACCCACCGACAGTATCGGTGTCGACGGGGACTTCTACTTCGATACTGCGACCGGCACCCTGTACGGGCCAAAGTCCGGCGGCCATTGGCCGACCACGGGCGCCACCGTACCTACCGTCTACAACGGCAACTTCAACGTGCCGGACACGCTCAGCCGTGGCAAGTACGTGATGACCGGGGCTGGCGGTGCGGTTCCGTTGCCGTCTGACTTCGGCGTCGTCATTCCCTATGACTGCACCAGCATCACCCTGACCGCACACACGCTCGGCAAGGCTACCGGAACCCTCAATATGGCCGTGTTCAAGGTCACGGGTTCGGGTGCGGCGGCGACCATGGCGCCAGTGGGCAACCTGAGCTGCAAGATCAGCAACGGACAGCAAAACTGCAGCCAGCAAATGCCGGCCGGGACCGTCAGCCACAACGACAAGCTGCAGGTACAGCTTGACACCAACCAGGCCACCGCCTGGGGCGGACTCTACGTCAATCTGGCCTGCACGAAATAGGCCACGCTAGAACCGGGGAGCGGTTGGGCAAGGCGGCGGCAGGATGCGTATCCTGTCGCCGCTCTGCCTCTCAGAAGTTCGCTTCGATGGCGGCCCTTGCGCCCTCGGGCACTTCGTTCGGAATGACCTGGTGCGCCAGGATCTCGTAGCTCCGGGCCGTCGCGACTTCCTTCGGATCGACCAGACGCTTGGGGCCGCCAAGCCAGGCAAAATGATCCATGCCATCATCGCTTCGGAACCACGCGAAATCGCCGATGCGGTCGAGGCCGCGCTTGACGATCTTCAGCAGCCCCAGCGCCTCGTCCGAAACGCCAAGATAGCGTCGCGTGTCGTGGACAATCGTGCCCAGGTTGCGCAGCTTGTCCAGGCCTGAACGGCCGCCGTCCTCCGTCACCTGGTTCTGCACCAGTTCGACAACCAGAATTCCCTTGTGAGCAGTGATGCGTGCGTGCATGGAACCTCCAGACTGTGCAAGTGGCTTCACACAGGAGGAGAAGCAAGTTTCCAGCCAGCGTTGAGTGCTTGTGCGCGAACCGGCGCGTCGTTGCACCATCCGGCGCGACTCGCGCTGCGTTTTGTGAGGGCGGCACCACGTCTTGCGCGACACGTGGGCTGTTTGTCGCGCCCCATGCCCCTCCGGACTACGTCACTGCCCTGCCCTGTTGGCCCGGAACCAACGAGTATTCTCCCCGGGAACCAGCACCCTTTTACATCCCGGCGCACTGCCAGGCAGGCATCGCGAAGGCGACAGGTTCATGCTCACATTCCCCTGTCCGGCTCAGGCCGGCACCGTCCTTGTCTTCAAGTCGCACCCTGGTCTTGCGCGTCGAAGATGATCATGTGCACGAGTTGCAGTTTGGCCACCACGGGCCTGGACATGATGAACGGATAGAAGTCGGGTTGCCCCATGCTGCGCGCCAGTTCGTTGAGGACCATGATCACCTCGATCCATGAGTTCAGCAGCGACAGGAAGCCCGACGCGCCGGGGTCATCCGGTGCGTACAGGTCTTCGCTCGTGAACGGGGTCACTGTGCCCTCGATATCCTCGGCACCCAGCCCGAAGCCGAGCGCCGTGCCCATGCTGTCGACCACATGCAGGTAGTGCGCCCAGGTCTCGGCCCAGTCTTCCCAGGGATGCATCGTGGCGTAGGAAGAAATGTAGGAATTGCCCCAGTCTGCCGGTGGCCCCGCTTCGTAGTTGCGCTTCAGCGCCTCGGCGTAGCTGGCACGTTCATCGCCGAAGAGCTGCCGGAACGGCTCCAGCCACTTCGTGTCGCGCACCAGAAGATTCCAGTAGTAGTGGCCGATCTCGTGCCGGAAGTGGCCAAGCAGCGTGCGATAGGGCTCGTGCAGGTCGTGCTTGAGCTTCTCGCGCTTGACATCGTCGGCCTCTTCGACATTCATGGTGATGAGGCCATTCGCATGGCCGGTCATCACGGCCGGTCCTTCCGGCGGCGAACGCAGGAAATCGAACATCACGCCCCGTTCGGGGTCTTCCTCGACCTTGGACTTCACCGGAAGCCCCAAGGCGAGCAGTTGCGCCACAAGGCGCCGCTTGGCTACTTCGATGGCGGCCCAGTAGCGGGCATTGTCGGCGTCATCGAGATCCGGGATCGTGCGGTTGAGACGGCAGGCAATGCAAAGCGAAGCGGGATCGCTAGCCTCCACCATCCAGTTGCACAGCGCCGGTGTCTCGCGGTTGCCGCAGTATTTGTAGACGCGCTCGTTGTCGTCGGCCCTCAGCGTGCCAGGCTCGGAGCCGGGGGCCAGCGCGACCAGGGACAGGGTATCCGGCAGATAGCCCAACTGGGATGCGCAATTCAGGCACTGTGTGTTGCGAAAGAAGATGGCCGTGCCGCAACGACAGTGGTAGGTGCGGGAGAGCTTCTCGTCCCGCTTGCGCAGTTCCCACTCCGTGATCAGCCGCCTGGTGAGCGATTCGAACAATGCCAGCATGGCGCCCCCCGTGCAGATGCGATGGGTTCACTCGAGGCCGATTCGCCTGCGCGGCGCGTCCGAACTGCCATCACCGGATGGCGCAGAAACCGGGCGCCCGATGCGAAGGCCACCGACGCGGCGTACTGCAACGTCCGAGTCTTGCGGCGCGCTGCATTCTGCACTTCGTTCCAATCGTCCTCGCAGGCAAGTATAGACAGCCTCAGCGAGCCCGATGGAAGCAACCCAGGCCTGCGCCGGCGAAGCAGCGGCGCATGCCAGGCACCACAACCGGGAGTCCGCCAGTCAGGCCGCACCCAGGAACCGGACTGCCGCGTCAGCAAACGCCTGCGGCAACTCCCAGTTCGACAGGTGCGCTGCGTCGAGCGACAGGTACTCCGCCTCCGGCACGGCCTGCGCGACCTCGCGACCCTGCGCGGGCGTGGTCGCGGCATCCTGCTCGCCGGCGATGACCAGCACCTTCGCGTCGATCTGCGGCAGCATGGCCCGCAGGTCTGCATCACGCACGGCTGCACAGTTGGCCGTGTAGCCAACCGGATCGCACCCGAGCAGCATGTCGCGCACGGGCTCCATGGCCTGCGCGTGCGACGCGCGATAGGACGGCGTGAACCAGCGCTCCAGCACTCCCGGCACGATGGCCGCCATGCCGTCACGTTGCACGGTGGCAATGCGGTTGTCCCAGACCGACGCGGGCCCGATCAGCGCGGCCGTATTGGCCAGCACGAAGCGGCCAAAGCGGTCGGCATGATGGCGTGCCAGCCACATGCCCGTCATCCCGCCCATCGACAGGCCACAGAAATGCGCGCGCCCGACGCCGGCATGTTCCATCACCGCGAGCACGTCGGCACCCAACTCGGCCATGCCGAACGGCTGCGCCGGCACCGACGAGCGGCCATGGCCGCGCGTGTCATAGCGCAGCACGCGGAAATGCCTGAGCAGCGCCGGCATCTGCGGGTCCCACATCTGCAGCGTCGTGCCCAGCGAATTGGACATGACCAGCACCGGCGCGCCCGCGGCGCCTTCGATCGAATAGTGGATGGACACGCCGGCGCTGGTGGCCGTGCCGGTGCGGGCTGGTAGAGCGGAATGGGTCATATCAGGCAGCCCGCCACGGCGGGCACGGTATGGGTTCAGTCGGCGCGGATGCCGCGCTGGCGGATCAGCGCGCCCCACTTCTCGGTCTCCCGGGCCAGGTGGTCGCGCAGCACGGCCGGCGAGCTGCCGATCGGCTCGGCGCCGATCAGCGCCAGGCGCTTCTGCACGGCCGGCTTGCGCAGGGCTTCGAGCATCGCGCGGTTCAGCGTGTCGATCACCGGCTGCGGCGTCCTGGCCGGCACGAAGGCCGCGAACCACGGCGACAGTTCGTAGCCGGGCAGTCCTGCCTCGGCGACGGTCGGCACGTTGGGCAGCGCGCTGGAGCGCTTGGCCGTGGTGACGGCGATCGGCGTCAGCTTGCCCGAATCGATCTGCGGCTTGGCCGAGGTGATGCTGTCGAACATGTAGTCGACCTGGCCACCCAGCAGGTCGGTCATGGCCGGACCGCTACCCTTGTAGGGGATGTGGAGCATATCCACGCCGGCCATCGACGTGAACAGTTCCGCCGCAAGGTGGATCGAAGTCCCGTTACCCGCGGAGGCATAGGTGTACTTGCCGGGCGATGCCTTCGCGTGGGCGATCACCTCCTTGACCGTGGTTTCCTGCCGGCGCGCCTTGTTGGCCACCAGCACGTTCGGCACCACGGCCAGCAGCGAGACCGGAGCGAAGTCCTTGACCGGGTCGTACGACAGCTTGCCATACAGCGCCTGGTTCACGGCCATGCCATTGGCCACGATGATCAGCGTATAGCCGTCGGCCGGTGACCGCGCCACGAGTTCGGCGCCGATGTTGCCGCCGGCGCCAGGCCGGTTCTCGACCACGATCGACTGTCCGAGCGTGCGCGACATGTCTTCGCCCAGCGTGCGTGCGATATTGTCCATGGCGCCGCCCGAGGGGAACGGCACGATCCAGCGGATCGGGTGGTCGGGGTAGGCCGCATGCGCGGCCGGTGCGGCGAACGAAAGGCTTGCCGCCAGGGCAAGCGCGCCTGCGCGGCCGGTGCAGGCCAGCCGCTGGAACAACGTTTTCATGAGTCTCCTCTCTGCGTGCCCGCGCGATGCGGGTTCTTCTTGTCCCGGGCCGCGTTTCAGCGGATCGATGACGGATGTTTAGCCAGCGGCGTCACGTGGATCTTCATGTACGGAAACAGCGGCAAGCCCGACAGCAGTGTGTGCAGCTCGTCGTGCGAGGCCACGTCGAAGATGCTGTAGTTGGCGTACTCGCCCACCACGCGGTACAGCTGCTGCCACTTGCCTTCGTGCTGCAGTTGCTGGGCATACGCCTTCTCGCGCGCCTTGATGTCATCGGCCTGCGCGGCGGGCATGTCGTGCGGCAGGTTCACATCCATCCGGACCAGGTAAAGCATGGCGTTCCTCTTCGTGAATCAGATTGTTCAGGCGCGATCGCGCCGGTAGTGCGCAAGCTTGTCCTCATCGAGCGCCAGACCCAGGCCCGGTCCTTCGGGCAGGTGCAGGCTGAAGTCGCGATAGGTGGGCCGCTCGACCACGATGTCATCCTTGAGCAGCAGCGGA
>NZ_CAJPUY010000015.1 GCF_905397275.1 Cupriavidus yeoncheonensis | reverse complement strand
CAAAGCGGCGCTCGAAGCGAAAATCGCACCGACCGACATCAGCTTCGTACGGGCCTTCCATACCATTCAGTACGAACTGATGTGGGCTGCCGCGACGCGGTCACACGGCAAACTGCCTGCGCTGCTACATCGCTTGCGCGAGCGACTGAAGGCGCTCCCAAACGAAAAACGACCCGCACGCACATGCGCACGGGTCGTTAAGTCTCGACCTTCTCGTTACACCGTTCGGTTCCTGAGAAAGGACCTTAACTGAACGGCATTACCGCATTAGCGGGCCATTTTCTTTCGTTGGACTTGTGCAGCGATATGCCGGCGGCCTCCTTCAGGCTGCGCGACGCGAGGGATCCGCCGCGCCGGCTTGCTCGCGCACGCTGCGTTCCAACGGGAAGATGACGCGGAACACACTGCCCCGCCCCACTTCGCTGCTCACGCGCAGTTCGGCATGGTGGCGTGAGACCACGTGCTTTACGATAGCCAGGCCCAGGCCCGTGCCTCCGGTATCGCGCGAGCGGCTGCGGTCGACCCGGTAGAAGCGCTCGGTCAGGCGGGGAATATGTTCGGGCGCAATGCCAAGTCCGGTATCGGCCACCGAGAACACGGCATGCCCGTCATCCCAGCCCAGCCGGATCGTGATACGCCCGCCAGCCGGCGTATAGCGCACGGCATTCGAGACCAGGTTGCCCAGCGCCGACATCAACTCCATCTCGGTGCCGCGCAGCCCCACGGTGGGGTCGATCTCGGCCACGATCTGGTGGCGCTCCTGCGATAGCGCTTCCGCGTCGTGCACCAGATGGTTCACCAGCTCCCGGACCGGCACGAGTTCCTGCCCGGGCGCCTGTGCATCGCTTTCGAGCTTGGCCAGGGCCAGCAGGTCCTCCACGATGCTTTGCATCCGCATGGACTGCACCAGCATCATGTCGACATAGCGCCGCCGGTCTTCCTCGGACACCGGCAGGTCACGCACGGTCTCAAGAAAGCCGGTCAGGACAGTCAGCGGCGTCTTCAGTTCGTGCGATACGTTGGCGACGAAGTCGCGCCGCATGGCCTCGGTATTCTCCAGCTTGGTGATGTCCTGCGTGATGACCAGCTTGCGGTTGTCGCCATAGGGCAGCACCTGCACCGAGATCACGCCGTGCTTGTGCTCGCCCATGTCGCACATCAACAGAGGCTCGTCGAAGCGCTGGCGTGTCAGGTAGTGGACGAAATCGGGACGGCGGATCAGGTGGGTGATGCGCTGGCGCACATCGCGGCGCGCGTTCAGGCCGAAATGCTGTTCGGCCACGTCATTGCACCACTCGATCTGGTCGGCATCATCGAGCATCAGCACGCCGTTCGGCGAGGCCTGGATGGCCTGGATGAAGCGCGTGTGCTGCCGCTCGACCTGCAGGACCTGCAGGCGCCAGCGCTTGACCAGCCTGTGCAGGCGATAGTAGACCTCGCCCCAGAGACCGAGCGCACTGGGAATCTCGCCATATGCCGGCGCATCCAGGACCTTCCACAGCCGGTTGATCTGGTAGAGATGGAATGCCACCAGGCACACCAGTGAAACACTCATCACGGCCAGCGCGAGTACCGCGCCCGCCACGAAGTAGGCCCCGACGGCAACCACCACCAGGCTGATCAGGATGGCCGCGGAGCGGGCCCAGATGACATTCATGCGCGCAAGAGAAACTCAGGAGCCCGGAGTGCGGGCAGATGGCAGCAGAGCCGCCGACTTGCGGCAGAGTTTGCCACGAATTCGTGACGACTGGCCGCGCAGCGCTGGTCAGATCCGCATTCAGTTGCCCGGGGTACGGGCCAGCCGATAGCCGCTGCCCCGCACCGTCTCGATCATATTGCTATAGCCGCCAGGCGTCAGGGCCGCGCGCAGACGCTTGATATGCACGTCGACTGTACGCTCTTCGACGAAGACATGGTCGCCCCAGACCTGGTCCAGCAGTTGCGAGCGGCTGTGCACGCGTTCGGGATGGGTCATCAAGAAGTGCAGCAAGCGGAACTCGGTGGGGCCGAGGTCGAGCTTGATCGGGCCGGCGTTGTCTTCGCCCGTCACGCGGTGCGTGGCCGGGTCCAGGCGCAGGCCGTTGATGGCCACCACGTCATCGGTGAGCTGCGGCGCACGGCGGCGCAGCACGGCCTTGATGCGGGCCAGGAGTTCCTTGGGCGAGAACGGCTTGGTGACGTAGTCGTCCGCACCGGCTTCGAGGCCCATCACCTTGTCCTGCTCCTCGCTGCGGGCCGTGAGCATGATGATGGGAATCTGCTTGGTGCGGTCGTTGGCACGCAGTTCTTTGGCGAAGGTTGCGCCTGACTTGCCCGGGAGCATCCAGTCCAGCAACACCAGGTCAGGCAGCACGTCGCTCATCAGCGACAGCGCCTGCTCGGCGTTATAGGCCCGGATCGGATAGTGCCCCGCGTGCTGCAGGTTGACGGCGATCAGTTCAGCGATGGCCGGTTCGTCTTCGACAACGAGAATACTGCTTGGCATGTGTGTGTTTCTCCGGAGGTGGCGCTCAGCTCAGGGCTTCGCGCTCCATGTCCTCGCGCGAAGCGTGGCGGACATCGGTCCCCTTGACGATATAGATGATGAACTCGGCAATGTTCTTGGCATGGTCGCCGATGCGCTCCACCGCCTTGGCCACGAACAGGAAGTCGAGCGCGACCGAGATCGTACGCGGGTCTTCCATCATGTAGGTAATCAGCTTGCGCACAAAACCGCGGAATTCCTCGTCGATGGCCTTGTCGTCCTTGACGATACTCGCGGCCGCCACCGTATCCAGGCGGGCAAAGGCGTCCAGCGCCTGGCGCAGCAGCGAGATGGCCATCTCGCCCGACAGCTTCACTTCGGCGTAGTTGATATTATGCGCCGCCGCGTCTTCCAAGATGTGCTTGGTGCGCTTGGCGATCTTCTCGGCCTCGTCCCCCGCGCGCTCCAGGTTCGTGATGGTCTTGGAGATCGCCATCACCAGGCGCAGGTCGCGCGCGGTAGGCTGGCGGCGCGCAATGATGTTGCCGCAGTCGGCGTCGATCTCGACTTCCAGCGCATTGAGCTGCTGTTCGCGCTCGATGACCTGGTCGGCCAGCGAGGCATCGAAGTCGGCCAGTGCCCGCATGGCGAACTGGATCTGCGACTCGACCAGACCACCCATCTGCAGCAGCTTGGTGTTGATGGCATTGAGGTCGGCGTCGAATTGCGTTGACAGGTGCTTGTCAGTCATGGGTATCTCCAGACCGCTATGGGTTTCCGGGGAGGTGGCGTGGCGCAGCGGCCGGCATCAGCCGAACCGGCCGGTAATGTAGTCTTCCGTTTCCTTGCGGTGCGGCTTGATGAAGATCTTCTCGGTCTCGCCGAATTCGATCAGCTCGCCCAGGTACATGTAGGCGGTGTAGTCCGAGCAACGCGCAGCCTGCTGCATATTGTGGGTCACGATCACCACCGTATATTCGTCTTTCAGCTCGGCGATCAGTTCCTCGATGCGGCCCGTGGAGATCGGGTCCAGCGCCGAGCACGGCTCGTCAAGCAGCAGGACTTCGGGACGGATGGCAATGCCGCGTGCAATGCACAGGCGCTGCTGCTGGCCGCCCGACAGGCCATAGCCCGACTGGTGCAGCTTGTCCTTGGCCTCGTTCCACAGCGCGGCCTTGGACAGTGCCCACTCCACGCGGTCGTCCATTTCCGAGCGCGACAGCTTCTCGAACAGGCGCACGCCAAAGGCGATGTTGTCGTAGATCGACATCGGGAACGGCGTCGGCTTCTGGAACACCATGCCCACCTTGGCGCGCAGCAGCGCGATGTCCTGGCGGCTGGTCAGCAGGTTCTCGCCGTCCATGTTGATCTCGCCCTCGGCACGCTGCTCGGGGTAGAGGCCGTACATCTTGTTGAAGGTGCGCAGCAGCGTGGACTTGCCGCAGCCCGACGGGCCGATGAAGGCCGTCACCTTGCGGTCCGGGATCGACATGTTGATGTCCTTCAGGGCATGGAACTGGCCGTAGAAGAAGTTCAGGTTGCGCACGTCGATCTTGGCGCGCACGGAGTCGGGAATATCGATGACAGTCGAAGTCATGCTGGTTCTCGCTTGGTATTCAGGTTCCGGTCCGATGCTTGCATCGCACGCCGGTCATTATTTCTTGAACAGGATGCGCGCCAGGATATTGAGCGCGAGCACGCCGATCGTGATCAGGAACACGCCTGCCCAGGCCAGCTGCTGCCATTCCGTGAACGGGCTCATGGCAAAGCGGAAGATGGTGACGGGCAGGTTCGCCATCGGCTTGTTCAGGTCGCTGGTCCAGAACTGGTTGGAGAGCGCGGTGAACAGCAGCGGCGCGGTTTCGCCGGCGATACGCGCCACGGCCAGCAGCACGCCGGTAACGATGCCGGCATAGGAGGACTTGACCGTGATCGACAGCACCATCTTCCACTTCGGCGTACCGAGCGCGAAGGCGGCTTCACGCAGTGCATTCGGCACCAGGTTCAGCATGTTCTCGGTCGTGCGCACCACGATCGGAATCTGCAGCAGCGCCAGCGCGCACACGCCTGCCCAACCGGAGAAATGGCCCATGCGGGTCACCACCAGCGCGTAGACGAACAGGCCAATCACGATCGACGGCGCCGACAGCAGGATGTCGTTGATGAAGCGGATCAGACTGGCCAGCGGCGACGACTTGCCGTACTCGGCCAGATAGATGCCTGCCAGAATCCCCAGCGGCGTGCCGAGCAGCGTGGCGAACCCGACCATCACGAAGCTGCCATAGATCGCGTTGGCCAGGCCACCGCCCGCGGTATTCGGCGCTGGCGTCATCTGCGTGAACAGGTCCAGCGACAGGCCGCCCACGCCCAGCGTGACGGTGGTGAACAGGATCCAAGCCAGCCAGAACAGGCCGAAGCCCATTGCGCCCAGCGAGGCCGTCAATGCGAACAGGTTGGTGCGGCGACGGCGCGCTTGCAGGCGCGTGCGCACGGCATCGGCGTCGGGCCGTACGGCCGGGATCGATGCGGAAGACACAGCGTGGCTGGCCTGGTTCATTTTGCCCCCTCATTCTTTGCCAGTCGCAGCAGCAGCAGCTTGGACAGCGCCAGCACCACGAACGTAATGAAGAACAGGATCAGGCCCAGTTCCATCAGCGCGGCCGTGTGCAGGCCGGCACCCGCTTCGGCGAACTCGTTGGCCAGTGCGGACGTGATGCTGTTGCCCGGCGAGAACAGCGATGCGTTGTCGAGCAGGTTGGTATTGCCGATCACGAAGGTGACGGCCATGGTTTCGCCCAGTGCGCGGCCAAGGCCGAGCATGACGCCGCCGATCACGCCGGCGCGGGTATAGGGCAGGACCACGTTCCACATCACTTCCCAGGTGGTGCAGCCCACGCCGTAGGCGGATTCCTTGAGCAGCACCGGGGTGACTTCAAATACGTCGCGCATCACCGAAGCGATGTACGGAATGATCATGATCGCGAGGATGACACCGGCGCACAGCAGGCCGATGCCCAGCGGGGCGCCCTGGAACAGCTTGCCGATCACCGGCAGCTGGCCGACAGTGGCCGCGAGCGGCTTCTGGAAGTACTCGCCAAAGAGCGGAGCGAACACCAGCAGGCCCCACATGCCGTAGACGATCGACGGCACGGCGGCCAGCAATTCGATTGCGGTGCCGAGCGGGCGGCGCAGCCAGGCCGGCGAAAGCTCGGTCAGGAACAGCGCGATGCCAAAGCTGACCGGCACGGCAATGATGAGTGCGATCAGCGAAGTCACGAGCGTGCCGTAGATGGGCACGAGCGCGCCATAGACGTCTGCGGGAGGATCCCATTCCGCCGTCCAGAAGAAGCGGGCGCCGAATGTCTGGATCGAAGGCCAGGCGCTGATCGCCAGCGACACGATGATGCCGCCCAGCAGGAGCAGCGTCACGATGGCGGCCCCGCGTGTCAGGCCGCCGAACAGGATGTCGCCAATGCGGCTGGGCGGCCGTACGGCTGGGAGATCGGACGAAGTCGCCATGGTGCAGAGAATACGGTCGATGATTTTGGCAGGCGCCGGCGGCAAGCCGCCGGGCCACTCAGCCGGCCGCGGCACACGCCGCGGCCGGCTGCCATGCAGGCAGACAGTGGCTTAGTACAGGGCCTTGCCCGAAGCGTCCTTGACGCTGGTCTTCCAGGTGGTGCGGATCTGGTTCACGACCGCTTCCGGCAGCGGCACGTAGTCCAGGTCGGCGGCCATATTGCCGCCGCTCTTGTAGGCCCAGTCGAAGAACTTCAGCACTTCAGCGCCCTGCGCCGACTTTTCCTGGTTCTTGTGGACCAGGATGAAGGTGGCACCCGCGATCGGCCATGCGGTCTTGCCCGGCTGGTTGGTCAGGATCTGGTAGTAGCTCTTGCTCCAGTCCGCGCCGGCAGCGGCGGCCTTGAAGGCATCGTCACCCGGCTGGACCACGGCACCCGACGAATTCTTCATGTTCAGGTGGGTCATCTTGTTCTGCTTGGCGTAGGCGTACTCGACATAGCCGATCGCGCCGTTCAGACGCTGCACGAACGCGGCCACGCCTTCGTTGCCCTTGCCGCCGGTGCCGCCGCCCGGCCAGTTGACCGTGGTGCCCTCGCCCACCGACTTCTGCCAGTCGGGGCTGACCTTCGACAGGTAGTTGGTGAAGATGAAGGTGGTGCCCGAGCCGTCAGCGCGGCGCACCGGCAGGATGTCCTGGCTCGGCAGCTTGGCGTGCGGGTTCAGCGCCTTGATGGCCGGATCGTCCCACTTCTTGATCTTGCCCAGGTAGATATTGGCCAGCACCTCGCCGGTGATGGTCAGCTCGCCCGGCTTCACGCCTTGCAGGTTGATCACCGGCACCACGCCGCCGATCACCGTCGGGAACTGGACCAGACCCTGCTTGGTCAGGTCCTCGTCCTTCAGCGGAGCGTCGGAGGCGCCGAAATCGACCGTCTTGGCACCAATCTGCTTGATGCCGCCCGACGAACCGATCGATTGATAGTTGACCTTGTTACCCGTTGCTTTCTGGTATGCGTCGGCCCACTTGGAATACACGGGCGCCGGGAAGGAAGCGCCTGCACCGGTAATTTCCGCCGCGAACGCAGTACCCGCTACGACCATCGAAACGATGCCTGCCACGGCAGTCTTGACCAGCTTCATATGTCCTCCAGAGAACATTGGTTGGGAATGACAAATTTTTGACAAGACGAACTCTATGCTCCGCATATGACAATTCCATGACATCTTCAAATCTTCGTGCAAGCCAATGCTGGCGCGGGTCGCGCTCGCCTGACCAGCCCCAACCGAGGTGGGGAAATGCCGTCGGTTAATTGCGTTATCAGGCAAAAAAAAGCGCCGGGGCATGCCCGGCGCAGTGATATCGCTGAATTCGTCTAGCGCGGCTCAGGCACGCAAGGCCTCTGCCAGCGTCTGCGCGGCGCGCTCGGCGGTCTCCGCCTGCTCGGCCTCGACCATCACGCGAACCACGGGCTCGGTGCCGGATGCACGGATCAGCACGCGACCGCGCCCTGCCAGTTCGGGTTCCACCAACGCTCGCGCCGCCTTCAGGCCGGCATGGGACTGCCAGTCGAATCCCTTCTCGACGCGGACGTTGATGAGCTTTTGCGGGAACAGGCTGACGCCCTCGAGCAGGCCAGCGAGCGTCTTGCCGCTGCGGCGCAGCGCCGCCAGCACCTGGAGCGCGGAGACGATGCCATCGCCGGTACTGTGGCGGTCCAGGCAAAGCAGGTGCCCGGAACCCTCGCCGCCAAGTGTCCAGTGACGCTTGTTCAACTCTTCGAGCACATAGCGGTCACCGACCTTCGCTCGCACGAACTCCACGCCGATACGCTTGAGCGCAAGCTCCACGGCCATATTGGTCATGAGCGTACCGACGGCGCCTTCGACTGCCTGCCCTCCGGCCATGCGGTCGCGCACGATCAGGTACAGCAGTTCGTCGCCGTTGTAGAGACGGCCTTCACTGTCCACAACCTGCAGCCGGTCCGCGTCCCCGTCGAATGCCAGCCCCAGGTCGGCACCGTGCTCGCGCACTGCCTCCACCAGCTTTCCGGGTGCAGTGGCACCGTATCCGTCATTGATGTTGCGGCCGTCCGGCTGGTTGCCGATCGCTACGACATCGGCGCCGAGCTCATGGAAGACATGCGGAGCGATGTGGTAGGCAGCACCGTGCGCGCAGTCCACGACCAGCTTGAGACCATGCAGGTCCTGGCTGGTCGGGAACGTGCTCTTGCAGAATTCGATGTAGCGTCCGGGGGCGTCGTTGATGCGCCGGGCCCGGCCCAGGTCATCGGACGGCGCGCAGACCATCGGCTCTTCAATGGCGGCCTCGATCTGCGACTCGACCTCGTCGGGAAGCTTGTCGCCGTCGGCCGAGAAGAACTTGATGCCATTGTCATAGTACGGATTGTGGCTGGCCGAGATCACCACGCCCGCCGACAGCCGCAGCGCGCGCGTCAGGTAAGCGATGCCGGGGGTCGGCAGCGGCCCCGTCAGCAACACGTGCACGCCAGCCGAGGTAAAACCGGCCTCAAGCGCCGCCTCCAGCATATAACCCGAGATCCGCGTGTCCTTGCCAATCAGCACGGTCGGCCGACCCTGCCCCGTGCGGGCGCCATGGGCGAGCACCTTGCCAGCGGCATGTCCCAGCCGCATGACGAAATCCGGCGTGATCGGCAGTTCACCAACCTTGCCGCGTACGCCATCTGTCCCGAAATACTTGCGCGTCATTCCCTTTCGTCCTTTCTTGCTTGCTCTGTCTGGCAACTATTGCTGCGATAACTGCTAGGGCTCGACGGTTGTCACAGCCTCATTCCGGACGGCCCACCACGTCTTGAGGGCATCCACCGTATCCTGCACATCATGCACGCGCACGATAAAGGCTCCGCGCTCCGCCGCACATACCGCCGCGGCAAGGCTCGCCGCCACACGCTGCATCGGCGGCCGGCCACCGAGGATCGCTCCTAGCGTCGACTTGCGCGACAGGCCCACCAGCAGCGGCAGGCCAGCCTTCGCCAGCGCAGGCAATTGCCCCAGCAGGCGCAGATTATGATCCGGAGTCTTGCCGAAGCCAAATCCCGGGTCCAGGGTGATGCGCGCCGGGTCGACACCGGCCTTGTGCAATACAGCCACGCGTTCTTCGAGGAAGTCGCCCACCTCGGCCACCACGTCGGCGTACTGCGGGTCCTCCTGCATGGTCTGCGGGTCCCGCTGCATATGCATCACGCACAGGCCGGCCTGCCCACTGGCGACCGCCTCGATCGCACCGGGCATGCGGAAGCCCCAGATATCGTTGATCAGGTCGGCACCGGCCGACAGCGATGCGCGCATCACCTCGGGCTTGTAGGTGTCGATCGACAGCGGCTTGCCACAGTCGCGCAATGCTTCGACGATCGGAATCACGCGGGCCAGCTCTTCGTCCAGCGGCAAGGCCGCGGAACCCGGGCGGCTCGACTCGCCGCCGATATCGAGGATGTCCACGCCTTCCGCGATAAGCTGCTCGGCATGCCGCAGCGCCGCGTCCCGCGTGGCGTGCTTGCCGCCGTCCGAGAACGAATCGGGCGTAACGTTGAGAATGCCCATGACGAGCGGGCGACGATCCAGCGCGAAGCGATAGCGGCCGCACTGGAAATACCGGGATGGCGAGGTCTGCTGCAAGGTAGGAAAGCGCAATGGGAAAGAAGTGGTTCTGCGCCTGTGCCGCGCAGAAACAAGAAAGCCGGTGCTCGCGCACCGGCTTGTCCGAACTACCAGGCGATCACGGTCCCGCGGACGGCGATCCGTGCCGTCAGGCCGTGGCGGGCGCGTTCGAAGGCGCCACCGGCGAGCCACCAGACGGGGCATTGCCGCCGCCGTTCGAGCCCGACACACCGCGCGGAGGACGCGGCGGCTTGCCAGCCATGATGTCGTTGACCTGGTCCGCGTCGATCGTTTCCCACTCCATCAGCGCGGCGGTCATGGCTTCGACCTTGTCGCGATTCTCTTCGAGCAGGCGCTTGGCCAGCGCGTACTGGTCGTCGATGATGCGGCGGATCTCGGCGTCGACCTTCTGCTGCGTGGCTTCCGACACGGTCTTCGACGACAGCTTGCCGAACATGCCATCCTGCTCGGTGTCGACATAGACCATGGCGCCAAGCTCGTCGCTCATGCCGAAGCGGGTCACCATGTCGCGAGCAATCTTGGTCGCGCGTTCGAAGTCATTGGACGCGCCAGTGCTCATGGCGTTGAGGAACACCTCTTCCGCCGCCCGGCCGCCGAAGAGAATCGCGACCTCTTCCAGCATGTTGTCCTTGTACTTCGAATACTTGTCATGCTCCGGCAGCTGCCAGGTCACGCCCAATGCCCAGCCGCGCGGCATGATGGTGACCTTGTGCACCGGGTCGGCCTTCGGCAGCAGCTTGGCTACCACCGCATGGCCGGACTCGTGGTAAGCCGTGGCCTTGCGCTCTTCTTCGCGCATGACCGTCGACTTGCGCTCCGGACCCATGTAGATCTTGTCCTTGGCATCCTCGAAGTCCTGCATGTCGACCACGCGCTTGCTGCGGCGGGCGGCAAACAGTGCAGCTTCGTTGACCAGGTTCGCCAGGTCGGCCCCGGAGAAGCCCGGGGTACCACGCGCGATGATCGAAGCATCCACATCGTTGCCGATGGGCACCTTGCGCATATGGACCTTCAGGATCTGCTCGCGGCCGCGGATGTCCGGCAGGCCCACGTAGACCTGGCGGTCGAAACGGCCCGGACGCAGCAGCGCCTTGTCGAGGACGTCGGCACGGTTGGTCGCGGCGATCACGATCACGCCCGAGTTGGCCTCGAAACCGTCCATCTCGACCAGCATCTGGTTCAGGGTCTGCTCGCGCTCGTCGTTGCCGCCGCCCATGCCGGCGCCACGATGGCGGCCGACCGCGTCGATTTCATCGATGAACACGATGCACGGTGCCTGCTTCTTGGCGTTCTCGAACATGTCGCGCACGCGGGCAGCACCCACGCCGACAAACATTTCAACGAAGTCGGAACCCGAGATGCTGAAGAACGGTACCTTGGCCTCGCCGGCAATGGCACGCGCCAGCAGCGTCTTGCCGGTACCCGGAGGGCCGACCAGCAGCACGCCGCGCGGGATGCGGCCGCCCAGCTTCTGGAACTTTTGCGGGTCCTTCAGGAAGTCGACCAGTTCGACCACTTCTTCCTTGGACTCGTCGCAGCCCGCCACATCCTGGAACGTGACGGCGTTCTGGTTTTCATCGATCAGGCGCGCGCGCGACTTGCCGAACGAGAAGGCTCCGCCTTTCCCGCCGCCCTGCATCTGCCGCATCATGTAGAACCAGAACACGATGATCAGGAGGGTCGGCCCGAGGTAGTACAGCGCCTGGACCAGCACGTTGGGTTCGTCGTCAGCCTTGCCGGTCACCTGGACGCCGTACTTCATCAGGTCGCCGACCATCCAGATGTCGCCCGGCGAGATGATGGTGTACTTGGCGCCTTCTTTCGGCGACACCACGAGGTTGCGGCCCTGCACGTCGACACGCGACACCTTGCCATTCTTGGCGTCATCCATGAACTGCGAGTAGGTGACGCCGTCCTGTGCACGGGGCTTGTCGAACTGCTTGAAGACGGTAAACAACACCAGCGCGATTACGAGCCAGATTGCCGCCTTTTGAAACAGGTTGTTATTCAAGGCCGAACTCCTTTGCGATTGCCTTGCCAACGGATAGCTGCATTGTAATGCAGCACCCGCCCCGAAGGGGTAACAGCGAAAACTATGGAGCCGATAGCCCCCGGGACCAGACGGCCCCGGCTTCCGCCGGATCCGTCAATTCATGACTTTGAGGTAACGCCCAAGGATAAATGTTTCAGAGGATTTGTCGCGCGACGCCTTGGGCTTGCGTGAGGCGACCACCTTGAACTGCCGTTTGAACTTCTCGACGATCTGGCTGTAACCACTGCCGTGGAAACACTTTACCAGCAATGCGCCGTCCGCCTTGAGATGGGCCTGCGCAAAATCCAAGGCCAGATCACACAGATACTCGATACGCGCAGCGTCGGCAAACGCCACACCTGACAAGTTGGGGGCCATGTCAGACAATACAAGGTCGATTTTTCCGCCGCCGGAAGCCGCCATCACCACCTCCTCTAGCTGGCGAAATACTTCTTCCTCACGAAAATCACCCTGGATAAACGTGACGTCGGCAACGGCCTCCATGGGCAGGATATCGATAGCCACCACCGCCCCATCAGGCTTGCCACCAACCGCCCGCGGCGAGGCCGCCAGCTTGTTGCGCGCGTACTGGCTCCAGCTGCCAGGCGCGGCGCCCAGGTCGACAATGACCTGGCCGGGCTGGATCAGCTTGTCCTGCTCGTCGATTTCCTTGAGCTTGTAGGCCGCGCGCGCACGATACCCGTCGCGCTGCGCCATCTTCACGTATGGGTCGTTGATGTGGTCGTGCAGCCACGACTGGTTGAACTTGTTCTTCGTCTTGCCTTTGGCCATTCTGATTACGCCTGTTTCCTGTCTGCCGGCGCCGCGAATCGAGCGCGCCGCAATTTCTTGCCTGTTTTGCCGTTTTTTGCCGCCAACCTGCACTGATTTGGCGGATAATACGCGCCAATCGCATGCCAGCGGTGGCCAATTCGGGCCGCCATTGCCCGTTCGGGCCGTTGGCAGCACTTATTCCTGCGCCGTCAGCGCCTATTTATGTCCGCACTTCAACTTATTCCAGCCCAGCGCTCCGAACTCCGCTCTCGTGCCCACGGCCTCAATCCGGTCGTTATGATTGGCGCGGAAGGACTCACGCGCGCGGTGCTGGGCGAAATCGACCGCAGCCTGGCGGCCCACGATCTGATCAAGATTCGCGTGTTCGGTGACGACCGCGAGGCCCGCGTCGCCATCTACGAAGCCATTTGCGATGAACTGAGCGCCGCTCCGATCCAGCATATCGGCAAGCTGCTGGTCGTCTGGCGTCCGGGCGAGGCTCGCCTCAAGGAAAACCAGCCGCAGGACCTCGGCCGCCACGCGCCGGCACGCCGCACTGGCGTCGCGCCTCGCACCGTGACGGTGAAGAAGCCCAGCGGTGCGCCCAATCGCCGCCCGACCCGCAAGGAAGTCACGGTGCTGGGCAATGAACGCGTCACGGCCGGCGGCAACGTCAAGCGCTCGCGCGCCCGGCCCGCCAGCCCGAAGAAGAAGGCCCTGGCCTGAACAACGGCGGCCCGGCGCGGGCCGCCCTCTCCGGGTCGCCGGATCGATTCGCCGGCTGGCTATTCGCCGGCCGAGCGCGGCGCCGAAGCGCGCCACACCAGTGCCAGCGCCAACAGGCTCTGCACCAGGTAGAAGGCGCTGGACACGCCGTGCAACATGCCGAACTGAGCCCGGAACGGCGACTCCGACACACCGACACCGAGCGCCGTCGCCTTCTCCTTGAGGCTGCCCATGAAAGGCTGTGTGCCGAAATAGCCCACCAGCACGCAACACAGCATGGCCAGCACCAGCCAGCGCAGGACCCGATAGCGGTTGGCTCCGCGCCGGATCAGCACATTGCACAGCACCAGCTGCAGTACGCCGATGGTCACGCCCAGGATGGCCTCGGTATGGAACAGGTGGCCGGCGATCATGCCCGCCGTCTCGCGGCTGGGCAGCACGGAAAACAGCGTCGGGGCCACCATGTAGCCCACCGTCCAAAGGCTGCCGGCCCAGACGACCGTCAGGAGCAGGAAAATGCGATGGGGCAGCGGCGGCAGGCTTGAGTAGGAGGAAGAGAACACGATCCGCTTGGTCCAGTCGGTCGGGGAACCGACCTCAGATGTAGCGGACGGTGATGACTTCGTACTCGCGTTCGCCGCCCGGAGCCAGGACGGTTGCAACGTCGCCCTCGAACTTGCCGATCAGCGCACGCGCGATCGGCGAACTGACGGAAATCTTGCCGCTATCCAGGTCAGCCTCGTCATCGCCGACAATCTGATAACTCACCGGGCTACCGGACTCCAGGTCTTCCAGGTCCACCGTGGCGCCGAACACAATGCGGCCGTCCGTATCGAGTTGGGTCGGGTCAATGACCTGCGCTGCGGACAGCTTGGACTCGACCTCCAGGATGCGGCCCTCGATGAAGGCTTGCTTTTCCTTGGCGGCGTCGTACTCCGCGTTTTCAGAGAGATCGCCCTGCGCACGCGCTTCGGAGATGGCATTGATCACCGCCGGACGCTCGACAGCCTTGAGGCGCTGCAGCTCTTCCTTGAGCAGTTCGGCGCCACGCTTGGTAATCGGAATGGTGCTCATGTTTTCGATCAACAAAAAAATGAGCCGCAGCGGAGCTGGAACCGTGCCCGGCCTATGTATCTGGCCTGGGGCACTTCCGCTCAACCGCGGCTTTCGGATGGGAAAGGCGCCCGGGGAAACCGGGCGCCGATCAACGAATTCGACGTAGTTTAGGCCAAGATGCCCGCCGGCAGCAACACCGGCAGGCTCGAGGTCCTTGACGGAGCGCAACCGCCCCGTCAGGCGTTCAAGTTACGCCAGCGACGCATGCAGGCCTTGCAGGTCGTAGACCTCCAGGCTCTGCATATGCTTCAGGCCCTCCACCGCGGCGCTCGCGCCGGCGATGGTGGTGTAGTAAGGCACGCGGTTGGCCAGCGCCGAGATACGGATCGAACGCGAATCGGCAATCGCGCCGCGGGTCTCGTCCACCGTAGTGAACACCAGCGCCAGTTCGCCGTTCTTGATCATGTCGACGATGTGCGGACGGCCGTCCTTGACCTTGTTGACCACCTTGACCGGGATGCCCGCGGCTTCGATGGCCGAGGCCGTGCCACGCGTGGCAACGATCGGGTAGCCCATGTCGTGCAGCATGCGGGCCACCGCGACGGCGCGTACCTTGTCGCTGTCCTTCACGGTAATCAGCACGGTGCCCTTTTCCGGCAGGCGCGAACCCGCGGCCAGCTGGCTCTTGAAGAGCGCCTCGCCGAACGACTTGCCCACGCCCATCACCTCGCCGGTGGAACGCATTTCAGGTCCGAGGACCGGATCGACGCCCGGGAACTTGTTGAACGGGAACACGGCTTCCTTGACGCTGTAGTACGGCGGCACCACCTCGTCGACCACCCCCTGCGAGTCCAGCGACTGGCCGGCCATGCAGCGCGCGGCGATCTTGGCGAGTTGCATGCCGGTCGCCTTCGACACGTACGGCACGGTACGCGAGGCACGCGGGTTCACTTCCAGCACGTAGACGGTGTCGACACCGTTGTTCTGCTGGATCGCGAACTGCACGTTCATCAGGCCGACCACGTTCAGGGCCCTGGCCATGGCGGCGGTCTGGCGCTTCAGTTCCGCCACGGTTTCAGCTGACAACGAGTACGGCGGCAGCGAGCACGCCGAGTCGCCCGAGTGCACGCCAGCCTGCTCGATGTGCTCCATCACGCCGCCGATGAACACGCGCTTGCCATCCGACAGCGCGTCGACGTCGCATTCGATCGCATCGTTCAGGAAGCGGTCCAGCAGCACCGGGGAATCGTTCGACACCTTGACGGCCTCGCGCATATAGCGCTCGAGGTCGCGCGGCTCGTGCACGATTTCCATCGCGCGGCCGCCCAGCACGTACGACGGGCGCACCACCAGCGGGTAGCCGATTTCCTCGGCCAGACGCAGCGCTTCGTCCTCGGCACGCGCGGTGCGGTTCGGCGGCTGGCGCAGGCCGAGTTCCTGCAGCAGCTTCTGGAAACGCTCGCGGTCTTCCGCGGCGTCGATCATGTCCGGGCTGGTGCCGATGATGGGCACGCCATTGCGCTCCAGGTCGAGCGCGAGCTTCAACGGGGTCTGGCCGCCATACTGCACGATCACGCCGACCGGCTTCTCGATCGCGACGATCTCCAGCACGTCTTCCAGCGTCACCGGCTCGAAGTACAGGCGGTCCGAGGTGTCATAGTCGGTCGACACGGTTTCCGGGTTGCAGTTGACCATGATGGTCTCGTACCCGTCTTCGCGCAGTGCCAGCGCGGCGTGCACGCAGCAGTAGTCGAACTCGATGCCCTGGCCGATCCGGTTCGGGCCGCCGCCCAGCACCATGATCTTCTTCTTGTCGGTCGGGCTGGCCTCGCACTCGCCATGCTCGGCCTCGTAGGTCGAGTACATGTAGGCGGTGTTGGTGCCGAACTCGGCCGCGCAGGTGTCCACGCGCTTGTAGACCGGACGCACGTTCTTGGCGATGCGCGCCTCGCGCACGGCCTTGGCATCGGTCTTCAGCAGCCTGGCCAGGCGTCGGTCCGAGAAGCCCTTCTGCTTCACGTGGCGCAGCTCGGCCGTCGACAGGCTTTCCAGCGTGCGCGCCTTGATCTGGCCTTCGGTCTTGACGATGTCCTCGATCTGGGCCAGGAACCACGGGTCGATGGCGGTCTCGGCGTACACCTCTTCCAGCGACATGCCCAGGCGGAATGCGTCGCCCACGTACCAGATGCGGTCCGGGCCTGCCTCGCCGATTTCCTCGACGATCTCGTCGCGGTCGGTGGACTTCTCGTCCAGGCCGTCCACACCGACTTCCAGGCCGCGCAGGGCCTTCTGGAAGGATTCCTGGAAGGTACGGCCCATGGCCATCACCTCGCCCACCGACTTCATCTGGGTGGTCAGGTGGCTGTCGGCCTGCGGGAACTTCTCGAACGCGAAACGCGGCACCTTGGTGACCACGTAGTCGATCGACGGCTCGAACGAAGCCGGGGTCGCGCCGCCGGTGATCTCGTTCTTCAGCTCGTCCAGCGTGTAGCCGACGGCCAGCTTGGCCGCGACCTTGGCGATCGGGAAGCCGGTGGCCTTCGAGGCCAGCGCCGACGAACGCGACACGCGCGGGTTCATCTCGATCACGATCATCCGGCCATCCTTCGGATTGATCGAGAACTGCACGTTCGAGCCGCCGGTGTCGACGCCGATCTCGCGCAGCACGGCCAGCGAGGCGTTGCGCAGGATCTGGTATTCCTTGTCGGTCAGCGTCTGGGCCGGGGCCACGGTGATCGAGTCACCGGTGTGGATGCCCATCGGGTCCAGGTTCTCGATCGAGCAGATGATGATGCAGTTGTCCGCCTTGTCGCGGACCACTTCCATCTCGTATTCCTTCCAGCCCAGCAGCGACTCTTCGATCAGCAGCTCGCGCGTCGGCGACAGGTCCAGGCCGCGCTTGCAGATCTCCTCGAATTCTTCGCGGTTGTAGGCAATGCCGCCGCCGGAGCCGCCCAGCGTGAACGAGGGGCGGATCACGATCGGGTAGCCGCTGGTGCCGGTTTCACGGGCGATATGCGCCTGCACACCCATGGCTTCGTCCATGGAATGCGCGATGCCGGACTTGGCCGAGCCCAGGCCGATCTTGGTCATCGCGTCCTTGAACTTCTGGCGGTCTTCGGCCTTGTCGATGGCTTCCGGCGACGCGCCGATCAGTTCCACCTTGTACTTGTCCAGCACGCCGTGGCGATGCAGATCCAGGGCGCAGTTCAGCGCGGTCTGGCCGCCCATGGTCGGCAGGATCGCGTCCGGACGCTCTTTCTCGATGATGCGCTCGACCACTTCCCACGTGATCGGCTCGATGTAGGTCACGTCGGCCGTGGCCGGGTCGGTCATGATGGTCGCCGGGTTCGAATTGACGAGGATGACCTTGAAGCCTTCTTCGCGCAGCGCCTTGCAGGCCTGCGCGCCGGAATAGTCGAACTCGCACGCCTGGCCGATGATGATGGGGCCGGCGCCGATGATCAGGATGCTCTTGATGTCTGTGCGTTTTGGCATTGCACGCTCTCTTTATGGGCCGGTCCGCTTCGCAGGCGGACCGCACCGGTAATCAGGAATCCGTCCGGATTCAAAAATGTCAGCAGTTCGGGCTTCTTGAACTTCAGCCCACGGTGGCCGTTGCCAGCTTCGCGCCGAAGCCGATGAACATGGCCCCCACGCCGCTCGCCATGCCGGCCGACAGGCGGCGTCGACGGCGGAAGGCATCGGCCAGCTTCGCGCCCACGAAGATGATCGTGGTCAGGTAGGCGAAGCTGCAGATCTGGCAGATCAGCCCCAGCACGCCGAACGACAGCGCCGGATAGGCGAAAGCCGGGTCGACGAACTGGATGAAGAACGAGATAAAGAACAGGATGGCCTTCGGGTTCAGCAGGCTGATCAGCAGCGCCTTGCGGAACGGGTTGGACTGGTCCGGCGCGCCGGCTGCCGGCGCCTTGGCAGCGCCTGCCTCACCGCGCGACGACCAGTTGCGGATGGCCCCGCGCAGCATGTTGAACCCGATCCAGCCCAGGTAGGCCGCGCCGATGTACTTCACCACATAGAACAGCGCCGGGCTGGCCTTGAGCAGCGAGGCCACGCCCGCCGCCGACAGCACCATCAGCACCGCGTCGCCGAGGAACACGCCGCAGGCGCCCTTGTAGCCCACGCGCACGCCGCGCTGCGCCGCCACCGACAGCACGTACATCGAGTTCGGCCCCGGCAGCAGCACGATGAAGATCGTGCCCAGCACATAGGTCCAGAAGTCGGTGATGCCGAAAGCGGTATGCATGAAGGCGTTCATGGCGTGTCCTTGTTCCCTGCTCGTCCCTGTTACTGAATGGCTTCGCGCTTGCTTCGCGCTTACTTGCGCGCGTCCGCCATCATCTTCGTGAAGCGGTCGAACAGGTAAGCCACGTCGTTCGGGCCCGGCGACGCTTCCGGGTGCCCCTGGAAGCAGAAGGCCGGCTTGTCGGTCAGCGCGAAGCCCTGCAGCGTGCCGTCGAACAGCGACACGTGCGTCACGCGCGCATTGGCCGGCAGGGTTTCCGCATCCACCGCGAAACCGTGGTTCTGCGACGTGATCATCACACGGCCGTCATCCATGTCCTTGACCGGATGGTTGGCGCCGTGGTGGCCGGCCTTCATCTTCAGCGTCTTGGCACCGATGGCCAGGGCCATGATCTGGTGGCCCAGGCAAATGCCGAAGGTCGGGATGCCGCGGGCGATGAATTCGCGCGTGGCGGCAATGGCGTAGTCGCACGGCTCCGGGTCGCCGGGGCCGTTGGACAGGAACACGCCGTCCGGATTCAGCGCCAGGGCGTCGGCCGCGCTGGCCTGGGCCGGCAGCACCGTCACCTTGCAGCCGCGCTCGGCCAGCATGCGCAGGATGTTGAACTTCACGCCGTAGTCATAGGCGACCACGTGGAACTGCGGCTGGTCCTGCTTGCCGTAGCCCTCGCCCAGCGCCCATTCCGACTGGGTCCACTCGTACGGTTCCTTGACCGACACCACCTTGGCCAGGTCCATGCCGGCCAGGCCGGGGAACGAGCGGGCCAGGTCGATGGCCTTCTGCACATTGTCCTCGCCGGCCAGGATGCAGCCGTTCTGGGCGCCCTTCTCGCGCAGGATTCGGGTCAGCTTGCGGGTATCGATGCCCGCGATCGCGACCACCTTTTCCTGCTTCAGGTAATGGCCGAGCGTGTGCTCCTTGCGGAAATTCGATGCCAGGATCGGCAGATCCTTGATGATCAGGCCGGCGGCATGGACTTTCGTGGCTTCAATATCCTCACGGTTGACGCCGTAATTCCCGATGTGCGGATACGTCAGCGTGACGATCTGCCGGGAATAGCTCGGGTCGGTGAGGATTTCCTGGTAACCGGTGATGGCGGTGTTGAACACCACTTCGCCGATGGTATGGCCGGATGCGCCAATGGAATAGCCACGAAAGACCGTGCCGTCTGCAAGCGCGAGAATGGCGGACGGAAAAGACGGTAACACGGGTAGGCTCCTGCTGGACTCACCCCGTGACCGACCTGATCAACGCCTCGTGCCCCAGGGAGAGATCCGGTACGGCTGCAGTGGCAGGCTGCCATTGCGGCGCGACTCGGTCGCAGCGTGCACTTTGCATCACATGTTTCAATGCTGGCAAAGCTGCGCGGACGGGGGCGGCGGAAGGTGGAAAGCGGTAGGCGCTAGGGTGAAGGGTTCTGAAAGCGAAACTTTCGGATTATACCTCGCACCCGGCAATTTCTCAAGTTTTCAAGGACTTGCGTGCGGCTCCGGCAATGCCCGAGCCGCCCCGCCCGGCCGCTTTCACCCTGTCACCTCGCCTGTATGCAGCCCTTTATGCAGCCGGCGGCACCACCGCTGTCACCTCGATTTCCACCTTGGCGCGCGGCTCCACCAAGTCCGCCACTTCCACCGCCGTCATCGCCGGGAAATGCCGGCCGATGGTGTCCCGGTAATGCTGGCCGATGACCGGGTACGCCGCCACGTATTCCGCCTTGTCCTTCACATACCACGTCATGCGCGTGATGTGCTCCGGCTTCGCGCCGCCCGCCGCCAGCACGGCGACGATATTGCGCAGGGTCTGGGCCACCTGCAGGCCGAAGTCGTCGGTCTCGAATTCGCACTGGCCGTTCCAGCCGATCTGGCCTCCGACAAAGATGAGCCGGCTGCCGGCCTGCATCTCCGTCATGATGCCGTTGGAATAGCCGCGCGGTGCGGCCCAGTCGGGCGGCTGCAGAATCTTCATGATTGCGTCCTGATGTCTCGGTTACTCGAATGGCCTGGATGCTTCAGATGCCCCGGCCGCCGGGTGCGGCAAGGCTGGCATCCAGGTACTGCGTCATCGCCTGCCGCACAGGGTCCGGCAGCGGTCTTGGCGCGATCTTGCCCGTATCGACGCAGACCAGCCGCTGCGTCACTTCCAGCCGCAAGCCGCCGTCCGGGCCAACGAAGCGCACCTGCACCGTGAAGCTCGATTGCCCCAGCTTCTGCACGCGCAGTTCACGCGTGAGCGATTCGCCCATGCGGCTGGGCGCGACAAAGCGGCAGTGCAGGTCGGCGGTGGGCACGCCGGCATGCCCGGCGCCGTGCATGGCGTTGAAAGGCCAGTCCAGCGCCTGGGCAAACCAGTCTTCGATGAAGTCGTTGAGCATCTCGAAGTAGCGCGGATAGAACACGATGCCGGCGGCATCGCAATGCCCGAACCGCACCAGCACGGTGTTGCGGAACACGGCGCTCATGGCTGCACGGCTCCGGCCGCGCCGCCATTGCCCTGCTCCGCCAGCTGGCGCAGCCGGAAGCGCTGCAGCTTGCCGGTTTCCGTGCGCGGCAGCGCCGGCACGAAGACGATGCGCCGCGGGTACTTGTATGGCGCGATCTGGCGCTTCACGTAGTCCTGCAGCGCGGCACGCGTGGCATCGCTGGCCTCCACGCCTTCGCGCAGCACGACGTAGGCCGTCACCACCTGGCCGCGCTCCGCGTCCGGCGCACCGACCACGCCGCATTCGGCCACGTCCTTGTGCTGCATCAGCGTGCTTTCGACTTCCGGGCCGGCGATGTTGTAGCCGGCGGAGATGATCATGTCATCGGAGCGGGCCTGGTAGAAGTAGTAGCCTTCCTCGTCCATGTAGAAGGTGTCCCCGGGCAGGTTCCAGCCGGCCTTCACGTAGTTGGCCTGGCGCGGATCGTCCAGGTAGCGGCAGCCCGTGGGGCCACGCACCGCGAGCTTGCCCACTGTCCCCGGCGGCACCGGCTGCATGTCTTCGTCGACGATCTGCGCGACGTAGCCCGGCACGACCTTGCCGATGGCGCCCGGCTTCACCTCGGCGCCGGCGCTCGAGATGAAGATATGCATCATCTCCGTGCCGCCGATGCCGTCGGTCATCTCGATGCCCGTGGCCGCCTTCCACGCCTGGCGCGTGGCATCGGGCAGCGCCTCGCCGGCCGACACGCTCTTCTTCAGGCTGCGCAGGTCGTAGCGCGAAGCCTGCGCGGCCATCTGGCGGTAGAAGGTGGGCGCGGTGCACACGATGGTCGCGCGGAAATCCGCAATCAGCTCCAGCAGTCCATCCGGCGTGAGCTTCTCGGCCAGCACGGTGCTGGCGCCGATGCGCCAGGGAAAGCACAGGATGCCGCCCAGGCCGAACGTGAAGGCGATCGGCGGCGTGCCGCAGAAGATATCGTCCGGCTCCGGGCGCAGCACATGGCGCGGGAACAGGTCGCACATCGCCAGCACATCGCGGTGGAAGTGGACGGTGCCCTTGGGCTGGCCGGTCGTGCCGCTCGTGAAGGCGATCAGGCATACGTCGTCGGCCGCCGTGTCGCAGGCATCGAATGCCTCGGGCTTGCCGGCCATCGCGGCTTCCAGCGAACCCTCCCCCTCGCCGTTGAAATACAGCGCCTGGGCCAGCGTCGGACTATGGAATTCGCCGCCCTGCTGCCGGTTGGCCTCGAGATCCTCGCGCAGCCGCACATCGCACAGCGCCGCGGTGACCTGGGCCTTGTCGAGAATCTGCTTGAGTTCCTTCGCACGCAACAGCGGCATGGTCGGCACGGCGATCAGCCCCGCCTTGATGGTCGCCAGCCAGCTCGCCGCCATCATCAGGTTGTTGGGCCCGCGCAGCAGCACGCGGTTGCCTGGCACCAGCCCCATGTCCTCGGTCAGCACATGGGCGATGCGGTTGCTCAGCGCCGCAAGCTGCGCATAGGTGATGGCCTCCATGCCGCCATCGCGCCGGTGACGCACGGCCACGCGCTCGCCGCGGCCTTCGCGCACGTGCCGGTCAACCAGTTCCACGGCGCAGTTCAGGCGCTCGGGGTAGTCGGTATCCGCGTTGAAACGGAATTCTGGCCACGCCTGCGGCGGGGGCAGCCGGTCGCGGGCGAAGGTATCGAGATGGGCGGTGGTCGCCATGACTTGTCTCCTGTCTGCTGTGTCGCTGACTTGATGGGGTGCCCTGTCGGCTCAGGGCTCAGCCCGCCGCCGCGAGCGTTTCGCGCGCGATGATCAGCTTCTGCACCTCGGTGGCGCCTTCGTAGATGCGCAGCGAGCGGATCTCGCGGTAGAGCCCTTCCACGCGCGTGCCGATCTTGACACCAAGCCCGCCAAACATCTGCAGCGCGCGGTCGATCACCTGCTGCGCGTTTTCGGTGGCGACCATCTTGGCCATGGCCGCCTCGCGCGTGGTGCGCACGCCCTTCACATCGCGCAGCCAGGCCGCGCGATAGGTCAGCAGCGCCGCCGCGTCGATCGCGGTTGCCATATCGCCGATGGCTGCCTGCGTGAGCTGCAGGTCGGCCAGCACGCCGCCGAACATCGGCCGCGCGCGGGCACGCGACAGCGCTTCATCGAGCGCGGCGCGGCCAAAGCCGAGCGCCGCCGCCGCAACGGAGGCACGGAAGATGTCCAGCGTCATCATCGCCACCTTGAAGCCCTGCCCGGGCTCGCCCAGGCGATTGGCCACCGGCACGCGGCAGTTGTCGAAGCGCAGCGTGGCGAGCGGGTGCGGCGCCATCACGTCGATCCGTTCGGCAATGCTCAGGCCCGGCGTGTCGGCATCGACCACGAAGGCGGAGATGCCGCGCGCGCCCGGCGCTTCGCCGGTGCGCACGAACACGCAGTAGAAATCGGCAATGCCGCCGTTGGAGATCCAGGTCTTGGCGCCATCGATCACGTAGTGGCTGCCGTCGGCGTCGAGCCGCGCGCTGCACTGCATGGCCGCCACGTCGGAACCGGCTTCCGGCTCGGACAAGGCAAAGGCCGCGATGGCCTCGCCGCGCGCCACGCGCGGCAGGTAGCGCTCGCGGATGCCGGGGCTGCCGGCGAGCGAAATCGCGCCGGAACCGAGGCCCTGCATGGCAAAGGCAAAATCGGCCAGGCCATCATGGCGGGCCAGCGTTTCCCGCAGCAGGCACAGCGAACGCGAATCGAGCTTCGGCAAGGCGCCGCCATGCTCTGCCGGCACGCAGTAGCGCAGCCAGCCGGCTTCACCGAGCTGGCGCACCAGTGCGCGGCAGGCGGCGTCGGTATCGCTGTGGTCCACCTTCAGCTTGGCCGCGCACCATGCGTCCAGGTCGCGTTCGAGCACACGGTGCGAGTCGTCGAGCAGGGGCAGGTCGAGATAGGTCTTGTCGGACATCGGAAATCCCTTTGGTTCGCGCCTTCGGTCGCGCTCAGTCGCCTTCGAACACCGGCTTGCCCTTGGCGACGAAGGCCTCGTAGGCGCGCCGGAAGTCGCGCGTCTGCATGCAGATGGCCTGGGCTTCGGCCTCCGCCTCGATGGCTTCATCGAGACCCATGTTCCACTCCTGGTGCAGCAGCTTCTTGGTCACGCCGTGCGCGAAGGTCGGGCCCGCGGCAAGCTGCGCGGCGAGCGCGTGCGCCTCGGCCAGGACCTGGTCCGACGCATGCAGCGCATTGAAGAAGCCCCACTGCAGGCCTTCTTCGGCCGTCATCACGCGCCCGGTGTAGAGCAGTTCGCTGGCGCGGCCCTGCCCGATCACGCGCGGCAGCAGCGAGCACGCGCCCATGTCGGCACCGGCCAGGCCCACGCGCACGAACAGGAATGCGGTCTTGGCCCGCGCCGTACCCACGCGCATGTCGGAGGCCAGCGCCATCATCGCGCCGGCGCCCGCGCAGATGCCGTCAATCGCGCTGATCACGGGTTGCGGGCAGGCACGCATGGCCTTGACGAGATCGCCGGTCATGCGCGTGAAATCGAGCAGTTCAGGCATGCTCATCTTCGTGAGCGGGCCGATGATCTCGTGCACGTCGCCGCCGGAGCAGAAATTGCCGCCGGCGCCCGTGACCACCACGGTCTTGATGTCGCTGGCATAGCACAGCGCGCGGAACAGGTCGCGCAGCTCGGCATAGGAGTCGAACGTCAGCGGGTTCTTGCGCTCCGGGCGGTTCAGCGTAATGGTGGCTACCTTGCCGTCGCCCGAGACGGACCACAGGAAGTGCTTCGGCGTGTAGTCCGCGAAGCTGCGCTTATGGTGGCGCATGTCGAGTGCGATTTCGGTCATGTTCTCTCTCTGTCAGTTCGGTGTGCGGCGCGGTGTGCAGCGCGGTGGGCAGCTCGATCCGCTGCCATGTTCGCTGGCCCTGCCGCGCTTATCCTGTCATCACTTCCCCGCCCGCCACGGCGATCGCCTGCCCCGTCATCGCGCTGGCCGACGGGCGGCACAGCCATGCCACCGCGTCCGCCACTTCGTCGGGCTGTACCAGGCGCCGCTGCGGATTGCGCGCGGCCAGTTCGGCGCGCGCCTCGGCCTCGCTGCGGCCGGTCTTGTCCACGATATTGGCCACCGCGTCGCGCACGATGTCGGTCTCGGTATAGCCCGGGCACACCGCGTTGACGGTCACGCCGCTGCGCGCCGTCTCCAGCGCCAGCGCGCGCGTCAGGCCGATCACGCCGTGCTTGGCCGCGCAGTAGGCGCTGACGTAGCCATAGCCGACGAGGCCGGCGGTGCTGGCCACGTTGACGATGCGCCCCCACCCCGCCGCCGTCATGGCGGGCAGCGCGGCCTGCGTGCACAGGAAGGTGCCGGTCAGGTTGACGTCCAGCATGCGTTGCCACAGCGCCAGGCTGGTCTTGCCGAACGGCGCGCTGTGCGCCTGGCCGGCGTTGTTCACGAGCACGCTGACCGGGCCGGCCTTGGCCTGCGCCGCGGCGAACGCGGCGGAGACGCTGTCGGCATCGCTGATGTCCGCCGGCACCGCCGTCAGCACGGCGCCCTCGGCCAGCAGCGGACGCAGTTCGTCGGCCGCACGCTCCAGCACCTGCACGTCGCGGCCCACCAGCGTGACGCTGGCGCCTTCGGCCAGCAGGCGGCGCGCAATGGCCGCGCCTATGCCGCGCCCGCCGCCGGTCACCAGCGCGTGCCGGCCTTGCAGGGAATCGACCGTCATCGTCAATGCTCCACCACGCCGCGGGCCAGGGCCGCGGCGCGTTCCAGGTTGGTTTCGAGCTGGCGCTTGCCGGCTTCATACTGGCGCGGCCAGCTCACGTCGCGATAACCAAGCTTGGCCGCCTCATGCAGCGTCCAGGCCGGATCGGCGAGGTGCGGGCGCGCCACGGCACACAGGTCGGCGCGACCGGCCGCGATGATGCTGTCGACATGGTCGGCCTCGAAGATCGCGCCCACCGCAATGGTCGGGATGTCCGCCTCGTTGCGGATGCGGTCGGCGAAGGGCGTCTGGTACATGCGGCCATACACCGGCGCCTGGTCGGCGCTGACCTGGCCGGACGAACAGTCGATCATGTCGGCGCCTGCCGCCTTGAAGGCCCGTGCGATCTCCACGGCGTCGTCCGGCGTGATGCCGCCCTCGACCCAGTCGTGCGCGGAGATGCGCACTGACATGGGCCTGTCCTCCGGCCACGCCGCACGCACTGCCGCGAACACTTCAAGCGGGTAGCGCAGGCGGTTGGCCAGCGTGCCGCCATACTCGTCGGTGCGCTGGTTGGACAGCGGCGAGATGAATGTCGACAGCAGGTAGCCGTGGGCGCAGTGCAGTTCGAGCCAGTCAAAGCCGGCCTCCGCGGCGCGGCGCGCGGCGGCGACGAAGTCATCGCGCACGCGGTCCATGTCGTCGCGCGTCATCTCGCGCGGCACCTGGGATTCGCCGGGCAGGTACGGGATCGGCGACGCCGACAGCAGCGGCCAGTTGCCCTGCGGCAGCGGATGGTCCATGGCCTCCCAGCCGAGCTGCGTCGAGCCTTTGCGCCCGGCATGGCCGATCTGCATGGCGATGCGCGCATCGCTGTTGGCATGGACGAAATCGACGATGCGCTTCCAGGCATCGCGCTGCGCATCGTTCCACAATCCCGGGCAGGCCGGCGTGATGCGCGCATCGGGCGACACGCAGGTCATCTCGGCCACCACCATGCCGGCGCCACCGAGCGCGCGCGAGCCAAGGTGCACCAGATGGAAGTCGCCCGGCACGCCGTCCACGCTCGAGTACATCGCCATCGGCGATACCACCACGCGGTTCTTCAGGGTCACGCCACGCACGTGGAAAGGCGTGAACATGGGGGGCACCGGCTTGTCCTGACGCAGGCGCAGCGCCTCGGGCCGCACGCCGGCCTGGGCTGCCAGCCAGTGCTCGAACTTCTGCACATAGCCAGCATCGCGCACGCGCAGGTTCTCGTGCGAGATCCGCTGCGAACGCGTCAGCAGCGAATAGGCGAACTGCTCGGGTTCCAGCCCCGCATAGCGCTCGACATTCTCGAACCACTCGGTGGAATTGCGCGCGGCGTTCTGGATCTTCAGCACCTCGACGCTGCGGGTGGCCTCATAGCGCTCCAGCGCCGCCGGCAACGCATCATGCGCGGACGGGCCCGATCCGGCGATCTCCGTGGCGAGGTCGATCGCATCCTCCAGCGCCAGCTTGGTGCCGGAGCCGATCGAGAAGTGAGCCGTATGCGCGGCATCGCCCATCAGCACCACCGGCACGCGGCGGCCATCGGGCAGCGTGTTCCAGTGCACCCAGTGCTTGCAGATCACGCGCGGAAAGCGGATCCAGTTCGCCGAGCCGCGCAGGTGGGTGGCATTGCTGATCAGCTTGTTGCCGTCGAGGTACCTGGCGAAGAGCCTTTCACAGTACGCGATGCCCTCCTCCTGGCTCATCTGCTCGATGCCGGCAGCGCGCCAGACTTCTTCGGGCGTTTCCACGATGAAGGTGGAGGTGTCGTCGTCGAAGCGGTAGGCATGGGCCTGGAACCAGCCGTGCTCGGTCTTCTCGAAGGCAAAGGTGAAGGCGTCGAACAGCTTGTGCGTGCCCAGCCAGACGAAGCGGCACTGGCGCGTGTCGATATCGGGCTGGAAAGTATCGGCGTAGCGCGTGCGGATGCGGCTGTTCAGGCCGTCCGAGGCGATGACGAGGTCGGCCTGGTACTGCATGGCCAGCGTCTGGTCGTCCGTGACATCGGTCTCGAACACCAGCTTCACGCCGAGCGCTTCGCAGCGCGCCTGCAGGATATTGAGCAGCCGCTTGCGGCCGATGCCGATGAAGCCATGGCCACCCGAGCGGATGGTGCGCCCGCCGATGTGGATGTCGATATCGTCCCAGTGGTTGAAGGCCTCGTTGATCTCGACGGCGCTGACCGGGTCGGACTGCTTCAGGTTGTCCATGGTGGCGTCGGAGAACACCACGCCCCAGCCGAAGGTATCGTAGGGCCGGTTGCGCTCCACCACCACGACCTCGTTGTCCGGGTCCTGCAGCTTCATCAACAGGCCGAAGTACAAGCCTGCCGGGCCGCCGCCAATACAAAGCACTCGCATCTGTCGTCTCCTGCCGGGCTGCCCGCCGCTGGCGGGAGCGCATCTAAATCATGTTTAAATATTTTATGCTTCAAATATTAGTCTGCATGCGCGGCCCTTGCAAGCCGAATTTGCGATGTGCCCTGACCGGCGCACACCCCAACGTTCGTCAGCCGGGCGCGGCTGCCCGGTCCCCGCTCAGCCCTTCAGGGCCGACAGCAACTGTTCCAGCGCGGTGGGATCCTCGATCGTGGTGAGGTCGCCCGGGTCGCGCCCTTCCGCCACGGCCTGGATGGCGCGCCGCAGCATTTTTCCCGAGCGCGTCTTTGGCAGTGCGTTGACGAACAACACGCGCGCCGGGCGCGCCACCGCGCCAAGCTGCTGCTCTACCGTCTTCATGAGTTCGCCTTCGAAGGCGAGCCGCGCCTCCGGCGTCGCGGTGCGCGCGGCGTCACGGGGAATGCAGAACCCCATCGCCACCTGCCCCTTGAGCGCTTCCTGCACGCCCACGACCGCCACTTCGGCCACGCCTGCGTGCGAAGACAGGCTCTCCTCGATCTCGCGCGTGCCCAGCCGGTGGCCGGCCACGTTGATGACATCGTCGGTACGGCCCAGGATGAACACATAGCCATCCTTGTCGCGCACGCCCCAGTCGAACGTCGAATAGCACAGCCGGTTCGGCACCGCCGACCAGTAGGTGCGCACGAACCGCTCGTCGTCGCCCCACACCGTGCTCATGCAGCCGGGCGGCAGCGGGCCGTCGATGGCCACTACGCCCTTCTGGCCGGCGGCGCATTCCTCGCCCGTAGTCTCGTCCACGATGCGCAGGTCGTAGCCATAGGCCGGCACGCCCGGCGAGCCCAGCTTGGGCGGCAGCACCTCGATGCCGCGCTGGATCGCGATGATCGGCCAGCCCGATTCCGTCTGCCAGTAATTGTCGACCACCGGCTTGCCGATGCCGTCCTGGATCCAGCGCGCGGTGGGCTCGTCGAGCGGCTCGCCGGCCAGGAACAGCAGCCGCAGGCTCGACAGGTCGTATTTCGTCAGGAAGGCGGGATCCTGTTTCTTCAGCACGCGGATCGCGGTGGGCGCGCTGAACATCAGGTTGACCTTGTACTGCTCCACCAGCCGCCACAGGATGCCGCCGTCCGGGCGGATCGGCGTGCCTTCGTACATCAGCGTGGTCATGCCGGCCAGCAGCGGGCCATAGACGATGTAGCTGTGCCCGACGACCCAGCCGATGTCCGACGCCGTGAACATGGTGTCGCCGGCCTTGCCGCAGAAGATGTACTCCATCGAGGTAGCCAGCGCCACCGCGTAGCCCCCGGTGTCGCGCTGCACCCCCTTGGGCTTGCCGGTGGTGCCCGAGGTGTAGAGCACGTAGGACGGCTCGGACGATTCCAGCCACGTGCATGGCACCTCGGTACCGGCCGCGCGTTCGCGCCAGGCCGCGTAGTCTTCGTCGCGGCCCTCCACGCGCGGCATGTCGGCGAGCTGGCGATCGACCAGCAGCACCTTCTCGGGCTTGTGGCCGGAGAGCCGGATGGCCTCGTCGAGCAGCGGCTTGTACGGCACTACCTTGCCGGCCCGCGAACCCGCGTCGGCGCTGACAATCACGCGCGGCTGCGCGTCGTCGATGCGCGCCGCCAGGCTGACCGAGGCAAAGCCGCCGAACACGACCGAATGGATCGCGCCGATGCGCGCGCATGCCAGCATGGCAAACGCTGCCTCGGGAATCATCGGCATATAGACCAGCACGCGGTCGCCCTTGCGCACGCCGAGCCCTTGCAGGGCAGCGGCCATGCGGCTGACCTCGTCGTGCAACTGGGCGTAGGTAAAGGTGCGCTCCTGCTCCGTCTCGGTAGACACCCAGAGCAGCGCCGGCTGCTGCGCGCGCGCGGCCAGATGCCGGTCCACGGCGTTGTGGCAGAGATTCGTGCGCCCACCGACGAACCAGCGCGTAAATGGCGCGCGGCTGTTGTCCAGTACTTGTCCGAACGGGGTTTCCCAGTCGATGCGCTGCGCCTGTTCGGCCCAGAACCCCTCGGGGTCGGCCAGCGAACGGGCATGCACGGCTTGGCTTGCCGTCATGGCAGGTCTCCTCCGCGTCTTGCGGATAGTTATCGTCCTGCTAGTTTGCCACCGGCACGACGTCCTGTGCGCCCCCCGGCAGGATCGGCATGCGCCACGCCCCGCAGCGGCGCAGGGGCAAAAAAAAACGGGGCGTGCCGCCGGCGACGCCCCGTTTTTCCGTTCATTCCGCCACCTCAGCGGGCCTTGGCCGCCTTGGAAGCCCCCTTGGACGAGGCCTTCACCGACGGCGCCGACTTGGCCGCCGCCGAACGCGACGCCCCGGAGCTCTTGCTTGCCGCCTGTCGTGGCGCGGCTTCCACCGTCATGCGCGTGCGCCCTGCGGCCTTGCCCCTGGCGGGCGCCGACACGCGCACCACTTCGGCCCTGTCGGATGCCGGCTCCGCGTGCGCCGTACGCGCCGACCTGGCCGCCCCGCCGCCGCGCACCGGCACCATCAGCACCAGGCTTTGCCCCGCCACCAGCTTGGTGCCGGAAAGCTTGTTCCACGATTGCACCTGGCCGGTCGACACGCCATAGCGGTGCGCCACCGAGGCGACGGTATCCCGGCGCCCGGCACGCACCACCACGCGGCGCGCATCGGGCAGGTCGGGCTCCATCGCCAGCATGGCGTTGTCGGCGAGCGTCGCGCTGATGTCCTGGTCATGGTGGCCCGAACGCGGGATCATCACCGTCGAGCCGGCCTTCAGGCGCATGCCGCGCGGAATGCTGTTGATCTCGCGCAGCGTGTCCGGGTCAACGTTCAGGCGCGCCGCCAGCGCTTCCACGCGCTCGCGGTTGTCTACCGTCACCGCGGTCCAGCTCGACAACCCGCCCCGGTAGGTGTTCAGGTTGTACTGGAAACGTTCCGCGTTATCGAACGGCAGCAGGATCTGCGGGTTCGAAGCCCCCAGGATCACCGGCTGGTTGAACGACGGGTTCAGCGCCTTGAACTCCTCCAGCGACATATTGGCCAGCTTGGCCGCCAGCTTGACGTCGATATCGCGGCTCGTGGTGACCGTGACGAAATACGGATGGTCCGGGATCTCGGGCAACCGGACGCCGTAGGCCGCGGGGTTGGCGATGATGTTCTTCACCGCCTGCAGCTTCGGCACGTAGTAGCGCGTCTCGTTCGGCATCGTCAGGCTGGCGTAGTCCGTCGGCAGGCCACGCGCCTGGTTGCGCGCGATCGCGCGTGAAACCGCCCCTTCGCCCCAGTTGTACGCCGCGAGCGCCAGGTGCCAGTCGCCGAACATGTCATAGAGGCGCGCGAGGTAGTCGAGCGCCGCATCGGTCGAGGCCAGCACATCGCGGCGCTCGTCCCGGAACATGTTCTGCTTCAGGTTGTAGGACTTGCCGGTGCTCGGGATGAACTGCCACATGCCCGCCGCCTTGGCACTCGACTGCGCCTGCGGATTGAACGCGCTCTCGACGAACGGCAGCAACGCCAGCTCGGTCGGCATATTGCGCCGCTCCAGCTCCTCCACGATGTGATAGAGGTAGCGGCTCGACCGGGCCACCATGCGCTCCATGTATTCCGGACGCTGCGCGTACCACTGCGTGCGGTCATCCACCAGCGTCCCCTCCAGGTCCTGCATGGCAAAGCCACGGCGGATGCGGTCCCAGATATCGGAGGACGGGCCCCGCAGCCAGTCCAGGCCAGGCTGATCGGGGTTGATGCTGGCGGCGCCAGGCGCGAGCGTCTTGTCGACGCTGAGCGAGTTGAGCGGATCTTTGCCGCTGCGCGCGGAAGTCAGGGCGGTCGGGACACCAGACGCATTGGCGCCGGGCGGTGTGGGCGTGCTGGCGCAGGCAGCCAGCAGCGCCACGCTTGCAAACACCGCCAGTAATCGACCAAATTTCATCAAGTTCTCGAATTGTGACGCTAAAAGGTTGCGTGATGCTAAAAAAAACGGGCTTTCGCGTCAATGGGATTTTCCAGACGACAAAGATGCCGGCGCACGCCGTGCCGCCGCCGCACCGGGCCGTTGCGGCTCAGCGGAAGTTGTCCTTCCAGCCGCGCAGTGCGCCGAAGGCCTCGGCATCGCCCGCCACGTTGCCGCCCTGCGCCCGCACCGCCGCGCGCACTGCCGGCTCGCGCGAACGCAGGAACGGATTGACCTCGCGCTCCAGCGCAATGGTGGATGGCACGGTCGGCTGGCCCTGCCCGCGCAACGTCTCGACGCGCGCATCCCAGGCAGCCAGGGCCGCATTGCCGGGCTCCACGGCACGCGCAAAGCGTACATTGCTGCGCGTGTATTCGTGCGCGCAGTAGACGCGCGTTTCTCCCGGCAGCGCCGCCAGCTTGTCCAGCGACGCCAGCATCTGCGCCGGCGTGCCTTCGAACAGGCGGCCGCAGCCGGTGGCGAACAGGGTATCGCCGCAGAACACGGCGGGCCCGGCTCCCTGCAGTTCGCCGACATAGGCGACATGGCCCGCAGTATGGCCCGGCACGTCGAGCACGCGCAGTTGCAGCGCGGGCGCCTGCAGCGTCACCGTGTCGCCTTCGCGCACGGCCCGGGTGCGTGCGCCGATGCGCTCGCCGGCCGGCCCGATCACGGGCATCGGCGTGCCGTCGGGGCCGGTCGGATGCGCCGCGAGCAGGTCCGCCACGCCGCCCTGGTGATCGCCATGGTGATGGGTGATTACAATAGCGCCCAGAGCCAGGCCCTTGTCCGCCAGGAACCGCTCCACCGGCGCCGCCTCGCCGGGATCGACCACGGCGGCATTGCGGCCGTCGTGGATGGCCCAGATATAGTTATCCTGAAATGCGGGGATCGGCTCCACTTTCAACATGCGTGTACTCCTATGGCTGACCATCCGATTGTAAGCTGGGACGACTGGCTGGCTTCGCCTCCCGGGCAATACATGCTCCGGTGGGAGGCGCAGCAATACGACCGGACCGTGACGGATATTTTCGGCTATCACGCGGTCCAGATGGGCCTGCCCGCCATCGATACCCTGCGCGAGAACCGGATGCCGTTCTCGGCGCTCGCGCTCGATCCCGCCAGCGGCCCCCACGGGCCGCGCGCGGCGCATCCCGATACGCGCCAGCTGCTGTGCCGGTTCGACGAACTGCCGTTCGACACGCAGAGCATCGACCTTGCCACCCTGCCCCATGTGCTCGAGTTCGCCGAGGATCCGCACGAAGTGCTGCGCGAGGTGTCGCGGGTGCTGATGCCCGAAGGCCGCGTCGTGGTGACGTGCTTCAACCCGATGAGCCTGTGGGGTGCGCGCCAGGGCCTGAACCGCCTGGGCGCCATGCCATTCCTGCCCACTGACGCGCAATCGATCGGCTTTGTCCGCATCAAGGACTGGCTCAAACTGCTGGGCTTTGACATCATCCGTGGCCGCTTCGGCTGCTACTGTCCGCCGTACCGCACCGACCGCTGGCTGCAGCGCGCCGCCTTCATGGAAAAGGCCGGCGACCGCTGGTGGCCGATCTTTGGCGCGGTGTACATGATTTCCGCGGTCAAGCGCGTGCGCAATATCCGCCTGGTCGGCCCGGCCTGGAAGACCGCCAAGGCGGCGCTTACCCCCGTAGCCTCTCCGGTGGCGACCCCGACCGGCACACACGGCAAGACTCCCGGCGACGACAGCTGATCCTGCCGGGCGCCCCCATCCACCCTGCGGCAGCCCGACGGGCTGCCCTGACGAACGACACATGCAAGAAGTTACGATCTATTCCGATGGCGCCTGCAAGGGCAATCCCGGCCGCGGCGGCTGGGGAGCTGTGCTGGTTGCCGGCACCAGCGAGAAGGAGCTGTTCGGCGGCGAACCCAACACCACCAACAACCGCATGGAGATGACCGCGGTCATCGAAGCGCTGCGCGCGCTCAAGCGACCGTGCATCGTGCGCGTGTACACCGACTCGCAATACGTGCAGAAGGGCATCAGCGAATGGCTGCCCGGCTGGAAGGCGCGAGGCTGGAAGACCGCCGACAAGAAGCCGGTGAAGAATGCCGACCTGTGGCAGATCCTCGACGGGCTGGTGCAGCCGCACCAGATCAGCTGGCACTGGGTACGCGGCCACAATGGCCACCCGGGCAACGAACGCGCCGACGCGCTGGCCAACCGCGGCGTCGAATCGCTCAACGCCTGAGCCGGCCCGCCCCTCCGCTAGAATGCCCGCCATGCGACAAATCGTTCTCGACACCGAAACCACCGGCCTGAATGCCGCCAGCGGCGACCGCCTGATTGAAATCGGGTGTGTCGAACTGGTCAACCGGCGACTCACGGGCCGCCACCTGCACTTCTACGTCAACCCCGAGCGCGATATCGACGAAGGCGCCGTGGCCGTCCACGGCATCACCGTCGACTTCCTGGCCGACAAGCCGAAGTTCGCCGAGGTCGTCAACGAGATCCGCGACTTCGTGCAGGACGCCGAGCTGATCATCCACAACGCCCAGTTCGACCTTGGCTTCCTGGACATGGAGTTCCGCCTGCTGGGGCTGCCGCCGTTCCGGGGCCACGCCGGCAGCGTGATCGATACCCTGCTCGAAGCGCGCCAGATGTTCCCCGGCAAGCGCAATTCGCTCGATGCGCTGTGCGACCGGCTCGGCGTGAGCAACGCCCACCGCACGCTGCACGGCGCCTTGCTCGATGCCGAGCTGCTGGCAGAGGTCTACCTGGCCATGACACGCGGCCAGAACTCCCTGGTCATCGACATGCTGGACGGCACGGAATCCGCGGATGGCTCCGTCGCGGATTCAGACCTGTCCCACATCGTCCTGCCTGTATTGCGCGCCAGTGAAGAAGAAACGGCAGCGCATATCGGCGTGCTCAAGCAACTGGACAAGGCGAGCGGCGGCAAGACCGTATGGCAGGAATCACCTGCTGCGTAAGGCCCTCCGGCACCCACACCCAGAAAAATCTCGCGGAAGGGCTTTACAAGATACAAGAAGGTCTGCATAATCTCATTTCTCCGCTGCACGAAGAAGTCAACGCGAAAGCGACGCAGCAGCTGGGGTGGTTAGCTCAGCGGTAGAGCACTGCCTTCACACGGCAGGGGTCACAGGTTCAATCCCTGTACCACCCACCAGATTCAGGAAAGCCAGCCCTGCGCTGGCTTTTTTCATTTCTGCCCCACCTCCCCCTCGTTCTCTCCCGCAGGTTCCCGCAACGCCCCGGTTCCTATTAAACGGCACCGTCTCATTCCGGCACGAGCCCTGAGCCAATACGGTAGTCCGCTCCACCATCCAGCAAGGAGCGGGTCATGCCGCAGCGTTTGCTCCCCGCTCTGTCACCGCCGGCCGCGACCCAGGCTGTATTCGCCTGGGCCGGACGCTACCCGGTATCGCCCGGCTGGTTCGAAGTCCGCCCCGCACGTGTTCCCCGCGACGCCAGGCCCGTCTATGACGAAGACATCGACTGCATCACCGGCTACCACCGTATCTTTGGCCGCACGGCCCTTACCTACGATCTGCTGGGCAGCTTCGTGGCGATCGACGAGTCGCGCGAAGCCAGGCCGACGCAGGCCGCCCTGCCCGACCTTGCCATTGGCGCGCTGTGGCAGCCGGAAGCCCGTGGCATGACGCGCGCCGGCTTCCACGCCGAAGGCGCTGCACTCGACGCGCGTACGTGCGGCAAGCTGCGCGAGCGCTTCGTCCGGCTGTCCCGCCTGCCGCTGCATTTCTCCATGGAGGCCCTGGCGGACATGCAGCAGGCCGAGCGCTTCGTGCCGCTGCATATCCTGAGGCTCGCCATCCGGTGCGGCTGCCGTGAAGCGCCAGAGGGCGACTACGAAGCCGCCACAGTGCGCTATACCGCCGGCATCACTCGCAGGCGGGTACCCGCTTTGCTGGAATTGACGGTCCGGCTCGCCGACGGGGTCATCCTGCGCATCCGCCAGTGGCACATCGGCGCGCCGTGACAACCATGACCATCGATACCGTCGCGCCGTTGCCACCAATGTGCCGACAGAGTGCAGCAAGCCCCACAATGCCGCGCCGTATGCGCCAGTGCGCATCGCGATAAAGGGGACATCTGCTACCCTGAACGCCTGGTTCCGTACTAGAAGGGCGGGGTCGTCAGTCCATATGCCCTGGGACCGGAAACGGGTCAGTGCGCAGAAAAACAAAGCAAATCATGCGTCACTCAATAAAACTGCGGATGGCGGTGACAACCGCCATGGTGGTTACGTTGATCATCGTGCTGCGGGCACTGGCTTCGCAGTACTACGCTTACTACGGCCTCAGGGAGCTGCAGCAGAGCCATCAGGATTCCATGGTCAGGCTGGTCGCGGAGCAACTCGATGAGAAGATCGAGAACCGGGCCTCCGTCCTGCGCCATATGGCCCACCAGTTCGCGCCTGCGCTTGGCAATCGCCCGTCCGATCTCAGGCGCATCGCCATGCAGATGCCGGACCTGGCGGGTACCTTCAACGCCGTGTTCATGGCGGGCCCCACCGGTGAACTGATCTTCAGCACGGCGGTGCCGGAAGGTGTGCACATGAACCTGGGCGACCGCGACTATTTCGGCGCGATCGTCCACGGAGCCCCGCTTGCGGTTTCGGACCTGCTGCAAGGCAGACTGACCAAGGCGCCCGGCGTGGTGCTCGCCGTCCCGCTGCGCGGGCCTGGAGGCGAGTTGCGCGCGGTGGTGGGCGGCGTCATCAACCTGTCGCTGGACAACTTCCTGCACGAACTGGCGCGCAGCCCGGTCGGCGTCACCGGCAGCTTCTGCCTGGTTTCCGCCGGCCCCCAGCCGCGCTACGCCATGCACCGGGATTCCGCAAAGCTGCTGACCCCCGCCAGGGCCGTCGGCGAGACGTGTGGCGCCGAGCGGCCCGAATCGCTCTGGGAGCCCATTCGTCCGCGCCAGCCCGTCATTGCACGCTACCTGCTGGAATCCAATGGCTGGGAACTGGTTGCCGTGCTGCCGGCAGACGAGGCCTATGCCCCACTGCTCGAGGCGCGGCACCGCGTACTCGCCATTGCCGCGCTCTCGCTCGCGATCGCAGCAGCGCTGATGTGGCTGGTGATGGTCTGGCTGCTCGCGCCGCTGCAGCAACTGCACCGCGCGGTGCGCCGCGTCGCCGCCAACCCGGCCGCCGCCGCGGAACTGCCTGTTGATCGCGAGGACGAGATCGGCGAACTGTCCGCGACGTTCGCCGAGGTCATGCACCAGCTCTCCGAGCGCGAAGCCGCGCTGAAGGCAGCCAAGGACCACGCCGCCGAGAGCGAGAAGCGCATCGAGGCGATCGCCAACCACGTGCCGGACTTTGTCTCGTTCGTCGACATGAACGAGCGCTTCGTTTTCGTCAACCAGGCCTATGCGCGCCATTTCGGGCTGCCGGCCCAGCAGATCATCGGCCTGTCGCTGCGCGAGCTGTGGGGCACGCAGGCCTATCTGGCGTCACGCCCGTACCTGGAGCAAGCCTTTGCCGGCAAGGCGGTCAGGTTCACCCGCGAAAGTCCGGACGGCTCGGAATACATGCAGGTCACCTGCCAGCCGGCGTGGAACGACGCACAGGACGCCATCCACGGGCTGCACCTGTTTGCGCGCAATGTCACGAGCGAGCGCCAGAAGCTGCGCAGCCTGGAAGCGCAGACCATGTCCGACCACCTGACCGGCCTGCTCAACCGCAAGGGCTTCGACCGGCGTTTTGCCGAAGCCCTGGCACGCGCCGACGCCGACGGGCGGGCCGCTGCGCTACTGCTCGTCGACCTGGACGACTTCAAGGCCGTCAACGATGGCTACGGGCACGCCATCGGCGACCGTCTGCTGATTGCCTTTGCCCAGAGCCTGACCGCCAGCGTGCGCAAGGAGGACGCCGTCGCCCGCATTGGCGGTGACGAATTCGCGGTGATCCTGGAGAACGTCAACGATGTCCGCGCAGTCGAGCGTATCGCCAACACCATCGTGCAGACGGCGCTGGCGCCGGTCGTCATCGATGGACAGGCGCACGCCGCCACCGTCAGCGTCGGCTCGGCCATTCACCGGCCCGGACAAGGCATGTCCGTCAGCGAGCTGTTCATGCGGGCCGACATGGCGCTGTATGAAGCCAAGCGCCATGGCAAGGCGCGCTATGCCGCGCCGCTGGCGGACACGCCAGCGTAGCTGGCAAGGACAGATGGGGCCCGCCATGCGCCGGCAGGCCCCGGCTCGACACTTCAGCGCACGCGCCCTTCCTTCCACGCTTGCAACAGCTTGTCATAGGCGATGGTCTCGCCCTTCGGCTTCTCGTTGTCGAGCTTTTTCCACGGCGCGTGGTCGCCGGACAACCACTTGGACGGGTCGCTCTTGGCGTTGAGCTTGGGCGCGCAGTTGCTCATGCCCGCACGCTGCAGGCGGGCCATGACCTGGTCCATCTCTTCGGCCAGGTTGTCCATGGCGGCTTGCGGCGTCTTCTCGCCGGTCACCGCCGTGGCCACGTTCTTCCACCAGAGCTGCGCGAGCTTCGGATAATCGGGCACGTTGGTACCGGTCGGCGTCCACGCCACGCGTGCCGGGCTGCGGTAGAACTCGATCAGCCCGCCGTACTTGGCCGCGTTCTTGGTCAGGTAGTCATGATGGATGTCACTGTCGCGGATGAACGTCAGGCCGACCAGCGACTTCTTCAGCGACACCGTCTTGGCCGTCACGAACTGGGCATAGAGCCATGCGGCCGCCAGACGGTTGGGATCGGTGTTCTTGAAGAAGGTCCACGAACCCACGTCCTGGTAGCCGTTCTGCATGCCCTGCTTCCAGTACGGGCCGTACGGCGAGGGTGCCATGCGCCATTTGGGCGAGCCGTCGGCATTGACGACGGGCAGCCCCTTCTTGGTCATGTCGGCCGTAAAGGCCGTGTACCAGAACACCTGCTGCGCGACCTGGCCCTGTGCCGGCACCGGGCCCGCTTCCGAGAAGGTCATGCCCATGGCCTGCGGCGGCGCGAACTTCTTCATCCAGTCGATGTACTTGGTCAGTGCGTAGACCGCCGCCGGGCTGTTGGTCGCACCGCCACGCGACACCGAGGCACCCACCGGCGTGCATTTGTCCTCGGCCACGCGGATGCCCCACTCGTCGACCGGCATGCCATTGGGCAGGCCCTTGTCGGCCGTGCCCGCCATGGACAACCACGCGTCGGTAAAGCGCCAGCCGAGCGACGGATCCTTCTTGCCGTAGTCCATGTGCCCGTACACCTTCTTGCCGTCCAGCTCCTTCACGTCGTTGGTGAAGAAGTTGGCAATGTCCTCGTACGCGGACCAGTTGGTCGGCACGCCCAGGTCATAGCCGTACTTGGCCTTGAACTTGTCCTGCAGGTCCTTGCGTGCAAACCAGTCGGCGCGGAACCAGTACAGGTTGGCGAACTGCTGGTCGGGCAGCTGGTACAGCTTGCCGTCCGGCGCGGTGGTGAACTTGGTGCCGATGAAGTCCTTCACGTCCAGGCCGGGATTGGTCCATTCCTTGCCGGCGCCGGCCATGTAGTCCGACAGCGGCAGGATGGCGCCATAGCGGTAGTGGGTGCCGATCAGGTCGGAATCGGAAATCCAGCCGTCATAGATGGACTTGCCCGACTGCATCGAGGTCTGCAGTTTTTCGACCACGTCGCCTTCCTGGATGATGTCGTGATTCACCTTGATGCCGGTGATCTCCTCGAAGGCCTTGGTCAGCGTCTTGGACTCGTACTCGTGCGTGGTGATGGTCTCCGACACCACGTTGATCTGCGTGACCCCCTTGGCCTTGAGCTTGGCGGCCGCGTCGATGAACCACTTCATCTCGGCCTGCTGCTTGTCCTTGGACAGCGACGACGGCTGGAACTCGTTGTCGATCCACTTCTTCGCCTCGGCTTCGCCAGCCCAGGCGTGGCCGCATGCCAGCGCGGCCGCGCAGGCAAGGACCGTCATTCCCGACTTCACGTGCAAGTTCATCAGTGTCTCCTCAAGAGTCCCCTCCCCGTTTGCTGTCCGGGCGCGGCCCCGGGGAAGGGATAAGCCGCATGTCCCATGAATGCTGGCGCGGGCCGGCCTTCAGCCCTTGCGCATGACCAGCAGCAGGACCAGCATCGACAGGCCGAAGCTGATCCAGATGGACGGCTCCTCGGCCAGCGAAAACCAGTGCGTCATGCTCTCGCCAAGCCCCACCCACGCCAGGTTGATCCAGGCTGCGCACATGAGCCCGATGAACAGGCGGTCGCCGCGCGTGGTGGCAATCGGCAGGAAGCCCTTGCGCAGCACTGCCGGCGAGCGCACCTCCCATGCCGTCATGGCCACCAGCATGACCACGATGCAGGCAAAGAACACGGCCACCGGCGTGGTCCAGACCATCCAGCTCAGCATGGCGTTCTCCTCATCTGCGGGGGGCTAGACGCGGCCCATCGCGAAGCCCTTCGCGATGTAGTGGCGCACGAACCAGATCACGATGCCACCCGGCACGATGGTCAGCACGCCGGCAGCGGCCAGCACGCCCCAGTCCATGCCCGACGCCGACACCGTGCGCGTCATGGTGGCGACGATCGGCTTGGCGTGGACCGAAGTCAGCGTGCGCGCCAGCAGCAGCTCCACCCAGCTGAACATGAAGCAGAAGAACGCGGCCACGCCCACGCCGGCCTTGATCAGCGGCAGGAAGATGGTCAGGAAGAAGCGCGGGAACGAATACCCGTCCACGTAGGCGGTCTCGTCGATCTCGCGCGGCACGCCCGACATGAAGCCTTCCAGGATCCACACCGCCAGCGGCACGTTGAAGACCAGGTGCGCGAGCGCCACGCCCAGGTGCGTATCCATCAGCCCGATGGTGCTGTAGAGCTGGAAGAACGGCAGCAGGAACACCGCCGGCGGCGTCATGCGGTTGGTCAGCAGCCAGAAGAAGACATGCTTGTCGCCGATGAACTGGTAGCGCGAGAACGCGTACGCCGCGGGCAGCGCGACCGTGATCGAGATCGCCGTGTTCATGGCGACGTAGATCAGCGAATTGATATAGCCCGAGTACCACGAGGCATCGGTGAAGATCGTCCGGTAATGCTCCAGCGTGAATTCCGCCGGCCACAGCGACAGCGTGGAGAGGATCTCCTCGTTGGTCTTGAACGACATGTTCACCATCCAGTAGATCGGCAGGATGGCGAACAGCAGGTAGGCGAGCAGGAACGTAGTGCGCCACGCCGTGGCGCGGTTGCGGGTATCAGCCATGGGGCATGTCCTCGCTGCCGGCGGTGCCCGCGCGCTGCATCCAGTTATAGAGGATGAAGCACATGAGCAGGATGATCAGGAAATAGACGATCGAGAATGCCGCGGCCGGGCCCAGGTCGAACTGGCCGACGGCCTTCTGCGTCAGGTACTGCGACAGGAAGGTGGTGGCGTTGCCCGGGCCGCCGCCGGTCAGGACGAAGGGCTCGGTGTAGATCATGAAGCTGTCCATGAAGCGCAGCAGTACCGCGATCATCAGCACGCCGCGCAGCTTCGGCAGCTGGATGTAGCGGAACACGGCGAAGCGGCTTGCGCCGTCGATCTGCGCGGCCTGGTAGTAGGCGTCGGGGATGGCGCGCAGTCCGGCGTAGCAGAGCAGCGCCACCAGCGGTGTCCAGTGCCAGACATCCATGACCAGCACGGTCACCCAGGCATCGAAGGCGCTGCCGGTGTAGTTGTAGTCAAACCCCATGGCATCGAGCGCGGCGCCGAGCAGGCCGATGTCGGTGCGCCCGAAGATCTGCCAGATCGTGCCCACCACGTTCCACGGGATCAGCAGCGACAGCGCGATGATGACCAGCACGGCCGACGCCTTCCATCCCTTCGCGGGCATCGACAGCGCCAGCAGGATGCCCAGCGGGATCTCCACCACCAGCACCGCCAGCGAGAAGCCAAGCTGGCGCAGCAGCGCGTCATGCAACTCGCCATCGCGCAGCACGGTGCGGAACCACTCCGTGCCCACGAACACGCGCCGCTCGGGCGAGATGATGTCCTGCACCGAGTAGTTGACGATCGTCATCAGTGGCAGGATGGCCGAAAACGCCACGCACAGCACGACCGGCAACACCAGCAGCCAGGCCTTCTGGTTGATCGGCTTCATGGCTGGCTCCATGGCACCAGCACTTCATTCACGTAGTAGCAGGTATGGCGGTTGAACACGGACAGCCACGCCGTATCGCCGGGGCGCAGCGCCGCGGCCTCTGGCCCGAGGCGCGCGCGCAGCGTGCCAGCCTGCCCGCCGGCCTCCTGCAAGGTGCCGGTCACCAGCCAGTAGGTGCCGATGTCCTGCGCGCGCTCCACGCGCACCGGCACGGCCTGCGTATCCGCGTTGCCGGCCAGGCGCAGGTACTCGGGCCGCACGCCGACGCGGAAACTGCCGGCGTCGCGCAGCGCGCCGGCCACCGCATCTGGCAACGCCGGCATATAGAGGCGCCCCGCCATATCGACAGCACCGTCGCGCCAGGTCGCCGGGAGGAAATTCATGCCCGGCGAACCGATGAAGTGTCCGACAAAGGTATGCGCGGGCCGTTCGAACAGCGCGTCGGCCGGCCCAACCTGCACGGCCTTGCCGCGCGACATCACCACCACCTGGTCGGCAAAGGTCAGCGCCTCGGTCTGGTCATGCGTCACGTAGATCAGCGTCAGCCGGAACTCGTGATGGATCTCCTTGAGCTTGCGCCGCAGCTGCCATTTGAGCTGCGGGTCGATCACGGTCAGCGGCTCGTCGAACAGGATCGCCGACACATCCTGCCTTACCAGCCCGCGGCCCAGCGAGATCTTCTGCTTGGCGTCGGCCGCCAGCCCGCTCGCGCGCCGGTCCAGCGAGCCCGACAGGTCCAGCATTTCCGCCACGCGCGCTACCCGTTCCCGCACCTGCGCGGCCGGCACGCCGCGGTTGCGCAGCGGGAAGGCCAGGTTCTCGCCGACGGTCATGGTGTCGTAGATCACCGGGAACTGGAACACCTGCGCGATATTGCGCGCCTGCGGCGAGTCGGCGGTCACGTCGCGGCCGTCGAACAGGATGCGGCCCTGCGACGGGCGCAGCAAGCCGGAGATGCAGTTCAGCAACGTGGTCTTGCCGCAGCCGGACGGTCCCAGCAGCGCATAGGCCCCGCCGTCCTCGAAGCTGAACCTGAGCGGCAGCAGCGCGTAGTCTTCGTCCGAGTGCGGGTTGGCGACGTAGGCATGGGCCAGGTCCAGGTCGATGCGCGCCATGTCAGCCCCTCGCCGCCGCGCCGGGCAGCCGGACGTCGGCCGCCAGGCCGGCTGGCCGCCGCGGCGCGCAGAGGCGCCGGCCTCCCTCATCGAACACGTAGAGCTGCTCAGGCAGAAGATGCAGCATCAGCGGCGCGCCCAGCCGCAGGTCGAACACGCCGGCGAACTGCGCGACCAGGTTGCCCACGGGCGTGTCGGCATGCACGAAGGTATCGGAGCCGGACAGCTCGGCCAGCGCCACGCGGCCCGGCACCGGCACCGATCCCGGCAAGCCCTCCAGGCGCAGCGCCGCGGCGCGCACGCCGACGGTGACGGGGCCGCCGTAACGGCCGGCTTCGGGCACAGGCACCGAGATGTCGTCCGACAGCGTGACCCAGCCGCCTTGCAGCGTGCCTTCGACCAGGTTCATGGGCGGATCGCTGAAGGCGCGCGCCACGCGCAGTGAATCGGGATAGTGGAAGACTTCGGGCGTCGGGCCGTACTGCAGCAGTTCGCCGGCATCGAGCACCGCGGTATATCCGCCCAGCAGCAGCGCCTCCGCCGGCTCGGTGGTGGCGTAGACCACGGTGGCATCGCCCTGCGCGAACAGGTGGGTCAGCTCTTCGCGCAGTTCTTCGCGCAGCTTGTAGTCCAGGTTGACGAGCGGCTCGTCCAGGAGCATCAGCGGCGCGCCTTTGGCCAGCGCACGCGCCAGCGCCACGCGCTGCTGCTGGCCACCCGACAGTTCGGACGGGTAGCGGTCCAGCAGATGGTCGATATGCAGCCTGGCGGCCAGCGACCGCACGCGCGCGGCGATGTCGTCGCGGTCAGCCTGCCGCCGCAGCCGCAGCGGCGATGCGATATTGTCGAATACGCGCAGCGACGGGTAGTTGATGAACTGCTGGTACACCATCGAGACGTTGCGCTCGCGCACGGGCACGCCGGTCACATCGGCGCCATCCACCAGCACGCGGCCCGCGCTGGGCCGGTCCAGGCCGGCCATCACGCGCATCAGGGAAGTCTTGCCGGCCTGCGTGGCGCCAAGCAGCACCGTCACCGCGCCCGGAGCGGGCGCCAGCGACATCGGGTAAAGGCAGGCTTCCGAGCCCGCCTGCTGCGCAATGCCCTCGAGACTCAGCTGCATCCGATCTCCCTGTTCGAAATGCCCCTTACATCATAGGAATTGGCGCGCCTCACGCGTACAGTAATTGGCTTTATGCTCGTTTTAGTAAATTAACGAACATAAAACAATAGTGCAGCGCATCATTTGTTTTCGTTTGTGTTTGAACTAGAATCCCCGGCATGACCCTCAATCCGCGCCAGACCGCCCTGCTCGATGAAGTCCGCAGCCAGGGCTTTGCCTCGATCGACGCGCTTGCACGCAAGTTCGGCGTGACGCTGCAGACCGTGCGGCGCGACGTCAACCTGCTGGCGGAAAGCGGCATGCTGGCACGCTTCCACGGCGGGGTGCGGGTCGAGGGATCGACCACGGAGAACATCGGCTACCGGCAACGGCAGGTACTTAACGCCGAAGGCAAGGTACGCATCGCGCGTGCGGTGGCCAAGGCGGTGCCCGAGGGCTGCTCGCTGATCCTGAACATCGGCACCACGGTCGAAGAGATTGCGCGCGCGCTGATGCATCATCGCGGCCTGCGCGTGATCACCAACAACCTGAACGTGGCCGGCATCCTGGCCGACAACCCCGACTGCGAAGTCATCGTGGCCGGCGGCGTGCTGCGTTCACGCGACCGCGGCATCGTCGGCGAAGCCACGGTGGAGTTCATCCGCCAGTTCAAGGTGGACATCGGGCTGATCGGCATCTCCGGGATCGAGGCCGACGGCACGTTGCGCGACTACGATTTCCGCGAGGTCAAGGTGGCGCGGACCATCATGGAGCAGGCGCGCGAAGTGTGGCTGGCTGCGGACGCCAGCAAGTTCCACCGCCAGGCCATGGTGGAACTGGCTCACCTGTCGCAGGTGGACAGGCTGTTCACCGACCAGCCGCTGGCGGCCCCGTTCGGGCAGATCGTCGCGGACAGCGGAGTGAACTGTGTGGTGGCGGACCAGGACTGAAGCAGCCGCCAGGGCGGCGCGCGACCGTGTCCGCCGGCCGGCCGGCGCGATGCGCGCCGGCGGCAAGCTGCGGGATTTACTTGAAGACGACGGTCTTGTGGCCGTTCAGCAGGATGCGGTGTTCGGCGTGCCACTTGACCGCGCGCGCGAGCGCCACGCATTCCACGTCGCGGCCGACGGACGTCAGTTGCTCCGGATCCATGCTGTGGTCCACGCGCGCGATTTCCTGCTCGATGATCGGGCCTTCGTCGAGGTCGGCCGTCACGTAGTGCGCGGTCGCGCCGATCAGCTTCACGCCGCGGTCATGGGCCTGGTAATACGGCTTGGCGCCCTTGAAGCTCGGCAGGAACGAGTGGTGGATATTGATGGCACGGCCGGCCAGCTTGCGGCACAGGTCGTCGGACAGCACCTGCATGTAGCGCGCCAGCACCACCAGGTCGATGTTCTGGTCGCGCACCACTTCAAACACGCGGCCTTCCTGCGCGGCTTTCTGCTCGGCCGATGCGTTCATCAGCGGCAGGTGGAAGAACGGCACGTCGTAGGACGCGGCCAGCTGGTAGAAGTCGCGGTGATTGGACACGATCGCCGCGATCTCGACCGGCAGCCCGCCCACCTTGGCGCGGAACAGCAGGTCGTTCAGGCAGTGGCCGATCTTCGACACCATGATCATCACGCGCGGCTTGGCCGCGGCGTCGTTCAGCTCCCACTGCATGCCGAACTGGTCGCCCACCGGCGCGAATGCCGCCTTCAGCGTGTCCAGGCCAGGGCCGCCGGCCGGCGGGGTGAAATGCACGCGCATGAAGAAGCGGCCGGTGAATTCATCGCCGTACTGGTCGGAATCGACGATATTGCAGCCGTTCTGGAACAGCAGGCCCGATACGGAATGGACGATGCCCGGCTGGTCCGGGCACGAAAGAGTAAGAATGAATCCGGTGTTGCTCATCGTGAATTGTTCTGTCGGGTGCGTGCGGCACATGGCCGCGAGGGCGCAGGCGGGGCCCGGGGCCCGGCGTCAGGCGGAATCGCCCGCGGCTGCCAGCCAGCCGCGCCGGCGGAGGGCATCCAGCGTCACCAGTGTCGCATCGACCGTCATGGTGCCGGCCGACATGATAGCAAGCAATGCGGCGTGACCGATGCGGCGGTGTTCGGCCACCTCGCCGTCCTGGTTGCGCGGAATGAAGTCGGCGGGCAGTTCCAGGTCATAGGCATAGACGTGCTCCCACTGCACGCCTTCCGGAATCTCGCGCAGCACTTCGATGCGGCCGTGGGCCTGCACGCCACGGGCCAGCGAGGCCGGGATGCCCGATTCTTCCTCGCATTCGCGCACCAGCGTGGCCAGGGGGTCGCTGCCGTGGGGCATGCCGCCGGCCACCAGGTTGTCCCACATGCCGGGGTCGACCGCCTTGGTCTGGCTGCGCCGCGAGATCCAGAAGGCCGGTTCGCCCCGGATCACGCCGTTCATGTGCGAGGCGAACGTGAGCAGGCCAAGGAAGCGCGCCGCCGCGCGCTCCACCACGGCCAGTGCGGGGGCGTCGAGTGCCGGCGTCACCGCGAACAGCTCGTTGCGCCAGCCACGCACATGGCCGGCATCGGCAAGCTGCCTGGCCAGCGCTTCCAGCGCGGCGCTGCGTACCGCGAAGTCGCCACGGCCCGGCAACAGGTCGACGCCGGGGCCGGACGGCGTGTCCTCCTCCGGCCCCAGCACGCAGCCCATGCCGCGCAGGATGTCGGCATGGGCGCGCGGCAGCCAGCCGACCTGCTGCCCCGACACCATCAGGCGCAGCTTGGTGGCGCGGTCGAACGGGCTGCGCGCGGCAATGGATGCTTCGATGGCGGCAAGGGTGTCGGTAGGCATCGGAAGACGCAATTTGAGGTTTTTCAGGGACTTCAGGGACAAAAGGCATGAACCAGCAGACCACGCAGGCCGGGCAGCAGTTCGTACTGGCGCTCGACCAGGGCACCAGCAGTTCGCGTGCCATCCTGTTCGATCACAGCGGCAATGTGGTAAGGCTTGCCCAGCGCGAATTCCGCCAATATTACCCACATCCCGGTCACGTCGAACACGACCCGTACGAAATCTGGCAGTCGCAGCTCGCGGTCGCGCATGAGGTCCTGAACAGCTCGGGCATCTCGGCTTCGCAGCTGCGCGCAGTCGGCATCACCAACCAGCGCGAGACCACGCTGCTGTGGGACCGCAAGACCGGCGAACCCGTGGGCCGCGCGCTGGTCTGGCAGGACCGCCGCACGGCGCCGATGTGCGAGGCGCTGCAGGCGGCCGGCCATGACGAGATGATCCGCGAGAAGACCGGGCTGGTCGTCGACGCCTACTTCTCCGGCACCAAGCTGCGCTGGATGCTCGACAACATCCCCGGCGCACGCGAACGTGCGCAGCGCGGCGAACTGGCCTTCGGCACCGTGGACAGCTGGCTGATCTGGCAGCTCACCGACGGCGCGCGCCACGTGACCGACGTGTCAAACGCGTCGCGCACGATGCTGTTCAACATCCACACCTTCCAATGGGACGACGCACTGCTGGCGCTGCTCGACATCCCGCGCAAGGTGTTGCCCGAGGTGGTGCCATCCAGCGGCGAGGTGGCCCGCACGGCGCCGCGCCTGTTCGGCCTGGAGGTGCCCATTGCCGGCATCGCGGGCGACCAGCAGGCGGCCACCTTCGGCCAGGCCTGCCTCTCGCCGGGCATGGCCAAGAACACCTATGGCACGGGCTGCTTCCTGCTGATGAACACCGGCGATCAGCCGGTGGTGTCGCGCAACCGGCTGCTCACCACGATCGGCTGGCAGATCGGCGGCCAGACGCAATACTGCCTGGAAGGCGGCGTCTTCATGGGTGGCGCCACCATCCAGTGGCTGCGCGACGGCCTGAAGATCATCGAGAGCGCGCCCGAGGTGGAGCCACTGGCGCGCCAGTGCGACGATACCGGCGGCGTGGTGCTGGTGCCGGCCTTTGCCGGCCTGGGCGCGCCCCACTGGGATGCGTTCGCGCGCGGCACGCTGGTCGGCATGACGCGCGGCACCGGCCGCGCGCAGATTGCACGCGCCGCACTGGAATCGATCGCGCTGCAGAGCGTGGACGTGCTCGACGCCATGCAGAAGGATGCGGGCATCTCGCTGGCCGAACTGCGCGTGGACGGCGGCGCCTCGCGCAGCGACCTGCTGATGCAGATGCAGGCCGACCTGCTCGGCACGACCGTCGTCCGTCCGCGCATCACGGAAACCACGGCACTGGGCGCCGCCTACCTGGCCGGGCTGGCCACCGGATACTGGAGCGATGTGGGGCAGATCGCCAGGCAATGGCAGGTTCAGCAACGTTTCGAGCCGAACCTGTCCAGTGACGAGCGCGCGCACCGGCTGGCCCGCTGGCACCGCGCCGTGGCACGCGCCCGCGACTGGGCACGCGAAGACGACGCAGCCGCTGGCGCCGCGACCTCCTGATTGCCGCGCCATCCCAGCCTCCCCACCACTACCCGAACGCGTCATGCAGAAAGTCCCGACCCCGGTCCAGCCGCCTTCCCGCGCCGCCTTGCTCGCGAGCCTGGAACGGGAGCCCCGCTGGGATGTGATCGTCATCGGCGGCGGCGCAACCGGCCTCGGCACGGCCGTCGACGCGGCCTCGCGCGGGTACCGCACGCTGCTGGTGGAAGCCGCCGACTTCGCCAAGGGCACGTCGAGCAAGGCCACCAAGCTCGTGCATGGCGGCGTGCGCTACCTGGCGCAGGGCAATATCAGCCTGGTGCGCGAAGCCCTGCACGAGCGCGGGCTGCTGGCCCGCAACGCGCCGCACCTGGTCTGGCCGCTCGGCTTTGTCGTGCCGGCCTACCAGCTCTTCGACCAGCCGTTCTATGGCATCGGCCTGAAGCTCTATGACATGCTGGCCGGGAGCCTGAACCTGGACGGCAGCCGCTGGCTGAGCCACCGCGAGGTGCTGGCCGCGGCGCCGGCGCTGGCCGAGCACGTGGGCGGGCGCCCGCTGCGCGGCGGCAACCTGTACTTCGACGGCCAGTTCGACGACGCCCGCCTGGCCATTGCGCTGATGCGCACGCTGTTCGACGTGGGCGGCACCGCCGTCAACTACCTGCCGGTGACCGGCCTGTCGCAGCAAGGCGGCGTGGTCAACGGCGTGACCGTGCGCGATGCACTCGGCGATGCCACCTTCCGCCTGCGCGCCGACTGCGTGGTCAACGCCACGGGAGTCTGGGTGGACGCCATCCGCCAGATGGAAGACGGCCACGCACGCACCATGGTCGCGCCCAGCCAGGGCGTGCACCTGACGCTGCCGCGCAGCTTCCTGCCGGGCGACCGCGCCGTCCTGATCCCGAAGACCGACGACGGCCGCGTGCTGTTCGTGGTGCCCTGGAACGGGCACACGATCGTCGGCACGACCGACACGCCGCGCAAGGACCTGCCGCTGGAACCCGATGCCAGCGCCGACGATGTCGACTTCATCCTGGAGACCGCCTCGCGCTACCTGGCACGGGACCCCAGCCGTGCCGATGTCACCAGTGTCTGGGCCGGCCTGCGGCCGCTGGTCAGGGCGACCGGCGAGGCATCGACCGCTTCGCTGTCGCGCGAGCACACCATCGTGGTGTCGCGCGCCGGGCTGATCACGGTCACCGGCGGGAAATGGACCACCTACCGCAAGATGGCCGAAGATGTCATCGAGACGGCCATCCAGCGCCAGATGCTGCGTGCCGCGCCTTGCGTCACGGCCGACCTTGCCCTGCACGGCGCCAGCGGCCTGCCCGCGGACCTGCCGGCGCCCAACTCGGTCTCGCCGGACCGTTACTATGGCAACGAGTTGCCGGCATTGCGGGCCCTGCCCGGCTGCGAGAACTTCCTGGCGCCCACGGCAGGGCTGACCGAGGCCCACGTACGCTTCGCGGCGCGCCATGAGCTGGCGCGACGTGTCGAGGATGTGCTGGCCCGGCGCAACCGGGCGCTCTTCCTGGATGCCCGCGCGGCCGTTGACGCCGCACCGCGGGTGGCGGCAGTCCTGGCGGAAGAACTGGGCCACGACAGCGCCTGGCAGGCCGGCGAAGTGGAAAGTTTCCGCAAGCTTGCCGCGGGCTACATGCTCGCCTGAGCCGGCCGCTGCCACCAATGCTCCGCTACTGACAGGACTACCGACATGATCCACCGCCCGAAGCCGTTCGCCCTCCCCATCCTGCTGCTGGCCATATGCGCCAGCGCCGGCGCATACGCTGCCGGCGCTCCGGGCATCGACAGCGTGCGCTTTCCCGAGGTCCGCACCGTGCGGTACCAGTGCGACGGCGACAAGCCGCTGACCGTGCGCTACTTCAACAGCACCGACAACCAGGCGGCCATCCTGCGGCTGGAGGGCAAGCCCGTGCTGGCCGTGAGCGTGGTCAGCGGTTCCGGCGCGCGCTATGTGGGCGGACGCTACGAATGGTGGACCAAGGGCGACGAGGGCACATTGCGCGACCTGATGCAGACGGACAGCAATCCGCCCATGCTGGGCGGCTGCCGCGCCATGCGATAGCGCGGCCTGTCATCGCCCACCATTTGAGGCAACCGCAATCCGGGGGATAATGCGGGCCATTGCAATACGGAGAACACCATGGACGAAATTGAAGACCTGTCCGACCTGCCAATGCCGCGCTTCATCTGGGGCTTCGCCATCGCCGCCGGCCGGGGCGGAGAGGTGCTGCACGACGAATTCGAGTACCTGACCCATACGCGCACCCCGCGCTTCACCTGCCGCGTGGTCGAGCTCGAAGACATGCCCGCCGACAGTGACGAAGGCGGCATCGACGGACGCATCGTCCACCCTGACGACCCGCGCCGCATGTTCTACATCACCGATGCCGGCATGGCGCTGGTCAACTTCTCGATGTTCGACAAGATGCCGGATCGCCAGAAGTTCAAGAAAATCTGCGACGAGGCGATCGCCAACTGGATGTTGCGCCGCGAATTCCTCGGAGACGAGGAAGACGAGGACGACGAAGAGTAAGGCTCGGGCGCAACGCGGCCAGGGCTGCCGCCCGCGTTGCGCCGGAACGCTTACCTCACCTCGATGAGGTCCGCCGCCACGCGCTGGATTTCCGCATACACCGGAATGGCCTCGAGCGGGCCCGTGCATCCGACGGCCGTGGCCTGGCTTGCATCGGCGCCTGGCGGCAGGAACACGAAGGCCATGCCGGGCCGCCAGCCCGGATGGTTGCGCAAGCTGTCATTGAGGATGTCGAGATACTGAGCACGCGTGAAAACATGCTTTGCCATGGTCCGTCTCTCCGTCTCGCTGCAGGCGGGCCAGATGGCCCGCAGGCGCTTCGCACTACCGCCGCGGGGATCGTAGCATGGCATGCCGCACGGGTGTCACCGTGCGGCACGCGGCATCAGGCCACCCTTCGGCATGGCTTCAGCATTCGCCTTTCTTGGCGTGGCCCGGAGGGCAGTGATACCCCTTGGGGCCCTTCCCCTTGCCGCCATGATCGTCCCAGCGGCCAGGCACCAGCACCCAGCCATCGCGTGACTGGACCCAGCGCGGAGACTCATAAACGTAGCCGGCGCGTTCGCGCTCCCAGCGACCCTGCTTCCACGCATGCTTGTGGTGGTGATCGTCCCAGTCCCAGTAGCCCGGCGCCCAGACATAACCGGGGCGCGGCGCAGGCACGGCCTCGTAAATGGGCGCCGGCGGCGGCACGCCAATGGCAATGTTGACCGAGACCTGGGCCTGCGCCGGATGAACTGCGGCAAGACCGCCGCAAATGAAGGCCGCAAGCAGGACCGCACGCGGCAGGACGCGGGAACGATTCGTCATGGAAACCCTTTCTTGTAAATGTGCCCCAAGTCTAACGCCGACAGGAGCACCGCTGCTGTAAGAAAGGGTATCCAGGGATGGCCGCTGTGCTTCGGCACAACGGCGCGGTAGGCTAGTGGTCCGCGGCCATGGCCTTCAGTTCGGCATCGCCAGCCACGCGCGCTGCATCCGACGTGGTGAACGTATCGTCGGAGACAATGGTGCGCCGGATCTGCTGGGCATTGAAATCGACCAGTGAAATGATCCAGACATAGCGGCCCGCCTGGGGCGCGGTCTGCACGAAAGCCTTCAGGCCGGAACGGGACTCACTCGCCATGATCCACCTCCTCGCAATGCGTGTCTGGAAAGACTAGCACAGCATGGCGACAGTTCCCCGAACCCGTCACGACTCAGCCCATCAGCCGGCCATGCGTCCAAGCGTGGCTACCGCGACATTGAGCAGGCCCAACGCCAGATTGATGCCAACCGCCTGCCGGATCCGGTTGAGCGCGGCGCCGGCAATTGGCCATTCGCCGGCATCCACGGCGCGACGCAAGACCGGATAGGGCCCGAAGAAGACGAAGAGGAAAATCGCGGCCATCACCACGCCGATGCCCGCCATCAGGTGCCAGTTCGGCGGTGCGGAGGCCATGCCGACGCGGGCCATCATGGCCCCGCCGCTGAGCAGGATCAGTACCAGTGCCACCCAGACCCAGCGGAAGAAGCGCTCGAAGACCCCGCGCCAGAGGCGCAAGCGCGACGGCGGGTCCAGCACCTGTCCCGCGACCGGGCGCAGGCAAAGGTAGGCGAAGAACATGCCGCCCACCCAGACGACGGCGGCCATGACATGCAGGAACAGGAGAATCGGCAGGAAGGTCATCATTGCTGTGCGGGAACGAGCGCTGCGCGCCAAGCCTGCATTCTATGCGCCGCGCGCATTCCAGCGCACAGGATGCCGCGGGGGACCGCAAGATTCAGGATTGCTGCGATCCTGCCGATAACCGCCTCTGACAATGCCGGGAACCGCCCCCATCGTGCGCCCCGGCCGGATCACAACCAGAACGCAGCCGCGGCATGGCGCCAGGCAGCCGGTGCATGCCTTGACCGCCCTGCTGCCAGCGGGACAATATTTCGCCACACCGCCTGCACTGCGCCCTGCTCACGGAATGCACGCACGTGCTGCCGGGAGCAGCCCAAGACAACCCGACCAGGCCCTACGCACACTCCGCCCACCTCATGGCTCGCGCCCCAGCCAGAATCCGCTCCAGGCGGAACCGAACCTCCTTCCGCTACTGCCTGCGCCTGCTGGCGGCCGCCGTGCTTGCCATCGTGCCCGCCGTGCTGCCTCCGGGCGTCACCGCGCAGCCGGCCCCGCAACGCGTCGACATGGTGGCGCGGGTAGTCTTCAGCCTGCTCGGCTATGCGCGCTGGCCGGCGGAGCGAGAGTCGATTCGCCTGTGCGTGGACAACACCAGCCGGTATCCGGCGCGCCTGCTCGAGGGCGGTACACTGAGCAACGGCCGACAGGTGCGCACGCGCGAGGTCGATGTCATGGCGGACGCGCTCGCGAGCCAGTGCGATGCGCTCTATCTTGGCGCCATGACCGACGTCCGGCGCCAGCGCCTTGCCGCGGAACTGACGGGCCGGCCTGTGCTGGTGATCAGCGAAGAGGACTTCGAGTGTGAGGTCGGCAGCATGTTCTGCCTGAACATCCGCGAAAGCCAGGTGTCGTTCCGCGTGAATCTCGATTCGCTCGCCCGCAGCGGGGTCCATGTCCATCCGGCCGTGCTGCAACTGGGCCGGCGCAGGGGCGCATCGTCATGAAGCCCGGATCGCGGCCTGCCAATGGCCGGCAACGCCCTACCCTCTACGGTGCGCTGCGCCGCATCCACCTCGGCGTGGCGCTGCTGGCGGTCTGCACGGCCGGGCTCTCGCTGACCGCACTGGGCCTGACGGCACTGCGGGTCTATGCAGACCACAACCTGCGGCTGGTGGCGCGTTCGATTGCCTATACGCTCGAAGCACCCGTGGTATTCCGCGACAAGGCGGCCACCAACGAGACCCTGGCCCTGATTGCCGAGTCCGAAGACGTATCCCGCGCCACCGTGCTGGACCTGGACAACCACGTCCTGGCGGACTGGCAGCGTCCGGGCCACGAACGCCGTGACGGCTTGCGGTACGCGATCGGGGAATGGCTCAGCACCGGCGTGATCGAGCAGCCCATCCTGCATGACGCCCAGCCGGTCGGCACCCTGCGCATGGCGGGCGATCCGTCCAACCTGCTGCATTTCCTGCTGCAGGGCGGGCTGGGCCTGCTCGCCTGCCTGCTACTGACGGCGGTGAGCGCGCACTACATGTCGAGCCGCATGCTGGTGCAGATCATCGAACCGCTGCGGAATCTGATGCGCGTGGCCCACGCCGTGCGTTCGGAGCGCGATTTTGCCCAGCGCACACCGCCCGCCCGCATCGAGGAACTGAATGCGCTGGGCGATGACTTCAACGGCCTGCTCGACGAACTGGAAACCTGGCAGAACCAGATGCAGCACGAGAACCGGTCGCTCGCCCATCGTGCCAGCCATGACTCGCTGACCGGCCTGCTCAACCGGTCCGCGTTCGAGGAGCTGCTGGAACTCGCCGTACGCGCCGCGGCCGCCAGCACCGGCTATGCAGCCCTGCTCTACCTCGACAGCGATGACTTCAAGGGCATCAATGACCGCTTCGGCCACGCTGCCGGCGACGCCGTGCTGGTGGCCCTGGCGCAACGCATCCGCGCCAGCGTGCGCGAAGGCGATGTCGTCGCCCGCCTGGGCGGCGACGAGTTCGCGGTGCTGACCACGTCCCTGCGCGCGCCGGCGGATGCCATCCAGATCGCCGAGCACGTCCTGCAACGGATTCCCGAGCCTATCCATCTGTCCGATGGCACCTGCATCACGGCTTCGCTTAGCATTGGCATAGCCGTGTTCCCGGTGCATGCGCACGGCAGCCAGGGACTGCTGCACGCGGCCGACGCGGCCATGTACGGCGCCAAGCGCCGATCTGGCGGAGCCTGGCAAAGCGCCGAGCCACGCCTGGAGGCCAGCCAGGACCATCCATGACACCTGCCTATCGCCCCACTGAGGAAAGCCAGTTGCCGCATGCCGGCCTGCCGGATATCCGCAGACAGGCGGCGCGCGCGCTGGTGGTGGTCGTGGTGGCGATGGCGGCGGCCCTGTCGGGCTGCAGGACCACCCCGCCGGCCCGGGGACTGACGCAGGTACAGCTCGCTGTCCTCCAGCGCGAAGGCTTTACGCTGACGGATGTGGGCTGGGAACTCGGCCCGTCCGAGAAAGTCCTTTTCGGCTTTGATGAAGACGTGATCCCGCGGGAACGCATCGCGGGCATTCTGCATCTGGCCCGCGCGCTGACCGGTATCGGCATCGACCACGTACGCGTGGATGGCCACACAGATGACATCGGCACGGCGGATTACAACCAGCAGCTTTCCCTGCGGCGCGCCGAAGCAGTGGCCAGGGTGCTGGTAACCGCCGGTTTCGAACGCAGGAACATCGAGGTAAGGGGAATGGGCAAGCGCCGGCCGGTGGCAGACAACCGCACCGCCGGCGGTCGCGCGGAGAACCGGCGCGCTTCCATCGTGGTGACAGTGGAATAGTCAGGCCGGGTCTGTCAGGACCTCAGCCCGAGTGGGGCGGCCGGCTGAATCTGCGGAACTGATTTGCTCAGTCGCCGAATGGATTGGGCGCGCGGTTTTCCACGGCGTCCGACAGATCGAACTCGTCGCGCACCTTGTCGACCACGGCGCGGATGCCGGCTTCATAGCCAGTGGCCCTGCCGAAGCCCTTCATGTCCCAGTTCCGGCCGCGCGCATCACGCGGGTGAGGTTCGGGCATTGGCGTGCGGATCTTTGCACCGTCCTCTCCAATTTCGTCGATCTGCTGCACCCGCCGGCTCACCTCGTCCTGCAAGGCGCGCCGGCCGCGCTCGCGCTTGGCCATCGCTGTCTCCCGGAAGCGGTTCCGCAGTCATGCTAGCACGGGCACACCCCCGTGCTCAAAGTGCGGATTTTGCGGCCTGGTAGGCTTCATAAAGCTTGCGGAACACCGGTCCGGGCGTGCCGGCGCCAATGACCTGCCCGTCAATCGACACGACCGGCAGAAGCTCCTTGCTTGCCGACGACAGCAAGATCTCGTCGGCGCCGAAGACCTCGTCCCGCGAGATGCGGCGTGCCTCCAGCGAAATATCCAGCGCCGCGCACAGCTCTTCCATCAGGCCATAGCGGATGCCTTCCAGGATGAGGTTGTCCTTGGGCGGCGCCGACACCCGGCCTTTGCACACCACCCAGACGTTTGATGACGAAGCCTCGGTGAGCCAGCCATCGCGGAACTGAATAGCCTCGGTTACGCCGTGTTCCGCCGCGTATTGTGCGGCCAGCACATTGCCCAGCAACGACGTCGACTTGATCTGGCAATTGAGCCAGCGGCGGTCCTCCATCGTCACGCACGCCACCCCCTTCGCCACCGCCGACGCCGACGGCAGCGCCATCGGATTGGTCATGACTAGGACCGTCGGCGTGACTTCCTCCGGAAACGCATGCGTGCGCCGCGCCACGCCACGCGTGACCTGGATATACACCATCTGGTCGGACAGGCCGTTCGCCTCAATTACGCGAGCAATCAGCGCCAGCCATTCGGACTCGCTGTGCGGGTCGGGGATGCCGATGGCTGCCAGGCTACGCGCGAGGCGCGCCAGGTGCTGGGCGCCGCGGAACGGCTTGCCGTTGTAGATCGGAATGACTTCATAGATCCCGTCGCCAAAGATAAAGCCGCGGTCCAGGACTGGGATGCGGGCTTCGGACAAGGGGGTCAGTTCGCCATTGAGATAGACGGTAGAGTCGGACATGGTGGGGGTGCCGTGGAGAAGATGTCCGATTTTTTCACAGGGAACGAGCGCAGCCTATGCAATTAGCGCATAAGGTGAACGCAGCAATCCGGCACCCGTTCGAGGCGATAACCAAAAACTACGAATGCAATCAGTTATGATTCTCATTTAATAACGTGCAGCTGCGACTCCCATAAGGGAACCGCGCCAGCACAGGAACACATCTGCTGGCATGCCCGATGACATTTGACTTCGAGCTGTTTCCGGTTCTGGCCGCAGCCGACAACCCACGCACCGGCGCAAAGGTCCTGCGCCTGCTCGAATCCATTCGAGACACCAGGTCCATGGGCAAGGCCGCCACAGCCAACGGACTATCCCAACGGCATGGCTGGACGTTGATCAGGAGTTGGGAGAAGGCGCTGGCTCAGCCGCTCATCGTCGGCGCGCGTGGCAATGGCTCGATGCTGACGCCATTTGCAGTTCGGCTATTGCATGCCGAATGGCGTTTCCGGCAGGCTACGCAGCCGGCCCTTGAGGCGGCCATGGCGGAATTTTTGGCGACGCTACTGGAAGAGGACCGGTAGCCGATCGCCATCGCCCGCTCCAGGCAAACTGCTGCAGGCAAACAAAAAGGGCCGGGGTCAATGACCCAAGCCCTTGTTCATGACCCTGCCGTTAGCGACTGCTGACCGGCAAAGCCTTGCAGAATATCTGGCGGAGAGAGGGGGATTCGAACCCCCGATAGGCTATTAACCTATACACGCTTTCCAGGCGTGCGACTTAAACCGCTCATCCATCTCTCCGGGAAGTCCGCGATTATAGCAGAGGCCGCCGACGAGTCCAGCGTTTCGTGATGTGGCGCCTACCCCTTCCGCAAGTAACTTACCAGGCGATCGATCACGGGCGCGTTCCGTGGCGTGACAAGGCTGACCAGGATGGCCACGGTGAAGCCTGCCGGAACCCCGAAGGCGCCTGACGCGATCGGGTCCACGCCAAACCACCGGTCGCCAAAGATCCCGGTCATGCGGGTGAAGAATGGATAGTTGACGAATATGTAGTAGACCGAGATGCCAAGGCCGGCGGCCATGCCCGCTACCGCACCGGCGGCGGTGGTGCGGCGCCAGAAGATGCCCAGCACCAGCACCGGGAAAAAGCTGGAGGCCGCCAGCGAAAAGGCGGCGCCGACGAGGAACAGGATGTTGCCAGGACGCAGGGAGGTGACGTAGGACGCGAACAGCGCCACGCCGAGCAGCACGATCTTGGCCGTGGTCACGCGCCGCTGGTGGCTCGCCTGGCGGTCGACCATGTGATAGAAGACATCATGCGACAGCGCGTTGGCGATCGTCAGCAACAAGCCGTCCGCGGTGGACAGCGCTGCCGCCAGCGCGCCGGCGGCGATCAGCCCCGATATCACGTAGGGCAGCCCGGCGATCTCGGGCGCCGCCAGTACGATCATGTCAGGCTGGAGCAGGATTTCCGCCCATTGCACGATGCCGTCGCCGTTGACGTCGCGCAGCGCGAACACGGGCGGATCCACTTTGCGCCACTGCACGACCCACTGCGGCAGTTCGGCATAAGGCGTGCCGACCACGTGCTGGAAGAACTCAAATTTGACCAGCGCCGCCAGCGCGGGGGCCGACACGTACAGCAGGGCGATGCAAAATATGGCCCACGCCACGGAGTTGCGCGTCTCCTTCACCGACGGCGTGGTGTACAGGCGCGTGAGGATATGCGGCAGGCTGGCAGTCCCCACCATCAGGCAGAACACCAGCAGCACGAAATTCAGCCGCTTGTTCCCGCGCTCCTGCTCCGACGCCGAGGGATAGGGCTCGGTCGATGGCGTGGAAGGCTTGCTTCGCGCGAGCGCGTCTTCACGCATCTGGTTCCATTGCTGCTTCGCGGCGGCCGCATCGGCCGGGAATTCGATGCGTTCGCGTTCCTGTGCCTTGATTTCCCGCAGCGGCGCATTGCGCCCGCGCAGGTCCATGAGCCGCGCGTCGAGCGCATCACGCTCTTCGGCGAACGATTCGGGCAGCCGCGCGATACGGTCCTGCATCTGGATGGCCTGCTGCCGGTAGTACTCTCGTACCGCCTGCTCGGCCGGCTCGCGTTCCAGCTGCCGTTCGCGCTGGTCGAGCTGTGACAGCATCGGGCCATAGCTGAGCTGCGGCACCACTTCCTGATGATGCTTCCAGGCGATCATCGAGACCGTGACCAGGAAGGCGACGATCATCATGATGTACTGGGCCACCTGAGTCCACGTCACGGCGCGCATGCCGCCCAGGAACGAGCAGACCAGGATGCCGGCCAGCCCGAAGAAGATGCCGACCGCAAAATCCACGCCGATGAAGCGCGTGACCACGAGGCCCACGCCCTGAATCTGCGCGACAAGATAGACAAACGAGCACAGCGATGCCGCCAGTACGGCGATGGCGCGCACGGGCAGGTTGCCGCCCGGCTTGCCATTGCCGTAGCGCGCCGCCAGGAAATCGGGAATGGTGTAGCCGCCGTACTTGCGCAGGTAAGGCGCGAGCAGGAATGCGACCAGGCAATAGCCGCCCGTCCATCCCATCACATAGGCCAACCCTTCATAGCCGGACGCGAACAGGATGCCCGCCAGGCCGATGAACGACGCCGCGCTCATCCAGTCGGCCGCGATCGCCATGCCGTTGAACATGGCGGGCACGCGCCGCGCGGCCACGTAGTATTCGTTGAGGTCGGAAGTCCGGCAGATCAGGCCGATGCAGGCGTAGATCGCGATCGTGATAAAGAGAAAGACGTAGCCGAGCCAGAGCGCATCGGCATTGGATTTCTCGAGCAACCCCATCATGCCGACGAAGCCGAACAGACCCAGCGTGAACAGGCCGTAGTACAGCATCAGCCGGCGGCGGAAACGCGACTGGGCGTCGGGCATAGGCGGCGGTCGGGCGGTCGAGGGGGAATTACAGTGAAGAACCCGCCGGCGCGCTGGGCGCGGCGGCGGGTCCTGTCGGGCTGGCCGTTACCGGATGATCCGTTTACTGCGCCTGCTTCAGTTGATCAAGAATCGCGGGGTTCTCCAGCGTGGAGGTATCCTGCGTGATCTCCTCGCCCTTGGCCAGCGAACGCAGCAGACGCCGCATGATCTTGCCCGAGCGCGTCTTCGGCAGGTTGTCGCCGAAGCGGATGTCCTTCGGCTTGGCGATCGGACCGATTTCCTTGGCTACCCAGTTGCGCAGCTCCGCGGCAATCTGCTGCGCCTCGGCATCGCTCGGACGCGAACGCTTGAGCACCACGAACGCGCAGATGGCCTCGCCCGTGGTGTCGTCCGGCCGGCCCACCACGGCGGCTTCGGCGACGATCGGGTTGGCAACCAGCGCCGACTCGATTTCCATCGTCCCCATGCGATGCCCCGACACGTTCAGCACATCGTCGATGCGGCCCATGATGGTGAAGTAGCCGGTGTCCTTGTCCCGGATCGAGCCGTCGCCGGCCAGGTACAGCTTGCCGCCCAGTTCCTCGGGGAAGTAGCTCTTCTTGAAACGCTCCGGATCACCCCAGATCGTGCGGATCATCGCGGGCCACGGGCGCTTCACCACCAGGATGCCGCCCGCGCCATTCGGTACGTCCTGCCCGGTCTCATCCACGATGGCCGCCATGATGCCCGGCAGCGGCAGCGTGCACGAACCCGGCACCAGCGGCGTCGCGCCCGGCAGCGGCGTGATCATATGGCCGCCGGTTTCCGTCTGCCAGAAAGTATCGACAATCGGGCAACGCTCGTTGCCGATGTTCTTGTAGTACCACATCCACGCTTCGGGATTGATCGGCTCCCCCACCGTGCCGAGCAGGCGCAGGCTGGACAGGTCGTACTGCTTCGGATGGATCTTCTCGTCGGCCTCGGCGGCCTTGATCAGCGAGCGGATCGCGGTCGGCGCGGTGTAGAAGATGCTGACCTTGTGGCGCGCGATCATGTCCCAGAAGCGGCCGGCATTCGGGTAGGTCGGCACGCCTTCGAAGATGATCTGCGTCGCGCCGGCGGCCAATGGGCCATAGGCGATGTAGGTGTGGCCCGTGACCCAGCCGATGTCGGCGGTACACCAGAAGAGATCGTCGGGCTTGATGTCGAAGGTCCACTGCATCGTCATCAACGCCCACAGCAGATAGCCGCCGGTGCTGTGCTGCACGCCCTTGGGCTTGCCGGTCGAGCCCGATGTATAGAGCACGAACAGCGGGTGCTCGGCGCTCACGGGCACGGCCTCGCAGGTATCGGGCTGGCCGGCGCTGACGTCTTCCATCCAGCGGTCGCGGCCTTCGGCCCAGTTGACCTTGCCGCCGGTGCGGCGATAGACGATCACGTCCTTCACCGCCTCGCAGCCGCCGAGCGCGAGTGCGTCATCGGCAATGGCCTTCAGCGGCAGAGCCTTGCCGCCGCGCATCTGCTCGTCGGCAGTGATCAGCGCCACGGCGCCGACGTCCACCAGCCGCTCCTGCAGCGACTTGGCCGAGAACCCGCCGAACACCACCGAATGCGTAGCGCCCAGGCGCGCGCACGCCTGCATCGCCACCACGCCTTCGACCGACATCGGCATGTAGATCACCACGCGGTCGCCCTTCTTGATTCCGAGTTTCTTCAGTCCATTGGCAAAGCGACAGACCTTGGCGTGCAGGTCGCGGTAGGACACGCGCGTGGCGGTGCCATCGTCGGCCTCGAACACGATCGCCGTCTTGTCGGCATTGCCGTTCTGCAGGTTGCGGTCCAGGCAGTTGTACGAGGCGTTGAGTTCGCCGTCCTCGAACCACTTGTAGAACGGGGCATTGCTCTCGTCCAGCACCTTGGTGAACGGCTTGTTCCAGTGCAGCAGGTCGCGCGCGCGGCTGGCCCAGAAGCCCTCGTAGTCGCGCTCCGCCTCATCGCACAGCGCGCGGTAGGCATCCATGCCCGAGATCGTGGCTTGCCGGACGAAGGACTCGGGCGGATTGAAAACGCGATGCTCTTGCATCACCGATTCGATGGCGGACATAGGCGGGTCTCCTGATTTTTGACTGAACGGCTTGGCTGCCAAATTACGCCCGGCGGCTTACTTAAACCTGACGCTCCCCCCGCGCTGCGGCTAGGCCGGAGGATCTTGCTGCGAAGCAGCAAGCCTGCGCGCCAATCGCCATGGCAAGGAATGTGCAGCCTTCTTCATTAGGCTAGCACAGCTATAATGCCCCGGGCCCGATATTCGGGCGCCTGAGCGTCCACAGCGCGCCCGATCCCGGCCCGATCCCGGCGTCTGCGGAACTCGCGCACCCTTCCCGCACAAGGGGCTTCGTGCTCATTCCCCAAGACAGTATCCGTGTCCGTCTACCCGTTCTTCCTGATCGCCTCGATGGCACTCGTTGGCAGCAATGTCGGCCTGGGCAAATCGATCATCGCCCATGTGCCGGTGCTGCTGTTCGCGCTGTTGCGCTTTGTCATCGCCATCGTCTGCCTGTCGCCGTGGTACCGGCCCTCGCGCATGCGCCAGGTGTCGCGCGCGGAGTGGCGCAACCTGTTTCTGCAGGCGTTCTTCGGCACCTTCCTGTTCACGCTGCTGATGCTCAATGGCGTGCGCCTGACCAGCGCAATGGCCGCGGGCGTGATTACGAGCACCATCCCCGCGACGGTTGCCATCCTGTCCTGGCTATGGCTGCGCGAACGGCTGTCGCGCCGGACCGTCGCTTCGGTGCTGCTGGCCGTGGCCGGCGTGGCGGTACTCAACGTGGCGCGCGGCGGCTCGCATGGCGCAGGGAGCGGCGGCAGCCAGGCCCTGCTCGGCAACCTGATGATCCTGGGTGCCGTGGTCTGCGAATCGATCTACGTCATCCTCTCGCGTCGACTGACGCAGACGCTGGCGGCGATCGAGATCTGCGCCTACACCCACCTGATTGGCGGCCTGCTGATGCTGCCGCTGGGCTTCATCCCCCTGCTCGATTTCGACCCCTCCACCGTGCCCGCGCAAACCTGGCTCATGCTGCTGTGGTATGCGCTGTCGGCGAGCGTGTTCTCCTTCTGGCTGTGGATGAAGGGCATCCGGCATGTACCGGGCCAGCTCGCGGGCGTGTTCACCTCGGTACTGCCGGTGGCGGCAGCGGCCTACGGCATCGTCTTTCTCGGCGAGACGCCCGGCTGGCCGCACGCCGTGGCGCTGGGCTGCGTGCTGGGCGGTATCGTGCTGGCGAGCTGGCCGGGGCCGGTGGCCCGCCGGGCTTTGCGGGATGCGGGGTGAAACGTTTCAGGTGGTGACAGTCATCGCGACGTGCAACATGGGCAGGATACAATCCAACCCCATTTCGATTGTCTTGTAACAAAGACCTAGCCACCTGATTGCCCATGGCCCAATCCTCGATGCGCCCTATCCCCCGCCTTATCTTTGCCTCGCGCTGGCTCCAGTTGCCGCTGTACCTCGGTCTGATCGTCGCGCAAGGCGTCTACGTCTATCACTTCATGGTCGAGGTGTGGCACCTGCTGTCGCACGTGACCGAGTACGACGAGAACAAGATCATGCTGGTGGTGCTGGGCCTGATCGACGTGGTGATGATTTCCAACCTGCTGATCATGGTGATCGTGGGCGGCTACGAGACCTTCGTCTCGCGCCTGGGTATCGACAACCACCCCGATGAGCCCGAATGGCTCGACCACGTCAATGCCGGCGTTCTCAAGGTCAAGCTGTCGATGGCGCTGATCGGCATCTCGTCGATCCATCTGCTCAAGACGTTCATCGACGCCGAACAGCGTTCGACCCACACCATCATGTGGCAGGTAGCCATTCACCTGGCATTCCTGCTGTCCGCAGTGGCGATGGCCTGGGTGGACCGGATGGTTTCCCACCCCGCCGGCGCTCACGCGAAACCTCAATTGCACTGAAGCCGCGAGCGCCGTTGGCCTCACCCCCGACTGCGGCCTTGCGCCGCGGTTTTCATTTGGGGCTCGGCGCACGTCTGCATATGGCGAAAAAAGCACGCACCACAGTGTCGACGCCTGTATGCAGCCGGGCAGAGCGCCCCGGCTCGGTGTATGATTTCAGGCTGTGTTTCACCGCTGCCACCCCCCACAAAATGACTGCCATCAAGCAAGAAGACCTCATCCAGAGCGTCGCCGACTCCCTGCAGTACATCAGCTACTACCATCCGATGGACTACATCACCAGCCTGGGCCGTGCCTATGAGCTGGAGCAGAGTCCGGCGGCCAAGGATGCGATCGCGCAGATTCTGACCAACAGTCGCATGTGCGCCGAAGGCAAGCGCCCGATCTGCCAGGACACCGGCATCGTCACGATCTTCGTCAAGGTCGGTATGGACGTTCGCTGGGATGGCGCCACCATGAGCCTGACGGACATGATCAACGAGGGCGTTCGCCGCGGCTACACCCATCCGGACAACGTGCTGCGCGCCTCGATCGTCAGCCCGCCCGAAGGCGCCCGCAAGAACACCAAGGACAACACCCCGGCCGTGATCCACTACGAGATCGTGCCGGGCAACACCGTGGACATCCAGGTCGCGGCCAAGGGCGGCGGTTCGGAGAACAAGTCCAAGTTCGTGATGCTGAACCCGTCCGACTCGATCGTCGACTGGGTGCTGAAGACCGTGCCGACCATGGGCGCCGGCTGGTGCCCGCCGGGCATGCTGGGCATCGGCATCGGCGGCACCGCCGAGAAGGCCATGGTGATGGCCAAGGAATCGCTGATGGAGTCAATCGACATCCAGGACATCATCGCCCGCGGTCCGAAGGACTGGGTCGAGGAACTGCGCGTCGAGCTGTACGAGAAGGTCAATGCGCTGGGCATCGGCGCGCAGGGCCTCGGTGGCCTGGCCACCGTGCTGGACGTCAAGATCATGGCCAGCCCGACGCATGCCGCGTCCAAGCCGGTCGCAATGATTCCGAACTGCGCCGCCACCCGCCACGCGCACTTCACGCTGGACGGCAGCGGCCCGGCCAAGCTGGAAGCGCCGGACCTGTCGCAGTGGCCGCAGGTCGAGTGGGCACCGAACACCGAAACGTCCAAGCGCGTCGACCTGAACACGCTGACGCCGGAAGAAGTCGCCTCGTGGAAGCCGGGCCAGACCCTGCTGCTCAACGGCAAGATGCTGACCGGCCGCGACGCCGCGCACAAGCGCATCGCCGACATGCTGGCCAAGGGCGAGAAGCTGCCGGTGGACTTCAAGAACCGGGTGATCTACTACGTCGGCCCGGTTGACCCGGTGCGCGACGAAGCCGTCGGCCCGGCCGGCCCCACCACCGCCACGCGTATGGACAAGTTCACCGAGATGATGCTGGCCGAGACCGGCCTGATCTCGATGATCGGCAAGGCCGAGCGCGGCCCGGTAGCCATCGAGGCCATCAAGAAGCACAAGTCGGCCTACCTGATGGCCGTGGGCGGCGCCGCCTACCTGGTGGCCAAGGCGATCCGGGAAGCCAAGGTGGTCGGCTTCGAAGACCTCGGCATGGAAGCCATCTACGAGTTCGACGTCAAGGACATGCCCGTGACCGTCGCCGTGGACAGCGAAGGCACCTCGGTGCACAAGACCGGCCCCGCCGAATGGCAGGCCAAGATCGGCAAGATTCCGGTCGCGGCGCTGTAAGATTGCGCGCTTGCATGAAAAAGCCGGGTTCTTCCCGGCTTTTTTTCCACCCCTGCCCTTCCGTTTGCCCAACGTGAACCCCGCTCCCATCGGCGTCTTTGATTCCGGCCTCGGCGGCCTGTCCGTGCTGCGCGAGATCCGCGCATTGCTGCCGCAAGAGTCGCTGCTCTACCTGGCCGACTCGAAGTACGCCCCCTATGGCGAGAAGCCGGAATCGTTCGTGCAGGCACGCACGCTGCAGGCCTGCGAATGGCTGCTGGCGCAAGGCTGCAAGGCGCTTGTCATCGCCTGCAACACCGCCACCGGCCACGCCGTGGAACTGCTGCGCCAGACGCTGCCAGTGCCGATCATCGGCGTGGAGCCCGGCCTCAAGCCTGCGGCGGCAGCCAGCCGCAGCAAGGTGGTCGGCGTGCTGGCCACGGCCAATACGCTCCGGAGCGCCAAGTTCGCGCGGTTGCTGGCATCGCTCGACGGGGAAAGCCGGTTTATCTGCGAGGCGGGCCTGGGCCTGGTGCCACTGATCGAGCAAGGCGACATCGACGGCCCGGACATACGCGGCCGGCTGGACAATTACCTCACGCCGATGCTCGAGGCCGGCGCCGACACGCTGGTACTCGGCTGTACCCACTACCCTTTCCTCTCGGACACCATCCGCGGCATGGTCGGTGACCAGCTGGCGCTGGTCGATACTGGCAGCGCGATTGCGCGCCAGCTGGCGCGCAAGCTGGGGGAACACGCCCTGGCCACCACACCCGACGCCATGCCGCAAGACCGCTTCGCCTCGACCAAGGATGCCGCCCACCTGCGGCAGATGGCAGCCGCATTGCTGCATATCGAAGCGCGGGCGGAGACGGTGATCATCGAACCCGCCCCCGCTTTCTGACGTCTACCGCAGGAAGCCAAGCGGCCGGTGCGCGCGCACGTCGGGCTTGACCGCATGCTCGTGCCGTAATTGCGCGAGAAATTCGTCTGGCGTGAGCGAATCCCCGAGCAGCACACACTGGCGCTTGACCGTGGCGAAGTCGCCAGGAGTCAGGCAGTCCATCACGTCCAGCTCTTGCCGCATGGCATCCGTCAGCCGGGCCTCGTCACCATCCAGCGCTTCGTCGACGAACATCGTCGCGCGTTGACCGGCTTTCAGCGGCAGGAAGCGGATCTTGAACGAGAACCTGCGCAAGGCGGCCTCGTCGATGCGGTCGAACAGGTTGGTGGTGCAGACGAAGATGCCGTTGAAGCGCTCCATGCCCTGCAGCATCTCGTTGACCTCCGACACCTCATAGTTGCGCACGGCCTGCTGGCGGCTTTGCATGAAGCTGTCGGCCTCGTCCAGCAGCAGCACCGCGCCGTCTTCCTCGGCCCGGGCAAACATGGCGGCAATCTGCTGCTCGGTCTCGCCCACGTACTTGCTCATGAGGTCCGAGGCACGCCGGATCATCAGCGGCATGTCCAGCGCCGCGGCAATGTGTTCGGCCAGCGCGGTCTTGCCCGTGCCGGGCGGACCATAGAAGCACAGCGTGCCGCGTTGCCGCACACGCAGCGCTTCGGTGATCTTGGCAACGTCGTAGCGCGTCTCCAGGTGCAGGTTGTCCAGGCGATAGTGGGTCACCACCGGCCTGACCTCGGCCTCCGGCCGCAGCCCCATGGCGCGGTCGGCATGCTCGAGCTGGCGCAGGATCAGCGCCTCGACCGGCTCGTCCACATCGGGCCGGGCCAGCTGCACGAAGCGCGCGGCGGACTGCACCTGGGCCGGCGTGAGCGTCTTGCGCCCAGCCAGCGCCGTAATGAACGGATCGCTGACATCCAGCCCGCCGAGGTGCTTGCGGATGATGTTCTCGCGCACCAGCGGCGGCGGGATCTTCAGTTCCAGGTGGAACTGGAAGCGGCGCAGATAGGCGGGATCGATCTGCCGGATTGAATTCGAGATCCAGATCACGGGGACCGGGTTCTGCTCCAGCGTCTGGTTGACCCAGGCCTTGCCGTTCACCGAAGCGCGCGCGTCCTCCTGGCCAAACAGACTCATCAGCTCGCGCGAGCTGCCCGGGAAGACGTCCTCGACTTCGTCGAACAGCAACGCGGTGCGCGGCCGCCCGCGCAGGAAGGCCTGCGACACCTGCAGCGAGCGGTAGCGGTCCTTGCCCGAGAGACTGTTGCCATCACGGTCCAGGCAGTCGACCTCATACAATTCGCAGCCAGCTTCGCGCGCCAGCAGCCGGGCGAATTCGGTCTTGCCGGTGCCGGGCGGGCCATAGATCAGTACATTCACGCCCGCGGCATGCTGGCGTGTGGCATTGGAAAGCAGCGCCGAGAGATAGCGTGCGTCGGTTTCGACATGCGGATAGTCGGTAACGGTCAACGTCGGCGGCGCGGCCGGGCGCGTGAATACCGCCATCATCTCGGCCTCATTGGCATAGTTGCCAAGCAGCACATGCAGCAGGCGGTCGGACAGGCGCATCAGGTCGCCAAGATCGGTCACGCTGTTCTCGGGCAATGGCTGCTCGATCAGGTTCAGCGTTTCCAGGCGCGAGCCGGGCCGCAGCGAAGCGGCCACATCCGCCGGGCTCGCGCCAGTCAGTCCGGACAGGATCTGGAATGCCTCCTGGCTATGCGCCACCTTGCAGTCCACCATCACGGCGCGCAGGTCGCGCTTGTACTTGGCCAGCGCAGCGAACAGCAGCAGCTTGCGCTCGTGCTCGGGCAAGTCCAGCACATGGCTGAGCATGTCGATATTGCGCACCAGCAGCACGCGCTCGCCATCGAGCCGCGATGCGATGGCCGAGGCCGAGGCATCGAACACCGCGAACATGTCCTTGGCGTGGTGCTTGACGTACTCGTCGAGGTAGTAGAACAGCGCGCTTTCGTCGAACGCGCTGTTCCATTGGCCGTGGCGCTCCAGGAACTCCTCAGGCGTCAGGCGGCCGGCCCCTTTCCACGCCGGCATGTCGGCGCAACGGGCCGAGAGAAAGCGCTGCACGCGCAGCACGACACCATATGGCCACACCATCTCCTGCGCGCTGACTGTCAGCACGTCATTGATATTGCTGCGCAGATTGAACCGGGGCCCCAGCGCACACACGACCCGCAGGGCAAACTGGGCGCACATCCAGTCCAGCGCCGAGCTGGCCGAAATGCCCGGCCCGGGGCGCAGTATCTTGGAGCGGTCCTCTTCAGCAAAACGTGTGAAGTCCATGGCCTCATCCCCGTGCACCCGATTGCGACGCCGCAACAGGCGTACCACCACGCTCGCAGTCTTTTTCCTTATGCTAGCGCGCTTCGTGGCTTGCGGCGCATTCCGCATGCCACGCAATGCCGTTCATTGTGGTGCCCGCCACCAACTCGCAACGCTGCCTGGATTTGGGGGTATAACTGCCCTTTGGATAAATTTCCAGCTGCGGCGCACAAATCACAACAAATAAGAATCATTATCGTTTATACTGCTGCACTAACACGCCGCCCGAGAGTGGCGCTCCCCGGCAACCGCTATTGCAGGAGCGTTTATCATGGAATTGCTTGTTAGCTTGCTGGTCGGATGCGGCATCTCGCTGATCCTGTTCTATCGCAAGTGACTCTGTGCCGGCCGGCAGACACTGTTGTTCACCCAATGTTCGATCAACGCTTCCTCAAGATTACGCTCGCCGTCCTGCTGTTCCACGCCGGCCTGCTTTACCTGATCCAGAGCGGCCTGGGCCGCAAGATGACCGAGGCGGTGATTGCCCCGGAAATCATCGCCCGTATCATTCCGCTCGAGCAGCCCAAGCCGCCCGCGCCGGAGCCGCCCAAGCCCAAGACGGAAACGCCGCCCAAGCCGGTCAAGGTGACGACGCCGCGGCCGACGCCGCCGCAGCCCAAGCCGGTTCCGCAAGCGGTCGCCACGCTGCCGCCGTCGCCCACCGCGATCGAAGCGCCGCCGGCACCGCCGACGCCCCCTGCCCCTGCGGCACCCGCGCCCGAACCTGCACCAGTGTCCGCCGCGCCGCGCGCCGTGGGCATCGGCGAGATCCAGTGCTCGCCGCCGCAGCCAAGCTATCCGGCCCAGTCACGCCGCATGGGCGAGACCGGCAAGGCCGTGGTGCGCCTGACAACGGATGAAACCGGCAAGGTGGTCAAGACGTCCGTAGTATCCTCCAGCGGATCGTCGCGCCTGGACCAGGCTGCCGTGGACGCCGTCCAGCGCATGCGCTGCAAGCCGTACATGGACAACGGCCGCGCCATTGCCGTGACCGCGCAGCAGCCGATTGGCTTCGAACTGAACTGATCCCAACCTAAAACGTACTCACCAGGAACCAAACATGCAGGACCTCGGACTTTCCCACCTCTGGTCGCAAGGCGATTTCGTCATGCGTGCGACGGCCATCATTCTGCTGATCATGTCGCTCTTGTCGTGGATCGTGATCCTTACGAAGGCGTGGGATCTGGTTCGCCTGAAGAAGATGGCGCACGGCGCGGAAAAGCGCTTCTGGCATTCCGACGACTTCGACCACGCCCTGGAAACGCTCGGTGCCAGCGACGCCAACCCGTTCCGCACGCTGGCCATCGCCGGCAAGGAAGCCGCCCAGCACCACCGCGCCAGCCAGCCGCAACTGCATGACGTGATGGACATCTCCGACTGGCTCACGCGCTCGCTCAAGAGTTCGATCGACGACGCCGTGGCGCACATGCAGTCTGGCCTGGCGGTGCTCGCCTCGGTGGGTTCGACCGCGCCGTTCGTGGGCCTGTTCGGCACGGTGTGGGGCATCTATCATGCGCTGATCGGCATTGGCGCCTCGGGCGTGCCGACGATCGACAAGGTTGCCGGCCCGGTCGGTGAAGCACTGATCATGACGGCGTTCGGCCTGGCCGTGGCCATTCCGGCAGTGCTCGGCTACAACGCGCTGACCCGCGGCAACAAGTCGGTCATCTCCAAGCTGAACCGCTTTGCCCACGACCTGCACGCCTATTTCGTGACCGGCGCCCGCATTCGCCCGGTCGGCACCCGCGCCGAAGACAACGCCGTGCGGCTCGCCGCGGCACGGCAGTCATAACACCGCATCAAGGAAGTCATCATGGCATTTGGCACCCTCGACAGCGACGATGACGAGGTGATGAGCGAAATCAACATGACGCCGCTGGTCGACGTCATGCTGGTATTGTTGATCATCTTCATCATCACGATCCCGGTCATCAATCACGCGGTGAAGATCGACCTGCCGCGCGCAAGCAATACGCCGAACGATTCCAAGCCGCAGAGCATCAATGTCTCGATCGATGCCCAGGGCAAGGTCTACTGGAACCAGACCGAAGTAGACGATGCCACGCTGGCGAACAACATTGCCCTCGCCGCACAGCAGGAACCGCAGCCTGAACTGCACCTGCGCGCGGACCGCGAGGTGCGCTATGAGCGCGTGGCCGAGGTCATGGCCGCCGCACAGCATGGCGGGCTCGGCAAGATCGGCTTCATCACCGAACCGAAACAGTAGGCGTGGCCTGACCTTGGCCTTGCCATGCGAAAAAGAGGGCATCCCGCGGGATGCCCTTTCTCTTTGGAAGAGTCGCTGCGCCAAATATGTAACGATTGATCGGCACTGTTGAAATGATAACGGTTCTCATTTATGCTCCTTCCATTGCAAGCACGCCGTGACGCCATGCGCCCGGCAGAGCCAATCCCTCATAGCCGAACGGAGCCAGATAATGAGCACCCTTTCCCTGCCGCTGTCGCAACCCCGTGAAGTGACCCGCCGCCGCCTGTCGCTGCGGCGCGTGGAAGTTGCCCCGCAGGGCCGACGCGATACCCCTGCGGCATCAGCCCTCGAATCCGTAAAATCCGCTGTGGCGGGCATTCCCGCCCGCCTGGAAGCCCTCGTGCGCGACAGCCTTCCGAATACCTCTGTAGGCGAGCCTGTCGCACTGGAAACCATCATGCGTGGCGCCACGACGCTGCCGATCCGCCATAACGGCGAAATCTATACGCTGCGCGTCACGCGCTACGGCAAGCTGATCCTGACGAAGTAAGGGAATGGCACGGCGCCGGCACTGCAGTGCGGGCCGTCACAAGACGTGAGATTGTGGCAGGCCGAACGGCCTGCCGATGGCAAAGTAACGCATTTGCCATCCCGCAGCCAGCCGCGGGGCTTCCGGCGAAACGGATCAGAGACCCAGCGCGGCAATGCCGGCACGGGCGATCTGGGCGTCTTCCGTCGACTTGACACCCGACACGCCTACCGCACCCACGACCTGCTCATTGCAGACGATGGGCACGCCGCCTTCCAGCATGCCCTGCAGCGTCGGGGCAGTCATGAAGGAATAGCGGCCGTTGTTGATCATGTCTTCGTAGACTTTCGATTCGCGGCGACCCAGGGCCGAAGTACGGGCTTTCTCCGTCGCGATATAGGCCGAGATCGGTGCAGTACCGTCCAGGCGCTGCATGGCGAGCATGTGGCCACCATCGTCCACCACCACGATCGAGACAGCCCACTGGTGCGCCTTTGCTTCGGCCTCTGCTGCGGCCATGATCTTCTTCACGTCTTCTGCCGTCAGCACGGTCTTTTGCTGCATACCACTCTCCTGATGTTCATACAGTGTGAGGCGGAAGTATAGCGCCGCACAATTGCCACGGTCATCGCGGCAGGCTCGCAAGCAAAGGTCAAACACAATTGCCCAAAACAACATGACCCGCACTTGGGCGGGTCATGTCGTGAATCGGGCGGCGCCGCAGGGCGCCGCGAACGTGTGTCAGGCGCCGTCGGTGAACGGGTCCGGCTTGCTGATCCTGCCACCGTCGGTGTACGGATCCGGCTTGCTTACCCGGGCGCCATCGGTATAGGGATCGGTCTTGCCGACACGCGCGCCGTCGGTGAACGTATCGACCTTGCCAACCTTTGAACCATCCAGATATGGATCCACCTTGCCCGTGCCTGCGAACGACGGCATGGACACGACGGAAAGCGCTGCCAGGGCCGTCGCTGCGGCCAAACTACGCTTGATATTCATGAGAGATTCCCCTTGTTCTCAGTGACAGACAGGCGCTGCGCGAAACACGACCTCTTCGCGTGACATCGCGGCGTCACAAGTGCAGTTTAGGGGAAAACCCTAATATTAGTATCTACTGCCCTTTGTGCAATCTGTTCAGGAAATTTGACCACACTGCAAGCATAGGGAACTTGCCGAGATCCGCCTGCTACCTGCCTCAGGCGAAACCAGACAAAAGAAAAGAGCCCCGAAATGGGGCTCCTTCTTTCAAAAACCTTGCAAGGCTGCTATATCAGCGCCAGTGGCCATGACCATGGCCGTGACCGTAGTAGCCACGGGGACCGTAGTACGGGCGGCCATAGTAGCGCGGACCAGGACCGTAATAACGCGGACCGTAGTAGACGGGAGCCGGGGCATAGTACACCGGGGCCGGCGCCACCACGACCGGCGGCGCGGGCGGATAGTACACCGGAGCCGGAGGATAGTAAGCCGGCGCGCCGATAACCACGCCAGGCACACCGATCGCAACGCCAACGCTCACATGGGCCATTGCCGCACCCGAAGCAAGGCCAGCGACGATACCGAATGCTGCGAGCCACCAACGTTTCATTTCCTGCCCCTCTGTCCCGGATTCCTGATGACTCTATTCTAGTGGCTCGGAGATTTCCGAGTGCAACGGCGCTCACTACATTGTTACGAGCCGTAACAGAAGGATCACTTTTGCTGGAGGGCGGGCTTTAAGGAGAAGTCCCGGCAGCCCGCACTTGCATCCCGGATGCGCAACCACCACAATGTTGGGCTTTCCGCGCGGCCGTGGAGAAATTGGTAGACTCAGCAGACTTAAAATCTGCCGCCCTTACGGGCTTACGGGTTCGAGTCCCGTCGGCCGCACCAGCAACAGGCTGGCTGCGGCCGCCGTCTCATCCCGCCCTTGCGCTCAGGCCATCAGGTAGCAGAGCGAAGCCCCGCCGACCATCAGGAAGACAAAGAGCACGCCTGCCAGGGCGAGCGGCTTGCGCCCGGCGCGCAGCAGGTCGCCGATCCGCGTGTGCAGGCCGATGGCCAGCATGGCGCAGGCCAGCATCCAGTTGTCCAGCGCGATCAGGCCGCTCTTCCACTCCTGCGGGACTGCGCCGGCAGAGTTCACGGCCATCACGGCCACGAAGCCAACCGCAAACCAAGGCACCGACTTCAGCAGGCCGCTCAGGCGCGGAGCGCCGCCATGGGCCTTTGCATCCTTGTTCGGCCACAGGGCCATCACCAGCAGCACCGGCCCAAGTGCCAGCACACGTACCATCTTGGCCACCACGGCAGCGTCGGCAGTCGTGTCGCCGATCATCTTGCCCGCCGCAATCACCTGTGCGACTTCATGCAGCGTCGCGCCGGTGAAGATGCCGAACATGCGATCGCTGACATTCCAGTGCCATGTGCCGGTCACCAGTTCGAACAGGTACGGATAGAGCAGCATGCCGACGGTACCGAACAGCACCACAGTTGCCACCGCAACTGCCGTCTGCTTGTCGTCGGTACGCACCACGGAAGACACCGCGATTGCCGCGGCAGCGCCGCAAATGGCACTGCCCGAGCTGACCAGGATGGCTTCGCGGCGGCTCAGGCCGAATACCTTCGTACCGATGAAGGTGCCGAACAGGAGCGTGCCGAGCAGCATGGCAAGCGGCACCACGATGCCAGGCAGGCCGAGCGCGGCAATCGATGCAAACGTCAGCCGCAAACCATACAGGGCCACGCCCAGACGCAGCAGGTGGTGACGCGCGATCTGCATGCCGGGGGCCAGCGGCTGCAGCCAGTGCTTGGGCATGGTGTTGGCAGCGATCATGCCGGCAAACATTGCCAGCGTCAGGGCGCTCAGGCCATAGCGCGAAATGGCAGGATGGTCGGCCAGGACCATGGCCAGCCATGCCACGCCCCCCAGGGGCAGCAAAGGCAGCAGGCGCTGATGCCACGGCAGCACGACGACTGGCGAAGCAGCCTGGGCGGAATTGGTAGCGGACACGGATGACATGGCGGCAGGGTTTTGATTAGGTGTACGAAGCGTACCCTCGCCCTCTTAATCTGCAAAACGGGTAATATCGTTATGAATTACCTAAAATGTCGATATGGACCAGCGCCCCCTTCGCCTGACGTTGCGCCAGCTCCAGGTCTTCGTATCTGTTGCCCAGCATGGCAGCACGGTAGCGGCCTCGGAAGCCCTCTCCATGTCCCAGTCGGCCGTCAGCGCCTCGCTGGCGGAACTGGAACGTGCGCTCGACGGCCCCTTGTTCGACCGCGTGGCCCGGCGCCTCTGCATCAACGAGACGGGGCGACAGTTTTTTCCGCGCGCCCTGTCATTGCTTGACCAGGCGCAGGAGCTTGAGCGGTTCACGACTCAGACCGGGGTGCAACTGCGCATTGCCGCCAGCAATACGATCGGCAGCTATATCCTGCCGGCGCTGATGGCCGGCTTTCGCGCGTCGCAGGACGGCCCATGCCAGCTGGACCTGCGGATCGGCAACACGCGAGACGTCTTGCGCTCGGTGATGCAGTTCGATGCCGACATCGGGCTCGTCGAAGGCGCGAGCCATGAGCGCGAGCTGCGCAGCGTGCCGTGGTGCGATGACGAGATGGTCGTGGTGGTCGGCCCCTCCCACCCGCTTGCGGCCTCCGATACCCCCCTCGATGGCCTGCGCGATGCCGAATGGATCGTGCGCGAGCCCGGTTCCGGCACGCGCGAGATCATTGAGGAAAGGTTGATGCCGCTGCTTGGCGAACTGCGCTTCGCGCTGGAACTGGGCAATGCCGAGGCGATCAAGCGCGCGGTGATGAGTGGCTTCGGCGTAAGCTGCCTGTCGCTGCACGTGGTTCGCGATGAACTGGAACGTGGCACGCTGGTGGCCGTCAGGCACGGCCTGCCCCGCATCGTCCGTCCGCTGCAATTGGTGGTGCACCAGGACAAGTTTCCGACACGGGGGTTGCTGGCCTTTACCGAATATCTGCGGGTCACGGCCGAACAGGTGGGCGCACGGGCGTAGACGCCGTGAAAACGAAAACAGCGCCGAATAGGCGCTGTTTTCTTCAACTGGAGGCGGAGGTCGGAATCGAACCGGCGTACACGGCTTTGCAGGCCGCTGCATAACCACTCTGCCACCCCGCCAGGTGACGTGCTGCTGGATTGTATCCGCATTCACTGAACGCTGCCTGACAGCGCCCGCGGCGGCTACCAACCCAAACAAAAAGGGAAGCGCTGCTTCCCTTTGGGGATGGAGCGGGAGACGAGTCTCGAACTCGCGACCTCAACCTTGGCAAGGTTGCGCTCTACCAACTGAGCTACTCCCGCATACAACTACTGCTACGAGCCTGACTGCCATCAAACCCGGAATCAACCTGGAGCGGGAGACGAGTCTCGAACTCGCGACCTCAACCTTGGCAAGGTTGCGCTCTACCAACTGAGCTACTCCCGCATGGCGCTGCTTCATGCCCACCACTTCGGCGGACTACGCAATTGACTGCAAATAACAGCTTCTTGCGTTAAACCAGCTTATCTTGCCGCTTTCGTTTGCGTCGTCAGCAGCGAGAACGAGATTATTGCAAAGAACGAATCCGTTCGTCAACCCTTTTTTGCGCGCGGCATCATTTTTGCGCGCGCGCCTCGCCAAGAACGCCGGCCCGCTCGCGGATCTGTGGCCAGGCCAGCTTCATGTAGTAGACCATCGACCACAGCGTCAGCACCGCGGCCAGGTAGATCATCCATGTGCCCATTACCTGTGCGTCGATGCCGAACAGGCGATCACCGTAGAGCAGCATGGGGATCGCGATCATCTGCACCGTGGTCTTCAGCTTGCCGAGGAAGTTCACGGCCACGCTCTTGGAGGCGCCGATCTGCGCCATCCACTCCCGCAAGGCCGAGATCGTGATCTCGCGGCCGATGATGACCAGTGCCACCAGGTCCGCCACCCGGCCCAGCGCCAGCAGCGACAGCAGCGCAGCGGTGACCATCAGCTTGTCGGCTACCGGGTCCAGAAAGGCACCAAATGCCGAAGTCTGGTTCCAGCGCCGCGCCAGGAAGCCGTCCAGCCAGTCCGTCACCGCGGCGACGATGAAGAAGGACGCCGCGGTGACGTTCTTCGTGTGCATCGGCAGCCATGCTTCCGGCAGGTAGTACACGCCCACCACGAGGGGGATCATGGCAACGCGCAGCCAGGTCAGCAGGATCGGGATATTGAAGGGCATGGGGCTTGGAGACCGACGGGGCAATGACGAATTCCGCGATTGTCGCCGATTTCGGCGCCAATGCACGCCCGGCGGGGTAAATCGCCGGGCGGGGAGCATCAATGAAGCTGGCGGTAGATCTCCTCGGCGAGGCCGCGGGAAATGCCGTCGACGCTGGCCAGCTCGTCAATGCTGGCGGCCATGACGCCGCGCAGGCCGCCAAAACGGGTCAGCAGCTTCTGCCGCCGGCGCGCGCCTACGCCCTCGATCTCTTCCAGGCGCGAGGTCGTGCGCGTCTTGGCCCGACGCGCGCGCATGCCTGTGATAGCAAAGCGGTGCGCCTCGTCGCGGATCTGCGCGACCAGCATCAGAGCCGCGCTGCCCTGCCCGAGTTCGAGCGATGGCCTGCCATCGGCGAACACCAGGGTCTCGAGGCCGACCTTGCGACCCTCCCCTTTGGCCACGCCCACCAGCAGCCCGATATCGAGACCCAGTTCCTCGAACACCTGGCGCGCCACCTCCACCTGCCCCTTGCCGCCGTCGATGAGCACCACGTGCGGCACCGGCGACGCGGCCTCGCTGGCGGTGTCAAGCCCGCCTTCCTCCTGCATCTGCTCGACCAGCTTCTGGTACCGGCGCGTCAGCACCTGGCGCATGGCCGCGTAGTCATCGCCCGGCGTGATGTCCTGGATGTTGTAGCGCCGGTACTCGCCGTTCTGCATGTCGTGATGGTGGAACACGACGCAGGATGCCTGCGTGGCCTCGCCCGCGGTATGGCTGATGTCGAAGCACTCCACGCGCAGCAGGGCCAGGTCTTCGAGATCGATGCCGATCGTCTCCGCGAGCGCGCGGGTCCGCGCCTCCTGGCTGCCCTGCTCCGCGAGCCGTCGCGCCAGCGCCAGTGCCGCGCCCTGCTGCGCCATTTCCAGCCAGGCCTTGCGCTGGCCCTGCGGTTGCCGCACGAGCGCGATCTTGCGCCCCGCGTGAAGCGCGAGCGCGTCCAGCAACGCGGCATCATCGGGAACGTGGCTGACGACGATGATCGGCGGCGGCGCCTGATCGAGATAGTGCTGCGCCATGAACGCCGACAGCACGCGCGCCGCAATGCGCTCCACGCCCGGCGCGGCCTGTGCCGGCTCGCTATCGGCGCTCTCTGGCCGCTCATCGCTGTCCTCGACGATCATTGCCGCCTCGTCGGCATGCGCGGGGAAGTAGGCCTTGTCGCCAAGATGGCGGCCGCCGCGCACCATGGCCAGGTTGACGCACGCGCGCCCCCCTTCCACGGCCGCCGCCAGCACGTCGATGTCCCGCGCCTGGCCGACCTCCTCCACCGCCTGCCGCTTGAGCACGGTCGATAGCGCCGCGATCTGGTCGCGCACCGCGGCGGCCTGCTCGAACTCCAGCCGGGTGGAGTGCTCTTCCATCTTCGATTGCAGGCCCTCCAGCACCTCGGTCTCGCGGCCCTGCAGGAAGCGCGCCGCGTTGCCGACGTCGCGCGCGTAGTCCGCCTCATTGATCGCGCCCACGCATGGGCCCGTGCAGCGGTGGATCTGGTGCAGCAGGCAGGGCCGCGTCCGATTATTGAAGACCGTGTCTTCGCAGGTGCGCAGCTGGAACACCTTCTGCAGGATCTGCATGCTCTCGCGCACCGCGTAGGCGCTCGGGAACGGGCCGAAGTACTGGTGCTTGCGGTCCGTGGCGCCACGGTAGTAGGCCATGCGCGGAAAGCGGTGGCCGGTCAGCTTGAGGAAGGGATAGGACTTGTCATCGCGGAACAGGATGTTGTACCGCGGCGCCAGCGCCTTGATCAGGTTGTTCTCGAGCAGCAGGGCCTCGGCCTCGGTGCGCACCACGGTGGTATCGATGCGCGCGATCCTGGCCACCATCATGGCGATGCGTGGCGACAACTGCGTCTTGTTGAAGTAGCTCGATACCCGCTTCTTGAGGTCGCGCGCTTTGCCGACATACAGCACGTTGCCGGCGCTGTCGAAATAGCGGTACACGCCGGGCAGGCCCGGCAGGCGGGCAATGACTGGCTTGGGGTCGAAGGGTTCTGCCGGTGCCGCTTCAGGCGGCTGGGCCGAAGCGTCTGGAAGCTGGTCGGACATGAGGGACGATGACCAATTCGATGTGGCCGGCTCGCGATTCGCGGCAACGGCTCTAAAATCCGAAGTTTAGAGCAATTCACTGCCCCGCCCCGCTTTGCCCGCCCTTGCCGCATTTCCTGCCACCTCCGACATGCCAATCCGCTCCTGGGACATCTTCTGCACCGTCATCGACAATTTCGGCGATATCGGCGTCTGCTGGCGGCTGGCGCGCCAGCTTGCGCAGGAACACGGCCATGAGGTGCGCCTGTGGGTGGATGACCTGCAGAGCTTTTCCCGCCTTGCGCCGGCGCTGGACACGGCAGTACGCCAGCAGCGCCTGTCCGGCGTGGAAATCCGCACCTGGCGCCCCGGCGGCGAAGCCGATGACCGCGCCCGCTTTGCCAACCTTGCGGTTCATGACGCCGTCATCGAGGCCTTTGCCTGCCACCTGCCGGATGCGTTCCTTGCCCGCATGGTGGCACGCGAGCGTGCTCCCGCATGGATCAACCTTGAATACCTGAGCGCCGAGCCCTGGGTGCGCGAGCACCACGGCATGCCTTCGCCGCATCCGCGGCTGCCGTTGATGAAGCACTTCTTCTTCCCGGGTTTCGAGCACGGGACTGGCGGCCTGCTGCGCGAATCGATGCTGGGCGAACAGCGCGACACATTCCTGGCTGGACCAGCCGCCCAGGCCGCCCTGTGGCACCGGCTGCAAGCGACGCCCGATGCCAGCGCGCTCAAGGTCAGCCTGTTTTCGTACCGGAACCCCGCGCTTCCCGCGCTGCTCGAGCAATGGCGCGATGGCCCGGAACCGGTCCAGTGCCTGATTCCGCAGGGCATGGCGGCGGAGCAGCTTGCCGCATGGTCCGGCGAAGCCGCCGCGCCGGGCAGGACGCTGGTGCGGGGCAACCTGCAGGTCAACATCGTGCCCTTCGTGCGCCAGGAGCACTACGACGAAATGCTGTGGGCCTGCGATCTGAATTTTGTGCGCGGCGAAGACTCGTTCGTCCGTGCGCAGTGGGCGGCGCGGCCGCTCGTGTGGCACATCTATCCGCAGGATGAGGACGCGCACCGCGACAAGCTGGACGCGTGGCTCGCGCTGTTCAGCCGCAGCGGCGTGGACAGCGCTGCGGCCCAGGCCCTGGCGGATTTCTGGCACGCCTGGAATGCGTACGGCAATGCACCCGACTGGACCGCCTTGCGCAGCAAGCTGCCCGTCCTGACACAAGCCGCCCGGCAATGGCAGGCGCGCTTGCTCGGATTGGGCGACCTGGCGGCAAATCTCGTGGCGTTCTGTGAAAATCGGGTAAAATAGTGGGTTGATTTGATGGCGACCGGGCCGGGTAACCAAGGCTCCCAGCGACCAGCCGGCAGCGCTGCAATGCGCGCGCCGCAGCGCGGGATCCTGAGCGAACGCTGAGCACGGGGTCAAGCGCGCGTGGGCAGGGGCCCACCAGGCGGCTAAGGCGGCAAGGCGACAGGGCTTCCTGCTGGCCGCGCCTCCGCCACACCTCGCCATACCAATTTCCGAGACTTTCTTTTTCAGGAAAACAGTTCAGATGAAAATCGCACAGGAACTCCGCGTCGGCAACGTGTTCATGATGAACGGCGTCCCGATGGTTGTGCAGAAGGCCGAGTACAACAAGTCGGGCCGCAACGCCGCCGTGGTCAAGATGAAGTACAAGAACCTGCTCACCGAAGCCCCGGGCGAGTCGGTGTTCAAGGCCGACGACAAGTTCGAAGTCGTGATGCTCGAGCGCCGCGAATGCACCTACTCGTACTTCGCCGACCCGATGTACGTGTTCATGGACGCCGACTACAACCAGTTCGAAGTCGAGGGCGACAGCATGGGCGACGCGCTGAACTACCTCGAAGACGGCATGGCCGTGGAAGTGGTGTTCTACAACGAGAAGGCCATCTCGGTCGACATGCCGACCACGCTGGTGCGCGAAATCGTCTATACCGAGCCGGCCGTCAAGGGCGACACCTCGTCGGGCAAGGTGCTGAAGGGCGCCAAGATCAACACGGGCTTCGAGCTGCAGGTGCCGCTGTTCTGCAACATCGGCGACAAGATCGAAATCGACACCCGTACCGGCGAATACCGCAGCCGCGCCAACTAAGCGCACGGCTCGCCCCGCCGCACAAGCGGGGCCGGTAACGAAGAAAGGCAGCCTCGGCTGCCTTTTTTACTGTCTGCCGCAAACGCAGTCGCCCGCTCAGGCGATCAGGCCATGGTCCTTCAGCAGACGCAGCGCCGCGCGATATTCGCCCTCCTGCTGCAGCTTGTTCCAGTCGAGCGGCTTGCGGCGCGCGAACAGCTTGCGGATGCGACGCTGCGAAGTCTTGTCGATGCCCGCATCCAGTTCGGACAGCAACTGATCGGCACGCTCGGGGTGGTTGCAGATCAGCACCATGTCACAGCCTGCGGCCAGCGCGGCTCGTGCGGCCTGCGTGACGTTGCCGGCGACGCTGGCCCCCTCCATGCTCAGGTCATCGCTGAAGATGACGCCCTCGAAGCCCAGCTGCGCGCGCAGGATATCCTGCAGCCAGAACGGCGAGAAGCCCGCTGGATTTGGGTCGACCTTTGGATAGATCACGTGCGCGGGCATGACCGACGACAGCGACAGGCCCATCCAGTCGTACGGGCGCGCATCCTGTGCAAGGATCTCTTCCAGGGACCGTTCGTCCACGGGAATCGCGACATGCGAGTCCGCTTCTACGTAACCATGGCCGGGGAAATGCTTGCCGCAGTTGCTCATGCCCGCCAGCAGCAGCCCGTGGTTCAGGTGGCCCGCCAGCATGGCGACCACGCGCGGGTCGGCGTGGAAAGCACGGTCGCCGATCACGGCACTGCGGCCGTAGTCCAGGTCCAGCACCGGCGTGAAGCTCAGGTCGATATCGCAGGCGCGCAGCTCGGCGGCCAGCACGTAGCCGCAGCTCACCGCGGCCTTGGTGGCGGCCAGCACGTCGCGGTCCCACAGCTCGCCCAGCTTGCCCATCGCAGGCAGGTGGGTGAAACCGTCGGTCTTGCAGCGCTGCACGCGGCCGCCTTCATGGTCGATGCAGATCAGCACGTCGTCGCGAATGGCGCGAATGGCGCGGGTCAGCGCCAGCAGTTGCGCACGCGATTCGAAATTGCGCGCGAACAGAATCACGCCGCCGGTCAGCGGGTGTGCGATGCGGCGCGCGTCTTCGGCATCGAGCTGCTTGCCGACAACGTCGAGCACCACCGGTCCCGGCCGTTTGCCGGAGAGCTTCTTGGTCATGGATATGGTTCGAGGCTAGGCTGGATTTTCCGGGGTGGCCGCTTGGCCGCCCCGCTCGGCGATTGCGAAGGCAACCGCGTAGTCATGTTCATCACTGACACTGACACGTATCGTCAGGCCGCGTTCCCGGATCCATTGGGCGAGCTCGCCATGACATACCGGTGTCGGCTCGCCCGACGGCAGGTTCATCAGTTCCATCGCGCGCCAGGTCATCGGCCAGCGCATGCCGAGCCCGATCGCCTTGGAGAAGGCTTCCTTGGCGGCAAAGCGCGTTGCCAGGAAGGCCAGGCCGCGCCGCTCCGAGCGCGCCTTGCGCGCGTGGTACTTGACCAGTTCGTCCGGCCCCAGCACCTTCTCGGCGAAACGGCCGCGCGTGCGCTCCATCACGCCCTGGACGCGCGCGATCTCGATGATGTCGGTGCCGACGCCGTAGATCACGCCGGGCTGCCCGCAGCGGGATAGCGGGTGCCCAGGCGCGCGGCGACCATGATGGCCTTCATCTCGCGCACGGCGTTCTGCCAGCCGGCGAACACGGCATGCGCAACGATCGCGTGGCCGATGTTCAGCTCCTTGATACCCGGCAACGCGGCAATGGGCTGTACGTTGGTGTAGTGCAGGCCGTGGCCCGCATTGACCACCAGGCCATGGCGGATGCCGGCATCGACGCCATCGGCAATGCGGCGGAATTCGATGGCCAGCTCGTCGGGCGTATGCGCGTCGGCATAGCGGCCGGTATGGAGTTCGATCACGGGTGCACCGCAGGCTGCGGCCGCAGCGATCTGGCCGGCATCGGCGTCGATGAACAGCGACACGCGGATACCCGCCGCGGCGAGCTGCCGGCATGCCGCACTGACCTGTTCAAAACGCCCCGCCACATCAAGACCGCCTTCGGTGGTCACCTCCTCGCGCCGTTCGGGCACGAGGCACACATCCTGCGGACGGATCTCGCAAGCGATGTCGAGCATCTCCTGCGTGATCGCGCATTCGAGGTTCATGCGCGTGGTCAGTTGGGGGCGCAGCGCGCGCACATCGGCGTCGCGGATATGGCGGCGATCTTCGCGCAGGTGCAGCGTGATCAGGTCCGCGCCGGCCTCCTCGGCCTGCAGCGCCGCCTGGATCGGGTCGGGATACACCGTGCCGCGCGCATTGCGCAGCGTGGCAACGTGGTCGATGTTGACGCCAAGGTCGATGACGCCCGGATTTGCGTGGAAGATCATGCTTGCGGAATCAGCAGTGGGCCGGTAGCCCGGCGGGTCAGAGGTAGTGCAGGTCGATCAGGATCTGCCGCGTCTTGAGCGGCGCACCCTGCAGATAATAATGCAGAAGGAAGCGCATCAGCGCGCGGCTTTGCAGCGCGGTCTGCGCGCGCCCGTAATCATCCTGCGACATGTCCAGCAAGGTCTGGCCCGACACCACGGGCCACGACGACGGGTCACTCGGCTGGGCCCTGCGCACACCGCGCTCGGGCTGGTAGACATAATCGAGGCCCGGCTGCACGCGCTCGCCAGTGCTGAGGCACTGGTCGAAGGCCACGGCGAAGCCCGTTTCCTGCAGCAGCACGCGCTCGAAACCGCGCAGCACCAGCCCCGCGGGCTCCCCATGCGCCAGGCGCGTGAGCGTGGCCATGTAGTGGCGGAACAGCGCCGGATGGCCGTCTTCGCGCGGGCAGAACCGCATCACCAGTTCATTGAGGTAGAACGCGGACAACAGCGCGTCGCCGGACAGCGGCGGCATGCCGCCGACCCATTCGGCTCGCGTCAGCGTCTTGACCTCGCCACGTCCGCTCCAGGACAGGGAGATCGGATGAAAGTGCTGCAGCACCGGGCGCAACGAAGAATGCGGCCGCTTGGCCCCCTTGGCAACCATCGACAGCCGGCCGTGGTCGCGGGTGAAGACATCGAGAATCAGGCTGGTTTCGCGATACGGCCACGCGTGCAGCACGAAGCCCGGTTGCTCCGATATGCGCGATTCGCTGCGCGCCGGAACGATGCGCATCGCCCGATCCATCATCGCGCGGCCAGCCGCGTCGGCCATGCCGGGCAACGCCCGGTTGTCCAGCAGCTCGGCGGCTTCGTCCACGACCGGATCGGCGCGGCGGACCTTGGCCGGCCCGCGCGCGAAGTCAGGCATTTTGCTCACTCGTAGCCGTAGGCGCGCAGTCCGGCTTCGTTGTCGGCCCAGCCGCTCTTCACCTTGATCCACATTTCGAGGTAGACCTTGCCGTCGAAGAGCTTTTCCATGTCGAGGCGCGCCTCGGTGGAAATCTGCTTGAGCTTGCTGCCCTTGTTGCCGATGATCATGGCCTTATGCGCGTCGCGCTCGACCAGGATGGTGGCAAACACGCGGCGCAAGCGCCCTTCCGTCTCGAACTTGTCGATGATGACGGTACTCGTGTACGGCAGTTCGTCACCGGTCCAGCGGAACACCTTCTCGCGGATGATCTCCGAAGCCAGGAAGCGCTCGCTGCGGTCGGTCATCGCATCGGCGTCGTACATCGGCTCGCCTTCCGGCAGATAGGGCCGGAGGATCTCGAACAAACGCGCGATATGGTCGTGCGTCTTGGCTGACATCGGCACCACTTCGCGGAACGGAAAGAGCTGCCCCATCTTTTCCAGGAACGGCATCATCACCGCGGCGCGGTCGTCGCCAGTGACACGGTCGAGCTTGTTCGTCACCAGCAGCACGGGCGTGTTCTTCGGCAGCAGGGCCAGCACCTTTTCGTCATCGGCGCCGTAATAACCGGCTTCGACCACGAACAACACCAGATCCACCGACGACAGCGTGGAAGTGACCGCGCGGTTGAGCGAGCGGTTCAGCGCACTGGCGTGACGGGTCTGGAAGCCCGGCGTGTCGACGAAAACAAACTGCGCGTCGTCGGTGGTCTGGATGCCGACGAGGCGATGGCGCGTGGTCTGCGCCTTGCGCGACGTGATGCTGATCTTCTGGCCGACCAGCGCATTCATCAGCGTGGACTTGCCAACATTGGGACGGCCGACAATGGCGACGGTGCCGCAGCGGAACGCCTTGGCTGGGGTATCCGCAGCGGGCTGCTGCGGATGGTTCGATTCGGTCATTCCTTCAACCTGAGAGACAACTGTGGGTCCGGTGGCACCGGCTGCTTGCGAGTCTTGCCCGTGCGCTCGGCCCGACTGCGCTTGAGCAGCTGCGGCACCAGCTTCTGGACTTCATCGAGCGCCAGCTTGGCCGCCGCCTGCTCCGCCGCGCGGCGCGAGGCACCGGTGCCGAACACCCGGACTTCCAGTTTAGGCACCATGCACTCGACTTCAAACTGCTGGCTGTGCGCGGCGCCATGAGTGGCGATTACGTTATATTGCGGCAAGGCGATCTTGTGGCCTTGCAGGTATTCCTGGAGCAGCGTCTTGGCATCCTTGCCAAGCGTGCGCGGATCCACCTGCTCCAGGATGGGGATATACAGCTTGCGGATCAGCGCGCGCGCCGCCTCGAAGCCGGAGTCGAGGAACACGGCGCCGACGATGGCTTCCAGCGCATCGGCCAGGATCGAAGGACGCCGGAAACCGCCGCTCTTCAACTCGCCCTCGCCCAGGCGCAGCGCCTCGGAGAGCTGCAGCATCTGGGCGATCTCGTACAACGCCTGCTGCTTGACCAGGTTGGCGCGCACGCGGGACAGGTCGCCTTCATCCAGCTTGCCGAACATGCCGAACAGCATGTCCGCCACGGCGCAGTTGAGCACCGAATCCCCCAGGAATTCCAGGCGTTCGTTGTGCTGGGCGCTGTGGCTGCGGTGCGTCAGCGCCTGCTGCAGCAACTCAGGCTTGCTGAATCGGTAGCCGAGACGTTGCTGCAAGGCGTCGAGGTTCATATCAGTGCTGCGTTCCCGAATAGCTAATCAGTAGACTCAGTGGACCGTAGACGGGGACCTCGGTCCGGTAGGCAAAATCGACCGACTGGATCGTTCCGTTCTCATCTTCGCGGATCTGGAGGTCTTCTCCCCGCACCACGGCAATCCGGTCGATGGTTGCCTGTTTATCAAAATACTCGACCACCTCACGCTTGTTGGTGGCCTTCTGCTTCGCGTAGCTCGCGGCGCGCTTGACGGAGAAATACTCTGTCAGGCTTGGAATTGCCCTCAGCGCCGGCAACGCGACGCCGATCACGAAAAAGATCACAACCAGCAGTGTCCAGAGGGAAAACCCCCCCGCCCGCCGTCGGACCGGACTAACCCGCCCGCGGCCCACACTCCTGGCGCGACCCAATTGACCCATCTGACCCATTTGCGCTTCCCTCTTTCCGGTTGAGTGTTCTGCGCCGCGCGGGTGTGTTATTTGAACGTCCCGACGCGTCCGAAATTACCGAGATTCATCCAGATCACGAAGGCCTTGCCGACGATATTCTCGTCGGGCACGAATCCCCAATAGCGGGAATCCAGGCTGTTGTCGCGATTATCACCCATTACAAAATAGTGACCTGCAGGCACCTTGCAGGTCACGCCCTGCTGATTGTAAGTGCAGTTTTCCCGGAACGGGAAATCCGGATCGGCCCCGGCAACAAATGCCGGCCGATCCGCATCGTTCAGGATGCCGTGCTCCACGCCACCAGGCAGCTTTTCCCTGAAATGCTTGGAATAGGACAGGCGCTCCTCATCCAGATAATCGGGCAACGGGGTGTAGTCGGCCGGCTTACCGTTGACGGTCAGATGCTTGTTCGAATATTGCACCTCATCGCCCGGCACACCGATCACGCGCTTGATGTAGTCGAGCGACGGGTCTTTCGGATAGCGGAACACCATGACGTCGCCGCGCTGCGGCTCGCCAAGTTCAATGACCTTCTTGTTCACCACCGGCAGGCGAATGCCATAGTCGTACTTGTTGACCAGGATGAAGTCACCGATCAGCAGCGTGGGAATCATCGACCCGGATGGAATCTTGAACGGCTCCACCACGAAGGAGCGCAGCACGAACACCGCCAGGATGACCGGAAAGAAGCTGGCCGAATATTCGAGCCACCACGGCTGGCGCAGCTTTTCCTCCGCCAGGCGCTTGCGTGTCGAGTCGATGTCGCCGGATCCGAAACGGCCCTGCAGGTCCGGCTGGTGCGAATCGAACTCGGCCAGCGCCAGGCGCGCCGAAGCGCGCCGCTGCCGCTCAAATACAAGCTTGTCCGCGATCCACGCGATACCCGTGATCACCACCAGCACAAAAAGGATCAGTGCAAAATTCATGACGGCTTCTGGTTCTTGGATGTCCTGCTACAGCTTCTTCTTCTGCCGCCGCGCCATTTGCGCCGCGGCCCCGCTCCTGCCTGTGCAGTCGTTTTACTTGTCGTCGACCTGCAGGATGGCAAGGAACGCCTCTTGCGGAATTTCGACCGTGCCGACCTGCTTCATGCGCTTCTTGCCGGCCTTCTGCTTTTCGAGCAGCTTCTTCTTGCGCGAAATATCGCCGCCATAGCACTTGGCCAGCACGTTCTTGCGCAGCGCCTTGACGTTTTCACGCGCAATGATGTTAGAGCCGATCGCCGCCTGGATCGCCACGTCGTACATCTGGCGCGGAATGATTTCGCGCATTTTCGCTGCCACTTCGCGGCCGCGGTATTGCGAGTTGGAACGGTGAACAATGACCGACAGCGCATCGACCTTGTCGCTATTGATCAGGATATCGACCTTGACCACGTCGGACGGGCGATATTCCTTGAACTCGTAATCCATCGAGGCATAGCCGCGCGATACCGACTTCAGGCGGTCGAAGAAGTCCATCACGATTTCCGCCATCGGGATCTCGTAGGTCAACTGCACCTGCTTGCCGTGGTAGCTCATATTGATCTGGGAGCCGCGCTTCTGCGTGCACAGCGTGATCACCGAACCGACATATTCCTGCGGCATGTACAGGTTGACCGTGACGATCGGCTCCAGGATGGCCTCGATCCGGCTCGGGTCGGGCATCTTGGCCGGGTTCTCCACCGTCACCGTGGTGCCGTCACGCATCTGCACCTGATACACCACGGTCGGTGCCGTGGTAATCAGGTCCATGTCGAACTCGCGCTCCAGGCGCTCCTGCACGATTTCCATGTGCAGCAGGCCAAGGAAGCCGCAGCGGAAGCCGAAGCCCAGCGCCTGCGACACTTCCGGCTCGAACATCAGCGATGCATCGTTCAGGCGCAACTTCTCCAGCGATTCGCGCAGCGCCTCATACTGGTTGGACTCGACCGGATACAGGCCTGCGAACACCTGCGGCTTGACTTCCTTGAAGCCCGGCAGCGGCGACGCGGCCTTGCGCTGCACCGTGGTGATGGTGTCGCCCACCTTGGCAGCCTTCAGTTCCTTGATGCCCGCAATGACGAAACCCACCTCGCCGGCCGACAGCGAATCACGCGGGATCGACTTCGGCGAGAACACGCCGACCTGCTCCACGAGATGCTGGGCGCCGGTGGCCATCAGCAGCACCTTGTCCTTCGGACGAAGCGTGCCGTTCACCACGCGCACCAGCATGACCACGCCGACGTAGTTGTCGAACCACGAATCGATGATCAGCGCCTGCAGCGGCGCGTCGGCATTCCCTTCAGGCGGCGGCACCTTGGCGATCAGCGCCTCGATCACGTCTTCCACGCCCTGGCCGGTCTTGGCCGAGCACGGCGTGGCGTCCTGCGCGTCAATGCCGATGACGTCCTCGATTTCCTGAATGGCGTTGGCCGGGTCGGCCTGCGGCAGGTCGATCTTGTTCAGCACCGGCACCACTTCCACGCCAAGCTCGATCGCCGTGTAGCAGTTGGCGACAGTCTGCGCCTCGACACCCTGCGAAGCGTCGACCACCAGCAGCGCACCTTCGCAGGCTGACAGTGAACGGCTCACTTCGTAGCTGAAGTCGACGTGCCCCGGGGTGTCGATCAGGTTCAGGTTGTAGACCTTGCCGTCACGCGCCTTGTAGGTCAGCGCCGCCGTCTGCGCCTTGATGGTGATGCCGCGCTCCTTCTCGATATCCATCGAGTCGAGGACCTGGGCCTCCATTTCGCGATCGGACAGCCCCCCACACAGCTGAATGATCCGGTCGGCCAGGGTGGATTTCCCATGGTCGATATGGGCGATGATCGAGAAATTACGGATATGGTCCATCTAATCTTCAGGCAAGCGCCGGCGTCTTCGCCCCGGCGCAGCGGATTCGTGAACGGCCAACCGCGGGCGCCCCCTCGGGAACGCCCGCATCGGAAGGCCGCGGGTCTTGGGGCGCGGATTTTGCGCCAAACTGGAATTTTACCGGATTTTCAATGACTTCCGGGTCGTGAATGGGCCGATTGCCAGGCCCTTATGCGCGACCGGATGTGCTCGTTCCGGCCCATGTCTGTGCCGCAAGCCACGCGCGGACGGAGGCAACATCGAGGAAGTAGTGGCAAAGCTCACGGGGCCCTTCCGGTCCCCCTTCCGGTCCTGCTGCGACCAGCACGGGCACGCGCTCGCCAAAACGGGACTCCAGGTCCGGATCGGTATCCACGTCCACCTCATGCAGGACGAACGGGAATTCGCGCCGGAGGGGCTCCAGCGCCTCCCGCATGTCTGTGCACAGATGGCAATATGCCCGGCCGTACAATGTGAGCTGCAGCATGTCCGATGGTCAGCGGGCGGCAGTGGCTCCGGGACGCAGCGTCAGAACCTGGGTCGCGTCGCCACGGCGCACGAACACGGCGGCAATGCGGTTTTTGTCCAGCCCCTTGACCAGATCGTTGAACTGGCGCGCGCTGGTCACATCGGTATCGCCCAGGCGCAGGATGATGTCGCCAGGACGAATGCCGGCACGCATGGCCGGGCCATCCGCGACTTCGACTTCCACCCCCGACTTCACCTTCAGTTCCTTCTGGCGAGCATCCGGAATGTCGTTAACGATCAGGCCCAGCGCGTTGGGCTTGGCCGCCTGCGCAGTGGCCTCATCCTTGGCCGACGGCGTGCCGCGGACCTTCGCGCGGGTTTCCGGCTCCAGTTCCGTCACGGTGATCGAGACGTCGCGGGTGGCACCCTTGCGCCACAACTGCATCGGCACCTTCGTGCCAGGCTTGGTATCGCCGACCATGCGCGGCAGGTCGGACGCCTTTTCAATGTCGCGGCCGTTGAACTTCAGAATGATGTCGCCCGGCTCAATGCCAGCCTTCTCCGCCGGACCGCCCGGCTCCACGCTGCCCACCAGCGCGCCGCGTGCGCGGCCGAGGCCGAGCGAATCTGCCACCTCCTTGGTTACATCGCCGATCGCCACGGCAATACGGCCTCGCGTGACGCGGCCCGAGGTCTTCAGCTGGTCGGTGACGCGCATCGCTTCGTCGATCGGAATCGCGAACGAAATGCCCATGTAGCCACCGCTACGGCTGTAGATCTGCGAGTTGATGCCGATGACTTCGCCGCGCAGGTTGATCAGCGGCCCCCCCGAATTGCCGGGATTGACGGCCACGTCGGTCTGGATGAACGGCAGGTAGTCACCGGTATCACGCCCCTTGGCCGAGACAATGCCAGCGGTCACGCTGTTGTCGAGACCGAACGGCGAACCAATGGCCAGTACCCATTCGCCCGCGCGAACCTTGTCCGAATCACCGAGCGTCAGCCGCGGCAGCCCCGTCGCCTCGATCTTGAGGAGCGCCACGTCCGTGCGCTTGTCCGCACCGATCAGCTTGGCCTTGAACTCGCGCTTGTCGGGCAGCGTGACGTAGATGGTTTCCGCATCGGCCACCACGTGAGCATTGGTCATCACGTAGCCGTCCTGGCTGATGATGAAGCCTGAACCAACGCCGCGGCTCTGCTCCTCGCCCTGCGGCGGCTGGCCCTGCGGCGGCTGGCCACGCCGCGGCGGCGTCGGGGCACCCGGAGTCGGAGCACCCGGCATCGGAACACCGAAGAAGCGCCGGAAGAACTCGGCCATCTCATCGTCTTCGCTGCCCTGGCCGCTGCGCGTGCGCACGCGCTCCGTGGTCCGGATGTTGACTACGGCCGGGCTGGCTTTTTCCACCAGGTCGGTGAAGTCAGGCAGGTTGTAGTTGGAAGCCGCGGCCTGGGCGTGGCCCACTTCGGCAATCGCCGGACCGAGAATCAACATGGCAGCCATGACCATGGCACGCGCCAGGGCTGGGGATCTGAACGTCATCGACAACTCCCGGGATTCAGCAAATGATGAGGTACCGGCTGGGACAAGATGCAGGACGCCGCCCGCTGGGGCACGCGGACATGGGGCCCGGCAGACCCCGCATCCGCCACTTGTACGCGCTCAGTGTAACGCCTTGGGAGGGCGATATTCCACGGCCGACGCGAACTGCCGCACCGTGCTGGCGGGGACTTCGCCCACCACTGTAATCCAGTAGTCGGCGATGCGGCGCACCACGACCTGCGTGGCGCCCAGCGACGCGACACCTTCACGGCGCACACGCTGCTCGGACACGGGTTCGATGAACACCGACAGCCCGGTCAGCCCGTCGCTGTACACCACCTGAAGCACCTCGAACACCTGCCCGCGGCCCTGCGCAGGCGTGCGCAGCTCGCCGAGGGGGCGGCGCACTTCACGAATCTTCTGAAAGCCCTTCAACGGCACGGCGATGTTCCAGCCTTCGTCCGCAACGTTGGTCGGCTGATAGGTGACCTCATAGTGATTCCAGGAACTGGAATTCTTGATCGCCCCGAGGATGCGCTGCTTGTCTGACGGCACACCGATGTCGACCTGCGAAAAGGCCACCTGCTCCAGCACCTTGCCGCCGTCGCCAATGGTCTGCGCCCGCATCAGCAGGCCCGAATTCTTTTCGGCCCACAGGCGTACGGCATAGCGCGCCGCGTCGTGCGGTTCCAGCGAAAACACTTCGCATTCCACCCCGGCCACACGTTCGCCGGGCAGCTTGCGCATGTCGTAGAGATCGAGCACGTCGCTCTTGTTGGTGGCCAGCAGCGCCGGGAAGCGGTCCTTCGCCTCCTGCTTCTCGACCACCACCAGCTTGGCTTCCGGAATCAGGCTGTGGACCACGTCATTCTGCCGCAGCACTTCGCGCGGCTTGCCATCCAGCGTTTCCAGGCGCTCATACTCGTTGTGCACGAGGTCGCTGTAGTGCTGGATCTTCGACGCGTGCATTACGCTGCCGCGCTGGTAGATCAGCGTGCCGACATAGTTCTCGCGCTGTGCTGCGCGATGGATCTTGCTGAGCCAGGCGGAGGCATCACGCCGGTTCAGCGAACTGTCCGAGGGCTGGGCCGTTACCGCCGCCGCACTCAGACACAAGGCCAGAAAAAAGGACCTACGCAGGGCCCCCATTCTCGGTTCGCCCGCTACGCCGGCGGGCGACCATCCTTTGTGCATGTCCGGCATTATTCCTGCGAATTGTCCTGAGAGAAATTAGCGCCGTTGGCGACCGCACGCATGGTCGGCACGAACGCCTCTGTTGCAACCGAGGTGCGATGAGCGCGCAGGTACTCGTCCAGCCGCGGATCGCGGATCATCTGGGCACTTTCGGCTGCGACGGTAACGATGGCCCCGGGCTTGGCGGCCGTCGGCTGGTCCGCTCGCGCGACCACCGCGTCAGGCGTGCCCAGGTCAGCCGGCCCGCGCATTTGCGGTACCACGACCCAGCTCACTGCAGCCACCGCCGCGGCGATGGCCGTGCCGGGCATGACCCGACGCACCCAGGACGGACGCACCAGCAAGCGCTGGCGCGTGCCTGCGGCCTGGGCCACGGCCGGCACGAGCACATGGGGCTCGACTTCCAGCCGCGACGAGAAGCGGGCGAGAAAATCACCGGTCGGACCCGCGTGGCTCAGCTCTTCCGAGCGGAGCGTATCGCCGATCATCTGGAACACGGTCCAGTTCGCCATGCCGGATTCGCTCTTGGCGAGCGCCACGACGGCATCGACCTCATGCGGCGACAGTTCGCCATCCATCAATACGGAGATCTGCTCCGCCGCTTCCGCTACATGAACCGACTGCTTATGAGCCTGACCCATTTCCCACCCCAAGACATTCCAATTCCATTGAACACCGATAGTCCCGTCACCTACTGTCGCTTATCGATGCAGGAATAGGCTGCAACGCTGGCCGCACGACATTCTTCTCACTACCATCGCTTGCCCTCTGCCGTTCCCAGCAGCGGGCGCAATTTCTCGGCAATCGCCTCGCGCGCACGGAATATGCGCGACCGGACCGTCCCGATCGGGCAACCCATCGCCTCGGCGATTTCCTCATAGCTGAGACCTTCGATCTCGCGCAGGGTGATGGCGGTACGCAATTCCTCCGGTAGCGCCTCCATCGCGCGGTTGACCGTCTCGGCAACCTGGCGCGTGTGAAGCATCGATTCCGGCGTATTGATATCCCTTAGTTGCTCACCGTCCGCAAAAGTTTCAGCCTCTTCTGTATCGATGTCGCTGGACGCCTCGGGCCTCCGGCCCTGAGTGGCCAGGTAGTTCTTGGCCGTGTTGACGGCGATCCGGTACAGCCATGTGTAGAAGGCCGATTCCCCGCGGAACTGGGGCAAGGCGCGGTATGCCTTGATAAAGGCATCCTGCGCCACATCCTCGACTTCGGCGGGATCTCTCACCAGGCGCGAAATCAGACGGATGATCTTCCGGTGGTACTTTGCCACCAGCAGCTCAAAGGCCCGCTTGTCGCCCTGCTGGACGCGTTCAACTAGGAGCTGATCGGCTTCGCGTTCGCTCACGTATGGCTCACCTGCAGTGTATCTCTTGGTTTGGTCGTCACGACGAACGTTGTATTTTACCTACGAACCACCGATAGTCCGGTGCTTCAAAGTGCATGCTGTGACCGCTGCCTAACAATAACGTTCCCCATCACCTTGCGCTGGTTGCACCTCGCGTGCAACCGCCAGCGCCACTCTCGCGGCGCGCACCACGCGCGGGGAACGCGCCTGGAACGGGAAAACCAGTAGCCCACGGCGCTTGTCAGGCCCTTGTGCCAGGCTCAGGAAGAGAATGCCGCCGACGTTCCAGCTGCTCGTCACCAAGGCGGTTTCGCTGCCGGTACCGGAGCGCCGCAGCACGACCCGGGGCATGCCGTGGCGCTGCGGCGACGGCAACACGGCGGAACATGACTGGCCGGCCCATGACCACCAATCGCGCGAGGCCCAGACCAGCATGACAGCCATGCCAAGCCACGCGACACCAATCAGGAAAGGAAAGGCGCTGCCGGCCGTCCCATGGGGCGTTGCCGCGCCCAGGCACATCTGGGCCAGCAGGCCCAAGGCAACGACCTCGCCGGACCAGAACACGAGCAGGGCCCACTGCAGGTGAGTGAGCCCGCCGAGACGAGGGCCGGCGAGGCGCTTCCGTAACACCGAATCAGGCGCGACGGAAGACCAGCGTGCCGTTGGTACCGCCGAAGCCGAAGTTGTTCTTCACGGCCACATCGATCTTCATGTCACGCGCCGTGTTGGCCACGTAATCCAGGTCGCATTCCGGATCCTGGTTATCGATGTTGATGGTCGGCGGCGAGACCTGGTGATGCAGGGCCAGCACGGTGAAGACCGATTCCAGGCCGCCGGCGCCGCCCAGCAGATGGCCGGTCATCGACTTGGTCGAATTCACCACCATCTTGTAGGCATGGTCGCCGAAGGCCGCCTTGACGGCGTCGGACTCGTTCTTGTCGCCCAGCGGCGTGGACGTGCCGTGCGCGTTCAGGTACTGCACCTGGTCTGCATTGATGCCGGCATCCTTGAGCGCATTGACCATGCAGCGGCGCGGGCCGTCCATGTTCGGAGCGGTCATGTGGAAAGCGTCGCCGCTCATGCCGAAGCCCACGAGCTCGGCATAGATGCGCGCACCGCGCGCCTTCGCCGACTCGTATTCTTCAAGCATCATGACGCCGGCGCCCTCGCCCAGCACGAAGCCGTCGCGGTCCTTGTCCCACGGACGCGAAGCCGCCGCCGGGTCGTCATTGCGCGTCGACAGGGCGCGTGCAGCGGCGAAGCCGCCAATACCCAGCGGCGACACGGTCGACTCGGCGCCGCCCGCCAGCATGGCATCGGCATCGCCAGCCTGAATCAGGCGGGCAGCCAGGCCAATGCTGTGCAGGCCGGTGGTGCACGCCGTCACCGCAGCAAGGTTCGGGCCCTTCAGGCCGTGCATGATCGACAGGTGGCCCGAGATCATGTTGATGATCGAGCCCGGCACGAAGAACGGCGAGATGCGGCGCGGACCACGCTCGGTCAGCGTGGCATGCGTGTCCTCGATCATCGGCAAGCCGCCAATGCCCGAGCCCACCAGCACGCCGATGCGCTCGGCGTTGGCATCGGTCACTTCCAGGCCGCTGTCCTTCAGCGCCTGGGCGCCGGCCGCGATGCCAAAGTGGATGAAGGTATCCATGTTGCGGGCTTCCTTGGCGGGGATGTAATCCTCGGCATTGAAGCCCTTCACTTCACCGGCAAAGTGCACGGAAAGCGCGGAATGATCGAATTTGGTGACGGTGGCGATGCCAGACTTGCCGGCAACCAGGTTGGCCCAGCCTTCGGCAACCGTGTTTCCGACCGGAGACACAAGGCCAAGCCCAGTGACAACGACGCGACGACGGCTCACTATGATTTCCTACGGGTGCGTGATGCAGGATCGGGGACACATGTCGCCGCGCTCCGCAACCGGCAGGTTTACCCGGCCAGTCAGGTCCACGCGGCACAAGCCTTGATTCTGCGTCTTCGAACAGACGAAAGCCACAGAAAACAGCAAGGCGCTACCGGAACGGTGCGCCCACCCGCCTTCTGTGGCTCGGAATTCAGATACGACTGGCTTAGGCCTTGACGTGCGCGGTGGCGTAGTCGATAGCCTGCTGCACGGTCGTGATCTTTTCGGCTTCCTCATCAGGAATTTCCATGCCGAATTCATCTTCCAACGCCATCACGAGTTCAACCGTGTCCAGCGAGTCCGCACCGAGATCGTTCACGAACGACGATTCGTTCTTGATGTCTGCCTCGGCCACGCCAAGCTGTTCTGCAACGATTTTCTTGACGCGTTGTTCGATATTGTCCATGTAACCCTCCAGGGAAGTTCGACAAAAAGTGGGCGCATTTTAGCAGGTTTGGGGCGTCAGAAATGCCGCCTGCCAAGCTTTGCAAGAATCGCGCCCGATTGGTTCGGAAAACTACGACTTCAGACGGCTTCTTCCGGCTTCTTCTCCGAAAGAAGCACCCAAAAACCTATTAATTCATGTACATCCCGCCGTTCACATGCAGCGTGGTGCCGGTGATGTAGGCCGCTTGCGGACCGGCCAGGAAGGCCACCGCATTGGCGATATCTTCCGGCTGGCCCAGGCGGCCCAGCGGGATCTGCTGCTTGAGCGAAGCATGCTGCTCTTCGGACAGCGCCTTGGTCATGTCGGTGTCGATAAAGCCCGGCGCGACGCAATTGACGGTCACGTTGCGGCTGCCGATTTCGGCGGCCAGCGAGCGGGTCATCCCCGCCACGCCCGCCTTGGCGGCGGAATAGTTCATCTGGCCGGGATTGCCCACCGAGCCCACCACCGAAGTGATATTGATGATGCGACCCTGACGGGCCTTCATCATCGGGCGCAGCACCGCGCGCGACAGGCGGAAAACCGAGGTCAGGTTGGTCTGGATGACGGCCACCCAGTCCTCGTCCTTCATGCGCATGGCGAGCTGGTCCTGCGTGATGCCGGCATTGTTGACCAGCACGCCGATGCCACCATGGCCCTTGACGATCTCGTCGATCAGGGCGTCGCAGGCGGCCGCGTCATTCACGTTCAGCACGGCGCCCTTGCCCTTCAGCCCTTCCGCGCCAAGGTATTCGGTGATGCCGGCCGCACCGGATTCGCTGGTGGCGGTGCCGATCACGGTAGCGCCCTGGCGGGCCAGTTCCAGCGCAATGGCGCGGCCAATGCCGCGCGAGGCGCCAGTGACCAGCGCGACCTGGTTATCGAGGAGTTTGGTCATTCGATTTGTCCTTTCTTGCGATCGCTTACTTCAGCAGCGCCAGGGTTTCCTGCAGCGAGGCGGGATCGAAGATCGCACCGCCAACCAGGTTGCCGTCGATGCGCTTGGTCATGCCAGCCAGGACCTTGCCCGGACCGCATTCGATCACGTTCGTGACGCCTTCCGCGGCCATCTTCTGCACGCACTCCACCCAGCGCACCGGTGCGGCGGCCTGGCGCACCAGCGCGTCCTTGATCGCATCCGGATCGTTGACGATGGCAACGTCGACGTTGTTGACCAGCGGAATCGCCGGTGCCGAGAATGCCAGGCCAGCCATGCGCTCGCGCAGGCGGTCCGATGCCGGCTTGAGCAGCGACGAATGGAATGGCGCCGACACGGGCAGCGGCAGCGCGCGCTTGGCGCCCCTGGCCTTGGCGACTTCGCACGCCTTCTCGACGCCGGCCTTGCTGCCGGCGATCACGACCTGCGACGGCGCGTTGAAATTCACGGCCTCGACCACGCCCGCGGCCGATGCTTCGGCGCAAGCGGCGCGCACGTCATCGTCCGACAGGCCGAGGATGGCGGCCATGCCGCCCTCGCCCACGGGCACGGCTTCCTGCATGGCCTGCGCGCGGAAACGCACCAGCGGCACGGCTTCGGCAAACGGAATCACGCCAGCCGCCACCAGCGCCGAGTATTCGCCCAGGCTGTGCCCCGCAACCAGTGCAGGCACCGGGCCTCCAGCGTCAAGCCAGGCGCGGTAGATCGCCACCGCGGCGGTCAGCATGACCGGCTGCGTGTTCGTGGTCAGGTTCAGTTCTTCAGCCGGACCTTCTGCGATCATGCGGCCGATGTCCTGGCCCAGTGCCGTCGACGCTTCCTCCAGGGTCGCGCGCACCACGGCGTTGTCGGCGAACGCATTGAGCATGCCGACCGATTGCGAGCCCTGGCCGGGAAATACGAAAGCAAATTTCATCGGAGTGCTATTCCAGAAATTGAATACCTGTAGCCGCGCGACCGGCCTTGCCCGCCGCGCCGGCCGTCGTTACATGCGCAGCAGCGCGGCGCCCCAGGTGAAGCCGCCACCCACGCCTTCCAGCAGCACGGTATGGCCCGGGCGGATGCGACCGTCGAGCACAGCGGCGTCGAGCGCCAGCGGAATCGAAGCGGCGGAAGTATTGCCGTGCTCGTGCACGACAGCCACCATGCGCTCGGCGGGCAGGCCGAGCTTGCGCGCGGTGCCCTGCATGATGCGGATATTGGCCTGGTGGGGAATCAGCCAGTCGACCTGCTCGGGCTGGATTTCCGCCGCGGCCATCGCCTCGCGTGCCACTTTGTCCAGGACGGTCACGGCGAGCTTGAACACCGCCTGGCCGTCCATGTGCAGGAAAGCATTCCCCGTGATGGCGCCGCCGGCGACGTTGCCTGGCACGCACAGGATGCCAACGTGGCTGCCATCCGAGTGCATGGCCGTCGACAGGATGCCTGGCTCATCGGAGGCCGTCAGCACGACCGCGCCGGCACCATCGCCGAACAGCACGCAGGTGGTGCGGTCGTTGAAGTCGAGAATCCGCGAGAATACTTCCGCGCCAATCACCAGCACATTGCGATGCGAGCCGCTGCGGATGAACTTGTCAGCCGTGGCCAGCGCATACACGAAGCCCGAACAGACCGCCTGCAGGTCGAATGCCGCACACTGGTTGTCGATGCCAAGCTTGTTCTGGACGATGCACGCGGTGCTCGGGAACACGAAGTCCGGCGTCGACGTCGCCACGATGATCAGGTCGATGCTCTGGCGATCGATGCCAGCCGCCTCGATCGCCTTCTCGGCAGCCTTGACGGCCAGGTCGCTGCTTGCCATGTCGGGCTCGGCCCAATGCCGGGCCGAAATGCCGCTGCGCGAGAAGATCCACTCGTCGCTGGTCTCGATGCCCTTTTCGGCCAACTGCACCGCCAGATCATGGTTGGTCACGCGCCGCGGGGGCAGGTAGCTCCCGGTACCGATGATTTTTGCGTACTTGGTCATGTAGTGTCGGATCGATTTGTCCGTATGGCAGCCCCAGGCGCCGGCCCGATGCATCAGGCGGCGCGGGGGCTGGGGTGCGGGGTCGGTGCTGTCTCCGGGCTGCCCGGCACAGCGCCCACAGCGCTGGTCTTGTCGGCGAATGCCCTTGCTATGCGTTCGATGACGCCGTTCTTGGCGGCATCATACCCGCGTTTGATCGCCCACTCAAAAGAATGGGCATCGGCCGACCCGTGGCTCTTGATCACCAGCCCGCGCAGGCCGAGCAGCGAAGCCCCGTTGTAGCGCGCCGGATCCAGCCGCTTGGCCAGGCGGGACAGTACGGGCATGGCAATGCCCGCGAGCAGCTTGGTGAACCAGGAACGGGTGAACTCTTCCTTGATCATGCCACCGATCATCTTCGCGAGGCCTTCGGTGCTCTTGAGCGCCACGTTGCCGACAAAGCCATCGCATACGACGATGTCGGTCGTGCCCTTGAAGATGTCGTTGCCTTCCACGTTGCCATGGAAATTCAGCTCCGAGGCACGCAGCAGTTCACCCGCGCGCTTGACCACCTCGTTGCCCTTGATCACTTCCTCGCCGATATTGAGCAGACCTACCGTCGGATGTTCCTTGTGGTCCACCACGGCCACCATCGCCTCGGCCATGCGCGCGAATTGCAGCAGGTGCTCCGGTTCGCAGTCGGCGTTGGCGCCAAGGTCGAGCACAGTCGTGCCCCAGCCCTTCTCGTTGGGAATGGTGGTGGCGATGGCCGGCCGCTCGATGCCCTCGAGCGTCTTCAGCACGTAGCGCGACACCGCCATCAGCGCGCCGGTATTGCCGGCGGAAATGCAGGCACCAGCCAGGCCTTCCTTGACCTGGGTCACGGCGACCCGCATCGAGGAATCCTTCTTCTTGCGAAGCGCCACTTCCACCGGGTCATCCATGGTGATGACCTCGGTCGCCGGCACGATGCTGACGCGCGCATGGTTCTGCGCGTGCAGCTTTTTCAGCTGCGTCTGGATGGCGTCGGGCAGACCGACCAGCACCACCTCGGCATCGTCATGACTGGAAAGAAAACTGATCGCTGCCGGGACCGTCACGGAAACACCGTGGTCACCGCCCATGCAGTCGATAGCGATTTTGATCGTCATTGTTCCGGATACGGATTACGCATCGGCGCCGGCGGAAAGCCGGTTCGCATCGCGAGCGCCCAACAAAAAAGCGGCAACGATCTTGCCGCTTTTTTGTCTCTGACCTACAGGCATGCGCGAGCGAGACGCAACGTCACGCCGAACGAAGCGATCAGTCGTTCTTGGTCTTGATGACCTTGCGACCACGGTAGTAGCCGTTCGGGCTCACGTGGTGGCGCAGGTGGGTTTCGCCGGTGGTCGGTTCGACTGCCAGCGGGGCGACCGACAGGTGATCGTGCGAGCGATGCATACCGCGCTTGGACGGCGACTTCTTGTTCTGTTGAACAGCCATGATGACTCCTTCGAGAATTTTTCAATATTAACACACGCATCCCGCACTAGGCGTAGCCGGGGCCCGGCCGGATGCTTCAACCACTACCTTCAAGACCTTGCGCGACGCCGCCCTGCGGCATCAATGCCTGGTCTTCAGGCCGGCCAGCGCCGCAAAGGGCGATGGCCGCTTTTCCTCTTCTTCCGGTGCAGCCTCGGGCTCCACCTCGCCATCGGCGCCGGTCACGAGACTCTCGTGCACTTCCGGGCAGACAGAATGCTTGGGTGCCGCAGGCAGCGCCAGCAACACCTCATCTTCAATCAGTTCAAGCAACGAGAATCGCTTGGAGCCGACAATCGCGTCAATCTCATCATCGTCCATCGGCGCGCTGTCGGCCGCCGCATCGCTGGCGAACACTTCAAAGCGCATGGACGTGGCGACGGGTTCCGCATAGACCTCCAGGCACCGCTGACAATTCAGCCAGACGTGACCATTGATGGAAAGATCCAGGAACAGGCGCTGCGCCACCGGCGCGCCGGGCTCTGAAGCCTCTTCGCGCGAAAACCCGGTAGCCGTATAGGCAAATACCTCGTCCGCCGCCGAAGCTGGCGCTTGCGCGGCCGTCTCGGCTAAGATGCGCGGCAAATCCCGCACCGCCACTTCGCCGGCTGCGCTCCCGCCTTTGCGGCAGAAAGCAAAGAGATCTAGCTCGCGCAGGTCGATCGACTCGGTCATATGGCTGCTCATGCTTGGCTCGCCACATCCTGGACCATCAGGCCTTTCATCAGGACCTTTCAGGCAGCACGGCAGGCCATGCGCGCATGCGGCGAAACGCGGGATTATAAGACGAGATTAGCCTCCTGGTCAAAGGCCTTGAGCGCGTTGCCCCTTGAATTCCCGTTCCGCTTCAATCACTTATGCATTTACAAGCACTTCCCCGACTGATCCTGGGCTCCAGCTCGCCCTATCGGCGCGAGTTGCTGGAGCGGCTCCGTCTGCCTTTCGAGGTGGCGGTGCCCGATATCGACGAGACCCCGCTGGACGACGAAACGCCGGAAGCCACCGCGCTGCGCCTGTCGCTGGACAAGGCCCAGGCCATCGCGCAGCGCCATCCCGGAGCCCTGGTCATCGGCTCGGACCAGGTGCTGACACTCGACGGCCGGCAGATGGGCAAGCCCGGCTCACACGACAAGGCGCGCGAGCAGCTGCGCCTGATGCGTGGCCGTACCGCGACCTTCCATTCCGCGCTCTGCCTGCTCGACGGACGTACCGGTCAGTCGCAGCTTGCCGACGTGCAGACACTTGTCACCATGCGCGACCTCAGCGACGCCGAGGTCGATGCGTACCTGCACCTGGAAAAGCCTTACGATGTCGCCGGCAGCGCCAAGTCCGAAGGCCTGGGCATCGCGTTGCTGTCACGCGTGGAGTCGGATGACCCCACCGCGCTGGTCGGCCTGCCGCTGATTGCGCTCACGACGATGCTTCGTCAGGCCGGTTACCCATTCTTTGCCGCATGAGCGGCACCAATACGATGAGCGGCACCCTTTACCTGATCCCCAACACTCTCGGCAAGCGCGACGAGGCCGATCCGCTGCCCGACGTCATCCCGGCGGGCGTCCAGCAGGTCGCAGCGCGGCTGGAATACCTGGTCGCGGAAAACGCCAAGACCGCGCGCGCCTTCCTCAAGAAGCTAGGGGAAACGTGCCCGCTGGCCCGGCCGATCCAGCAAATCGAGATTCGTGAACTGAACGTCAACACCCGCGCCGATGCGCTGGCCGAACTGCTCGCGCCGCTGGCCGACGGCCGTGACGGCGGGTTGCTGTCTGAAGCCGGCGTGCCCGCCGTGGCGGACCCCGGCGCCGAACTGGTGCGGCTGGCTCATGCACGCGGCATTCGCGTGCGCCCGCTGGTCGGGCCCAGTTCGATCCTGCTCGCGGTGATGGGCTCGGGTCTGAACGGCCAGAGCTTCGCCTTCAACGGCTACCTGCCGGTGGACGCCGACGAGCGCGCGAAGCGGCTGCGCGAGCTGGAACAGCACTCGCGCAAATTCCGCCAGACCCAGGTCTGGATTGAAACGCCATACCGCAATGGCGCCCTGCTCGACGCACTGCGCCAGCACTGCGCCGGCACCACGCTGCTGTCCGTGGCCGTGGATCTCACGCTGCCGACCGAGACCATCGTCACGCTGCCGCTCGCGCAGTGGCGGCCGGACCGGCTGGACCTGCACAAGCGCCCTGCCATCTTTTCCTTGCTCGCCGACTGAAACGGCGCAAGAACGGGAAGAACCGTGACGGGACGGGCCCGAGGATTCCGGCGGGCCTCCAGCGCTTGCCGGATACCGCCCGTCCGGGTGTCTGCGCTTACCGCATGCCCTGCAGGCCGGTGCTCCAGAGCATCGTCTTCATCGCTGCCGTGCCCACCGCGGCACCGAAGCGCTTGGCCACGCGCTCGGCGATGTTCTCCTTGACGGTGTAGTCCACGATGTCCTCGGCCTTGAACAGGTCGCGCGCCACGTAGTCGGCACCCCCGAGACCATCGGCAAGGCCCAGTTCGACGCTGCGCTCACCCGACCAGAACAGGCCCGAGAACAGCTCCGGGTCATCCTTGAGGCGATCGCCGCGCCCTTCCTTCACCACGTCGATGAACTGCTCGTGGATCTCCTTGAGCATGGTTTCCGCAAAGGCCTTCTGCCTGGGCACCTGCGGGGAGAACGGATCCAGCATGCCCTTGTTGGCACCCGACGTGTACAGGCGGCGCTCCACGCCCAGCTTGTCCATCAGCCCCGTAAACCCGAAGCCGTCCATCAGCACGCCGATCGAGCCGACGATACTGGCCTTGTCGACATAGATCTTGTCCGCGGCGGCGGCCACGTAATAGCCCCCGGACGCGCAGATCTCTTCGACGACCACGTAGAACGGCTTGGACGGGTACAGCGCGCGCAGGCGATGGATCTCGTCGTTGATAATGCCCGCCTGCACCGGCGAGCCGCCGGGCGAATTGATCTTCAGGATCACGCCGGCCGCATTGCTGTCGGCAAAGGCCGCTTGCAGCGATGCGTTGATCGATTCCGCGCTGGCCGGGGTTCCCGCCGCGATCTCGCCTTCGAGCGAGACCATGGCAGTATGCTTGCCGGTGCCGATGGCACTGTCACCCTTGAAGTCGAACACGGCCAGGAAGATCACCAGCAAGACAGCCAGGCCCGCGAATCGAAAGAAGATGCGCCAGCGACGGGCGGCACGTTGCTCACGCAGCGTCGCCATCAGCACTTTTTCGAGCACGTCGCGCTCCCAGCCGGCACCACCGCCGACCGGCCCGCTGCCCTTGCCGCTCTCTATGCGCGCCTTGCGCTCGTCGGCCTCGCGGCGTGCGGCATCATCGGAGGCACGCAGTTCTCGCTCCAGCGGATAGTCCGCCTTCCCCGCAGTCTCGAGGCGTTCCGCCTCGGTGGCGCCGCTCGCCGGACCCGGCGCTGCGGCAGGGCTGGCACCCTCCTGTTCATCCGGCTGACCCGATTCGTCCGAAGGCGGTTTTTGCTGTTCTGTCATGCAAGTGGCTCGTGGAAAGGCTCTTGGAAGGGGCTGACGTCATGCCGCGCGACCCGCTTGCGCATTGTCCGCCGTCTGCGCCGGTCGGTATGGCGCTTCGGGCACCCAGAATATCTTGCCTTCACGCTCTTCGACACGCAACTTGGTGAGGGAAGCGCCCCGGCAAGGGCCACCGACGCACAGCCCGCTGTCGGGCTCGTACATGGCCCCATGTGTCGCACAGATCAAGTATAGGCCCGAGGACTCGAAAAACCGCCCCTCCTGCCAGTCCAGCTCCATGGGCACGTGAGCGCACTGATTCAGATAGCCATGCACCGCGCCATCGAAGCGAACCGCGAAGGCAGCCAGCTGGCGCGCATTGAACTCAACGGTGAAACGCACGCCGGCTCCGCCGTCGACCAGCGTCTCGGCGGGGCACAGGAACTGCGCGGCCATGCCGTCAACACCGGCTTCAGGCATTGGCCAGCAGCCATTCGGTCAGGTCGCCGATGGAACTCGCGCAGTGGACGGGTGCCATTGCCCGCAGGGAATCCGCAGGATGCGCCCCATATGACACACCGATGCCGCGGGCACCGGCATTGACGGCCATCTGCAGGTCGTGCGTCGTATCGCCGATCATGACCGTGCGGCCCATGTCCTGGCCCAGTTCCCGGGTCAGTTCCTGCAACATTGCCGGATGCGGCTTGGAGAAGCTCTCGTCCGCGCAGCGCGTGGCGTCGAACAACTGCGTCAGGCCGCTGGCGGCCAGTGCGCGCTGCAGGCCCACACGGGTCTTGCCGGTCGCCACGCCGAGGAAATAGTGTTCCCCATGCAGCGTCTCGAGCATTTCCCGCACACCATCGAACAGCACCAGTTCGGCATCTCGCGTGAGGAAGTGGTAGCGATAGCGCTCGGCAAGACGAGGGTAGTCGGCCGGATCCAGGGTCGGGACGGCATACGACAGCGCATCTTTCAGGCCGAGGCCGATGACATGGCTGGCGGCGCTGTCGTCCGGCACCGGCAGCCCCAGGTCCCGGCTGGCCAGCTGGATGCACTTGGCGATGGTCGGGGTGGAATCCATCAGGGTTCCGTCCCAGTCGAACACGATCAGGTCAAATTGTTGCCTGGCCATTGCTTTCCTTGTTGGCGTGACGGGCGCCCTGCTCCGGGGCGCCCTGGTTTTTCTGACTACGCAATTGTTGCAGGAATCCGGTGCATTCGTCCGGCAGTGGCGCCGCCACCACGAGCGGTTCGCCTGTCCCCGGATGGACGAACGTCAGCTTGTGCGCGTGCAGGAACATGCGCTTGATGCCCGGCCGCGCGCTGGCCCGGGCCAGCTGCTTGTTGAGCGTGAAGTCGCCGTACTTCTCATCGCCGACGATGGGAAAGCCGGAATGCGCCAGGTGCACGCGAATCTGGTGGGTGCGCCCGGTCTTCAATTCAGCTTCCAGCAGCGTGAAGCCCGGGAACGCCTCGATCCGGCTGAACACGGTGTGCGACGCCAGGCCGTCCGCCTGGACGCGCACACGGCGCTCGCCATCCGGCGTGCTGTATTTATATAGAGGCAGGCGGACATGCTGGCGGCTGTTGGGGAATTCCCCGGCCACACAGGCGAAGTAGCGCTTGTCCATGCTGTTGCCCCGGATCTGCTCGTGCAAGTCGACCAGCGCCGACCGCTTCTTGGCCAGGACCAGGATGCCGGAGGTCTCGCGGTCCAGGCGGTGGACCAGTTCCAGGAATTTCGCCTGCGGCCGCGCCTTGCGGAGCTGCTCGATCACGCCGAAGGCCACGCCGGAACCACCATGCACGGCCACGCCCGCGGGCTTGTTGATGATCAACAGGTGCGCGTCCTCAAACAGGACCGGAAAATCGGCCGCCGGCACTGGCTGTCGCCCGGCCGCTTGTGAAGATTCAGCCACCCGCATTGGTGGAATGCGTACCACGTCGCCGATCTGCAGGCGATAGGTGGCGTCGACGCGCCCCTTGTTGACGCGCACCTCGCCCGAGCGCAGCACCCGATAGATATGGCTCTTCGGTACCCCCTTCGATATCTTCAGCAGGAAGTTGTCGATGCGCTGCCCTTCGGCCCCTTCGTCAATCGTGACATACGCCACCTGGGGAGCCGTCGGCGCAGACTTTGCCCCTGTTTCAATTTGATGGCGTAACTCATTCATTTTCAATATAATTTCCTCGCTGTTCCGGCCAATGACCGGCAGCGCAAGACCTGTGTAGGCGATTTATCGCATTTTACACTTGGGGTTGCCGTCAGCCCTTCCGTCTCCCGCTTATTCGCGTAACCCGCAGGCGCCAGACGGGCAAATGACGGCAAAGCAGCACGCGCGCGGTTGCTGGCGCGCAGGAAGTCGCCCAGAGGTGGCTTCGGCAAGGCCGGCAATTTCGTGGGAACAAAGTGTTGAGGTAATACAGAATTCAAGGCGGATGCCTGGTGGCATCCGCTTCGGTGAGAGAAAGTCCCGCCGCACCGGGAAACGGTGCCGGCCGGCAGGCGTGCCTGCCACCTGACTAGAAATACCGGCGCCCGGTCGCAGAACTCCAAGAAGTAGTAGGTGCGCCCGCCAGGAGATGTCAGGTAGCAAATGGTCGCCGTGCCGCGTCCGAATAACTTGCTCTTTGACGCGTCTAGGCCTTCCGTGGCCGGCCGCGATGCCGCCGGCGCCGGTTGCGCCGGCCCCGCATCGCCGCCGGCATCCGGGAACGCGCCGGATTTCTGCGACAAGAGCAGCAACCGGCGTTCTCTCCCGCCATGCGGACGTCCTCGCAGGCGCCGTCGCCTTTCTTTCACCCGCGCCCAGCCGGTTGCGTCTTGACGCAATCTGGCGCTTTTCGGCAATTCTCGCGCCTCGCTTCGCTCCCTTGCGTGCTTCATCGATCGCCGCGGACACCGCTTGACGGTGCCATCCGCGACACTGGAATGAGGTATTGCGATGAAACGCATGCTGTTCAACGCGACGCAACAGGAGGAATTGCGCGTCGCCATCGTCGACGGTCAGAAACTGATCGATATCGACATCGAAACCGCCGGGCGCGAACAGCGCAAGGGCAACATCTACAAGGGTGTCATCACCCGCATCGAACCCTCGCTGGAAGCCTGCTTCGTCAATTACGGCGAAGAACGCCACGGCTTCCTGCCCTTCAAGGAAGTCGCCCGCGCCTTCTTCAAGGAAGGCGTCGACGTGCGCAACGCGCGCATCCAGGACGCCCTCCATGAAGGCCAGGAACTGATCGTCCAGGTCGAGAAGGAAGAGCGCGGCAACAAGGGCGCAGCCCTGACCACGTTCATCTCGCTGGCCGGCCGCTACCTGGTGCTGATGCCGAACAACCCGCGCGGCGGCGGCGTGTCGCGCCGTATCGAAGGCGAAGACCGCCAGGAACTGCGCGAAACCATGGCGCAGCTGGCCGTGCCGGATGGTATGAGCATCATCGCCCGTACCGCCGGCATCGGTCGTTCGGCCGAAGAGCTGCAGTGGGACCTGAACTACCTGCTGCAACTGTGGAAGGCCATCGACGGCGCCGCCGGCGACAACAAGGCACCGCTGCTGATCTACCTGGAATCCAGCCTGGTCATCCGCGCGATCCGCGATTACTTCCAGCCGGATATCGGCGAGATCCTGATCGATACCGACGAAATCTACGAGCAGGCCCGCGCCTTCATGAGCGTGGTGATGCCTGACAACATGAACCGCGTGAAGAAGTACCGGGACGACGTTCCCCTCTTCTCGCGTTTCCAGATCGAGCACCAGATCGAGTCGGCCTATTCCCGCATGGTAATGCTGCCGTCCGGCGGCGCCATCGTGATCGACCACACCGAGGCACTGGTTTCGGTCGACGTGAACTCGGCCCGCGCCACCAAGGGCGCCGACATCGAGGAAACCGCGCTGCGCACGAACCTGGAGGCTGCCGACGAGATCGCCCGCCAGCTGCGCCTGCGCGACCTGGGCGGCCTGATCGTGATCGACTTCATCGACATGGAGTCGGGCAAGGCCCAGAAGGACGTCGAAACCCGCCTGAAGGATGCGCTGCGCCACGATCGCGCGCGCGTGCAGATGGGCAAGATCAGCCGCTTTGGCCTGATGGAGCTGTCGCGCCAGCGCCTGCGTCCATCGCTGTCGGAGGGCTCGCACATCACTTGCCCGCGCTGCAACGGCACGGGCCACATCCGCGATACCGAATCGTCCGCCCTGCAGGTGCTGCGCATCATCCAGGAAGAGGCGATGAAGGAAAACACCGCCGCCATCCACTGCCAGGTGCCGGTGGAGGTCGCCGCCTTCCTGCTGAACGAGAAGCGCCAGGAAATCAACCTGATCGAGCTGCGCTTCAAGGTCAATGTGCTGTTGATCCCGAACAAGCACCTCGAGACGCCGCACTACAAGCTGGAGCGCCTGCGCCACGACGATCCGCGCCTGGAAGAAGGCATGGCCAGCTACCGCATGGCCGAAGCCGCCGCCAAGGAGCTGGAAGCGGACACCAGCTACAGCAGCCGCAAGAAGGAAGACGCCAAGCCGCGCCAGGAAGCGGCGGTCAAGGGCATCACGCCGGAACAGCCGGCGCCCGTATCGGTGCCTCGCGCCGAACGTGCTCCGCGTCCGGAGGCCGCTCCGGCAGCCCCGCCGGTCCCGGCGACCAAGCCTGTGGAAGGTGGCGGTTTCATCGCCTGGCTGAAGGGCCTGTTCGGTGCCCGTCCGGCTGCGCCGGTGGTGGTCGAGCCGGCCAAGCCGGCCGCCAGCGAAGCGCGCAGCGCCGATGGGCGCCGCGAGCGTGGCCAGCGTGGCGAAGGCCGCGGCCAGGGCCAGCGTGGCGAACGCGGTGAGCGCACCGAGCGTGGTGAACGCACCGAGCGCGGAGAGCGCCAGCGCGGCGAACGCGGTCCGCGCGGCGAGCGTAGCGAGCGCCAGGGTGGCGAGCGGCCTGAACAACGCGAACAGCGCGAGCCGCGCGGTGAGCGCCAGGGCCGTCAGTCGCGTCAAGGCGACGCACAAGCCACTCCCGCACTGGCCCGTCAGGCCGACGCGCCCCAGGGTGAACGTACCGAAGCGCGCCAGGAAGGCCGCCGCGACCGCACCCAGGAGCGCCGCGAACGGCAGCGCGGCCAGCGTGACCGTGGCGATGCGCGTGAAACCGAGGCCGGCGAAGCCGCACCGGCAGAAGCCGTAGCCGCCATCCAGGCCGCCGCCAGCCTGCCGCGGGCAGCGTACGAGGACACGCAAACCGATGTATCGCGCGCCGATCAGCCTGAAGGCACCGAAGCCGCGACCGAAGGCGCCGAAGGCGAGGAACGCCGCCGCCGTAACCGTCGCGGCCGCAACCGCTATCGCCGCGAACGCGACGATTCGGTGCAGGGCTCGCAGGATGACGCCGAAACCGCTGCGCCTGCGGACATCGCCGCCGAGGCGACGGTGGCCGTGGCCGCCGAGGCCGTGGCCACCGAGGCCGCCGAGGTCGTCGCAGCACCGGCTCCGGCCGCTGTGGTAGCCGAAGTGCGTGAAGCCGAAGCCGTCGCCGCCATCGCTGAAGCGCCGGCCCAGGCAGTCGAGGCTGCGGCGGTCCCCGTTGCAGAAGTTGCGGCCGAACCGGTTGTGACGCAGGCACCTGCCCCGGTGCATGCCGAAGCTCCGGCCGCTGAAGTGGCGCCGGCGCCAGTCGTCGTCCAGCCAGTGGCCGTGGCTGCCGAGCCGGCCGCAGCAGTCGTGCAGCCCGCTGTCACGCCCGCCGCGGTTGAAGAACCGGTGGCACCGGTGGCACCGACTGCACCCGTGGCCACCCCGGCCGTCGCACCGGCCGCCCCGGCTCCGGCCGTGATGGCCAGCCCGTCCGCCGCGTCGCCGCTGCCGATGGAAGGCCTGCAGCCGATGCTGGCCACGGCCGGCCTGGAATGGGTCAACACGGACAGCGAAAAGCTGCGCGCAGCCCAGGAGGCCGCCGCACGCATCGTTCCGGCGCCGCGTGTGCCGCGCGAGCGCAAGCCGCTGCCGCCGTTGCCGCAAGGCCCGATGATCCTGGTCGAGACCGGTGGTCGCGCGGTCGAAACGGACGCGCAGCAGTAAGCGCCACATTTCCTGCCAGCAGGAAACCGAAGGGGACGGCATGGCCGTCCCCTTTTTCGTGCAGGGACAATCCGGATGCCGGCAGCCCGCCTCGGCTAGAATGGCACCAGAATGCATCCGCTCCCCGAGCCCTGCTCCCCGGACGCATCGCCCACCCACAGGCCATGACCGAAACCGTCATTCCGATCTTCGATCTGCGCGATCATCGCTACCGCTCGATGACGCCCAGCATCCCCGAAACGCTGGTAGAGCCTTCCGGGCTGGTCGCCGATACCCGGGCGCGCCCGCTGCATGACCTGCGCATCTCGGTGACGGACCGCTGCAATTTCCGCTGCGTGTATTGCATGCCGAAGGAAGTCTTCGACAAGGACTACACCTTCCTGCCCCACTCGGAGCTGCTCAGCTTCGAGGAAATCGAGCGTACCGCGCGACTGTTCGCGAGCCTCGGCGTCGAGAAGATCCGCCTGACCGGCGGCGAGCCGCTGCTGCGCAAGAACATCGAGAAGCTGGTCGAAATGCTGGCGCGCATCGAGACCGCCTCCGGCAAGCCGCTGGACCTGACGCTGACCACCAATGCATCGCTGCTTGCGCGCAAGGCGCGGTCGCTGCGCGATGCCGGGCTGAGCCGCGTGAGCGTGAGCCTCGACGCCATCGACGATGCCACTTTCCGCCGCATGAACGACGTGGACTTCGCCGTGGCCGACGTGCTGCATGGCATCGAGACCGCGCAGGCCGTGGGGCTGGCCCCCATCAAGGTCAATATGGTGGTCAAGCGCGGCACCAACGATGCCGAGATCGTGCCGATGGCCCGCCACTTCCGCGCCAGCGGAATCATCGTGCGCTATATCGAGTTCATGGATGTCGGCGCCAGCAACCACTGGCAGATGGATGAAGTGCTGCCGTCCGCCGAAGTGGTCCGACGCATCGACGAGGCCTTCCCGCTGGAGCCGGTACAGGCCAACTACGCCGGCGAAACCGCCGAGCGCTGGCGCTACCGCGACGGCGGCGGCGAGATCGGCGTGATCTCCAGCGTGAGCCACGCCTTCTGCGGAGACTGCAGCCGCATCCGGCTGTCGACCGAAGGCCGCCTCTACCTGTGCCTGTTCGCGACCGAGGGCTATGACCTGCGCGCCCTGCTGCGCGGCGGTTACAGCGACCTGCAGGTGTCGAACGCCATCGCGCAGGTCTGGCAGCGCCGCACCGACAACTACTCCGAGCAGCGCAGCAACCCCGCGGTGCGGCAAGCCCGCGCCGAACGCAAGATCGAAATGTCCTACATCGGCGGATGACTCTGCGCCGAACCCAAACTTTCCGATGATTGCACGCGACGACATTACCGGCCTGATCCTGGCAGGCGGCAGGGGCAGCCGCATGGGCGGCACCGACAAGGGCCTTCAGCCCTTGCGCGGCACGCCCATGGCCATGCACACCATGATGCGGCTGACGCCGCAGACCGGCGCGCTGATGATCAACGCGAACCGGAACCTGTCGGCCTATGAATCGTTCGGCGTGCCGGTGGTAACCGATTCGGTGCCCGACTTTGCCGGCCCGCTGGCCGGCATGCTGGCGGGGCTCGAGCAATGCCCCACCGGCTGGATGGTCACCGCGCCCTGCGATTCACCGTTCCTTCCCACCGATCTGGTGCAGCGACTCGCCGACGCCATCGAAGCTGAAGGCGCCGAGCTGGCGATTCCGGTCACGGTCGACGCGGATGGCCGCCGGCAACTGCAGCCAGTCTTCTGCCTGATGCCGGTCGGCATGCTGGACGACCTGGTCGCCTACCTGAACGGCGGCGGACGCAAGATCGAAACCTGGGCTGCCTCGCACCGGCTCGCGCAAGTCCTGTTCGATGACGCCGGCGCCTTTGCCAATATCAACACCCTCGACGAGCTGCGCACGCACGACGCCGGTTGAGAGCCCGCTGAGAGCCCGCTGAGAGCCCGCCGAGAGCCCGCTGAGAGCCCGATCCCACCATGCCATCCCTGCAATCCGTCATTTCCTGCCTGTCCGACTACGACCCCACCGCCCTGCCCGTGGCGCATGCCAACCGCATCATCGGCGAGGTGGTGGAGCCCGTGCGCGGCGTCGAGCAGGTGCCCATCCGCAGCGCGCTGGATCGCGTGCTGGCCGAGGACATCATCTCGCCCATCGACGTGCCCGCGCACGACAACTCGGCCATGGATGGCTACGCCTTCGCCAGCAGCGCGCTACAGACGACCGCAGGGCAGGTGGAACTCGAGGTCGCCGGTAATACCGCATTCGCTGGAGGCGGCGCCGGCAGCCAGCCGGGCGCGGGCCAGGCCGTGCGCATCATGACTGGCGCGGTCATGCCCGCAGGTTGCGACACCGTGGTGCCGCAGGAGTTCGTGGAGGCATCGGCCGACGGCAGCCGCATCCGCTTCGCCGCCGACGCCGTGCGCGCCGGTGACAACCGCCGCCTGCGCGGCGAAGACCTGGCGCGCAACCAGGCCGCGCTGCCGGCCGGACGCATCATCCAGCCGGCGGACCTGGGCCTGCTGGCCTCGCTGGGTTTTGCCGAGGTACGGGTGCGCCGCCGCCTGCGCGTAGCCTTCTTCTCGACCGGCGACGAGTTGCGCTCGATCGGCGAGCCACTCGATGCCGGCTGCGTCTACGACTCGAACCGCTATACCTTGCACGGCATGCTGCGACGCCTGAACGTCGAGCTGATCGATATGGGCGTGGTGCGCGACGACCCCGCCGCCCTGGAAGCCGCGTTCCGCTCGGCCTGCGAGAACGCGGATGCGGTCATCACCTCGGGCGGCGTCTCGGTCGGCGAAGCGGACTACACCAAGCAGATCATGGCCAGCCTGGGCGACGTCACCTTCTGGAAGATCGCCATGCGCCCCGGGCGGCCGATGGCATTCGGGCGCATCGCCTCGGGCGGGCGCGACGCGCTGCTCTTCGGCCTGCCGGGCAACCCGGTGGCCGTCATGGTGACCTTCTACCATTTCGTACGCGCCGCGCTGCACCGCCAGATGGGTGCCAGCGTGCCGCCGCTGCCGCTGATGCGCGTGCGCAGCGCCCAGTCGATCCGCAAGAAGCCCGGCCGTACCGAATACCAGCGGGGCATCCTGGCGCGCAGCGACGGCGGCAACGGCGGCGAATGGGAGGTGCGGGTCACCGGACAGCAAGGCTCCGGCGTGCTGCGCTCGATGAGCGAAGCCAATTGTTTCATCGTGCTGGCGCACGAGCAGGATTCGGTCCGGGCCGGCGATCTGGTCGACGTGATGCTGTTCGACGGGCTGGTCTGAGTCCCACCGGGGGCACCCGGGACGCGGTCAATCTGTCGTTTTTGCGCCGCATATTGGCAGCCGCCGTTGGCGGGAGCGGGTGAAATGTACGCCACGCCGTTGTCGGGCTATGCGTGGGTCCGGGCAATCGCTAAACTTGCCGCACGATTTTGAAACAATTCCCTCCCCCGTCATGAATCAGGAGATTGCCTACCTCCACCCGGTCAAGACCGCCCGCGCGCTGGTGCTGGTCTACCTGTGCTTTTCGGTACCGATCGTCTCGCTGGGCCTGTTTGTCGCCTTCGTCCGCTACGGCGACCTGCCCGGCATCACCGTGTTCACCGCGCTGATCCTGAACGCACTGATCGGATTCGGGCTGCTGTGGCTGGCCTGCAAGGCCTACAACTGGGTTGCCGCGCGCTTTGGCGGCATCGAAGTCCACGTGCGCGAACTGGTTCCCGAAGAGCAGAACTGATCCGCCTCCGGAGCTGGCGCCGCGGCGCCGGCTTCAGCCACCCGCGTCTTCCGACACCTCCGGCACCTCGGGCACACCGGTGCCCAGCAACTGCTGCGCCGCCTCGCCGGGCAAGGCCTCGACCGTCCGCAGCTTGCGCGCCATCTGACGCGTGCGAACCTCGGCCTGCTCGATATTGCGCGCCGCCCGCTCGAGCGTATCGCGGGTCTTCGCAAGCACCTCCCCGAATTTCCCGAACTCCGTCTTCACGGCTCCCAGCACTTCCCAGACCTCGCTGGAACGCTTTTCCAGCGCCAGCGTGCGGAAGCCCATCTGCAGGCTGTTCAGCAGTGCCGTCAGCGTGGTTGGCCCCGCCACCGTGACGCGGTAGTTCCGCTGCATCACATCGGTCAGGCCGGGCCTGCGCAAGACCTCTGCGTACAGCCCTTCCGTCGGCAGGAAGAGAATGGCGAAATCCGTGGTGGCGGGCGGCGACAGGTACTTCTCCGAGATGGTCTGCGCCTCGCGTCGCAACGCCATTTCCAGTTCGCGGCCAAACGCGGCGACGCCGTCGACGTCGCCGCGCTCCTGGGCATCGAGCAGCCGCTCGTACTGCTCCTTGGGGAACTTGGCATCGATCGGCAGCCAGACCGTGCCGTGCTCGGCATCCTTGCCCGGCAGGCGAATCGCGAACTCCACGCGCGCGCCCGAGTTGCGCACGGTTTCCACGTTCTTGTCGTACTGATCCTTCGTCAGCATCTGCTCGAGCAACATCTCGAGCTGCACTTCGCCCCAGGTGCCGCGCGACTTCACGTTGGTGAGCACCTTCTTCAGGTCACCCACGCCTTGCGCCAGCATCTGCATTTCGCCGAGTCCGCGATGCACCTGCTCCAGCCGGTCCGAGACCAGCCGGAACGATTCGCCGAGCCGTTGCTCCAGCGTCGCGTGCAGCTTCTCGTCGACGGTGCGGCGCATCTCGTCGAGCTTGGTGGAATTGTTGGCCTCGATGTCGTGCAGTTTCTGTTCCAGCGTGGCGCGAACCTCGGCCAGCCGGCGTTCGTTGGCCTCCGACATCTGCGCAAGCTGCTGCTGCAGGCCGTCGCCAAAGCGGCGCAATGACACCGCCTGCTCATCGCGAGCCTGCTGGCCCTGCAACAGCAGGTTCTGCCTGACGTGTTCGAGCTGCTGCGTATTCGATTCCGTCAGCTTGGCGAGTTGCTGGGCAAAGCCGTCGATCTGGTTGTTCTGCAGCGTGGCGATGCTCGTGAGCTGCGACGACAGCGTCTGCTGGAAGCGCAGCATCTGCTGGGCCGACTCCGAACGGCTGCCGCGCGCGCCCTCGGCCACTTCGTTGCGCAACTCGCGCTCGAGCCGCTCCATCCCGCGCAGGCTTTCGTTGCGGGAATCGGCAAGCTGGCGATGCAGGTCGCCGGCGGCGTCGGGCGATGCCTGCTGGCGCAGCACAAGCACGACAAGCAGGACGAGCGCCAGCAGCGCCACGCCCAGCGTAAGCAAGGGAATCCAGGTCATGGGAAGCGTTTCAGCGGCGATGCCCCATCACCGCGGGATTGATGACCGACTGCGGATGTCCGGCGTCGGGTCCGGCATCGAGCGCCGCGATCAGGTTGTCGGCGGCCAGCATGGCCATGGCGCGGCGCGTTTTCTCCGACGCGCTGGCGATGTGCGGCGTCAGCACCACGTTGGGCACGGTCAGCAGGCCCGGGTGGACATCAGGTTCACCTTCGAACACGTCGAGTCCCGCGGCAAAGATACGGCGTGTCTTGAGCGCCTGCGCCAGTGCGGCGTCGTCGACGATACCGCCGCGCGCCAGGTTGATCAGCGTGGCCGTCGGCTTCATCTGGTTCAGTTCGGCGGCACCGATGACATGGTGGCTTTGCGGGCCGTACGGCAGCACCAGCACCACGTGGTCCGACTGCTGAAGCAGCTCGTCCTTGCTGACATAGCGCGCATTGAGCGCCTGCTCCGTGGACTCCGGCAGCCGGCTGCGGTTGTGGTAGAGCACCGTCATGCCAAACCCGGCCGCGCGACGTGCCAGGGCCTGGCCGATACGGCCCATGCCGAGGATGCCCAGCGTGCTGCCGTACACGTCCATGCCGACCAGCATGTCGTAGCTCCAGCGCTGCCACCTGCCATCACGCAGGTAGTGCTCGGACTCGGTGACGCGCCGCGCGGTTGCCATCAGCAGCGCCCAGCCGAAATCGGCCGTGGTCTCGGTGAGCACGTCTGGCGTGTTCGTGGCAACGATACCGGCTGCCGTCAGCGCGGGAATGTCGAGGTTGTTGTAGCCGACCGCCATGTTGCAGACGGCTCGCAGGCCGGGCAGCGCGGCGATCAGGCCAGCATCGACGCGGTCGGCGGCATTGGTCAGCACACCTGCCTTTCCGGCCAGGCGCGCCTTGAGCGCGTCGGCATCGAGCACGGCGTCCTGCTGGTTGTCATCGACATCGAAGTGCCGCGCGAGATGTTCGATGACGTCGGGAAAAATGGCGCGGGTGACAAGGACAGACGGCTTCATGGCATCACACTTTGAAAAAAAGGAACGTCATCACCAGGAACAGCGGCAACAGGATGGAGCCAGACCATAGCATGTAGCCGAAGAAACTGGGCATGCGCAGGCCGCGGTTTTCAGCGATGGCTTTCACCATCAGGTTCGGCGCATTGCCAATGTAGGTATTGGCCCCCATGAAGACCGCGCCGGCGGAGATGGCCGCGAGTGTGGACGCGTCGCGCGTCATCAGCGTGGCGGCATCCCCGCCTGCCGTACTGAAGAACACCAGGTAGGTCGGCGCATTGTCCAGGAAGGACGAGAGCAGGCCGGTCGCCCAGAAGTACATGCTGTCGACCGGCTGCCCGTTGGCATCGCTCACGGCCCGGACCACGACCGCGAACGCCCCGTCGGTGCCCGCCTTGAGCATGGCGATCACCGGGATGATGGTCAGGAAGATGCCGGCAAAGAGCTTGCCGACCTCCAGGATCGGTTCCCAGCTGAATTCGTTGCCGCTGCGCGCGGCATGCGGCGTCACCAGCAGCGAGACGATGGCCACCGCCACCAGCATCACGTCGCGCACGGCCGCCTGCAGCGGCACGTCGGTGCCAAGCACGTCGAACGAGATGCCCGGCTTCCACAATCCGCTCATCAGGACCAGCCCCACCACCGCGAGCAACAGCACGAAGTTGATCTTGCCTTCGATGCGGATGCCGCGCGTGTCTGGCGTGGGATCCCTGTGCGCCGGCCGCGCTTCCTCCTTGTTGTGGTAGTAGTGCCGGTCCAGCACGTAGAAAATGGCCAGCAGCGCCAGGCAGATGAACAGCGTCTCCGGCAGGATCTTGCGCATGGTCCAGAAGAAGTCCACGCCCTGCAGGAAGCCCAGGAACAGCGGCGGGTCCCCGAGCGGCGTCAGCGCGCCGCCGGCATTGGCCACCAGGAAGATGAAGAACACCACCACGTGGGCCACATGCCGGCGGTTGTCATTGGCGCGCAGCAGCGGCCGGATCAGCAGCATGGCCGCGCCCGTCGTGCCCATGAAGCTTGCAAGCAAGGTGCCCAGTGCCAGGATGCCGGTATTGAGCCCCGGCGTTCCGTGCAGGTTGCCGCGCACGCAGATGCCGCCCGCGACGATATAGAGCGCTGCGATCAGCGCGATGAACGGAATGTACTCGGCCAGCAGCGCGTGCACCGCGCCTGCCAGTGCCATATGCGCGCCGAACACCGCGGCGAACGGCAGCAGGAACAGCAGGCCCCAGCCCGCCGCGATCTTGCCGTAGTGGTGATGCCAGAAACGCGGCGCAAGCAGCGGGCACAACGCGATCGACAGCAGCACACCGGCAAACGGCAGCCCCCACCATGCGGACAGGGCCGCGCCATCGATATCGGCGGCGTGGGACAGCGAAGGCAAAACGGCCAGCATGGCCGGCAGCGGCAACAGCATGCGGGCGCGTTGCATCAGACGGACTCTCCTTGGACAGTGTGTGGCGTGGGGCGGAACGGCAGCGCCTGCCGCATGCGGATCGCCCTGCGGCAACGCTCCGCACATCGCACGGTGAACGCACGGTGAACGTGCCAGTGTAAATCAGGCGCCGCCGCGTCCAGCGCGGCATGTGGCCGAAACGCTGTCAGGCCTGGTCGACCAGGATGACGTGGACGCGGTACGGCCCGTGTGCGCCCAGCACGATGGTCTGCTCGATGTCGCCGGTACGCGACGGGCCGCTGATGATATTGGTCGCGCGCGGCAGCTCGCCGCGTTCGCTGCGCATCAGCGCAAACGCATCTTCGAGGCTGTCGACGATGCGCGACACCGGCACCACCGCGATATGCGTCTCGGGCAGCAGCGCTGCCGACGCGAACGTTTCCGGGCCCGACAGCAGCATCAGCGAGCCGGTCTCGGCAATGGCGCAGAAACAGCCCGTGATGCCGACCAGGTCGCCGTGGTCGTGGTCGGCCTGCGGATCGCGCACGGGAGGCCGGCACTCCACGGTCATGCCGCTGTCCTGCCACGGCAGCGCGCCAAACGCGTCCCAGGCGACGGCACGATGCACGAGGTTCAGGCTGTCGAGGAAGCGCACCGCTGCGGCCGGCACATCGGCGAGCGTCGCGACACGATCGACCGTGGACGCCATGCGCTGCGCCTGCGCCATGAAGGCTTCGGTACGGTCCGGCTGCGCGCTCGGGCGCGGCCCCTGCGGATGACGCGCGAGGTAGTCGGCCACGGCTTCGCGCTCGCCGCTGCTTACCTTGGGCGAACGCCCCTGCGCGGCGCGGATACGGGCAAAGATGCGGTCACGGGCGTCGTTGGTTTCCATAGGGCCTGGCGTCATGAACATGCGGGGCAATGCACGCCATTATAGTGGCGCGCCCTGCTCCGCTCACGCCCCGAATCTGTTGAAAATTGCTAAGCAGGCGCCCGAACCTCGAACACCTGGCGCAGGTAGGCCAGGTAGCCAGGATCGTCGCACATGGTCTTTTCCGGCGTATCCGACAGCTTGGCCACCGGCTGCCCGTTGCAGCGGACCATCTTGATGACGATCTGCAGTGGCGTATAGCCAAGGTCATTGGTCAGGTTGGTGCCCACGCCGAACGCCAGCCGGCAGCGGCCGTGAAAGCGCTCGTACAGCTCGATGACGCGCGGGATATCGAGGCTGTCGCTGAAAATCAGTGTCTTGCCGAGCGGATCGACCCGGTTGGCCGCGTAGTGCGCCAGCATCCGCTCGCCCCACAGTAAGGGGTCGCCGGAATCGTGCCGCACGCCGTCGAACAGCTTGCAGAAATACAGGTCGAAATCGCGCAGGAACGCGTCGAAGCCGTAGGTATCCGACAGCGCAATGCCCAGGTCGCCGCGGTATTCGCGCGCCCAGTTCTCGAGCGCAAAGACCTGCGAATCGCGCAGGCGCGGGCCCAGCGCCTGGCACGCCTGCACATACTCATGCGCCATGGTGCCCAGCGGCACCATATTGTGCAGGCGCGCGAAATGCACGTTGCTCGTGCCGGCCAGTTGCGGCCCCAGCGTGTTGCGTATCTCCAGCAGAACCTCTTCCTGCCAGTCGCGCGAGAAGCGCCGGCGGGTGCCATAGTCCGCGATCACGCAATCGCGGTATTCGTGCGCCTGCAGCAGTGCGAGCTTCTGCTCCAGCCGGCGGCGCCCTTCTGCCAGGTCGGGCCTGGGCTGCGTGCGGCGGAAATACACCTCGTTGACGATGGCCAGCAGCGGCACCTCGAACAGGATGGTGTGCAGCCACGGGCCACGGATTGCGATCTCGATCTCGCCATTGCCCTGCGGCGCGGGCTCGATCGACACGTACTTCTGGTTCAGGTGGAACAGCGCGAGAAAATCGACGAAATCGCTCTTGATGAATCGCATGCCGCGCAGGTAGGCGAGTTCCTCTTCCGTGAAGCGCAGGCTGCACAGTTGTGCCACCTCCGCGCGGATCTCCTCGATATACGGGGTCAGGTCGACGCCCGCGTTCCGGCACTTGAAGCGGTACTCAACCTGCGCCTGGGGGAAATGGTGCAGCACCACCTGCATCATCGTGAACTTGTACAGGTCGGTGTCGAGCAGGGATGGGATGATCATAACGGGCCAGACGGCGATGCCGGTTCAGGCACACATGCTAACCGATGTCCGCCCTTGCGGGCGGCTGCGCTCGAAAGCGCGCTCAGCCGCCGTCGAGAAAAGGTTGCGGGCGCCGCGGGGCCGGGACGCCCTGCACACACCACAAGGGACGGCCATCGCCGGCCCGGCACGACATGAGCGTTGCCGCCGCCCGCGGCACCTGCACCGGCAACGGCTCGGCGAAGGCACCGTTCTCCGCCATGATGCGCTCGGCGTAGACCTGGCGTCCCCCGCGCTGGAAGCTCAGCACCTGCACCATCTGGCCGGCTTCGGGCTGCAGTTCCGGGCCGCACGGCAGCAACCCGGCCCGGCCGCAGTTGGCCATGGCGTCCCCGGCCGGGGCCCGGGTGACGCTGAAGCTCTCCCAGTCGAAGCTCGTCAGTGCCGCCAGCGCCACTGGCTGGTCCGAGCGCGTGCGCCATGCCACGAGGCGGGACACCACGCTGTCGGCCATGCGGGGCTCGGACAATGTCTGCGCGTTCGCGCCGGTCGGCAGTGTGGCCGCCAGCAAGTGCAGTCCGATGAGCCCGAGCCACCCGCACAGCGCGCGCCGACGTGCCCGCCTGCCCACATCCCACGGACCAAAGCGCTGCTGGCAAGGCATGGTGATCTCCTCGTGATTGGCCCCGACGGCGGGTGCGACGACAGGAAGTGCTTCCGGCACCATCGCATCGTGCCATTGCCGGCCCGTATGGCACAGACCTGTTCGCAATCAAATATACATAAAGAAATAAGAAAACTATCTGATCCGGCTATATAGACCCGCTATCCTTGCCAGAAGGCTCGGATACAATATCGGTTTCTGAAAGGCCACGGCCCGCGTTCGCCCCATGCAGATCGCCATTGGCGGCAATGCTCGTTGCAGCGCAGGCAAACAAGCGGCCGAAACCAGTTTCCCATCAAAAGCCGACCCGTTTTCCTGGAACCGAAATGACTCACGTTGTCACCGAATCCTGCATCCGTTGCCGCTACACAGACTGCGTTGACGTATGTCCGGTGGATTGTTTCCGTGAAGGCCCGAACTTTCTGGCCATTGACCCGGATGAGTGTATCGACTGCGCGGTGTGCGTGGCCGAATGCCCGGTGAATGCCATTTACGCCGAGGAAGACGTCCCGGGCGACCAGCAGCACTTCATTGAACTGAACGTCGAGCTGGCGCGCAATTGGCCGTCCATCACCAAGACCAAGGCCCCGCTGGCCGAGGCCGAAGAGTGGAAGGACGCGACCGACAAGCTGCAGTACCTGCAGCGCTGAACCGACTAGAAAGCCGTCCCCACGCGCTTTCCGCAATGCCGGGCACGCGATGCCCACAAACGTATCAGGACGAATATGGACTTGAGCATTCCCAATCCCGTTGCCGACACGACGAAAGCGGCCGCCAGCAACACCGCCGGCGGTCAGCCGCTGGAAATCGACGCACTGATCGTCGGCGCAGGCCCGGTTGGCCTGTTCCAGGTGTTCGAGCTGGGCCTGCTTGAAATCAAGGCGCACGTCATCGACTCCCTCAAGGTGGTCGGCGGCCAGTGCGTGGAGCTGTATCCGGACAAGCCCATCTATGACATCCCGGCCGTGCCCAGCTGCACCGGCCAGGAACTGACCGACAACCTGCTCAAGCAGATCGAGCCGTTCGAGCCCACCTTCCACCTGGGCCAGGAAGTCTCCGTGGTCGAGCGCCGTGAAGATGGCCGCTTCTTCGTCGAGACCTCGCTCGGAACCCGCTTCATCACCAAGACCATCTTCATCGCCGCGGGCGTGGGCTCGTTCCAGCCGCGCACGCTGAAGGTCGACGGCATCGACAAGTTCGACGGCAAGCAGCTGTTCTACCGCGTCAAGGATCCGAGCCGCTTCCACGGCCGCAACCTGGTGATCGTCGGTGGCGGCGACTCGGCGCTGGACTGGGCGCTGGACCTGGTCGGCAAGGCCGAGTCGGTGGTGATGATCCACCGCCGCGACGGCTTCCGCGCCGCCCCGGCTTCGGTCGCCAAGATGAAGGATCTGTGCGAACAGATGGAAATGCAGTTCCTGGTCGGCCAGATCGGCGGCTATGAAGAGAAGGACGGCGTGCTCACCGAAGTGAAGGTGGCCGGTGCCGACGGCGTGACCCGCCGCCTGCCGCTGGACGACCTGCTGGTGTTCTTCGGCCTGTCGCCCAAGCTCGGCCCGATCGCCGAGTGGGGCCTGGACCTGGAGCGCAAGCAGATCAAGGTGGACACCGAGAAATTCCAGACCAATATCCCTGGCATCTTCGCGGTCGGCGACATCAACACCTACCCCGGCAAGAAGAAGCTGATCCTGTCGGGCTTCCACGAGGCCGCGCTGGCCGCGTTCGGGGCTGCGCCGTATATCTTCCCCGAGAAGAAAATCCACATGCAGTACACCACCACCTCGCCGAAGCTGCACAAGGTCCTCGGCGTGGAATCGCCGGTGTTCGACTGATCCCGGCCCGGACCGCAGCGATCGAATGAAAAGCCGCCTGAATGGCGGCTTTTTTCTTTGGAGCCCCGGCCCCGCGGCCTCGCTATAATTCGGCCTCGCTGTTGAATGCAAAGCACCGGAGCGCCGCCAGTCAGGCGCACCCGCAGCGCGGCCACAGCGGCCAGGCGCCTCGCCAAAGCAGTCGGCAGCCATAAAGTTGCCGAAAGGTGTTGACGAGCAAAAGAGAAGCTGGCTATAATCTCTTTCTCTGCTGTTCCCCGATAGCTCAGTCGGTAGAGCGACGGACTGTTAATCCGCAGGTCCCTGGTTCGAGCCCAGGTCGGGGAGCCAACCGATACAAGACGAAGGCCGATGCGCAAGCATCGGCCTTTTTCTTTTTGCCGCTCCGGTTTTGTCTTTGCGCTTCGAAGCGCGTCGGCGCCGGGAGCTGGCGGCAAATCAAGAAGCATTCGCTTCGCGCATGCCCTCTTCCGATATTGCGGGCAGCGACGCCAACGCCGTCTCCAGCCGCTGCCACAGCGCCTTGCTGGCCGGCTGCATGGGCAGGCGGACATCGGGTTCGATCCAGCCCTCTATCGCCAGCGCCGCCTTCACCGGCGCAGGATTCGGCTCCGAAAACATCAGTGAGACCAACGGTTGCAACTGGCTGAACAGCGCCCCCGCGGCGAGTCGCCGCCCGGTTTCGGCAAGGTGCAGCAACCGGACGAACAGTTCCGGCCGGATATGCGCCGACGCCGGCACCGCGCCCGCGCCACCCGCCAGCAGGTGGTCCAGCATGTGCGCATCGTCGCCACAGAACACCGGGAACGGCTGCCGCCTGGCCGCCTCGCGCAGATTGGCAGCGTCGCACTCCTTCACTGCCACGATGCGCGGATGTGCCAGCAACGACCGCATCAGCGCCAACGACATGGCGCAGCCCGTGCGCCTGGGTACGTTGTAGAGCATCAGCGGCCGCTGCGTCACCTTCAGTACTTCGGCAAAATGCCACGCAATGCCCGCGTCCGACGGGCGCAGGTAGTACGGCGGCGCAACGAGGTAGCCGGCGAGATCGAGGTGGTCGAGATGGCGGACCTGCTCGCCTACCGCACGCGTATCGACCCCGCCAGCGCCAGCCATCACCGGCACGGCGCCATTCACCGCCTCGAGCACGGTCGCGGCAAGCTCGCGTCGCTCCTTCGGCGACAGCAGGCCGCCCTCGCCTGTCGTGCCCAGGATGACGAGACCGTCCACACCGGCACGCGCGTAGCGCTCGGCCAATCGTGCCGCCGCCGGCAGGTCCAGCGCGGCACCGCGCATGGGCGTCACCATCGGCAGCCACATGCCCCACGGCGGCGCGTGCCCGCCCGCGACCGGGCGCAGGCAGGCATCGATCGCGGCGGCGGCGAAGCCCTGCTCCTCAGTGCGCCACATGATCGGCCCCTAGTGCGGTGGCAAAGCCGAACTCCGCGGCCGGCAATGCCTGCATGATGGCGTCCATGGCCTGCTCGCGGTTCGTGCGGGCCACTTCCACCTGCACGGTCGTTTCATCATGACGGTGATCGACCTTGATGATATAGATCCGCGCAACCTGGCCAATCGCTCGCTGCAGCGCCTGGCGGATCATGAACACTTCGGTGGATGCCACCGCCACGCGGAAACGGATCCAGACCGGTGTCACCTCCGGGTGCGTGTCGCGGGCCCGCAGGGCCCGGCGTCGGGGAACGGCTTCGGTGGCAAGGTTCGACTGGGGCATGTCTGTTGGCCCGTCGTTGCGGGCCGTCTGTTGAACATGCATCCATGCTAGGCATCGCGGCCTAAATTTGATGCAGCAATGCCGGGCCCGTGCATCAAATTCCCATCAAGAGCGCGCGGCTCAGAACGTCTTGCTGATCGACGCCCAGGCCGTGGCCTTGCCCATGTAGCGCCCCTTTGCGTTGGTATAGACCGCCTTGTCGGCGTTGGTGTCGATGTACGCCACCGACACTGCGAAACCATTGCCAAGGTCCTTGGTCAGGCCCAGCTTCCAGTCCGTGTAGGAGGCATCGGTGAACTGCACCTTCTGGTAACCCACGTGCGCGTTCAGCGTCAGGCCCCAGACATTGAGCGGCACGTTGGCCGACAGGTCGGCATACCAGCTGTGCTTGCTGTCGGCAAAGCCGAACAGGTTGGTTGGTGCATAGGAGTACTTCAGGAATACCGGTCCATAGCCCACGCCCGCGTACACCTCGGTGGTATAGGGCCGCACATAGCCGGCCGGATAGTCGCCCGGATAGTAGTACTGCAGCACGCCAACGTCGTAGTTCCAGGCGCCGCCACCGAAGGTGTTCTTGAATCCGCCATAGAAGTCCATCTCGATCGGTGCCGAGACCGCGGGATTGCTGTCACCCAGGAAGCTCACGTTCGAGTTCCAGTTGCCCAGGTAAAAACCAGACGCGTGGCTGACATCGAAGCCGCCCTGAATGGCCGGACGGCCGTTGGTCTGCATCAGCCCGCGATAGCGGTACTCGGTCGCCAGCGCGACGTTCGCGGTGATTGTCCATGCCGATGCCGGCTCGGCCACCGGTTCCGGTGCGGACTGTGCAAGAGCCGGGCTCGCGCCGAGGAAAGCGATGAAGGGAATTGCGGCCACCATCCAGGCGGCCGATTTGCGCAAAGCTGTCATTGTTATCGAGGCAGAGTTGAGGAACAGCCCGCGGAGCCCCGCGGGACAGCCTGCCACGATAAGGATGAGCGCCTAAAAACGGCATCAAGAAACTTGAGCCAGGCAAAGGGATGGAATAAAAAATCTCGCCCTGCCCCGCGCCTTACCCCGCAAACCGGTATCCGAGCCCGACTTCCGTAAGCAAATGCACGGGCTGCGCAGGGTCCGCTTCGAGCTTGTGCCGCAAGTGGCCCATATAGACCCGGAGATACTGGCTGCTCTCGGAATGCGAAGGTCCCCAGACCTCGCGCAGCAGTTCGCGATGGGTCATCACCTTGCCGCGATGCGCGATCAGTACCGACAACAGGCGGTACTCGATTGGCGTCAGGTGCACGGCCTGCCCCGCGCGCATGACCATGCGATTGGCCAGATCGACCTGCACCTCACCGAAGGCGATGTGCGTCGACCCATGCGGATTCGATCGCGCATGCCGGCGCAGCAGCACGCGCAGGCGCGCCACCAGTTCGCCCACGCCGAATGGCTTGGTCAGGTAGTCGTCGGCACCGGCATCGAGCGCGCCGATCTTGTCTTCCTCGCCACTGCGCGCGGACAGCACCAGGATCGGCACCTCGGTCCAGGTACGCACTTCGCGGATCAGGCTGACGCCGTCGCCGTCGGGCAGCCCCAGGTCAAGCACCACCAGGTCCGGCTGGCGCGTGCCTGCCTCGATCAGGCCACGCTTGAGCGTCTCCGCCTCGTGCACGGTGCAGCCTTCGTCCTGCAGGGCCGTGCGCACGAAGCGTCGGATATGGGGTTCGTCCTCGACCAGCAGCACCGTGGGCGAAAACTCGAAAGGCATCTGTTGCTCTCCGTCTGAATGGGATTACGCGGGGATGTCCGCCGCTTCCGGCTCGATCACCGGCGGATTGCCGCGCGGCAGGGCCACCACGAAGCGCGCGCCGATGCCGACACCCGGCATCGCCGCTTCGCGCACCGGCTCGACCCAGATGCGTCCGCCATGGGCCTGCACGATCGCGTCGCAGACAGCAAGGCCAAGGCCCACGCCCGTCGTTACCGATTCGCGCTCGCCCCGCGTGAATTTCTCGAAAATCTGCCGCTCGCTGCCGGCCGGCACGCCGGGGCCGTCGTCTTCCACCACAAGGCGTACCTCGTCATCCACGGCCTCGGCCCTGATGCGGATCTCGGTTCCGGCCGCCGTGTACTTGGCCGCATTCTCCAGCAGGTTGCACAGCACCCGGTCCATCAACACGGCGTCGCATTCGACCAGCGGCATCGTGGAGAGGTCCGCTACAACGACGCGATGCAGGGCAAGCGCGTCGCGCAATGCGCCAAGCGCCGCGCCGACCAGCTCTTCGAAGGACTGCCACTCCTTCTGCATGCGCACGTCCCGACCCTGGAGCCGCGCCATGTCCAGCAGGTTGACCACCATGGTGCTCATGCGTCTGGCCTGGTCGCGCATTGCCGCCACCGTATCGGCGACATGCGGCACCAGCGGCGGATCGCCGCGCTGCAGGGTCTCGGCCATGCCGATCAGGCTGGTCAGCGGCGTGCGCAGGTCGTGCGACACCGCGGCCAGCAGCGAGCTGCGCAGCCGCTCCGACTCCATCGACAGCAGCGCCTGCTGGGCGACGTCCACATAGTGCAGCCGCTCGATCGCGATGGCCATCAGCGTCGCAAACACGTCGATCTGGCGTCGCAGCGCCGGCTGTGCAAACGCGCGCCACGCCCGCGGCTCCACCGCCAGCACGCCGCGCGTCTGCATCGGCGCCTTGAGCGGCAGGTACAGCACGGTGCCCGCCGGCAGCGTGTGGGTGCCCGTGCCGGCGGGCTGGCCGTGGTCAAACACCCATTGGGCGAGCACGCGATCGATGGCGTCACTGTGCCTGTCAGTCTGGCCCTCTATGTCCACCGCGGGCGGCAGAAGCCGCCCATCTGGCCCGACCAGGAAGAACGCCGAATGCGCGTCGAAGGCTGCGCGCAGGAATCGGCTGCCGATCGAGACGATCTGATCGCTCATCAATGCCGACGACAGCTCGCGCGCGAGCTCGTAGAGCGTGCGCGCATCGGTCTCGCGCTGCACCGCCACCTCGGCCTGCTCGCGCAGGCCGGCGGTGAGCTGGCCGATCACCAGGCCCACCGACAGCAGCACCAGAAACGTCAGCAGATACTGCACATCGCTCACGGCAAAGGAAAGCCTGGGCGGCACGAAGAAGAAGTCGAAGGCGCCCACGGCGATCACGGAGGCCAGCGCGGCCGCAGCGCGGCCGTGCCGCAACGCCACGCCGACCACCGCCACCAGGAACAGCATGGCGATATTGACCAGGTCGAACCACGGCCGGGCCAGCATCGACACAGCCGTTGCGCCGGCGCACCAGGCAACGGCCCACAGGTAGGACTGCATGCGCACGCGGCGCTCCTGCGCCTGCGCGGCCTCGCTTTCCTCGGCCGGTGCCGGCGCGCTGGCGGGCTTGACATCCATGCGCGTGGTATCCGCTGCCACGCGTATCACGTCGATTTCGGGGCAGGCAGACGACAAGGCATCGGCAAAGCTTTTGCGGCCGAACAGCCAGGCACGCGCGCCCAGGAACGGCGAAAGCGCCCAGGCCAGCAGCGAGCGCCCTTGCATCAGCAGCGACTCGTCCTCGCGTCGCCATCGGGTCGGGGTGCGGCCAAGCACGACCTTGGTCAGGTTGTGGCGCCTGACATAACCGGCGACAGCCTGCACCATATCGCTGCCGGCCAGCGTCTCGGTACGCGCCCCCAGTTCCTCCGCCAGGCGTATCGCCGACTCCAGCCGCATGCGCTCTGCGTCCGACGCGGGCGCGAGCCGTGGCGCGGCCACGGTGATCACATGGCAGTCGCAATCGAGCTGGCCGGCCAGGCGGCGCGCGCTCCTGACGACCTGCTCGGCATCGCTGCCGGTACCGATGCAGGCCAGCACAGCCTCGCGCGTGCGCCAGACCGACTGGATCGACTCGGCGCGGCGATAGGCGCGCACATCATCGTCCACGCGGTCCGCGGTACGCCGCAGGGCCAGTTCGCGCAGGGCGATCAGGTTGCCCTTGCGGAAGAAATTGCGCACCGCGTGGCGCGCCTGCTCCGGCAGGTAGACCTTGCCTTCGCGCAGGCGCCGCAGCAGTTCATCGGCGGGCAGGTCGACCAGGATCACTTCATCGGCGCTGTCGAAGACCGCGTCCGGCACGGTTTCCCAGACACGGATACCGGTGATGCCGCCAACCGCCTCGTTGAGGCTGTCCAGGTGCTGCACATTGACGGTCGTCCAGACATCGATGCCGGACGACTGCAGTTCCTGGATGTCCTGCCAGCGCTTGGGGTGCCGGCTGCCCGGCGCGTTGGAATGAGCGAGTTCGTCGACCAGCACCAGCGCCGGGCGGCGCGCCAGCGCGCCGTCCAGGTCGAACTCCGCGAGCACGCGGTCCCGGTACGGCACGTCCCGCATCGGCAGGCGCTCGATGCCGTCGATCAGCGCCTCGGTCTCGGCACGGCCATGCGTCTCGACCACGCCGATGACCACATCAACGCCCTGCTCTCTCAGTGAGCGCGCGGCGGTCAGCATGGCGAAGGTCTTGCCCACGCCGGCCGAGGCGCCGAAGTAGACGCGCAGCTTGCCCCGCGCGGCGCGCGCGCCCTCCTCCTGCATCCGCTGCAGCAGGCTGTCCGGGTCCGGACGTTCAGTGGGAGATCGCAATTCGGGCATGGTCAGCAGCGCTCCCCGGCGCGCGGGCGGGCACGGTCAGATTGTGCCACGCGTACGGCAAAGCACGCCCGCTCGGCCTGCCTATTTGCCGGATGCCGCATCCAGCGCCAGGTTCAGCCTGAGCACATTGACGCCGGGGTCACCCAGCACGGCCAGCGACGGCGATTCCGTGTTCGCCCGGATCAGTTCCTGCACCGTCTCCGGCGGCAGCCCGCGCAGCCGCGCCACGCGCGGCGCCTGGTAGTCCGCCGCCGCCAGGCTGATGTGCGGATCCAGCCCGCTGCCGGACGCGGTGACCAGGTCCACCGGCACCGCCGCCTTGTTGTCCGGGTCCGCCGCGCGCAGTGCGTCGATGCGTGCGCGCGCCGCATCGGTCAGCGCGGGGTTGGTCGGCCCGAGGTTGGAGCCGACCGATGCCGCCGCGTTATAGGGCATGGGCGCAGTGGCCGACAGGCGGCCCCAGAAATACTTCGGGTCCGAGAACGGCTGCCCGATCAGGGCCGAGCCCACGGCTTTGCCGTCCCTGACGATCAGCGAGCCGGCTGCCTGCTGCGGGAACACCGCCTTCGATATTGCGGTGATCACGCCGGGGTACAGCAAACCCGTCAGCAGCGACAGCGCGGCGAAGATAACCAGCGCCGGCCGCAGCAGACCACCCTGCTGCGGCACGACGGGCGCGGATTGCGTGGATTGCATATGCGTATTCATGAATGCCTTCTCTTTGCAGATGTTCGGTCAGACCCAGCCCAGCAGGGCCAGCACCATGTCGATCAGCTTGATCCCGGCAAACGGCACCAGGATGCCGCCCAGGCCGTAGATCAGCAGGTTGCGCCGCAGCAGCACCGCCGCGCCGAGCGGCCGGTAGGCCACGCCCTTGAGCGCCAGCGGTATCAGCGCCACGATGATCAGCGCGTTGAAGATCACCGCCGACATGATGGCCGACGCCGGCGTGCTCAACCCCATCACGTTCAGCAGGTTCAGCTGCGGGTAGGTGGTGGCAAACGCGGCCGGGATGATGGCGAAGTACTTGGCCACGTCGTTGGCCACGCTGAACGTCGTGAGCGATCCGCGCGTCATCAGCATCTGCTTGCCGATCTCGACGATCTCGATGAGCTTGGTCGGATTGCTGTCGAGGTCGACCATGTTGCCGGCCTCTTTCGCCGCCTGCGTGCCGCTGTTCATCGCCACCGCGACATCGGCCTGGGCCAGCGCCGGCGCGTCGTTGGTGCCGTCGCCGGTCATCGCCACGAGACGGCCCTCGCCCTGGTACTGGCGAATCAGCTTGAGTTTGGCTTCCGGCGTCGCTTCGGCAAGGAAGTCATCGACACCGGCTTCAGCCGCGATGGTCGCCGCGGTCAGCCGGTTGTCGCCGGTGATCATCACGGTCTTGATGCCCATCTTGCGCAGCTCCGTGAAGCGCTCGCGGATGCCGGTCTTGACGATGTCCTTGAGTTCCACCACGCCCAGCACGCGCACGTTCCCGTCGGCTTCCTCCGCCACCACCAGCGGCGTGCTGCCCGCGCGGGCGACATCGTCCACCGCCTGCATCACGGCTTCGGGAAACTTGCCGGCGCGTTCGGTCACGAAGCGGCGCACCGCGTCGGCCGCACCCTTGCGCACAATGCGCTCGCCTTCGCCATCGCGCAGGTCCACGCCGCTCATGCGCGTCTGCGCCGTGAACGGGATGAACACCGGCCGCAGCACCGCCATGTCCGGCGCGGCAACACCCTGCTGCTGGCGCGCCAGCGTCACGATGCTGCGCCCTTCCGGCGTCTCGTCGGCAAGCGACGACAGCCACGCCGCCTGTGCGAGCTGCTGGGCCGGGATGCCCGGCGCGGGCACGAAGCGCGAGGCCTGGCGGTTGCCGTGGGTAATGGTGCCGGTCTTATCGAGCAGCAGCACATCCACGTCGCCCGCGGCTTCCACCGCGCGGCCCGAGGTGGCAATGACGTTCGCCTCCATCATGCGGCTCATGCCAGCCACGCCGATGGCCGACAGCAGTCCGCCGATGGTGGTCGGGATCAGGCACACCAGCAGCGCAACCAGCACGGTGATGGTCACCGGAAGGCCGGCCCTGGTGACCAGCACGCTGTAGAGCGAAAACGGCAGCAGCGTGACGGTCGCCAGCAGCAGCACGATGGTCAGGCCCACCAGCAGGATCGTCAGCGCCAGCTCATTGGGCGTCTTCTGCCGCTTGGCGCCCTCGACCATGCTGATCATCCGGTCGATGAAGCTTTCGCCCGGATTGGTGGTGATGCGTATCACGATCCAGTCCGACAACACGCGCGTGCCGCCGGTGACCGACGAAAAGTCACCACCCGATTCGCGGATCACCGGTGCGGATTCGCCCGTGATCGCGCTCTCGTCCACCGATGCCACACCCTCGATGACTTCGCCGTCGCCCGGGATCATGTCGCCGGCCTGGGCCAGCACGATGTCACCGCGCCGCAAGGTGGTGGCCGCACGCGTTTCCGCCGCCCCGCCACGCTTGCCGTCCACCAGCACGCGCGCCATGGCGGTCGTCTTCAGCCCGCGCAGCGATTCCGCCTGCTGCTTGCTGCGGCCCTCCGCGAGGGCCTCGGCAAAGTTCGCGAACAGCACCGTGAACCACAGCCAGACCGAAACAGCCAGGATGAAACCGGCGCTTTCCCCGCCCGCTGCCGCGGGCGAGGCCAGGGCCTTGAGGAACAGGATGGTGGTCAGGATGCTGCCCACATACACCACGAACATCACCGGGTTGCGTACCTGCTCGCGCGGCGACAGCTTCTTCAGCGCGGCCAGCAAGGCCGGCTTGACGAGGTCGGGCGCAAACATGCCGCTTCGCGGCGAGCGATGGTGGTGGTCATGCGGACGGGGCGCGCCGCCCGACGGGGTGGCGGCATTCGCCGCCGATGCATTGGTTCTGGATGCAGCGCCGCCAGCCTTGCTGCGCGTCGCCATGGATTCTTGTTGCATGCGTTTCTCCGCAATACGCTTACTTGGCAATCGCCGTCACCGCGCCCTGCAACTGCTCGGCAACGGGGCCCAGCGCCAGAGCCGGGACATAGGTCAGTGCGCCGACCAGCAGCACCGAACCAACCAGGAGCACCACGAACAGCGCGCCGTGCGTGGGCATGGTGCCGCCGGTAACCGGCAGGCGCTTCTTCGCGGCCAGCGAGCCGGCCAGTGCGAGGACCGGGATGATGATCCAGAAGCGGCCGAACCACATGACCGCGGCCAGCAGGGTGTTGTAGAACGGCGTGTTGGCGGACAGGCCGGCAAAGGCGCTGCCGTTGTTGTTGGCCGCCGAGGACAGCGCATAGAGGATCTCGGAGAAGCCATGCGTGCCCGGGTTGAACACGCCCGCCCTGCCCGCCTCCGTCATTACCGCGATGGAGGTACCGACCAGCACCAGCAGCGGCGTCACGAGGATGGCCACCGCGGCCATCTTCATCTCGTACGCCTCGATCTTCTTGCCCAGATACTCCGGCGTGCGTCCGATCATCAGGCCGGCGATGAACACAGCCAGCACCGCGTACACCAGCATGCCGTAGAGGCCGGAGCCGACGCCCCCGAACACGACTTCACCCAGCTGCATCAGCAGCAGCGGCACGAGCCCGCCAATGGCGGTGAAGGAGTCATGCATGGCATTGACCGCGCCGCACGAGGCCGCCGTGGTGATGGTGGCGAACAGCGCCGACGCCGCCATGCCGAAGCGCGTTTCCTTGCCTTCCATGTTGCCGCCGGCCTGCAACGCCGAAACGGCATGATCGACCGGCAGGCCTGCCAGCGCAGCATTGGCCTGCAACTCCGACATCGATGCCACGCACGCCATGGCGACGAATATCACTGTCATCGACGCCAGCACCGCCACACCCTGGCGCCGGTCCTTCACCATCTCGCCGAAGGTGAAGCACAGTGCGGCCGGGATCAGGAAGATGGCCAGCATCTGGATCATGTTGGCGAGCGCGGTCGGGTTCTCGTAGGGATGCGCGGAGTTGGCGTTGAAGAAGCCGCCGCCGTTGGTGCCCAGCATCTTGATGGCTTCCTGCGAAGCCACCGGGCCCATGGCCAGCGTCTGCTTGTCCGTCTTCAGGTCTTCGGTGACCGGCTTGCCCTGCGCGTCGAGCACAGGCTGACCGGCTGCATCGACCTTCGGCTGGCTGTACTCGACCGGCGTCACCAGGCTGACTTCCTTGTAGCTGTCGAAGTTCTGGATCACACCCTGGCTGACCAGCGCCAGCGCGATCACCGTAGAGATCGGCACCAGCACGTAAAGGGTGCTGCGCGTCATGTCGACCCAGAAGTTGCCGATGGTGGCGCTGCTCTGGCGCGCGAAGCCGCGGATCAGCGCGAACACCACCGCAATGCCGGTTGCCGCGGACACAAAGTTCTGCACGGTGAGCGCCAGCATCTGCGTCAGGTAGCTCATCGTCGATTCGCCCGCGTAGCCTTGCCAGTTGGTGTTGCTGACAAAGCTGATGGCCGTATTGAAGGCCGAGTCGGGCGTCACGGCGCCGAAACCCTGCGGATTGAGCGGCAGGTAGCCCTGCAACCGCTGCAGCGCGTAGACCACCACCACGCCGAGCAGGTTGAACGCGAGCACGGCGACCGTGTACTGCTTCCAGCCCATCTCGCTATCGGCGCGTACACCGGCGAGCTTGTAGAGCACGCGTTCGAGCGGACTCCCCCACGCGGTCAGCTTGTACGCGCCGTCCTCCATCGCGCGCCGCATGTAGCGGCCAAGGAACGGCGCCATGGCAAACAGGATTGCCAGGTACAGGGCCAGCAGGCCCAGGAATTGGGTCGACATCAGAATTTCTCCGGGCGGAACAGCGCAATCAGGAGGTAGATGAAAATCAGCGCGGCCAGTGCGCCGCTCAGCAGATCAGCCCAGTCCATCACAACCCCCTCTCGGCAGCGCTGTGCTTGCCAAGCGCGGCGTCGTTGCGCAGACCGCCGTGCTCCGCGGCGGCTCCCGGCCCGTTGGCGCCCAAGGCGGCGCACAGCCATAGCAATGCCGCGCTGGCGGCGGCAAATACGATCAAGGCGATGAGGAAGACCCCGTCCATGACAATCGATCCAAGAGTGACTGACACCCGGAAGCTTATGGATCGACCGCTAAAAACGGGGTAGAAAGACCGGCAACGGAGATAAAGAAGATATAAAAACGCATGGCGACCGCCCTGGACGGTCAGGGCAGCTACAGGCGCCCGATGTCGCCGCGATCGTGGGCCGCGTCTTCCTCGCGGCGCCACAGCGCACTGGTCAGCCGGTACTGGCAGATGAAAAGCAGGATGAGCGCGAGCAGCGCCAGCACTGCAAGCGCCAGTTTGTAGACCCACATGATCGTGCTCCTTGGATTGCGCCGGACCGCCGCTCTCGCGCTTGCCCGCGCCATCCGCTTCAGCCCGCGGCCGGCAACATCGTGGCGGGCCGGCGTTGCGTCAGGCGGCTGGCACGGGTGGCCATGCCGTCGCCACAGCCGACAACGCGCGGCGCCCTGACGAGCGTCACCGGCACTCGCGCACGGCGCATCAGCCGCGCGGGCAGGCCGCCACCGAAACAGGCGTTCAGCCGGGACCAGAACGTCGTACCAAGCACAATGCCGTCGCACTGGCTGGCCTCGGCAACTCGGAGGATGGTCGGAACGATGGCGCCGACGCCGATGACGGCGGTATAAGCCACGCAGGAATCCTCAAGGATGTCTCGCGCCTCACCCAGTTCGCTTTCGCCATGCCGGCGCGCCAGTTCGCGCTGGTCGCCCAGCGAGCGGAAGGCAACCGTGCGCCCATGCTGCAGCGACTCCTGGACATTGAGCAGCACCACTCGCGCAACGCTGCCCTCGCGGAACAGGAACGCCGCGTGCCGCGCGGCTGCGGCGGCCGCGTCCGAACCGTCGACCGTAACCAGTAGCGTGATCATGGCAAAGACCCTGTCGAGCGGTACCGCCGCTCCTTGCTTCGAGCGTAAGCAATGTGGTGTTCAGACGGTATCAAGAACCACCGCGGGGGCATCAACTTCGTGTAAATTCACGTCCTCGGGCTCGCGGGCGCTCTGAAGCGGGCATCGCGACTCCGGGTGCGATTCGAGCGCCACTTTGCCGGTAACGAGTACCGCGCGATGCATTCCGAATCCACCCACGTTCTTGACATTTGCGCCGTATACGTGCCATAGTTACGGGCGTATAGCTTTTTACGGAAACCGGTACTGCCAGGCCTCCCGTTGTTCAAGGAACCCGGCGCTATCACCCCTGACACTGGTTGCACGGACTCACCGGTCCACATCTTTCAGGTTCGCGGGGGTGCACCCAGGGCAGTGTCTGCCCCGTGTGCAATACCAGCCGCCCCGGCGGCGGCCGCAGTTTCCCCTCGTTTGAACCAGCCGCTTGCGCGGCAGCAATCCCCTAAAGGACTGAATTGACCAAGATCGTCTTGAAACCCGGTGAGCCGGTTGAAGTTGCAATGCGTCGCTTCCGTCGCTCCATTCTGCAGACTGGCCTGATCGTCGAGCTGAAGAGCCGCACCGCCTACGAGAAGCCCACGACCGAGCGCAAGCGCAAGAAGAAGGCTGCCGAAGCGCGCCTGCGCAAGCGCCTGCGCATGCAGATGCTGCCGAAGAAGATGTACTGATTCGGTTCGCACCATAAAAAAACCGCCAGCATGCTGGCGGTTTTTTTATGCGCCGCGTCCGCGCCATCCGTGTGGAAGCGCCGCCGGGATCATAGTGCAGTGCACCACCGGTCATGCGCGGCGATGACCGGCATAATGGCGGATATTGCGCCCGCCGGCGCGCCAACCGTCTTCCTGCCTTGACTGCCATCCTCGAGTTGCGCAAGGTGCGCAAGCAATATGGTGATACCGTCGTCGTCAACGACCTGGACCTGCAGGTGCATCGCGGCCAGTGCTTCGGGCTGCTCGGGCCCAACGGTGCCGGCAAGACCACCACGCTGCGGCTGTTGCTGGGCCTGACCACGCCGGCAGGCGGCTCGCTGACGCTCTGCGGCGAACCCATTCCCGAGCGCGCACCGCAGGCACGCATGCGCGTGGGCGTGGTGCCGCAGTTTGACAACCTCGACCCGGATTTCTCGGTCATCGAGAACCTGCGCATCTTCGGCCGTTACTTCGGCCTGTCCTCGGCCGTGATCGAGCAGCGCGTACCGGCCCTGCTCGAATTCGCGCGTCTGGAGAACCGTGCCAACGCCCAGGTGCGCGACCTGTCCGGCGGCATGCGCCGGCGCCTGACGGTCGCTCGCGCGCTGATCAACGACCCCGACCTGCTGATCATGGACGAGCCCACCACCGGGCTCGACCCGCAAGCCCGTCACCTGATCTGGGAGCGGCTGAAATCGCTGATGGCCAGCGGCAAGACCATCCTGCTGACCACGCACTTCATGGAAGAGGCCGAGCGCCTGTGCAACTACCTGTGCGTGATCGACGGCGGACGCAAGATTGCCGAAGGCAAGCCGCACGAACTGATCGACAGCCAGATCGGGTGCGACGTGGTCGAAGTCTACGGCGATGAACTGGACACGCTGCGAGGCAGCCTGACGCCGCTGGCCGAGCGCACCGAAATGAGCGGCGAGACGCTCTTCTGCTATGTGCGCGAGCCCGCCCCGTTGCTGGCCGCCCTGCACGGCAAGAGCGGCGTACGTTACCTGCACCGGCCGGCCAACCTCGAGGACGTGTTCCTCAAGCTGACCGGCCGCGAAATGAGGGACTGACATGAGTGAACAGGATCCGCGCCCGGAAGCAGCCACCGCAGAGGCCGGCCACGCCCGCAGCCGCGCCGGCGGCACCGAACCGCGGCAGCACTATCCGCAGCCGCTGCTGCCGCGCAACCTGCGCAACTGGATGATGGTCTGGTACCGCAACTACATGGTGTGGAAGAAGCTCGCCATCCCGTCGATGATCGGCAACCTGGCCGACCCGATGATCTACCTGTTCGGCCTGGGCCTGGGGCTCGGCCTGCTGGTCGGGCAGGTGCATGGCGTTTCGTACATCGCCTTCCTTGCGGCCGGCACCACGGCATCGAGCGTGATGATGTCGGCCAGCTTCGAGTCCATGTACTCGGCCTTCTCGCGCATGCACGTGCAGCGCACCTGGGAGGCCATCATGCATGCACCGCTGACGCTCGGCGACGTGGTGCTCGGGGAAATCCTGTGGGCGGCCAGCAAGGCCGTGCTGTCGGGGCTGGCCATCATGCTGGTGGCGGGCGCGCTCGGCTATGCGCACATGCCAGGCGCGCTACTGGCGCTACCGGTGATCGTGCTGGCGGGCATCACCTTTGCCAGCCTGGCGATGATCGTGACGGCGCTGGCCCCCGGCTATGATTTCTTCATGTTCTACCAGACGCTGGTCATCACGCCGATGCTGCTGCTCTCGGGTGTGTTCTTTCCGCTGGAGCAGTTGCCGGAGGGCGCACGGGCGGCTACCAATGTCCTGCCCCTGGCGCATGCGGTGGCGCTGATCCGTCCGCTGATGCTCGGACGTCCGAGCGAAAACATCGGACTGCATATCGCCGTGCTGGCGGCATATGCCATTGTCGCGCTGGTGCTTTCGCTGGTACTGTTGCGGCGCCGCTTGCTGCGCTGAGCTCTGAGACACGCAGGCGGCCGGTTGCCCGGGCCCGATGACCCGGCGCTTATTCACATGCCCGCCGGGCAGCCTTGCATGCCGTTTTCGTTTTCCGGTTTTTCCCGAGCTTCACATCAGGCTGTCCGCCTTGCCGGCGCTGTTCTGGCTGGCGCCATCCTTGCGGGATGCAGCGTCGTCGGGGCAACCGTGGCCGTCGGCAGTGCTGCCGTATCGACCGTGGCGACAGTGGGTTCCGCCGCCGTCAGCGTTGCGTCGACGGCGGTCGAGGCCACTTATGACGTGACCAAGGCCGGCGTCAAGGCCGTGGCCGGCAGCGACAGCGAAACACCGGCCCAGACGCCCTGAGCCGGCGCCACGCCTTCGCCTTACTCGCCCAATCCGCGCAGCAGGTCGGCCTTCAGGTCGGCCACCGACTCCAGCCCCACCGCCAGTCGAATCAATCCTTCCCCGACCCCCGCGGCCGCCTTGGCTTCGGGCGTGACGCGAGCATGCGTGGTCGTGTACGGATGCGTGATCGTGGTACGCGTGTCGCCGAGGTTGCCGGTGATCGAGCACAGCCGCGTGTTGTCGATCACGCGCCATGCATTCGCGCGCTGCTGCTCGGGCGTGGCGCCCTTGAGTTCGAACGACACGATGGCACCGCCGCCGCTCTGCTGGCGCATGGCGACCTCGTGCTGCGGATGCGACTTGAGCGCGGGGTGGAAGACGCGCGCGACCGCCGGATGCGATTCCAGGAATTCGGCCAGCGCGAGCGCGTTGACGGAATGCCGCTCCATGCGGATGGCCAGCGTTTCCATGCCCTTGAGCAGCACCCAGGCATTGAAGGCCGACAGCGTCGGGCCGGCGGTGCGCACGAACGGGAACACCTTGCCCATGATGAAGTCGCGCGAGCCGAGCACCGCGCCGCCCAGCACGCGGCCCTGCCCGTCGATATGCTTGGTGGCCGAATGCACCACGATGTCCGCGCCGAACTTCATCGGCTGCTGCAGCGCGGGCGAACAGAAGCAGTTGTCGACGACGAGCTGCGCGCCGGCATCGTGCGCGATCTCGGCCACGGCGGCAATGTCGGCCACTTCGGTGAGCGGATTGGACGGGGTCTCCAGGAAGAACATCTTCGTGGTCGGCCGCACCGCCGCGCGCCAGGCATTCAGGTCGCCCGGATCGACGAAGGTGGTCTCGATGCCGAACTTCGCGAAGATATTCCCGAACATCGTCATGGTCGAGCCGAAGATCGCGCGCGAGCTCACCAGGTGATCGCCCGCCTGCATCAGCGACATCACCACCGAGAGGATGGCGCTCATGCCCGAGGCGGTCGCCATGCAGGACTCCGCGCCTTCCAGCGCCGCCAGGCGCGCCTGGAACATCGACACCGTGGGGTTGGTGAAGCGCGAATAGGTGAAGCCTTCTTCCGAGTTGGCGAAGCGTTCGGCGGCTTCCGCGGCACTGTTGAAGCAGAAGCTCGAGGTCAGGTACATCGCCTCGGAATGCTCCATGTATTCGCTGCGCAGGGTGCCGGCGCGCACGCCGAGGGTATCGATGCCAAGCGATTCAGGATTGAGCGGTTCGTTCATGCTGGTGGCGCGGTCGTACCCGCGTGAATGCAGTGGTTCCAACAAGCCGGCGGCAAGCGGGGCAAGCGGCCGGCCATGAAAAAAGCCCGTGCGATCGGGTGGTCGGATCGACGGGCTTGCGTGTTCTGCGGATACCTTGGGACTTCGCGGCTGCAGCCGGTTGTTCCCCTTCTGACGGCTATCTCTTTAGCTGTTTCGGGCAGGACCCGCGTCCGCAAGCTGACTTTCAAATCGACGCCCGGCCATGTTACGGCCGGGCCCCGCATTCGTCAACGCACGCGGGGCCGGCGCGGCTTACTCGTTGCCGCCCGAACGCTGCAGGTGCAGTTGCGAGCGCTCGCTGCCCTCACCCGCACCAGCGCCTTCGCGGTCTGCCTGGCTGCGCGCGGTTTCCAGGCGATCCAGGTAGGCCTCGTCGATATCGCCGGTGATGTAGCGACCGTCGAAACACGATGCATCGAAGTCCTTCAGCGCGGGGTTGATGTCGCGCACGGCCTGCTTCATCGCCTCCACGTCCTGGTACACCAGCTTGTCGGCGCCGATGATCTTCGCGATTTCTTCGTGCGTGCGGCCATGGGCCACCAGTTCGCCGCGCGTCGGCATGTCGATGCCGTACACGTTCGGGTACTTCACCGGGGGCGCGGCCGAGGCGAAGATCACCTTATTGGCGCCGGCGTCGCGGGCCATCTGCACGATCTCGAACGAGGTAGTACCGCGCACGATCGAGTCGTCGACGATCAGCACGTTCTTGCCCTTGAACTCCACGCCCATGGCGTTGAGCTTCTGGCGCACCGACTTCTTGCGCACTGCCTGGCCCGGCATGATGAACGTGCGGCCGATGTAGCGGTTCTTGAAAAAGCCCTCGCGATAGCCCACGCCCAGCTTGTTGGCCACCTGCATGGCGGCCGGGCGGCTGGAATCGGGAATCGGCATGACCACGTCGATGTCGCCGGCCGACACTTCCTGGCGGATCTTCTCGGCCAGGTAGTCGCCCATGCGCAGGCGCGCGTCGTAGACCGGCACGCCGTCGATGCACGAATCCGGGCGGGCCAGGTAGACGTACTCGAAGATGCACGGGGTCAGCACGGGGTTGTCCGCGCACTGCTTGCTGTACAGCTTGCCGTCCAGGTCGATGAAGATCGCCTCGCCCGGCGCGACATCGCGCTCCATGCGATAGCCGATGCCTTCCAGCGCCACCGACTCCGAGGCCACCATCCATTCCTTGCCGGTGGGCGTATCCACGCTGCCCAGGCACAGCGGACGGATGCCGAACGGGTCGCGCACGGCCAGCATGCCGTAGCCGGCGATCTGCGCGGCAATGGCGTACGAGCCCTTCACGCGGCGGTGCATGCCGGCCACGGCCTTGAAGATGGTCTCGGGGTCCAGCGCCATGCCGTGGCTGGCACGCTGCAACTCATCGGCCAGCACATTCAGCAGCACCTCGGTGTCGGAGTGCGTGTTGATGTGGCGGCGGTCGCGACGGAACATCTCTTCGCGCAGTTGCTGCCAGTTGGTCAGGTTGCCGTTGTGGGCCAGAATCACGCCGTACGGCGCGTTGACGTAGAACGGCTGTGCCTCTTCTTCACTGGAGGCCGAGCCTGCGGTCGGGTAGCGCACCTGGCCGATGCCGGCGTTGCCCGGCAGGCCGCGCATATTGCGGGTCCGGAACACGTCGCGCACGAGGCCGTTGGCCTTGTGCATGTGGAAGGTACTGCCGTTGGCGGTGGCGATGCCGGCAGCATCCTGTCCGCGGTGTTGCAACAACAGCAGGCTGTCATAAATCAATTGATTGACGGGCGAGGTAGAGACCGCGCCGACGATACCGCACATGCCAAGCTCCCAGGGTAAGGCTTTGATTCAGGGGCGCAGCCCGGTCCTGAGGACAAGGCCTGCGTTTCGTAGCGGCCAGGCATGGGTGCCGGGCCTCTGTGTCATGTCTTGACGTACTTCGCCAGCTCCGGTGGCAGCCATGGCTTGAGCGATTCCATGGCCTGCATCACATAGGGGCGGCTTACCGCGTCGCGCCAGAATTCCTCTTCCGGCATTTTCGTCAGGCCGGCCAGCGTGACCAGCAGCATCACCAGCAGCGCGCCGCGCAGCAGCCCGAACACCAGACCGAGCCCGCGATCCGCCGGCTTCAGGCCGGTGCTTTCCAGCAACTGGCCGATGACCGTGCCCGCCAGTGCCGCGCCGATCACGGTGCCGATCAGCAAGCTGATGAAGCCGAGCGCATGGCGGGTGACCTCGCCACCGGGCAGCGACTCCGGCATCCAGCCCGCGGCCACGCCGCCAAAGCGGTAGGCCACCCAGAACGCCGCGACCCAGCCGATCAGCGACAGCACCTCGCGGACCAGTCCGCGCAGCACGCCAATCAGGCCGGAAGCAAGCAGGGTGAAGACAACTGCGTAGTCGAAGAAAGTCGGCTGCATCGTTACTGGCGGCTGCATCACGCGCGGCCGCGCGGGCTTACTGTTCCACCACCTTCGACGTCAGGCCGGCAGCGCGCACGCGCTTGTCGGCGGCATCGGCGGCATCACGGTCATTGAAGGGGCCCGCACGCAGCAGGATACGCTCGCCATCGGCCAGGACTTTCTTTTCCACATACGCCGGCACCTTGCTCGCCTTGAGCTTGGCCAGCCAGTTCTTCGCCTTCTCTTCCGAAGAGAAGGCGCCGATCAGGATCATGTACTTGCCGCTGCCTTGCGCCTTGGCTTCAGCGGCCTTGGCTTCGGCGGGCTTGGCATCCGCACGGGCAGCCGGCTTTTCCGCCGTGGCGGCGGGCTTCGCTGGCGTGCTCACCAGTTCCTCGCCGGCATCGAGCGCCTCGGCGCCTTCGCCGCGGGCCTGCTGGGACTGCGGGGCCGGTGGCAGCGGATCTGCCTTGCGCGCCTCGACCTTCGGCTTCTGCTCGCCCTGCCCGCCCGCGACCTTCACCGACACATCGTCGGACACCGGACGCGGCTTGGTTTCGAAGATGATCGGCAGCACGATGACGGCGGCCACCACCAGCACCACGGCACCGATCAGGCGGCGGCGTGCGCGCTGCTTCTGGGGGAATTCGGGGTCCAGCGTGTCATCGGCATATTCCTCCGCCAACCGGCGCGACGAGGCGATGCCTGCACCAGGGTCGGTACGCTGGCGGCGCGCACGCTCGGGTGCCGGGTCGTTGCCCTTGCGGGAAGAAAACAGCGAAAGCAGGCCCATAGATTGGTTCGGTGCGGCGGCCGTCCGTTTTGCGTCGGTGTCGACCGCTGGTTTGTCGCTCGATTGCCGCACGACCGTTGCGCTACAACGTGGTCGTACCGGCGGCGGTACCGCTAGTTTGCCTGCGTGGCGCGGTAAGCCATCACGCCGGCAACGGTATAGAACGATCCGAAGACCAGAATTCTATCATTCTCGGTCGCTCTCTCGATGGCATCCCTGTAAGCCGCCTCCGGGCTGGAAAAGCAGGCTGCCGTGGCATCCGGCCCCGGCTGGAAACCGCCCTCTTCCAGCTTCTGCAGCAAATCGGCCGCGGTGGCGGCACGCTCGGTCGGCAGGTCGCACAGGCACCAGTGGTCGATCTTGTCGGCCACCTGGCTCAGCACGCCGGCAATGTCCTTGTCCTGCATCGCGCCGAACACCGCGTAGGTGTAGCGGAAGAAGCCCATGTTCTCCATGTTCTGCCCCAGCGTGGCCGCCGCATGCGGGTTATGCGCCACGTCGAGGATCACGGCCGGACGTCCCGGCAGTACCTGGAAGCGCCCCGGCAGTTCCACGAAGGCCAGGCCGTTGCGCACTTCCTGCGCGCTCACGGGCAGGCGCGAGCGCATCGCCTGCAGCGCAGCCAGCGCCGCCGATGCATTCAGCAGCTGGTTGGCGCCGCGCAGCGCAGGATAGCCAAGGCCGTTGAGCTTGCGCTCGCGCCCGCTCCAGTCCCACTGCTGGCGTTCCTGCCCCTTGGCGGCCTGGTGCCGGAAATCGCGCCCGACCAGCCACAGGTCGGCGCCGATCGCCTCGGCATGGTCCACCAGCGACTGGGGGGGCATTGGGTCGCCGCAGATCGCCGGCACGCCCGGGCGGAAGATGCCGGCCTTCTCGAAGCCGATCTTCTCGCGCGTGTCGCCGAGGTACTGCGTGTGATCGATATCGACGCTGGTGATGACCGCGCAGTCCGTATCGATCACGTTGACGGCATCGAGCCGGCCACCCAGCCCCACTTCCAGCACCATGGCATCGAGCCCGGCGGCCGCGAACATGTGGATGATGGCGAGCGTGGTGAACTCGAAGTACGTCAGGCTGACCGGATCGGCATAGCTCGTGCGGGCGCGTTCCACCGCCTCGAAGTGCGGCAGCAGTTGCGCGTCCGTGGCGAACTCGCCATTGATGCGGGCGCGCTCGTTGAACGACACCAGGTGCGGCGAGGTATGGCAGCCCACCTTGTAGCCCGCCTCCAGCAGGATGCGCTCCAGCATGGCGCAGGTGGAGCCCTTGCCGTTGGTGCCGCCAACCGTGAACACCACGGCATCGATGCGCAGGCCCAGCGCTTCCTTGACGCGCGTGATACGGGTCAGGCCCATGTCGATGCCCACGGGATGGGCAGTTTCGAGATGGGCGAGCCATTCGGGAAGGGTGTGGAAGACAGGCATGAGGGGGGGTGAGGATGCTTTGCTACTAGATTTGGCCAGCCGGCCCGAAAGTCAAGTTCGCTGGCGCGGCGGCGCCAGCAAAAGCAAAAGGCGCGTCAACCGCCCGCGCCCTTGCCTGTACCACCGATGCGGTCTTACGCGACCGCGTCCGCGGGCTGCTTCTGCAGCAGCGCCAGCAGCTGTGCCAGCTCGGCGCGCAGCTTGCGGCGGTCCACGATCATGTCGATGGCGCCCTTCTGCACCAGGAACTCCGAACGCTGGAACCCTTCCGGCAGCTTCTCGCGCACGGTCTGCTCGATCACGCGCGGGCCGGCAAAGCCGATCAGCGCCTTGGGCTCGGCAATCACCACGTCACCGAGGAACGCGAAGCTCGCGGACACGCCGCCCATGGTCGGGTCGGTGAGCACGCTGATGAACGGCAGCTTGGCCGCGGAGAGCTGGTTCAGCATGGCCGTGGTCTTGGCCATCTGCAGCAGCGACAGCAGGCTTTCCTGCATGCGCGCACCGCCCGTGGCGGTAAAGCAGATGAACGGCACCTTCTGCTCCAGCGCCGCCTTGGCGCCGCGCACAAAGCGCTCGCCGACCACGGAGCCCATCGAGCCGCCCATGAATTCGAACTCGAAGCAGCTCGCCACCACCGGGATGGTGTGGATGGCACCACCCATCACCACCATGGCATCGGTCTCGCCGGTCTCCTCCATGGCGGCCTTGATGCGGTCGGGGTACTTCTTGCTGTCCTTGAACTTGAGCGCATCCACCGGCACGATTTCCTGGCCGATCTCATAACGGCCTTCGGCATCGAGCAGCGCGTCCAGGCGCGCGCGCGCGCCGATACGCATGTGGTGGTCGCACTTCGGGCAGACGTGCAGGTTGGCCTCGACGTCGGTCCGGTACAGGGTGGACTCGCACGACGGGCACTTGACCCACAGCCCCTCGGGAATGCCCTTGCGGGTACTGGGGTCGGTCTGTTGAATCTTGGGGGGCAGGAGTTTATCCAACCAGCTCATGAAAGCTCCTTTCGGATGACTGCCGTTCGCCGTGCACGACTGCACCACGACTGCACTAGGCATCGGCCCGGCGAAAGCCGGGGCCACGACAGGGAATCAACCTGCGAATTTACCATGCCGGCATGGTTCGGCCGAAGCAGAACACGCATCACGCGCATGCTTCGGCACTTTTCCTTCACCTTGAAGCCGGCAATTCATCACTTCAGGCGTCCATGGCCTGACGGATCCCGGCAATGAACGAACGCAGCGATTCTACCGCCTGGGCCCGTGGCGCATCTTCCAGCAGTTGCACGAGGCGGCTGCCGATCACTACGGCATCGGCCACGCCGCTGATGGCGCGCGCGGTCTGCGCGTCGCGGATGCCGAAGCCCACGCCGACCGGCAGGTTGACGTGCTTCTTGATCAGCGGCATGCGCGCCGCCACGCTGTCCAGGTCGAGCGTCGCCGATCCGGTCACGCCCGTGAGCGAGACGTAGTAGACATAGCCGCTCGCCACCTTGCCCACGGCCGCGATGCGGTCATCCGTGGAAGTCGGCGCCAGCAGGAAGATCGGGTCGATGCCGTTGTCGCGCATCAGCGCGGCGAAAGTCTCGCACTCCTCGGGCGGGTAGTCGACCACCAGCACGCCGTCCACGCCGGCGTCGCGCGCGGCCTCGGCAAATGCCGCTTCGCCCATGCGCTCGATCGGGTTGGCATAGCCCATCAGCACGACCGGCGTGTCGGCATTGGTCTGGCGGAATTCGCGCACCCAATGCAGCACCTGCGTGAGCGACACGCCATTGGCCAGTGCGCGCTCGGAAGCGCGCTGGATCACGGGGCCATCGGCCATCGGGTCGGAAAACGGCACGCCCAGCTCGATCACGTCGGCGCCGCCGGCAACCAGCGCGTGCATCAGGTCCACGGTCAGGCCCGGTTCCGGGTCACCTGCGGTGATGAACGGGATCAGGCCCTTCTTGTTCTGCGCGGCCAGCGCCGCCAATGTCTTCTGGATGCGGGACATATCAGGGAATCAGGTGAGGCCGCTGCGCCGACGAATCCTCGTCATTGGCAGCCGCCGATGTTGGGTTGCGGTCCGCCTCGGACCTGGCCAGTTGCACGGCCGCTTCGACGCGCCCGCGTGCCACCTCGACATACTCGGGATTGATCTCGAAGCCCACGAAGCGCCGCCCGTGGCGCAGGCACGCCACCGCGGTCGTGCCACTGCCGGCGAACGGATCCAGCACCAGGCCGCCCGGCGGGCAGCTCGACAGCACCATGCGCTCGACAATCTCCAGCGGCTTCTGCGTGGGATGGTTGGCGCGTTCCGGATCCTGCCGGTGGATGCGCGAGATGCTCCACAGGTCCTTGGGGTTGTAGCCCATCTCGAGCCACTTCTTGCCTTCGAAACGCGGGCGGCTGCGTGCCTTCTTGGTCTCCGGGTCATACGGGATGCGCACCGGGTCCAGGTCGAAGTAGTAGTCGCGCGCCCTGGCGAAGAAGCCGATGTTGTCGTGCACCGACGAGTACTTGCGCGTGGTGCCGCCCATGCTGGGTACGCGGCGGTCCCAGATGATCTCGTTGATCATGGTCAGCCGGCGCTTGAGCATGACGAACAGCTCGGGCGAGTACTGCCAGGTGCAGAACAGGTACAGCGTGCCCTTCGGCGACAGCTTGGGGCAGACGGCATCCATCCAGCGCTCGGACCACTCCAGGTAGGCCTGGCCCGAGAGCAGGTCGGAATCATTGCCGTAGTCCTTGCCCAGCCCATAGGGCGGATCGGCAACGATGAGGTCGACCGAACCGTCCGGCAGGCGCGCAATGCCTTCGAACATGTCCTCCTGGAACAGCTGCAGCGCGGGGGCGTGCGGCGCGCCGGGCAGGTCCGAAGCCCCGCCCAGGGCCAGCTCCGACGGTACGGAAGGTGGCAGCGCGCGCATCAGAGCTTGAGCCCCGAACGTTCGGCCACGGTATGCATGTCCTTGTCGCCGCGGCCGGACAGGTTCACCAGCAGCAGCTTGTCGTTGGGCAGCGTCGGTGCCAGCTTGCACGCGTAGGCGATGGCGTGGCTCGATTCCAGCGCCGGGATGATGCCCTCGATGCGGCAGCAGTCATGAAAGGCCTTGAGCGCCTCTTCATCGGTGATCGGCACGTACTGTGCACGGCCGATGTCCTTGAGCCAGGCGTGCTCGGGGCCCACGCCCGGATAGTCGAGGCCGGCCGATACCGAGTGCGTCTCGATGATCTGGCCATTCTCGTCCTGCAGCAGGTAGGTCCGGTTGCCGTGCAGCACGCCCGGCGTGCCCCCAATCAGCGAGGCCGCATGCCGGCCGGTATCCAGGCCGTCGCCGGCGGCTTCCACGCCGATCAGTTGCACGTCCTTGTGCTCGATGTACGGGTAAAAGATGCCCATGGCATTGGAGCCCCCGCCCACGCAGGCGATCACCGCATCCGGCTGGCGGCCGGTCATCTCGGGCATCTGCACCTTGGCTTCCTCGCCGATCACGCACTGGAAATCGCGCACCATCATCGGGTACGGGTGCGGGCCGGCAACGGTGCCGATGATGTAGAAGGTGGTCTCGACGTTGGTCACCCAGTCGCGCATGGCTTCGTTGAGCGCGTCCTTGAGCGTGCGCGAGCCGCTTTCCACGGGCACCACGGTGGCGCCCAGCAGCTTCATGCGGTAGACGTTGGCGGCCTGGCGCTTGACGTCCTCGGAGCCCATGTAGACCACGCATTCCATGCCGAAACGCGCAGCGATGGTGGCCGTGGCCACGCCGTGCTGGCCGGCGCCGGTCTCGGCGATCACGCGCTTCTTGCCCATGCGCTTGGCCAGCAGCGCCTGGCCGATCACGTTATTGATCTTGTGGGCGCCGGTGTGGTTCAGGTCCTCGCGCTTGAGGTAGATTTGCGCGCCACCGAGCAGCTCGCTCCAGCGTTGCGCGTGGTAGATCGGCGACGGGCGGCCGACAAAGTGCTTCAGTTCACGACGGAATTCGGCATCGAACTCCGCATCTTTCTGGTAATGGGCATAGGCCTCGCGCAGCTCATCGAGCGCGTGGACCAGCGTCTCGGAGACGAAGGTGCCGCCATAAGGGCCGAAATGGCCACGGGAATCGGGCAGGTCGTACATGTCTGGGCTCTTCAGGTCAGCGGCCTTGCCTGCAGGGCAAGGGCGCAAATTTGACGGTGATGCGGGTGGGCGCGGCCAGCGGGCCGCCGGGAGCATGGTGCACGGGCCGATCCTGCGGCCCTGCTCATCCTGCTTCGGCACTGCGGACAGCGCGCACGAACGCGGCAATGCGGGCGTGGTCTTTCACGCCCTTGGCGGCCTCGACACCACTGCTGACATCAACAGCGTAGGGCCGCACGCGTTCAATCGCGCCAGCGACGTTTTGCGCGTTCAACCCACCACTCAAAACGATGCGAGGAGCGCCGCTTGCGTTCGGGTTGCTGGTGGACGGATGGTTGGAAGCTAGCCATGCCGGGGGAATCAGGGTCCAGTCGAAGACGTGGCCGCCGCCGCCATAGCCCTCGACGAAGGCATCCAGCAGCAAGCCAGCGGCATCACGGTATTGATCGGCGAATTCTATCAAATCAAGACCGGGGCGCACACGCGCTGCGCGCAGAAAAGGCAGGCGGCAGCGCTGCGCCGTCTGCGTGCAGTACTGCGGGCTCTCGTCACCGTGGAACTGAAGCATCGTCAGAGGCACACGCTCGGCCACGTGGGCCACCTCTTCCATGTCGGCGTTGACGAACAGGCCCACCACCGAGACGAACGGCCCGGCGGCTTCGGCCAGTTCGGCGGCGCGCGCCAGGTCGACATAGCGCGGACTGGGCGGATAGAACACCATGCCGATCGCGTCGGCACCGGCATCCACCGCCGCCCGCACGTCTTCCTCGCGCGTCAGGCCGCAGATCTTGATGCGGGTGCGGGGCGGCGCCGCGTCGGCGCGCTCAGGCTGCGTCATGGGGGAACACTCCGTGGAACAGGCTGGCGGACGGGTCGGCCGCCGGAATCTGGAAAGCCTCAGGATACTTCACGTCCGCGAGGTAAAGGCCGTCGGGCATGAACGTGGGCGCGGCCAGCCGGCGGCTGCGCCCGGCCAGCACCCCGGCCAGCCATTCCGGCGGGTAACGCCCCCGCCCTACCGCCACCAGGCAACCCATCAGGTTGCGCACCATGTGGTGCAGGAAAGCGCTGGCGCGGAAACGTACAAAGACCCAGTTGCCGTCCGCCTTCAGCGTCACGTCATACATGGTCTTGACCGGTGACTTGGCCTGGCATTCTGCCGCGCGGAACGAAGAAAAATCATGCTCGCCCAGCAGGCAGCGCGAGGCGTCACGCATGGCATCCACATCGAGCCGCTGGCCCGGCGGCAGCATCAGGTAGCCGGCGCGGCCATGCGCGAGCGGTACCCGGTGCGGCCCGGTGTAGAGTGCGTAGTAGTACATGCGCTCGAAGGCGAGGAAGCGCGCGTGAAAGTCTTCATTGACCGGGAGCGCCCACTGCAGCGCAATCGACGGCGGCAGGAAGGCGTTGACGCCACGCACCCAGGAGAACTTGTCCCGGTTCAGCGTGGTGTCGAGATGGATCACCTGGCCCAGCGCGTGCACGCCGGCATCGGTGCGGCCCGCCACGGTGGTCAGCAGGCGCACGCCGGCGAAGCGCTCGATCGCGTCCTCGAGGTGGTCCTGCACGGTATTGCGATGCGGCTGCGACTGCCAGCCGGAGAAGGCGGCACCGTCGTAGTGGAGGCCGATGGCGATGCGGTTCATGGCGCGGAAGACTGGCCCGTCAGTAGAGGGGCCGACAAAAACAAATGCGCCGGAAGGGACGCTTCCGGCGCATCACTTCGGGCCGCGGCACGCGTGCCGCCTGCCCGGACCGTCGATGATAACTCAGGCGACTTCGAGCAGCAGCGAGCGCGCCTCCGCCTGCAGGTCGTCCTGCGACTGCTCCACGACTTCCTGCAGCAGCTCGCGCGCGCCTTCCTTGTCGCCGATCTCGATGTAGGCGCGGGCCAGGTCGAGCTTGATCTGCATATCGCGGCCGCCATCCATGCCGTCCGTCGACAGCGTGCTCGGCGAGACGCCCGGCGTGGTGTCGGCGCCGCCGTCGCTCATGCCGAGGCCGGCGAGGTCGATCGGCTCGGGCAGCTTGCCGTCACGGATCATGGTCGGGGACGGCAGCGGCGTCGCGGACTCGGCGTCGCTGCGCACCTCAGCGTCGGATCCGGCATTGAGGTCGAGCGAGATGCCCGACATGTCGAAATCCAGCGCGCGCGAACGCGTCGGCGTATCCAGGCGCGGCACGTCCGCCAGGGTATCGTCGCCGGTGGCCGGCAGGGTCAGGTCCAGGCCGTCATCGAACTTCGCGGCCGGTTCAAGCCGCTCGTTCGCATGCATGGCGGTGTCGCCGAACACCAGCGCGGCCGAATCCGGCGCGACGATCGGGTCGCCGGCCGCCGGTGCCGGGAAGGCATCGAGCGGCAGGGCCAGGTCCGCGAGCGAGGCTTCGCGCGGCGCCGCCGCAGGATTCTGCGACGGATCCTGCGTGCGCCACTGATCGCCCGGCGCCGTGGCCGTTTCGGGGCCACCACTGGTATCCGGCGTCACGGCCAGGAACAACGCATTGCCCGCATCGAGTGCGCGCCCCATTTCCGCGGCCTTGAGCCATTCCGCACCTTGTCCGCCGGTCTGGGCGAACATCTCTTCTGCAATCACGCGGAAACCTTCCACATCCTGACGATTACTGTAAATCTCCAGGAGCTTGAGCCGGATCGGCTGCTGCTCCGGATCCTTCTCGAGCGCTTCGCGCAGGATCTCTTCCGCCTGCACATCGCGCCCGTAGGCGATATAGACCTCCGCCTCGGCGATCGGATCGACTTCGCTGGCTTCCGGCATGTTGTTGCCGATGCGGAAATCCGCACCGAACACGCTGTGCTGCGAGGTGTCCACGCTCTGGCCGCCGGCGGCACCGAACAGCGAATTGGCGCCGGCCATCACGGTGCTTTCCTGCGACAGGATGCTGTCACCGAAGGCGCCGCCATCGGCCGTCTTCTGCTGCTGGCGGCGGCGATAGATCGCATAGCCGCCCAGCAGCGCGATCAGCAGGCCGCCGCCCGGCAACAGCATCGGATTGGCCAGCAGGCCGTCAAGGAACGACGGCTCGGGAGCGGGTGCCGCCTGCACCACGACCGGCGGACGCTTGACGGCCGGGGCCGACGCCGGGGCGGCTGCCTGCGCAGCGCTGGCTGCCGCGCCAGGCGCCGCGGCGGCGGCCGTTGCCGTGGCAGGCGCCGCAACGGTAGCCGCCGCAGCGCTTGCCGCAGCCTGCGCCACCGGCGCGGCTGGCGTGGCCTCGGCCGGCGCGTCCGCCTTCGGCGGCTCTGCCGCGACCACGTTCGGTGCCTTGGCTTCCGTCTTGACTTCCGCCTTCGCGGCCTTGTCTGCAGCCTTCTCGGCCTTGTCCTTATCGGCCAATGCCGCCTGATTGGCCTGGCTCAGCTTGGCGATCTCGCTGTTCTTCAGCTCGATCAGCTTCTGCATGTCGCCGACGTTCTTTTCAAGCTGGGCCAGACGACTCTCGGCTTCCTTCAGTTGCCGCTCGCGGGCCACGCTGGCTTCAGCCTGCGCCGTGGCGCCGGCCTGGCCCGAGCGTTCTGCCTTGCTCAGCTTGAGTTCGTTCTGCGGGCCTGCGGCCGGCACGGCCTGATCCTGTACGCGCGCCGTGACGTTGCCGGACTGCTGGCGACCACTGTCCGGCTCGACCGACTTGGCCGCGGCGGCGGCCGCGAGGCGGCTCCGATAGGCGTCAAACCCATGCGTACGCGCAACCACTTCCCGCCGGGCCGTCTTGGGCGCCACCGACTGCGCCTGCTGCCGCGAAGGCACCTGGAGCACCGCGCCGGATTTCAGGCGGTTGATGTTGCCGCCGATAAAGGCATTCGGATTGTTTCGGTAGAGCGCGACCAGCATCTGGTCCAGCGACACGCCCTCCTGGTCCAGCAGGGCATCGCCGGCGATCGACGACAGCGTGTCGCCACGCTTGACTGTGTAGGCGCCGCCAGTCGCTGCCTCACCCTCGGTGGCACTCTGGGCCGCCTGGGTACGGCGGCTGGCAGGTGGGCGCGCGGGCTTGGCCACCGATGCCTGGGCGCTCGGCTGCGTGCCCTGGGCAACTGCCGGCGCGGGCTCCGGCAGCGGTGCGGGAACCGGCGCGGCTGCCGGAGACGCGTCCGGCGTGGCGGCCTGCACAACCGTCGCCGGCGAGAAAGTCTGGTTGGAAGGCTTGGCCCCGGCGGGGTCAAGCAGGAATGTGTAGGCTCGCGATACCTTGCCGCTGGACCAGCTCATGTCGACCAGGATGTCGACGAACGGCTCGCTGATCGGCTGGCTGGACCGGACCTTGGCCACGTAGCTGCCATTGGGGCGCCGCTCGACCTCAAGCCGCAGGCTGCCCACCGCAGGCACATAGGTCAGCCCCGCGCTGGCATATGCCGCCGGGGAGGCCAGCTTGACGCTGAGCCCTGCTGCCTCTTCCGCACTCACCCCGCTGATGTCGATCTCGGCCTGCAGTGGCTGCCCCAGATTCGACTGTACCCGCAATTGCCCGAACCCCGCGGCGTAAGCGGCCGGCTGCGCAAGCAGCAGGCCGATAGCCGTGACGGCCAGCGTTGACCAGCGCTGACGGACGGTTGGCGCATCTTTCCGGCGATGTTGGCTCACACTCACCTTGTGCTCCGTTATGGTTTTAGTAGCGATAGAAACCCGACCCCAAAGCATTCGCTCCGGCTAGCGGGCATTCTCGTGCGCCCGTCGCCAGATTGCACCCCGAGTGCCGACGCGAGGGCCGGCACGCAGACGCATGCCGGCGTATTGTGACGCATCGCCCGGAGAAATAGGCGCTCAGATGTAACAACGCCGCGCATGGGCGCGGCGTCGCGGGCAAAGCCGTGGTATCTGTTGCCTGGCCGCAACGAAAGCCGCCAGGCCTCGGAAGGTCGATTCCGGGGATCAGGACTCGATCAGAATGCGCAGCATACGGCGCAGCGGCTCGGCCGCGCCCCACAGCAGCTGGTCGCCCACCGTGAAGGCGGAGAGGTACTCGCCGCCCATCTGCATCTTGCGCAGGCGGCCGACCGGAATGGTCAGCGTGCCGGTCACCGCAGCCGGGGTCAGGTCCGTCATGCTGGACTCGCGCGTGTTCGGCACGACCTTGGCCCACTGGTTGTGCGCGGCGAGCATGCCTTCGATCTCGTCCAGCGGCACGTCCTTGCGCAGCTTGATGGTCAGCGCCTGCGAATGGCAGCGCATGGCGCCGATGCGCACGCACAGGCCGTCCACGGCGATCGGGGTCGCGCCCGTGGCACCCAGGAAACCTTCGCCGCGGCCAAGGATCTTGTTGGTCTCGGCGCCGCCCTTCCATTCTTCCTTCGACTGGCCGTTGCCCAGGTCCTTGTCGATCCAGGGAATCAGGTTGCCGGCCAGCGGCACGCCGAACTGCTTGGTTTCCTCGGCGGACAGGCCGTGCTGCGTCGCCAGGATCTGGCGGTCGATTTCCAGGATGGCCGATGCCGGGTTGTCCAGCAGCGGCTTGACCGACGCGTTCAGCGTGCCGAACTGCGTCAGCAGTTCGCGCATATGCTGCGCACCGCCGCCCGAGGCAGCCTGGTAGGTCATCGAGGTCATCCACTCGACCATGTCGGCCTGGAACAGGCCGCCGAGGCCGATCAGCATGCAGCTGACCGTGCAGTTGCCGCCGATGAAATTCTTCACGCCCTTGGACAGGGCATCCTTGATCACACCCTGGTTCACCGGATCCAGCACGATGATGGCATCGTCCTTCATGCGCAGCGACGAAGCCGCGTCGATCCAGTAGCCCTTCCAGCCAGCCGCGCGCAGCTTGGGGAAGACTTCATTGGTGTAGTCGCCGCCCTGGGCGGTCAGCACCACGTCGCACTTCTTCAGTGCCTCGATGTCGTTGGCATCCTTGAGCGTGGTTTCGTTCTTGGCCATGGCGGGCGCCTTGCCGCCGGCATTGGACGTGCTGAAGAAGACGGGCTCGATATGGTCGAAGTCACGCTCTTCCTGCATGCGCTGCATCAGGACGCTGCCGACCATTCCCCGCCAACCGACGAGACCTACAATCATGATTTACCTCGATGTGATTTTTACTTCCCCGCCATTTTCCTCGCCCGGCGTGGCTGCGCGGGGAAGACGGGCAGGCACGACGAACGGATCTAGGCGATCGCGGTTTTGATAATAGTTTTAATCGTCGTTGCGGTCTGGCCGAGCGAAATCGTGCCGACCGGGCCGCGGGTAGCGGTCAGGGCAGCAACAGCAGTCAGGGTGGACTGGGAAAATCGGGCCATTGGCAGAGTCTACACGAATTTGCGGCGCCGCCGCAGCGTGGAAAATCGGGGACAAATAAAAGAAAAGGCGCTGCCGCGCAGCGCCTTTCCCGGATTGTGACTTACAGAGCGGCCAGTACGGCTTCGCCCATTTCACGCGTGCCGACCTGCTTGCAGCCCGGCGTGACAATGTCGGCCGTGCGGTAGCCCTGGGCCAGCACCTTCTTGACGGCGTTCTCGATGCGGTCGGCCTGTTCGGCCTTGTCCAGCGAGTAGCGCAGCATCATCGCGGCCGACAGGATCGTAGCCAGCGGATTGGCGATGCCCTTGCCGGCAATGTCGGGCGCCGAGCCGTGCGACGGCTCGTACAGGCCCTTGTTGTTCGCATCGAGCGATGCCGACGGCAGCATGCCGATCGAACCGGTCAGCATGGCGGCCTCGTCCGACAGGATGTCGCCGAACATATTGCCGGTCACGATCACGTCGAAGCTCTTGGGCGCCTTGACCAGCTGCATCGCGGCGTTGTCGACATACATGTGCGACAGCTCGACGTCCGGATATTCCTTGCTGACGTCGATCACGATGTCCTTCCAGAACTGGAAGGTCTCCAGCACGTTAGCCTTGTCCACGCTGCACAGCTTTTTGCCGCGCTTGGCCGCTGCCTGGAACGCCACGTGCGCGATGCGGCGGATTTCCGGTTCGCTGTAGCGCATGGTGTCAAAGCCTTCGCGGGCGCCCTTGAACAGGCCGTCCGGCGCCTCGCGCACGCCGCGCGGCTGGCCGAAGTAGATGTCGCCATTCAACTCGCGCACGATCAGGATGTCGAGGCCCGCCACCAGTTCCGGCTTCAGGCTCGATGCGCCGGTCAGTTCCGGGTAGCAGATGGCCGGGCGGAAGTTGGCGAACAGCTGCAGGTGCTTGCGCAGGCCCAGGATGGCCTGCTCGGGGCGCAGCGCGCGCTCCAGGCTGTCGTACTTCCAGTCGCCCACGGCGCCGAACAGGATGGCGTCGGCCTCCTTGGCGAGCTTCAGCGTGTTTTCCGGCAGCGGATGGCCTTCGGCCTCGTAACCGGCGCCGCCCACCGGGGCGGTTTCCATCTCGAACTTTTCGTCGAGGGCGTTCAGGACCTTGACGGCCTCGGCAACGATTTCCGGACCGATGCCGTCACCCGGCAGGACTGCGATCTTCATGCTGTTTTTCCTCGTTTGATTTCTGCTGCCGCGCTCACCCGACCAGGCGGTTGTTCAGCCACGGCATCTTCGCCACGCGTTCGGCTTCATACGTCTTGATCTTCTCGGCATGACGCAGCGTCAGGCCGATGTCGTCGAAGCCGTTCAGCATGCAGTACTTGCGGAACGGAGCGATATCGAAGCTGTAGGCCTCGCCGCCCGGCGTGATCACGACTTGCTTGTCCAGGTCGATGGTCAGCTTGTAGCCGTTGAAGGCATTGGTCTCGTTGATCAGGTGGTCGACCTGCAACTCGCTCAGCACCACCGGCAGCAGGCCGTTCTTGTAGCAGTTGTTGAAGAAGATGTCGGCAAAGCTCGGCGCGATCACGGCGCGGAAGCCGTATTGCGTCAGCGCCCAGGGAGCGTGCTCGCGCGAGCTGCCGCAGCCGAAGTTGCGGCGCGCCAGCAGGATCGACGCGCCCTGGTAGCGCGGCTGGTTCAGCACGAAGTCCGGGTTCAGCGGACGCTTGCTGTTGTCCATGCCGGGCTCGCCGACGTCCTTGTAGCGCCACTCGTCGAACAGGTTCGGGCCAAAGCCGGTGCGCTGGATCGACTTCAGGAACTGCTTCGGGATGATGGCGTCGGTGTCGACGTTCTCGCGGTCGAGAGGGGCCACGAGGCCGCTGTGTACGGTGAACTTGTCCATGTCTCTTTCCTTACTTCTTGGCCGCGCGCTCAAGGGAGTTGCCGGCGGCCTGCGTGTCCTTGCCCAGGCCGGCCATGGTATTGCAGCCAGCCAGCTGCAGCATGCCCAGGCATGCCAGCAATGCGATCAGGATCCGTTTCATCGCGTCCTCAACCGAGCTTGCGGATATCGACGAAATGGCCTTCGATGGCAGCCGCGGCAGCCATCGCCGGGCTCACCAGGTGAGTGCGGCCACCCGCGCCCTGCCGGCCTTCGAAGTTGCGGTTCGACGTCGACGCGCAGCGCTCGCCCGGATCCAGGCGGTCGGCATTCATGGCCAGGCACATCGAGCAGCCCGGCTCGCGCCACTCGAAACCCGCGGCCTTGAAGACCTTGTCCAGCCCTTCGCGCTCTGCCTGTTCCTTGACCAGGCCCGAACCCGGCACCACCATCGCCAGCTTCACGTTGGACGCGACCTTGCGGCCCAGCTTCTGCACCACCCACGCGGCGGCGCGCATGTCCTCGATGCGGCTGTTGGTGCAGGAACCAATGAACACCTTGTCAACCTTGATGCTTTCCATCGGCACGTTGGGCTGCAGGTTCATGTATTCGAGCGCGCGCTCCATGGCGTTGCGCCTGGTCGGGTCCTTTTCCTTCTCGGGGTCCGGCACGCGGTCTTCGATGCTGACCACCATCTCGGGCGAGGTGCCCCAGGTCACCTGCGGGCGGATCTCTTCGGCACGCAGTTCCACCACCTGGTCGAACTTGGCGCCGGCGTCCGAATGCAGCGTGCGCCAGTAGCCCACGGCCTGCTCCCACTCCACGCCCTGCGGTGCGTACGGGCGGCCCTTCACGTATTCGAGCGTGACGTTGTCCACCGCCACCAGCCCCGCTCGCGCGCCGGCTTCGATGGCCATGTTGCAGACCGTCATGCGGCCTTCCATGGTCAGGTCGCGGATCGCGGAGCCGGCGAACTCGATGGTGTAGCCGGTGCCGCCGGCCGTGCCGATCTTGCCGATGATCGCCAGCACGATGTCCTTGGCGGTGCAGCCGCGCGGCAGCTTGCCTTCCACGCTGACCAGCATGTTCTTCGCCTTCTTGCCCAGCAGCGTCTGCGTGGCCAGCACGTGTTCGACTTCCGACGTGCCGATGCCGTGCGCGAGCGCGCCGAAGGCCCCGTGCGTGGAGGTATGCGAGTCGCCGCACACCACCGTCATGCCCGGCAGCGTGGCGCCCTGCTCCGGCCCGATCACGTGCACGATGCCCTGGCGATGATCGTTCATCTTGAACTGGGTAATGCCGAAGCTGTCGCAGTTGGCGTCCAGCGTATCGACCTGCAGTTTGGACACCGGGTCGGCGATGCCCTGGGTGCGATCAGTCGTGGGCACGTTGTGGTCCGACACCGCCAGGTTGGCGCTGATGCGCCACACCGGGCGCTCCGCCATTTTCAGGCCTTCGAACGCCTGCGGGCTGGTGACTTCATGCAGCAGGTGGCGGTCGATGTAGAGCAGCGTGGTGCCGTCTTCCTCGACGTGGACGGTGTGGTCATCCCAGAGTTTGTCGTAGAGCGTCTTGGCCATGATGCAGGGGGCGGCCAGCGTCCAGTTCCGGTGGAAATGGCGCGGTGCCGCGCAGGTTGTTTGCAGGGATCTTTTGTTGTCCGGCCGCCTCGTTGCCGGGGGCAGGACACCGTGACGACAACGGCGATGATGACGCCGGAAGCCGCCCGAAGCGAGCGCTTTTTGCGATGCTTGACTTCTCAAGCGATTATGCCACGGGACCGGCGCAGGCCGGCCCCGGCACAGCATTGCGCCGCGCCGCGATTGGCGAAAGGGGGCTTTCGCGGATGGCGAAAGCGTTTCTGCCCCCTCGCTCCCGCACGGGAACCGAGGGGAGCAGGATCAGCCGCCCAGGTAGGCTGCCTTGATCCGGTCGTTGGCCAGCAGGTTGGCGCCGGTATCGGCCAGCACCACCTTGCCGGTTTCCAGCACGTAGCCGCGGTCGGCCACCTGCAGCGCCTTGTTGGCGTTCTGCTCGACCAGGAACACAGTGACGCCTTCTTCACGGATGGTGCGGATGATGTCGAAGATCTGCGCGATGATCAGCGGCGCCAGGCCGAGCGTGGGCTCGTCCAGCAACAGCAGGCGCGGCCGGCTCATCAGCGCGCGGCCGATCGCCAGCATCTGCTGCTCGCCGCCCGACATGGTGCCCGCGCGCTGGCCCGAGCGCTGGTTCAGCCGCGGAAACAGCTTGAACACATGCTCGATGCCGGCCTCGATCTCGTCGCGCCTGGCGAAGAACGCACCCATCTTCAGGTTCTCGAGCACCGTCAGGCTCGGGAACACGCGCCGCCCTTCCGGCGAGATGGCCATGCCCATGCGCATGATCTCGTGCGTGGAGCGGCCGGTGATGTCCTGCCCCTCGAACAGCACGCGGCCGCTCGAGGCGCGCGGCGAGCCGCACACGGTCATCATCAGCGTCGTCTTGCCGGCGCCGTTGCTGCCGATCAGGGTGACGATCTCCCCCTTGTTGACTTCGATCGATACGCCCGACAGCGCCTCGACGGCGCCGTAGTGGGTATGGACCTGTTCCAGCTTCAGCATCAGTCCTCTCCCAGGTAGGCCTTGATCACGCGCGGGTCGTTGCGCACTTCCTCGGGCTTGCCGATCACGATCGGCTTGCCGTGCTCCATCACCAGGATGCGGTCCGACACGCCCATCACCAGGCTCATATCGTGCTCGATCAGCAGCACGGCAATGCCGTACTCCTTGCGCAACTGGTCGATCAGCTGCGACAGCTCGATCTTCTCCTGCGGGTTCAGGCCGGCGGCCGGCTCATCGAGCATCAGCAGGCGCGGCTTGGTGATCATGCAGCGCGCGATCTCCAGCCGGCGCTGGTGGCCGTACGACAGCGTGCCCGCCTCGCGGTTGGCGACCTTGGTCAGGCCCATGCGTTCCAGCCAGTCGGCGGCACGCTGCAGCGCTTCGCGTTCGGCGCGGCGGTAGGCCGGCGTGGCGAACAGCCCGCGCAGAAGGCCCGACTGCACCTGCAGGTGTTGCGCCACCAGCAAGTTCTCCACCACGGTCAGGTTCTTGAACAGGCGGATGTTCTGGAACGTGCGCACCAGGCCCTTGCGCGCCACCATATGGCTCGGCAGCCCGGCGATGGCGTGGCCATCCATCGTGACCTCGCCCGCCGTCGGCTTGTAGAAGCCGCCCACGCAGTTGAACACCGTGGTCTTGCCGGCGCCGTTCGGGCCGATGATCGCGAAGACCTCGTCGCGCTTCACGTCGAATTCGATACCGTCCACCGCCAGCAGACCGCCGAAGCGCATCTGCAGGCCGGAAACTTTCAGCAGTTCGGCTTGTTGCACACTAGTCATCGCGGAAGCTCCACGTGCGGACGGCTCGCGGGCAGCAGGCCCTGCGGACGCCACATCATCATCAGCACCATCACCAGGCCGAATATCAGCATCCGGTACTCGGCAAAGCCGCGCGCCACTTCGGGCAGCACGGTCAGCAGGATCGCCGCCAGGATCACGCCCAGCTGCGAGCCCATGCCGCCGAGCACCACCACGGCCAGCACCAGCGCCGATTCGATGAAGGTGAACGATTCCGGGTTGACCAGCCCCTGGCGCGCCGCGAAGAACGCGCCGCCGATGCCGGCAAAGGCCGCGCCCAGCGTGAACGCCGACAGCTTGATGCGGGTCGGGTTCAGGCCCAGCGAACGGCACGCGATCTCGTCCTCGCGCAGCGCTTCCCACGCACGGCCCATCGGCATGCGGATCAGGCGGCTGGTGACGAACAGCGTGAAGCCCACCAGCAGCAGCGCGATCAGGTACAGGAAGATCACCATGTGCTCGCCCTTGTAGTCCAGGCCGATCAGCTCGTGGAACGTGCGTGCGCCCTCCACGGTGGCGCTGCGCGCCATCTCGAAGCCGAACACGGTCGGCTTCGGAATGCCCGAGATGCCATCGGGACCGCCGGTGTACTCGGTCAGATTGCGCGCGAGCAGGCGGATGATCTCGCCGAAGCCCAGCGTCACGATGGCCAGGTAGTCGCCGCGCAGGCGCAGCACCGGGAAGCCGAGCAGGAAGCCGAAGGTGGCCGACATCGCCGCCGCGATCGGCAGGCATTCCCAGAAGCTGAGCCCGAAGTACTGGTTCAGCATCGCGTAGGTGTAGCCACCCACGGCGTAGAAGCCCACGTAGCCCAGGTCCAGCAGGCCGGCAAAGCCGACCACGATGTTCAGGCCCAGCCCCAGGATCACGTAGATCAGCGCCAGCGTAACGACGTCCACCGCGCCGCGCGAGCCGAAGAACGGCCACACCAGCCCGACGGCCAGCAGCACCCACACCGCCGCGCGTTGCTGGCCCACGCCAAGCTGGGGCATGGCCGGCAGCCGCACGGCATTGCCGGCGCGCGACAGCAGCGGCTTGAACAGCTGGAACAGGAAGACCGCCGCCACGGCGATCCACATCGGCCGCCAGTGCGGCTCCAGCACGACCTTGTAGCCTTCCAGCCTGAGCTGCAGGCCAAGTACGGGAATGGTCAGGATGGCCGTCATCACGGCGGCCATCAGCGCATTCTTCAGGGACTGCCCGGCGGGCATTGCAGAAGTCCGGTTTGTCATGTCGCGTTCCCCCTCAGACCTTTTCCACGTCCGGCTTGCCGAGCAGGCCGGTCGGGCGGAACAGCAGCACCAGCACCAGCAGGCTGAATGCCACCACGTCCTTGTATTCGGCCGGCATGTAGCCGGAGGCGAAAGTCTCGGCCAGCCCCAGCAGCACGCCGCCAAGCATGGCGCCCGGGATGCTGCCGATGCCGCCCAGCACCGCGGCCGTGAACGCCTTGATGCCGGCAATGAAGCCGATGAACGGATTGAGCTTGCCGATGGTCAGCCCGATCAGCACGCCGCCGACCGCCGCCAGCATCGCGCCGAGCACGAACGTGAACGAGATCACGCGGTTGGTGTCGATACCGAGCAGGTTCGCCATGCGCATGTCTTCGGCGCACGCGCGGCAGGCGCGGCCCATGCGCGAATGGCCGATGAAGAGCGTCAGCGCGATCATCAGCACCAGCGTCACGCCAACGATCAGCAGGCGGGAATACGGCACGGTGACGACGAAGTCGCCGCCCATCTGGAATTCGATGGCGCCCGAGATCAGGATCGGCACGGACACGTCGCGCGCACCCTGCCCGATCTGCACGTAGTTCTGCAGGAAAATCGACATGCCGATGGCCGAGATCAGCGGCACCAGCCGCGGCCCGCCGCGCAAGGGGCGATACGCCACGCGCTCGACCGCGAAGCCATAGCAGCCGGTGACCACGACGGAAACCAGCAGCGCGGCACCCAGCACGAGCGGCAAGGGATAGCCGGCCTGCACGCCGATGGCGGTCAGGGTGACCAGGCCCACGTAGGCGCCGATCATGTAGATCTCGCCGTGGGCGAAATTGATCATGCCGATGATGCCGTAGACCATCGTGTAGCCAATGGCGATCAGCGCATAGATCGCACCCAGCGTCAGGCCGTTGACCAGCTGCTGGGTGAACTGTGGAAGAAATTCGTTCATGGGGAAAGCCTCAGGAAATCGAAGCCCAGACCGAAGCCCGAAAGCAGGCCATCCCGCAGCCCCTTTTGAGGGCGCGGGATGGCTTCGGAGGAAGTGCCGGGATTAGTTGGCGGCGGTCTTGCTGGCGTCCTTGTGCCAGGTGTAGACCACGAACTTGAAGGACTTCAGGTCGCCCTTGTCGTCGTACTCGACCTTGCCGATCGGGGTCTGGAAGGCGTTCTTGTGCATGTACGCCGCGACCTTGGCCGGATCGGTACTCTTGGCGCCGGCGATGGCGTCGCCAATGATCTTGACGGCGGCGTAGGACGGCATCTGGAACGGACCGTTGGCATCGCGCTTCTTGTCGGCGAACGCCTTCACCAGGCCGGCGTTGGCCGGGTCGGCGGAGAAGTCTGCCGGCAGCGTCACCAGCATGCCTTCGGAGGCCGGGCCGGCAATGGCGGTCACGTCCTTGTTGCCCACGCCTTCGGGACCCATGAAGGTGGCCTTCACGCCCTGCTCGCGCGCCTGGCGCATCAGCAGGCCCATTTCCGGGTGGTAGCCGCCGAAGTAGACGAAGTCCACGCCCTGCGACTTCAGCTTGGTGATGACGGCGGAGTAGTCCGAATCGCCGGCGTTGATGCCTTCAAACACGGCCACCGGAATCTTCGCGGCTTCCAGGTCCTTCTTCACCGAAGTCGCGATGCCCTGGCCGTACGACTGCTTGTCGTGCAGCACGGCAACCTTCTTCGGCTTGACCTTGCCGATGATGTACTGGGCGGCGGCGGGACCCTGCTGGTCGTCGCGACCGATGGTGCGGAAGATGAACTTGCGCTTCTTGACCTCGGTCAGCTGCGGCGCGGTGGCCGACGGCGTGACCATCACGATGCCTTCGTTCTCGTAGATGTCCGAAGCCGGGATGGTCGAGCCCGAGCACACGTGGCCGATCACATACTTGATGCCCTGGCTGACGATCTTGTTGGCCACGGCCACGGCCTGCTTCGGCTCGCAGGCGTCGTCCATCAGCACCGCTTCGAACTTGTTGCCGCCGGCGCCGCCGGCTGCGTTGATCTGTTCGATGGCGGTCAGCGCACCGGCCTTGACCATGTCGCCATACTGGGCAACCGAGCCGCTCATCGGGCCGGCAATGGCGATCTTCACGGTTTCGGCGTTGGCGGCAGCGCCAAGGGTAGCCAGCACGGCGGCCAGCGAAATGGACGTAAGGCGGGAAAGCGTCATCAGGTGCTCCTCGATTGGTATTTTGGTCATACGGGCAGAGACAGCATGACCTGCGCAATCGAACTACACCCCGCGGACGACAAAGAAACCAGGTCCGAGACGCGGAAGACGGGTCCGGCAAGAAGACAGCGAATGCGGGGCCCGGCATGTGTCAGCCCCCGGAAGGATCAGGGGAGCATGGTTCGGAAAGACAACGTTTGATGCGTTCTCTATTGCGCAAGCGCTGTCGCCTGCCCCGCTTGCCGCACGGCTTGCCGGAGGGTGGCCCGGCTGCCATCGGCAGAGCAGCCCGCATTATAGGGTCAAATTCCCCGCCGGAAGCGAAAATCGCACAATAAATGCGGAACTTAGTTGGCTGATGGCGACACATTTCGCCACAAATTGCGCTTCTCACCACTCAGTGTGCAATTTCCTGCCGCCACGTTCGCCGCATCGCACAAATGGCCTGGCGCCAGAAAGACAAACGCCCCGGCGGGCCGGGGCGTTTGTGATTGCTGCAGTGCGCAGCCGGAGGCAATGCCAGCGCTTAGCGCTTGGCCATGTCCGGCACGTCGCGCGAGGCGGCGCCGTTGAACAGCTGGCGCGGACGGCCGATCTTGTACTCCGGATCGGTGATCATCTCTTCCCACTGCGAGATCCAGCCCGGGGTACGAGCCAGCGCGAAGATGCAGGTGAACAGCGACGTCGGGATGCCCAGCGCGCGCTGGACGATGCCCGAGTAGAAGTCGACGTTCGGGTACAGCTTGCGGCTGACGAAGTACTCGTCTTCCAGCGCAATCTTCTCCAGTTCCATGGCGAGCTTGAACAGCGGGTCGTTATGCAGGCCCAGCTCGTTCAGCACTTCATGGCAGGTTTCGCGCATCAGCTTGGCGCGCGGATCGTAGTTCTTGTACACGCGGTGGCCAAAGCCCATCAGGCGCACGCCCGAGTTCTTGTCCTTGACCTGCTTGATGAACTCGCCGATGTTGTCGACGCTGCCGATCTCTTCCAGCATCTTCAGCGCGGCTTCGTTGGCACCGCCGTGAGCCGGACCCCACAGGCAGGCCACACCCGCGGCGATGGCGGCGAACGGGTTGGTGCCCGACGAGCCGGCCAGACGGACGGTCGAGGTCGAGGCGTTCTGCTCGTGGTCGGCGTGCAGGATGAAGATGCGGTCCAGTGCGCGTTCGAGCACCGGGTTGACGGTGTACGGGGCGCACGGCGTGCCGAACAGCATGCGCAGGAAGTTGCCCGAGTAGGACAGGTCGTTCTGCGGGTAGACGTACGGCTGGCCGATGTTGTACTTGTACGCCATGGCGACCATGGTCGGCATCTTGGCGATCAGGCGGATGGCCGAGATCTCGCGCTGGTGCGGATCATCGATATCCATCGCGTCGTGGTAGAACGCGCTCATCGCACCCACCAGGCCCGTCAGCACGGCCATCGGATGGGCGTCGCGGCGGAAACCGCGCAGGAAGAACTGCAGCTGCTCATGAACCATGGTGTGGTTCATGACGTGGCCGGTGAACTCTTCCTTCTGCTTGGCGTTGGGCAGCTCGCCCTTCAGCAGCAGGTAGCAGGTTTCGAGGTGGTCACACTTCTGCGCCAGCTGCTCGATCGGGTAGCCGCGGTACAGCAGCTCGCCCTTGTCGCCGTCGATGTAGGTGATCTTCGAATTGCACGAAGCCGTCGACATGAAACCGGGGTCGTAGGTGAACTTGCCGGTCTGGCCGTACAGCTTGCGAATGTCGATCACGTCCGGGCCCACGGTGCCCTTGTAGATCGGCAGCTCAACGCTGGGGGAACCATCGGAGAACGATAGCGTGGCTTTCACATCGGACGGCGTCATGTCGGATCCTTCAAATGCTGTGAATAATAGTATTGACCAAAAACTCAGACCGAACGCAGCAGGCCAATTATGCGCTGCATCGGGGGCGTGTCGAGTTCACCGTCGAGCTCCTTGCGGGCAAGGAGCAGGTCCATCAACTCGTTGTCGCTGAGTTCGAACAGCGTGCTCAGCGAAGCCACGTCCTCGTCGGACAGGCTCTCCTCGTAACGGTTGAAAAATCGCTCGACGATGATGTCGTTCTCCAGGAGGCCGCGGCGCGCACGCCAGCGCAGACGCGCGCGTTTGTGTGGATCGGCCTGGTGGGAGAAGATGGTGGCGAGACTCTCGGTCATGGCTTCCTGCTTTCCGGCGCGCCCGCCTGATATTGCCGCTCAGGCTGACGCGCCGCTTACAACAACTGCTCTTTACTTCGAACTCCGCCGGATCAGACTGCGCGGCGAACCATCAGCTCTTTGATCTTGCCGATAGCCTTGGTCGGGTTCAGACCCTTCGGGCACACATCGACGCAGTTCATGATGCTGTGGCAGCGGAACAGGCGGTACGGGTCGTTCAGGTTGTCCAGACGCTCGCCGGTGGCCTGGTCACGGCTGTCCGCGATGAAGCGGTAAGCCTGCAGCAGGCCAGCGGGACCGACGAACTTGTCCGGGTTCCACCAGAACGACGGGCACGACGTCGAGCAGCTCGCGCACAGAATGCACTCGTACAGGCCGTCGAGCTCGTCGCGCTGTTCGGGCGACTGCAGGCGCTCCTTTTCGGGCGGCGGCTCGTCGTTGATCAGGAACGGCTTGATCGAGTTGTACTGCTTGAAGAACTGCGTCATGTCGACGATCAGGTCGCGCACGACCGGCAGGCCGGGCAGCGGACGCAGCACGATGCGGTCCGGCAGCTCGCGCATATTGGTCAGGCACGCCAGGCCGTTCTTGCCGTTGATGTTCATCGCGTCCGAACCGCACACGCCTTCACGGCACGAGCGGCGGAACGAGATGGTCTCGTCCAGCTTCTTCAGCTTGACCAGCGCGTCCAGCAGCATGCGCTCGTGACCGTCGAGCTCGACCTCGTAGGTCTGCATGCGAGGCGCCGCGTCCTTGTCCGGATCGTAGCGGTAGACTTCGAAAATACGCTTCATTTCTGTGGGTCCTGTTTTCTCTACGATGCGGTGCTCAGAAGGTACGGGCCTTGGGCGGAACGCTTTCCACCGTCAGCGGCTCCATCTTCACCGGCTTGTAGTCGAGGCGGTTGCCTTCGCTGTAGAACAGCGTGTGCTTGAGCCAGTTCTGGTCGTCGCGGTTCGGGAAGTCGCTGTGCGCGTGGGCACCGCGCGATTCCTTGCGGGCAGCCGCCGAGATCATGGTGGCCTTGGCCACTTCCACCAGGTTGGCCACTTCCAGGGCTTCCACCAGCGCGGTGTTGAAGACCTTGGACTTGTCCTTCAGGTGGATGCTGTTGGCGCGCTCCGACACTTCCAGGATGCGCTCCACGCCTTCGTCCATCAGCTTCTGCGTACGGAACACGCCGGCATGCGACTGCATGTTCTTGCGGATGTCGTTGGCGACGTCCTGCGTGTATTCACCCGACGACGTGGCCTGCAGCTTGGCCAGGCGCGACATCGCGAGGTCGGCGGCATCCGCCGGCAGCGGCTTGTGTTCCTTCTGCTTCAGGTTCTGCGCGATGATGTGGTTGCCGGCGGCGCGGCCGAACACCACCAGGTCGAGCAGCGAGTTGGTGCCCAGGCGGTTGGCGCCGTGCACCGACACGCACGAGCATTCGCCGATCGCGTAGAAACCGTTGAGCACTTCGTTCGGGTTGCCATTCTTCGGCACCACGACCTGGCCATGGAAGTTCGTCGGAATGCCGCCCATCTGGTAGTGGATGGTCGGGACGACGGGAATCGGTTCCTTGATCGCGTCGACGTTGGCGAACTTCATGCCGATCTCGCGGATCGACGGCAGGCGCTTCATGATGGTCTCGGCGCCGACGTGGGTCAGGTCGAGCAGCACGTAGTCGCCGTTCGGGCCGCAGCCACGGCCTTCCTTGATTTCCTGGTCCATCGAGCGCGACACGAAGTCACGCGGCGCCAGATCCTTCAGCGTCGGGGCATAGCGCTCCATGAAGCGCTCGCCGTCCTTGTTGCGCAGGATACCGCCTTCGCCGCGCACGCCTTCGGTGATCAGCACGCCCGCGCCGGCCACGCCGGTCGGGTGGAATTGCCAGAACTCCATGTCTTCCAGCGGCACGCCTGCGCGTGCAGCCATGCCCAGGCCGTCACCGGTGTTGATGAAGGCATTGGTCGAAGCCGCGTAGATACGGCCGGCACCGCCGGTCGCGAACAGCGTGGTCTTGGCTTCGAGGATGTAGACCTCGCCGGTTTCCATTTCCAGCGCGGTCACGCCCAGCACGTCGCCGTCCTGGTCGCGGATCAGGTCCAGCGCCATCCATTCGACGAAGAAGTGGGTCTTGGCGCGCACGTTGCGCTGGTACAGCGTGTGCAGCAGCGCATGGCCGGTACGGTCCGCCGCGGCGCAGGCGCGCTGCACGGGCTTCTCGCCGTAGTTGGCGGTGTGGCCGCCGAACGGACGCTGGTAGATCGTGCCGTCCGGGTTGCGGTCGAACGGCATGCCGAAGTGCTCGAGCTCGTACACGACCTTCGGGGCTTCACGGCACATGAACTCGATGGCGTCCTGGTCGCCCAGCCAGTCGGAGCCCTTGATGGTGTCGTAGAAGTGATAGTGCCAGTTGTCTTCGCTCATGTTGCCGAGCGAAGCACCGATGCCACCCTGCGCCGCCACGGTGTGCGAGCGGGTCGGAAACACCTTGGACAGCACGGCCACGTTCAGGCCGGCTTCCGCGAGCTGGAGGGATGCGCGCATCCCGGCGCCGCCAGCACCGACGATGACCACGTCAAAGCGGCGACGCGGCAATCCAGTCTTGACTGCGACCATTTATTACACCCTCCAGAGAATCTGAGCAGCGTAGCCCGCACAACCGACGAGCCACAGAATCGTAAGAACTTGCAGCACGAGGCGCACGGCCAGCGGCTTCACATAGTCCATCCAGATATCGCGCACGCCGAACCAGGCGTGATACAGCAGCGACAGGATGGTCAAGAACGTGATGATCTTCATCCACTGGTTGGAGAAGAGCCCTGCCCACGCTTCGTACGAAGCGCCGTTCGACAGCAGGAAAGCAATGGCCAGGACCACGGTGAAGACCACCATGATCACGGCCGTGACGCGTTGCGCGAGCCAGTCTTTCAGGCCGTAGTGCGCACCGACGACAAGACGCTTGGGACCGATATTATTGTTTGCCACCTTGATTCTCCTCAGAACAGGCCGTACAGCTTCAGGCCGAAAATCAGGGTAAGCAGCAGGCTGACAACCAGCACGCTGATGGCAGACTTGGCCGAAGCGGGCTTGGAGACGCCAACGTGCACGTCCAGCAGCAGGAAGCGGATACCAGCGCAGAAGTGATGCAGATAACCCCAGATCAGGGCCAGCACAACCAGCTTGACGAAGCCACCGGACAACAGTGCCGAGAACTTTGCGAAGCTCAGTTCGGAGGTAATGCTCTGCTCAAACAGGTACAGAACGAAGGGAAGGAGGATGAACATCAAGGCACCGCTCACGCGATGCAGGATGGATACCTTGCCGGCCCAGGGCAACCGGTATTTCGCGATCTGCGAGATACCGATATTCCGGAACTCCGGCCTGGCTTGTTTGACGGCTTCAGCCATGCGAGACCCCAATTTGCGGTAAACAAAAAACGAAACTGCCATTGCCCTGCATGCAAAAGAATGCATTGGGGCAAATCCATGAGATTTTAGCGCCTTTGTTGCGCGCCGCACCAATAATTTTCAGCTATCGGGCCCGGACAGGCGGCGCCCGACAATCGCACACAGCGACTCGGGAAGCGCCAAAACCACCCTCGTCACGCAATAGCCGCAGCCACCATGGCGATTATCGCAATAATCGCGACGCAGACTCGCCGGGCAGCGACATTCAGCTCAGGTCATTCTGGTAATAGTGGCGCGTGGTTACATACAGGCCGCGCCGAACCTCGACCGGACGGTCGCCATATGTGTACGACACGCGCTCGACCGACAGAAGGGGCGACCCGACCGGAACAGACAGCAAGGTAGCCGCCGTCTCGTCGGCGGCTACCGCACGGATTTTCTCAGAGGCCCGAATCATGCGGGTACCGAATTCGGCCTCGAACAATGCGTACATGGGGCCCTTCCACTCGGTCAGCTTCTCTGCCGTGAGCCCCTTGAAGTTGGCACCGAGCAGCCAGATCTCGTCCAGCACGGTCGACTCGCCCGAAAATGTCAGCACACGGCGAATCTGCACGACGCTGTCGCCAGTACGGATATCGAGCAGCCGCGCGATCTCCGCGGGCGCGCGCAGCCGCTTGCACTCGAGTACATGGCTGGCGCCATAATGTGGCTCCCCTTCGTCCGGCACCAGCCGCAGGAAGCGGAACTTGACCACGTCTTCGTGGTGGGTGGTGACGAAGGTACCCTTGCCTTGCCGGCGCGCCACGAGGTTCTCGGCGGCGAGTTCGTCGATGGCCTTGCGCACGGTGCCCTGGCTGACCTTGTAGCGCGATGCCAGCTCCATTTCGCTGGGAATCATCTCGCCCGGCTTCCACTCGCCCGATTGCAGGCTGCGCGTGATCAGGGCCTTGATCTGCTGGTAGAGCGGACTGAAGGTAGGCGACGGCACGGCGTGGGCCGCGGCGAGGGCGGGCGGCTGGTGCGAAGGCGATGGCTGCGCCCCGGCACCGGAACTGGCGGCGCCAGAATCCTGCGCTCCAGGTGCGGAGGCGCCGGTCAGGGACGTAGGCAGGGAGGACATAGGGGGGATTTCACCACAAAAGGGCAAAGTCCGTCCAGCCTGACGTTAAATGTCTTATGTCTTATATAAGACATATGAATTGACATAGAGGGGGGCCCGGCCTACACTCGCGCTGGTCCACGCCGGCGGCACGCGTGACAGAAACAAGATAGCCGTCCAATCTGGCTAATGCGCCCCGCTTCGCAGTAGACTTACGCTTCGTTGCCTCACCATGACCCGTTGTGGCTCTCCCTCACCGGTCCCGCCCAGTGGCCTTGCCACCTGGTTCCGGCGGACGGCTGCTCCCCGCTGTGGCGACAACCAGCACCCGGTGACGTGCCTCCCCCTGCGCGGCACGCCACCGACCGGTTTCCCCCATCTTTTCGTTTGGAGATTTACTCATGGCTAAAGCCCCAATGCGCGTCGCAGTGACCGGCGCCGCTGGCCAGATCGGCTACTCCCTGCTGTTCCGCATCGCCAACGGCGATATGCTGGGTAAAGACCAGCCGGTCATCCTCCAACTGCTCGACCTGCCCCAGGCCCAGGCGGCCGTCAAGGGCGTGGTGATGGAACTGGAAGACTGCGCCTTCCCGCTGCTGGCTGGCGTGGTGATCACCGATGACCCGAAGGTCGCTTTCAAGGACGCCGACGTCGCCCTGCTGGTGGGCGCCCGTCCCCGCAGCAAGGGCATGGAACGCAAGGACCTGCTCGAAGCCAACGCCCAGATCTTCACGGTGCAGGGCAAGGCACTGGACGAAGTCGCAAGCCGCAACGTCAAGGTGCTGGTGGTCGGCAACCCGGCCAACACCAATGCCTACATCGCCATGAAGTCGGCCCCGAGCCTGCCGCGCGAGAACTTCACCGCGATGCTGCGCCTGGACCACAACCGTGCCCTGTCGCAGATCGCCGCCAAGACCGGCAAGCCGGTGGCGTCGATCGAGAAGATGTTCGTGTGGGGCAACCACAGCCCGACCATGTACGCCGACTACCGCTACGCGACCGTCGACGGCAAGAGCGTCAAGGACATGATCAACGACCCGGTGTGGAACAACGACGTGTTCCTGCCGACCGTCGGCAAGCGCGGCGCCGCCATCATCGAGGCACGTGGCCTGTCGTCGGCCGCTTCGGCTGCCAATGCCGCCATCGACCACGTGCATGACTGGGTGCTGGGCACCAACGGCAAGGTCGTCACCATGGGCATCCCGTCGAACGGCGAATACGGCATCCCGGCCGACACCATGTTCGGCTACCCGGTCACCTGCGCCAACGGCAAGTACGAAATCGTCAAGGGCCTGGAGATCGACGACTACAGCCGCGAGAAGATCAACATCACCCTGAACGAACTGGAAGAAGAAAAGGCCGGCGTGCAGCGCCTGCTCGGCTGATCTTCGGATCCTGTCCGCTAGGGAAACCGGAGCACCGCAACGATTCAAGAATCGGCGCGGGCTCCGGTTTTTTTGTTGGGCCCTCCCCTGTCCGGCGGCCCGCCTCCCAATCACTTTCTGACCAGAATCCAAGTGCATCCCTCCGAGGTCCTGTTCCAGGGCGAAGCCATCCCCATCCAGCTGCCGGTGTGCGATCACTACGCGGGCAGCGAAAAGCTGATGCTCAAGTCGCTGGCCCTGCAGCAAGAGCTTGGTCCCGTCTTCGACATCACCTTTGACTGCGAAGACGGCGCCGCCGTAGGGCTGGAACGCGAGCACGCCGAACTGTGCGCAAAGCTCGTGAACAGCCCGCTCAATGCCCACAATCGCGTAGGCGTGCGTATCCACGATCCCGCCCATTCGAGCTGGAAGCAGGATGTCGACGTGCTCGTGCGCGCGGCCGGCGCCCGGCTGGCCTATGTGGTCGTGCCGAAAGTGACCGATGTCGTCGAAGTGGCCCGCGTGACCGACCACGTCAACCAGGCGGCACGCGCGGCGGGCATTGCGCGCCACATCCCGATTCATGTGCTGATCGAGACGCATGCCGCGCTCGAACAGGCTTTCGATATCGCCTCGCTGGTGCAGGTCGAATGCCTGAGCTTCGGCCTGATGGACTTCGTCTCGGCCCACCACGGTGCCATTCCCGGCGAAGCCATGCGCTCGCCGCAGCAGTTCGAGCACCCGCTGATCCGCCGGGCCATGCTGGAGATCTCGGCGGCCTGCCACCGTTATGGCAAGGTGCCTTCGCACAATGTCAGCACCGATGTGCAGGCACCGCAGCGCGCGGGCGACGACGCGCTGCGCGCGCGCTCCGAGTTCGGCTACCTGCGCAAGTGGAGCATCCATCCGGGCCAGATCGAGCCGATCGTCGCCGCGTTCCGCCCAGGCATCGAGGAAATCGGCGCGGCCAGCCAGATCCTGCTGGCCGCCCACGAGAACAACTGGGCCCCGATCCGGCACGATGGCCAACTGCATGACCGCGCCAGCTACCGTTATTACTGGTCGCTGCTGCAGCGCGCCCACGCCACGGGCACGCCGCTGCCGGACAACGTGGCCGAGTTGTTCTTCGACTAGGCCGCGACCCTCCGCGTCCGCACAACATCCGGCAAATACCAATACCCAAGGAGAACAGGATGTCCGCAACCAAGAACGTGCCACTCGCTGAAGCCCCTCAGCCGACCGGGCCGAAGCCCAAGAAGTCCGTTGCCCTGTCGGGCGTGACCGCCGGTAACACCGCACTGTGCACGGTCGGCCGCACCGGCAATGACCTGCACTACCGCGGCTATGACATCCTGGACGTGGCCGATGCCTGCGAGTTCGAGGAAATCGCCCACCTGCTGGTCCACGGCAAGCTGCCGAACAAGGCCGAACTGGCCGCGTACAAGACCAAGCTGAAGTCGCTGCGCGGCCTGCCCGCCAACGTCAAGGCCGCCCTGGAATGGGTGCCCGCCTCGGCCCACCCGATGGACGTGATGCGCACCGGCGTGTCC
>NZ_CAJPUY010000014.1 GCF_905397275.1 Cupriavidus yeoncheonensis | reverse complement strand
TCAACCCACTCGTAGGGCAAATGCTGCCCGAGCCGACCAAAGTCGGATGGTTGCTGGGCTTCGAGTAGATAGTTGAGGTGAGCGGATAGCACGGCGCCGCAAAGTTAACATGCGGCTCACGGTTTACAACTGCTTCTGCGGCTAACAACGAAAAATGCCGTTCAGCGCTTAACTGAACGGCATTACCCGGCGGGCCCTTTCTTTACATCGAAGCTGAAACGGATCAGCCGGCGAAGTTCTTGCTGGCGAAGTCCCAGTTCACGACGTTCCAGAATGCCTCGACGTACTTCGGACGGGCATTGCGGTAGTCGATGTAGTAGGCGTGTTCCCACACGTCGCAGGTCAGCAGCGGCTTGGCGTCGGTGGTCAGCGGGGTGGCGGCGTTCGAGGTGGACACCAGATCCAGCGAGCCGTCGGCCTTCTTGACCAGCCAGGCCCAGCCCGAACCGAAGGTGCCGACAGCGGTCTTGGTGAACTCTTCCTTGAACTTGTCGAACGAGCCCCACTTGGCGTTGATGGCGTCGGCCAGGGCGCCGGTCGGCTGGCCGCCGCCGTTGGGCTTCATCGATTCCCAGTAGAAGGTGTGGTTCCACACCTGGGCGGCGTTGTTGAAGATGCCGCCGGACGACTTCTTGGTGATCTCTTCCAGGGTCGAGTTCTCGAACTCGGTGCCCTTGATGAGGTTGTTCAGGTTGGTGACGTAGGTCTGGTGATGCTTGTCATGGTGGAACTCCAGCGTCTCCTTGGAGATGTGCGGAGCCAGGGCATCATGTGCGTACGGCAGCGGGGGGAGCTTGTGTTCCATTGTTCTGTCTCTGTGGGTTGGGGTTGTGGTCGGGGAATTGCCGATTGTAGGAGACTTGCTAGACCCACGCAAACCGCGGCGCAAAGCCCCCTGAGGTCATGTTAGTTTGTCCGCGCCGGGGCGGCCGGAGTTCAGAATCCGCCCAGTTTGGCCTGTACGGCGGCAATGGCAAGGTCCGCCACGCCTTCGGCCAGGTGGGCCTCCACCACGCTGCCGGCACGCAGTTCGGCCGGCGAACGCAGCGCGCGTCCGCGCGGGTCGAGCAGCACGGCGTAGCCGCGTTCCAGCGTGCGTTGCGGTGCCAGGAGCTCAAGCGCGCCCGCGACGCGTGCCAGGCGCTGCGCTTGCCGCTCCTGCTGGCGGGCCGCTGCGGCCTGCATGCGCTGCGACAGCCGCCCGACGTCGGCGCTGGCCGCGGCCGTGTCGGGCCGGCAGGCGGTCCAGCGCATGGCCAGCAACTGCTGACGGTGGCGCTGCGCCACCACGGTCTCCCGCAATGCCGAACGCAAGTGTCGCGCCAGATTGTCGACACGCGCGCGCCGCTCCTGGAGTTGCGCTTGCGGGCTGCGCAGCCGGCGCGCGAGCCAGTCCAGATGCTGCGCGCGCCGGTCCAGTTCGCGACGCATCGACTGCACCAGGCCCTCGCTGGCCCGGCGGGTCAGCGCCAGCAGGTGCCCGCGGTCCGGGCTGACCAGTTCGGCCGCGCCGGTGGGCGTGGGCGCGCGCACGTCGGCCACGAAATCGGCAATGGTGAAATCCGTTTCATGGCCCACGCCCGAGATGACCGGCACCGCGCTGCGCGCAATGGCATGCGCCACCACCTCTTCGTTGAAGGACCACAGGTCTTCGATACTGCCGCCGCCACGGCACAGGATGATCACGTCGCATTCGCGCCGGGCGCTGGCCTGGTCGAGCATGTCGGCAATCTTCTGCGCGGCGCCGGCGCCCTGCACCGGCACCGGATAGACCGTCACCGGCACATGCGGCGCGCGCCGGCGCAGCGTGGTCAGCACATCGCGCAGCGCGGCCGCCTGCAATGAAGTGATGATGCCGATCGCGCGCGGATGCGCCGGGACCGGCCGCTTGCGCTCCGGCGCGAACAACCCGGCCTGCGCCAGTTTTTCCTTCAGGCGCAGGAATGCCTCGTAAAGATTGCCAAGGCCGGCACGGCGCATGGCCTCCACGCCCAGCTGCAGGTCGCCGCGCGCTTCGTACAGCGTGACCACGGCGCGCACTTCCACCGCCTCGCCTTCGCGTGGCGTGAAGTCGACATGCTGGTTGCGCCCGCGGAACATCACGCAGCGAATCTGCGCACGCGCGTCCTTGAGCGAAAAGTACCAGTGACCGCTGGCCGCCCGCGTGAAGTTGGAGATTTCGCCCCGTACCCAGGTCAGCGGAAAACCACGCTCGAGCATGGTCGCGATCGCATGGTTCAGCTCGCCGACGGGGATCGCTTCGCGCGGGTTTCGGGCGGGCGGAGTGGGCAATTCACGCGAAAAGTTCTGCGGCTCTGGCATGGGGCGTCGCCGTGCATGCGGCGTGCGTTGGACATGTCCACAGCATAACGGCTATGTCAAGAGGGTGGTGATATTGTCACAGGCCCCTGCCGGAGTCCGCATGAGTAGGTACAACCCTTTGATTCTTATGAATTTTCGGACTGCAATAAAACTTAGGCAATGTAACCAATTTCCTTACGCGTCAATCACTTACGGGGTGCGTCCGGGGCTTGTTCACAAAGTTATCCACAGGAACTCTGCATAAAAGAGAGCTATTCGGCGCAAATGAGGAAGAGTGCAGCGTTCGCCTCCTGCCCCGCTGCGATGTCCTCGCCTCCCTTCGGAGAGATGAATCGCAGGGGCCACACGCCGGTTTCGCCCCCTCCGAGCGGTGCTCCTGCCTATTTTGCAGGCAATGACCGACGACTCCAAATGAATCAAGGAGTTAAGATCGATCTCCAAGGGTTGTCCACAACCCGTCCACAATGCTCTCCTAGTTGCGTGTGGAAAAAGACTGACATTAGCCGGGGCTTCGGCAGCGGACGTTGCGAGCATGCTGGGGGCCACATTGCCCGTTTTTTAGGCAGGGAAGCATCTAGTTATTGAAATCAATGACTTAGCGCGCTTCTCAGAACTATTTCCACAGGCCGTCCACAATCCTGTCCCTTAGCCATGTGGAAAGCAGCGGGTATACCCCGTCCGATGCGCGCGAAAGGCTATCCACAGCCGAATAGAGGCTGTGAGACCCCATCTGCACAAAAAACAGGCAGGACACCCTTTACCCTTACGGATCAATGCCTTAGGGTGCTTGTCCGGCCGCTTTCCACAATCCATCCACAATCCTGTCCCGCCTGGCTGTGGAAAGTGTGCGTCACCGCACCGATGCGCGGCCGAGACACCCTTTGACAGCGTCTTGCCGCGCGCCATGGCGCGGGTTAGAGTGCTGCCTGATTTTCGGAGCAGTGCCGCTGCGTGCAGAGCCTCGGTGTGCGCGTATCCAAGGCCTGCCATATAAAGCCGGTCGTTGTCTTGTGGTGTTTGGTTGTCGTTCTGGTTGTCGATTCGGGGGTCCAATTGTTTTCGATCATTCAAGCGGCCGGCTGGCCGATCTGGCCGCTGCTGCTCGCTTCGGTTCTTGCGCTGGCTCTGGTCGTCGAGCGCTTCCTCACCCTCAAGCGCAGCAAGGTACTTCCCGCCCGCCTCTACGAAGAGGCGCTCTCCGCCGCGCAGCAACGCCGCGCCACGCCGGAGGTGGTCAATACGCTGGAACAGAGTTCGCCGCTGGGCCGCGTGCTCGCGGCCGGCCTGCGCCACGTCGTCCTGCAGCCGCATACCTCGCGCGACGCCGCCAAGGAAGTCGTGGAAGAAGCCGGGCGCGTGGTCGCCCATGAGCTGGAGCGCTACCTGAACGCGCTGGGCACCATCGCTTCGGTCGCTCCGCTGATGGGGCTGCTTGGCACCGTGATCGGCATGATCGAGATCTTCGGCAGCCAGGGCGGCACCGGCGCCAATCCCGAGCAGCTCGCGCACGGTATTTCGGTGGCGCTGTACAACACCGCCTTCGGCCTGATCGTGGCGATTCCGGCACTGATCTTCTGGCGCTATTTCCGCCGCCGCGTGGACGACTACGTGGCCGAACTGGAATTCCGCGCCACGGCGTTCCTGGACGCCATCCTGCCGCAGCGGCGCGGCTGAGCGCGCCATGCGATTCCGTTCCCGCCAGCGGCGTGAAGAGCCGGAAATCAACCTGATTCCGCTCATCGACGTACTGCTCGTGATCCTGATCTTCCTGATGATCACGACCACCTACTCGCGCTACACCGAGCTGCAGATCCAGCTCCCGACCGCCGATGCCGAGCGTGCGCAACAGCGCCCGCAGGAGATCGTCGTGTCGGTGTCTTCGCGCGGCATCTATTCCGTCAACAAGCAGGTGCTGGAGCAGAAGGACGTGACCACCCTGGCCGACCAGCTGCGCGCCGCGGCCGGTCCGGCCACGGGCGGGCAGCCGCCGGTGGTCATCGTCAACGCCGATGCCCAAGCCACGCACCAGGCCGTCGTCAACGTGATGGAAGCCGCGCGCCTGGCCGGGCTGTCGCGCCTGACCTTCGCCACGCAGAGCGCCCAGCCGCGCTGACCCCGCAAGCCATCGGGCCCGGGCAGGACATGGCGCCCGGGGTTGCCGCATGCGCAGGGCAATGCCCATAATGTGCGCGTCCGGCTGGCCGCAGCGCCAGCCAACCAACCCTTCGCCCTGCCCTCCCATGTCCGTTCCGCGCCATGCCCTTGCCGATTTCGTGACCACCCAGTGGCAGCGCCGGGGCTGGTTCGCGTGGGTAATGCTGCCGTTCTCGCTGCTGTTCGGCCTGATCGCGCGCGTGCGCCGCTACGGCTACCTTCACGGCTGGTTCAAATCCACCCGGCTGCCGATGCCCGTGATCGTGGTCGGCAACGTGACCGTGGGCGGCACCGGCAAGACGCCGGCCGTGATCGCGCTGGCGCAGGCGCTGACCGAGGCCGGCCTGCGCCCCGGCGTGGTGTCGCGCGGCTACGGGGTCACGCTCGCGCATCCGCGCCGGGTCAAGCCGACGTCGAAGGCATCGGACGTCGGCGACGAACCGCTGCTGATCGCGCGCGCCGCCGACGTGCCGGTCTGGGTGTTCCCTGACCGCGCGCTATGCGCGCAGGCCATGCTGGTGTCGCACCCCGGCGTCAACGTGCTGCTGCTCGACGACGGCCTCCAGCACTACCGCCTGCAACGCGACTTCGAAATCGTGATGTTCGACGCCCGCATGGGCGGCAACGGCCTGCTGCTGCCCGCCGGCCCGCTGCGCGAGCCGCTTTCGCGCCCGCGCGACGCCACGCTGATCAACGACCCGAACTTCCGCGCCACCCCCGACCGGCCCGATGTCTATGGCATGCGCCTGGAACTGGACGAAGCGTGGCAGCTCAACGACCCGACCATGGCGCGGCCGGTCAGTGCGTTTGCCGGGCGCCGCGTGCTGGCCGCGGCCGGCATCGGCAACCCGGAGCGCTTCTTCGCGAGCCTGCGCGGCGCCGGCCTGAGCCCGAAGACGCTGCCGCTGCCCGACCACTACGATTTCGCCGTCGACCCGTTTGCCGGCAACCCCGACGCGCTCGACGCCGACGTCATCCTGATCACCGAGAAGGATGCCGTAAAATGCGAGCGATTCGACGACCCGCGCATCTGGGTCGTCCCCACCACGCCCGTGATCGACGCGGGCCTGATCGACAAGATTCGCCGCGCCGTGCAGGCGCGCGTCCCGGCCGCGGCGGCACCCGCATCGGGCGGCGCCAACGGCCTCAACAAGGAACACCAAGATGGACAACCGGCTGCTTGAAATCCTGGTCTGCCCGCTGTGCAAGGGCAAGCTGGAATACGACCGCGCCGCGCAGGAACTGATCTGCCACGCCGACAAGCTGGCCTACCCGATCCGCGACGGCATTCCCGTCATGCTGGCCGACGAGGCCCGCCAGTCGGTGCCGGGCCGGGCGATCGATCCGGCCGCGCCGCGGGCGGACTGAGGCCCGCGCCATGAGCATCCCGGCCTTCCTCGTCGTCATCCCCGCGCGGCTCGCGTCCACGCGGCTGCCGGACAAGCCGCTGGCCGATATCGGCGGACGGCCGATGATCGTGCGCGTGGCCGAACGCGCGCATGCCTCGTCCGCGCAGCGCACCGTGGTCGCCACCGATGCACCCGCAGTGGCACAAGCCTGCGCCGCGCACGGGATCGACGCCGTGCTGACGCGCGCCGACCACCCGTCGGGCACGGACCGCCTGGCCGAAGTGGCGGCACAGCTTGCGCTGCCCGACGACGCCATCGTCGTCAACGTGCAGGGCGACGAGCCGCTGATCGATCCGCAACTGATCGACGATGTCGCGCTGCACCTGGCCCATCATCCCGACTGCGCCGTCGCGACCGCCGCCCATCCGCTGCACGACATCGCCGAGGTCTTCAACCCGAACGTGGTCAAGGTGGTGTGCGATGCCGCCGGCCGTGCGCTGTACTTCTCGCGCGCGCCGATTCCGTGGTCGCGCGACGACTGGGCCGGCGTGCCCGCGGTGCCCGCCTCGGTCGCGCAGGTGCCGCTGCCGCCCATGCCGGTCCTGCGCCATATCGGCCTGTATGCGTACCGCGCCGGCTTCCTGCGCCGCTTCCCGACCCTGGCGGCGGCGCCGCTGGAGCAGACCGAGGCGCTCGAGCAACTGCGCGCGATGTGGCATGGAGAGCGCATCGCGGTGCTCGAAACGGTCGCCGCGCCGGCCCCCGGCGTCGACACGCCGGCCGATCTGGATCGCGTGCGCGCGCTGTGGGCCCAGGGCATGGCGCAGGAAGGTCCCTGAGCACTTTGTTGCGCGGCGGCGGCCTTTGCGTTGGGGTTCATACACTTGCAACAGGAATCGGCCCGATTTCGGGCCGGATTCTCTGCGCCTCGTGGCATAATGCCTGACGATACAGAGCCGTCGGGATGGCGCACCAGAATGCGCCGGCCGGCCAAGGCTCGATGGGGAGATAAGATTGAGCCCGTCTGGTGACCCGCGCCGCGTTCCCCGCAGCGCCGCACCGGCCGACCACGTGACCTGATCCAAGCGCGCGCAGTAAGTCCTGCGTCAAGTTACGGCGTTACCCTCGTTCTCGTCTCCCGCCACACCAGATTCAAAACTCTGAGGACCCGTAAATGCGTTTGATCCTGTTGGGCGCGCCTGGCGCCGGCAAAGGCACGCAAGCCAAGTTCATCTGCGAGAAGTTCGGCATTCCGCAAATCTCCACGGGCGACATGCTGCGCGCCGCAGTGAAGGCCGGCACGCCGCTGGGCGTGGAAGCCAAGAAGGTCATGGATGCGGGCGGACTGGTGTCGGATGACATCATCATCGGCCTGGTCAAGGACCGCCTGAAGGAAGCCGACTGCAAGAACGGCTACCTGTTCGACGGCTTCCCGCGCACCATTCCGCAGGCCGAGGCCATGAAGGAAGCCGGTGTCGCGATCGACTACGTCCTGGAAATCGACGTGCCGTTCGACGCCATCATCGAGCGCATGAGCGGTCGCCGCGTGCACGTGGCATCGGGCCGTACCTATCACGTCAAGTACAACCCGCCCAAGGCGGAAGGCGTCGACGACGAGACCGGCGAAGCGCTGATCCAGCGCGACGACGACAAGGAAGACACCGTGCGCAAGCGCCTGGAGGTCTACTCGCAGCAAACCCGCCCGCTGGTGGACTACTACTCGGACTGGGCCGCCAAGGGCGACAGCACCGCCAAGGTGGCACCGCCGAAGTACCGCAAGATCGCGGGCGTGGGCGACGTCGACAGCATCACCGCGCGCGCGTTCGAGGCACTCAAGTAAGCTTCGGGCACCGCCGACCCAAAAAAAGCGACCTCCGGGTCGCTTTTTTTGTTTCTTCGCCATGCATGACTTTCCCTCTTGCCAGCCACCCATGGCTCCGTACAATAGCGCGAGAGTTGACGTTTACGTAAACGGCAGTCGCCACCGCGACTGGTCATAGAGGAGACAGCAGATGGACATCCAGGGCAATGTATTCATCGTCACGGGCGGCGCGTCGGGCCTGGGCGCCGGCACCGCGCGCATGATTGCCGAGGCCGGCGGCAAGGTCGTCATTGCCGACCTGAACGAGGCTGCGGGCAACGCGCTCGCGCAGGAACTGGGCGGCGCTTTCGTCAAGTGCGACGTGGCGTCCGAAATCGATGGCCAGGCCGTCGTCGCCGCCGCGCAGTCGCTGGGCCGCGTGGCGGGACTGGTCAACTGCGCCGGCATCGCCGTTGCCAGCAAGACCGTAGGCAAGAACGGCCCGCATCCGCTCGATGCCTTCGACAAGACCATCCGCGTCAACCTGGTCGGCACCTTCAACATGATCCGGCTGGCGGCCGCAGCCATGGTGCAGAACATGCCCGATGCCGAAGGTGAGCGCGGCGTCATCATCAACACCGCCTCGGTGGCGGCGTTCGATGGCCAGATCGGGCAAGCCGCCTATGCGGCCTCGAAGGGCGGCGTGGTCGGCATGACCCTGGCCATCGCGCGCGACCTGTCGCGTGACGGCGTGCGCTGCATGACGATCGCCCCCGGCCTGTTCGAGACGCCGATGCTGCTGGGCATGCCGCCGGAAGTCCAGGACGCACTCGGCAAGATGGTGCCGTTCCCGCCGCGCCTCGGCCGCCCGGCCGAGTACGCCAAGCTGGCCAAGGCCATCATCGGCAACACTATGCTCAATGGTGAAGTGATCCGCCTCGACGGCGCGATCCGGATGCAGCCCAAGTAAGAGCCCAAGTAAGCGGCTGCTCTCCCCCTGCCGCTGCGGGCCTCAGGCCGGCAGCAGCATCACCAGCATCAACCCCGGCGCTGCCGCCGGCCATAGCGTAAGCTGCGCGAACTGCAGCGCGCCGAGCGCCGGATGGTGGAAGCCGCGGTGCCCGCCCTCCCGGTCTTCCACGTCCTGCGACAGCCAGGCGGCGCCAAAGGCCGGGCTTTCCGCCATCAATCCCTCGATCAGCGCGCGCATCGGCGCATCGTCCGCGTGGCGGATGCTATGCGCGCGGAATTCCGCCACCAGGCGCCCGGCCCGGTGGGGCCAGTCGTCGACTAGCGCCTGCAGGGGCGCGGACAGGAACATTGCACGCAGCAGGTTGCGCTCAGGGCTGTCGGCATCGAGCCAGCCGACGAACAGCCGCGCCGCCGCCTCGTTCCACGCCAGCGCGTTCCACTGGCGATCCAGCAGGTAGGCCGGGCCGTTGATGGCATGTACGCTGGCCATGACAGCCGATGGCACCGCTTCGCTGCCGGCCGGCTGTGCATCGCGCCGCCCGGCCAGTTCGAACAGGTAGGCCCGTTCGGCGCGGGACAGGCGCAGCGCGGTGGCCAGGCTCGCCAGCGCGCGGGCCGACAGCGCGACCGGGCGGCCCTGCTCCAGCCATGTCACCCACGTGGCACTCAGCCCGGCAAGCTGGGCCACCTCCTCGCGGCGCAGGCCGGGCGTGCGCCGGCGCCGGCCGGGGGGCAGGCCCACGTCGTCCGGCGCCAGGCGTTCGCGGTGCGCGCGCAGGAATGCGCCGAGCACCGCTTCGCGCGTGACCAGCGCGGCCGCCCCCGGATCCGGCGGATTGTCAGGCTGTGCAAAGGTATCTGAGATAGATTCGGCCATAGGCTGGTGCGTCTTATACCAGGATAAAACGGTGACTTGTACCGGGAAAACGGTCGTCCTACAGTAGTCCGGACCCGCACTGCGGGCAAGTCCCCAGAACCGTCAGAAGACCGGCATGCAGCCGGTTCAGGAGCCAGCCATGCAACAACAGGAACTCGTCGCCGCCCAGTTCGGTGCCACCGCCAGCGCCTACCTCACCAGCGCCGTCCACGCGCAAGGGGCGGACCTGGAACAGCTCAGGCAGGAGCTGGCGGACCTGATCCCGGCCGACAAGCGCGCCTCCAGCACGGTGCTGGACCTGGGCTGCGGCGCTGGGCACGCCAGCTTCGCCGCCGCGACCGTGGCTGGCACGGTCACGGCCTATGACCTGTCCCTGGAAATGCTCGATGTCGTAGCGGGCGCCGCGCGCGACCGCGGGCTCGCCAACATCGTTACCCGCCAGGGCGCCGCGGAAACGCTCCCGTTCGAAGACGGCACCTTCTGCGCCGTGGTGTCGCGCATGAGCGCCCACCACTGGCGCAATGTGCCGGCGGCGTTGCGCGAAATGCGCCGCGTGCTCAAGCCCGGTGGCAAGGTCGTGCTGATCGATATCGCCGGCGCCGAGGATCCCTTGCGCGACACGTGGCTGCAATCGGTCGAGTTGCTGCGCGATCCGTCGCACGTGCGCGACTACACCGGCCCGGCCTGGCGCGCGATGTTCGAGTCGGCAGGCTTCGCGGCCGATGAAATCGGCGTCTCGCCGGCCTGGCGCATCGGCATCGAGTTCGAAAGCTGGGTCACGCGCATGCGCACCGCGCCGGTGGCGGTCGAAGCCATCCGCCACCTGTGGCAGCTCGCGCCCGCCGAAGTACGCGAGCACTATCGCGTGCAGGTGGACGGCAGCTTCGACCTGGAAGCGGTCATGGTCACCGCCCGGGCACGCTGAGACCGCTGAAGCCGCTCAGGCGGCCTCCGGCTCCGGCCCGGCCGCGGTGATGCTGAGATTGCGGACCAGTGACCATACCGCCGCGGCGGCCGGCGACAGCGAGCGATCCGCGCGCCGGACCATGACGATGCGGCGCTCTTCGCGCGGCACCAGTGGCCGCCATACCAGTGGCGACGCCGCCGGCAGCGGCAGCGAGTAAGTCGGCAACACCGAGGCGCCGATGCCCGCCTCCACCATGCCGAACACGCTCGCCGAGTGGCCCATTTCCTGAACCACCCGTGGCACGATGCCGTGGCGCCCGAACACGCGATCGATCAGCGGCCGGCTGCCAGAGGCGAAGTCCAGCAGCACCAGTCGCATGCCGTCCAACGCCGCCCACGGGACCGTCTTCTGCTGCGCGAGCGGATGGTCGCGCCGGCACACAAAGCAGAACGGATCCGTCACCAGCGGCTCGATGGTCAGCCCGTCATGCGCCAGCGGGTCGATCAGCACGCCGAAATCCACGCCGCCGACGCGCACCTGCTCAAGGCCATCCGCCTGCACGTTGTCGCGCACGGTCAGGCGGATTTCCGGGTATTGCGCCGCGCACGCGGACACATACATCGGCATCAGCCGCGCCGAGATCGTCGGGGCCCCGGCTATCACCACGCGGCCACGATAGTGCTCGCCGAGCTGACGGGTGTCTTCGAGCGTGTCGTCGAGCTGGCCCAGCAGTCGTTCAAGGGCGGGCGCGAGCGCATGACCAGCCGGGGTCAGCACGACCTCGCGCGTGGTGCGATCCAGCAGCCGCACGCCAAGTGATTCTTCAAGCTCCGCGACGCCGCGGCTGACAGCGGACTGGGTCAGGCCGACAGCGTCCGCCGCCCGGCTGAAACCGCCCTTTTCCGCCACGGCCAGGAACACCCGCAACTGCCGGACTGTGTAATTCATGCAACGACGAGATAAATGAATGCAATAAATGAATTTGCATTCTAGACTCGGGTGTCGTCCAATACTAGGCTAAACCCTTAGAAGTCTTAGAAGTCCAGCATGCTTTCCAAGCTCAAGAAACTCTACGACCTGATCGACGGCTTCGTCCTGATCATGCTGACGGCCATCGGCATTGCCCTGCTCGCACCCGAGTTCGGCAGCAGCCGCGGCCCGCTGCACCTTGGCACCGTCACCAGCCTGGGCGTGGCACTCGTCTTCTTCCTGCACGGCGCGGCCTTGTCGCGTGACAAGCTCGTGGCGGGCGCCCGGCACTGGCGCCTGCACGTGTTCGTGCAGGCGTTCACCTACGTCGTGTTCCCGGTGGTCGGCCTGCTGCTGATGCTGTCGCTGCGCAACTCGCTGCCGCCGGACCTGCTGCTCGGCGTGTTCTATCTTTGCGCGCTGCCGTCCACGGTATCGTCGTCGGTGGCCATGACGTCGATGGCGCGCGGCAACGTGCCCGGCGCGATCTTCAACGCCACCATCTCGGGCCTGATCGGCATGGCGGTCACGCCGCTGCTGATGGGTCTGGTGATCAGCGCCAGCGGCGCGTCGATGCCGCTGGGCAAGGCACTCACGGGCGTGGCGCTGCAGCTGTTGCTGCCGTTCGCGCTGGGGCAGCTGCTGCGCCCGCTGATCGCCAACTGGCTGGCAAAGAAGAAGCACATCACCAACAAGATCGACCGCGGCGTGATCGTGCTGATCGTCTACTCGTCGTTCTGCGACGCGACCGCCCAGGGCCTGTGGCACCACTACCAGTGGCAGACCATCGCCGCGGTGATGGGGCTGGCCGCCGTGCTGCTGTTCGTCGTGCTGGGCACGACCACGTTCGTTGCGCGCCGCCTGCACTTCAGCGTCGAAGACGAGATCACGGCTGTGTTCTGCGGCTCCAAGAAGAGCCTGGCCAACGGCATTCCCATGGCCAACATCCTGTTTGCCGGACATCCGGCGCTGGGGCTGCTGGTGTTGCCGCTGATGGTCTATCACCAGTTGCAGCTCATCGTGTGCTCGGTGATTGCCGCGCGGTATGCGGATCGCGATGCGCTGGTCGAGGACAGGGCCGCGGCACGCGCCTGACCTTCACCGCATGGATAAAAAAACGGGGGACGCATCCCCCGTTTTTCTTTTCCGCCCCGTGCCCCGCTACACCGAGGGATTCTTCGACAACGGCGGATTGCGCGCGAAGTAGCTGCGGATCCCGCGCAGGATGGCGTTGGCGAGCTGCTCCTGGTGCGCGTCGTCATTGAGCTTGCGCTCTTCCTCGGGGTTGCTGATGAAGGCCGTCTCGACCAGGATCGACGGAATGTCGGGCGCCTTCAGCACCGCAAACCCGGCCTGTTCGACACTGCCCTTGTGCAGCCGGTTGATGCCACCGATTTCCTGCAGCACGGCCTTGCCGACCTGCAGGCTGTCGTTGATCTGCGCCGTGGTCGACAGGTCCAGCAGCACGCGCGCGACCTGCGCATCCTTGTTCAGGTTGGCCCCGCCAATCAGGTCCGAGGCGTTTTCCTTGTTGGCCAGCCAGCGCGCGGCCGTGCTGGAAGCCCCGCGTTCCGACAGCGCAAACACCGATGCACCCTTCGCTTCCGGCGACAGGAAGGCATCGGCGTGGATCGACACGAACAGGTCGGCCTGCACGCGGCGCGCCTTCTGCACGCGCACGTTCAGCGGCACGAAGAAATCGGCATCGCGCGTCATCATCGCGCGCATATTGGGCTGCGCATCGATCTTCGCGCGCAGCCGGTGGGCGATCTGGAGCACCACGTCCTTCTCGCGCGATCCCGATGCACCGATGGCACCGGGGTCTTCGCCGCCGTGGCCGGGATCGATCGCCACCGTCAGCAGGCGGCGCATCTTGAACGGGCGCTCGGCGGTGGGATCGCCCTGCGCGACCGGCGGGACCACCGGCGCGTTCGGCCTGGGCACCACGGGTGCGGAAGGCTTCGGCGGCCTGGCCGCGGCAATGGCCGGCGGCGGCGCCGTGGTCGCGGGCATGTCGCCCTTCTCATCGAACTTGCGCACGAGCGCACCGATGGCGTCTTCTTCCGCGCCTGCCGGGGCGCCCGCTATGCCATCGGAACCCGGCGGCGGCGCGCTGTTGGCGAAGCGGCGCTGCTTTTCCTCGGTGTCGCGCACCAGCTTCCACAGCGGATCGGGCGGGTTGACGGGGTACAGGTCAAACACCAGGCGGTTCTTGTAGCTGCCGATCGGCGCCAGCGTGAACACCTGCGGCGCGACGTTCTCCTTCAGGTCGAACACCATGCGCACCACGCGCGGACGGTTCTGGCCGACGCGCACGGTCTGGATATAGGGATCGTTCGGCGTGATCTTGGCCACCAGCTCGCGCAGCGTGGGCGAGAGGTCGAGGCCGTCGATGTCCACCACGAGCCGGTCCGGGTCACGGATCATCTGGTGCACTGCAGCCAGCGGCGTGTCGGATTCGATCGTGACGCGGGTGTAGTCCTCCGCTGGCCAGACGCGCACGGCGACGATGCCGGCACCGAAGGCCAGTTGCGGTCCGGCGAGCGTCAGCACGACCGTGCCGGCACTGAGCTTCAGGCACTGCGCCATCCATTTGCGGCGCGCCTGCAGCAGTCCGTCGGGTCCATCGGGTCGGTCGGTGGCAAGTCGCTTGATCAGCATGCGTTCAGCAGGGTAATTCCAGTGTGAGTATAGGCTCGCAGCGTCGCGATCCGCCGCTCGCCGGCCATATCCGCCGTATCCGCCATAACATCGGCCGCGGCCATGTCCGATTGGAGCAACACGTGCAGATCCGGTTCCCCGAGCAGGCGCCCGGCCTTTTCCGGCCACTCCACGAGATTGAAGGCGGGCTCGGCGAAGCAGTCGCGGAAACCCGCGTCGATCCATTCCTCGGGGTCGGCGAAACGGTACAGGTCGAAGTGGTAGACCGTCAGCGGCGAGCCGTCGGCGCGCGCCACGTCGTAGGGCTCGCACAGCGTGTAGGTCGGGCTGCGGACCTTGCCGGCATGCCCGAGCGCACGCAGGATGGCGCGGGACAATGTGGTCTTGCCCGCGCCAAGGTCGCCCGAGAGCTGCACATGCACGGTGGTGGGTTGCAAGGCGCGTACCACGCCGGCGAGTGCCGCACCGAAGCGGGCGGTGGCGGCTTCGTCGGGCAGCGTCAGGGAACGTTCTTCAAGCAGGGGCATTGCGTACAATTCAGGGATGACCGACCGAGCATCCGAAGCGCCAGGCGCCCCCACTCCGCGGCCCGTGGCCGCTGCCGATGCAGCCGACACAGGCGATGGAGGCGGCATGGAGGCGCTCGTGCAATCGATCCGCGACTGGGGCGCCGAGCTGGGCTTTGCCTCGGTGCGCATCGCGGACGTCGATCTCAGCCATGCCGAGCCAGGGCTGATGGCATGGCTGGCCCGGGGTTACCACGGCGACATGGATTATATGGCGAACCACGGCCCGCGGCGCGCCCGTCCCGCCGAACTGGTGCCCGGCACGGTACGCGCCATCGTGGCCCGCATGCCCTACCTGCCCGCCACGGCCGCGCCGGACTGGCGCCGGCATGAGCTGGCACGGCTCGACCAACCCGCCACCGCCGTGCTCTCGCTCTATGCGCGCGGCCGGGACTACCACAAGGTGCTGCGCAACCGGCTGCAGCAGCTCGCGAGCCGCATCGAGACCGCCATCGGCCCGTTCGGCTACCGTGTCTTCACCGATTCCGCGCCGGTGATGGAAGTGGCGCTGGCCAGCCAGGGCGGCCTGGGCTGGCGCGGCAAGCACACGCTGCTGCTCGACCGCGACGGAGGCTCGATGTTCTTTCTCGGCGAGATCCTGGTCGACGTCCCGCTGCCGGCCGACCCGCCTGAAGCCTCGCACTGCGGCAACTGCCATCGCTGCATCGACATCTGCCCCACGCACGCCATCGTTGCGCCCTACAGGCTCGACGCGCGCCGTTGTATTTCTTACCTGACCATCGAGCACAAGGGTCCGATTCCCGAGCAATTTCGCGCACCGATGGGCAACCGCGTCTATGGCTGCGACGACTGCCAGCTGGCCTGCCCGTGGAACAAGTTCGCGCACCGGGCCACGCTGCCCGACTTCGATGTGCGCAACGGCTTCGACGCCGCGGACATGGTCGACCTGTTCCTGTGGACCGAGGCCGAGTTCAACCAGCGCCTGGAAGGCAGCCCGATCCGCCGCATCGGCCATGAACGCTGGCTGCGCAACCTTGCGGTGGGACTGGGCAATGGCCTGCGCACCGCCGCCTCCGGCCAGCGCCCGCAAGACCACGCGCTGGCCGCACGGATACGCACAGCCCTGAAAAGCCGCCGCGCCGACGCCACGCCCCTCGTGCGCGAGCACATCGACTGGGCGCTCGCGCAGGACCGGGCCGTCAGCTGACCAGCGCGAGCCAGACCGGCGTGGTGAGGATCGCAGCCACCGTCATCACGGAGATGGTCGCGGCGACCATGGGCCCGTTGCCGCCCATGCGCACGGCCAGGATATAAGCGCTCGATGCCGTCGGCAGCGAGGCGTACAGCACCACGATCTGGTACTGCAGCTCCGTCAGCGGCAGCAGCCGGCCCGCAAGCCAGGCCAGGCAAGGCATAGCGAGCAGCTTGACGCCGGACCACCACGCGACCGGACCGACCGTGCCGGTCGCGCCGCTCATCTGCAGCCCCGCGCCCACCGTCATCAGGCCGAGCGCCGTCGAGGCCGAGCCGAGCCGGTTCAGCGTCATAGCCAGTACCTCGGGCGCATGCAGCCCCAGCAGGTTGGTCAGCAGCCCGCCGGCGGTGGCCAGGATCAGCGGATTGCGCGCCAGCTCGCGCCACAGCCGCGTATCGCCGTGCCGCGCCAGCGCCCATACCGCAGCCACGTTGCACAGCGGCACCGTGCAGCCCACGATCACCGCCATCATCGCCAGGCCCTCGCTGCCACCGATGCGCGATGCCAGCGCCAGACCGATATAGGAATTGAAGCGGAATGCCGTCTGCAGGCCCGAGGCAAAGTCCACGGCATCGGGGCGCAGCACCCATTTGACGGCGTACCCGGCGACCATGCCGAACGCCATGACGGCCAGCGCGAGCCCGAGCATGGCCGAGGTCGAGGAAAAATCGAACACCGCGCTGTTGGTCGACTGCAGCAGCAGCGCGGGAAACAGCACGAAGTAGACCAGGCGCTCCACGCCGCCCCAGAAGGCACGGTCAAACGGTGAATAACGCACCAGCAGCCAGCCGATCAGAATCAGGCTGAAGTCGGGAACCAGCAGGAGAGCGGAAGACATCTCGTGAACGTTTTCGTTGTTATCAAGGCCGGGCGGCCCGGTGCTGTGCGGGGAGGAAGTGACGGAATGTGCAGACTAGGGCAGATCCGGATTGGTATTTTTCCAGAAATGGGCCAGCATGGCATACCAAGTTGTACCCCTGCCCCTTATGCTGCACCGACGTAATCCGCCATTGCCGGGCCGAATCATTGCCCCGCGCCCGCTTTCACGATCCCGCCTGACTCCGCGCCGCGTGCTGGCCGCGCTCGCCGCAGGCCTGGCGCTTGCGGTGCTGCCGGCAGCCGCCGGCGCGACGGAATTCGAGGGTCTGCGCTTTGACGATGCCGCTCGCGTGGCCGGCAAGGAACTGCAGCTCAACGGCACCGCGCTGCGCTCGGGGCTGCTGCTCAAGGGCTACGTGGCGGCGCTGTACCTGCCCGAAAAGGCGCGCAACGCCACCGTGGTACTCGGCACGTCCGGCACCAAGCGGCTGCAGTTTCGCATGCTCCGTGAAGTGGACCCCAACGCATTTGCCCGGGCGATGCAGAAAGGCATGCGCGAAAACCACAGCGAGCTGCAGATGCAGATGCTGTCCGCCCGGCTGGTCCAGTTCGAACGCACCATCGACCAGGTCGGGACCGCCCGCAGGGGCGACGTGATCAACGTCGATTTTTCACCGGACGCCGGTACCGTGGTCGCCATCAACGGCACCCCGCGCGGCCGCCCGATTCCCGGCGAAGACTTCTACCAGGCCGTGCTGCGCGTCTTCCTTGGCGAACACCCGGTAGACCGGGACGTCAAGCGCGGCCTGCTGGGCGGCTGAGCCCGCCGGACCCGATGTGGCCGCCGCCTTGCCGCCACCTGCGGCAAGGCGGCGGCGTTTTCTTCCGGGCATCACCCCCGCCCGGACTTTCCTGACGGGAGACCTGATCTCATGCAAGCTGGCAAAATCGCTTTGACCCTGGCCCTGGCCACCGCGGCGTCCGTCGCGCAAGCGCAGAGCTTTCCGAGCAAGCCGATCCGCCTGATCATTCCGTTCGCGCCTGGCGGCACCACCGACATCGTCGGCCGTGGCGCCGCCGACCAGATGAGCCGTATCCTCGGGCAGCCGGTCGTGGTCGAGAACCGCGCCGGCGGCGGCGGCTCGATCGGGGCCGACGCCATCGCCAAGGCCGCGCCCGACGGCTACACCATCGGCATCTCCACGGTGTCGACCATGGCCGTGAACCCGGCTTGCAACCCCAAGCTGTCGTACGACCCGATCAAGGACTTCAAGCCCATCACGAACCTGGCCAACGTGGCCAACGTGATCGCGGTGAACCCGAACTTCCCGGCCAAGAACTACAAGGAATTCCTGGCCGTGCTGAAGGCCAATCCGGGCAAGTATTCGTTCGCGACGTCCGGCACCTGCGCGTTCGGCCACATGCTGGGCGAGCAGTTCAAGGTCTCGACCAAGACCTTCATGGTGCATATCCCGTATCGTGGCGCGGGCCCGGCGCTCAATGACGTACTGGCCGGCCAGGTGCCGATCATGGTGGACAACCTGCCGTCGTCGATGCCCTACATCAAGGCCGGCAAGCTGCGTCCGATCGTGGTGGCGTGGAACAAGCGGCTGGATTCCCTGCCCGACGTCCCGACCTTCGGGGAGATGGGGCTGAAGGAGCCGAATGACCCGGCGTGGTACGGCCTCGTGGCGCCGGCCGGCACGCCGGACGACGTCATCAGGAAGCTGAACGACGCGGCGGTCAAGGCGCTGCAGGACAAGGGATTCCAGGAGCGCCTGCGGACCGCCGGTGCCGAGCCGTCGGGCAACTCGCCTGCGCAGCATGCGGCCGAGATCAAGAAGGAGTTCGACAAGATGAAGACCCTTGTCAAGGTGCAGAACATCAAGCTGGAGCAGTAAGGATGGGGTGAGGCCCGCCGGGTCTCGCGCACATTGACGGGCCGCCTGCGGGCGGCCTCTTCTTTGGTTCTGGCGGGCTTGTCGTGCCAGGCATCACCCCTGCCCGCTTTCGGCCCCCCAAAACAAAACGCACTAAAATCCAGACTTCGATCCAGACTTCGCGCCTCACCCCACCGCCATGCCCGCCAATTTCGACGCCATCCTCCCCGCGCCCTTCGGCAAGGTCGGCGTGCGCGCCGACGGCACGCGGATCGTGGAAATTTTCTATCTGCCTGACACCGCGACAGCTTTGGCGCCACGCAGTGAGGTGATCCTGCGCCTGCAGGCGGAACTGGACGCGTACTACGCCGACCCCGATGCCCGTTTCGACGTGCCGCTGGCCATCGCCGGCACGGCATTCCAGCAGCAGGTCTGGCAGGCCATCTGCGCGGTGCCGCGCGGCGGGCTGACCACCTATGGCGATATCGCCCGCAAGCTCGGCAGTGTGCCGCGTGCGGTCGGGCAGGCCTGCGGGCAGAATCCGCTGCCGATCGTGATCCCGTGCCATCGCGTGGTATCGGCAAGCGGCATCGGCGGCTTCTCCCACCATGCCGAGGATGGCTTCCACCTGGAAGTGAAACGCTGGCTGCTGCGCCATGAAGGCGCCATGCTGATATGAAGCGACCCGCCGGCGCCAGCCGGACGACACGCAAGCCGCGCGCAGTGCACGCCGACGCAGATGCCGTGGCGCTCGATGCCGCCATTGCCCCGGAACTCGACCTGGTCAGCCGCTTCTGCGACGCCCTGTGGCTGGAGGACGGCCTGTCGCGCAACACCATGGACGCCTACCGGCGCGACCTTTCCCTGCTGGCGCGCTGGCTGCACCAATCCGGCAACGGCGGCCTGCTGGCCGCGGGCGACACCGAGCTGAATGCCTATTTCCTCGCCCGCCACCCCGAGACCCGCGCCTCGTCCTCGAACCGCCGTCTGGCCGTGTTCCGCCGCTTCTACCAGTGGGCCCTGCGCGAGCGGATGATCGAAGCCGATCCGTGCATCCTGCTGCGCCCGGCCAAGCAGCCCCCGCGCGTGCCCAAGACGCTCACCGAAGCGCAAGTCGAGGCCCTGCTCGAAGCGCCCGATACCGGCACGCCGCTTGGCCTGCGCGACCGCACCATGCTGGAACTGATGTACGCGAGCGGGCTGCGCGTGTCGGAACTCACCCAGATGAAGACCGTGGAGATCGGCCTGAACGAAGGCGTGGCACGCGTGGTTGGCGGCAAGGGCGACAAGGAACGCCTGGTGCCGTTCGGCATGCAGGCCGGCGACTGGCTGCGCCGCTACCTTGGCAGCGCGCGCCCCGCGCTGCTGGCCGGCCGCGCCTGCGATGCGCTGTTCGTCACGCAGCGCGGCGAAGGCATGACGCGCCAGGCCTTCTGGCACCTGATCAAGCGCCATGCGTTCGATGCCGGCATCAACGTGCCGTTGTCGCCGCACACGCTGCGCCATGCGTTTGCCACGCACCTGCTCAACCATGGCGCCGACCTGCGCGTGGTGCAGCTGCTGCTGGGCCACGCCGACATTTCCACGACACAGATCTACACCCACGTGGCGCGCGAGCGGCTGCGCGAGCTGCACCAGCAGCACCACCCGCGCGGGTAGGGTCCTGTTGTCCTGTCCCGCCTGCAACCCGACATGAGCAAATCGAAACATATCTCGGAAACTCCGGCTACCCAGTTCCTGCGCCGGCAGGGCGCCGCCTTCGGCGAGCATCCGTACGAATACGTGGACCACGGCGGCACCGGTGAATCGGCGCGCCAGCTCGGCGTGCCCGAGCACGACGTGGTCAAGACCCTGATCATGGAAGACGAGCGCGCGCAGCCGCTGGTCGTGCTGATGCACGGCGACTGCTCCGTTTCGACCAAGAACCTTGCGCGCCAGATCGGCTGCAAGAGCGTGCAGCCGTGCAAGCCCGAGGTGGCGCAGCGGCACAGCGGCTATATGGTCGGCGGCACCTCGCCGTTCGGCACGAAGAAGCGCATGCCGGTGTATGTGGAGGCAACCGTACTGGAGCTTGGGAAAATCTATATCAACGGCGGGCGGCGCGGCTACCTGGTCAGCCTGGACCCGAAGCTGCTGACCGCGCTGGTCGATGCCAAGCCCGTGGCATGCGCGCTGCCTGACTGACCCGCCCGTGCCCATAGCGGATATTGGGGAAGTCACGGTCGTGGCGAGCCCGCCGCCGCGCTACAATCCCGCCAATTCCAGACAAGGCAGCCCCCACTGCCCGCGCATCCCTACATGGCCAACCTGCTATTCGCCCTTGCCGCCTACCTGATCGGGTCGGTCTCCTTTGCGGTCGTCGTCAGCAAGGTCATGGGCCTGCCCGATCCGCACTCCTACGGCTCCGGCAACCCGGGCGCGACCAACGTGCTGCGCACGGGCAACAAGAAGGCAGCCATCTTCACGCTGATCGGCGATGCGCTGAAGGGCTGGCTGGCGGTCTGGCTGGCGACCCGCTTCGGGCCCGCCTACGGCGTCGATGACAACGGCCTCGCCATGGTGGCGCTGGCCGTGTTCCTCGGCCACCTGTTCCCGGTGTTCCACCGCTTTGCCGGCGGCAAGGGCGTGGCCACGGCGGCGGGCATCCTGCTGGCCATCAACCCGATCCTGGGCCTGGCCACGCTGGCCACCTGGCTCATCATCGCGTTCTTCTTCCGCTACTCGTCGCTGGCCGCGCTGGTCGCGGCAATCTTCGCGCCGTTCTTCCACGTGCTGACGGACGGCATCGACATCATGGCCGGCGCGATCCTCGCGATCTCCATCCTGCTGATCGCGCGCCACCGCCAGAACATCGCCAAGCTGCTCTCCGGCAAGGAAAGCCGCATCGGCGAGAAGAAGAAGGTCTGAGCGCCGCGCGGCCCTAGCCGCCGGCTGCGACGGGTCCGGCCAGGACCGCGCGGGCCCTGCGACAGCCGCCACCAGGGGGAGAGGTTCACTGGGTCACGGTCACCGCATCATGCGGCCGACCCAGCCGTCGGGCACCACCTACGCCCCCACCGCCCCCGCAAACAGCATCTCGACCCTGAAGCCCCCCTCATCGGCATTCACCAGGTTGAGCTTGCCCCCGGCCTGTCGCACCAGCCGGTCCACGATGGCCAGCCCCAGCCCCGAATGGGCATTGCCGCCGCGCGCCGGATCCAGCCGCACGAACGGCAACGTGACGCGCTCCTTGTCCGCCTCGGGAATCCCCACGCCCTGGTCTTCGACCACCAGCAGGTAGCCCTCCGGCGTGCGCGTCGTCGCGATGCATACCGGCGGCTTGCCGTAGACGTAGGCATTGTCGACCAGGTTGCCGATGATCCGGTCCAGCTGCGTGGCGATCATGCGGAATCCGTCGCCCGCGCCCAGCGACAGCACCACCTTCCGTTCCTGCTCCGCGAGCGAGGCGGCCAGTTCGTTGACGCGGCGGTCCACCGGCACCGGCCGGGCCGTGGGCTCGCTGGTTTGCGCGAAGCTCAGGAACTGCTCGACGATGGCCGCCATGGAATCGACATCGCGCGTCACGCCCGCCGCGGCCTTCGGGTCCGACAGCATCTCGGCGCGCAGGCGCAGCCGCGCCAGCGGCGTCTTCAGGTCGTGCGCAATGCCGGCGAGCATGGTGTTGCGCTCCTGGTCAATGCGCGTCAGGTCCGCCACCATGCGGTTGAAGCGCTCGATCAGCTGGCGCAGCTCATGCGGGCCGCGCTCGCGCAGCGGCGCCACCGGCTGCTGGCGCGACAGTTGCTCGGCCGCCGCCGCCATGTCGCGCACCGGCCGCTGGATCTGCCAGGCAATCAGCAGCGCAAAGATGATGGCCACCCCCACCACCAGCATCACGCCCGGCACCAGCCGGTTGTCGGGCGGCGGATTGTGGACCCAGAGGATCGGCATGGCGATCCAGTTGCCGCGCGTCGGCAGCTTGATCCAGAGCCGGGGCGTGGCCTCGTCCTCGATACGGATCTCGGTGCCTTGCGGCAGGCGGGTGATGAACTGCTCCACCAGCCGCCGCGAGCGGCCCTTGGGCACGACGGTATGTTCTTCGGCGCTGGCCTCGCTGGCTACCTCGACCAGGCTCGGCAGCGGCACGGGCGGGCGCGCGTCGAGCGCGCGCTGGATGCTGGCGAACTGGAACAGCATCTGTTCGACCGAATAGTCCACCTGCTGCTGGCGCCGGTCCATGCGCAGGATGGCCAGCCAGGAGAAATGGCTGATCACCAGCACCGCGGCGATCAGCAGCGCGATGCGGCCGAACAGGGTATCGATACGCAACTTCATGTCGGGGCTCGTCGTTGCCGCAGCCGCCAGCCGCCAGACGGACGGCAGGGGCGGCATGGGCGTTACTGCGGAATATCTTCGGCTTCGTCGGGCACGAACGTGTAGCCGCGCCCGCGCACGGTCTGGATGTAGCGCGGACGCTGCGCGTCTTCGTCGAGCAGCCGGCGCAGGCGCCAGATCTGCACGTCGATGCCGCGGTCGCTGATGCCGCTGGCGGTGCCGTACATCAGCTCGACGATGCGCTCGCGCGAAAGCACTTCGAGCGGATGCATCAGCAGCAGCTTGAGCAGCGCGAACTCGGTGTCGCTGATCGACAGCACCTGGCCCGCGCGCTGCAGCGAGCGCTGGCGGAAATTGACGCGGAACGGCCCGAACGCGACCGCTTCGCGGTCTTCAGGCGCGGCCGCCGGACGCGCCAGCTTGCGGCGCAGCACGGCATTGATGCGCGCCAGCAGCTCGCGCGGCGAAAACGGCTTGCCAAGGTAGTCGTCGGCGCCGATCTCCAGGCCGACGATACGGTCGATCTCGTCGCTGCGCGCGGTCAGCAGGATCACCGGGATATCATCGTTCTTCGCGCGCAGGTTGCGCAGCGCGGTCAGGCCATCGACCTTGGGCATCATCAGGTCCAGCACGATCAGCGCCGGGCGCTCGCGCTCCAGGCGCGCCTGGAGGCCGTCGCCGTCGTGCAGCACCGAGACGGCAAAGCCTTGCTGGGTCAGGTACTCGCGCAGCAGGTCGCGCAGTTCAGGGTCGTCATCGACGACAAGGATCTGGGTGGGCTGGTTCGTTCGCATAGGCACATGATAGTCAGGCTGGCCGCTCTCCTGCCGAATCGGGCCGGCGGCTTTGTTTCCGGAGATTACACGGGAGGCGCTGGTAATCCGCTGTAATAAACCTGCGTCCCGCGGAAACACGTGCATCCGGCGTCTCACATTATCCTTGCGGCATGGCATGCGTTTGCGCTGCCCGGCCACCCACAGGCCGCTGCCCGCTTGGGCAGAACCCCACGCCAGATGGGGCTAGTGCCGCACCTGATGCGGCATACTGCATCATCGCCGCGCCCGAGACCGCGCGAAGAACGCCGGCGCATACCGCGCCGCTCCCAGGATTCCGGACATGTCCAACCCCGAACAAGGCAAACAACCCAACCCGCCGTCCCGCCCCCCTCAGGGACCCGACCGTTCGCCCCGCCGCAAGCTGATAGTCGGGGCGCTCGTCGTGCTGCTCGCCGGCGGCGGCTGGTACTGGTACAGCCACCGCGGCGCCGGTCCGGAAACGCAGGCGGCCCGCGGCCCCGGTGGCCCCGGTGGCGGTGCGAGCGGCGCGGGCGCCCCGGGACGCGGTGGCCCCGGTGGTCCGGGCGGCGCCGGCGCGCCGCGCTCGCCGGTCGTGGTGTCCACGGTCGCGCAGCGTGACATGGACGTGGTCCTGAACGGGCTGGGCAACGTCACGCCGGTGTCCAACGTCACCGTGCGCGCCCAGGTGTCGGGGCCGCTGCTCAAGGTGCTGTTCAAGGAAGGCCAGATGGTCAAGGCCGGCGACGTGCTGGCCGAGATCGACCCGCGACCGTTCCAGGCCACGCTGGACCAGGCCGTCGGCCAGCTGGCGCGTGACCAGGCGCTGCTGCAGAACGCGCGGCTGGACCAGAAGCGCTACCGGACCCTGCTGCAGCAGGACTCGATCTCCAGCCAGCAGGTCGATACGCAGGATGCGCTGGTGCGCCAGTACGAAGGCGTGGTCAAGACCGACCAGGGCAATGTGGACAATGCGCGGCTGCAACTGGGCTATACGAAGATCGTCGCGCCGGTGTCGGGCCGCATCGGCCTGCGCCAGGTGGACCCGGGCAATATCGTCAATACGTCCGACACCAACGGCATTGCGCTGATCACGCAGATCCAGCCGATTGCCGTGCTCTACACCATCCCCGAAGACAACCTGCCGGCGGTGCTGAAGAAGCTCAACACCGGCGAAAAGATGCCGGTGCAGGCGTGGGACCGCCAGATGCGCAATCAGCTTGGCGACGGCGCGCTGCTGACCACCGACAACCAGATCGATACCACCACCGGCACGGTCAAGCTCAAGGCGATCTTCCCGAACGCCGACGGCATGCTGTTCCCGAACCAGTTCGTCAATGTGCGCACGCGCGTCGACACGCTGAAGGACGCCACGGTCATCCCGGTGGCCGCCGTCCAGCGCGGCCAGCAAGGCACCTTCGTCTATGTGGTCGACGACAGCAGCAAGGTCAAGGTGCAGGTGGTCACGCTTGGCCCCGGCGACGGCACCCGCACCGCCGTGCTCAAGGGCGTGGAACCCGGCCAGCGCGTGGTGGTCGATGGCGCCGACCGGCTCAAGGAAGGCATGACCGTGGAAGCCGTGGACCCGGCGGCACGCGCGGCCCAGCTGGTGCCGGCCAGCCAGCCGCGCGGACGCGGACGCCGCCGAGACGGCAGCGGCAGCGGCGGCGCCAGCGGCGCCCATGCCGAGGGCGGCGCGAGCGCGCCGCAGGGCGAACACCGCCGCCAGCGCGAAAGTTCCGACGCCAGCGGCGCCGCGGCCGAGGCCCCCGCCCCGCGCCGCCAGCAGTAAGGAATCCGCATGAACCCGTCTCGCCTCTTCATCGAGCGCCCGGTAGCCACGGCGCTGCTGATGCTGGCCATCCTGCTCTCCGGGCTGGTGGCCTACCGGCTGCTGCCGCTGTCCGCGCTGCCCGAGGTGGACTACCCCACCATCCAGGTCACCACGCTCTATCCGGGCGCCAGCCCCGATGTGATGACCTCGTCGATCACCGCGCCGCTGGAGCGACAGTTCGGGCAGATGCCGGGGCTCAAGCAGATGTCGTCGTCCTCGTCGGGCGGCGCCTCGGTGATCACGCTGCAGTTCGAGCTGACACTGCCGCTGGATGTGGCCGAGCAAGAGGTGCAGGCGGCCATCAATGCCGGCAGCAACCTGCTGCCGTCCGACCTGCCGATGCCGCCGGTCTACAGCAAGGTCAACCCGGCCGACGCGCCGATCATGACCATCGCCATGACCTCCGACACCCTGCCGCTGCCCAAGCTGCAGGACATGGTGGACACGCGCGTGGCGGCCAAGATCTCGCAGATCCAGGGCGTGGGTCTGGTCACCATCAGCGGCGGCCAGCGCCCCGCGGTGCGCATCCAGGCCAACCCGACCGCGCTGGCGTCGCTGGGCATGTCGATCGACGACCTGCGCACCGCCATCGGCGCGGCCAACGTGAACGGCGCCAAGGGCAGCTTCGACGGCCCGGCGCGCGCGTCGACCATCGACGCCAACGACCAGCTGCGTTCGGCCGACGAGTACAAGCAGATCATCATTGCCTACCAGAACGGCGCACCGATCCGCATCACCGACGTGGCCGAGATCGTCGATGGCCCCGAGAACAGCCGCCTGGCCGCCTGGGCCAACGGCAACCCCTCCATCATCCTCAACATCCAGCGCCAGCCCGGCGCCAACGTGATCGAGGTGGTGGACCGCATCAAGTCGCTGCTGCCGCAGCTGCGGACCGCGCTGCCGGCCTCGGTGCACGTGCAGCTCATGACCGACCGCACCACCACCATCCGCGCATCGGTGCATGACGTGGAGTTCGAGCTGTTCCTGGCCATCGCGCTGGTGGTGATGGTCATCTTCGTGTTCCTGCGCAATGTCTCGGCCACGGTGATTCCCGGCGTGGCCGTGCCGCTGTCGCTGGTCGGCACGTTCGGCGTGATGTACCTGGCCGGCTTCTCGATCAACAACCTGACGCTGATGGCGCTGACCATCGCCACCGGCTTCGTGGTCGACGACGCCATCGTCATGATCGAGAACATCATGCGCTACATCGAGGAAGGCGATTCCCCGATGGAAGCCGCGCTGAAAGGTTCGAAGCAAATTGGCTTCACCATCATCTCGCTGACCTTCTCGCTGGTGGCCGTGCTGATCCCGCTGCTGTTCATGGGCGATGTGGTCGGGCGCCTGTTCCGCGAGTTCGCCATTACGCTGGCGGTATCGATCCTGATCTCGGCGGTGGTCTCGCTGACGCTCACGCCGATGATGTGCGCGCGGCTGCTGCGCCACGTGCCCGAGGAACAGCAGTCGCGCTTCCACAAGGCCACCGGACGCTTCTTCGACAACGTGATCCACCGCTATGGCGTCGCGCTCGAATGGGTGCTGGACCGCCAGAAGGCGACACTGGTGGTGGCCATCGCCACGCTGGTGCTGACCGTGCTGCTGTACATGCTGGTGCCCAAGGGCTTCTTCCCGGTGCAGGACACCGGCCTGATCCAGGGCATCACCGAAGGGGCGCAGACCACGTCGTTCCAGGCCATGGGCCTCAAGCAGCAGGCCGCGGCCAAGGTGGTGGCGCAAGACCCGGCCGTGGAAAGCGTATCGTCCTTCATCGGCGTGGACGGGTCCAACACCACGCTCAATGCCGGGCGCATGCTGATCAATCTCAAGCCCAAGGGCGAGCGTGATCCGATCGACGTGGTCACGCAGCGGCTGCAGCACGCGGTGGAAAAGCTTGGCGGCATTTCGCTGTACACGCAGCCGGTGCAGGACCTGACGATCGAGGACCGCGTGGCGCGCACGCAGTACCAGTTCACGGTCGAAGACCCCGACCCGCAGGTCCTGGCGACCTGGGTGCCGCGGCTCGTCGAGCGGCTGCGCCAGGAACCCGAACTGCGCGACGTCGCCAGCGACCAGCAGAACAACGGCCTGCGCGCCTACGTCGATATCGACCGCGATGCCGCCGCGCGTTTCGGCATCACCACCGCGGTGATCGACAGCGCGCTGTACAGCGCGTTCGGCCAGCGCCTGGTGTCGACCATCTTCACGCAGTCTAGCCAGTACCGCGTGGTGCTCGAAACCATGCCCGAGTTCCGCAAGGACCCGCAGTCGCTCGCGGAACTGCGCCTGCCCTCCTCGTCCGGCGGACAGGTGCCGCTGGGTGCGTTCGCGCGCATCAGCGAGCGCACGGGCCAGCTCGTGATCAACCACCAGGGCCAGTTCCCGGCCGCGACCATCTCGTTCAACCTGGCACCGGGCGAATCACTGGGTCCGGCGGTCGACAAGATTTCCAAGGTGGAACAGGAACTGGGCCTGCCGATCTCGATGCAGACCGAGTTCCAGGGCGCCGCGCTGGCGTTCCGGGCCTCGCTGTCGAACACGCTGTGGCTGATCCTGGCAGCCGTGGTGACGATGTACATCGTGCTGGGCGTGCTGTATGAGAGCACGATCCACCCGGTGACCATCTTGTCCACGCTGCCGTCGGCGGGCGTCGGCGCGCTGCTGGCACTGCTGCTCGCGGGGCAGGACCTGGGCATCATCGCGATCATCGGCATCATCCTGCTGATCGGCATCGTCAAGAAGAACGCCATCATGATGATCGACTTCGCGCTCGAAGCCGAGCGCGAAGGCGGCATGGCCCCGCGCGAGGCCATCTTCCAGGCCTGCCTGCTGCGCTTCCGCCCGATCCTGATGACCACCATGGCCGCGCTGCTGGCCGCGCTGCCGATGATGCTCGGCACCGGCATCGGCTCGGAACTGCGCCGGCCTCTCGGCGTGACCATGGTCGGCGGCCTGCTGGTCAGCCAGGTGCTGACGCTGTTCACCACGCCGGTGATCTACCTGGCCTTCGACCGCGTCGCCTATCGCCTCAGGGACTGGCGCAAGCGCCGCTTCGGCGACCCCGACGAAGGCGGCACCGATGAAGGCGATCCGTCGGCAGCGGGGCCGCGATGAACCTGTCCGCCACGTTCATCCACCGGCCGGTCGCGACGGCGCTGCTCACCATCGGCATCCTGCTGGCGGGGCTGGCGGCGCTGCGCCTGCTGCCGGTGTCGCCGCTGCCGCAGGTGGACTTCCCGACGATCTCGGTATCGGCCTCGCTGCCCGGTGCCAGCCCAGAAACCATGGCCGCCACGGTGGCCACGCCGCTGGAGCGCGCGCTGGGGACCATTGCCGGCGTGACGGAAATCACGTCCAGCAGCTCGCTCGGCTCGACCCGCGTGACGCTGCAGTTCGACCTGTCGCGTGACATCGACGGCGCCGCGCGCGACGTGCAGGCAGCCATCAATGCCTCGCGCGCGACGCTGCCGACCAGCCTGCCGAACAACCCGACCTACCGCAAGGTGAACCCGGCCGACGCGCCGATCATGATCATCGCGCTGACCTCGCCGACCATGACGCGCGGCCAGCTCTATGACGCGGCTTCGACCATCCTTTCGCAGAAGCTGTCGCAGGTGGAAGGCGTGGGCCAGGTGACGATTGGCGGCTCGTCACTGCCGGCGGTGCGCGTGGAGCTGAACCCGACCGCGCTGAACAAGTACGGCATCTCGCTGGAAGACGTACGCAACACCATCAGCGCCACCAACGCCAACCGGCCGCTGGGCACGCTGGAGAACCGCACCAGCAACTGGCAGGTCTACGCCAACGACCAGGCGATGAAGGCGAGCGACTACATGCCGCTCATCATCCGCTACGCGACGCCGGGCACGTTCTCGTCGGCATCGGCCGGTGCGCTGATCGCCAGCACCGCCAGCGCGGCCGCCATGGGCGGCGTGAGCACCAAGGTCGTCAACGGCGTGACCGTGACCACGATCACCACCAGCAGCGGCACGACCACGGTCACCAGCGGCGCCACCGGCGGCAACAATGCCACCAGCGGGCCCAACTCCTTCTCCGTGCCGGTACGCCTGCAGGACGTGGCCAGCGTGGTCGATTCGGTGCAGGACATCCGCAACGCGGGCTCCGCCAATGGCAAGCCGTCGGTGCTGCTGGTGCTCAACCGCTCGCCCGGCGCCAACATCATCGAGACGGTCGATCGCGTGCGCGACATGCTGCCGACGCTGCAGAAGATGATCCCCGCGGCCATTTCGATGGACGTGATGATGGACCGCACCCCGACCATCCGCGCATCGCTGCGCGAAGTGGAACACACGCTGATGATCTCGGTGGCGCTGGTGATCATGGTGGTGTTCCTGTTCCTGCGCAATGTTCGCGCCACCTTCATTCCCAGCGTGGCGGTGCCGGTGTCGCTGATCGGCACGTTCTCGGTGATGTACCTGGCGGGCTTCTCCCTGAACAACCTGTCGCTGATGGCGCTCACCATTGCCACCGGCTTCGTGGTGGACGATGCCATCGTGGTACTGGAGAACATCTCGCGCCATATCGAGGAAGGCATGAAGCCGCTTGCCGCCGCGCTGCGCGGCGCGCGCGAGGTCGGCTTCACGGTGCTGTCGATGAGCCTGTCGCTGATCGCGGTGTTCATTCCGCTGCTGATGATGGGCGGCATCGTCGGGCGCCTGTTCCAGGAATTCGCGATCACGCTGTCGGTGTCCATCCTGGTGTCTTTGGTGGTGTCGCTGACCACTACGCCGATGATGTGCGCGCGCCTGCTGCGCCCGGCCGTGCCCGAGGAAGAGCGGGGCCGCTTCTTCCGCGCCAGCGAACGCGTGTTCCAGTGGCTGCATGACGGCTACGCGCGCACGCTGGCCGTGGCGCTGCGCTACAGCGCGGTGGTCTGGCTGGTCCTGCTGGCCACGGTGGCGCTCAATGTCTGGCTCTACGTGATCGTGCCCAAGGGCTTCTTCCCGCAGCAGGACACGGGGCGCCTGATCGGCTTCATCCGCGCCGACCAGGCCACCTCGTTCCAGGCCATGCAGCCGAAGCTGGACAACTTCATCAGGATCGTCCAGTCCGACCCGGCTGTGGAGAACGTCACCGGCTTCACCGGCGGCTCGCAGCGCAATACCGGCCAGATGTTCGTCACGCTCAAGCCGCTGTCGCAGCGCAAGGAAAGCGCGGACGCCATCATCGCGCGGCTGCGCGTCAAGCTGGCCAAGGAGCCCGGCGCCAGCCTGTTCCTCCAGCCCGTGCAGGACATCCGTATCGGCGGGCGGCAGAGCAGCTCGCAGTACCAGTTCACGCTGCAGTCCGACGACCTGCAGGTGCTGCGCGACTGGGAGCCGAAGGTGCGCGCGGCGATCTCCAACGTCAAGGGCATCGAGGACGTCGACACCGACACCAACGACAAGGGCCTGCAGACCTCGGTCATCATCGACCGCGACGCGGCATCGCGCCTGGGCGTGACCGCGCAGCAGGTCGACGCGGTGCTCAACGACGCTTTCGGCCAGCGCCTGGTTTCGACCATCTACAACCCGCTCAACCAGTACCGCGTGGTGATGGAGCTGAGCCAGGAGTATCTGCAGGGACCACAGGCGCTGCATGACATCTACGTGGTCACCGGCAACGGCCGACGCGTGCCGCTGTCGGCATTCGCTACGGTGGCGCCGAGCAGCACGCCGCTGGGCGTGAACCACCAGGGCCAGTTCGCGGCGTCGACGATCTCGTTCAATCTTGCGGAAGGGTATTCCCTGTCGCAGGCCACCGACGCCATCAAGGCGGCAATGGCCGGCATCGGCGCGCCCGAGACGCTGCAGGCGAACTTCCAGGGTGGCGCCAAGGCGTTCCAGGACTCGCTCAAGAGCCAGCCGATCCTGATCCTGGCCGCGATCATCACGATCTACATCGTGCTGGGCATACTGTATGAAAGCTACGTGCACCCGCTGACCATCCTGTCCACGCTGCCGTCGGCGGGCGTGGGCGCGGTGCTGGCGCTGCTGGCTTTCAAGACGGAGTTCAGCATCATCGCGCTGATCGGCGTGATCCTGCTGATCGGCATCGTGAAGAAGAACGCGATCATGATGATCGACTTCGCCATCGATGCCGAGCGACGCGACGGCCTGTCGCCGCACGACGCCATCCACCGTGCCTGCCTGCTGCGCTTCCGCCCGATTCTGATGACCACCATGGCGGCGCTGCTGGGCGCGGTGCCGCTGGCCATCGGCCGCGGCGACGGCGCCGAGCTGCGCGCGCCGCTGGGCATCTCGATCGTGGGCGGGCTGGTGGTGAGCCAGTTGCTGACCCTGTACACCACGCCGGTGGTCTACCTGACGCTGGACCGCTGGCGCCTGAACGTGAAGGCCTGGCGTGAACGCCGCCGCGGCGGCCCGCGCGGCTCCGCGCCCGCTGCCGGCACCGAATCATGAAGACGATGATGAACCCCCTCTCCCGCCTCCTCACCCTTGGCGCGCCCGTGCCGCTGGCCTGCGCGCTGCTGCTCGCCGGCTGCGCCGTCGGCCCCGACTACAAGCGGCCCGATGCGCCGGTCTCGCCCGCCTTCAAGGAGGCTCCTGCCGACGCCGAAGCCTGGACCGGCGACTGGAAGACCGCCGAGCCGCAGGACGCCCACGCGCGGCCACAATGGTGGCAGGTGTTCGGCGACAGCCAGCTCGACGCGCTGATGTCGCAGGTGCAGATCTCCAACCAGAACATCAAGGCCGCCGAGGCGCAGTACCGGCAGGCGCTGGCCTCGCTGCAGGCCGCGCGCGCCGGCTTCTTCCCGACCGTGGATGCGCAGGCCGGCGTGTCGCGCGCACGCGGCGCGAGCGGCAATACGCTGAGCGGCCAGAGTGCGACACTGAGCGCGGCCTGGGAACTTGACGTCTGGGGCCGCGTGCGGCGCCAGGTGGAGAGCAGCGAAGCCAGCGCGCAGGCCAGCCAGGCGGACCTGGCCTCGACCCTGCTCTCCACGCAGGCGACGCTTGCGCAGAGCTACTTCCTGCTGCGCATTGCCGATGCGCAGAAGGCGCTGCTGGACCGCACCGTGGCCGACTATGTGAAGTCGCTGCAGCTCGTGCAGAACCAGTACAAGGCCGGCACCGCGCAGCGCTCCGACGTGCTGCAGTCCGAAACGCAGCTCAAGACCGCGCAGGCGCAGCAGCTCGATATCCAGATCACGCGCGCGCAGCTCGAGCATGCGATCGCGGTGCTGGTGGGCAAGCCGCCCTCGGAACTGACGCTTGGCCAGGCGGATTTCGCCAACGCGCCGCCACGCGTGCCGGTAGCCGTGCCTTCGCAACTGCTGGAACGGCGACCGGACATCGGCGGAGCGGAGCGCCGCATGGCGGCTGCGAATGCGCAGATCGGCGTGGCACAGGCCGCCTACTATCCCACCCTGTCGCTCTCGGCCAGCGGCGGCCTGACGGCCAGCACGCTGGCGCGCTGGATGTCCTTGCCCGACCGCATCTGGTCAGTCGGTGCCGGCCTGGCCGGCACGCTGTTCGACGGCGGCTTGCGCAGCGCTGTCAAGGCGCAGGCCGTGGCTGCCTATGACCAGACCGTGGCGAATTACCGGCAGACGGTGCTGGGGGCGTTCCAGGAAGTCGAGGACAATCTCGCCTCGCAGCGCTTGCTCGAACAGGAAGCGGTGGTGCAGAACGATGCGGTGCGCGCGGCGCGCGAGGCGCTGTCGCTGGTCAACAACCGCTACCGCGCCGGTACGGCCAGCCTCCTCGATGTGCTGGTCGCACAGACCACGGCTTACACGGCCGAGCGGACGGAGCTGACGCTGATCGGGCGGCAGTACACGGCCAGCGTGGTGTTGATCAAGGCCTTGGGTGGAGGGTGGCATCAGGAGGATTTGGCACCGGGCGCGGCGCCGACGGCAGTCGGTCAGCGCTGAACGCGACCGTCCCGAGGGGGCCCCAAATTCATGAGGTCTCAGCCTTCTCGTTACGGCTCCGGGGCGGGGCGCGTTCATACCATCTTCGCCGGATTGCGGGGAATGAGTAATGATGGGGGTGTCGTGCTTGACGTTCGCTGCTGTTTCGCCGGCGTAGCCGGCGACCTGCTTTTGCCCGAGCGGCAAAAGGAGGCAAAAACGCGTCTTCGTGGTCGACGATCGGCCCGATGGGGTGAAGACGGTACAGGGCATAGCCAGACTGCCTGCCGCGTAGATGATCAGGATAGAGACGTCGGATGAACGAACCCGGATTACTTGGTGGCCCCTGCTAAACGCGCCATCGGTTGGACGCCTACGGCTGCGCTGCGCGCACTCAGCGGAAAACAATCAGGGCAATATTGGGAAGTGGCAGGCGGAGGACTGGAAGGGACGGGAAGCACCGCGCCAGCGACGTTGATGTCCCGTGCATCCGACTAGAACGTGCGCGCAGCGCAGCCGTAGGCGTCCCACCGATGGCGCTGTTGGAACGCTGTACCCGAGCCCTACATGGGGATCGTTCAAAAGCAGGTTATCGCAGGCACTGGTTCTGAATCACTAGGCGTAGCAGGGTCGAACGGCGATCACGTTTCGCGAGACCAACGCCGCTTGAAAACAAGGAGCGCATCGTTGATGGCCAGCCGCCAGGCGACGCGTTTCTTGGTTACTTCTTGTCGCTTGGACAAGAAGTAACTCGCCGGCTACGCCGGCGAAACAGCGGCGTCTGCCAAGAACAACACACCAATCAAAACTCCACCGGCTACGCCGGCGAAACAGCGGCGCTTGCCAAGCACAACAAACCCCAACCCTCCCCCACTCCCGCAATCCAGCGAAGAACCTATTTCCCCCCACCCGGCCGCGGCAACGCCTGCCCGCAGATCCTGTCCTTCAGCCACCGCGCCGCCTTCCCCAGCGGACGCTGCTTGTGCCACACCAGTTCCAGCGCCACCGGCCAGTCCTGCTCCTGGAACGCCAGCGGCGGCGACACGAGCTGCGCCGCGGCCGGTGAGTTGGCCACCACGTGCCACGGCACGAACGCCCAGCCGAGCCCGCGCTTGACCAGTTCAACGATGACCCACTGGCTTTCGACCCACCAGACATCCGATGCCACCCGCAGCCGCATCTTCTCCTCGCTGTCGGTGCGGGTCGCGACCATAAGCTGGCGATAGCGCTTGAGCTCTTCCCAATCGACGCGCTGGCCGCCCGCCAGCGGATGATCGGGCGCGCACAGGATTTTCATCGGCACCCAGCCCAGCGCGTGAAAGCCCAGTGCCGGCGGCAGGATCTCCTGCCTCCACATGATGCCGAGGTCCGCGCTGCCTTCGAGCACCAGACGGCTGACGTCCTCCATCAACGGGAACAGCAACTCCAGCTCGACTGCGGGGAAGCGGCCAGAGAACTCCTCAAGCAGCATGCCGAGCGTCTCTTCGGGATAAAGCTCGTCCACCGCCAGGACGAGCCGCGTCTCCACGCCCTCGCCCAGGCTCATGGCGACACCACGGAAATGTTCGCAGCGTTCCAGGATCACGCGCGCCTCGGCCAGCAGCCGTTCGCCGGCCGGGGTCAGCACGGGATAGCGGCCGGAACGGTCGAACAGCGCGTTGCCGATATCGATCTCGAGGTTCGCCACGGCGGCGCTGATGACCGACTGGGCCTTGCCCAGCCGGCGCGCGGCGGCGGAAAAGGAACCGGTTTCGGCGGCCGCGGCAAAGGCCTGGAGCTGCTCAAGGGAAAGGGACATGTCAGTGGATTGCCAATCTATCTGTTTTGACGATACTACCTAACTTTGCATCCCCGTCAAAACAGATAGACTTCCTGCCATCGAACACGCTGCAGGAGAGCCCCATGCGCAACACCCGTGACCGGATCCGCCACGCCATCGGTTTTGAAGTGATCGGCCTGCTGGCGTTCGCGCCACTTGCCAGCGTGGTGTTCGGCTACGAACTGCACCAGATGGGACTGCTCGGCGCGGTCGCCTCGCTGATAGCGGCGGGCTGGAACTACGTCTACAACCTGATCTTCGATAAGGCCATGCTGCGGTTCACGGGGCAACTGCGCAAGTCGGTCTTCGTGCGCGTGCTGCACGCCGTCCTGTTCGAGCTTGGCCTGCTGGTGGTGTTCCTGCCGTCGGTGGCGTGGTACCTCGACATCAGCCTGGTCGACGCGCTGATCATGGACATTGCCGTGGCCGGCTTCTACATGGTCTATGCGCTGATCTACAACTGGCTCTACGACATCGTCTTCCCGGTGCCGTCGCTCAAGGCCGACAAGCGCGAAAGCGGCGCCGCGCTGGGCTGACGTCCCGCCCGCGCACGCCGGCGGCGACGGCTACCGCCGGCATCGTGCCGCGCAAGGACTGGCGACCGAGCGCGATATCGTGGTGTCGCACGGGGTACTCGACTACAGCGCGCAAGATCGATGTGGCTTTGACCAGCGTGGGCGCGTTATGCTGACGATCGAGAACGGCAACTGGAAGCTGCCCAAATGAGTCCTGACCCGTCAGACGCCCCCGTCGACATGGCACCGCGTGCGGCCCATATGGCCGATACGGCCGACCCGCCCAGTACGCCGAAAAACACGCGTGCCGTGGCAGCGCGACGCAAACCGCTGGCGCATGATCCCACGGCGCCCGGGACGACGGCCGACAGCGGCTTCGACCCGCATGTGCCGGATATCGACTATGGCGTGCTCGACAGCCTGGTCGGCTACGCGATCCGCCGCGCGCAGATCCGCATCTACGAGGACTTTGTCGCGTCGCTTGCGCAATGGCAGATCACGCCGCCGCGCTTTTCGGCACTGGTCATCGTCTCCCGCAACCCGCAACTGAAGCTCACCGACCTGGCGCGCATCCTGGGCATCGCGCGTTCCGGTGCGGTGTTGCTGGTCGATGCCCTGGAAGAGATGAACCTGGTCGCGCGCCGCCCCGCCCCCGGGGATCGCCGTGCCTACAGCCTGGTGCTGACGCCGACCGGCAAGCGCACGCTCGCGGCCGCGAAGCAGGCCGTCATCGCCCATGACGCCCACGTGGCGTCGGCGCTGACCGCGCCGGAACAGGCCACGCTCAAGGCGCTGCTGGGACGCCTGGCGCCGCCGCGCGCGCAGTAGTCGCCGGCGGGTACCCGATGGCTGCCGGACCTGTCATCCGGCAGCCGCGGGCCATGCGTTAACATGGCCGCCATGCCAAGAAGAATCACTCTGTTTTGCGCGGCCGCCGCCCTGCTGCTCGCCGCCGCCCAGCCACCCGTCCTTGCCCGCCCGGCCAAGGCCGCCAGGACTTCCGCCAGCACGCGGGCCGATGCCACGCTGGTTCGCGCCGGCCTGCCGGCCCCGGTCGCCACGGCGCTGCAACGCGCGCATGTGCCGGCCAGCGCCGCCAGCTTCTACGTGGTCAAGATCGGTGCCCCATCGGCGCGCGCGAGCTGGAACGCGCAGCAGCCGATGAACCCGGCCTCGACCATGAAGCTGGTCACCACCTTTGCGGGCCTGCAACTGCTGGGCCCCGACTACCGCTGGCAGACCTCGCTCTACGCCGACAGCCAGCCGGACGGCAACGGCACGGTCAACGGCAACGTCTACCTGCGCGGACGCGGCGACCCGAAGCTGGTGCCAGAGGAAATGGCCAAGCTCGTGGCCAGCGCGCGCGCGGCCGGCGCCGTCACCATCAATGGCGACCTGGTGCTCGACCGCAGCTACTTCGCCGATGGCCTGAACGGCAACGGCACCATCGACGGCGAAGTCCAGCGCGCCTACAACGTCGGTCCGGATGCGCTGCTGTACGCGTTCAAGACGCTGTCGTTCACGCTGACGCCGGACGATGCCAGCCAGTCGGTGGCCGTCTCGGTCACCCCGGCGCTCGCGCAACTGCGCCTGGACAATCGCCTGACCCTGACCAGCGGCCGCTGCGGCGACTGGCAGTCGAGCGCCACCCCGACCGTGGCGCCGCAGGCGGACGGCTCGGTGCTGGCGTCGTTCTCGGGCGCCTATGCGAGCGATTGCGGCGAACACGTGCTCAATATCGCCACGCTGTCGCACAGCGAATTCGCCTGGGGCGGCTTCGTCGCCGAGTGGCAGGCCGCGGGCGGCCGCTTCACGCACCTGCCGGCGCTGCGCGGCGGCACGGTCCCGCGCGGCGCGGTGCTGCTGGCCCGGCACTACGGCCAGCCGCTGGGTGCGATCGTACGGGACATCAACAAGTACTCGAACAACGTGATGGCGCGCCAGCTATTCCTGACCATCGGCGCCGAAATGGACCGCAGCGGGCCCGCGAGCACGGCGCGCTCCACGCGCGTGGTGCAGCGCTGGCTGAGCCGCCAGGGCCTGGACATGCCGGGGCTGGTGCTCGACAACGGCTCGGGCCTGTCGCGCGAGGAACGCATCAGCGCCTATGACATGGCGCGGCTGCTGCAGCAGGCGGTGGCCAGCAATGTCGGCCCGACGCTGCTCGATTCGCTGCCGATCCTCGGCGTGGACGGCACGCTGCGCAACCGGCTCACGCGCGCCAACGCCGCCGGCAACGCCTATCTCAAGACCGGCACGCTGCAGGACGTGCGCGCACTGGCCGGCTATGTGGATGCGCTCAATGGCGACCGCTACGTGGTGGTGAGCTTCATCAACCACCCCAATGCCTCGCAAGCGCAGGAAGCCCATGATGCGCTGATGCAGTGGGTGTATCGCGGCGCCCCTTGAGACACGCGTGACAGCCGGCCGCGCGGGCCGGCGTGGGGGCCAGCCGGCGCCGGTCCGGATTTTGTTAAGTATCCGCTTACCAGGGCGCCGTCCGCCTCTATAATGGCGCCATGCCGGCAGCCCCCGCTGCGCCGGCGCCGTCCGCGCGTTCCCCCGACATTGCCCATGACTTCCCCACAACCCTCGGCCTGGTTGCGCCTCTGGCATCGCATTGCACCGGCCGAGCGCGCCTCGTTTATCGAAGGCGTGTGCTTCTTTGCGCCGTCGCTGCCCGCCGTGTTCTCATGGGGCCTGGTCACGGGCGTGGCGATGAGCAAGTCCGTGATGACGGTGCCCGAAGCCATCGGCATGTCGTTGCTGGTCTACGCGGGCTCGGCGCAGCTCGCGGTGCTGCCGCTGTTCGCGGCCGGGCTGCCGTTGTGGACCGTGTGGCTGACCGCGGCCATCGTCAACCTGCGCTTCGTGATCTTCAGCGCGGGCCTGCAGCCGCATTTCAGCTACATGCCGCTGTGGCGGCGCACGCTGCTCGGCTCGTTCAACGGCGACCTGCATTTCGTCTATTTCATGCAGCGCTACAGCACGCCGGGCTATGAGCCGGGCAAGGAAGGCTATTTCTGGGGCATGGCGCTGGCCAACTTCGCCATGTGGCAGACCTCGTCGATCATCGGCATCGTGCTGGCGAGCCTGTTCCCGGACAGCTGGGGCCTGGGGCTGGCCGGCACCATGGCGCTGATCCCGGTGATGTTCGCCACCATCAATTCGCGCTCGACGCTGCTGGCCGTGGTGGTATCGGCCATCCTCGCGCTGCTGTGCTTCGACCTGCCCTACCGCTTGAGCCTGGTCGTGGCCGTGATTGGCGCCATCGCCGCCGGCATGGCCAGCGACGAACTGGCCGCGCGGGCCACACTGCGCCGCATCCACAGCCGCAAGGCCTCGGCGCAGGCCACGCCCCAGTCCACAGCAAAGCGCGCGGAACAGGGAGACCAGGCATGAGCCATACGGAAATCTGGATCGCGCTCGCCGGCATGGCCGTCGTCACCATCGTCACGCGCGCGCTGTTCCTTATGGCGGGCGAACACGTCACCGTGCCGGACCGGCTCCAGCGCGCGCTGCGCTATGCGCCGGCAGCCGCGCTCGCGGCGATCATCCTGCCCGATTTGATGACCTGGCACGGCCATTTCACGCTGGCGCCGTCCAACTACAAGCTCATGGCCGGCATCTGCGCGGCGGTGTTCTACCTGTTCACGCGCCGCATGGTGGGCATGATCGCGGTGGGCATGGCGGTCTACACCGCGCTACGCCTGCTCGCCTGACGGCGCCTGGCCGGCGCCCAGCACCACGCCAAGCCGGGTCAGCAGGTGCGCCAGTTGCGCCTGCGTGCCGGTGCCGGTCTTGGTGAAGATCGCCTTGAGCTGGGTGCGGCTGGTCTCGCGCCGGATGCCGAGCTGCTCGCAGGCCTCCGGCAGGCCGATGCCCGTGGTCAGCAGGTTGGCCAGCCGGATCTCGGCGGGCGTGAGTCCGTACAGTTCGCGCAGCACGCCGGCAATGCCCAGCGCCGGGGCGCCGGCCTCGTGCACCGCGACCAGCGCGGCAGGGTGCTGCCAGTCGACCGCGAGATGGTGGGCCGCCGGCAGCGGCAGCACCACGACCTGGGCCTCGCGGCCGTCGGGGCCGGTCGCGCGCAGGGCCTGCGCCGGCTGGACAGTGGTGGGGTCGACGGCTGCGCGCAGCACCTCCGGGAACGGTCGCGACAGGCGCCATTCGTCGGCCCTGGCTGTTCCTACGCCGGCGCCAACCGCCGCAACGGGCATCAGCCGGCGGCTCCACGCCTCCCCGGCGTGGTTCGCAAGCAGGACCTGGCCGTCTTCGGCAAAGACAATCACCGCGAATGGCAGCCGCTCCAGCAATTCGGCCGACACATGCGCGAGCGTCGACACCTGGCGCGTGCGGTCGCGCAGCGCGATGGCGTGGCGCACGTGCGGAATGGCCCAGTCCAGCGCGCGGGCATCTTCGGTCGAATAGCGCGCACCGCCCTCCGGCCGCTGCAGGGACAGGAAGACTTCATAGTGCGGCTGCCGCTCGATCAGGCAGGCCATCAGCGACGACAGGCCGAACTGCCGGAAGAATTCGCCATAGAACGGCAGTCTGCGCATGGCCTGCTCGCCAAGCTCGCGCGAGTCGATGTACCAGTTGCCCACGGTCAGCTGCGAGACGAACGGGATCGCCGGGTCCAGCGCCTCGTAGTAGTCGCGGTAGGCGGCGACCTCTTCGGGCACCGGGTTGACCACCTGGTTGACCAGCACGCGGTCGCGCACGGTATCGCGCACCACCAGCGCGGCGTGGACGCTGCCGCTGGACTGGCACAGCGCAGCCAGGCTGCGCTGCCAGGCATCGGCATCGAAGATGCCCTGGTAGAGCGCGCGAATGGTGTCGTGCATCTCGTCTTCTTTCATTGCCTTTCCTGCTTGTTCTTGTCAGGGCAATTGCCGGGCCGTGGCGGGTTCAGTCCCCTTCCAGCGCCGCCGCCAGCCGGGACAGCAGGTGCGAAAGCTGCGCCTGGCTGCCCGTGCCGGTCTTGTGGAACACGGCCTTGAGCTGGGTGCGGGCAGTCTCGTGACGGATGCGCAGCTGCTCGCTGGTCTCAGGCAGGCCCTGCCCGGTGGCAAGCGCGGTGGCGAGGCGGGTCTCGGCAGGCGTGAGGCCGTACAGCTCGCGCAGCACCGTGCCCAGCTTCGGCGGCGCGGGGCCGTCTTCATGCACGACCACGAGCGCGGCCGGCTCCTGCCATTCGGCGGCGAAGGCGTGGGCCGGCGGCAGCGGCAGCACGATCACCTGCGCGCCGTTGCCGTGGCCGTCGGTGGCGCGCGCGGCCTGCGCCGCCGCGGCGCGCTGCGGGTCGCAGGCGGCCTGCAGCATGTCGCCGAACGGGCGCGACAGCGTCCATTCCGACACCTTGCCGGCCGGGTCCAGGCGCCGCGCCCATTGTTCGCCGGCCCGGTTGCCCATCAGCACCTGCCGGCGCGGCGACATGACCAGCAGCGCGAAGCTCAGGCGCTCCACCAGCTGCGACGACAGGCTGGCCAGCGCCGACAGGCTTTGCGTGCGGTCACGCAGGGCCATGGCGCCGCGCATGTGCGGGATCACCCACGCCAGGCCGCGCGTATCGTCGGTGGAGAACGCCGGCTGCGACATGGCGCGCTGCATCGAGAAGTAGACCTCGTAGTGCGGCTGGCGCTCGACCAGGCAAGCCACGTAGGAACGCAGGTCGAACCGGTTGAAGAAATCGCGATAGAACGGATGGCGCGACATGGCGCCCTCGCCGAGGTCGCGCGCGTCGATATACCAGTCACCGGGCTTCATGCGCGGCGCGAACTGCTTGGCCGGGTCGATGGACTGGAAGTCGCTTTCGTACTCGGTAAACAGCTCCAGCACCGGATTGACGATCTCGTTGACGGTGACCTGGTCACGCACGGTATCCCACACCATCATCGATGCGTGCGCGGTACCGGCCATCCCGGTCAGGGTGCACAGGCTCTTTTGCCACGCACCAGGGTCAAGAATGCCCTCGTACAAGCCACGGATCGCTCCGTGCATGTCCGCTTCGTTCATCTGCTTCCCCTGCATTCACGACGAACGCCCGGCATGCTTGTGGCTTGCCCGGCGGCTTATTGTTGTTATGGCCGCTGTAGTTCGGCTCTGGCGCTGCTGCGTGTCTGGCATTGCAGACGTTGAGTACATTAACCCACTCGGGGCGCAAGGAGGACATGCCCCGCACCCCGCTTTGGTGGGGAAGCATGTCGGCCACCAGACACTGCGCAAGGTGCTTGTGCACGAACAGGCACATCAGGGCCGGCAGTTGGTCCGGAATCGGGTAGGCAATGACCACGATCAGGTAAAATGCTTGTTTCCCCGAAATGTCAGCGAAATCTCGCGCCATCACACCCTCATGACCTCCGTCCTGCGTCTATCCGACCTCATCTCCCAAGGCAAACTCTCGGGCAAGCGTGTCTTCATCCGCGCCGACATGAACGTGCCGCAGGACGACGCCGGCAACATCACCGAGGACACCCGCATCCGCGCGTCGGTGCCCGCCATCGAGGCCTGCCTGGCAGCCGGTGCCGCGGTGATGGTCACGTCGCACCTGGGCCGCCCGACCGAGGGCGAGTTCAAGCCGGCCGACTCGCTGGCGCCCATCGCCAGGCGCCTGTCGGAACTGCTCGGCAAGCCGGTGCCACTGGTACAGAACTGGGTCGACGGCGTGGAAGTCGCGCCGGGCCAGGTCGTGCTGCTGGAAAACTGCCGCGTGAACAAGGGCGAGAAGAAGAACAGCGACGAACTGGCGCAGAAGATGGCCAGGCTGTGCGACGTGTATGTCAATGACGCGTTCGGCACCGCGCACCGCGCCGAGGCTACCACGCACGGCATCGCCAGGTACGCCCCGATCGCCTGCGCCGGCCCGCTGCTGGCCGCCGAGATCGACGCGCTGGGCAAGGCCCTGGGCCAGCCGGCACGTCCGCTGGTGGCCATCGTGGCCGGCTCCAAGGTGTCGACCAAGCTGACCATCCTGAAGTCGCTGGCCGACAAGGTGGACAACCTGATCGTCGGTGGCGGCATCGCCAACACCTTCATGCTGGCCGCGGGCCTGAAGATCGGCAAGTCGCTGGCCGAGGCCGACCTGGTCGCCGACGCCAAAACCATCATCGACATCATGGCCGCGCGCGGCGCCTCGGTGCCCATCCCCGTGGATGTCGTCTGCGCCAAGGAATTCAGCGCCACCGCCGCCGCCACGGTCAAGGACGTCAAGGACGTGGCCGATGACGACATGATCCTCGACATCGGTCCGAAGACCGCCGCGCAACTGGCCGAGCAACTCAAGGCCGCCGGCACCATCGTGTGGAACGGCCCGGTGGGCGTGTTCGAGTTCGACCAGTTCGGCAATGGCACCAAGGTGCTGGCCGAGGCCATCGCCGATTCGAAGGCCTTCTCGATCGCCGGTGGCGGCGACACGCTGGCCGCCATCGCCAAGTACGGCATTGCCGACCGCGTGGGCTACATCTCGACCGGCGGCGGCGCGTTCCTGGAATTCCTGGAGGGCAAGAAGCTGCCCGCGTTCGAAGTGCTGGAGCAACGCGCCGCAGGCTGAAGACCGGCCTGCCCCATGTCCGCACAAGGATCTCCCGCCATGACCCGCTCGACCAAGATCGTCGCCACCATCGGCCCTGCCTCCAGTTCGCTGGAAGTGCTTACGCGCATGATCGCCGCCGGGGTGGACGTGGTGCGGCTGAACTTCTCGCACGGCACCTCACAGGATCATATCGACCGCGCGAAGCTGGTGCGCGAAGCCGCGCAGGCGTGCGGGCGCGAGGTGGCCATCATGGCCGACCTGCAGGGCCCCAAGATCCGCGTGGGCAAGTTCGAGAACGGCAAGATCACGCTCAAGCCGGGCGCCCCGTTCGTGCTGGATTCGGCCTGCCAGCTGGGCAACGAAACGCGCGCCGGCCTGGATTACCAGGACCTGCCGCGCGACGTGGGCCCGGGCGACCTGCTGCTGCTCAATGACGGCCTGATCGTGCTGGTGGTGGACCGCGTGCTCGGCAACGAGATCTTCACCACCGTGCGCATCGGCGGCGAGCTGTCCAACAACAAGGGCATCAACCGCCAGGGCGGCGGCCTGTCGGCGCCGGCGCTGACGGCCAAGGACATGGACGACATCAAGACCGCCATGGCCCTGGGCGCGGACTATGTCGCGGTGAGCTTCCCCAAGAATGCCACCGACATGGAAATGGCGCGCCAGCTGGCGGCCGTGGCCGGCCAGCCGCATGGCCGCAAGGCGCGCATGATCGCCAAGATCGAGCGTGCCGAGGCCATCAATCCGGGCGTGCTGGAAGAAATCCTGCTGGCTTCGGACGGCATCATGGTGGCGCGCGGCGACCTGGCCGTGGAAGTCGGCAATGCCGCCGTGCCGGCGCTGCAGAAGCGCATGATCCGTCTGGCGCGCGAGGCCAACAAGCTGACCATCACCGCCACGCAGATGATGGAAAGCATGATCGTGAACCCGGTGCCGACGCGCGCCGAGGTGTCCGACGTGGCCAACGCCGTGCTCGACGGCACCGACGCCGTGATGCTGTCGGCCGAGACCGCCGCGGGACGCTACCCGGTGGAAACCGTCGAGGCCATGGCCGCGGTCTGCATCGAAGCCGAGAAGTCCGAGGTGGTGCAGCTCGACACGGACTTCCTTAACCAGACCTTCTCGCGCATCGACCAGTCGGTGGCCATGGGTGCGCTGTTCACCGCCTATCATCTGCAGGTGAAGGCGATTGCCGCCCTGACCGATTCGGGCGCGACCGCGCTGTGGATGAGCCGTCACCGCATCCACGTGCCGATCTACGCGATGACGCCGAACGTGGCGTCGCAGCGCAAGATGCAGCTGTACCGCAACGTGGTGCCGCTGCCGCTGCAGGCCAGCACCGACCGCGACACGGCGCTGGAGCAGGCCGAAGAGCTGCTGCTCGCGCAGGGCGTGGTGCAGCGCGGCGATTTCATCGTGCTGACCATCGGCGAGCCCATGGGCCAGCCCGGCGGCACCAACACCCTCAAGATCGTCAGGGTGGGAAGTTGAAGCAGATCGTGCGGTGGCGGGCAGAAGCACGGCGGCAAGCGGTGCAGAATGACTTGCCCGGCCAGCATGGCCAGCGCCGCGGAAAGCGCCAGCAGAACAAGATTCAGAGACACCCCATTTACTTTCAGGAGTTTTGACATGCCACTCGTATCGATGCGCCAGCTGCTCGACCACGCTGCCGAAAACGGCTATGGTCTGCCGGCATTCAACGTGAACAACCTCGAGCAGGTCCAGGCCATCATGCAGGCGGCCGACGAGGTCAACGCCCCGGTCATCATGCAGGCCTCGGCGGGCGCCCGCAAATACGCTGGCGAGCATTTCCTGCGCCACCTGATCGAAGCCGCGGTCGAAGCCTACCCGCACATCCCGGTGGTGATGCACCAGGACCACGGCCAGTCGCCGGCCATCTGCCAGGCCGCGATCGACCTGGGCTTCTCGTCGGTGATGATGGACGGCTCGCTGCGCGAAGACGGCAAGACTCCGGCCGACTACGAGTACAACGTCGACGTGACCCGCAAGGTCGTGCAACTGTCGCACGCGATCGGCGTGACCGTCGAAGGCGAACTGGGTTGCCTGGGCTCGCTGGAAACCGGTGAAGCCGGCGAAGAAGACGGCATCGGCGCCGAAGGCAAGCTGGACCACTCCATGCTGCTGACCGACCCCGAGCAGGCCGCCGACTTCGTCAAGGCCACCCAGCTCGACGCGCTGGCCATCGCCATCGGCACCTCGCACGGCGCCTACAAGTTCACGCGCAAGCCGACCGGCGACATCCTGGCGATCAACCGCATCAAGGAAATCCACGCGCGCATCCCCAACACCCACCTGGTGATGCACGGCTCGTCGTCGGTGCCGCAGGAACTGCTCGAAGAGATCCGCAAGTTCGGCGGCGACATGAAGGAAACCTACGGCGTGCCCGTCGAGGAAATCCAGGAAGCCATCAAGTACGGCGTGCGCAAGATCAACATCGACACCGACATCCGCCTGGCGATGACCGGCGCGATCCGCCGCTTCTTCGCCGAGAATCCGAGCAAGTTCGACCCGCGCGAATACCTGAAGCCGGCCCGCGAAGCCGCCAAGCAGGTCTGCAAGGCGCGCTACATCGCCTTCGGCTGCGAAGGCCAGGCCAGCAAGATCAAGTCGGTATCGCTGACGGATATCGCCAGCCAGTACAAGTCGGGCAAGCTTGCCCAGGTCGTGCAGTAATGTCCCCTGACCGCCATCCGCGGACGCGGATGGCGGTTTGACGTTCCGGCCGCCGCGGCAGCATTCAGTGCCCGGCGGCTTCGCCGTTTTATCGGAACCACCATGCCTAACGCTCTCTACCAGTCCTCCATCCAATCGCTGCCGCTGCTCGGCCACGGCAAGGTGCGCGACAACTACGCCGTCGGCGAAGACAAGCTGCTGATCGTCACCACCGACCGCCTGTCCGCCTTCGACGTCATCATGGGCGAGCCGATCCCCGACAAGGGCCGCGTGCTGAACCAGATGGCGAACTTCTGGTTCCGCAAGCTCGCGCATATCGTGCCGAACCACGAGACCGATGTCGCCGCGGAAACCGTGGTGAAGGCCGAGGAAGTCGCGCAGGTGCAGGGCCGCGCCGTGGTGGTCAAGCGCCTGAAGCCGATCCTGGTGGAAGCCGTGGTGCGCGGCTACCTGGCCGGCAGCGGCTGGAAGGACTACCAGGCGACCGGCAAGGTGTGCGGCATCGAACTGCCGGCCGGCCTGCAGAATGCGCAGAAGCTGCCCGAGCCGATCTTCACCCCGGCCGCCAAGGCCGAGATGGGCGAGCACGACGAGAACATCTCGTTCGGCGAAGTCGAGGAGCGCATCGGCGTGGCGCTGGCCCGCCAGATGCGCGAGATCTCGATCCGCCTGTACAAGGAAGCCGCCGAATACGCCGCCACGCGCGGCATCATCATCGCCGACACCAAGTTCGAGTTCGGCCTGGACGAGAACGGCACCCTCACGCTGATGGACGAAGTGCTGACCGCCGATTCGTCGCGCTTCTGGCCGGCCGATTCGTACCAGGTCGGCACCAACCCGCCGTCGTTCGACAAGCAGTTCGTGCGCGACTGGCTGGAAGCCGTGCGCATCGACGGCAAGCCGTGGCCGAAGACCGCGCCGGCGCCGAAGCTGCCCGACGACGTGATCGAGAAGACCGCCGCCAAGTACCGTGAAGCGCTGACGCGCCTGACGGGCGAAGCATTGCAGTAAGCCCGGAGGACAGGACGTGAGCAAGCAAGACAAGCCGCTCGTCGGCGTCGTGATGGGCAGCAGTTCCGACTGGGACGTGATGCAGCACGCGGTGGCCATGCTGAAGGACTTCGGCGTGCCGTTCGAGGCGCAGGTCGTTTCGGCGCACCGCATGGCCGACGACATGTTCCGCTATGCCGAGACCGCGCGTGGCCGCGGCATCCGCGCGATCATCGCCGGTGCCGGCGGTGCCGCGCACCTGCCGGGCATGATCGCCGCCAAGACCATCGTGCCGGTGTTCGGCGTGCCGGTGCCGTCCAAGTACCTGCGCGGCGAGGACTCGCTGCTGTCGATCGTGCAGATGCCCAAGGGCGTGCCGGTGGCAACGTTCGCGATCGGCGAAGCCGGTGCCGCCAACGCGGCGCTGCACGCCATCGCCACGCTGGCCACCACCGACGAAGCGCTGGCCAGCGCGCTGGAAGCGTTCCGCGCGAAGCAGACCGAGGCTGCCCGCGCCATGACGCTGCCGCTGTAATCACCGCGCCGTAACCCTCCCGGAAACCACGGAACCGAGCAATGCCGACCGATATCCATCCCTACCTCTCCGAAGCCCACACGCCGGAGTCGCGCGCCGAGTTCGGCGTCGACAACCCCAGCGCGCCCATCCTGCCCGGCGCCTGGCTCGGCATGCTCGGCGGCGGTCAGCTTGGCCGCATGTTCACGCATGCGGCGCAGGCCATGGGCTATCGCGTCTGCGTGCTCGACCCGGACCAGGACAGCCCTGCCGGTTCCGTGGCCGACAGGCATATCTGCGCGCCTTACACTGATGAGGCAGCGCTCTCCGAGATGGCCAGGCTGTGCCAGGCCGTCAGCACCGAATTCGAGAACGTGCCGTCGCTGTCGCTGGACCGGCTGGAACAGCTCGGCTCGTTTGTCGCGCCGCGCGGCTACTGCGTGTCGATCGCGCAGAACCGCATCGGCGAGAAGAAGTTCTTTGCCTCGTGCGCGGAGCGCACCGGCGTGCCGACCGCCCCGCACTGGGTCATCCAGCACGATGCGGACGTGGACCAGCTGCCCGACACGGTCCTGCCCGGCATCCTCAAGACCGCCCGCATGGGCTACGACGGCAAGGGCCAGGCCCGCGTGAAGACGCGCGACGACGTGCGCGCCGCATGGAAGGCCATGCAGCACGTGCCGTGCGTGCTCGAGCAGATGCTGCCGCTGGCCTACGAGGTCTCGGTGCTGGCCGCGCGGGCCGCCGATGGCAGCACCGCGACCTGGCCGTTGGCCGAGAACGTGCACCGCGACGGCATCCTGTTCTCGACGACGATGCCGTCCACCAGCGTGTCGGCCGACATCGCCGAGCGCGCCCGCGCCGCCGCCGCCACCATCGCCACCGAGATGGGCTATGTGGGCGTGCTGTGCATCGAATTCTTCGTGCTCACCGACGGCTCGCTGATCGCCAACGAAATGGCGCCGCGCCCGCACAACTCCGGCCACATCACCATGGATGCGTGCGAGACCAGCCAGTTCGAGCAGCAGGTGCGCGCCATGGCCCGCCTGCCGCTGGGCAGCACGCGCCAGCATTCGGCCGGCAAGATGCTGAACCTGCTTGGCGACGTGTGGTTCGAGTTCGGCCTGGAGCGCACGCCGGCATGGGATGAAGTCCTGGCCCAGCGCGGCGCCAAGCTGCACCTGTACGGCAAGAGCGATGCGCGCCCGTCGCGCAAGATGGGCCATGTGAACTGCATCGGCGAAAACGCCGAGGCCGCGGAGCAGGCATTCCAGGTGGCCGAGCAGGCGCTGCACATCCCGCTCTGAACTCTCCGCAACACTGCCACGCCAGCCTCGAGGAACACGATGTCGCGCATGCCCACGGCCGCCGAACTGGACGAAGCGGTCCGCCTGCTGGAGGCCGGCCAGCTGGTCGCCTTTCCCACTGAAACCGTTTACGGGCTCGGCGCCGACGCCGAGAACCCGCAAGCCGTGGCGCGCATCTTCGCGCTCAAGGGGCGGCCGTCGAACCACCCGGTCATCGTGCATGTGGTGGACGGCGCCGACATCGGCTACTGGGTCGACGAGGTGCCGGACGCGGCGAACCAGCTGATCGAAGCGTTCTGGCCCGGCCCGCTCACGCTGATCCTCAAGCGTGCCTCGCACATCCACCCGGCAGTCGCCGGCGGCCAGGACAGCATTGGCCTGCGCTGCCCCTCGCATCCCGTTGCGCAGGCGCTGCTGTCGCGCTTCAAGCGCGGCCGTGGCGGCATTGCCGCGCCCTCGGCCAACAAGTTCGGCCAGGTCAGCCCGACCACGGCTCAGCATGTGCGCGACGAGTTCGGCGATGCGGTCTATGTCCTCGAAGGCGATGGCGTGGAAGTGGGGATCGAATCGACGATCGTCGACCTGTCGCGGCTGGACCAGGGCATCGGCCCGGTGCTGCTGCGCCCGGGCGCGATCACGCCGGCGATGATGGCGAAGGTGCTCGGCGAAGCGCCCTTGCCTCCCGACGCCGCCGCGCCGCGCGCCTCGGGCACGCTCAAGGCCCACTACGCGCCGCATACCCCGCTGGTGCTGGCCGATGCGGCCGAACTGGCGGCACAACTGCCCTTGCTTGCCGCCGATGTGCGCTTGGCATGGGTGGGGCGCGCGCCGGTCGACGATGCGCGCTGCACCTGGGTACAGGCGCCTGCGGATGCCACCTCCTATGCGCGCGAGCTGTATCGCCTGCTGCGCACGCTCGACAAGCAGGGCTACACGCGGCTGGTGTTCGAGCCGCTGCCGGAAGGGCATGAATGGGCTGGTGTGCGGGACCGGCTGCAGCGTGCGGCCGCGGCGTTCGGGGGCTAGCGGGATAGGGGGATAGGGCCTGAAGCGCCCCGCCCCTGAGGAAATTCCAAGCGCGCCCGCATCTTTGCGGGCGCGTGCACTTCAACCTCCGATCAATCGATCGAAGCCCCCACCGTCTTCACCACCCCCGCCCACTTCTGCCGGTCCGCCTTCACCGTCGCACGGAACTGATCCACGCTTTCCACGCGCGGCGAATTGCCCGCGTCGATCAGCTTCTGGCGGATGGCCGGCGTTTCCAGCGCGACCTTCACCGCGTCGTTGATCTTGCGCGATATCTTCGGGTCCAGCCCCTTCGGCCCGAAGAAGCCGAACCAGATGGTGCTGTTGAAGCCGGCCAGCCCGCTTTCGGCAATGGTCGGCACTTCCGGCACCACCGGCACGCGCTTGCCCGTGGTCACGCCGAGCAGGCGTACCTTGCCCGCGCGATATTGCGGCAGCACGCTCTGGACCTGGTTGAAGATGCAGCAGACCTCGCCCTTGAGCACGGCCTGCAGCGCATCGGGGCCGCCCTTGTACGGGACGTGGACCATGTCGAGGCCGGCGCGCGCATTGAATTCGGCGAATGCCAGGTGGGTGCCGGTGCCATTGCCCGTGGACGCGTAGTTGTACTTGCCCGGGCTGGCCTTGACCTTCTCGATGAATTCCCTGACCGACTTCACGTCGATCACGGCCGGGTTGATGGTCAGCACGTTGGAAACTTCCACCAGCGGTGCGATCGGCGTGAAATCGGCGTCGGCATCGAACGGCAGGCTCTTGTACAGCGCCGGGTTGATGCCGTGCGTGGCGGCCGTACCCAGCAGCAGCGTGTAGCCATCGGGCCTGGCATGGGCCACGACTTCCGAGGCCACGTTGCCGCCGGCGCCCGGACGGTAGTCGTAGATGATGGTGGTCTTGAGCGACTTCTGCAGCGATTCCTGCAGCGTGCGGCCCACCATGTCCACGCCCGAGCCGGCGGTGAAACCCATCAGGATCGTCACCGGCTGGTTCGGCCATTCGCCTTGCGCCTGTGCGGGCGCGGCAATGGCGCAGGCTGCGGCCAGGCCGGCGGTCAGCTGGAGGGCGGAGCGGAACGAGAAGCGCAAGGGCAGGCGGGACATAGGGGGCACCGTCGAAGGAAAGGAATGACAAGGGCGCCGGAACCGGGGCGACGCCGTCACGAGCCAGGGTCTTGGCGCCCCGGACCGAAGGTCACACGATAGCAATGTTCGGGCCAAAACCAAACGACCGAGTTCACTTGAAGGTATGCCGTGCCGGCATATGGTCGTGCCGCAGCAACATTCAGCGCCGCAGCAGTCCGACCAGCTCATCCACGTCCGGCAGTGGCGCGCCGATGCCGGCAACGCCTTCCTCGCCGGCTTCCAGCACGCCGTCGGCCAGCGCGCCCTTGTCCTTGTGCAACTCGACAATGCGCTCTTCGATCGTCCCCGCCGTGATCAGCCGGTACACCGTGACGGGACGCACCTGGCCAATGCGGTGGGCGCGGCCCATGGCCTGGTCCTCGGCGGCGGGGTTCCACCACGGGTCGGCAATGATCACGTAGTCGGCAGCGGTCAGGTTCAGGCCGAAACCGCCGGCCTTCAGGCTGATCAGGAACACATCGCCCTCGCCCGCCTGGAAGGCCGCCACGCGCCGGGTACGCTCCGCGGCCGGCGTGGCGCCGTCCAGGTACTGGAGCGCCAGGCCCGCGCGCTCCAGACCCTGCCTGAGCAGGCGCAGGAAGTCCACGAACTGGCTGAACACCAGCACCTTGTGCCCGTTGGCCGCGAGTTCGCCGGCAAGCTCGACGAAGGTCCGCAGCTTGGCGCCCTCCTGTCCGATCTCGGGCGTGACCAGCCGCGCATCGCAGGCCGCGCGGCGCAGCCGCATCAGTTGCGCCAGCACGTGGATGCGCGCCTGCGCCTGGAACTGTGCCTGCGCGATGGCCCTGGCGCGCGCCCCTTCCGGTGCGCCGCGCGTGGCCTTGCGCGCGGCTTCGGCACGTGCCAGCGCGGCTTCGGCTTCGGACTGCGCCTGGCGGCGCAGCGCTTCGTAATGTGCGGCCTCCACCGGCTCCGGCTCCACGCGGATGACCAGCTCGGTGCGCGCCGGCAGATCGTCGAGCACCTGCGCCTTGGTCCGGCGCAGCACGAATGGCGCGATCATGCGCCGCAGCCGCTGCCGGACTTCACGTGCGCCGCTGCGCTCGATCGGGTTGGCGAAATGCTCGTTGAAGCGGGCCAGCGATCCGAGCAGGCCAGGGTTGCAGAAGCGCATCACCGACCAGAGTTCGGCCAGCCGGTTTTCCACGGGCGTGCCGGACAGCGCCATGCGAAAACCCGAGGGCAGGTCGAACAGCGCCCGCGCGCGGCGGGATGCGGCATTCTTGATGGCCTGCGCCTCGTCGGCCACGACGGTGTGCCATTCGCGCGCGCAGAAGGCCTGATGCGCCTGCTGCAGCAGCGTGTAGGAGACGATGACCAGATCGCCCGCCCCCGCCTGCGCGAGCATGGTCTCCCGCTCGCCTTCGGCATAGACGTGCACGTTCAGCGTCGGCGCGAAACGCCGCGCCTCGGCGGCCCAGTTGCCGCAGACCGAGGTCGGTGCGACCACCAGGCCCGCACCGCCGCCCGCGCGGGCCAGCAGCACCGCCAGTGCCTGCAGCGTCTTGCCCAGGCCCATGTCGTCGGCCAGGCAGGCACCGAGCCCGGCCGCGGCCAGCGTCATGGCCCAGCGGAAGCCGTCATGCTGGTAGGGGCGCAGTTCCGCAACGAGGTTGGCCGGCACGGCGATGTCGGTCTCGCGCGCGGCGCGCAGCCGGGCGAGCCGCAGGCGGAAATGCGCATCGGGATCGATGCCCGCGCCGGCCAGCACATCGTCGAGCCACGGCGCGGCCATCAGCGGCACGCGGATGCCGTCGGGCACACGGTCGGCCACGCTGGCCAGGTCGCGCAAGCGGCCGCGCAGCGTGCGCGTGAGCGCGACGTACACGCCCTGCCCCATCGGCACGAAGCGGCCGGCGTGGCTGCCGGTCCAGTCGATCAGCTTGGCGAGTTCGAGCACCAGGCCCTCGGCCACGCGCAGTTCGCCCACCAGCCGGTACCAGGCATTGCGGGTTTCGACGGTGACGCTGAGCTGCGGCAGGTCGGCGGCCACCACGCGCATCTCCTTGCCGCGCGGCCACTCCAGCGCCTGCACGCCGGGCAGGCGCGGCAGCGCTTCCACGACGGCCAGCGCGTCTTCGGGATCGTCGAGCACCCAGTTGTGCTCGCCGCCGGGCGGAGCCAGCGGCACCAGGAAGGGCAGTTCGGCGAATACCTCGGCCACGTGTGCCAGTTCCGCTTCCAGGTCGCGCTGCGCGGCCAGCGTTTCGCCACGCACGTTGGCCATCAGCCGCTCGCGTCCCGCGCCCGGCGCCAGGCGCGGCCCGAGCGGGCCCAGCGGCGTGACCACCAGCCGCAAGGCGATGCCCCGGCCATGCGGCGCCACTTCGGCGCGCAGGCGCGATTCGGGCTCCAGTTCGCGCACGGCGCCGGTGGGGTCCGCCTCGACCTGGAAATGCCCGGCCAGCGCGCGCAGCGTGCGGTCCAGCTGCGCGCGGCCGGCTTCGGGGATAGCCAGGCCGTCGGCAATCAGCCGGGCCGCCCCTTGTTGCGCCGGCGTGAGACGGATCACGCGCAGCCGCTGCGGACCATCGCGCAGCACCGTGACCTGTCGCAGGGCCTCGGCATCCTGGCGTGCCGCTGCCGGCAGGAAGGCGTCCATAGCGGGCGCTTCGCGCAGCGGAGGATAGATCCGCAGCACATAGCGGCCGTCGGTGTGCACGGCCTCCAGCGCGGGCGCCCCTTCGATCACCTCGAGCACCTGTTCCGGGGACCGGGCCAGCACGACCGCCGGATGACCGACCAGCGCCACGATGGCTGCCGCCCGGTCCAGCACGTAGCGCCGGTTGTGCGACTGGTCGCGCCGGATGGCTTGCGCGACGCGCGCATCCCATGGCGGCAGCTGTCCGTCTTCGGCCACGCGCGCCAGCGGTGCCGGCCGTGGCTTGCCCCAGCCGCGCGCGCCGCGCGTCTGCTCCAGCGGCTCGATCGCGGCGACGGCGCCGTCGGTATCCAGCGTCAACGCCCACAGCAGGCGCCGATCGGGGGCGTTGACGGCGGCCGTGGCGCCTCCCGCCAGCCCCTGCAGCGCTTCCAGCGCCTGCTGCCAGGCCGGCAAGCCGCTGTCGGGGCCCGCTTCGGGGCCGGGAGGGATGACGGATGGCACGGGAACGGGTGCGGGGAGAGGAATTTTGGGGGAGAACGACGCGAAAGCGGGCATTTTAGACTGCCTTTCACGGTCTGCCGCGTTGGCACCCATGCCCCCGCAGCTTACAATGCTGCATTGCCGAAGCCGGACTATCCGGCGGAATCGGCAAACCAGACAAGAAACGGCTGACGTCCCTCTGGCCTTGCCGGCATGGCGACAGCCCGACCCAATCCGAAGCACGACACCCCGCAACACCATGACGCAAACCGCCAACATCGTTGAAATCGGCGCTGAAGACATTCCGCTGCACTGCCCCACCGCCAACACGCCGGCCTGGAACTACCATCCGCGCGTCTTCCTGGATGTGGTGGATACCGGCGAAGCCAAGTGCCCGTACTGCGGCACGGTGTATAAGCTCAAGCCGGGCACCGTGCTGAAGGGCCACCACTGAGCGGCCCGCGCCGCTCCCGCAGCACCCCGACGCTCCGGGCCGCCTGTCGGCGCCTCGGAGCGTCGACGTTTCCGCCCGTCGCGCTGAAGCGCGGGCAAGCATCGCCCCACTCATGAAAAAAGCCCTCGTCATCGCCCCCGACCGGATCAGCGACGCCCTGATGGCCCAACCGTTGCTGGCGCTGCTCAAGGCACGCCATCCGCGGCTGGTCATCGACGCCCTTGCGCCCAAATGGGTGGGCCCGGTACTGGCGCGCATGCCGGAAATGGGCAGGGTCTTTCCGAGCGACCTGACGCACGGCAAGCTGCAGCTCTCGGCGCGGTTCATGTTTGCCCAGCAGCTCAAGAACGAAGGCTACGACATGGCCTACGTGCTGCCGGACACGCTCAAGTCGGCGCTGATCCCGTGGCTCGCCGGCATTCCGCTGCGTGTCGGCTACCGTGGCGAGTCGCGTTTCGGCATGCTGAACGTGAGCCATGCCAACCCGCCGCGCAACGGCCGTCCGGTCATGGCCGAGCACTACGCGCGCCTGGCGCTGCGGCCCGGCGCCAAGCCGCCGGCGGAACTGTCCGAGCCGCGCCTGCGCACCGACCCGACCCGCATTGCCGCCACCGCCGAGCGCTTCGGCATCCCGCCGCAGACGCGCCTGATTGCCTTCTGCCCGGGTGCCGGCTTCGGCCCCGCGCGGCGCTGGCCGGCGGCGCATTTCGCCAAGCTGGCGCAGATGCTGCGGCGCTCGTACCCGTATGCACAGATGATCACGCTGGGCGCGGCTGCCGACGCGGACGCGGCCGCCGAGATCGCGCGCGAAGCACCGTTCGTGCGCAACCTGTGCGGACAGACCTCGCTGGACGACGCCATCGACCTGCTCGCGCTGTCCGAGGCCGCGGTCTGCAACGATACCGGCCTCATGCACGTCGCCGCCGCGCTGAACCGGCCGCAGGTGGCCGTGTTCGGCTCCAGCGATCCGCGCCAGACGCCGCCCCTGTCACAGGCTGCGAGTATCATGTGGCTGCAACTCGAATGCAGTCCGTGCCTCAAACACGAGTGTCCCCTGGGACACCTGCGCTGCCTGAAAGACATCGAACCCGAAATGGTGTTCGTCGAGCTGCGCAAGCTGCTGCACCGGCCCTGACTCCTGACATCGCGACCATGCCCCGTTTTGCCCGTCTGTTCGATTCCGCGGAAGACATTGTCCAGGCCTTCCGCGAGGCCATGAAACTGCGCGATGCCGACGGCGCGCTGCGCCTGTGGCTCGACGAAGACTCGGTCACCTGCGTCATGCCTGACGGGCAGCGCCTGATCGGCCATGAACACCTGCGCCAGGCGTTCGCGCAATTGCTCGAAGAACAGCCGGTGCTGATCGACGCCATCGAGACCAGCAGCCATGCGTCGCTGGGCGTGTCGATCTTCGACGTGACCGAGGCCCTGCGCTTCGGCGCGGACCGGGTCGAGGCCGACCTGTACGTGCATACCACCTACGTGCTGATGCAGAACCACGAAGGCTGGCGCCTTGCGCATATCCACTGCAGCCCGGCCAACGCCGTGCAGGTTGCCTCCGTGGCCGCGGCGCCGGGGCAGGCGCTGCACTGAACGCAGCCACCGGCCGCGCGCCTGCGCGCGCGGCGCATCGCATGATCCAGCCGGCATGACGCAGCTTCCGCACCATCGCCTGCCGCCCACCACCCAGGCCGGTCCATCCGCACACGCTTATGGCGATGGCGTCGCCATGCCGTGGTGGCTGCGTGGCGGGCACGCCCAGACCATCATTCCCGCGCGTTTTACGCAACGGCCGCCGCGCGTGCACTTTCGCCGCGAGCGCTGGGAAACGCCTGACCAGGATTTCATCGAACTCGACTGGACCACGCACGCGGCACGCGCCAATGCGCCGCTGCTGGTGATGTTCCACGGGCTGGAAGGCGACTCCGGCAGCCACTACGCGCAGGCGCTGATGCACGCGCTGCAGCCGCGCGGCTGGCAAGGCGTGATTCCGCACTTCCGTGGCTGCTCGGGCGAACTCAATCGCGCGCCGCGCTTCTACCATTCCGGCGATTCCGCCGAGATCCGCTGGGTACTCGAACGCCTGCGCCGCGAGCATTGCGCCGACGGCAGGCCAATGCTGGTGGTAGGCATCTCGCTGGGCGGCAACGCCTTGCTGCGCTACCTTGGCGAACAGGGCAGCGCGGCCGGGTACCTGACCGCTGCCGCGGCCATCTCGGCGCCACTGGACCTGGCCGCCGGCGGCGCGGCGCTGTCTGCTGGCTTCAACATGCTTTACACGCGCATGTTCCTGCAGACGCTCAAGCGCAAGTCGCTGGCCAAGCTGGAGCAGTATCCCGGCCTGTTCGATCGCGACGCCATGCTGGCGAGCCGCGACCTGTACGCGTTCGACAATATCGTGACCGCGCCGCTGCATGGCTTTCGCGATACCGACGACTACTGGAAACGCGCCTCGAGCAAACCCGTGCTGGGCGAGATTGCCGTGCCCACGCTGGTACTCAATGCGCGCAATGACCCTTTCCTGCCCGGCCGCTACCTGCCGGGCCCCGCCGACGTCAGCCCGCAGGTGTGGCTGGAGCAGCCCGAGCATGGCGGACACGTCGGCTTCATGACGCCGCGCGCGGGCCTGCTGGGACAGCTGCCGCTGCTGCCGTTCAGCGGGCATATCGAATGGCTGCCTGCACGGATCCTGCGCTTCTTCGACAGCATGTCCTGAAGCCGGCACCTCACGCGACGACGAGCAACGACGGGCAACGACGAGCACCGAGGAGACACGACCATGGATGAATCAGTCCGGCAAGCACTGGCGCGCTGGCCCGATGTGCCCCACTGCTATGGATGGCTGGCGCTGGACCGCCGCGGCCAATGGCGCCTGCGCAACGAGTTCGCGCAGCAACACGGCCTGTCGGGCGACCCGCTCCGGCATGAAACGCTGGTCGCGTTCATCGAGCGCAACTACCTGCATGACGAGCGCGGGGCGTGGTATTTCCAGAACGGCCCGCAGCGCGTCTTTGTGTCGCTGGCTTATGCGCCGTGGATCGTGCGCCTGCATGAAGGCAGCCTGCGCACCACCACGCGGCGCGCGTTTGACGTGCAGGCCTGCTTTGCCGACGAACAGGGCAATGTCGTGCTGGCTGGCAAAGTTGAAGGCGAAGCCGGCGATTCGCAGGCAGCGCTGCTGCACGACCACGACCTGGACCTCTTCAGCGGCGCATGCAAGTGGCATGGCGACGCCTGCGGCGCGGACCTCGGCGTGTTCCACCATGACGGCCGCGACATCCCGATCGAACCGATTGGCGCCGACGAGGTGCCGAAGCGCTTCGGCTTCATGCGCGACCCGCGGGCGCCGGCCGCCTGAGCAGGCCGATCCGCCTCAGTTGGGCATGCCCTTGTTGTCCTGCCGCTCCTCCCGGTATTGCCGCTGGAGCTGGTGCAGCCGCGCGTCGACCTCGGACAACGTGTAGAAATCGCCGTCGCCGGCCTTGCGCGCGATCTGCAACTGCTCGATCGCGGCCTGGAAGGCGCCCTCCATCGCATACTTTTCCGCCAGCGCCTGGTGCTGCTGCACGCGCTTGCCTTGCCCGGCATAGGCGCGCGCCAGCATGTCCCACCATTCGCTGCGCCCGGTCTCCTGCCGCGTGCGCTCGCGCAGGAACGTGACCGCCGCATCGTACTGGCCGGTACCCAGCAGCGTGTCCCCATAGGCCAGCGCCACCGCGTGCGACAGCGGGAAGGTCTTCATCGACGCCGCGGCCTGGCTCATCGCCTCGGGCACGCGGCCCTGCGCGCGTGCGAGTTCAATCGCCATCACGTCGAGCATCGGGCTTCCCGAACTGGCGCCGGGAATGTTGCCGTACAGGCGGCGCGATTCGGCCAGTTCCTGCTCGGCGGCCGGGTAACGGCCAAGGCGCTGTTCGATGAAGGCCAGGCCGTAGTGCAGCGCCGGCAAGCGCACCGCGGAGGCGCCGGCCAGCTGGGCGCGCACGGAAGCGCGCAGGTTCTGCAGGTCACTGGGCGAGCTTTCCTGGATGACGCGGGCGCGCACGCGCGCAAACTCGTATTCGGGCGTGTTCGGAACCTTGCGTGCCATCACGTGGCTCACGCGATCCTGCATGTCGGCAATCCGCTCGGACGTGAGCGGGTGGGTCCTTACGTAGGATGGCACCGAGTTCTCCGCCGTGCCCGACGAACGCTGCAGCCGCTGGAAGAAGTCGGGCATGCCCTGCGGATCGAACCCGGCCGCCGTCATGATCTGGAAGCCGACGCGATCGGCTTCGCGCTCGGCGCCGCGCGAGAACGACAGCTGGTTGGCAATGGCAGCGCCCTGCCCGCCCATGGCGAGCGCGGCGGCGGCATCGGGGCTGCGCGTGGCCGCCAGCCCGGCCAGCACCATCGAGGCCAGTGCGATCCACATCGACTGGTCCTGCTGGGTAATGCCGCGCGCGATGTGGCGCTGCATGACGTGGCCGATTTCGTGGCCGAGCACCGAAGCGAGTTCCGACTCGGTCTCGGACTGCACCAGCAGACCCGTATGCACGCCGATATAGCCGCCCGGCAAGGCGAAGGCGTTGATGCTGCGGTCACGCACGCCGAACAGCTCGAAGCCGGTGGCGAAGGTCCCGGCGCCGTTCGAGCCCGAGATGTTCTGGCGCCGCGCCGCCTGCACCAGCCGGTAGCCCAGCGCGTTGAGGTAGTCGGACAGCAGCGGATCCGGCACGTACTGCGGATCGCGCCGGATTTCGCGGATGATGCGGTCGCCCAGGCGTTTTTCCATGTCGGGCGACAGCGCCGCCGTGGAGGGATCGCCCATGTCCGGCAACTGGACGCCGCCGACATCGACCACAGCATTGTTGGTGCGCAGCCCGAACTCGGACTTCTGTCCCGCCCTGACGCTACGGCTGAGGTTGTCGTAGACCTGGTCGCTGGTTTCCGCGGGCGCGACCGCCACGGGCCTGGCCGCGGCGCCGGCGCCCCCCGCCGGCGCGCTACCCTGCGGCCACGCGGGCGTCACCATGGTCAGCGCAATCAGCGCCACCAGCGAACGGCGCCATGGCCTCGCATGCCGCGCAGGGACATGTGATGCCGGGCCGGCAGGCGCAGCGCCTGGCCGTCCGCAAAGGCCGGCGGTGCCTGGCCTGCGAAGCAATGGGGTCTTGGGCATGTTGCTATGATAGCGGCCTCCGCAACCCGTTCCCATTGGCGGTTGCCGCACGTTGCCGTACAGGACCCAGCCATGACGCAGCTTACCCATTTCGATACCGCCGGACAGGCCCACATGGTCGATGTCGGCGACAAGGCCAGCACCCACCGCGTGGCGGTGGCGACCGGCACCATCACCATGCTGCCCGATACCTTTGCGCTGGTGCGCGACGGCACCGCGAAGAAGGGCGACGTGCTCGGCATCGCGCGGATCGCCGCGATCATGGCGACCAAGCGTACCGCCGACCTGATTCCGCTGTGCCACCCGATCGGCCTGACCAAGGTTGCGGTGGACTTCGCGCTGGACGACGCTGGCGCCAGCGTTACCTGCACGGTACGCACCGAAACGCGAGGCCAGACCGGCGTGGAGATGGAGGCGCTGACCGGCGTACAGGTCGCGCTGCTGACCATCTACGACATGTGCAAGGCGGTGGACCGGGGGATGGTGATGGGCAATGTGCGCCTGCTGGAGAAGCATGGCGGCAAGTCGGGGGACTGGGTGGTGCAACCGTAAGGCATTGCCCTGCAAATGGCTTGATCGATACCAGAGAACCCGAAGGGCGGTCCATCCATCGCGGCCCACGGCGCAGACGTCCGATCGCTATCGCACTCCGGGCAATCTATCTGGAAAACATGCCCGAGCACCACTGGGACTCGCACGGGGTACCGTCACCATCACCGTCCATCTGCGGGTTCGGGCAGTTTTTCAGGAAGTACCTGGCCTCCTGGCAGGAGGTCATCTGAGAACAATGCGTCCGTCCATCGCACTGGAATGAGCTGGGCGCCGCGGCGGCTGGGGCCGTGCTCGCGCCAGCGGCCAACGTTTCATTTGCGCCGGCCCCCGGGGCGAAGTGCTTGTATCCGATAGCGCAGAGGACTGCTACGGCAATAAGACTTGCCAGACGGGAACCGAATGATGCTCGTCGGCGCACCGGTGCTTGCTTGCGACTCCGGTATGGCACAGCCGGACGACCGCCCGGCCGTTGAACCTGGATGGCCTTCTTCTTGCCATCCTGGTTGAGCGTAACGAGGAATGTCAGCGACTCACCCACCTTCGGCAGACCACCCTGCCTGGGGTAGTCCGTGATATGGACGAAGATGTCCTGGCCACCATTCGACGAGGTGATAAATCCGAAGCCTTTGTCCTTGTTCCAGGTTTTCAGGGTGCCACTGATGCGTGTATCCATGGACGGCGACCGTTCAGTAATAGCGACGTGATTATCACATAACGGTATAGCGTCAGAACCCAACGCCGACAGGAGTGCCGAAGCGCCCCCAAGGAGACAGCGTTACTGCATTCAGTGGGTCTGCGGCCAGTCCTGGACAAACCATATTTCGACAAGGCATTAGCAGGATTCGCACTTATGACGAATCTGTCAGAACATGGCTCTACTGCAGTGCAAAAACAGGCCTATATTGGTACGAATTCCTATAGCCGGGAGGCAAACTGCTGCAACCTGTTAGATCTGCTACCACCTGAAGGAGGTGGAAAATGAGCAAGAAGATGCTGATGCTGGCAGCGGTCGCTGCCACATTGGGTGCCGGAATGGCCTGGGCGGGCAATGGAGCCCGCGATGTCTACACAGATGGCTCGCTTGGCATACGGACGGTTGATCCGTACACCGATGGAGGCCGCGTTGTGGGCAAGTACGACGTGTACACGGATGGCACGAGAGTCACGGACCGGAGGGACATGTTCACCGATGGCTCCAGAATCGGTGACAGGCGCGACTCGTTCACCGATGGCGGCTGATTGTTCACGGAACCGGATCCGGTGAGATCGGCGCCGGTGCAAGGCCAAGGGGTAACGACCTTGGCCTTTTGCTTTTGCTCCTTCAGCAGCACCAGCCGCAGCGACGGCGAACTTGCGCTGGCCTGGCAGTTCAAGCGCCATGATGCATGCGTCATGTCACCATTTCCAATCATCCAGGCATCGCTTCCGTAATAAAGGTAACGCTGCATTTCCTCGACTCCGCAAGTCGCCCCGGCCGGGATAAATTGGTATTGAATGATATTCAGACCGGCGTGCCCACATATCCGCCGGGCAGCGAATTGCGGAGGCCGTGCAACCGTCCCCCGCCAACAACCGGGTGAAAACCATGAACGGGCGCAGGCTTTGCCAGTTGGCCCTGGCATTGATAGCCGTCTCGGCGAGCGGCGTGGCGCTCGCGGGGCGTGGCTACTACCACGGCGGGTACTACCATGGCCATGGCGGCTATTACCACGCACACGGCAGCGTTGGCGTTTTCATCGGCCCCGGCTTCTACTATGGCGGTTATCCCTGGGGCTACCCCTATGGCTACCCGTCTCCGTATTACTACCCGCCAGCCGCGGTAGGCGTACCGGCATCGCCACCTCAATACGTCGAACAAGGCCCCGATGGCCCGGTTCCGGCGCCCGGCCCGGACAACGCGGCACCGCCCGCGCAGGCCTTGTGGTACCACTGCAGCAAGCCCGAGGGCTACTACCCGTACGTACATGAGTGCCCGGGCGGCTGGCAGCAGGTACCCGCGCACCCGCCGTCGGGTTCGATGACGCCACAACAGGCACCACAACCGGTGCCACAGGCGCCGGCTGCAAGGATGAGTCTATGAAAATCCTTTCGCGCACGACCCTGGCGCTGGCCACCCTTGCACTGGGCGCCTGCGCCGTGGTGCCATCCGGCCCCTCCGTGATGGTCATGCCCGGCACCGGGAAGTCCTTCGACCAGTTCCGCGCCGATGACGGCAACTGCCGCCAGTACGCGTTCGGCCAGGTAGGCGGGGTGAGTTCGGCCCAGGCTGCCAATACCAGCGCGGTGGGCAGCACCATCGTGGGTACCGCGCTGGGCGCCGCCGCGGGCGCGGCATTTGGCGGCGGCGAAGGTGCAGCCGTGGGGGCCGGCGTCGGCCTGCTGACCGGCGCGGCGGTCGGCACAAACAGTGCCGCCTACTCCGGCTATGGCACGCAACGCCAGTACGACACTGCCTATGTGCAGTGCATGTACGCCAGCGGCCACCGGGTGCCGGTGTATGGCCACATGGCGACGGCGCCGAGGCCGGCGGCGCAGTCCTACTACTATCCGCCGCCGCCTCCGCCTCCGGGCTACGGGGCGCCGTACTGATTGGTCCGGGTCGTCAGCGTCCTAGTCCGGCATGCGCCGCGCCTGTTCGCGGATCCATCCACAGAACTCGCGCGGCCGCGCCGCATTGGGTACTTCGCGACAAGCCTGGTCCAGCGTGGCGTATTGCGTCGCCTCATCGCCCTGGTAGTAGTAGCGCAGGCGCTCCAGCCATGCACGGCCCTGCGCGCCATCGCCCGTCAGCGCCATCAGCCAAGCCGTGCGGGCAATCATCGTCGGGGTCGGCAGCAGATGCACTGCGGCGATATGCGAAGGCAACAACTCCGCGGCATTGGCGGGCGTGATGACGGCGCGCTCAGCGACATCGGCTGATGCGTACTGACGGAACCAGTATGCCGGCATCGGCAGCGTGGCGCGGCGTTCGCGGGTGGCGTATTCACGCGCCTCGGCACGCCGGTAGTCCTGCCACATCGAAGCGAGCACGATCACACTGACTGCGGCGAAACCCGCCAGCAATCCAAGCGACAGCCAGCGCGGAATATTCCAACGTCCGAAGCCGCCCGGCTCGAGCCAGCCGAGCATGAAGCAGAACGGCAGGAAGAAGTAGAGGTAGTGCAGCGGGTACTCGAGCATCGAATGCGCGCACAGCATGGCCAGCCATGCCAGGACGACGACGATCTGCGCCCTTTCGTCGCCATCCGCCTGCAAGAGGCGGACACGCACCACGCGCCACAACCATCCCGCAAGCACTAGCGCCACGCCCGCGGTCCCGACGATCCCCGTCTTGGCCAGGAGGTCGAGCACAGCGTTGTGCGCATGAAGGGACATCTCGACCTTCACGCCGACCTGCGGCAGCTGCTGGAACTGGGCCCAGCCGAACTCGCCCCAGCCTACGCCTAGCCAGGGGTGGGAGCGGAACATGGCCCATGCGTGGGTCCACAGGGCGCTGCGCGCGGACATCTGATCCGCGGCCTCAAGTTGGGCAAGGGTGTCGAACAGGCGCCAGTCGAAGGCGTGGCCGGCTGCCTTGATGGCCGGCTGCAACACCAGTAGCACGGCAACCATGATAACCGCCGCGACCAGCAAGCCGATGGGCCGACGCATCGGGTCGGTATCGCGCGGTGTACCGCGTGCAAGCCACGCGGCGATGACGGCGTACAGCGCGGCGAGACCAACGTGCAGAACGCCGGTGCGTGAACCAGATAGTACGATCCCGCTTTCCAGCAGCACCACGGCGACCAGCCACATCGGAAAACGCAGCTTGCCGCGCGAGGCCAGCCAAGTCGCCGCGACCAGCGTCATGCCCTCTACCGTGGCCTGGTGGTTGGGCTGGTTGAGGTTGCCCCAGAGGCGGCGGTTGTCGTCGTAGAAATAGGACGAGACTAGGCCGAAGCTGCGGGACTCCAGATGGAAGAGTTGGACCCACTGGGACAGAGTGCCGAGGAGGCCGGCGAGGAGGAACGCAGTGGCGAGGGCGTCGACGACGTTGCGACGATTGTCCGTCGAAGCGGATGTGCCGTAGCGATACGCTGCCAGCATGACGACCGCGCTAAACACGAGCGAGAGCTGCGTCGCGTAACGGCTACCGGTTAGGTCAACGAGGCCGGAGGCTGACTGGATTGCTGCAATGGCGACCAGCCAGAGGAGAAGGCATGCGACCCGAGGAACGTTGGTGTCCTTGCCCGACGCAGACCGGGATGCCGATGCAGTCAGCACGCCGGCAAGTGCCAGGAAGACTACTGCTGCCGCCCATTCGCCGTAGAACGTGGCCAGCGGCAGGGTATGCCGGGAAACCAGTAGCGGGAAAGCAATCGTGAGGACAAGAAAGATCGCCGGAATGGCGGTCCTAAGCTGCGGCATGCGTTGCCTTGTTGGGGAAAAGGCGCATGATAGCTTGAGGAATAAATAAAAAGCGCCCGAAGGCGCTTTACATCTTGGCGATGCGATTTCGGACTTAGACGCCAGTCTGCGACTTAGTGCAAGTAGCAGCGCCGCCCGTCGCCCCCAGCCACGTTACAGCGTTGGTGCCCACCGTCGGCGTGAGCGTTACGGTACACGCCGCCAGCTGGCCCGCACCGGTGATAACGATCGCCGCAGTGGCCGCCGTTACCGCGATAGTGCCATTGGTCGGATTCTGAGTACCAGGATAGCCTACAGTAGTGCCAAGCTTGGCCGTGGTATCGCACGAAGTCAGCACTCCACTGTTCTCCTGCAAACATTGCGCAATCGCAAGCTTTAGCGGTGCCACAGTCGAGATGTTATCCGACCAACGTGCGCGAGTCACATAATCCTGATACTGCGGAATCGCAATCGCCGCCAGAATACCGATGATCGCAACCACGATCATCAGTTCGATCAGCGTAAAGCCCTTCTGAACCCGACGGCCCAGCTTCTTGATTTGTTGCACCCGTTGCATGAGATGACCCCTCGAAGAGATTTTAGGTTGATGCACTACACGCCTTCGATTTGTGTAGTGCGGGGGGGATAGAGCAGAGACCGTGCCAGGGGGTGATACCCCACGACCAGGGGGGTAAGCGACAAATTTCGTCACCCCACAATCGCGCATCAATGCCTCAGCACCAAAAATTGTCAGTTGTCTGCCAATGTCTCCTGCCAGACCGACAAAATGTGCGATAACTCACATGAGTTAGCTCCACATTTGCCGGTCCGCCATCAGCAGAAAGGGCAGCCACCCGGGCTGCCCTTTGCTATGAGGCGTTGAAAACGCTTCGTCAGGCCGTCTGCGCCGCCCGGCGGCCCATCAGCTTGCCGACAACCACCACCAGGATCGCGCCGGCCGCGCCGAACACCAGATGGGCATGCGGCACATTGACTTCGAACCAGGCGGCATCGACCGGATCGCTGACCAGCATCTCGCCGGCCAGATAACCCAGCAGCGCCGCACCCAGCACGATGATGATCGGGAAGCGCTCCATGACCTTGAGCAGGATGGTGCTGCCGAACACGATCAGCGGGATCGACAGGCCCAGGCCCAGGATGAGCAGCATCAGCTGGCTGCCCTCAGGGCCCTTCTGCGCTGCGGCGGCCACGGCCACCACATTGTCCAGCGACATCACCAGGTCGGCGATCAGGATGGTGCGGATAGCCGCCCAGATATTGTCCTTGGCGTCGTGGCCATCCTCATCGTCGTCGCTGTTGAGCAGTTGCACGCCGATATAGACGAGCAGCACGGCGCCGATGATCTTCAGGTACGGCAGGCTCAGCAGCTTGACGGCTGCCACGGTCAGCACCACGCGCATGATGATGGCGGCGGCGCTGCCCCAGAAGATGGCCTTCTTCTGTTGCGCGGGCGGCAGGTTGCGCGAGGCGAGCGCGATAACCACCGCGTTGTCGCCGGACAGGACAATGTTGGTCAGGATGATCGATCCCAACGCAATCCAGAACGTGGTGGAAGACAGCAGTTCCACGGCAAGGCTCCTCGAGGTTTCTATCTTTATGTCCGACCCCGCCCGATTGCGGCAGTTTCGGATGTCTGAGAAAACAGACATGTATATCGTGCGAACCTTTCGATTCGATTTCAAATCACGGGCGAACGTCTCGGGAAATACCCTAGGAAGCGCTTCACCACAATGACATTGCCCCCGCACTTGGCGGGGGCAAGCCCGCTCTGGCCAGGCCGGAGCGGTTCAACACAGACCCTGCGCGCCACATGGCGCGAGGCCGGAGGTGTTGCTTACAGCTTTGCCTTCAGCAGGCGGGCCATCTCGGACGGGTTCTTGGTCACCGTGATACCGCAGGCTTCCATGATTTCCAGCTTGGCCTGGGCGGTGTCGGCACCACCCGAGATCAGCGCGCCGGCGTGGCCCATGCGCTTGCCCGGAGGCGCGGTCACGCCAGCGATGAAGCCAACCACCGGCTTCTTCATGTTGTCCTTGATCCAGTGGGCCGCGTTGGCTTCGTCCGGACCGCCGATCTCGCCGATCATGACCACGGCGTCCGTTTCCGGATCGTCGTTGAACATCTTCATGACGTCGATGTGCTTCAGGCCGTTGATCGGGTCGCCGCCGATACCGACAGCCGACGACTGGCCCAGGCCCAGCGCGGTCAGCTGGCCCACGGCTTCGTATGTCAGCGTGCCCGAGCGCGACACCACGCCGATGCGGCCCTTGCGGTGGATGTGGCCCGGCATGATGCCGATCTTGATTTCGTCCGGCGTGATCAGGCCCGGGCAGTTCGGTCCCAGCAGCAGGGTCTTCTTGTTCTCGCGGCGCATGCGGTCCTTCACTTCCATCATGTCGCGCACGGGAATGCCTTCGGTGATGCAGACCACCAGGTCCAGGTCAGCGTCGACGGCTTCCCAGATGGCGGCGGCAGCGCCCGCGGGCGGCACGTAGATGACGGAAACGGTGGCGCCGGTCTGGGCCTTGGCATCCTTCACGCTGGCGTAGATGGGAATGCCTTCGAAGTCTTCGCCGGCCTTCTTCGGGTTCACGCCGGCGACGAAGCAGTTCTTGCCGTTGGCGTAGTCACGGCAGCCACGGGTGTGGAACTGGCCGGTCTTGCCAGTGATGCCCTGGGTGATGACCTTGGTGTCTTTGTTGATCAGAATCGACATACGTTATTCCTTTGCTTGGCTCTGGCAGCGCGGGCACGCAGCCACGCGCGCTGCCCCATTCCGCTTGAATGTGTTTCGGCGCCCGGATTACTTCTTGCCGGCGGCAGCAGCCACGACCTTCTGGGCGGCTTCTTCCATGGTGTCGGCGGCGATGATGGGCAGGCCCGAATCGGCCAGCATCTTCTTGCCCAGGTCTTCGTTGGTGCCCTTCATGCGGACCACCAGCGGTACCGTCAGGTTCACGGCCTTCGACGCCGAGATCACGCCTTCGGCGATCACGTCGCAGCGCATGATGCCGCCGAAGATGTTCACCAGGATGGCTTCCACGTTCGGGTTGCTCAGCATCAGCTTGAACGCTTCGGTCACCTTCTCGGTGGTGGCACCGCCGCCCACGTCGAGGAAGTTGGCCGGCTCGCCGCCGAACAGCTTGATGGTATCCATGGTGGCCATGGCCAGGCCGGCGCCGTTCACCAGGCAGCCGATGTTGCCATCCAGCGAGATGTAGGCCAGGTCGAACTTCGAGGCTTCGATTTCGTTGGCGTCCTCTTCATCCAGGTCGCGGTAGGCGACGATTTCCGGGTGACGGAACAGCGCGTTCGAGTCGAAGTTGAACTTGGCGTCCAGCGCGATGACCTTGCCTTCGCCGGTCAGGATCAGCGGGTTGATTTCGGCCAGCGAAGCGTCGGTGTCGTAGAACGCCTTGTACAGGCCTTGCAGGGCCTGGCGAGCCTGGGCAACCGAAGCGTCGGGCACGCCGATCTTGCGGGCGATGTCGTCGGCGTCAGCATCGGTCAGGCCGGTCGACGGCTCGATGATCAGCGTGTGGATCTTTTCCGGGGTGTGGGCAGCGACTTCCTCGATGTCCATGCCGCCTTCGCTCGATGCCATCAGGGCGATCTTCTGCGAAACGCGGTCCACCACCAGCGAAACGTACAGTTCCTTCTTGATGTCGGCGCCTTCTTCGATCAGCAGGCGGTTGACCTTCTTGCCTTCCGGACCGGTCTGGTGCGTGACCAGCTGCATGCCCAGGATGTTGGTGGCGTAGGTCTTGACGTCGTCGATGCTCTTGGCAACCTTCACGCCGCCGCCCTTGCCGCGGCCACCCGCGTGGATCTGCGCCTTGACCACCCAAACCGGGCCGCCAAGCTCTTCTGCGGCCTTCAGGGCCTCGGCGACCGAGAACGCGGGGATGCCGCGCGGAACCGGCACATTGTATTTGCGCAGGATTTCCTTGCCTTGGTACTCATGGATATTCATGCGTTTTTCCTTTCGGGTAGGCGTAAAAGGTAGAAGGGAAGAATGTGAAAGAAGACGAACTCTCTCGTCCGTGGCCGATCCTGAGGATCAGCCGGAAGTGCCGGTTGGCCGGTCGTACGGAACATTGCCGTGGCCGGCTGCCGCTTGCGCCTGAGGCGTGTTCGCAGCGGCCTGCTCCGCCTCGGCCCGAACCTTGGGCTTCGGCTGGTGACCATACCAGCGGGGGTAAAACTCCCGCACCACCTCGCCATCGAATCGCAGCGCGTGGCAGCCGTTCAACTGGTAAGGGGGTTCGGGATTGGGATCATCATCGCCGCCATCGCGAATGCTGATGACTTCGCCGGCGAAGGCCTGGATCGCGGTGCTCGGCAGCACGCCTGCGGCTTCGGTGAGGTGCGAGCAGCCCTGGATACCGGACAGGCGATCGCGCACCGCCTTGCGAAAACCCTTGCGCAGGTTCAGCCCGATCAGCTTGCGGTAAGCCGGGCCGATCTGGTCGCACTGCGTCGGATAAGGCACCCAGTCGGAGCAAGCCTCCGCATCCAGCACGTTCAGCTGCTCGTCGATCGTGACGCGCAGCCACAGGTCGTGCAGCGGCTGGCCGACCGGACGAATGCGGCCGCCGGCCAGGGCAATGTCACGCGGCTTGGTGTCGGTCAGGCGCACCTCGATGTCCCACAAGCCGTCTTCCCTGAGGTAAGCCTGGGCCGTAATGGCGCGGGTATGACGCAGGGAGCGGTTGACGGGCTGGGAAAGAGGCATGACCAGACTGGAATACGGGGGCAAGGTACCGTGGAAAGGCAACGGCGCCGAAGAACCGGAAGAGTTTAACATGACGCGCCGGTTTGCCCGGGAACATCCGCATGTGCCGACTGTCGGCGCCGGATTGTCGGCCGACCGGAACGGAAAACCGGCGAATGCACGCCATCTGCGCCGCTCCCGGTGCCGGACTCGCCTCGCGGCGCTGCAGGCATACAGCCGAATACACTCGTCGCCAGTACTGGTATTGCCCTGAAAAGCGGACCATACCGCGGGCGGGCGGGTGGCCCTATTCCATGTCGTCGGGAAGCTCGTCCTCGGCGCCCTGGATCACCTTGCCGATGACCGAGCGCGAAAAACCGCGCGCCATCATGAAGCGGATCTGCTTTGCCCGCTCTTCCGGCGTGGCGGGCGGGGTGCCAAAGCGCTTGCGCCAGACCTCGCGCGCGCGCGCGGGCTCGGTTTCGCGCAGGCGTTCCTGCAGATCGCCCAGTTGCTCGCTGCCGAGCTGGTGGGTCTTGGCCTCCTGGATGACGCGGGCGGCACCGTAGCGGCTGCCGCGCCGGTGCAGCAGGCTGTCGGCAAAGCGCTGGTTGGACAGCCAGTTCTCGCGCTCGAGGGCGTCGAGCAACTGTTCGAGCTGCTCCGGGGATTCCGCGTGCGGCGCCAGCTTGCGCGCCAACTCGGACCGGCTGTGCTCGCGGCGCGACAGGTAGCCTACGGCGCGGGCCTTCAGGGAAAGCGGGGGTCGGGTGGCCATCGGCGCAATTCAGGTAGTGCGGGAGGGAAAAGAAAAAGGCTGGCGCATCGGCCATGCGCCAGCCTCCGGAGCGTGCCTGCCGGCGACGCTCAGTCTTCTTCCACGACCGCGGCCGCGGCCGCCGGCACGCCGTTCATGGGCGCCACGCCCAACGTGGCGCGGACCTTGTTCTCGATCTCCTGGGCAATGTCCACGTTCTCGCGCAGGAATTCGCGCGCATTGTCCTTGCCCTGGCCGATCTTGTCGCCGTTGTAGCTGTACCACGCACCCGACTTCTCGACGATCTTGGCGTCCACGCCCAGGTCGATGATCTCGCCCTGACGCGAAATGCCCTGGCCGTAGAGGATGTCGAAGAAGGCCTCGCGGAACGGCGGCGACACCTTGTTCTTGACCACCTTGACCTTGGTCTCGTTGCCGATGACCTCGTCGCCCTTCTTGATCGAACCGATGCGGCGGATATCCAGGCGCACGGAGGCATAGAACTTCAGTGCATTGCCGCCCGTGGTGGTTTCGGGCGAGCCGAACATCACGCCGATCTTCATGCGGATCTGGTTGATGAAGATCACCAGGCAGTTGGTGCGCTTGATGGTGCCGGTCAGCTTGCGCAGCGCCTGGCTCATCAGGCGGGCCTGCAGGCCGGGCAGCGAATCGCCCATTTCGCCTTCGATTTCGGCCTTCGGCACCAGCGCGGCCACCGAGTCGATGACGATCAGGTCGATCGAGCCCGAGCGCACCAGCGCGTCGGTGATTTCCAGCGCCTGCTCGCCGGTGTCCGGCTGCGAGATCAGCAGTTCGCCGACGTCCACGCCCAGCTTGGAGGCATAGCTGACGTCAAGGGCGTGCTCGGCATCGATAAAGGCGCAGGTACCGCCCAGCTTCTGCATCTCGGCCACCACCTGCAGCGTCAGCGTGGTCTTACCGGAAGATTCGGGACCGTAGATCTCGACCACGCGGCCGCGCGGCAGGCCGCCCACGCCAAGCGCGATGTCCAGGCCGAGGGAACCGGTGGAAACCACCTGGATATCCTTCTCGACCTCGCCATCGCCCAGGCGCATGATCGAGCCCTTGCCGAACTGCTTCTCGATCTGCGAAAGCGCGGCGGCAAGCGCCTTCTGCTTCTCGGCGCTCAGGCCGGCACCTGCCTTCTTGTCGTCCATGGTCGTCCTTGAGTCAAATGTTGAGTCAATGGTGGTATAAAGGGTCGAATGTGGCGCGGCACCGGCATTTCCGATCTGCCTTCCGACCGGTTGCCCACTTGGGCTTCCACGTAGGTTCCCGTAGGTTTGCCGATCTCGCGCCTCAACTACAAAATCACCCGACTACCTGCACGACCGCCTTCTGCTGCGGCCTGCGCGGAATGTGCGGGTACTGTATAAAAAAACAGTATGCTTGGCAAGCCCTGTCCGCAATGTTTGCGTGGCCGCTGGCAATGCCGGCCGTGGTGGAGACAACCATGCGCATTCTGATCGCCGAAGATGACGATGTGCTAGCCGACGGCCTGACGCGCTCGCTGCGTCACTCGGGCTATGCGGTCGACCATGTCGCGAATGGCCTGGAAGCCGATTCCGCGCTGTCGACCCAGAATTTCGACCTGCTGATCCTGGACCTGGGCCTGCCGCGCATGCCGGGCCTGGAAGTCCTCAAGCGCCTGCGCGCGCGCGGCGCCATGCTGCCGGTGCTGATCCTGACCGCCGCCGACAGCGTGGGCGAGCGCGTCAAGGGACTGGACCTCGGCGCCGACGACTATATGGCCAAGCCCTTCGCGCTGACCGAACTCGAAGCCCGGGTGCGCGCGCTGGTACGACGCGGCGCCGGCGGCGGCGCGACGCTGATGCGCCATGGGCCTCTGGCCTTCGACCAGGTCGGACGCATTGCCTACATGAACGACCAGATGCTGGACCTGTCGGCGCGCGAGGTCGGCTTGCTGGAAATCCTGCTGACGCGCAGCGGGCGGCTGGTCTCCAAGGAACAACTGGTGGACCACCTGTGCGAGTGGGGCGAGGAAGTCAGCAACAACGCGATCGAGGTCTACGTGCACCGGCTGCGCAAGAAGATCGAGGTCGGCGGCATCCGCATCGCCACCGTGCGTGGCCTGGGCTACTGCCTGGAAAAATTCCAGCCGGCCGTGGCCACCCCAAGCTAAGGCGCATCCGCGCCGCGCCCGCCCACGCAGCTGATCCCTCGACCGGAACCGCCCCACACCTTTAGCCGAGATGAGCCTGCTGCGACTGCCATGGCGGCATCGGCCCGCCAGGGACCCCGCGCCCACCACCGGCGCCGACGACCCGGATGACCCGGACGACCTGGCCGACGCCCTGCCTCACCTCGAGGAAAGCACCGCCCACCCTGCCCCACGCTCGCTGTTCGGCGAGATCCTGGACTGGATGCTGGCGCCCCTGCTGCTGCTCTGGCCGATGAGCATCGCCGTCACGTACCTGGTAGCCAAGTCGATCGCCAACGGGCCGTTCGACCGCGCGCTCGAGGCCAGCGCCATCGTGCTGTCGCAGCAGGTCCGCGAGGTAAATGGCCGGGTCACGCTGCAACTGCCGTTGTCGGCGCGCGAGATCCTGCGAGCGGACGAGACCGACAACATCTACTACCAGGTCGTCGGCAAGCGCGGCGAGTATGTCGCCGGCGACCACGACCTGCCGCTGCCTTCGGAAGAGGACCAGGGCCATCCTGGCCTGGTCTCGCTGCGCGACGACCGCGTGGTCGGCAACGACGTGCGCGTGGCCTACACCTATATCGATCTCAAGAACGTCGGCGGTACCCAGCCCGTGCTGGTGCAGGTGGCCGAGACCCTCGACAAGCGCGCGCGGCTCGCCAACGAGATCATCAAGGGCGTGATCCTGCCGCAGTTCGTGATCCTGCCGCTGGCGGTGGTACTGGTCTGGTTCGGGCTCACGCGCGGGCTCGCGCCGCTCACCGCGATCCAGCAGCGCATCCGCGCGCGCAACCCCGGCGATACCAGCCCCATCGACGAGCGCGCCGCGCCGCAGGAGATCACGCCGCTGGTAGCGTCGTTCAACGAGCTGCTGGCGCGGCTGGACCAGTCGGTGCAGACGCAGAAGCGCTTCATCGCCGATGCCGCGCACCAGATGAAGACCCCGCTGGCGGGGCTGCGCATGCAGGCCGAGCTGGCGCAGCGCGAACAGTCGCCCGAGGAGCTGCGCCGGTCGCTGGCGCAGATTGCTGGCAGCTCCGAGCGCACGGCGCACCTGGTCACGCAGCTGCTGTCGCTCGCGCGCATGGAGAACCTGGCTGGCGCCGGCAGCATGGCCGCGCTCGACCTGGCCGCGCTCGCGCGCGACGTGGTGAAGGACTGGCTGCCGCGCGCCTGGGCCCGGCAGATCGACCTGGGGCTCGATGCCAGCGACCATCCGGTGATGATCCAGGGCAACCGCCTGATGCTCACGGAAATGCTCAATAACCTGATCGACAATGCCATCCGCTACACGCCGCCCGGCGGGCATGCCACCGTGCGCGTCAGCGCCGATGCCTTCGAGCCGTTCGCGTATCTCGATGTGGAAGACACCGGACCCGGCATTGCGCCGGCGGACCGCGAACGCGTGATGGAGCGGTTCTATCGCGTGCTGGGCACCAACACCGAGGGCAGCGGCCTGGGCCTGGCCATCGTTCGGGAGATCGTGCAGCAGCACGGCGGCGAAGTCCGGATCGAAGACCACGTCTACCAGCAGGAGCCCCGGCTGGCCGGCGCGCGCTTCCGCATCACGCTGCGGCGGCCCGCGCCGGAGCCGGCGGCATGAGCGCGCATCCGCCCGTCGATCCGGCGCTCAAGCGCGCCTGGCGGCGCAACCAGCGCTGGATCTGCGCGCTGCTGGCGGTCTGGTTCGTGGTCACCTTCGTCGTCAGCTGGTTCGCGCGCGACCTGCGCTTCGACTTCTTTGGCTGGCCGTTCTCCTTCTGGATGGGCGCCCAGGGCGCGCTGGTGGTCTACGTCCTGATGACCGCCCTCTATGCCTGGCGCATGAACCGGGCCGACGACGAAACCGACGGCGAAGCTGACGAGGGCGCCACTGACGTCCCCCCACCTTCGCAGGGCATGCCACCGGACGCTGGCAAGGATGCTGCGTAGCACCAAGCCGGCATAGCGCCAGAGCACGGCGCTTGCCGCACATTCGCCTTCGCAATGCAGCAACGCAAGTGCGCGCTTATGCCCTGCGCGCGCTAGCGTATACCCCGACGCTTTGCGCGCCAGACTGCGGAAATCTGTCAGAACTCAGTAAGTTTCGCCTCCCAAAATCCATGCAGCTCCGGTGCCTATGGCTCCGCAGCGCGCCATGTCTTGCGGTGCGTCCGCGGCCTCGCCGGTGAACCATTTCAGACGGAGGAGACAATATGGCAAACCCGCAGAACGTAGCGATGCCCGGAGGCAGCGCACAGCATGCACCGATGACAACCGAGGAGAAGAAGGTCATTCTGGCCTCGTCGCTCGGCACGGTGTTCGAGTGGTATGACTTCTACCTGTACGGCTCGCTGGCGGCGGTGATCGCCAAGCAGTTCTTCGCCGGCCTGGACCCGACCTCCGCCTTTATCTTCGCGCTGCTGGCATTCGCCGCCGGCTTCATCGTGCGCCCGTTCGGCGCGCTGGTGTTCGGGCGCCTCGGCGACATGATCGGCCGCAAGTACACCTTCCTGGTGACGATCCTGATCATGGGCCTGTCGACCTTCATCGTCGGCCTGCTACCCGGCTATACCACCATCGGCTGGGCCGCCCCGATCATCCTGATCGCGCTGCGCATGCTGCAGGGCCTGGCGCTTGGCGGCGAGTACGGCGGTGCCGCCACGTACGTGGCCGAGCACGCGCCGCACGGCAAGCGCGGCGCCTATACGGCCTGGATCCAGACCACCGCGACGCTGGGCCTGTTCCTGTCGCTGATCGTGATCCTGCTGTGCCGCGAACTGACCGGCGCCAACTTCGAGGCATGGGGCTGGCGCATTCCGTTCCTGGTCTCGATCCTGCTGCTGGCCATGTCGGTGTACATCCGCCTGTCGATGAGCGAATCGCCGGCGTTCCAGCGCATGAAGGCCGAGGGCAAGACCTCGAAGGCCCCGCTGACCGAGGCCTTCGGCCAGTGGCGCAACATGAAGATCGTGATCCTGGCGCTGCTGGGCCTGACCGCCGGCCAGGCCGTGGTCTGGTACACCGGCCAGTTCTACTCGCTGTTCTTCCTGACCCAGGTGCTGAAGGTCGATGCCAAGACGGCCAACCTGCTGATCGCCGGCGCGCTGGTGATCGGCACGCCGTTCTTCCTGTTCTTCGGCTCGCTGTCGGACAAGATCGGCCGCAAGTGGATCATCCTGCTGGGCTGCGCCCTGGCCGTGCTGACCTACTTCCCGCTGTTCAAGGCGCTGACGCACTATGCCAACCCGGCGCTGGAGCGCGCGCAGCAGACCGCGCAGATCGTGGTCACCGCCGATCCGAAGCAGTGCTCGTTCCAGGGCAGCCCGATCGCACGCGAGATCGATTTCCGCAGCTCGTGCGATATCGTCAAGCGTACGCTGGCCCAGGCATCGGCCAGCTATGAGGTCGTGCAGGCCCCGGCCGGCACCACCGCAACGGTGAAGATCGGCGACAAGGAAATCCCCGCCTTCAATGCCACGCTGGTCCCGGCCGGCCACAGCTTCGACGACGCCAGCAAGAAGCAGATCGCCGCGTTCAAGAAAGAGGTCGGCGATTCCATGGCTGCGGCGGGCTACCCGACCAAGGCTGATCCGGCGCAGATGAACACCATCATGGTCCTGGTGGTCCTGGTGATCCTGGTGATCTACGTGACGATGGTGTACGGCCCGATCGCCGCCATGCTGGTTGAATTGTTCCCGACGCGCATCCGCTACTCGTCGATGTCGCTGCCCTACCACGTCGGCAATGGCTGGTTCGGCGGCCTGCTGCCCACGATCTCGTTCGCGCTGGTGGCCCAGAACGGCAACATCTACTACGGCCTCTGGTACCCGATCATCATCGCTGCGATCACCTTCGTGATCGGCGCGCTGTTCGTGCGCGAAACCAAGGACGTGGACATCTACGCGAACGACTGAGCAAACCCCTTGCAGGCAAGACCGATCCGGTAATCGGTCGCTCCAGCCGGCAGGCCGCAAGGCCTGCCGGTTTTCTTTTCCGGATTCCTCGCCGGCATTTTCAGAGGGGTGTTGACAGCCCGGAAAATCCCGGTAGAATAGCGGTCTCTGTTGGCGAATTAGCTCAGTCGGTTAGAGCGACGGAATCATAATCCGCAGGTCCGGGGTTCGAGTCCCTGATTCGCCACCATCTATTTGAAAAGCCGCGATCCCGCAAGGATTCGCGGCTTTTTGCTTTGCGGCGGCTTTTTGCTTCGCGGTCCACCGAGCAATTCACCCGGCCGCGATCCCTCACAGCAGACAATGCTGTCGCGCGTAGTCCACCATCTCCACCACGGACCCCACGTTGAGCTTGCACATGATGTTGGTCTTGTGGGCACTCACGGTCTTGCTGCTGATCAGCAGCAGCGCGGCGATCGTCTTGTTCGAATGTCCGCGCGCGAGGTACTGGAGCACCGTGAGTTCGCGCGCTGTCAGCCGCGCAAGCCTGCCGGCAGGCGGCCGGCGCAGCAGGCGCGCGGCTTCCAGCGTCTGCGCCGGAAAGACCAGGTAGCCCGACATCACGCCGCGCGCCGCCCGGACCATTTCCGCCAGGTCCCGCTGGCGCGGCACGAAGCCATGGGCCCCTGCGCGCAGCGCCTGCACCGGCGCCATCGTGGCATCGCTGTCGGACAACACCAGCAGCCGCACCGCCGGATGGCCGGTGGCCAGCCGCCTGATCAGCGCGATGCCGGCCTGGCCAAGCGTGTCCAGTTCGATCACCACCAGCCCCGGCTGGCGATCACGCACCATCTGGCGGGCCGAACGCACGTTATCGGCCAGCAGCGTCCGGCGCGCTCCGAGCGCATGGACGATCTGCCTCGATGCATCACCGGGCGGCGCCGGCCGTGCATCGACGATCAGGGCTTCATCGAATGGGGTGGGGTCCAACGCGCGGCTCCTTGGTGAAGGAATACCACGAAGATATTAGGTGGTGGACTCCACGCCGGATCGATGAAACGGCTGCATCCGGGTGCGTAGTTGCCGCAAGCGGGGCCGGAGAATTTCTGCGCCCCGCGGCGGGCTAGGCGCCCGCGGCCTCAAGCACTTCGGTCAGCTTGCGGCTGGCGTCGAGCGCGGCCGGAAAGCCGCAGTACACGGCGCTGTGCACCATCAGTTCGCGCAATTCCTTTGGTGTGACGCCGTTGGCCAGCGCGCCGCGCAGGTGGCCGGCGAGTTCCTGCGGCCGGTTCAGCGCGATCAGCATCGATACCGTCGCCAGGCTGCGCTGCTTGCGATCCAGCCCGGCGCGGGTCCAGACCGTGCCCCACGCGAATTCCGTCACGAGCTGCTGCAGGCTGGTGTCGCCCTGCTGCGCGGCGGCATCCAGCGCACGCTGCACGTGGGCCGGGCCCAGGACTTCCGTGCGCACGTTCAGGCCCGCCTCGAAGGCCGGGGTATCGGAATAGGCGGACGTATCGGGTGACTTCGTCATGGCGGACCTCCGGATGAATGATGCCGAATGGTATCCGAAGGCCCGGCCGCGGCCTCAGGCCGGCTCTGCCGGCGCGAAGCGCGGCGCCGGCGTGGAGCGGGCGACTTCGCGATCGCCCTGACGGTACAGGCGGTAGGTGCCGCGCGCCTGGTTGTGCGGATGGCGCGCCGCTTCGTCCAGCGTCAGCACGCGGGCAAAGCAGACATCGGTACCGCCGAGCAGCGATTCCCAGTGCGTGCTCGGCCGCGAAGCGATCAGCCCGGCGATGCGCGACTTCACCGCCGGCCACTGGGCGCGGTCGTACTGCGCGGCCGGATCGATGTCCGTGAGCTCGAGCCGCTCGAGCAGCTCGCGGTAGAACTGCGGCTCGAGCGCACCGAGCGTGATGGCGCGGCCATCGGAACACGCATAGACGTCGTAGAACGGGGAATCATGAAAGGCGCTGGGCTGCGGGCCGCCCAGCGTGCCGGCCGCGCGCGACACCTGTACCAGCGAGCCGAGCATGGCGACGATATCGGTGATCGCGGCATCCACCACGCAGCCCTGCCCGCTCGCACGGGCGTGCAGGATGGCGCTGGTGATGCCGAACGCCAGGCCGAGCGCACCGGTGGCATCGCCCACCACCGTGGGGGGCACCATCGGCAGCGCGCCGTCGCGCGCGGCCATCGACAGCAGGCCGGTCAGCGCGATGTAGTTCAGGTCATGCCCGGCGCTCTGCGCGAGCGGACCGGTCTGGCCCCAGCCGGTCATGCGGCCGTAGACCAGGCGCGGATTGCGCGCATGGCACACCGCCGGGCCAAGTCCAAGGCGCTCCATGGCGCCGGGGCGCAGCCCCTCGATCAGCGCGTCGGCACCGGCCACCAGATCCAGCGCGGTGGCCACGCCCTCGGCAGACTTCAGGTTGAGCTGCACCACGGTCTTGCCATGCTCGAGTTCCATCTCCGCCGGCACGTCCTGGCCGCGCAGGATCCGCCGCGCGTCCGGCGCGACCGGACGGGTCACCAGCGTGACTTCCGCACCCAGGCCGGCGAGCATGGCACCGCACAGCGGTCCCGGGCCGATCCCTTCGAATTCCACTACCTTGACGCCACGCAGGGGCAGGAGGTTGCCGCGCTCGCTCATGTTTGCTGTCTCCGTCGAGGCGTCCGGCCTGGCCGGGATCGCCTGGTGTTCTGGGGTAGAAAGGCCGGGCGCCATGTCGCGGCGACGCCAGCCGGGCTGGGCACATGCTAAGCGGGCCTGCCGGTGGGCGGCAATGGCCAAATGTGTCAGGCGCCTTGGCATCTCCGGCTGAATCGCCGCGCCGGTCCCATCCGAGGAAATTTCCGAGTCACTTGATCCAGATCTGATTGTGGCGAAAGCCTTGCTGCCATGATGGTGACGGACGGCTCGCCGCCGCTCCCGCATTCCGCGGCACCGATCCTGCCTATCCTATAACCTGGCGTATCCGTACAGCGCCCCATCCAGGAGATTCCCGCCATGACCAATATCGTGCTCGCGACCGACGGATCGTCCTTCAGCGACGCTGCCGCCCGCTTCATCGCCGACGGCAAGCTGCTGCAAGGCGGCTTTACCGTCCATGTGGTGCACGTCGCGCCCGAAGTCAGCGGACAGGTCCGCGCCTTTGTCAGCAAGGAAACCATCGACGCCTGGCACCAGGAGGCGAGCGACAAGGCCATGGCCGGCGTATGCGAGATCCTGGCCGCGGCCGGCGTTCCGTTCGAGCGCCATGCGCTGCACGGATTCGCGCCGGAGCGCATCGTCGCCTACGCGCGCTCGGCGGATGCGCAGGCCGTCGTGATGGGCACGCACGGCCGCGGCTCGTTCTTTGATGCGGTGATCGGATCCGTAGCGGGCCGCGTGCTGGCACAGGCGCCATGCCCGGTCCTGCTGGTCAAGGCGCCCGAAAAGGCCTGAGCGGGAGCGGGCCGACCGCTGCGCCGCACCTTTCCAGTCAGTCTCTCAGGCGCCCCACAGGGGCGCTTCTTCCATCAGCGCGACTTGCTCGCGCAATTCCAGGATGCGGTCCTGCCAGTAGCGCGCCGTTCCGAACCACGGAAACGCTGCGGGAAAGGCGGGATCGCGCCAGCGGCTGGCCAGCCAGGCGCTGTAGTGGAGCAGCCGCAGCGTGCGCAGCGCTTCCACCAGCCACAGTTCGCGCGGCGCGAACTCGGCAAAGTCTTCGTAGCCCGCGACGATATCGGCAAGCTGGCCCTGCATGTCGGCACGGTCGCCTTCGAGCAACATCCACAGATCCTGCACGGCCGGGGCCATGCGGCTATCGTCGAAATCCACGAAATGCGGGCCCGCGGCGGCCAGGCCTGTGGTCCGGGTGTCGTCGCCGTCGATCCACAGCACGTTGCCGCGATGGCAGTCGCCATGCACGCGCAGCAGACGCACGTCGCCGGCGCGGTCATAGCAGCGGCGCACGCCGTCCAGTGCAAGGTCCACGACCGCCTGCCACGGTTCACGCAGATCGGCCGGGATACAGTCGTGCGCGACCAGCCAGTCGCGCGATGCCACGCCGAATGTCTGCGCATCCAGCACGGGACGCGCCTGGTAGCCATTGGTAGCGCCCACGGCGTGGATGCGGCCGATGAAGCGGCCGAGCCAGGTCAGCGTGTCGGCGCGGTCCAGCGCCGGTTCGCGGCCGCCGCAGCGGGCAAAGACAGAGAAGCGGAAGCCCGCGTGGCGGTGCAGCGTGTTGCCATCGGGCCCGGTCAGCGCCGGCACCGCCGGAATCTCGGCGTCGGCGAGTTCCTGCACGAAAGCATGCTCTTCGAGGATGGCGGCATCGGTCCAGCGGCCGGGCCGGTAGAACTTGGCCACCACGGGCGCGGCGTCCTCGATGCCGACCTGCCAGACCCGGTTCTCGTAGCTGTTGAGTGCGAGCAGCCGGCCGTCGGGGCGCATGCCCGCCGACTCGAGCGCATCGAGGATCAGCTCGGGCGTCAGCCCCGCGAACGGGATGCCGCTGTCTCCGGATGCGTGATGTGCGCTCATGCCTGCGGGCCGGGAGCGCTCAGCGAGCGCGCTTGGCCGGCGCGCCGCCAAGCAGCGCGGCCTGCGGTGCCGGCCGGCGGTTGCGTGCCGGGGCGCCGGCGCCCTCCTGCGTCGGCCGCGGCGGCTGGCCGCCGCTGCGTTGCTGGCTACGCGGCTGGGCCTGCCCGGCAGTGCGGCTCGCGCCGCCCTGGCCACGTCCGGATTCGCCGCCGGCATGGCTGGCGCCGCCACGCGGCGCATTCTGGGCAGGACGCTGGCGCGGTTGTGCCTGCGCCGGCTTGGCTGATGCCGGCGCAGCCGGCTTCGGCTGGGCACGGCCACGTCCACCGCCTCCACCACCTTGTCCGCCGCCGCCACCCTGGGCGCCGCGCTGCTGGCGGCCCTTCTGGATCGGCTCCGCCACAATGCTGGGATCCACCTCGAATCCGGTCAGGACCGTCTGCTCGAACTTGCGCTTGATCAGGCGTTCGATATCGCGCAGCAGGCCGTGCTCGTCCACGCAGACCAGCGAGATCGCCTCGCCCTCCGCGCCCGCACGGCCCGTGCGGCCGATGCGGTGCACATAGTCCTCGGGCACGTTGGGCAGGTCGAAGTTGACCACGTGCGGCAACTGGTCGATGTCGATGCCGCGCGCGGCGATATCGGTCGCGACCAGCAGGCGCAGCGTGCCGGCCTTGAATTCCGACAGCGCGCGCGTGCGTGCCGACTGGCTCTTGTTGCCGTGGATCGCCAGCGCCGAGAGGCCATCCTTGGTCAACTGCTCGGCCAGGCGGTTGGCGCCGTGCTTGGTGCGCGTGAACACCAGCACCTGGTGCCAGTCATGCTGGCGCACCAGGTGCGCCAGCAGTTCGCGCTTGCGCTCGCGGTCCACCGGGTAGACCCGCTGTGCCACGGTCTCGGCCGTGGTGTTGCGGCGCGCGACCTCGATCGAGGCCGGGTTGTTTAGCAGCCGGTCCGCCAGCGCGCGGATCTCGTCCGAGAACGTGGCCGAGAACAGCAGGTTCTGGCGCTTCGGCGGCAGGACGTTGAGGATCTTGCGGATGTCGTGGATAAAGCCCATGTCGAGCATGCGGTCGGCTTCATCGAGCACGAGCAATTCCACGTGCGACAGGTCGATCGTGCGCTGGGACACGTGGTCGAGCAGACGGCCGGGCGTCGCCACGACGATGTCCACGCCACGCCGCAACTGCTCGATCTGCGGATTGATGCCAACCCCGCCGAACATGACCATCGAGCGCAGCTTGAGGTACTTGCCGTAGTTGCGCACGCTCTCTTCCACCTGTGCGGCAAGCTCGCGCGTGGGCGTCAGCACCAGCGCGCGCACCGCCGGCCGGCCCGGGCGCTGCGCGCCGGAGTCGGACAGCATTTGCAGCATGGGCAGCGTGAAGCCGGCCGTCTTGCCGGTGCCGGTCTGGGCGCCGGCAAGCAGGTCGCCGCCCTTGAGGATCGCGGGAATTGCCTGGGCCTGGATAGGGGTCGGGGTGGTGTAGCCCTGTTCGGCTACGGCCCGCACAAGCTTGTCGGACAAGCCGAGTTCGGAGAAAGACATGAATGGATGCTTCGGCCGTCCGCTGCGCGCTGGGCGTGCCAGCCAACAGGCGACCTGGGTGATCTGAAACAGGACCGGTCGGGGGACCGGCAAAGGGGACGCCGGTTGGCGCCGCCTACGAAACAAGGTCGGTAGTGTAACAGCCAAGCGCGAACCTATTCAGCACATGGACAAGCGGTGACGGCTGATACACACGCACGCCCGCGCCCATGTGTGGTGCTGCGCTATCATGCGGCCACTACTTGTCCTGGATGACGGCGCGCCGCAGCGCCGCCAACGCAAGCAACCATGCGGTTCCGATTCCTCGAAGACCAGGAAGTCACGCTGTTCGCGGCGATTCCGGTCGGCATTCTGGCAGCCATTGCGACCACCCTGTTCAAGGAAGCGCTGGAACGGGCCGGCGTCGTCATCTTTTCAAGCGATGCGGACGTCGTCGCCGTGTTTGCCGGACTGGCGCTGGCCTGGCGCATCGTGGTGCCGGCAGCCGGCGGCGCGCTGGCCGGCCTGTTGCTCTCCGCTGCCAACCGGTTCGCCGGCAGCGGCGGCGCGACCGACTACATGGAAGCCGTGGCCAACGGCAGCGGGCGCCTGCCGGTGCGCGTCACGCTGCTGCGCTCGCTGTCGTCGTTCTGCTCCATCGTCAGCGGCAGTTCGGTCGGCAAGGAAGGCGCGATGATCCAACTCGCCGCGCTGTGCGGTTCGCTGTTTCCTTCGACACGCATCGGCCGGCCCGATGGCGCCTCGAACATGGGCCGCATGCTCACGGCCTGCGGTGCGGCCGCCGGCCTGGCCACGGTCTACCACACGCCGCTCTCCGCCGCAGTGTTCGTGGCCGAAGTGGTGTTCGGCGCACTGGCGGTGCAACGGCTGATGCCGCTGTTCCTGGCTTCCGTGGCAGGCGCCATGGTCAGCCAGTGGCATGGCGGCCTGCAGCCCCTTTATCCCGGCCTGCACATCGCGCCCGACGTGCGCCCGCAACTGCTGCTGGCAGCGGCAGGGCTCGGCGTGGTCGCGGGCATCGTCGGCGCGCTGTTCCTGCGCGCCGCGAGCCATGCGCGCGGGCGCTTCGCGCAGGTGCCGGGCGGCCCCGTGGCGCGGCTGGCGCTGGGCGGCGCGCTGGTGGGCGTGCTGGCCATGGGCGTACCCGAAGTGGTCGGCAACGGCTACTCCACGATCCAGACCATCCTGCAGGAACAGCCGTTGACCGTCTCGGTGGGTCTGGTGCTGCTGGCCAAGCTGGCGGCGACGGTCATCAGCATGGGCTCGGGCGCGGTCGGCGGCGTGTTCACGCCTTCATTGTTCGTCGGCGCGGCGCTGGGCCAGCTGCTGGCGCTGGCCATGCAGGCCGTGGTGCCCGGCTCACCGGCCTCGCCGGTGCTGCCGCTGGTCGGCATGAGCGCCTTTCTGGCGGCGACCAGCCAGGCGCCGCTGATGTCGGTGCTGATGGTGTTCGAGATGACGCTGGCCCCGGCGCTGCTGCTGCCCTCGATGATCGGCGCCGTAGCTGCGTACTACACGGCTTCGCGCTGCCAGACGCTGTCGCTCTACAGCGTGATTGCCGAGCGCGCCCAGGCCTCAGCCGCGGAAGAGCACGCGCGCGCCATGACGCTGGCCGGGCTGTGCGATCCGACCGATACCACGCTGGCGCCGGACGCCTCGCTGGCCGCCGCCGCAGACAAGTTTGCCGAGACCGGCACGCGTTACCTGTACCTGGTCGAGCCCGATGGCCGCCTGCTGGGCGCGCTGTCGATCCATGCGCTGCAACGCGCGCAGCGCGAGAACTCCGCCACCGGCGTGCTGGCGCTGGCCGAGCGCGACTTCCCGGCGCTGATGCCCGAGTCGCGGCTGCGCGACGCGCTGGAGGTCTTTGCCGCCCACGGCATCAACCGCATTCCGCTCGTGCGCGATGCCGGCAGCCGCGAACTGATGGGCACGGTCTCCAAGCAGCGAGTGCTGCAGGAGGCATCTTGCCTGTTCTAGGCGGCACGGTGCCGGTCGAACGGGTAAAATCACCGGTTACCCTTCAGCCCCATTTCAACCTGAGCTGCGCCCTTTCCGGAGCCAATATGCCCGCTGGCCGTTCCCTGCGTCGGAGTGCTTCATCGCGTTTCCTCAAGCCGCTGCTGGTCCTTTCGCTCGGCACGGCGCTGTGGCTTGGCGCAACCGGCGCCATGGCGCAGCCGATCCGCGTGATCCCGGTCGACGCGCCGCAGGCAAAGCTGGTTGTCGCGGCGCCGTCGGCCGGCGCGCCGCAGACGGTCACGCTCGATGGCAAGACCATCGGCGTGGCGCCGGGCCTGCGCGTGTTCAGCACCGACAACGCGTTGCTGAACACGGCTGCCATCGCCGGCCAGAAGCTGCCGGTGCGCTACAAGCTCGACCTGTACGGACAACTCCTGACCGCATGGGTGCTGAGCGAACAGGAACAGAAGGCGCTGAAGGCAAAGTCCTGACCCACCGAAGTGCGGAGGCGCACGCGCACTCCGTGTTGTTGCAACACCCTGATGCCCCCAGGTGAACCACTGAGACCGGCACCATGAAGAAAGTATTTGTGAAGACGTACGGCTGTCAGATGAACGAGTATGACTCGGACAAGATGGTCGACGTCCTGAACGCCAGCCAGGGGCTGGAACCCACCGACAACGTCGAAGACGCCGACGTGATCCTGTTCAACACCTGCTCGGTGCGCGAGAAAGCGCAGGAGAAGGTGTTCTCCGAGCTGGGCCGCATGAAGGCGCTCAAGGCCGCCAAGCCCGACCTCGTGATCGGCGTGGGCGGTTGCGTGGCCAGCCAGGAAGGCGCCAGCATCGTATCGCGCGCGCCGTATGTCGACGTGGTGTTCGGCCCGCAGACACTGCACCGCCTGCCCGACCTGATCGCGCGCCGGCAACGCACCGGCCAGTCGCAGGTGGACATCTCGTTCCCCGAGATCGAGAAGTTCGACCACCTGCCGCCGGCCCGCGTCGAAGGCCCGAGCGCTTTCGTCTCGATCATGGAAGGCTGCTCGAAATACTGCAGCTATTGCGTGGTGCCCTATACGCGCGGCGAGGAAGTCTCGCGCCCGTTCGAGGACGTGCTGGCCGAAGTGGCCGGCCTGGCCGAACAGGGCGTGCGTGAAGTCACGCTGCTGGGCCAGAACGTCAACGCCTATCGCGGCGCGATGGGCGGCACCAGCGAGATCGCCGACTTCGCGCTGCTGATCGAGTACGTGGCCGAGATCCCGGGCATCGAACGCATCCGCTACACCACCAGCCATCCGAAGGAATTCACGAGCCGCCTGGTCGAGCTGTACGGCCGCTGCGACAAGCTCGTCAACCACCTGCACCTGCCGGTGCAGCACGCGTCCGACCGCGTGCTGATGGCAATGAAGCGCGGCTACAGCGTGCTCGAGTACAAGAGCATCGTGCGCAAGCTGCGCGCGCTGCGCCCCGATATGTCGATGTCGTCGGACTTCATCATCGGCTTCCCCGGCGAAACCGAAGCCGACTTCGACAAGCTGATGGCGATGATCGAGGAGATCGGCTACGACACCTCGTTCTCGTTCATCTTCAGCCCGCGCCCCGGCACGCCTGCCGCCAACCTGCACGACGACACGCCGCACGAGGTAAAGCTGCGCCGCCTGCAACACCTGCAGGCCACGATCGAAGAGAACGTGCAGCGCATCAGCCGCAATATGGTCGGCACGGTGCAGCGCATCCTGGTCGAAGGCCCGGCGCGCAAGGACCCGACCGAGCTGCACGGCCGCACCGAGAACAACCGCGTGGTCAACTTCGCGCTGCCGGGCGTGCCCCAGGCGCAGCGCGACCGCATGATCGGCCAGATGGTCGACGTGTCGGTCACGCAGGCGTTCCCGCACTCGCTGCGCGGCGAGATCGTGGTGCGGCAATGAGCGAAGGCACCCCACGCGCCAGAATGAAGATTGCTACCGCAGAATTCGTCGCCCCGCGCGACGACAACACCCGGCTGCAGAACCTGTGCGGCCCGCTCGACGAGAACCTGCGCCAGATCGAACAGGCGCTCGACGTGACCATCCAGCGCCGCGGCCACCGCATGACGGTGCGCGGGACCAAGGCGCAGGATGCCGCAGCCGCGCTGGAGCGCTTCTACAACGATGCGCGCACCACGCTGTCGATCGACGACGTGCAGCTCGGCCTGGTGGAAGCGCGCCAGATCTCCGCACACGGTGGCTACCTGCCGCAAGCCGACGACGAGAACGCCACGCCCGGGTTCGAGGACGAGTCCCCGGTGCTGCACACGCGGCGCCCGGGCCTGCAGGGCCGCACCGCCACGCAGCGCGAGTACCTGCGCCATATCCTGTCGCACGACCTGACGCTGGGCGTGGGCCCGGCGGGTACCGGTAAGACCTACCTGGCGGTGGCGTGCGCGGTCGATGCGCTCGAGCGCGACACGGTCAAGCGCATCGTGCTGACGCGTCCGGCCGTGGAAGCCGGCGAGCGCCTGGGCTTTCTGCCCGGCGATCTCGCGCAGAAGGTCGACCCGTACCTGCGCCCCTTGTATGACGCGCTGTACGACCTGCTCGGCTTCGACCGCACGCAGAAAATGTTCGAGCGCCAGATGATCGAGATCGCGCCGCTTGCCTATATGCGCGGGCGCACGCTCAACCATGCCTTCATCATCCTGGATGAGGCGCAGAACACCACGCCCGAGCAGATGAAGATGTTCCTCACGCGCATCGGCTTCGGCTCCAGGGCAGTCATCACCGGCGACACCACGCAGATCGACCTGCCGCGCGGACAGAAGAGCGGCCTGGTCGAGGCCCAGCACGTACTGCGCGATGTGCGCGGCGTCGCGTTCTCGCGCTTTACCAGCATCGACGTCGTGCGCCACCCGCTGGTGGCCCGCATCGTCGACGCCTATGACGAATACCACGCCCAGCACAAGGACGCGTAAGTGAAATCCAGCAAAACCAAGTCTTCCGGCATCACCCTGACCCTGTTCGACGGCGAAGGCCGTGCGCGCAAGAGCGCAGCCCATGCCGTGCGCGTGCAACTGCCTGACGGGCGCAGCCTGACCGTCGACCTGTCGCAGGCCGCCGATGGCGTGGTGGGCCTGCTGGCCGAGCACACCGACACCCGCCAGCAAGCCGGCCTGCTGGTGCGCCCGGACAATCATGACGCGCTGTCGGTGGCCGTCACCGCCACGCCGGTCGTCACCACGACGGGCACCCCCGCCACGCCGCCCGCGCTGGAACTGGAAGTGCAGCAAGGCGACGGCGTCGGCAAGCGCGCCGGCCTGCCTTCGCGCAAGCAGATCGAGACCTGGGTGACGTCGGCGCTGTACGCCGATGCTGCGCTGACCGTTCGCTTCGTCGGCGAAGACGAAGGCCGCACGCTCAATCGCACCTATCGCGGCAAGGACTACGCCACCAATGTGCTGACTTTTTCCTACGCGGAGAATGAGGACGACCCGGTGAGCGGCGACATCGTGCTGTGCTGCCCGGTGGTGGAAGCCGAAGCGCGCGAGCAACGCAAGCCGCTGGAAGCGCACTATGCGCACCTGATCGTGCACGGCGTGCTGCACGCGCAAGGCTACGAGCACGAGGACGACGCCGAAGCCGAGGAAATGGAAGCGATCGAGACCGAAACGCTCCAGGCCCTGGGGTATGACGATCCGTACCGCGACGACCGTACGCCGGTCGCGCACTGAACGTCGTCCGCTTCGCGCCTGAAGTGAGCCCGCCCGCACACAGCCGGCCACACCGGCCGGCTGTGTCACGAGAGTCGACGGGCTTTTAGTGTATCCTTCAGACGATCTCCACCACGCGCTTGCCGCGAAATGAACGACCCCTATCCCAGTTCGAAACCTGCCCAATTCAGGCAGTCCGATCGTCCCCGATCGCTTCTCGAACGCCTGACGGACCTGATTTCCCCTGAGCCCGAATCCCGCGCGGAGTTGCTTGCCGTGCTTCAGGATGCGCATGAGCGCAACCTGATCGACGCCGATTCGCTCTCCATGATCGAGGGCGTGTTCCAGGTTTCCGAACTGACCGCGCGCGACATCATGGTGCAGCGCTCGCAGATGGATATGGTCAATATCGCGGACGCGCCGCAGACCTTCATCCCGTTCATGCAGCATACGGCGCACTCGCGCTTTCCGGTGTACGAAGGCAGCCGCGACAACATCATCGGCGTGCTGCTGGCCAAGGATCTGCTGCGCTACTACACCGACGAGCAGTTCGACCTGCGCGAAACGCTGCGCCCGGCGGTGTTCATTCCGGAATCCAAGCGCCTGAACATCCTGCTGCGCGAGTTCCGCAACAACCGCAACCACATTGCCATCGTCGTCGACGAATACGGCGGCGTGGCCGGACTGGTCACGATCGAAGACGTGCTGGAACAGATCGTCGGCGACATCGAGGACGAGTTCGACCTCGACGAGGATCAGGACAACATCCTGCCGCTGCCCGACGGTGGCTGGCGCGTGCATGGCCTGACCGAGATCTCGCAGTTCAATGAGGTGTTCGGCACGGCGTTCTCCGACCACGACGTCGATACCGTGGGCGGGCTGCTGTCGAACCATCTCGGCCACGTGCCGCATCGCGGCGAGATCATCACGCTGCCGCCGGTCCGGTTCGAGGTGCTGCGCGCCGACGCGCGCCAGGTCCACCTGCTGCTCGTGCACCGCGAGACGCCCGCGAACCACCTGGCCGACGCATGAAGCGCCAGGCCCCGGTGCTGGCCGGCACGGCGCGCGAGCGCGTCTCCACTGCAATCATCACGCGCCTGCTGCTGGCCGGCATGCTCGGCATTGCCCACACCCAGGCCTTCGCCCCGCATGACTGGTGGTGGTTGCAGATCCTGTCGCTGGCCGGCCTGGCCGCGCTGGTCGCCGATGCCCCGCGCGCCCGCGTGGCGGCCGCCACCGGCTATGCCTTCGGCCTGGGCTGGTTCCTGTCCGGCATCTGGTGGCTCTACATCAGCATGCACGTCTACGGCGAGATGCCGGCCTGGATGGCCGCGCTTGCCGTGGTGCTGTTCAGCGCCTACCTGTCGCTCTACCCGGCGCTGGCCGGCGCGGCCTGGCATCGCCTGGCCACGCGCCTGCCACGCCTGTCGATCTGGACCCCGCTGGCCTTCGGCGCGGCCTGGGGACTGTCGGAGTGGCTGCGCGGCGTGGTCTTCACCGGCTTCCCCTGGCTGTCGGGCGGCTATGCGCATACCGATGGCCCGCTGGCCGGCTTTGCGCCGCTGTTCGGCGTGTACGGCATCGGCGCCCTGGCCGCCACCGTGGCCGCGCTGCTGGTGCTGGCCGTGCGCGCATTCGGGCATCGTGCCGGCGGCCAGGGCCTGGCCGCCGCCGCGCTCGTCGCGGCCCTGCCTGTCGCCGGCGCAGCGCTGGCGCCGCTTGCCTGGACCACACCCGCAGGCAGCCCGATCTCGGTCAGGCTGCTGCAGGGCAACGTGCCGCAGGACATCAAGTTCGAGCAGGTAGGCGTGCAGCGCTCCATCGAGCTGTACCGCGACATGATCACCGCCACGCCGGCCGACCTGATCGTGACGCCCGAAACGGCGTTCCCGGTCATCCTGCAGGATCTGCCGGTCGAGGTCGCGATGGCCATGCGCGACTTCATGGAGAAGACCGGCACCGCCGTGCTGTTCGGTGCCGCCGGCGCCGATTCGCCGGTCGATTTCACCAACAGCGTGTTCGGCATTGGCCCGCAGTCACGCGGGCTCTACCGCTACAACAAGCACCACCTGGTGCCGTTCGGCGAATTCATCCCGCTGGGGTTCCACTGGTTCGTCGACATGATGAAGATGCCGCTCGGCGACTTCCGGCGCGGCGGGCTGGAACAGGCGCCGATGCCGGTGCGCGGCATCCGCGTGGCGCCCAATATCTGCTACGAGGATCTGTTCGGCGAGGAAATCGCGCAGACGCTGCGGCACCAGGCCGCGCCCGCAAACATCATGGCGAACCTGACCAACCTGGCGTGGTTCGGCGATACGATCGCGCTCGACCAGCATCTGCAGATTTCGCGCATGCGCGCGCTGGAAATGCGCCGCCCGATGCTGCGCGCGACCAATACGGGCATGACCGCCGTGGTGGCGCCGGACGGCAAGGTGCAGGCACGCCTGCCAACCTTCACCATCGATACGCTGACGGCCTCGGTCCAGGGCATGGACGGACTGACGCCCTATATTCGCTGGGGAAATGTGCCGGTGCTGGCGTGGTTCGCGGCCGTGCTGGCGCTGGCCGCCTGGCGCGCGCGGCGCGCACGCTGAACTGCCTGTTTGGTCACAGGCAGGAGTCACGGTTAGCAGGTCTGCCGGGGCGCGCCCGTCACGGGTAGTGCGGTGCGCGTCCGGGCCCGGCATCGCCGCGGTGTTGCCTGGCCAATGCCGTGATCGTTTTCCAGTCGCCGGGCGAATCAGCCAAGCAGGCTCGTCACAGCCGAAACGGCTGCCGCGGCGATCATGACCGCGATGGCGAGCAGGTAAGGTTTGCGAGAAAGTAGTGCCATGACCCATGTCCCCATGTGGAAGTCCTTCGCAACTCTGACTGCCGGTTGCTTACTCAATACTGTATACAAAAACATTATCGGCAAGGGCACCTCAAGCCTGAATCCCCCGTCGGTGTTTTCCCCAAGCGTTGCGAAAGCCCGACATGCTGCCGCGGCCCGCAAACGCAGGCCGGCGCCCGAAAACCCGATAGAATTCAGGGTTTAGCACCAACCGTATGCGTCGCCCGCTGCACTTTGACTGCAGCCCGCGCCAGTGATGGCGCGGCATCGCGGCGGGACTCCCGATCTAGCCTCCCTATGCTGACCTTCCAACAAATGATTCTGACCCTGCAGGCCTACTGGGACCGGCAGGGCTGCGCACTCCTGCAACCCATCGATCTGGAGGTCGGCGCGGGGACTTCGCACGTGCACACGTTCCTGCGCGCGATCGGGCCGGAGCCCTGGCGCGCGGCCTACGTGCAGCCGTCGCGCCGCCCCAAGGACGGCCGCTACGGCGAGAACCCGAACCGCCTGCAGCACTACTACCAGTACCAGGTCGTGCTCAAGCCCGCGCCCGAGAACATTCTCGAGCTGTACCTCGGCTCGCTCGAAGCGCTGGGGCTGGACCTGAAGCAGAACGACATCCGCTTCGTCGAGGACGACTGGGAGAACCCCACCCTGGGCGCATGGGGCCTGGGCTGGGAAGTGTGGCTCAATGGCATGGAAGTGACGCAGTTCACCTACTTCCAGCAGGTCGGCGGCATCGACTGCAAGCCGATCACGGGCGAGATCACCTACGGCATCGAACGCCTGGCCATGTACCTGCAGAAAGTCGAGAACGTGTACGACCTGGTGTGGACCGAGTGGGAAGAGAACGGCGAGACGCGCCGCCTGACCTATGGCGATGTCTACCACCAGAACGAGGTCGAGCAGTCCACGTACAACTTCGAGCACAGCAACACCGAAATCCTGTTCCGCCATTTCGCCGAGCATGAAAGCGAGGCGAAGCGCCTCATGGGCAATGCGGGCAATGCGGGCGAGGCGAACGGCAGCGGCGCCGAAGTGCAAGCCGGCACGCGCCTGGCCCTGCCCGCCTACGAACAGCTGCTCAAGGCCGCCCACACGTTCAACCTGCTGGACGCGCGCGGCGCGATTTCCGTGACCGAGCGCGCCGCGTATATCGGCCGCATCCGCAACCTGTCGCGCCAGGTCGCCCAGGCCTACTACGATTCGCGCGAGGCGCTGGGCTTCCCGATGTGCGGCGGGGCCAAGGCATGATGAGGCTCACGCGCAGCGCGCTGTGCTGCGCCATGGCCATGGCAGTGCTGGCGCTGACGGGCGGTGCCGCGGCCGCGCGCGCCAAGGTTCCGCCTGCGCCGAGCCCGCAGGCGCTGCTGCTGCCGGCCGAGCTGTCCAATGTGTGCGAAGCCGATCCGCAGGCGCTGCAGCTTGCCATGGCGCGCCACTGGCAGCCGTCGCTGAACTCGCTCGACCAGTGGACACAGCTGGTGCGGTCGTTCGCGTGCGACCTGTCCGGCTCGCGCGATCTCGGCTGGCACCGCGTGCCGCTGCGCGCGTACGAAAGCGCGATCCGCTATCCGCTGGCCTGGATCGAGACGGAAATCCGCAACGGCAAGCCGCGCCGCGTCATCCGCACCTACTATTCGGCCGCGCAGCTGCCGCCGAAGATCGATTTCTGGGTGGGCGGGCACATCGAAGAGATCCGCTACGACAAGCGCCTGCGCCGTATCGAAGCGCGCTTTCCGGCCGCGGGCAGCCGCGCCGCCGGCAACGGTGCGGCCAGTGCCGTCGCCGTGACGCAATGCGCGTCCACCACGCTGCAATTCCGGCAACAGAACGGCCTCTGGCTGCTCTCCGGTGTAGAACCTAATCTTGAGCCGCACTGCTGAGCGCAGGGCGTGCCACAACCTGTTGGAAACGATTCATGTCGCAACCCATGACCGACTCGCTGCTGATCGAACTGTTCACCGAAGAGCTGCCGCCCAAGGCCCTGTCGCGCCTGGGCGACGCCTTCGCGCAGGGGCTGTTCGCCGGCCTGCGCGAGCGCGACCTGCTTGAAGACGGCGCCGCCGTCACGCCCTATGCCTCGCCGCGCCGCCTGGCCGCGCTGGTATCCGGCGTGCGCCGCAGCGCGCCGGACCGCGAGCAGCGCGAAAAGGTCCTGCCGCTGTCGGTGGCGCTGGGCGCCAACGGCGAACCCACCGCGCCGCTGGCCAAGAAGCTGGCCGCGCTGGCCAAGTCCGTCGGCGTGCCGGAAATCGCCTGGCAGACGCTGGAGCGCGCCTCCGACGGCAAGGCCGAGGCTTTCTTCTATCGCTACACCGCCAGGGGCGCGGAGCTGTCCGGCGGCCTGCAGGCCGCGCTGGATGACACCATCGGCAAGCTGCCGATCCCGAAGGTGATGAGCTATCAGCGCCCGAGTGGCGACACGGTGCATTTCGTGCGCCCCGCGCACCGCCTGGTGGCGCTGTTCGGCAGCGAGATCGTGCCGGTCTCCGTGCTTGGCCTCCAGGCCAGCAACCTGACGCAGGGCCATCGCTTCCTGTCGCACGGCGCGATCGAGATCCCGCACGCGACGCAGTATGCGGACGCGCTCCTGCAGCAGGGCAAGGTGATCGCCAGCTATGCGCAGCGCCGCGAGTCGATCCGCGAGCAGCTGCTGAAGGCCGCCGGCGCCGACCAGGTCGTCATGCCCGATGCGCTGCTCGACGAGGTGAACTCGCTGGTGGAATGGCCGGTGGTCTACGCCTGCCATTTCGAGGAAGCCTTCCTGGCGGTGCCGCAGGAATGCCTGATCCTCACCATGCAGACCAACCAGAAATACTTCGCGCTGACCGACGCCGAAGGCCACCTGCGCAACCGCTTCCTGATCGTTTCCAATCTCGCCACGGAAACGCCGCAGTCGATCATCACGGGCAACGAGCGCGTGGTGCGCCCGCGCCTGGCCGACGCCAAGTTTTTCTTCGACCAGGACCGCAAGAAGACGCTGGCCTCGCGCGTGCCGCAGCTCGCGAGCGTGGTCTACCACAACAAGATCGGCACCCAGCTCGACCGCGTGCAGCGCCTGCAGCAGATTGCCGGCCACATTGCCGATGCGCTCGATGCGGCCGGCGTCCCCGTCGACAAGGCTGCCGCCATGCGCGGCGCCGAGCTGGCCAAGGCCGACCTGCTGACCGACATGGTCGGCGAGTTCCCCGAGCTGCAGGGCACCATGGGCACGTACTACGCCCGCCACGACGACGAAGCCGAGGACGTGGCGCTGGCCTGCTCCGAGCACTATCGTCCGCGCTTTGCCGGCGACGCGCTGCCCGAAGGCGCCGTCAGCACCGCCGTGGCGCTGGCCGACAAGCTGGAAACGCTGGTCGGCATCTGGGGCATTGGCCTGCAGCCCACCGGCGAGAAGGATCCGTTCGCGCTGCGCCGCCATGCGCTGGGCATCCTGCGCATGCTGATCGAGAAGCCGCTGGCCCTGTCGGTCGACGCGCTGCTTGCGCTGACCCAGCAGGCCTTTGCCGGCGTGCCGGCCGTCAAGGCGGCGCCCGAGGCCATTGCCGATTTCCTCTATGACCGTGTGCGCGGCTACCTGAAAGACAAGGGCTACACCACGAACGAAGTCGAAGCCGTGGTCAGCCTGCGTCCGCAGCGGCTGCACGACGTGATCGGCCGCATGGAAGCCGTGCGCACGTTCGCCGCACTGCCCGAGGCCGAGGCGCTGGCCGCCGCCAACAAGCGCATCACCAATATCCTGAAGAAAAACGCCGAAGCCGCGCAGGACATCGCCGCGGTCAACCCGGGCCTGTTCCAGGAAGACGCCGAGCGCGCGCTGCACGGCGCCATCGAACGCGTGCGCCCGGAGGCCGAAGCCGCCTTCGCCCGTGGCGACTTCACCAGCGCGCTGCGCGACCTGGCCCAGCTGCGCGAGGCCGTGGACGGCTTCTTCGACAACGTGATGGTGATGGCCGAGGACGCGCAGCTGCGCGCCAACCGCCTCGCGCTGCTGGCCTCGCTGCACGCGCTGGCCAACCGCGTGGCCGACATCTCCAAGCTGGCGGCCTGATCGCCAGACCGGCCCGAACCACGCCGCACGCCACACCGGAATCCAGACATGCCGCAGACACCGCCCAAATTCATCGTCCTCGACCGTGACGGGGTGATCAACCTCGACAGCGACCAGTTCGTGAAATCGGCCGAGGAATGGGTGCCGATCGAAGGCAGCCTCGAAGCCATCGCCGCGATGAACCAGGCGGGCTACCGCGTGGTGGTTGCCAGCAACCAGTCCGGCATCGGCCGCGGCCTGTTCGAAATGAGCGCGCTCAACGCCATGCACGAGAAGATGTACAAGGCGCTGGCCAACCTTGGCGGGCGCGTCGACGCCGTATTCTTCTGCCCGCATACCGCGGCCGACGCCTGCGACTGCCGCAAACCCAAGCCCGGGCTGCTCGACCAGATCAGCGAACGTTTCGGCATCGAACTCAAGGGCGTGCCCATCGTTGGCGACTCGCTGCGCGACCTCGAGGCCGGCGTGGCAGTCGGCTGCACGCCGCACCTGGTCCTGACCGGCAAGGGCCGGAAGACCCTGGACAAGGGCGGCCTGCCGCCGGGCACGCGCGTTCACGACGATCTGCGCGCATTCGCCCGCTGGCTGGCCGGTGGCGACTGCGCTCCGCGCGCGACTTCTTCCTGACTCCTCTGCTGCCCCCCTCTGCTGACCCCATCAAGCGCCCCACTCGATGACCTTTTTGCGTTCCTTTCTGTTTGCGCTGTACCTGCTGGTGCTGACGCCACCCTACGCGACCGCCTGCTTTATCGTATTCCCGTTCATGAATGCCGCGCGGCGCTTCGATTTCGTGCGCGGCTGGACCCGCCTGGCGATCGGCGCGGCGCGCCTGCTCTGCGGCATCCGCTACCAGATCGAAGGCCGGGAGCACATGGACACCATGCTGGACAAGCCCGTGGTGCTGCTCTCCAAGCACCAGTCCGCGTGGGAGACCATTGCCTATGTGGCGCTGATGCCCAAGCCGCTGTGCTACGTCTTCAAGCGTGAGCTGCTGCTGGTGCCGTTCTTCGGCTGGGCACTGGGCATGCTGAAGATGGTGCATATCAACCGCAAGGAAGGCACCAGGGCGTTTTCCTCCGCCGCGCGCCAGGGCCGCGAGCGGCTGGCCGAGGGCGCCTGGATCATCATGTTCCCTGAGGGCACGCGCACGCCGTCGGGCATGGCGAACCCGCGCTACAAGAGCGGCGGCGCCCGGCTCGCCGTGGAAACCGGCGCATGGGTGATTCCGATGGCCGTCAATTCGGGCCGTGTGTGGCCGCGCAATTCCTTCCTCAAGTATCCGGGCACGATCACGATCTCCATCGGGCCGTCGATCCCTTCGGCCAACAAGACGGCCGACCAGCTCAACCAGGAAGTGCGCGACTGGATCGAACGCGACATGCGTCGTATCGACCCGCAGAGCTACGGCAACGGACAGCCCGCATGAGTTTGCTGCGTCCCGCTCCCGACGCCCCCGGCGCACAGCTGGAACTGCCGCTGGCCGACAGCGGGCCGGGCATCGTGGCCGGGTTCGCGCCGCAGCCGGGACAGCCGCTGCAGCCGTTACAGCCGCCAGCGGCGGGGTGGCCGGCGCCGCAGCCGGATGCCCGAAGGATCCAGGTCGGCGAGCATACGCTGCACTACACGCTCAAGCGTTCGTCGCGCCGGACCATCGGCTTCACGGTCGACGACCGCGGCCTGTCGATCACCGCGCCGCGCTGGGTCACGCTGGCCGATATCGAGAGCGCCATCGTTGAAAAGCAGCGCTGGATCCTGAACAAGCTCGGCGAATGGCGCCAGCGGGAAACGCGCCGCGTGCTGCCCACCGTGCAATGGCGCGATGGTGCCAGCCTGCCCTTCCTCGGGCAGACCATCACGCTCGCACTGGAATCCCCGATCGGCGCGGTGCTGTTCAATGGCGAGACGCTGGTGCTGCACCTGGCCATGCCCGCGCATGCCGACGGGCAGCAGATCAAGGACCGCGTGCAGAGCTGGCTGCAGCAGCAAGCGCGTCGCCTGCTGCCGCAACGGCTCGACCTCTATGCCGAGCGCCTCGGCGTACGCCATACCGGATTTGCGCTGACCTCGGCCGCCACGCGCTGGGGCAGCTGCACCGCGGATGGCAAGATCCGCCTGAACTGGCGGCTGATGCACTTCCCGATGTCGATGATCGACTATGTCGCGGCGCATGAACTGGCCCATCTCAAGGAGATGAATCACGGCCCGCGCTTCTGGGAAACCGTGGAATCGATCTTCCCGGAATTCCGCGATGCCAGGGCACAACTGCGCGCGCATCCGCCCGAGCTGCTGCCCACGTTCTGAGTCGTTGGACCAGTCGCGGCGACACTGCGCGCCCGCGCCGGTGCGTTTCGCGCAAACGCACTAAAATGACGCACTCCCTCCAAGAACGACCCACAGGGCATCTCAAATGCGACTCCTCCATACCATGCTGCGCGTCGGCGACCTGCAGCGCTCCATCGATTTCTACACCCGCGTGCTCGGCATGCAGCTGCTGCGCGAAAGCGACAATCCGGAGTACAAGTACCGCCTGGCGTTCGTCGGCTATGGCCCGGAAAGCGACACCGCGGTGCTGGAGCTGACCTACAACTATGGCGTCGACAAATACGACCTGGGCACCGCCTACGGCCATATCGCGCTGGAGACCGACAACGCCGCCGCGGCCTGCGACCGCATCCGCGTGGCCGGTGGCAAGGTCACCCGCGAAGCCGGCCCGGTCAAGGGCGGCACCACCGTGATCGCGTTTGTCGAGGACCCGGACGGCTACAAGATCGAACTGATCGAGCGCCATTCCACGCGCGACGCCAGCCGTCCCTGAGCGCGCCCGGCATGGACGCGCAAACCCTGAGCCGGCGCCCGCTCGATGGCGCCGCTGTCGGCCTGATGGTGGTGCTGTGCGCCGCCTGGGGGCTGCAGCAGGTCGTGATCAAGCTGACCGCGCCGCTGATGGGCGCGGTGCTGCAGGCGGGCGTGCGGTCGGCCATCGCGGCGTTGCTGGTGTTCGGCTTTGCGGCGTGGCGCGGCACCCCGATCTGGCAGCGCGACGGTACGCTCGGCGCGGGCCTGCTGGCGGGGTTGCTGTTCGGCGCCGAATTCTTCTGCATCTTCGTCGGACTCGGCCACACCACGGCATCGCGCATGGCGGTGTTCCTGTACACCGCGCCGATCTTCACCGCCATCGGCCTGCATTTCGCCGTCGCGGGGGAACGGCTGCGCCGCGCCCAGTGGCTGGGCGTCGTGCTGGCCTTCTGCGGCATGGTGCTGGCCTTCGCGGACGGCATGACGGCAGCGTCCGCGCATGGCAGCACGCTGGCCGGCGATGCGCTGGGCGTGGTGGCCGGCCTGCTCTGGGCCGCGACCACCGTGGTCGTGCGCGCCACGCCGCTGGCCAGCGCCCCGGCCAGCAAGACCCTGCTCTACCAGCTCTCGGTATCCGGCGTGCTGCTGCTGGCCATGGCGCTGATGGCCGGCCAGGCCGACGGCGTGCAGCTCAACGGCGCGGTGCTGGCCAGCCTCTTCTACCAGTCGGTGCTGATCGCGTTTGCCAGCTACCTGGCGTGGTTCTGGCTGTTGCGCCGGTATCTGGCCTCCCGGCTTTCCGTGTTTTCGTTCCTGACGCCGCTGTTCGGCGTCGCCTTCGGCGTGGTGCTGATGCAGGATGCCGTGGGGCCGCGCTTTGCCGTCGCAGCCTTGCTGGTGCTGGCGGGGATTGTCCTGGTCAATCGTCGTAGCTGAAGGTGGCCGTGATTGGCCTTGATGCAGGCATAAAAAAACGCGCGGGGCATCCGCGCGTTTTTTTGTTGACCGCTTTTGTTGACCGCTATCGGCCTGAGCCGGGCTCAGCGGCTGCCGAACGAGAACATGCCCAGCGCCTCGCGCACCTCGTCCAGCGTCTGCTGCGTGATGGCCCTGGCCCGGTTGGTGCCCTCGCGCAGCAGGTCGAACACATAGTCCGGATCCTTGGCGAGCTGTTCGCGGCGCTCGCGGATCGGGCCCAGCAGCTCGTTCAGCACGCTTTCGACGCGGCGCTTGAGCACCATGTCGCCCAGGCCGCCACGGCGGTAGTGAGCCTTGAGCTCCTCCACTTCTTCCGTATTCGGGTCGAAGGCGTCGAGGTATGTAAACACCATATTGCCCTCGACCTTGCCCGGATCCGAGACCTTCAGATGGTCCGGGTCGGTGTACATGCTGTGCACGGCAGCCTTGATCTGCTCGGGGCTGGCGCCCAGCGCAATGGCGTTGCCCTGCGACTTGCTCATCTTGGCCTTGCCGTCGACGCCGGGCAGGCGGCCGAACTTCGGGATCAGCGCCTGGCATTCCTTCAGCACGTCGCGGCCGACCTGGTGGTTGATGCGGCGCGCGATCTCGTTGGTCTGCTCGATCAGCGGCGCCTGGTCCTCGCCCACGGGCACGATGTCGGCCTTGAAGGCGGTGATGTCCGCGGCCTGCGCCGCCGGGTAGCACATGAAGCCGGCCGGGATATCGCGGCCGAATCCACGCGCCTGGATCTCCTCCTTGATGGTCGGGTTGCGTTCCAGGCGCGATACCGTGACGAAGTTCAGGTACATCAGCGTCAGCTCGGCCAGCGCCGGCAGGTACGACTGCACGGTGATGGTGGTCTTGGACGGGTCGATGCCGACGGCCAGGTAGTCCAGCGCCACTTCCAGCACGTTGCGACGGACCTTGTCGGGATCGTGCGCGTTGTCGGTCATGGCCTGCGTGTCGGCCAGCAGCAGGTACTGCTCATGCGTGTCCTGCAGTTGCACGCGCGTCTTGAGCGAGCCAATGTAGTGGCCGAGGTGCAGCGGACCGGTGGGACGATCGCCGGTCAGGATGACCGGTCGCTTGTTGGTTTGCGTATTGGCTGTCATTACGGCTGTCATTACGGAAATTCGCGGAAATTTCTGGATGTAAGCGGTCTGGCCATCAGGCGGCCGGCCGGTCGGAAGCGGCTCCGCCCAGGCGGCGCGCGAGTTCGACGTACTCGCCGACCGGCACCTCTTCGGCGCGGCGGCCCAGGTCGAAGCCGATTGCCTCGAAGTCAACCTGGTCCCGCAGGAACGATAGCGTATTGCGCAGCACCTTGCGCCGCTGCGAGAACGCGGCGGTGACCAAGTCGCCCAGCACGGTGATGTCGCAGTCCGCGTGCGGAGAGCGCAGCCGGCCGTCCACCGTGCGCGGCCACGGGATCATGCGCACCACCGCGGAATCGACCTTGGGCGGCGGATTGAACGAACCCGGCGGCACGTCGAGCACATGCTCCATGTGGTAGCGCACCTGGAGCATGATCGACAACCGGCCGAAGGCCTTGCTGCCGGGCTCGGCCACCATCCGCTCGACCACTTCCTTCTGCAGCATGAAGTGCTGGTCCCGCACCTGGTCGGCATACGCCATCAGGTGGAACAGCAAGGGGCTGGAAATGTTGTACGGCAGGTTGCCGACAATGCGCAGCGGGCGCCCCGCCACCTCCAGCCGGCTGAAGTCAAAGGCCAGCGCATCGCCGGCGTGGACTAGCAGGCGGTCACCGTAGCGGCGCCGCAGCCGTTCGACCAGGTCGCGGTCCAGCTCGACCACCTGCATCTGCGGCACGCGCTCGAGCAGCGGATCGGTCAGCGCGCCCAGGCCCGGGCCGATCTCGACGAGCACATCGTCGGGCAGCGGATTGATGGCATTGACGATGCCGTGGATGATGGAGTCGTCGACCAGGAAGTTCTGGCCGAATCGCTTGCGGGCCACGTGGCCCTGGTGCAGGTTTGAACGCATGGAGGAATACACCGCTAGTGCGGTGGCCTGGCCGCGGCATGCCTGCCATTGGCATGCCCGGCCATGGTGACCGCACTGCGGATGGCCTCGATCATGCTGCCGTGTTCGGCCTGGCCGCTGGCGGCCAGGTCGAGCGCGGTGCCGTGGTCGACCGAGGTGCGGATAAAGGGCAGGCCCAGCGTGATGTTCACGCCGTGCCCGAACGTGCCGTATTTCAGGGGCGCCAGCCCCTGGTCATGGTACATCGCCAGCACGCAGTCGGCGTCGCGCAGGTGGCGCGGCTGGAACAGCGTGTCGGCGGGATATGGGCCGCGCGCGTCGATGCCGGCATCGCGCGCCTGCGCCAGCGCCGGCTCGATGATGTCGATCTCCTCGCGGCCCATGTGGCCGCTCTCCCCGGCATGAGGATTGAGACCGGTCACGAGGATGCGCGGCCGCGCAATGCCGAACCAGCGCCGCAGGTCGGCGTCGATGATCGACAGCGTCTGCAGCAGCAGCGGCACGGTCAGGGCATCGGGCACCGCGCGCAGCGGCAGGTGCGTCGTGGCCAGCGCCACGCGCAGCATGGCGTTGGCATGCGCCGGCTGCGGGCCGGCCAGCATCATGACCACGCGCGGCACGCCCGCCGCCTCGGCAAGGTATTCGGTATGGCCGGTGAACGGCACGCCGGCATCGTTGATCGTGCTCTTCTGCACGGGCGCCGTCACCATGGCCGCGAAGCGCGCTGGCGTACCAGGATGGGACCGGCAGCCGGCAATGGCGGCATCGAGCATCGACAGCACATAGGGACCGTTGCGCGCGTCCAGCCGGCCCGGATCGCAGGCAACCGCCAGTGGCACATGGTGGACGATCACGTCGCCCTCGGCCAGGAGGCGATCCCAGGCATGGACCACGCCGAGCGCGGCGGCACGCGAAGCCAGCAGCTGCGCATCGCCCAGCACATGGTAGCGGCAGTGGCCGTTCTCGCCCGCGAGCCGCAGTAGCGCCCCGATGGTGATGTCGGGGCCGATACCGGCGGGTTCGCCGGTCGAGATGGCTAGCGCAAGCGGGTCGGGCATGTCGGGATCGTGCGGCGGGGCCTCAGCGCTGTCGGTTGACGCGGTACTCGACGTACGCCTGCGAACGCAGCTGGCGCACCCAGTCATCATAGGCCGCGCGCAGCTTCTGCTCGCGGATTTCGGCACGCGCGAAGTCGCGCTGCTTCTCGGGCGCCATCTCGGTTTCGCGGCGGTTTTGCACCTGGATCAGGTGCACGCCGAACTGCGTCACCACCGGCTCGGAAATCTCGCCGGGGCGCAGCCGGTTCATGGCCTGCTCGAATTCCGGCACCAGTTCGCCCGGCGACACCCAGCCAAGGTCGCCCCCGGCTTGGGCCGAGCCGTCCTGCGAGAAGCGCTTGGCTGCGTCGGCAAAGTCACCGCCGTGCGTAATGCGGTCGCGCAGCGTGCCGAGCTGGCGGCGTGCCTCGGCTTCGGGCATGTTCGGGCCGGTGCGGATCAGGATATGGCGGACCTGGGTCTGCGTGATGCGCGAGGCCGCGGCCGGGTTGGAGGCGCCGGCAGCCGGCGCCACGCGCTTGGCGGTCAGCTTCAGGATGTGGAAGCCATTGGCGCTTTCCACCACTTCCGGCGCCACGGCGCCAGGTTGCAGATCGACCACGGCATTGGCAAAGACGGCAGGCAGGCGGCCGATCTCGCGAAAGCCCAGGGCGCCGCCCTGGGCCGCTTCGGGCGCCTGCGAATTCGACTGCGCCAACTGGGCGAAATCGGCACCGCCCTGCGCCTGCTTGAGCAGCCCTTCAGCCTTGGTCTTCAGCGCCTGCTTCTGCGCGTCGGAGGCATCTTCCGGCACGCGCACGAGGATCTGCGCGACGTTGAACTCGGTCGGCCCCGTGGCCGCCCCCTGGCCGCCGCGCGCGGCGAGGTAGTTGTCGATCTCGCCGTCATACACCTGTACCTTCGAGTCCACTTCGCGCTCGCGCAGGCGGATCACCTGCACCTGCTTGCGCAGCTCGTCCCGGTACTTGGTCCAGGTCATGCCGCTTGCCTCGACCCGGCTGCGCAGTTCCGTGGCGCTCAGGCGGTTCTGCTGCGCCACCGATTCGATCGCGCGGTCCAGTTCCTGGTCGGTCACCTTGATGCCGGCATCCTGCGCGGCCTGGGTCTGCACGCGCTCCATCACCAGGCGCTCGAGCACCTCGCCAAGCAGGTCCGCTCGCGGCGGCGCCGGGCGGTTGGCGGCGCGCAGCTGGCCCTCGATCTCGTCGGCGCGGTCGAGCAGCTCGCGGCGCGTGATCACGCTGTTGTTGACCACCGCGACGACCTCATCGACGAGCTGCGAACGCTTGCTGCTGCTGCCCGGCTGCGGCACGCCGAGTTGCGGCTGGCTCGACGGGACCGCCACGTCCGAGGATTGCGGCACGAAGATGCCCGTGGTGCGCGGCGCTTGCGCAGGCGCCTTGAGCTGGGCCAGCGCAGGCCCGGCCACGGCGGCCAGCATGGCCGACAACAGCACACGGCGCCACGGCGACAACACCAGGGAAAACACGGCAAATTCTTGACGTTTCATCGTAATCCGTCATTCATAGTGATCGAACTGGGTCGTAGGCACCGGCTTGGCGGTGACGGGTTCGTACCCAGGAACATTCAGGCGCAGGATATCCAGCGGATTCGAGCCGATCTTCGACAGCCCGCGGAACTCCACCTGCAGGAAGATGCGGCCGGTGTAGCCCTGCGAGGTGTTGCGGAAGCGCTGGTAGACTACGCGGCCGACCCAGCAGTCGGCGGCATATTCCACGCCGGCCAGCGCATCGACCATCTGGTTGGCGTTCCGGTCGAAAGCGAAGCGCCCGATGCCATAGGCACGCTGGGTAATCGGCCACTGACCGGAAATCTCGAACTGGTCGATGGCGGTATTGTCCGTCACCGACGTGGCGCGCCGGTAGCGGTAGCCCACGTTGAGCAGCTTGCGCGCCTCCGGGCGCCAGGCAAACGCCACGTTCGAATAATTGACGTGCTCCGAGTCCGGATTGTATTGGATCCCCGCGTCGACATAGTAGCCGCGGAACAGCTGGATGGTGGTGGCGGCCAGCAGGTCCGAGCTGCCCGACTTTGGATCCTGCAGCGTGCCGTTGATCTGCACGCGCTGGCCGCTGAAGTCGTAGCGCTGCGCGATCGTGCCGCGGAAACGTTCGATGCCGGTATCGGCTTCGATCAGGCGCGTGGTCACGCCGGCCGTCAGCTTGTTGTTGTCGGCGACCCGGTCATAGCCGGTGAACGGGTTCTCGGAGAAGATCTGCCCGTAGCCGAAGTCCGACTGCACGGTATCGAACAGCGGGAACTGGCTCTGGTCGCGGAACGGCGTGTAGACGTAGAACAGCCGCGGTTCAAGAGTCTGCAGGTAGTTGACGCCGAACAGCCGACTCATCGTCGGCGCATTGCGCTCGAAGGTCATGCCGGAGTCAAAACTGACGGTCGGCACCGTACGCGAGAAATTGTTCTGCGCGGTCGGCGTGTTGCTTTGCGCCTCCATCTGGTACTGCGTCGCGTTGAAGATGACCTTCGGCGTCACATACCAGCCCGGGTGCACGATCGGATAGCTGATCGACGGCTGCACGAACATGCGCTCGCCCTGCGGCTGCTGGAAGCCGGTCGACGTCAGCGGAATGCGGAAGCGCGTGTAATCCGCCTCCACCTGCACGTCGAAGCCGCCCAGGTCGTAGCGGATGTACTTGCCATTGAGCTGTGGTTCACGCTCGTACGACGGCTGGCTCGGCAGCAGCGTCTGGAACTTCTGCACGCGTGCCAGAACCGTGAAGTCCTGCCAGTTGTACGTGACGCCGCCTTCCTGGGTGTACTGCCGCAGCGTCGATTGCGACACGGTGCGCGTCAGGTCGTCCGGATACTTGTCGTCCGATACCCGGTTCAGGTTCAGGTAGGCGTTCAGCCCTTTGGCAAGGCTCTGGTTATGCTGGAACGAATAGGACCAGCGGTTGGTGCCGGTCTGGCGGTCATCCGGCAGGATTTCGGCGCGCAGTCGGCCCGAATAGCCTTGACCCAGGTACCGGTAGTCGCCACCCAGCATGAGGCCGCGCGACGTCATGATGCGCGGATAGAGCGTCAGGTCGCGGTTCGGCGCGATGTTGAAGTAATACGGCAGCGTGACATCGAGGCCCGATTTCGACCCATAGCCGAACAGCGGCGCCAGGAAGCCGCTGCGGCGCTCGTCGGTGAGCGGGAAGCTGAACACCGGCGCGCCCGCGATCGGCACGTCGAAGAAATGCAGCACGCCGCCGTAGGCCACTCCGACCTGGCGGTCACTGTCGAGGTCGAGCTGGCGCGCGCTGAAGTACCAGTCGGCATTGTCCGGCGAACACGTGGTGTATGTGGCCCGCTTGATCACGCTGCGGTCCTTGTCCACGAAATCGATGCGTTCGGCCTTGCCCGTGCCGCCGGTCTGCTGGAAATAGTAGTCGGGCGAGAGCATGTAACCCTCGTTCGCCTCGACCTTCATGCGCGCCTCGGGGCCCACGGCCAGCGCGCCGCCTCGCGACACGCGGGCGTTGCCATGGGCGAAGGCCTCGTCGGTATCCTGGTCGTAGGTCAGCTTGTCGCCCTTGACCACGGCGCCACCGCGGCGCAGCTCGGCGTTGCCTTCGATCGCCACGCCGCGCTCGTTGTAGCCGGTCAACCGGTCACCGGACACGAAGGCCGGCGGATTTTCGCCGGGCTCGGCGGACTTGGCCGGCTCGGCCAGGCGCGGCACGAGATCGCCGGACACAGGAGGCGCCGGCGGCGCCTCAGGGGCGGTCTCGATGACAGACTCGGTCTGGTCGAAATCGGGCACGGCCGAACTCGACATCTGCGCGTGCGCACCCACCGACAGGCCGGCCATGGCCAGCACCAGCGGACGCAGGGCGGCGGCAGGCAGCCGGCCGGTGCGGCTGGAACGGCCGGGAAGCGCAGGCGGCTTGTTGGCTCGGTGGTTCGGTGATCGTCGTTGTTCTGTCATGCGAGCGGGTTTTCAGTCACGTCGTCGGTGGCGGCTTGCCTGCTAGCCGCCAGCCCCCGTCGGAACAGGCTGCGGGGCAACCGAGGCCCCTCCCGGGGGCCGCCCGGCGCCCGGGTCTGGTCGGGTATTATACGGGGCAACCAATACTACATTTCCGGCATGGCAGCACTTCCCCACGACCCGCGCCTGGACCAGCTCAAATCCTGGGTGTCCGGACTCGGTCCGGCCTGGTCCGTCGACCCCGATTCCTGCACTCCCGCTTCGGCCGACGCCAGCTTCCGGCGCTACTTCCGCGTCAGCACGGCCAACGCCGCGCATCCGACCGCCATTGTGATGGACGCGCCGCCCGCGCATGAGGACTGCCGGCCGTTCATCCATGTCGCGGCACTCTTCGGTGCCGCCGGTGTCACGGTGCCCACGGTACTGGCACAGGACCTGGAGCAGGGCTTCCTGCTGCTGGCCGATCTCGGCAGCCAGACTTACCTGTCCCGGCTCGACGATTCCTCCGCAAGCGCCATGTATGCCGACGCGGCGGTCGCGCTGGTCCGCATCCAGGCCGCCACGCGTGCCGGCGAACTGCCGGCCTATGACCGTGCCCTGCTGCAGCGCGAACTCGACCTGTTCCCGCAGTGGTACATCGCGAAACACCTGGGCGCGACGCTCACGGACGCCCAGCAGGCCGACCTGCGCGAAGTGATGGATGTGCTGCTTGCCAACATCCTGGCGCAGCCGCAGGTCTACGTGCACCGCGACTATCACTCGCGCAACCTGATGGTGCTCCCCGGCGGCGCCAACCCCGGCGTGCTCGATTTCCAGGACGCCGTGATCGGCCCGATCACCTATGACGCCGTTTCGCTGTGGCGCGACGCCTATATCGAGTGGGACGAGGAGCAGCAGCTGGACTGGCTGATCCGCTACTGGGAGCGTGCGCGCAAGGCCGGGCTGCCGGTGAACGCCGATTTCGGCGAGTTCTACCGCGATTTCGAGTGGATGGGCCTGCAGCGCCACCTGAAGGTGCTTGGCATCTTTGCGCGCCTGTACCACCGCGACGGCAAGGATGGCTATCTCGCCAACCTGCCCCTGGTGCTCAAGTACACGCGCCAGGTCGCGGGCCGCTACACGGAACTGCGCAAGCTGATCCGCCTGCTCGACGCGCTGGAAGGCGCTGCGAGCCCGGCCGGCTATACGTTCTGAACGGGGCCCGCGCAGTGCCCCCGCCGGACCTTCCCGACAGTCGCCTGGCCGTCACACGCTCGGGCGAATGGTGGGCAGGCGTGCGAGCGCTCGCCCCCATGCTGCTGGGCGTGGTGCCGTTCGGCCTGATCTATGGCGTGCTGGCGGTTGGCGCCGGCATGCCCGCATGGCTGGCCTGCGCAATGAGCGCCATCGTGTTCGGCGGCGCTTCGCAGATGATCCTGACGCAACTGTGGTCGGCCGGCACGCCGGCCCTGGTGATCGCCGTCACCGTGGCCATGGTGAACCTGCGCCATGCGCTTTACTCCGCCACCATCGCCCCCACGCTGGCACACCTGCCGCGCCGCTGGAAGGCGCTGATCGCCTATCTGCTGACCGACGAGGCCTTTGCCGCCATGACGCACCGGCTGGCCGACACCGGGCCGCGCCAGCGCTACCGCCACTGGTTCTACTTCGGCGGCGGTTTCGCGCTGTGGGCCAGCTGGCAGGTATCGACGCTGGCCGGCGTGCTGGTCGGTGCACAGGTGCCGCGTGACTGGCCGCTGGACTTTTTCCTGCCGCTGACCTTCATCGGCATCATCGTGCCGGGGCTCAAGCACCGCGCGCAGGTCGCCGCGGCGCTGGTGGCGACGGCCTTGGCGGTGGCCTGCTTCGGCATGCCGCACAAGCTCGGGCTGATGGTCGCCGCACTCGGCGGCATTGCCGCCGGCATGCTGCTGCTCGGCCGTGGCAACCTGTCCGGCAAGCGTCCGGCCGGCAAGGACGCCGCCGTCGGCAAGGAGCCGGCATGAATTCGCTGACCTTGCTGTGGGTGTTCATTGGCGCGGGGCTGGCCACCTTCCTGATCCGCTTGTCGTTCATCGCGGTCGAAGGCCGCGTGCGGCTGCCGGCGTGGTTCCGCACCGCGCTGCAGTTCGTGCCGGCCGCCATGCTGTCCGCGCTGATCGCACCCGACCTGCTGATGCGCGGCGGCGAACTCTACGTTAGCCCGCTCAATGCGAGGCTGGTTGCCGGCCTGGTCGCGATCGTGATCGCGGCGCGTACGCGCAGCATCGGCTGGACCATCGTCGGCGGCATGGCCGCCCTGCTCGCCATGGAGACCCTGATTTGAAAGCCATGATCCTCGCCGCGGGCCGCGGCGACCGCATGCGTCCGCTGACCGATACCTGCCCCAAGCCGCTGCTGCCGGTGGGCGGCAAGCCGCTGATCGTCTGGAAGATCGAGGCACTGGTGCGCGCCGGGCTGCGCGACATCGTCATCAACCATGCCTGGCTCGGCGAGCAGATCGAGGCTGCGCTTGGCGACGGCAGCCGCTTTGGCGCGCGCATCGCCTATTCCGCCGAGGGCAGCGCGCTGGAGACGGCCGGGGGCATCGCCAAGGCGCTGCCGCTGCTGTCGCAGGCGCCTCGGACGCCGGAGCGCGGCGAGATCTTCCTGGCCGTTTCCGGCGATATCTTCTGCGAGTACGACTTCCGCGCGCTGCTGCCGCGTGCCCGCGCGATGGCCGGTGCGCCGGCCCCGCGCATGCACCTGGTGATGGTGCCCAACCCGCCTTTCCACCCGGCCGGCGACTTCGCGCTGTGGCCCGACGGCCGGTTGGCGCTTGACCCGGCGCCGGGCGCCGAGCGCCTGACCTTCGGCAATATCGGCCTGTATGACACACGCCTGTTCAGCGATATCGCCCCCGGTACCAAGATGGCCATGACGCCTTGCTATCGCGCCGCCATTGCGGCGGGCACGGCCAGCGGCGAGCGCTTCGACGGCCGTTGGGAAAACGTCGGCACGCCGGCCCAGCTGGCCGCGCTGAACGACGCCGTCGCCGCGCGTGGCACCGCGACCGCAGGCGGCGCCTGAGTCGCCTGCCGGCGCTGACGGGCCTCGTGGCCCGTCAGCGTTAGAATCTGATGCATTCCCCCCCATCCAGTTGGCAATCCTATGTCCGCAACCGATACAGCCCTTCTGGCGTCTTGCCGCGACCGTCGCGCCCGCGTGCTGCAACACCTGCGCGCCGGCGGCGGTGGCGTGGCCATCCTGCCCACGGCGCCGGAAGCCATGCGCAACCGCGACAGCGACTACCCGTACCGGCATGACAGCTATTTCTATTACCTGACCGGCTTCACCGAGCCCGAGTCCCTGCTGGTGCTGGTCGCCGGCGACGGCACCGAAGCCGACCGCAGCATCCTGTTCTGCCGCCCGAAGCATGAAGAGCGCGAGATCTGGGACGGCTTCCGCTACGGCCCGGACGGCGCCCGCGCGGCATTCGGCTTCGATGAAGCCCATTCGGTCGAAGAGATCGACGCCATCCTGCCCGGCCTGCTCGCCAACCGCGCGCAGCTCGCGTATCCGCTGGCCGCGTCGACGCGCACCGACATGCAGGTGCGCCGCTGGCTGGATGCGGTGCGCACGCAGGGCCGCGCCGGTGTCGCGGCGCCTTCGGTCGCCGTTGACATCCGCACGCTGCTCGACGAGATGCGCCTGATCAAGGATGCGGGCGAACTGGCCACCATGCGCCGCGCCGGCGAGATCTCGGCTGGCGCCCACGTGCGTGCCATGCAGGCGTCCCGTCACGGCCTGCGCGAGTTCCACCTGGAAGCCGAGCTGCTGTACGAATTCCGCCGCCACGGCGCACAGAGCGTGGCCTACAACTCGATCGTCGCCGCCGGCCCCAATGCCTGCGTACTGCACTACCGCGCGGGTCCCGCCGAGCTGCGCGACGGCGACCTGTGCCTGATCGACGCCGGCTGCGAGCTGGACGGCTACGCCTCCGACATCACCCGCACCTTCCCCGTGTCCGGCCGATTCTCGCCGGCCCAGCGCGAGCTGTACGACCTCGTGCAGGCCGCGCAGGACGCCGCCATCGCCGAGACGCGCGCCGGGGTGCCGTACAACGTGCCGCACGATGCCGCGGTGCGCGTGCTCGCGCAGGGCATGCTCGATACCGGCCTGCTTGACCGCAACAAGGAAGGCACACTCGACGACGTGCTGGCGAGCGGCAGCTATCGGCGCTTCTACATGCACCGCACCGGCCACTGGCTCGGCATGGACGTGCACGACGTGGGCGAGTACCGCGCGGCCGCGCCGGCAGGCGATGGCGAACGCCCGTGGCGGCCGCTGGAGCCGGGCATGGTGGTGACCGTGGAGCCGGGCATCTACGTGCGCCCGGCCGAGGACGTGCCGGAGCGCTACTGGCATATCGGCATCCGCATCGAGGACGATGCCGTGGTCACCAGCGGCGACTGCGAGATCATCACGCGCGGCGTGCCGGTCAAGGCAGACGAGATCGAGGCCCTGATGCGGGACCGCAACACCACTGGCGGAGGCAAAGCATGATCGGATGGCTGCGACGACTGTTCCCCGACGGCACCAAAACGCCGCACAACGCGCCCACGAAACACCACGTCGACCCGAACGACCCGTTCGTGCTCAACCTCTACGATGACCGCGTGGTGGTGCACCGCCCCGACGGCCAGCGCGAGGAGGTCATGTGGGATTCGCTCGAACGCGTGGTGGTGCGTGTTTCCAAGGCTGCGCCCTGGGCCGGAAAGGCCTGGCTGATCCTGGTGGGCGCCGCCGACAGCGGCCAGGGCTGCGTCGCGCCGATGGATGCGGCCAACGCCAGTGCACTGCTGGAGTGCCTGCAGGCCCTGCCCGGCTTCAACCAGCAGAAACTCGACAACGCGCTGCGCGATGCCGAGGCCGGCAAGTCGCGCTCCGATGCGATCTGCTGGAAGCGCGGCGCGGCCGGGCAGGCGCCGGATCTCGATACGGACAGGAGCGCCGGCAATGACCCAGGCCGAGCCTGAAGTCAGGGACATCGCCATCGTCGGCGGCGGGCCGGTGGGCCTGGCGCTGGCCTGCCAGTTGCTGCTGGCGACCGACTGGCGCATCGCGCTCATCGACGCCGCCACGCCGGCGCGGGCCGCGCGCGACCCGCGCGCCATCGCGCTGTCCCATGGCAGCCGGCAACTGCTGGAACAGATCGGTGCCTGGCCGGTCGCGGGCACGGCAATCGAGCATATCCACGTTTCGCAACGCGGCCATCTCGGCCATGTGAAGCTCCACCATGAAGACTACGGCGTACCCGCGCTGGGCTACGTGGTGCGCTATGGCGAGCTGTGCAATGTGCTCGAGCGCGCGCTGGGCCGCGCAGTCCAGCGCGCCGGTGCATCACGCCTGCTGCGCGTATTCGAGACCCGCATCGACGACCTGCGGCAGGATCCGCTGACCGGCGGGGACTTTGACGGCCTGGACGCCATGGCCGGCGCGGTGCACCTTGCCGGCACGACGGCCGATGGGCAGGCGGTGCGCTTTGCCGCGCGCATTGCCGTGCAGGCCGAAGGCGGCCTGTTCCACCAGCAGGCCGCGCATGCGGGCCAGGGCGCGCGGCACCGCGACTACGGCCAGACCGCCGTGATCGGCCACGTTGCCTGCTCGCGGCCGCGGCCGGGCTGGGCCTGGGAGCGGTTCACGGCCGAAGGGCCGCTGGCGCTGCTGCCCTACGACGAGCATGGCGTCGACGGCTACGCGCTGGTCTGGTGCTGCCCGCCCGAACAGGCCGCGCGGCGGCTGGCGCTGTCCGACACCGACTTCGCGGCCGAGCTCGGCGAGATGTTCGGCGACCGCCTGGGCCGCTTCACGCTGGCCGGCAAGCGCCACGCATTCCCGCTCGGGCTCAACGCGGCGCCGGTAACGGTCGACGGCCGCATCGCGGCCGTGGGCAATGCCGCCCAGACCCTGCACCCGGTGGCGGGCCAGGGTCTGAACCTGGGACTGCGCGATGCCTTCGCGCTGGCGGACTCGCTGCGCACCGGCTGCACGCCGCGCTCGCTACAGTCATTCGCGTCTCGCCACCGCCTGGACCGGGCGGTGACCATCGGCGTGACCGACCTGTTGCCGCGCGCATTCGGCGTGCCCTACCCGATGGCCGCGCACGCGCGCGGGGCAACGCTGGCGGCGCTGGCCTGCCTGGCGCCGCTCAAGCACGCGCTGGCCCGGCACATGATGTTCGGCATGCGCCGCTGACAAGCCCTGGCGGGGCCGCGCATGCGGCCTTCGCCACTTCGGGGCTAACCGGTTCGAGGCATTTTCAGACTCCGCCCCTTGTGTTGATGCTCAATTCTTGGGCAGCAGCACTCGTTTGGCGGTAGAATCCAGCCCTCGCTCACGCCCGTGAATATTGCCGACAGCCGTTTCGGCACGGGCGTGTTTTTCCGTTTCACTCCAGAACCACGCAGCCGGGCCGTCCTGTTTCGCATTGCGCAACGCGCATGCCGCCGGGAGCCATGGCCGCCGGAATCGCCGCCCCAACGTGCAGATCGGACCACACCAACTTCGCAACAACCTGTTCGTCGCCCCCATGGCGGGCGTGACGGACCGCCCTTTCCGCCAGCTGTGCAAGCAGCTCGGCGCGGGCTATGCGGTGTCGGAAATGGTGGCGTCGAATGCACAGCTGTGGAAAAGCGAAAAGACCATGCGCCGCGCCAACCACGCCGGCGAGGTTGAACCCATCTCGGTCCAGATCGCCGGCGCCGAGCCCGGCATGATGGCCGAGGCCGCGCGCTACAACGTGGACCGCGGCGCGCAGATCATCGATATCAATATGGGCTGCCCGGCCAAGAAGGTCTGCAACGTGGCCGCGGGCTCCGCGCTGCTGCAGAACGAGCCGCTGGTGGTCCGCATTGTCGAGGCCGTGGTCGGCGCCGTGGGGGACCGCGTCCCGGTCACACTGAAGATTCGCACTGGCTGGAACCGCGAGAACCGCAACGCCCTGCGCGTCGCGCGCATGGTGGAAGACGCGGGTATCAGCATGCTCACCATCCACGGCCGCACGCGCGCGGACCTGTACCACGGCGACGCCGAGTACGAGACCATCGCCGCGGTCAAGGCCACGATCGGCATCCCGGTGGTGGCCAACGGCGACATCACGACACCGCAGAAGGCAAAGCAGGTGCTGGCGCTGACGGGCGCCGACGCCATCATGATCGGGCGCGCGGCGCAGGGCCGGCCGTGGCTGTTTCGCGAGATCGAACACTTCCTGGCCACCGGCGAGTTGCTGCCGCCGCCGGAAGTGGCCGAGATCCGCGCCATCATGAACGCGCACCTGGAAGACCACTATGACTTCTACGGCGAGTTCACCGGCGTGCGCACCGCGCGCAAGCATATTGCGTGGTACACGCGCGGGCTGCGTGGCGCGAACCTGTTCCGCCACCGCATGAACACGCTGGAGACCACCGGCGAACAGCTCGCCGCGGTCAACGCCTTCTTCGACGAACAGGCACAGTGGTCGGACCGGCTGGTCTATGTCGATGAAGCCGGCGCAGGCGAGGGGGAAGATGAAACGAACAACAACAAGAAACGGGAGTTGCTTGCCGCATGAGCCGCAACGCTATCGACCAGTGCATCCGGGACAGCCTGGACAGCTACTTTCGGGATCTAGACGGCGAAGAGCCGTCCAATATGTACAACATGGTGCTGGAGGCCGTCGAGCGCCCGCTGCTCGAAGCCGTGATGGTGCGCGCCGAGCGCAACCAGTCGCTGGCCGCCGCCTATCTGGGCATCAATCGCAATACGCTGCGCAAGAAGTTGCAGCTGCACGGTTTAATTTGAATTTGAAGCGTTTCGCACAGCCATGATCAAGCAAGCTCTCCTTTCCGTTTCCGACAAGACCGGCATCGTCGAATTCGCGCGCGAACTGAACGCGCTCGGCGTCACGCTGCTTTCCACCGGCGGTACCGCCAAGCTGCTGGCCGACAGCGGCCTGCCCGTCACGGAAGTGGCCGACTACACCGGCTTCCCCGAGATGCTCGACGGCCGCGTGAAGACGCTGCACCCGAAAGTCCACGGCGGCATCCTGGCCCGCCGCGACCTGCCCGAGCACATGGCCGCGCTGGCCGAGCACGACATCCCGACGATCGACCTGCTGGTGGTGAACCTGTACCCGTTCCAGCAGACCGTGGCCAAGGATGACTGCACGCTGCCGGACGCGATCGAGAACATCGACATCGGCGGCCCGACCATGCTGCGCTCGGCGGCCAAGAACCACCGCGACGTGACCGTGATCGTCGACCCGGCCGACTACGCCGTGGTGCTCGGCGAAATGCGCGGCAACGGCAACAAGGTCGGCTACGACACCAACTTCCGCCTGGCCACCAAGGTGTTCGCGCACACCGCCCAGTACGATGGCGCGATCACCAACTACCTGACCAGCCTGGGTACCGACAAGTCGCACCAGGGCCGCAGCGCCTACCCGCAGACGCTGAACCTGGCCTTCGACAAGGTGCAGGAAATGCGCTACGGCGAAAACCCGCACCAATCCGCCGCGTTCTACCGCGACCTGAAGGCCGTGGACGGCGCACTGGCCAACTACGTGCAGCTGCAGGGCAAGGAACTGTCGTACAACAACATCGCCGACGCCGATGCGGCGTGGGAATGCGTGAAGTCCTTCGAGGTCTCCACGCCGGCCTGCGTGATCATCAAGCACGCGAATCCGTGCGGCGTGGCTGTCGGCGCCAATGCGCTCGAAGCCTACGACAAGGCCTTCAAGACCGACTCGACCTCGGCCTTCGGCGGCATCATCGCCTTCAACGTGGAACTCGATGAAGCCGCGGCGCTGGCCGTGGCGAAGCAGTTCGTCGAAGTGCTGATCGCCCCGTCGTTCAGCGCCGCCGCGCGCGCCGTGTTCGCGCCCAAGCAGAACGTGCGTCTGCTCGAGATCCCGCTGGGCAAGGGCGTCAACCAGTATGACCTCAAGCGCGTCGGCGGTGGCCTGCTGGTGCAGGGCCCGGATGCCAAGAACGTGAAGCCGTCGGAACTGCGCGTGGTGACGCGCCGCCACCCGACGCCCAGGGAAATGGACGACCTGATGTTTGCCTGGCGCGTGGCCAAGTACGTCAAGTCCAACGCCATCGTGTTCTGCGGCGGCGGCATGACGCTCGGCGTCGGCGCGGGTCAGATGAGCCGCGTGGATTCGGCGCGCATCGCCAGCATCAAGGCGCAGAATGCCGGCCTGACGCTGGCCGGTTCGGCCGTGGCGTCGGACGCCTTCTTCCCGTTCCGCGACGGGCTGGACGTGGTGGTGGACGCCGGCGCGACCTGCGTGATTCAGCCGGGTGGTTCGATGCGGGATGACGAGGTGATCGCTGCGGCGGATGAGCGCGGGATCGCGATGGTGCTGACCGGCACCCGCCATTTCCGGCACTAAGCGGGTACGGCAGCAGGAAAGGCTCCGGCCGCGCGGGCAGTCGCCCGCCGGCCGGGGCCTTTTTTCTTGGACATGACGCTTGCGGCGCACCTCCGGCCGCCGCGAAACCCCCTACACTATTGCCCAAACCCAGACCCCATCTTCAATGCGCATCCTAGGCATCGACCCCGGCCTCCGCACCACCGGCTTCGGCGTACTGGAAAAGCATGGCAACAAGCTTTCCTACATCGCCTCGGGCACCATCAAGAGCAATGGCGATACCGACCTGCCCGCGCGCCTGAAGACGCTGTTCGACGGCATCAGCGAGGTGGCCCGCACCTATGCGCCGGACTGCGCGGCGATCGAGAAGGTCTTCGTCAACGTCAACCCGCAATCGACCCTGCTGCTGGGCCAGGCGCGCGGCGCGGCGATCTGCGGCCTGGTGGGTCAAGGCCTGCCGGTGTTCGAATACACCGCCCTGCAACTGAAGGTGGCCGTGGTCGGCTATGGCCGCGCCAGCAAGGAGCAGGTGCAGGAGATGGTCATGCGGCTGCTGAGCCTGCCGGGCCGGCCGAGCACCGATGCCGCCGATGCGCTGGGCATCGCCATCTGCCACGCCAACGGCGGCGACACGCTCGGCACACTGTCGGGGCTGGCGCCGGAGCTGGTCCGCAAGGGCATGCGCGTGCGCCGCGGGCGCCTGATCGGCTGATCGGCAGACCAGCACTTCGACAAGCGGCGCGCTCCAGTCTCTTACAATCCAGGGCATTTGCCGCGCCCGGCATGCCCCATGCGCGGCGGCCACGGATTCCCTGCCATGCTCCGCTTCCGCTCCTGTCTTCACGCTACCCTGCCGGCAATCGTGCTGGCGGGTTGCGCCACGAAACTGCCCCCGCCTGCCGCACCCAGGACCGCGGCCGCAGCCCCAGAAGCATCCGCGCCGACGCCGGCGCTGGCGCCGGCCACGAAGCCGCTGGTCATCGCCCACCGCGGCGCCAGCGCGCTGCGCCCCGAGCACACACTGGCGGCGTACGCCAAGGCCATCGAGGACGGCGCGGATGTCATCGAGCCCGACCTCGTCATCACGCGCGACGGCGTTCTCGTGGCGCGCCATGAGAACGAAATCGGCGGCACCACCAACGTTGCCGAGATGCCGCAGTTTGCCGACCGCAAGCGCACCAGGGTGATCGACGGCGAGCGCCTGACCGGCTGGTTCACCGAGGACTTCACGCTGGCCGAACTCAAGACGCTGCGGGCCCGAGAGCGCATCCCGAAGCTGCGCCCGGACAATGCTCGCCTCAATGACCAGTTCGAGATCCCGACCTTCGACGAGATCGTGCGGCTTGCCCAGCAGGCGTCGCTGCGCACCGGCCGGCAGATCGGCCTGTATCCCGAACTGAAGCACCCGAGCTACTTCCGCGGTATCGGCAAGCCGCTTGAAGACAAACTGGTCGAGGCGCTGCGCCGCCAGCCATACCTGCGCGCGGCGCCCGTCTTCGTCCAGTCCTTCGAGGCCGGCAGCCTGCGGCAGATGCGCCGGGCACTGGGGCATGGCATGCCCAATGTCAGGCTGATGCAGCTGATCGGCAACCCAAAGCAGACTCCGCCCGACTGGCGGCTGGCCGGCGACACGCGTACCTATGGCGACATGCTGAGTCCGACCGGCCTGCGAGAGGTGGCCTCCTACGCCGACGGCATCGGGCCCGAGAAGAACAGCGTGGTGCCGCGCGATGCGCAGGGCGGCCTGGGCGCGCCTTCCGCCGTCGTGCGCAACGCGCACGCGGCCGGCCTGCTGGTGCACCCCTATACGTTCCGGCCCGAGAATGCCTTCCTGCCCAAGGCGTTCCAGACCGGCGGAGATGACGCTACGCGCAGCCCGGCGGGCATGGTGCGCGAGGTGGAGGCCTTTGTTGCCGCGGGTGTGGACGGCGTCTTCACCGACGACCCGGCGCTCGGCCGGCGCGCCATCGACGCCAGGAACCCGTGAGGCACGAACGCGCCGCTGGGCTACACTTGCGGCCTTCCGCAAGACCGCAAGACCTTTGCACCGCCCCTTACCGCTAACGCACCCCCAGACACCATGATCGGACGCATCGCCGGCACCCTTATCGAGAAGAATCCTCCGCACCTGCTCGTGGACTGCCACGGCGTCGGCTACGAGATCGATGTGCCGATGAGCACGTTCTACAACCTGCCCGCGACCGGCCAGCCGGTCACGCTGCTGACGCAGCTGATCGTGCGCGAGGACGCGCACCTGCTCTACGGCTTCGGCACCGCCACCGAACGCAACACGTTCCGCGAGCTCATCAAGATCACCGGCATCGGCGCACGCATGGCGCTGGCGGTGCTGTCGGGCATGTCCGTGCCGGAACTGGCGCAGGCCATCACGCTGCAGGAAGCCGGACGCCTGACGCGCGTGCCGGGCATCGGCAAGAAGACGGCCGAGCGGCTGCTGCTCGAACTCAAGGGCAAGCTCGGCGCGGAACTGGGCCATGCGCCGGGCGCGACCGCCGTCCATGACAACGCGGTCGATATCCTCAATGCGCTGCTGGCGCTGGGCTACTCGGAGAAGGAAGCCGCCGCGGCGATCAAGCAGGTGCCTGCCGGCACGGGCGTGTCGGACGGCATCAAGCTGGCACTGAAGGCCTTGTCCAAGGCATGAGGCGTAAAATAGCGCGACACCTGACGCCGCCGCCATGATTGAAACCGACAAGTTCTCCGCCCCCGACCGCGTGATCGCCGCCACGCCCGCTTCCTCGCACGAAGAGGCATTCGAGCGCGCGCTGCGGCCCAAGCTGCTCGACGAGTACGTCGGCCAGGAGAAGGTGCGCGGACAGCTCGACATCTTCATGCACGCGGCGCGCAACCGCCGCGAGGCGCTGGACCACGTGCTGCTGTTCGGGCCGCCGGGCCTGGGCAAGACCACGCTCGCGCATATCATCGCGCGCGAAATGGGTGTGAACCTGCGCCAGACCTCGGGCCCGGTGCTCGAGCGCCCGGGCGACCTGGCCGCGCTGCTGACCAACCTGGAAACCAACGATGTCCTGTTCATCGACGAGATCCACCGGCTCTCGCCGGTCGTCGAGGAAATCCTGTACCCGGCGCTCGAGGACTACCAGATCGACATCATGATCGGCGAAGGCCCGGCGGCGCGCTCGGTCAAGCTGGACCTGCAGCCGTTCACGCTGGTCGGCGCCACCACCCGCGCCGGCATGCTGACTAACCCGCTGCGTGACCGCTTCGGCATCGTGGCGCGGCTGGAGTTCTATACGGCCGAAGAACTTGCGCGCATCGTCACGCGCTCGGCCCAGTTGCTGGGCGCCCGGATCGACCCGCAGGGCGCGCTGGAAATCGCCCGGCGCGCGCGCGGCACGCCCCGTATCGCCAACCGCCTGCTGCGCCGCGTGCGCGACTATGCCGAAGTCAAGGGCGACGGCACCATCACCCGCGAGACCGCCGATGCCGCGCTGGCGATGCTGGACGTGGACCGCGTGGGCTTCGACCTGATGGATCGCAAGCTGCTCGAAGCCGTGCTGCACAAGTTCGGCGGCGGCCCGGTCGGCGTCGACAACCTGGCCGCGGCGATCGGCGAGGAACGCGACACCATCGAGGACGTCCTGGAGCCGTATTTGATCCAGCAGGGCTACCTGCAACGCACGCCGCGCGGCCGCGTTGCCACCTCGGCAGCCTACCGCCACTTCGGCCTGGCAACACCAGAGAGCGCCGGCGACCTGCCAGTCTGAGGATACCCGGCACCCGGTGGCGATTGCTGCGCCGCCGCAAATGCTCGGGGGGCGCCTCCCGGGCGTCAATTAAACATTTTTGTCCCGCATCCCAAATTTTTTCGAAGTGGATTGCTGGCCCCTGCCCTATTGTCCACAATGGCTTCAACGGTACCCTGCCCAGGGTGCCCCGGCAGCCGTGCCGTTTGGCATGGCCCTCACCATCGCCAAGGAAAGCCATGATCCGTCGTCCGTCCTCCCTGCCAGCCGCGGTGTTCGCGGCTGCCGTGCTCATTGCCACCAGTGCCTACGCCCAGCGTCCGCAGGCCCCGGTCGGCGTTGCCGAGGAGGCCGTTGTCAGCGGCAAGATCATCGATATCGACCCGAACACCAAGGCCGTGCTGGTACAAGGCCCGCGCGGCAATGTCGTCGAGCTGGTGGGCGGCGACGAAGTGAAGAACTTCGGCCAGATCCGCAAGGGGGACATCCTCACCATCGCGCGTGGCGCGGCGCTCGTGGCATCGCTGGAACCGGTGGACAGCAAGGCGACCGCGCTGGCGGAAACGGTGGACCGTACCTCGCGCGCGGCCGAAGGCAGCAAGCCCGGCATCATGCGCGAGATCACCACGACGGTGACGGCGGAGATCACGAAGGTTGACCCGGCCAAGCACCTGGTCACGTTCCGGGGCCCGCGCGAAACCCTGCGCACGGTCAAGGTGGAAGACCCTGCCATAGACCTCAGCAAGATCCAGCGTGGCCAGATGGCAAAGATCGTCTATCGTGAAGTCGTAGCCATCACGGTCAGAGCCCCGGCCGCATCCGCAGCCAATTGACCCCAAGCCAGACGCGGTACTTTACCCCACCAGGAGGTTACCTATGAATCGACGCCATTTTGTTACCCGGGTTGCCGGATCGGGGCTGCTCGTCGCCACCGCGTTCACGGCCGGTTGCACGACGACAGGCACCAAAGGCACAACCGATACCGCGGCAAAAAAACAGGAAATCGATGCAGGTGTCGATGGCGCGCTAAACCGCTTGTTCTCGTCGACCAACGGTTCGCGCGAGTTGGCGCAACGCGCGCAGGGCGTCCTGGTGTTCCCCAAGGTGATCTCGGCCGGCCTCATCGTCGGCGGCGAGTATGGCGAGGGGGCACTGCGCTCCCACGGTTCGAACGTCGGCTACTACAGCACGACGCAGGCCTCGGTCGGACTGACCGCCGGCGGACAGTCCAAGGCCATCATCATCATGTTCATGACGCCCGAGGCCTACAACAAGTTTGTGGCGAGCAAGGGCTGGACGGCCGGCGCCGATGCGAACGTGGCACTGGCCAAGGTCGGGGCCGACGGACGGCTCGATACCCTGACCAGCCAGCAACCGGTGATCGGCTTCGTTCAGACCAACGCTGGCCTGATGTTCGACGTATCGATCAACGGTGCCAAGATCTCGAAGCTCGACATCTGAAGCCGTCGGACGAGGCGGGCGACGCCGCCCGTCTTGCCCCGGATATCCCGGCCCCGGCCGGGATTCTTTTTTTGCGGCACAGCAAGGCAGCCCTCCCGGCTGGCATAATCGCGCGAAAAACAGCGGGCGCAGCCATGCGCACCGACACACCGGGAACCCCAATGTCCGCCCTGCCCGCCGCCCCCGCCCAGACCGGGCGCGTCTACCGCTACTACGATCTTGTCATGGTGGCGTTCGTCACCGTGCTGCTGTGTTCCAACCTGATCGGGGCCGCCAAGGCCGCGCAGGTCACGGTGCCGCTGCTGGGGCCGGTGACCTTCGGCGCCGGTGTGCTGTTCTTCCCGATCTCGTACATCTTTGGCGACGTGCTGACCGAAGTCTACGGCTATGGCCGTGACCGCCGCGTGGTGTGGGCCGGCTTCGCGGCACTGGCGTTCGCCACCTTCATGAGCCTGGTGGTGCTGCACATGCCGGTGGCGCCGTTTATGGCCGACTACCAGAAGAGCCTGGAAGATGTGTTCGGCAATACCTGGCGCATCGCGTTCGGCTCGCTGATCGCCTTCTGCTGCGGCAGCTTCGCCAACAGCTACGTGCTGGCCAAGATGAAGCTGTGGACGGGCGGACGCTGGCTATGGACCCGCACCATCGGCTCGACCCTGGCCGGCGAGCTGGTCGACTCGTCCCTGTTCTACGTGATTGCGTTCTACGGGATCTGGCCGCTGGAGAAGGTGCTCCAGGTCGCGGTGGTGCAGTATGTACTGAAGACCGGCTGGGAAGTCGTGATGACGCCGGTCACCTACAAGGTCGTGAACTTCCTCAAGCGCGCCGAGAACGAGGACTGGTACGACCGCAACACCAACTTCACACCGTTCCGCCTGCGCGTCTGAGCCTCCGGGGTCGACGCCTGGCGCGCCGTCAGGGAACGCGCCGGTCCACTTCGTCGAGCGCCAGCGCTTCGAGGTGGGTCACATCGCCCCACTGGGCCAGCGTCAGGTGGTGGCTGTCGCTGCGCAGGCGGTTGATGCTGGCGTTCAGCAGTTCGTGCTGGCGCGGCGCTTCCAGCGTCATGCCGGTCGCCTCGCGGTAGAGGCAGTCGAGCACGCCGCCGTGGGCAACCAGCGCGATGCGCTCGCCCGGATGCCGGCGCGACAGCGACAGCGCGATCTCGACAGCCCGATCATGGAACTGCGCCAGCGACTCGCCCTGCGGCGGCGCGTAGTCGGGCACGCGCGCCTGCCAGCGGGCAAAGTCCTCGGGCAACTGCTCGGCCACCTCGGCATAGGTCCTGCCCTGCAGGGTCCCGTAGCTGCGCTCGCGCAGGCGCGGCTCGGACCGGACCTTCAGGCCGAGCACCTCGGCCAGCGGTGCCGCGGTCTGCATGGCGCGGCCCAGGTCGCTGGAATAGACCGCGTCGATCGGCTCGCCTGCCAGCGCCGCGGCCAGCGCGCGGGCCTGGGCCTGGCCGGTCTCGTTGAGCGGGATGTCGAGCTGGCCCTGCAGCCGGCGCTCGCGGTTCCAGGCCGTCTCGCCATGACGGATCACGATCAGGTGCGTGTAGGCCAGCGAATGCGGCCCGGAGCTTTGCAACATGCCCTTTCCTTGCGTTTCCTTGCCCTTGCCCGGCGCGGACGCCGGGCCCGCGACCTCAGCCGGCCACCTTGGGATTGAGCGTATAGGTGCCGGTCAGGCTGGCCTGCGCCAGCACATGGCCACGGATGGCTTCCAGCACCTGTGCGCCCGTGAACTTGCCGTCCAGCGGCACGCGATCGAGGTCCAGCGCGTAGACCGTGAACACGTAGTGGTGCAGCAGTGTGTCATTCCACGGCGGGCAGGGGCCGTCGTAGCCGTAGTAATCACCCTTCATGTCGGCATCGCTGGCAAACCAGCCGGTGTAGTCGTTGATGCCGTGGCGCAGGCCGCCCGCGGTGGCCGTGCCGCCGGCCGCATCGGGGCCGGGCTTGCCGCGCGCGATCACGCCGTCGCTGTGCGACCCGGCGGCGATGGTGGTCAGGCCGGGCGGAATGTCGACCAGCACCCAGTGGTAGAAGTCCACGCGCGGCAGCGATGCCGGCACTTCGCGGCCTTCCTGGTTGACGTCGTCCCCTTTGCTCGGGACATCGGGGTCATGGCAGATCAGGACGAAGGACCGCGTCTGGGCCGGCGCGTCTTCCCAATGCAGGTCGGGATTGCGGTTGCTCGACAGCGCGATGTGGGCAGCGGCGTCCGGCACGCAGAAGGCGAACTCGCCGGGAATCGGCGCGTTGTCGGCGAAGGACTTGCTCCAGAGTTTCATTTGTCTCTCCTGTCTGTGGATGGCCGGCGCGGGCGCGGCCATCGTGGTTTTCTGCCGCCTGTGCGGACTGCGGCGGGCTCAGGCGGGCTCAGGCGTTACCGGGCGGCGGCACGCGCAGCCAGAACGTCACCGGGCCGTCGTTGGTCATGCTCACCTGCATCATCGCCCCGAACTCGCCAGTCTGCACATCCGGGTGCGACGCACGCGCGCGCTCGACGAAATACTCATAAAGGCGCCGTCCGTCCTCGGGCGCAGCCGCCGGCGTGAAGCTGGGCCGGGTACCGCTGTTGGTATCGGCCGCCAGCGTGAACTGAGACACCACCAGCAGCCCACCCGCACCGCCGTTGCCGTCCATGTTCTGGACCGGCAGGTTCATCTTGCCGTCCGCGTCGGAAAACACGCGATAGGACAGCATCTTGGCGAGCAGCCGGTCGGCCTGCGCTTCGGTATCGCCGCGCTCGGCGCAGACCAGCGCCAGCAGCCCGGCGCCGATCTCCCCAGTGGTGCGGTCGCCGACAGTCACTCTGGCCTGCGCCACGCGCTGGATCAGTGCGATCATCGCCCGGCTCAGGCCAGCGTCACGCGGGCAAAGCGGCGCTTGCCCACCTGGACCACGTAGGTGCCCGCGGCCACCTTGACGGCCTTGTCGCTGACCGTGGCACCGTCGATCTTCACGCCGCCCTGCTCGATATTGCGGTTGGCCTCGGACGTGGACGGCACCAGGTTGGCCTGCTTGAGCAGCTGCGCGATGCCCAGCGGCGCGCCCGACAGGCTGACGGCCGGGATGTCGTCCGGCACGCCGCCGCGTGCGCGGTGGTTGAAGTCCTCGAGCGCCTTCTCGGCATCGGCCTGGCTGTGGAAGCGCGCCACGATCTCCTGCGCCAGCATCACCTTGCAGTCGCGCGGGTTGCGGCCCAGCGCGATTTCCTGCTTCATCAGGTCGATCTCGGCCAGCGGGCGGAACGACAGCAGCGTGTAGTACTGCCACATCAGGTCGTCCGAGATGCTCATCAGCTTGCCGAACATCTCGTTGGGCGCCTCGGTCACGCCGACGTAGTTGCCCTTGGACTTGGACATCTTCTCGACGCCGTCCAGGCCCACCAGCAGCGGCATGGTCAGGATGCACTGCGGTTCCTGGCCGTATTCCTTCTGCAGCTCGCGCCCGACCAGGAGGTTGAACTTCTGGTCGGTGCCGCCGAGCTCCAGATCGGACTTCAGCGCGACCGAATCGTAGCCCTGCATGAGCGGATAAAGGAACTCATGCACCGAAATGGGAATCCCAGACCGGAACCGTTTGGTGAAATCGTCGCGCTCCATCATCCGGGCCACGGTGTACTTGGCGGCCAGCTGGATCATGCCGCGCGCGCCGAGCGGGTCACACCACTCGCTGTTGTAGCGGATCTCGGTGCGCGCCGGATCGAGCACCAGGCTGGCCTGGCGGTAGTAGGTCTGGGCATTGGCCTCGATCTGCTCGCGCGTGAGCGGCGGCCGGGTGCTGTTGCGCCCGGACGGATCGCCGATGGTCGAGGTGAAGTCACCGATCAGGAAGATGACCTGGTGGCCCAGGTCTTGCAGCTGACGCAGCTTGTTCAGCACCACCGTGTGCCCGATGTGGATGTCGGGCGCGGTCGGGTCGAGGCCGAGCTTGATGCGCAGGGGAACGCCGGTCGCTTCGCTGCGGGCCAGCTTCTGGGCCCATTCGGCTTCGATCAGCAGTTCGTCGCAACCACGCTTGGACACCTCCAGCGCGTGCATCACCGACGGCGTGAGGGGATATTTGGCCGCGGGGCCGGAGGATGCTTCAGTCATGACGTAAGTCGTTGAAATACATGAAAATTTGGCGGATGCGCCACTCGGCCCCGGGCCGATTCTTGGTATAATCCGCGCTTCCTGGCGCCAAGCGGCAACAAGCCGCGCGCCACCCGCCATTCTAGTGCCGACACTAGGCGGCAAATAAAGATGAACAGCACGCGCCGCACCTCGGGGGAGGAAGGCAGACGACGTACATCGTCGCGGCAGCGGTGCCCAGACCAAGGTTGAATTTTACGTGATGTGGTCCAGACTCCGCGAAGTTTTCGCGCGCGAGCTGGTGGTTCTCGTCGACCCGACCAGCCCCCAGCACGCGCGACGGCGCAAGCAACTCACCGCTTCGGTGGGCACGATTTTCACGCTCGGCATGGCCGCCGCCATGGGCGTGGCGCCCCGCAGCGCCTTTAACGACCCGGGTGCTCCGCGCGTGGACGAGCCGCTGCGTATGCCCGATGTGCGCGACCAGCTCGATCAGCTTACCGACATCGATACCGATGCCGTCTACGTGCGCCAGGAGCGCATGCAGCGCGGCGACACCATTGCCTCGCTGCTGCGCCGCCTGGGCGTGGACGATCCCGACGCGCAGGCCTTCATCCTGAAGAACCCGACCGCGCGCGGCCTGTTCAGCCTCAACCCGGGCCAGACCGTGCAGGCGCAGATGGACGACAGCAATATGCTGGTGTCGCTGCAGGCCAACCTCGGCGGCGATGCCGCGACCTCGCGTGAACTCGTGATCGAGCGGGTCGAGCCGGCAAAGGCCGATGGCACGGCGAGCTACAAGGCGCGCGTGCAGAACGTCGACAACGACCTGCGCTACGAGATGGCATCCGGCTCGATCTCCGCGGGCGGCTTCTTCAAGGCCATGGACGCGGCCAACGTGCCCGATGAAATCGTGCAGCAGATGCTGTCGATCTTCTCCGGCGTGATCGACTTCCAGCATGACATCGCCAGCGGCGACCGCTTCCGCATCATCTACGAAGCCGGCTTCCAGGACGGTTCGTTCATCCGCAACGGCCGCGTGGTGGCGATCGAGCTGATCAACCGGAACCAGCTCCACCAGGCCCTCTGGTTCGCGCCCGAAGGCGACAGCAACGGCGCCTATTACACCTTCGACGGCCGCAGCATGAAGCGCCCGTTCCTGCGTTCGCCGGTGGAGTTTTCGCGCGTGTCGTCGGGCTTCGGCGGCCGCGAGCATCCGCTGCACCACGCGTGGGCCCAGCACAAGGGCGTCGACTTCGCCGCGCCAACAGGCACCAAGGTGCTGGCCACCGGCGAAGGCGTGATCGACTTTGTCGGCCGCCAGAACGGGTACGGCAACATCATCATCCTGAAGCACGCCAGCGGCTATTCGACCTACTACGCGCACCTGTCCGGCTTTGCCGGCGTGCAGCAGGGGCAGCGGGTGTCGCAGGGCCAGGTCATCGGCTATGTCGGCCAGACCGGCTGGGCCACCGGGCCGCACCTGCACTACGAGTTCCGCTTCAACGACGTGCCGCAGAACCCGCTGAGCATCGCGCTGATGGAAGCGCCCGTGCTGACCGGCAAGTCGCGCCAGGAGTTCCTGGGCTATACCAGCAACATGCTCAGCCGCATCAACGCGCTGCGCACCTATAACGTCCTTACCGCGGCCAACTGACAGCCGCTCCGCCCGGAGACTCCATGCGCGCGCACGGCGACTGCTATATCGGCATCATGTCTGGCACCAGCATGGACGGCGCGGACGCCGTGCTGGTGGACTTCAGCGGCGAGCGCCCGGCCGTGCTGGCCGCCGCGCACGAGCCCTTCCCCGACGCGCTGCGCGCGGACTTCGGCCAGTTGCAGCAGCCCGGCGACAACGAGATCCATCGCGAGGCGCTGGCCGCCAATGCACTCGCGCGCGTCTACGCGGGCTGCGTCGCCTCGCTGCTCGGACAGGCGGCGCTGCGGCCGGACGAAGTTGCCGCGATCGGCGCGCACGGGCAGACCATCCGCCATCGCCCGGGCCTTTACGACGAGATCGGCTACACGCGGCAAAGCCAGCACCCCGCACTGCTTGCGGAACTGGCGGGCATCGACGTGGTGGCGGATTTCCGCAGCCGCGACGTGGCGGCCGGCGGCCAGGGAGCGCCGCTGGTGCCGGCGCTGCACCAGGCCCTGTTCGGTGACGGAGCCGAAGCGCGCGTGATCTGCAATATCGGCGGCATTTCCAACATCAGCGTGCTGCCCGGCAACGGCGGCGCCGTGATCGGCTTCGACTGCGGGCCGGGCAATGCGCTGCTCGATTACTGGATCGGCGAACAGCTCGGCATGCCGTTTGACGACGATGGCGCGTGGGCCGCGAGCGGACGCATCGACGATGCACTGCTGGCCGAATGCCTGGCCGACCCTTACTTCAATGCCGCACCGCCCAAGAGCACGGGCCGCGACCAGTTCCATCCCGCGTGGCTGGAAGCGCGCCTCGCGTCGCGGGGCACGCCCGCACCGACGCCAGCCGACGTGCAGGCGACCCTGGCCGCGCTGACCGCCGAAGCGATTGCGCGCGATGTCCGCGCCCACTCGCCGCAGGCGCGACGCCTGATCGTTTGCGGCGGCGGCGCCCGCAACGGCTACATCATGCGGCGCCTGGCGCAGGCGCTGCCCGGCCTGTCGGTGCAGACGACAGAAGACTTCGGGGTGCCGGTCTCCCAGGTGGAGGCCATCGCCTTCGCCTGGCTGGCGCGCCAGTGCCTGCTCCGCCTGCCGGGCAATGTCGCCACCGTCACCGGTGCCGCCGGTCCGCGCGTGCTTGGCGCCCTCTACCCCCGCTGATCCACCGCTGATCCACCGTCCGCCGGCCGGACTCATGCCGGCACCGCGGCACCGCTCTCCACCACCCAATCGATGAAGGCCCGCGACAGCGGAGACGCGCGCACGGCCTGCGCGCGCGCCAGCACGACACGCTGCGCGGTCACCGGCTCGCGCAACGGCAGGCAGGCAATGGGCGAGCCGTCATAGCTGTGGTCGCCGGCCGGGCGCGTGCAGGACAGCGCGACCCCATAGCCATGCGCCACCAGGCCGCGTTGCATCTCGAAGCTTTGCGTGTATTGGTGCAGCGTCGGATGCAGGCCGTGGGCCCAGAACAGCGACAGGAAGTACTCACGGGTCTGCGGGATATCCTCAAGGATCAGCCGCTCGGCAGCCAGCTCCGCCAGGCTGATGTCGCGCTGGCCAGCGCGCGCATGGTGCGCCGGCAGCAGCGCGTAAGGCGGCAGGCTTGCCAGCATCCAGCGGTCGACGCGCTGATCGAAGCCGAGGTCATAGGTCAGCGCGAGCTCGGCCTTGCCGGCCTGCAGCGTGCGATGGACGCTCGCCAGGTCCGCTTCGAACAGCGTGACGGAAACCCCCGGATGGCGCTCGCGGAAGCCCGCCAGCAGGCGGGGCACGAAGTACGGGCCCAGATCCTGGAAGCAGATCAACGACAGCCGGCCGCTGAGGCCTTGCTGTCCCGCCTCATCCACGGTGATCCCCGCGGCGAGCGCCAGGATATCGCGCGCCCGGGTGAGCAGGCGCTGGCCTGCGGGCGTGAGTTCCAGGCCGCGGCTGACCTGACGGCGGAACAGCGCCTCGCCCAGCGTGTCTTCGAGTTGCGCGATGGCCGTCGACACGGACGGCTGGGATACGTGGCGCGCCCGCGCGGCGGCGCTGATGCTGCCGTGCTCGGCCGCCGCCACGAAGTATTCGAGTTGCCGGAACGAGAAGGGAATCATGATTTCCTATACTACAGCATAGGAAATATATGCTTTTCCTATTAGTCAGGGTTGCCGATACTGGGATCGTCCCCGTACCGGAGCCTTTGCATGGAAATCACCGCAGAACAGGTCGGCACCTACCAGCGCGACGGCGTGCTGGTGTTGCGCGGCGCCTTCACCGACTGGGTGGAGCGTTTGCGCGACGGCTTTGAACAGAACCTGGCGCAGCCGGGCCCGTTCGCGATCGAGAATGTGTGCGACGGCGAGCGCGGGCGCTTCTTCGAGGACTACTGCAACTGGCAGCGCATCGAACCGTTCGAGGCCTTCATCCGCCATTCGCCGGCCGCTGCCATTGCCGGGCAGATCATGCAGTCACGCACAGCGCAGGTGTTTCACGAGCATATCCTCGTCAAGGAACCCGGCACGGCCAAGGCAACGCCCTGGCACCAGGACCTGCCCTACTACTGCGTGGATGGCCTGCAGACCGCGAGCTACTGGATTCCGCTGGACCCCGTGACGCAGGCCAATACCCTGCGCGTGGTGGCGGGCTCGCACCGCTGGCCGCGTCTTGTCCGGCCCAAGCGCTGGGCCAGCAACGAGAATTTCTATGGCGGCGACGACGCCTTCATGGAAATGCCTGATGTGGAGGACGGCAGTCACACCATTCTGCAGCCCGAACTGGAACCCGGCGACGCCGTGGTGTTCGATTTCCGCACCGTTCACGGCGCTGCCGGCAATACCGGCACCAGCCGGCGCCGCGCGTTCTCGGCGCGCTTCCTCGGCGACGATGTGCGGTTCATGGAACGGCCGGGCCGTACCTCACCGCCGTTCCCCGGCATTGGCCAGCAAACCGGCGAGCGGATGCGGGACGACTGGTTTCCGGTGGTCTGGCGGGCGAAGCAGGAATAAAAAAAGCGCACCCGAAGGTGCGCTTCTTTCCGAAAACGTCTTGCCTCAGACCGAGAACGAAGAACCGCAACCACAGGTGGTGGAAGCGTTCGGGTTCTTGATCACGAACTGCGCGCCGTTGATGTCTTCCTTGTAGTCGATCTCGGCGCCGACCAGGTACTGGTAGCTCATCGAGTCGATCAGCAGGGTGACGCCGTTCTTGACCATCGTGGTGTCGTCTTCGTTGACTTCCTCGTCGAAGGTGAAGCCATACTGGAAGCCTGAGCAGCCGCCGCCCTGCACGAACACGCGCAGCTTCAGTTCGGCATTGCCCTCTTCCTCGATCAACTGCTTGACCTTGTCGGCGGCGCTGTCGGTAAAGACGAACGGTGCCGGCACGTCCTCGGTTGCGGGTGCCTCTGCGACTGCGTTCATGGGGTTCTCCTGAATAGATACGCCTGTATTCTAAGCGCTACTGGAAAATCGTGCCGAAACCCTTGGTTTTCAAGGGCTTCTGCGAAAGATTGCACGTGGTGCTCAGGCCGCTTTCCCGGCTTCCGCGACTTCAAGCGGGGCGCCAGCGTCCTTGGTGTCTTCGCCGGCATCTTCAGCCGCCACCAGGTTCGGCAGCGCCTTGATTTCTTCCTGCCCCAGCGGCACCAGACGCCCTTCGACCAATGCCCCCTGGTGCATTTCGAGCGCGGCATAGCGCACCTCGCCAAGCACGCGTGCGTGTGGCTGGAGTTCCAGCAATTCGCCGGCATGGACGGGCCCCTTCACCGTGCCATTCAGGATCAGGTGCCCGACGGTGATCTCGCCTTCCACCATGCCTTTCTCGCTGATGACCAGCATGCTGGCATTGTCGCCGGCGGCGCGGATATTGCCGCGCACCTTGCCGTCGAGCCGCAGACCGCCTGAAAACACCAGATCGCCGTCGATAGCGGTGCCTTCGCCGATCAGCGTATCGATCGAGAGCCCCTTCTTCTTGGAAAACAACATCCCTCTCTCCTTGACTTGATTCGTCGCCGGCCGAAGCCCTGGCAGCTGCACAGAGCCGGCACGCCTTCACACATCCCGGGGAGCGCGAACTTCGGTTCGCCACAAGACTGCAGGCTGGATGCGATCCTTGTTGTTATCGGCAGGCAACAGCGATTCGAGGAATCGCCACATCGACATTGCGTTGCGTGGCGTCTTCCTGAGCCACGCAGCTGCGGAACGAGCGAACCAATGCCTGTTCGGGCATGGGCCGACCCGGCAGCGGCGCCATTGTATCCGGGCCCAGCCATTGCCCCCACCAACGGAGGGAACGAATTTGTGACTTTTTCACACAGCGCAGGCGCTGTGCCGGCGAACGGGCGAAAAAAAACCGCACGACCAGCGTGCGGCTTTTCTTGCTTCGCGCGATCCGGCAATGCCGGACCGGCGAATACACATCAGCGCTTCGAGAACTGCTTGCGGCGACGTGCCTTGTGCAGACCGACCTTCTTACGCTCGACTTCACGCGCGTCACGCGTGACGTAGCCAGCCTTCGACAGGGCCGACTTCAACGTTGCGTCGTAGTCGATCAGGGCACGGGTGATGCCGTGACGGACGGCACCGGCCTGGCCGGTTTCGCCACCACCGGTCACGTTGACCTTGATGTCGAACGTTTCGGCGTGCTCAGTCAGTTCCAGCGGCTGGCGCACGATCATCAGGGAAGTTTCGCGAGCGAAGTATTCCTTGATGGGCTTGCCATTGACGACGATGTCGCCCTTGCCCGACTTGATGAAGACACGTGCCACGGCGCTCTTGCGGCGGCCAGTACCGTAATTCCAGTTACCGATCATGGATTGGCCTCCTTAGATTTCCAGCGCCTTGGGCTGCTGCGCTTCGTGCGGATGCTCGGCTTCGGCGTAAACCTTCAGCTTCTTGATCATCGCGTAGCCCAGCGGACCCTTCGGCAGCATGCCCTTGACAGCCTTCTCCAGGGCACGGCCCGGGAAGCGCTGCTGCATCTTGCCAAACGTCGTTTCGTAGATACCGCCCGGGTAACCCGAATGGCGATAGTACTTCTTGTCCGTTTCCTTGGTACCCGTGACACGCAGCTTGGCTGCATTGACGATGATGATGTAATCACCGGTGTCGACGTGCGGAGTAAATTCCGGCTTGTGCTTGCCGCGCAGACGGCGTGCCACTTCGCTGGCAACACGGCCGAGGACTTTGTCCGTCGCGTCAATCACGTACCAGTCGCGCTTTACCTCATGAGGCTTGGCGGAAAAGGTCTTCATGATTTTTCCTGACTATTAGAGAACTGCCCGATACTGACTCGCGAAGGCTTGTACTCGCCCCTGCAAGTCTCGTCGGCCGGTCCTTTGGACCTGGCCTTCCTGCTTGTCTTTGCAGGCTCTCCCAACTTCTCTTCCCGCGGGCATGGCGGAAAAGCCGTAGATTATACTGTCGGACGCGAGCCCGGCACAAGCAAAGTCAAGGGATTTCGTCAAGATCACCACTACCGCAGCCGGCCGCGAGCCCAGCCGAGACCCTTGATGCACTTCCCCGGGCGCAGGAAAAACGGCGAAAAAAAACCCAAGCCGGTTGGGGCTTGGGTTTGAATCCACCAAAGGAGGAGGGTGGAGGAGACACTGGGAGATCGACGGTGTTTCTTGCGGGCGGTGCGGAGGGCGTGGCCGGGGGCTTCGCTTTCGCACTCTGGCGCGCTGTCTGCGCCGTCGTTCAATGATTGGAATTATACATGGGGTAATCCCTGATGCAAGCGAAATCTGCACTGCGAAATGCGATTCCACATCATGGGATGAAATCCGCCCTACTCAAAATCTGAATTTTTCCTTTAGAATCAGCATGTTGACGTGAGAACCATACTTTCATCCGGCTGACACATTAGAAGAAACCCTCAGTTTCTTCATGGATATCGGCATCGAGTCCACCGACTTTACGATGTCGTATCCTGGAAAAAGCAAGATTCGAGATCACGCGCTTGTGACCAGAAACACACGACTCAGACAACAGGAACAAACAGAATGGAATGCAAAGTGACATGGATGGGCGCCGAGGGCATGAGCTTCGTCGCCCAGACCGGCAGCGGGCACATCGTCGCCATGGATGGCGCACCGGAAGGCGGCGGCCACAACCTGGCGCCGCGTCCGATGGAGATGGTGTTGCTGGGTACCGGCGGCTGCACCGCCTATGATGTGGTCCTGATCCTCAAGCGCGGCCGCCAGGAGGTCAGCGGCTGCAGCGTGAAGCTCGAAGCCGAACGCGCCAACGAAGATCCCAAGGTCTTCACCCGCATCAACTTCCATTTCGTGGTCACCGGCAAGAACCTGAACCCGGCCACGGTCGAGCGCGCGATCAAGCTCTCGCACGAGAAATACTGCTCGGCGTCGATCATGATCGCCAAGACCGCGGAGATCACGCACACGATGGAAATCGTCGAAGGCTGACGGGGCGTGGAGCCCGGGCAGTCGAGGACCGGCCGGGCAAACATGGGAAGACAAGCGCAAAGCAGGCCGATAAGCCGGATTCTGTGCACGCCACCACACCTTGCGGCGGGCGACGCGTGACAACCATTCCTCTAGGCCGACTGTTGCCAGCCGGCTCCAGCTCCCTACCCGCAGGCTCAGCGGGCCGCCTCGATGCCTGCCTATTTGGGATTGCTCCAGGTGGAGGTTACCGCGTTTCACCCTTCCCGCCAGGAGAACCTGGCGGCAAGACTCGTCTCTGTGGCCCTATTCCGCACGTCACCGTGGATGGCTGTTAGCCAACACCCTGCCCTGTGGAGTCCGGACTTTCCTCCCCTTGCACCTTGCGATGCAAGCAGCGATTGTCTGGCCTGCTTTGCGGCCCGAAGTCTAACACCATTGCGCGCCGCCGGTCAGCCCGCGATCGACTGGCGCCGGCCGGGCCGGAACACCGTCGTGTCGGCGTAGTACGCCGCATCGGCATTGGCATTGCACCAGCCGGGAATCCCCATGACGGGCAATGGCGCGAAGCTGCGGCCGCCGCGCAGCGTGCCGGCGTCGGCAGCCGCCCGCAATGATATGGCCAGAGCGTCATCGACCAGGGTCGATCGGGCCGATGCCGCTGGCAGCGCCAGCGGCCATGCATGAGCCGTGACTGACTTGTAGGGATCCACCATTTTTTCCAGCAGCGCGTGGCCGAACGGCACCACCACGCACTGGCGGCCCCAGTCCTCCCTGCGCCGGACAAACAGTTCCTGCCACTCAAACCCGCGCAACGCCGCCTCGAGGCTGGCGTCGGCGCTGAGGAACAAAACCGCGTTCTCGTCGAACAGCGTTGCGGCATCACGCGCGCCGCCACGGCCGGCCCGGACGCCCGCGCATCCGATCACCTCGGCCTGGATCGCGTTGAGCCGCGCCTTCGCCCGCGGAAAATGCAGCCAGATCAGCGCGTTGAAGAAATCGTGGAGATTGTCGCGGGTCGGCACCGCGCCGGTGGCGTGGATATGCGACTCATAGGCAGTGCCGGCAGGCAACGCCTCTTGCGCGACGAAACTCAGCGGCAGGCCCCGGATATTGCACAAGCCTGCCCGGGCTGCCTGCTCGTTCAGGCACGCGTGCAAGGAAACGCCATCCGCCACGAACTCGGCCAGGCGCGCGCCGATGACCGCAAAGGGCAGGAACCACGGTCGCGTCCAGTCGATCGCCGAAAGAGAAGCGGCGAACGCCTGGTTCGCCGCCGGTGGGACTGCCGTCAATGCCCTGCGCTTCAGCGCGCCTTCCAGCGCAGCGTTTCGCCCGCGCGCAGCGGCACCAGGGTGGCGTCGCCGTAGGGCAGTTCGGCCGGCAGTTGCCAGTCTTCGCGCTCCAGCGTCAGGGTGCCGGCATTGCGCGGCAACTCGTAGAACGCGGGGCCGTTGAAGCTTGCGAACGCTTCGAGCTTGTCGAGTGCGCCGGCGGCATCGAACGCTTCGGCATAGAGCTCCATCGCGTGCAGCGCGGTGTAGCAACCGGCGCAGCCGCAGGCATGTTCCTTCAGGCCGCGCGCGTGCGGGGCGCTGTCGGTGCCCAGGAAGAAGCGGTCGCTGCCGGACGTTGCCGCGGCGACCAGCGCCTCGCGGTGGATCTCGCGCTTGAGCACCGGCAGGCAGTAGTAATGCGGGCGAATGCCGCCGACGAAGATCGCGTTGCGGTTGTACAGCAGGTGGTGCGCCGTGATGGTCGCGCCCACCGGGCCGCTGGCATCGCGCACGTACTGGGCCGCATCCTTGGTGGTGATGTGTTCAAACACCACCTTCAGCTCCGGAAAGTCGCGGCGCAGCGGCGTCATGACGCGGTCGATGAAGACGGCTTCGCGGTCGAAGACGTCGATGTCGCCATCGGTCACTTCGCCGTGCACCAGCAGTGGCAGGCCCACGCGCTGCATCGCCTCGAGCGCGGCCGAGCAGCGGCGGAGGTCGGTCACACCGGCATCGCTGTTGGTCGTGGCGCCGGCCGGGTACAGCTTGACGCCGTGCACGAAGCCGCTCGCCTTGGCCGCGACGATTTCCTCGGCCTGGGTGTTATCGGTCAGGTACAGCGTCATCAGCGGCTCGAAGCTCATGCCGGCCGGCAGTGCGGCCAGGATGCGCGCGCGATAGGCCTGCGCCTGTTCCACCGTGGTCACGGGCGGCTTCAGGTTCGGCATGATGATGGCGCGGCCGAACTGGCGCGCCGTGTCGGGCAGCACGGCTGCCAGGGCGGCACCGTCGCGCAGGTGCAGGTGCCAGTCGTCCGGGCGGGTAATGGTGAGCTTCTGGGTCATGGCTTGCTGGGCCTGCCGCCGCAAGCGCGGCAGGCGATCTGGAAGTTAGAGAATCAGGATGGCGCGGTAATCGTTCACATTGGTGCGCGTGGGACCGGTCACGACCAGGTCGCCGATGGCATCGAACAGGCCCCAGGCGTCGTGCGCGTCGAGCTGGCCACGCGCCGGCACGCCAGCCGCCTCGGCACGCGCCAGGGTGGTCGGGTCCGCGAGCGCGCCCGCGTTGTCCTCGGAACCGTCGATGCCGTCGGTATCGGCCGCGATGGCATGCACGCCTTCCGTGCCTGCCAGTTCGATAGCCAGCGACAGCAGGAATTCCGAACAGCGCCCGCCCCTCGCCTTGCCACTGCCACCGCCGGCCGGCAATGTGACCGTGCATTCACCGCCCGAGATCAGCGCCACGGGCGCGGCGAACGGCGCATTGTACGCGCGAATTTCGCGCACCAGCGCGGCATAGACGCGCGCGACCTCCTGCGCCTCGCCCGTCACCGTGTCGCCGAGGATCACCGGGGTGATGCCGCGTTCGCGGAACCGCGCCGCGGCGGCCTGCAGGCTGCCGTGTGCGGTGGCGATCATGCGATTGTCGACGCGCCCGAACAGCGGGTCGCCGGGCTTGGGCGTTTCCGGCACCTCGCCGCGGGCACCGCGCTCCAGGTGCGACCGCACGCTCTCCGGCACGGTGGCGCCATAGCGCCGCAGGATATCGAGCGCATCGGCAAACGTGCTCGGGTCCGCCACGGTCGGCCCCGACGCAATCGCGCTGGGATCGTCGCCAGCCACATCCGAGACGATCAGCGTCGTCACCGGCGCCTGGCTGGCCTGCGCCAGCCGGCCGCCCTGGATGCGCGAGATGTGCTTGCGCACGATGTTCATCTCGGTGATCGGCGCGCCACAGCGCAGCAGCTCTTTCGTCGTGGCCTTGAGGTCCGCCATCGGAATGCCTTCGGCCGGCAGTGACAGCAGGCTTGAGCCGCCGCCGGACACCAGCACCAGCAGGCGATCCTGCGGCGTCAGCGCCGACACGCGGGCCAGTATCTCGGCCGCGGCCTGCTCGCCGGCTTCGTCCGGCACCGGATGCCCGGCCTCGATCACGCGTACGTGTCGGGTCGGCAGGCCATGCGCGTAGCGCGTGACCACCAGTCCCTCGATCTGCGTCTTGCCGGCATAGGCCTGCTCCACCGCCAGCGCCATCGACGCCGCGGCCTTGCCCGCGCCCACGACCAGCGTGCGGCCGCCAGACTGCGGCGGCGGCAGGTGCCCGGCCACGATCTTGAGCGGATCGGCCGCCGCCACCGCGGCCTGGAACGTCTCCAGCAGCAGCGCGCGCGGATCGCTCGTGAAACCGCCCGCCGCGCTCACAGTGCCTCCGCGATCGCGCGGCCCAGGTCCGCGGTCCCCGCCGTGCCGCCGATGTCGCGCGTCAGCGGCGCATGTTCGGGCCCTGCGGCCAGCACCTTCTCGATCGCGCCCAGCACTGCTGCGCCGGCCTGGTCGTGGCCGAGGTGCTCCAGCATCATGGCGCCACACCAGATCTGGCCGATCGGGTTGGCCACGCCGCGTCCGGCAATGTCCGGCGCGGAGCCGTGCACCGGCTCGAACAGGCTCGGGTACGTGCGGTCCGGGTTGATATTGCCCGACGGCGCAATGCCGATGGTGCCGGTGCACGCCGGGCCCAGGTCGGACAGGATGTCGCCAAACAGGTTGCTCGCCACGACCACGTCGAACCAGTCGGGATGCTGGACGAAATGCGCGGTCAGGATGTCGATGTGGTACTTGTCGACCTTCAGGCCGGGGTAGTTCGCCGCCATCGCCTCCACGCGCTCGTCCCAGTAAGGCATCGTGATCGAGATGCCGTTGGACTTGGTCGCCGATGTCAGGTGCTGTTTCGGGCGCTTCTTCGCCAGCTCGAACGCGAACTTCAGGATGCGGTCGACGCCGACCCGGCTCATCACCGTTTCCTGCATCACGATCTCGCGCTCGGTATTCGGGAACATGCGGCCGCCGATGCTCGAATACTCGCCCTCGGTGTTCTCGCGCACCACGTAAAAATCGATATCGCCAGGCTTGCGGTCGGCCAGCGGGCTTTTGATGCCGGGCATCAGCCGCACCGGCCGCAGGTTCACGTACTGGTCGAAGGAACGGCGGAACTGCAGCAGAGAGCCCCACAGCGACACGTGGTCGGGCACGGCATCGGGCCAGCCCACGGCGCCAAAGTAGATGGCGTCGTACTTGACCAGCGTGTCGAACCAGTCGTCGGGCAGCATCTTGCCGTGGCGGGCGTAGTAGTCGCAGCTGGAGAAATCGAAGTGGTCCCACTGGAAGTCGATGCCGAACTTGCGGGCGGCAGCATCCATGACGCGAACGCCCTCGGGCATCACTTCCGTGCCGATTCCGTCTCCGGGAATTACGGCAATCTTGTATTGGCTCATAGCGGTCGGGAGGCGTGGTGCAGGATAGCCGGAGGCGCCCTTGGGGCGTGCGCTTGGCAGCGGCCCGGGGGCGCGGGATAATGTCTGCATTCTATTGCAAAGCGGCAGCCCCCTGCCGACCCGGTGCCCCGCCATGTGCCAGCTGCTAGGCATGAACTGCGCCACGCCGACCGACGTGACGTTCTCCTTCACAGGCTTCGCTGCCCGCGGCGGCGTGACCGACCACCACTCCGACGGTTTCGGGGTGGCCTTCTTCGAAGACAAGGCCTGCCGGCTCTTCATCGACAACCAGTCGGCCGGCACATCGCCCGTCGCAGACCTGATCAAGCGTTACCCGATCAAGTCCAAGAACGTCATTTCCCACATCCGCAAGGCCACGCAGGGCACGGTGCTGCTGGAGAACTGCCACCCGTTCATGCGCGAGCTATGGGGCCGGCACTGGATCTTCGCGCACAACGGCGACCTGCTGAACTTCGCGCCGTTCCTGTCCGGCGTCTACCAGCCCGTGGGCGACACCGACAGCGAACTCGCCTTCTGCACGCTGATGCAGGGGCTGCGCAAGCGCTTCCCCGGCTCGCAGCCGCCGCTGAACGAGCTGTGCCATGCGCTGGGGGACATCACCCGCGAAATCACCACGCACGGCGTGTTCAATTACCTGCTGTGCAACGGGCAGGCCTTGTTCGCGCACTGCTCGACGCGGCTGTACTACATCGTGCGGCAATGGCCGTTCTCGACCGCGCACCTGATCGACGCCGACCTGTCGATCGACTTCGCCCAGGTCACCACGCCGGATGACCGGGTCGCGGTCATCGCCACCCAGCCCCTGACCGACAACGAGACCTGGACGCGCTTCGAGCCGGGCGAGCTGATCATGTTCATCGACGGACGTCCGGAGATGAAGCTGACCGTGCCGATCCCGCCGGAAGTGCAGGCGAAGAACGCGGCCAATACGGCCTGCACCTGACCCCGGACGGGTACGGGTCACAACAGAACAAAGGGACGCCGTGGCGTCCCTTTTTCGTACCAGCGTGCTACGGCATCAGTGATGCAGGATCTTCGACAGGAACTGCTTCGCGCGATCCGAGCGCTGATCGATATTGCCGAAGAATTCTTCCTTGGCGCAGTCCTCGACGATCTTGCCCGCGTCCATGAAGATCACGCGGTTGGCCACCTTGCGTGCAAAGCCCATTTCGTGGGTCACGCACATCATGGTCATGCCTTCCTGCGCGAGCTGCACCATCACGTCCAGCACTTCGTTGACCATCTCCGGGTCCAGCGCCGAAGTCGGTTCATCGAACAGCATGCAGATCGGATCCATCGACAACGCGCGCGCGATCGCCACGCGCTGCTGCTGGCCGCCCGAGAGCTGGCCCGGGTACTTGGCCGCCTGGCTCTTCAGGCCCACGCGTTCCAGGTACTTCAGGCCCTTGGCCGTGGCCTCTTCCTTCGAGCGGCCGAGCACCTTCATCTGCGCGATGGTCAGGTTCTCAGTGATCGACAGGTGCGGGAACAGCTCGAAGTTCTGGAACACCATGCCCACGCGCGAACGCAGCTTGGGCAGGTTGGTCTTCGAATCGCCGACCGAGGTCCCGTCCACGAGGATGTCGCCCTTCTGGAACGGCTCCAAGGCATTGACGGTCTTGATCAGCGTCGACTTGCCCGAGCCCGACGGTCCGCAAACCACCACGACCTCGCCCTTGGCAACCCTGGTGGTGCAGTCGGTCAGCACCTGGAAGGCGCCATACCACTTGGAAACATTGTTGATTTCAATCATACGGCCACCTTTTTCTGGTAACGCTTGACCATCAGCGAAACGGAGTAGCAGATAACAAAATACACGAGGCCGGCGAACAGCAGCATTTCCACGATGCGGCCATCACGCTCGCCAACGCCGTAGGCCTGGCCAAAGAAGTCGGCCAGCGCGCTCACGTAGACCAGCGACGTATCCTGGAACAGGATGATGCCCTGCGTCAGCAGCAACGGCACCATGTTGCGGAACGCCTGCGGCAGGATCACCAGCTTCATGGTCTGCCCGTAGGTCATGCCCAGCGCCTGCGCGGCGAACATCTGCCCGCGCGAGACGCTCTGGATACCCGCCCGGATGATCTCCGAATAGTAGGCCGCCTCGAACAGCGAGAACGCGATCAGCGCGGACGTCATGCGCAGGTCCGATGCCGGCGACAGGTTGAAGAAATTCTGCAGCACCTGCGGGATGATCAGGAAGAACCACAGCAGCACCATCACCAGCGGGATGGAGCGGAAGATGGTCACGTACCCCTGCGCAAACCAGTTGAACGCCTTGACGGACGACAGGCGCATCATCGCCAGGATGGTGCCCCAGACGATGCCTACGATCACGGCCGTAACGGTGATCTTGAGGGAGACCAGCATGCCCTCGCCCAGCACCTCCAGCGTGGCTGGGGTAATGGAGCTGAAGTCGAATTCATATGCCATGACGCCCCCTCACTTGCTGCCGATGAAACCGGGCACGCGGCTGCGGGCTTCGACCCAGCGCATGACCAGCATGACGACGATATTGATGAGCGCGTACATCAACGTCACCGCGATGAACGACTCGTACGGGCGCGCGGTGTAGTCCACCAGTTGCCGTCCTTGCGCCGCCAGTTCGAGCAGGCCGATCGTCGACGCCACTGCCGAGTTCTTGAAGATGTTCAGGAATTCGGACGTCAGCGGCGGCACGATGACGCGGAAAGCCATCGGCAACAGCACGAAGCGATAGGTCTGCGACAGCGTGAAACCCATGGCCAGCCCGGCATTCGTCTGGCCGCGCGGCAGCGAATTGATGCCCGAACGCACCTGCTCGCAGACCCGGGCCGCGGTGAAGGTGCCCAGGCACAGCATGGCTGCCAGGAACTGCTGGGCGAACGGGTTCATCTGCTTGATGGCCTCGCCGCCGGGCAGCAGTTCGGGGCCGACGAAGTACCAGATGAACAGCTGCACCAGCAGCGGAATATTGCGGAAGACTTCGACATAGGCCGCGGCAAGGCCCGACAGCCACTTGTTGGGCACGGTGCGCAGCACGCCGAGCACGGAGCCGATGGCCAGGGCAATGACCCAGGACGTGAGCCCAAGCGCGATCGTGACCTTCAGGCCGGAAATCATCCAGTCCAGGTAGGTCTCGTTCTGGGCAGCCTGCTCGAGGAATACTCCCCAATGCCAGTTGTAGTTCATGATGCGTCCTCAAAAAGAAACGGAAGGACATGCCTTCCGTTTCGCACTCCTGGTTTCGGCAGGTCAGTCGAGTGCCTTGTCGTTCGGGGTCTTGAAGAGCGCCTTCATGTCTTCCGACAGCGGGAAGTCAAGGTTCAGGCCCTTCGGCGGCACCGGTTGCATGAACCACTTCGTATACATCGTATTGATCGAGCCGTCCTTCATCAGGCCGGTGATGACCGTGTCGGACAGCTTCTTGAACGGGGCATCGTCCTTGCGGATCATGCAGCCGTACGACTCACGCGATTGCGCCTTGCCGACCACGATCCAGTCCGCCGGGTTCTTGGCCTTGGCGCGCTCGCCGTAGAGCAGCGCGTCGTCCATCATGAACGCCACGGCGCGGCCCGATTCCAGCGTCAGGAACGACTGGCCATGGTCCTTGGTGCTGATGATGTTCATGCCCAGCTTCTGGTCATCGTTCATCTTGCGCAGCAGGCGCTCGGACGTGGTGCCGGCGGTGGTCACGACGTTCTTGCCCTTCAGGTCGGCCCAGTCCTTGATGCCGCCATCCTTCTTCACCATGATGCGCGTGCCGATGATGAAGATGCTGGTGGTGAACGAAGCCTGCTTCTGGCGCTCCAGGTTGTTCGTGGTCGAGCCGCACTCGATGTCGATGGTGCCGTTCTGCAGCAGCGTGATGCGGTTCTGCGAGGTGATCGGGATTTCCTTCACCTGCAGGTTGGGCATCTTGAGCTGATCCTTGATGGCTTCCACGATCTTCATGTTGATGTCGTAGGAATAGCCGACCTGACGAACCCCGCCCAGGTTGTAATTGAACGGGATCGACGAATCGCGCACGCCAAGCGTAATCACACCGGTGTCTTTGATCTTCTTCAGCGTGCCCGTCAGTTGCTCGGCAGCCTGTGCGGTTCCGCACACCAGGCCTGCAGCCATCATCAGGGAAGCCAACTTGGCAATTTTCATAACATCTCCTTGACCATGAAGAGAAAGGCGGGATTCTACTGTCGAATGTCCCACAGATGAAACAGTATTGCGTAGCATCCCGCTCAAAACAACTGGGTTTTACTCCTAGAAGTCGAATTCACGGCATAGGTGCGCAGCGACGCCGGATATGACAACGCGGCCCGGGGACATAGCCCCGGGCCGCGTCTGGCGGTCATTTCGACGTTGCCGCACCGCAACAGATCAGTTGACGGCGCAACGCGTTTGCATCAGGGGTACAGGCCGCGCATTTCGCGCGCCTGCAGGATCCGCGTGCAAGCCACGATAAACGCAGCCGTGCGCAGTGTCACCTTGTTGTCCTGCGCCACCTGCCAGATTGCCCGGAATGCCTCTTGCATGATCCGTACCAGGCGCTGGTTGATTTCCTCTTCCGTCCAGAAGAAGCTGGAAAAGTCCTGCACCCACTCGAAGTAGGACACGGTTACGCCGCCAGCGTTGGCGATCACGTCCGGCGCCACCAGGATATTGCGTTCGCGCAGGATGTCATCCGCCTGGGGCGTGGTCGGGCCGTTTGCACCTTCGATGACCAGCTTTGCCTTGATCTGGGGCGCGTTCTGCGCCGTGATCTGGCCTTCCAGCGCCGCCGGGATCAGGATGTCGCAGTCCACTTGCCAGAACTGTTCCGACGAAATGACTTCCGCCTGGTAGCCGTCGATGGTGCCGCTGTGCGAGGCGTATTCCATCATCGCCGGCACGTCCAGGCCGGCCGGGTTGTACAGCGTGGTGCGGTGGTCCTGCACGGCCACCACCTTGGCGCCGGCTTCCTGGAACAGCTTGGCGGCGACGGCGCCGACGTTGCCGAAACCCTGCACCGCCACGCGGGCGCCCTTGATCTCCAGGCCGATATTGCGCGCGGCCTCGGAGCCGACTACGAACACGCCGCGGCCGGTTGCCTCATGGCGACCCAGCGAGCCGCCCAGCGAGATCGGCTTGCCGGTCACGACCCCGGTAGCCGTGCTGCCGGAGTTCATCGAATAGGTGTCCATCATCCACGCCATCACCTGGGCATTGGTGTTGACGTCCGGCGCCGGGATGTCCTTGCTCGGCCCGATGATGATGTTGATTTCGCTGGTGTAACGGCGCGTCAGGCGCTCCAGCTCGGCGTGCGACAGCGTGCGCGGATCGACCCGGATGCCGCCCTTGGCGCCGCCGTAGGGCACATTCACCGCGGCGTTCTTCACCGACATCCACGCCGACAGCGCCATCACTTCCGACAGCGTCACGTCCTGGTGGAAACGCACGCCGCCCTTGCCCGGGCCACGCGACAGGTTGTGCTGCACGCGATAGCCCTCGTAGTGGGCAATGGTGCCGTTGTCCAGCTCGATGGGTACGTCGACGACCAGCGCGCGCTTGGGGCGCTTGAGGGTTTCAACCCAGCGTGCCAGGGAGCCCAGGTAGGGCGTGACACGGTCCACTTGTTGCAGGTAGATGCCCCATGGGCCGAGGTTGTCGGCGTTGAGGTAGGACGGCAGTGCGTGCTTTTGGCCAGCAATATTGGTCGGTGCTGCGGATGACATCGGGTTGGTTCCGGGGTGGAGAATGCCCGCAAGCTTAGGCGTGGCGCCGGCCCGGAATCCAATGCCGTTTGTTCATCCGGTCATGCAATTCCGGCATAACCTTTGGAGATGACCCGTCAACACGCGGCAGCTCTTCATCGCTAGGCTGGCGACGGCACCAGCGTCGACCAGACCTGATCCACCAGCTGCCGCTTGCGGCGTGCCGCCGTAGCCCGCCGGTCGTTGCCGTTCTCACCCGGACGCTCGCGGTACAGACGGATCTCCATGTCGATCGACAGTGGCAGCCCGCGCGCGGACTCGGCACGCACCAGCCGGCCCTGCGCCACGTCGTCGCGCACCGCGCTCTCGGGCAGGAACGCCATGCCGTGCCCGGACAGCGCCATGACCTTGAGCGCCTCGGCCATGTCCGTCTCATAGCATTTGTCGAGCTTGAGTTCTTCCGAGGTATCGGCCAGCAGCATGTCCACCATGCGACCGAGGAAGGCATTGGGCGTGTAGCTCAGGAACGGCACCGGCTTCTTGTCCGTGCCGGGCAGCCGGTACAGCGGCTTGCCGGTGCCGTCGGGCACGCTGTAGGGCGACAGCCGTTCAGTGCCGAGCACCAGCATGTCATAGCGTGACGGATCGAGCTGGATCGCCTGCCGCGCGTGGTGGTAAACCATGACCAGGTCGCAGCCGCCCTCCACCAGCATCAGCACCGCGTCGTGCACGTTGAGCGCGCGCAGCCGGCACGGCAGCGTGCCGACCTTGCGCTCCAGCGCCTTGAGCCATTCGGGGAAGAAAGTCAGCGACAGCGTGTGCGGCACGGCAAATTCCAGCACCTGCGCGTTCGATGAGCGCTGGCCCCGCATCAGCGCGCGCGTCTCGCTGACCTGCGCCAGCATCGCCAGTGCCTGCTCGTAGAACACCTTGCCGGCGGCGGTCAGGCTGGTCGGGTAGCTGGAGCGATCGATCAGCTCCGTACCGACCCACGCCTCCAGCGACTGGATCCGGCGCGAGAACGCCGGCTGGGTGACATGCCGCAGTTCGGCCGAGCGCGAGAAGCTGTGGGTCTCGGCCAGGCTGACGAAGTCTTCAAGCCATTTGATTTCCATGACGCGGATTATCCACCGGCTCGGGCGCCGGCGGCACTGGCGCGTAGCGTATTTCCCGAAACCGGGACGGTCTGGAATCTGATTCCATAGATTGATATATTATGAGCATGTGATTGCATGCGACCGCAACATCCGGCGACACAATGCATGCCTTTGCTCCGGAGCCGCTCCTATGATTCCCACATACCAAGAACATCACGGAGCCCGCCATGCAACCCAGTCCAGCCGCCGCAGGCAGCACGCCCGCCGTCCATGCCGGCCCCCTGGGCCAGCTCGCGCGCAGCATGGAGGCAACCTTCGCGCACAGCGCGCGCATGGTAGCCGGCAATCTCGACAGCTGCCTGCCCGACGCCGACACGCTGCTGGCCTGTCTGCCGCCCGGCGCGCTGCTGGGCAGCCCGCACGCCTACACGCGCCATCTGGTCTATGCCGATCCACTCGCGCGCTTCTCGGCCATGCTGCTGGTCTGGCGCCCCGGCCAGTCCAGCCCGGTGCATGGGCATCGCACCTGGTGCGCGTACCGCGTGCTGCACGGCACGCTGAGCGAGCGCCATTACCAGTGGAATCCGTCCACCCGCCGCGCCACGCAGACCGGCAGCGTCGAACGCCGTGCCGGCGCCACCTTCAGCGTGCCGGCGGGACTGCAGCACATCCATGCGCTTGGCAATGCCAGCGACGCCGTTGCCGTGTCGCTGCATTTGTACGGCGTGGACCAGGACCACATCTCCACCGGCGTCAACCTGCTGGTTGACACCATCGACACCTGACACGCCGCCCCGGGGACAGCGTGAAGGGTTGCCACAACCCCCGTGAAACCCGCACTCATCGATGGACCGCTACGACAAACAGATCCTTGCCATCCTGCAGGAAGACGCCACGGTGCCGGTGGCCGAGATCGGTGAACGCGTCGGCCTGACTTCGACCCCGTGCTGGCGCCGCATCCAGAAGCTCGAGGAAGCCGGGCTGATCCGCAAGCGCGTGGCGCTGCTCGATGCCGGAAAGCTCAATGCCGGCGTGACGGTGTTCGTCTCCGTCCGCACCAGCCAGCACAACGTCAAATGGCTCAAGCAGTTCCATGCGCTGGTGGCCTCGATTCCGGAAGTGACCGAGTTCTACCGCATGGCCGGCGACACCGACTACCTGCTGCGCGTGGTGGTACCCGACATCGCCGCTTATGACCGCGTGTACAAGAAGCTGATCCAGGGCTCGGAACTCGCCGACGTGAGTTCCAGCTTTGCGATGGAGCAGATCAAGTACACCACGGCGCTGCCGCTCGATTATGCATAGTGGTGGCCCAAGGCATCACGTGGGCGCTCAGGCATCCTGCGTGGCGTCGCCGACGTCGATCGCCAGTTCGTCGGCCACGGTCTCACCCTGCGCCGCGCTGCGCGCCTGGATCTCCCACATCTCCGCATAGCGGCCGCCCGCGCGCATCAGTTCGGCGTGGGTGCCGCGCTCGACGATGCGCCCATGGTCCATCACCAGGATCTGGTCGGCATGGACCACGGTGGACAGCCGGTGCGCGATCAGCAGCGTGGTGCGGTTCTGCGCGAGCCGCATCAGCTCGGCCTGGATGGCCTGCTCGGTGCGCGAGTCCAGCGCGGAGGTCGCTTCGTCGAACACCAGGATCGGCGGATTCTTCAGCAGCGTCCGGGCGATCGCCACGCGCTGCTTTTCACCACCCGAGAGCTTGAGGCCGCGCTCGCCGACGGGCGTGTCGTAGCCCGTCGGCAGTTCGCGAATGAACTGGTCGATCTGCGCCGCACTCGCCGCTGCGATGACTTCGTCATGCGTGGCATCGGGCCGGCCATAGGCAATGTTGTAGAAGATGCTGTCGTTGAACAGCACCGTGTCCTGCGGCACGATGCCGATCGACCGACGCAGGCTGTCCTGCGTGATCTGCCGCATGTCCTGCCCGTCGATCAGGATGGCGCCGCCGCCGACGTCATAGAAGCGGAACAGCAGGCGCGCGAGCGTCGACTTGCCCGAGCCGCTGTGCCCTACCACCGCCGTGGTGGTGCCCGCCGCAATGGTGAAATCGACGTCATCCAGGATCACGCGGTTCGACTCATAGCCAAAACGCACATGGCGGAAGCGCACTTCCGCGCCCTGCACCTTGAGCGGCTGCGCGCCCGCGGTATCGGCCACCTCCTGGTGCGTGCCCAGCAGCACGAACATGCGGTCCATGTCGGTGGTGGCCTGCTTGATCTCGCGGTAGATCACGCCGAGGAAGTTTAGCGGGATATAGAGCTGGATCATCAGCGTGTTGACCAGGACCAGGTCGCCCAGCGTCAGCTTGCCCGCCACCACGCCCACGGTGGCGCGCCACAGGATCAGGATCAGCCCTGCCGCGATGATGGTCTGCTGGCCGAAATTCAGGAAGGACAGCGAGTTCTGCGAACGGATCGCCGCGGTGCGGTATTTGCGCAGGTTCTCGTCATAGCGCTGCGCCTCGTACTCCTCGTTGCCGAAGTACTTGACCGTCTCGAAGTTAAGCAGCGAATCGATGGCCTTCTGGTTCGCGCGCGAATCCAGCTCGTTCATCTTGCGGCGGAAATGCGTGCGCCATTCGGTCACGACGATGGTGAAGACGATGTAGCCCACCAGCGCGCAGCCCGTGATGGCGGCAAACCAGATGTCGTAGTGCAGCACGAAGAAGCCCAGCACCAGCGCCATCTCCACCAGCGTCGGCAGGATGCTGTACAACGAATACGAGATCAGCGACTGGATGCCGCGCGTGCCGCGCTCGATATCGCGGCTCATGCCGCCGGTCTGCCGGTCCAGGTGAAAGCGCAGCGACAGCGCATGCAGATGCCGGAACACCTGCAGCGCGATTTCCCGTACCGCGCTCTGCGTCACCTTGGAAAAGAGGATCTCACGCAACTCCGTGAACAGCGTGGACGAGAGCCGCAGCACGCCGTAGGCCACGATCAGCCCGACCGGCACCACCAGCAGCGCGCGCGGATCGCCGGCGGTAATGTTCATGCTGTCGATCAGCCGCTTCATCAGCACCGGCACGCCCAGGTTGGCGAACTTGGCCGCCACCAGGCAGACCAGCGCAAGCATCACGCGCCACTTGTAGTGCCAGACATAGGGCACCAGGTTGCGTACGGTCTGCCAGTCGCTGCGCGGCGCGCGCTGGCCGGGGAACAGTGTGGCGGGTTTTGCGGGGGACGGTTCCGCGGTCGTGGAATAGCGGCGCATACGATAGAATTCAGACCAATGGCCGATTGTCGCAGAGATCGCGCCGGCCGGCAGGAAGCCTCCCGGCTGCGTCCCCTCGGCGCGATGGCCGCCCTCCGATGGCCGCCCTCCTTTCCTTTCCGGTTTCCCCAATGAACTCGCCCCATACCGTCCCCGCCCTGCCAGCCGGCAAGAGCCCCGCACTTCGCGTTGTCCCGATGCCCGCCGATGCCAATGTGCATGGCGACGTGTTCGGCGGCTGGATCATGGCCCAGGTGGACATCGCCGGATCCATTCCCGCGGTCGAACGCGCGCAGGGCCGCGTGGCGACAGTGGCGGTGAACTCCTTCCTGTTCAAGCACCCGGTGTTCGTCGGCGACCTGGTGAGTTTCTATGCCGAGATCGAGAAGACCGGCCGCACCTCGGTCACGGTGTCGGTCGAGGTCTACGCGCAGCGCATGCGGCACAGCAATGAGATCGTCAAGGTGACGGAAGCCACGCTGACGTATGTGGCGACCGATGAGAGCCGGCAGCCGAGGGTGTTGCCGGCGGTCTGAGCAGCGCACCTGCCCCGACTGATTTCACCATCTCCCGCCGGGCGGGAGACGGGTGAGCGTCCAGCGCTCAGCTGAACTTCGTAAAATCCGGCTTGCGCTTCTCGAAGAACGCCGTGAAAGCCTCCTTCGCTTCCGGCGCCACCAGCATGCGCCGGAACACCGCGCCCTCCTCGGCCATCTTCTGCTCCACGGCCGCCATGTCATTGCCCTTCATCAGCCGCTTGGTCTCGCGCAGCGACGAGGCCGGCAGCGCGGCCAGCTTGCGCGCCTGCTGCAGGGCAAACGCATGCAGCTCCGCCACCGGCAGCACGCGTGTGACCAGGCCGAACTGGTGCGCTTCCTGCGCGCCGAAGGGTTCGCCCAGCATCAGTTTCTCGGCCGCACGCTGGTAGCCGACCAGGCGCGGCAGCAGCAGGCTCGACGCCGCCTCCGGGCACAGGCCGAGCTGCGCGAACGGCAGCGACAGCTTTGCCGTTTCCGATGCATAGACGAAATCGCAATGCAGCAGCAGCGTGGTGCCCACGCCCACCGCCGCGCCGCTGACAGCCGCGACAACCGGCTTGCTCGCGTGGCTGATCTGGTACAGGAACTGGAACACCGGCGGCTGCTCTGCTCCGTCGCCCCCCGTGGGCGGGCGTTGCATGAAGTCTTCCAGGTCGTTGCCGGCGGTGAAGATCTCGTCCTTGCCGCGGAGCAGGATGACACGTACCGCGCTGTCCCCCTCGGCCGCGCGCAGCGCGTCGGCCATGGCCTGGTACATTGCCGCCGTGATGGCGTTCTTCTTGTCGGCACGGTCGAATTCGATCGTCAGGATGCCCTGATCAATGCTGGTGCTGATGCTCATGGATGCCTCTCGTGGTGATGCGTTGCTGCAATGACTGCGCCGCCCTCGCTAGGCGAGCGGCGGCGGTTCCTCGGAAAGATAGCTCAGGCCGAACGCGCGCGCGCCGACGTTGAGCGCGACGGTCAGGCTCATCGGCGCCAGCATCAGCTCGACGCCCTTGGCGCGTGCGGCGTGTTCGAGCGACTGGAAGGCCGGCATGGCGCGCACGATGTCCAGCGGCCCGGCGAAGCACACCGAGATGGCCGGCGTCAGCAGGCTGCCGTTGCGTACGCACTGCTCGGCATGGGCCAGCATGCGGCGGCGCCCTTCGTCCGAGCCACGCACCTTGGCCACCGCCCCGGTGCGGCCGCGATGCATGTGGATGATCGGCCGGATATTGAACGCACTGCCCATCATGTAGCGGCCCCAGGTGATGCTGTCCTCGCCCTTGAGCCTGGCGCGGGTGTACATGTAGAGCAGTTCGTCGGGCACCAGGTACATGTGCGCGGCGTCGCGCAGGCGCGTTTCCACGGCCTCCACCACGGCACGCGCGTCGGCCCCGTCGGCCGCCATGCGGGCGGCCTCGCGCACGATCAGCGCCTGGCCGGGCCCGATGGCCCCGGTGTCGATGACGATCAGGTCGAACAGGCCCGAACGGCCCGCCTCCTTGCGCAGCCTGACGCTGCGCGCCGCGGTGCCGATCACGGCGCCAGTCGCATGCGCATAGAGCCTGCTGCGCGTGCTGGCGATGGTGAACAGCAAGGCGCGGTCGCAACTGGCGACCACGTGCTTCAGCAGATGATCTTCCAGCTCGCGTTCCACGAGCGGGATCGACTCGGCATAGTGGTCCTGCTTGCCGACGAGATATTTTTCGTACAGCGATGGCAGCGCGTCCTCGTCGCGCGTGTCGGCAACGAACTGGTCGCCGGCGCGGATGCGGAACGGAATCGTGCGCACGCCAAGTTCCGTCATGACCGCGCGCGGCATGTCGCACGCCGCGTCGGCCAGGATGGTTGTCTCCTGCATGTTGTGCCTCCCTGCTGGTGAGCCGCGTCGGAGCGCGGCAGCTGTCTCGGGGCACGCCCCCGGATGGCTCCACGAGGCGTGCCGACGTTGGCACTGCTTTTCTTCACCTGACAGAAGGATGGGGCGCCGCCCGCAGGGCAGCACCCCGGCTGGCGCGTTTCTTCAGACGCGCTCGAAAATGCCGGCCGCGCCCATGCCCGTACCCACGCACATGGTCACCATGCCGTACTTCAGGTTGTGACGACGCAGCGCGTGCACCACGGTGGCCGAGCGGATCGCGCCGGTCGCGCCGAGCGGGTGGCCCAGCGCAATGGCGCCGCCCATGCGGTTGACCCTGGCCGGGTCAAGCTCCAGGTCGCGCATGACCGCCAGCGACTGCGCGGCAAACGCCTCGTTCAGCTCGATCCAGTCGATCTGGCCCTGCGTCAGGCCGGCGGCCTTCAGCGCCGCGGGAATGGCTTCCTTCGGACCGATGCCCATAATCTGCGGCGGCACGCCACGCACCGCGAACGACACGAAGCGCGCCAGCGGCACCAGGTTGAACTGCTTCAGGATCTTTTCGGAAACCAGGATCAGCGCGCCGGCGCCATCGGACGTCTGCGAGCTGTTGCCGGCGGTCACGCTGCCCTTGTTGGCGAACACCGGGCGCAGCTTGCCCAGGCCTTCGAGCGAGGTATCGGGGCGCGGGCCTTCGTCCAGCGCGATGGTGCGCGTCTTGACGCTCACCTCGCCGCTGGCCAGGTTCGGGAACTTCTCGACGATCCCGATCGGCGTGATCTCGTCGTTGAATTCACCCGCCTGTTGCGCGGCGATGGCCTTCTGGTGCGAGGCCAGCGAGAACGCGTCCTGGTCTTCGCGGCTGACCTTCCATTGCTGCGCGACCTTCTCGGCGGTCAGGCCCATGCCATAGGCAATGCCGACGTTCTCGTCGCGCGTGAAGATGTCGGGCGACATCGACGGCGAGTTGCCCATCATCGGCACCATGCTCATCGACTCCACGCCGGCGGCGATCATCACATCGGATTCGCCCACGCGGATACGGTCGGCGGCCATGGCCACCGCGCTCAGGCCCGAAGCGCAGAAGCGGTTGACGGTGATGCCACCCACGGTGTTCGGCAGGCCCGACAGCAGCGCACCGATGCGCGCCACGTTCAGGCCCTGCTGCGCTTCGGGAATCGCGCAGCCGACGATGGCGTCTTCGATCAGCGCCGGGTCGAGCGACGGCACCTGCGCCACGGCGGCCTTCAGGATCATCGCCAGCAGGTCGTCCGGACGCGTGTTCTTGAACGCGCCCTTCGGCGCCTTGCCGATCGGCGTGCGGGTCGCGGCAACGATGTAGGCGTCTTGCAGTTGTTTCATGATGTCGGTTCCTCGCTGCCTTAGTTGCGGACGGGCTTGCCGGTCTGCAGCATGCCCATGATGCGTTCCTGCGTCTTGCTGGTGCCGAGCAGGTCGACGAAGGCCTTGCGCTCGAGCGCGAGCAGCCATTCCTCGCTCACAAGCGAGCCGGCCTCGACGTCGCCGCCGCACACCACTTCGGCAATGCGCGCGGCAATCAGGAAGTCGTGCGCGGAGATGAAGCCGCCGTCGCGCATATTGACCAGCGATGCCTTGATGGTCGCGATGCCCGAGCGGCCGGCCACCGGCACCAGTGCCGGCAGCGGTGCGCGGTAGCCGGCGTCGGCCAGCGCGCGCACCTGGTTCTGCGCCACGTGGAGCAATTCGTGCACGTTGAAGACGACCTTGTCCGAGTCCTGCAGGTAGCCCATCTGGCGCGCTTCGAGCGCGGAAGCCGACACCTTGGCCATGGCCGCGTTCTGGAAGCGGCTGGTCAGGAACTGCAGGTAGTTGGCGCTGCCGGCCGCCTGTGCGGCGCGTGCCGCGGCCAGCGCGGCTTCCTTCAGGCCGCCGCCGGCGGGCACCAGGCCCACGCCCACTTCCACCAGGCCGATATAGGTTTCCAGCGCCGCCACGCGTGCCGCCGAATGCAGCATCAGTTCGCAGCCACCGCCCAGCGCAATGCCGGATGCGGCCGACACCACGGGCACCGCGGCGTACTTCACGCGCATCATGCCGTCCTGGAACTTCTTGACGAAGGGCTCGATGCCCTTGGCGCCGCCCATCATGAAGGCCGGCATCGCGGCTTCCAGGTTGGCGCCAGCGGAGAACGGGCCACCCGGCGCGCCAAGCTGCAGCGACGTCGGCTGCCACACGACCAGGCCCTTGTATCCGGCTTCGGCAAGATCGATCGCGCGCGTCAGGCCGTCGATCACGTCCGGCCCGATGGTGTTCATCTTGCTCTTGAACGAGACCACCAGCACATCGTCCTGGCCCTCGGCCACCCAGATGCGCACGGCGTCGTTTTCCTCGACGGTGCGGCCGGCCTTGCGCGGATCCGCCGCGGCCGTGCCCTCCAGTGCGGCGCGGAACACCTGGCGCCGGTACACCGGCAGCGTGCTGCGCGCAACGAACTGCTGCGTGGCCGGCGCCCACGAACCCTGCGCGGCATGCACGCCCTGGTTCTCGGCAACCGGGCCTTCGAACACCCACGCGGGCATCGCCGCCGTGGACAGCGCCTTGCCGGCGTCGATATCTTCCTTCACCCACTCGGCCACCTGCTTCCAGCCGGCCGCCTGCCAGTCCTCGAACGGGCCCGAGTTCCAGCCGAAGCCCCAGCGGATCGCCAGATCGATATCGGCCGCCGAACCGGCGATCTGTTCAAGGTAGACCGCGATGTAGTGGAACACGTCGCGGAACACCGACCACAGGAACTGCGCCTGCGGATTGGTCGACTCGCGCAGCAGCCTGATGCGCTCGGCCGGGGCCTTTTTGAGAATACGCACGACGATCTCGTCGGCCTTCTTGCCCGACTCGACATACTGGCCGGTCCCGGCGTCGAGCACCTTGATGGCCTTGCCTTCCTTCTTGTAGAAGCCGGCGCCGGTCTTCTGGCCCAGCGCACCCGCATCGACCAGGCCCTTCAGCACGGCCGGGGTCTTGTAGACCGGCGCGAACGGATCCTCTTGCAGGTTGTCCTGCATGGTCTTGATCACGTGGGCCATGGTGTCGAGGCCCACTACGTCGGCGGTGCGGAACGTGGCCGACTTGGCCCGGCCCAGCTTCGAACCGGTCAGGTCGTCCACGATGTCGAACGGGATGCCGAACTTCCCGGCTTCCGCGAACACCGCCAGGATCGAGAAGATGCCGACGCGGTTGGCGATGAAGTTGGGCGTGTCCTTCGCGCGCACCACGCCCTTGCCGAGCGTGGTGGTCAGGAAGGCCTCGAGCTTGTCGAGGATCTCGGGCTGCGTGGTCGCGGTCGGGATCAGCTCGACCAGGTGCATGTAGCGCGGCGGGTTGAAGAAGTGCACGCCGCAGAAGCGCGCCTTAAGATCCGCGTCGAAGCCGTCCGACAGCCCGGTGATCGACAAACCCGAGGTATTGGACGCGAAGATGGTGTTCGCGCCCAGATGCGGGGCCACCTTCTTGTACAGGTCGTGCTTCCAGTCCATGCGCTCGGCGATCGCCTCGATCACCACGTCGCAATCCTTGAGCTGTGCGATGTCGTCTTCGTAGTTGGCGGCCTGGATCAGGCCGGCCTCGTCCTTGATGCCCAGCGGCGCGGGCGACAGCTTCTTCAGGTTCTCGATGGCACGCAGCGCGATCCCGCTCTTGGGACCTTCCTTGGCGGGCAGGTCGAACAGCACCACCGGCACGCGCGCGTTGACGAGATGGGCGGCGATCTGCGCCCCCATGACGCCGGCGCCGAGCACGGCGACTTTCTTGACGATGAAATTGGACATGAGCGCTCCTGATGGATTGAGCGTTTTGATGAAGGGCGGACCCTCCCTCCTGCCATGAGGAGAGAGGGGGGCAATCAGGCCGTCAGAACAGGTCGGCGTCCAGCGCCATCAGCGTGGCCGAGCCGGCGCGCGCCTTGCGGATCTCGCCAGCCGTTTCCGGCAGCAGCTTGGCAAAATAGAAACGGGCCGTCGCCAGCTTGGCGGTGTAGAACTTGTCGCCGCTGCCTTCCTTCTCCAGCGCGATCTTGGCCATGCGGGCCCAGAAGTACGAGAACACCAGGTGCCCCACCACGCGCAGGTACGGCACCGCGGCGGCGCCCACTTCGTCGGCATTGCCCATGGCCTTCATGCCGATTTCCATGGTCAGCTTCTGCACCTTGTCGCCCAGGTCGGCCAGCGGATTGATGAACTCCTGCATGGCTTCGCTGGTGCCCTCTTCCTCGACGAATTCCTGCACGATCTTGCCGAAGGCCTTCATCCTGGCGCCCATGTCGCCGAGGATCTTGCGGCCGAGCAGGTCCAGCGCCTGGATGGTGTTGGTGCCTTCGTAGATCATGTTGATGCGGGCGTCGCGCACGTACTGCTCCATGCCCCATTCGGAGATGTAGCCGTGGCCGCCGAACACCTGCATGCCTTCGTTGGTGCTGGTGAAGGCGTTGTCGGTCAGGAAGGCCTTGATCACCGGCGTCAGCAGCGCCACCAGGTCGCCCGCCTGCTTGCGCACGGCCTCGTCCGGGTGCGACAACTCGCGGTCGATCTGCAGCGCGGTCCAGTAGCTGAATGCGCGGCCGCCTTCGGCATAGGCCTTCTGCGTCAGCAGCATGCGGCGCACGTCCGGATGCACGATGATCGGGTCGGCCGGCTTGTCCGGTGCTTTCACGCCGGTCAGCGAGCGCATCTGCAGGCGGTCCTTGGCGTAGGCCACGGAGTTCTGGTACGCGACCTCGGTCAGGCCCAGGCCCTGCGCGCCGACGCCGAGGCGCGCGGCATTCATCATCACGAACATGGCGTTCAGGCCCTTGTTGGCCTCGCCCACCAGCCAGCCGCGCGCGCCATCGAGGTTCATCACGCAGGTGGCGTTGCCGTGGATGCCCATCTTGTGCTCGATCGAGCCGCACTTGATGCCGTTGCGCTCGCCCGGGTTGCCGCTGGCGTCCGGGATGAACTTCGGCACGACGAACAGCGAGATGCCCTTGGTACCCTGCGGGGCGTCCGGCAGGCGCGCCAGCACCAGGTGGATGATGTTCTCGGCCAGATCGTGCTCGCCGGCCGAGATGAAGATCTTGGTGCCGGAGATCAGGCAGGAGCCGTCGGCCTGCGGTTCGGCCCTGGTGCGCAGGATGCCCAGGTCCGTGCCGCAATGCGGCTCGGTCAGGCACATGGTGCCGGTCCATACGCCCGACACCAGCTTGGGCAGGTAGGCCTGCTGCAGTTCCGGCGTGCCGTGCGCGTGCAGGGCCTCGTAGGCGCCGTGCGACAGGCCCGGGTACATGGTCCACGCCTGGCCGGCCGAGTTCAGCATCTCGAACAGCGCGTTGTTGACCACGATCGGCAGGCCCTGGCCGCCGAAGGCCGGGTCGCACGCCAGCGCCGGCCAGCCGGCTTCCACGTACTGCTGGTAGGCTTCCTTGAAGCCGGTGGGCGCCTTCACCACGCCGTCGCCGACGTAGGTGCAGCCTTCGCGGTCGCCCACCTGGTTGAGCGGGAACACCACGTCGGCGCAGAACTTGCCGGCTTCCTCGATGACCTGGTTGATGGTGTCCGCGTCGATGTCCGCGTGCGGCGGCATCGCCTTGAGTTCGGCTTCAGCGCCGAGCAGTTCGTGAAGGACGAACTGCATGTCGCGCAACGGTGCGGTGTACTGGCCCATCAAAAGCTCCTTGGAGTTTTACGATGCCGCCACGCCGCCCGTGCGCTGCCCGCCAGGGCGGGCGACACGGTCCATACGCGACAGCCTCAGGTACGGTAAGACTGAATCAGTTTGTTGAGCGCGACCATGGCAAGCTCGGCGCTGTCCGGCAGGCGCAGGAAGCGGGCGTCGTGATGCAAGCCCAGTTCAAGGCTGTACATCTCGAACAGCATCAGGCGCGGATCGCTGTCCGCGCGCAGGTGCCCCTCCTCCTTGGCCTGGCTGATGGCACGCGTCAGCGCCGAACGCCAGATGCTGACGCTCTTGACCAGCTCGTCACGCACCAGGCTTTCCGCGCGGTCGTCGTACTCGACGGCACCGCTGATGTAGATGCATCCCGTCGTCACTTCCTGGATGCGTTTCTCCATCCACCGGCGCACCATCGACCACAGCCGGGGCAGCCCGCGCGGCTCGTGCAGCGAGGGGTAGAACACCTCCTGCTCGAACCGCCGGTGATACTCCCGCACAACTTCCACCTGCAGGTCTTCGCGCGAACCGAAATGCGCGAAGACGCCGCTCTTGCTCATCTGCATGCGTTCCGCCAACAGGCCGATGGTCAAACCCTCGAGCCCGTCGCGGGACGACAATTCCAGTGCGGCATCCAGAATCGCCACGCGCGTCATCTCCCCCTTGCGCATCGGCGCGGGGGAAGCGGTGGCGGATTCGAGACGGGCTGACTGGTGTCGCATATTGTTTCTCCGTTCTTGTGGCGCCTTCACTGAGCGCCACGTATGACCCTGACGTTGCTTATTGCAGGCGGCGGCCGCATAAATGCCGGTTTTCGCCGCGAATGCACGCAGTCTAAGCCAAAAAAGAACGGTCGTTCAGATTATTCTGTCGGGCCCCGTTGCCATCAAGCTTTTAATTAGACTCACGTTTCTAAACAGGCTGCGTTGCAACATCCACACGCCGCCTGCTGCCACAAGCCACGCAGCCAGCGCCGTGCTGCGTAGCAATACTCTCCGGGCTGTTTCAGTAGCGCCCCGTCACGCCGGCGATGACGACGCCAAGGCGCAACACCATGTACGCCGCCCAGTTCGCCATGCGCCGCAGCGCCGAGCGCCGCGCATGTGCTTCGGGCATGACGCGCGCGCTGCGCTGCGCGATGGCGTGCTCCAGTTCCGCGCGCAGCCCCGCGGCGAAGGCCGGATCATAAACGCAGACGTTGGCCTCGCGCGCGAGGAGCAGGCTGAACGGGTCCATATTGCTCGACCCGACCGTGGCCCAGGCCTCATCCACCACGCCAACCTTGGCGTGCAGGAAGCTCTCGGCGTACTCGTATATCTCGACCCCGGCATCCAGCAGGCTGGCGTAGAGCGCGTGCGTGGCGAAATGCTGCAGACGGTATTCGACCCTGCCCTGCAACAGCAATCGTACCCGCACGCCGCGCTCACGGCAGGCCAGCAGCGCGCGCCGCATTTTGCGGCCCGGCAGGAAATACGCATTGGCCAGGATCACATCGTCCCGCGCGACGCCCAGCGCGCGCAGGTATTCGCGTTCGATGGTGCGGCGGTTGCGCAGGTTGTCGCGCAGCAGCAGTGCCGCGAAGACATTGCCCTCGGCCTCTCGGCGCGGGGGCAGGTCGGTAACCAGCGGGTAGCCGGCCGCCGCGCCTGCCAGGCCGACGTCGTGTAGTTCACCGCGCAGCGACAGGCGCCACCACAGGCGTTCCGCGGTCAGTGCGACGCGATCCACCAGCGGCCCCCGGACTTCCACGGCGAAGTCGTAGCGCGCCCCGAGTCCTTCCTGCTCGAACGGCCCGTGATTGTAGTCGTCGATGATATTGATGCCGCCCACGAACGCCACGCGCCGGTCGATCACCGCGAGCTTGCGATGCAGGCGGCGCAGGTGCCGGCGCGCCAGCCGGAAGCCGCGCAGGACCCGGTAGACGCGCAGTTGCACGCCGCCGTCGCGCAAGCGCTGCGCGAGATCGGCGGACATGTCGCCGGCACCGAAGCCATCCACGGTGAGCCGTACCGATACGCCTCGCGCCGCCGCGCGGATCAGGGCATCGCTCACTGCCCGTCCGACGTCGTCGTCGGCGTAAATGTAGGTCTCGACCATGACCTGGAAGGCCGCGGCGTCGATGGCCTCGATCAGCGCCGGGAAGAAGTCGCGCCCGCCGCTCAGCAGGCGCACCTGGTTGCCGTCAATGGGCTTGCCGTGCCGTCCGGCCCAGCGAAGCAGGCGTCGCGGCCGTGCGCGCAGCGCCGCGACGGCGTCATCGTCTCGCGCCGCAACATGCGCCATGCCGGCGGCGCGGCTCGCAGTCGGGTTGTCAGTGTCGGATATCCGTGACATGACCTGATTATCGGACAGACGGCGCTGCCTGCACATGGTGCGGTGCATCTCTGCTATCGTCGATGCACTCAACAGCAAGGGATAGCACCGTGAAGGTATTCGGCATCACCGGCACGTCCGGCAGCGGCAAGACGACGCTCCTGGACACCCTGATCCCGCGTTTCGTCGCGGCCGGCCTGCGGGTCAATGCCATCAAGCACACCCACCATGGCTTCGACCCCGACACACCGGGCAAGGACTCCTGGCGCATGCGCGAGGCAGGCTGCAGCAATGTCGTGCTGGTCGGGGCGCGCCACATGACGCTGATGCGCCACTACCCCGAGGATGTCCCCTCGCCGGAGCTCGACGACGCGCTGGCCGTGCTGCCCGCGGACACCGACCTGGTCCTGGTCGAAGGCTACAAGCGCAGCGATTTCCCGAAGCTCGAAGTCTTCCGCCCGTCGCTGGGACGCGCGCCGCTATGGAACGAGGTGCCCGGCGTGGTCGCCGTTGCCACCGACGCGCCGGCGGCGGTGGCGCAGATGACATCGTTGCCGGTGCTGGACCTTGCCGATCCCGACGCCATCTTCCATTTCATCCGCAGCCGGCTGGACGGGGCCGAACCCGGCTAGGCAGCCTTGCCCGCGACCGCGCTGCCGTGGTCGACGCTTTGCGCCAGTTCCGCCACCAGCGGCACGTGGTCCGAGCGCTGCGCCCAGTCACGCCCCGTCAGGGCATGCGCCCGCTCGATCTCGAAGCCGCGTACGTAGATGCGGTCGAGCTGCCACCACGGCATATGGCTCGGAAAGGTGTGCAGGCGCGCCCCGCGTGCGTGCGAGGCTTCCACCGCGCCCAGCGTATTGCAGATCTGCGCGTCGAGCCGGTGGTTCCAGTCGTTGAAATCGCCGGCGATCACCAGCGGCGCCGAGGGCGGCACCACGTTGCGCACGCGCTCGACCAGCGCCTCGGCCTGGCGGGCGCGGCTGCGCGCGAACAGGCCGAAATGCACGCAGATCAGGTGGGCTTCCATGCCGTTCACGTCGGCCACCGCATGCAGCAGGCCGCGCTGCTCGAAGCGATGATCGGAAATATCCAGGTTCTCCGACATCAGGATCGGATGGCGCGACAGGATCGCATTGCCGTGGTGGCCGTGGTCATAGACCGCGTTGCGCCCATACACGGAATGCGGATAGGCATCCGTGGCCAGGTAGTTCAGCTGCGTGTGATCGGGGTCGAACAGCGCCGCGGCGACCAGCCGATCGTTGCGGTCCTGCACCTCCTGCAGGAACACGATATCGGCGTCCATGGCCTGCAGCCCGGCGCGCACGTTCTGGATGCGCGGGCGGCGAGCGATCCCGGTCACGCCCTTGTGGATGTTGTAGGTGACCACGCGCAGCTTCATCAGCCAGCTCCACAGACGGCTGGCCTGCCCGCGGCGCGCCAGGCCAGCTGACGCACCGCCTCCGCGTTGCTGCTGGAGAAGCACTGCTGCGCGGCCGCTTCCCACGGCAGCCAGTGCGACTGCAGGTGCTCGCGCGGCGCGAGCGTCACCGGCAACGGCCCGGATACGCACAGGCCAAACCAATGTTCGGTATTGCGCGTGACGCCGGCCTCATACCGGTGGCGCCACTGCGGGTAGATCTCGTACTGGATGGTGTGCTGCCAGTCGGCAAGCTGGTGTTCGCCGGCGATGATGCCGGTCTCCTCGAACACTTCACGCGCGGCGGTCAGCGCCAGGGGCTCGTCATGGGTATCCAGGCTGCCGGTCACGGACTGCCAGAAGCCCGGCCGGTCGGCACGTTCCAGCAACAGCACTTGGAGATCTGGCGTGTAGATCACGACCAGCACGGATTCAGGAATCTTGTAGGGCATGGAACAGGGTCCGATGGATACCCCCAAGGATAGCGCAGCCGCGCCCGCTTGCCGCGCGAATGACCGCCGCGTTCAGGCGGCGTCGCGTTCTGCTTCGGGGTGCATCGGGTCGATGCTCAGCCAGGTGTCGAAGACATCGGGCGCGTCGCCGTGCCCCCAGGCCTCGCGCAGCTGCTGCATCAGCGGCGCCAGCGATTCCCGGTAGCGCTGCGCGGCTTCGCGCGCCTGGAACGCCAGGTCTTCGGCGCTGGCCTGCGCCTGCTCGCGCAGCATGCCGCGCTGCTGGCCAATTTCCTTCTCGCGCTGGCCCAGGGCGTTGTACTTCTGGATCAGGAAACGCTGGTAGTCGCCGGCTTCCTCGCGCTGGGCCGACCGGGCGTTCGCCTGTTCGAAGCGCATCACGATGCTGGCGGTCTCCTGCTCGACGTGGGTGGCTTCGGCTTCCAGCGCATGGAGCGCGTCCTGCCGGCGCTGGGCATCGCGGCGGCCGTCCTGCACGCGCGCGGCCTCCTCCTCGAAGGTACGCTGTGCGAACAGGTAGGCCTGCACCACGGGCTGCGGCGCCACCACCAGCAGCGGATCGGCTCCGGCAGCTCGCTGCCCGGTCAGCAGGGCATCGTCGGGAATGCGCAGGTTGCCCAGTTCATCGAGCCAGCGTCCGCGCGCCATCACGGCGGCCACGGTGTCGAGCGCCACGCGGCGCAGGGCGTCGGCGCGCTGGGATTCGACCGGCTCCGCGGCGGGCATGCCGCCGGTCGCCTGCGCGGCCGCGTGGGCAATGTCGGGCACACAGGCCGCAACGGTGGTCGCCACCGATTCCGACATGGCCCGAGCGGACCTGCGCACCGCCCGGCGCAGTTCAAAGCGCGCCAGCAGCATCATCACCAGGCCGGCCACCAGCCAGGTCAGGATCGTTTCGGCATGGGCCAGCAGGAACTGGCGGATCAGGTCTGTGTCCAGATTCACGTTATCTTCCTCCCGCGCGCCGGCCACCTTGAATGCGGGAGCACGGTCAGCGCCTAGATAAGAGAGACTCTGGCAGCCCGTGCCGTGTTCCGGCCAGTAACAAATGGAAACTTCGGCGCGCCGTCCCGCTCCGGGATCACTTCGGCCAGAAACGAAAAAACCGCGCACAAGGCGCGGTCTTTGTCGTCAGAACCGTCTGGCTCAGGCCGTGGTCTTCGGCTCGGCGGCGCGCAGGCGGATATGCAGCTCGCGCAGCTGCTTCTCGTCGACCGCGCTCGGCGCCTGCGTCAGCAGATCCTGGGCGCGCTGGGTCTTCGGGAAGGCGATCACGTCGCGGATCGAGTCGGCACCGGCCATCATGGTGACGATACGGTCCAGGCCGAACGCCAGGCCGCCGTGCGGAGGCGCGCCATATTGAAGCGCATCCAGCAGGTAGCCGAACTTGGCACGGGCTTCCTCGTCGTTGATCTTCAGCGCGCGGAACACCTTGCTCTGGATGTCCGAACGATAGATACGGACCGAGCCGCCGCCCATTTCCCAACCGTTCAGCACCATGTCGTAGGCCTTGGCGATGCACTTGCCCGGATCGGTTTCCAGGTACTGCAGGTGCTCGTCCTTGGGGCTGGTGAACGGGTGGTGCATGGCCACCCAGCGGGCGTCTTCCTCGTCGTACTCGAACATCGGGAAATCGACCACCCACAGCGGCTTCCACACGTCCTCGAACAGGCCATTGGCCTTGCCGAATTCCGAGTGGCCCACCTTCAGGCGCAGCGCGCCCATGGCGTCGTTCACGACCTTGGCCTTGTCGGCGCCGAAGAAGATGATGTCGCCGTCCTTGGCGCCGGTGCGCTTCAGGATCTCGGCAATGGCGGCGTCGTGCAGGTTCTTGACGATCGGCGACTGCAGGCCGTCACGGCCCTTGGCGACTTCGTTGACCTTGATCCAGGCCAGGCCCTTGGCGCCATAGATGCCGACGAACTGGGTGTAGGCATCGATCTCGCCGCGCGAGATGTGGCTGCCGTTGGGCACGCACAGGCCGATCACGCGGCCATTGTCGCTGTTGGCCGGGCCCGAGAATACCTTGAAATCGACGTCCTTCATCACGTCGGTCAGTTCGGTGAATTCCAGCTTCACGCGCAGGTCCGGCTTGTCCGAGCCGAAACGGGCCATGGCTTCGCGGAACTCCATCACCGGGAACCTGGCGTCCAGGTCGACGTCGATGGCGTTCTTGAACACCGTGCGCATCATGTCTTCGAACAGGTCGCGGATTTCCTGTTCGGTCAGGAACGAAGTCTCGCAGTCGATCTGCGTGAATTCCGGCTGGCGGTCGGCGCGCAGGTCTTCGTCGCGGAAGCACTTGGTGATCTGGTAGTAGCGGTCGAAACCCGACACCATCAGCATCTGCTTGAAGATCTGCGGCGATTGCGGCAGCGCGAAGAAGTGGCCCGGGTTCACGCGCGACGGCACTAGGTAGTCGCGCGCGCCCTCCGGCGTGCTCTTGCCGAGCATCGGCGTTTCGATGTCGATGAAGCCCTGTGCGTCCAGGTACTTGCGCACTTCCATCGCGACCTTGTAGCGCAGGCGCAGGTTGTACTGCATCTGCGGGCGGCGCAGGTCCAGCACGCGGTGCGTCAGGCGCGTGGTTTCCGACAGGTTGTCGTCGTCGAGCTGGAACGGAGGCGTGACCGACGGGTTCAGCACGGTCAGCTCGTGGCACAGCACTTCGATCTTGCCCGAAGTCAGGTTGGCGTTCTCGGTGCCGGCCGGGCGCGGACGGACCTTGCCGGTAATGCGGATGCAGTACTCGTTGCGGATCTCTTCCGCGGCCTTGAACATCTCCGGGCGGTCCGGGTCGCACACCACCTGGACCAGGCCTTCGCGGTCACGCAGGTCGATGAAGATCACGCCGCCATGGTCGCGGCGGCGCTGCACCCAGCCGGTCAGGGCCACTTCCTGGCCCGAGAGTTGTTCGGTCACCAGACCGCAGTAGTGAGTACGCATGGAGGACATAAAAGTTTCCCGGTAATACGCGACCGCCCGCCGGGCGGCCCGTGATCAATTGGTATGCGAAGGATCGGCCGTCTCGACCGCTGCCTCGCGGCCGGCGCCAGCGCCGGTCGCCCTGGCAGGGCTGACGGGATCCGCCGGGCGGCTCGGGCCGCCGTTCTTGCGGGGCAGGTCCGCCGGGGCCACCACGCCCATCGAAACGATGTACTTGAGCGCGGCGTCGACGGTCATGTCGAGTTCGATGGTGTCGGCCTTGGGCATCATCAGGAAGAAGCCCGAGGTCGGATTGGGCGTGGTCGGCACGTAGACGCTGACGTACTCGCCCTGCAGGTGGTTCTGCACGTCGCCGCCCGGGCGGCCGGTCAGGAAGGCGATGGTCCATGAGCCTTCACGCGGGTACTGCACCAGCAGCGCCTTGCGGAACGCATTGCCCGACGACGACAGCAGCGTGTCGGAGACCTGCTTGACGCTGGTGTAGATCGGGCCCACCACCGGGATATGGCCCAGCAGCGCTTCCCACCAGCGCACCAGGCGCTGGCCGATGAAGTTGTGCGCGAGCAGCCCGACCAGCAGGATGCACAGCAGCGTCAGGATGGCGCCAAGGCCCGTCACCCGCTTGCCGAACAGCAACTGGTCCGGACGCCAGGTCTCGGGCAGCAGCGCCAGGCTCTGGTCCATGGTGCCGATGATCAGGCTGAGCACCCACAGCGTGATGCCCAGCGGCACGAGCACCAGCAACCCGGTCAGGAACCAGGTCTTCAGCGCGGAGGTTTTCTTTGCGACCACGGCCGTCCTGCGCTCAGTGGCAGGCGCAGGCGCTACCGCAGCCGCCGGCGGCGGGCGCCGCGGAAGTCGTGGTGCTGGCCGACGATTCGGTCGATGCCGCAGCGGTGGCACCGGCACCGGCGGCGGCAGGCGCTGCCGTGCCGGAAGTCGCGGCGGCGCTGGTGCCGCCGCTGCCGCCGCGGAAATCGGTCACGTACCAGCCCGAACCCTTGAGCTGGAAACCGGCCGCGGTCAGCTGTTTCTTGAAGCTTCCGGCGGCGCCGCAGGACGGGCAGTCGGTGAGCGGAGCATCGCTCATCTTCTGCAGCACATCGCGCCCGTGGCCGCAGGCGTCGCAACGGTAGGCATAGATCGGCATGGTGTGTCTTTCGCGAAAAATCTGGATCGGAACTGCGCAGGCACCGTCCGCGCGACCGCGCACGACGATGCAAAGCCTTGAATTATAAACCCTTACGGGGATGCCTGACGGGCGGAAATACGGGCACAAAGCGGCACAACCGGCCGCCGGGGGGCAGGACCGTGGGATCGGGGAGTTCGTCCCGCCCGGGTGGCGGTCAGGCGATATGCACTTCCTTGACCGGCGCGTGATCCGCAATCCACTGCGGCAGCAGCGATCCGACCACCATGCCGCTGATCGAGAACAGCAGGCCGACCATCTGCGGCGGCATCACCGCGTCGACAAAGGAGATTTCGCAGGTCAGCCAGGACCCAAGGCCCAGCAGGATGGCCGCCAGGCCGCCCTGGCGTGTGGCCGGCTTCCAGAACATGCCGAAGGCGAGCGGCACGAACGACGACACCAGTGTGACCTTGTAGGCATTTTCGACCATATGGAAGATCGAGAGATGCGAGTTCAGTGCGAACAGGGTCACCGTGCCCGTGAACACCAGCACGACCGCCTGCATCACGCGCAGGAACTTCCGGTCGTCCAGGTGCCGGAAATACGGCCGCAGGATGTTTTCGGCAAAGGTCACCGACGGCGCCAGCAGCGTCGCCGAGGCGCAACTCTTGATGGCCGACAGCAGCGCACCGAAGAACATCACCTGCGCGAACATCGGCGCGTGCTGCAGGATCAGCTGCGGCAGGATCAGCTGGGAATCCGAATGGATGTATTTCTCCACCATGCCCGGATCGATCAGCGTGGCCGAGTAGGCCAGGAACATCGGGATGAAGGCAAAGAAGAAGTACAGCACGCCGCCAAGCACGGACGCGCGCCCGGCGATCCGCTCGGTGCGCGACGACGTCACGCGCTGGAACACGTCCTGCTGCGGGATCGAACCGAGCATCATGGTGAACAGCGCCGCCGCAAACCCGATGATCTGCACCAGGTCCAGCGAGGGCAGGAACTCGAACTTGCCGGCCGCCGCCGCGTGCGACACCACCGCCGTCACGCCGCCGGCCTGGCCGCTGACCTCGTAGCCGATATAGAGCATGCCGACCACGATGATGATCATCTGGATGAAGTCCGTCACGGCCACCGACCACATGCCGCCGAACAGCGTGTACACCAGCACGCTGGCCGCGCCGATCATCATGCCGGCGTCCTGCGACAGGGCCCCGTCGGAGACCGTATAGAACACCAGCCCGAGCGCCTTGATCTGCGCCGCCACCCAGCCCAGGTAGGACACCACGATGCACAGCGTGGTCAGCACCTCGGCCAGCCGCCCGTAGCGGTTGTGGTAGTAGTCGCCGATGGTAAGCAGGTTCATCCGGTACAGCGGCCGCGCGAAGAACAGGCCCACCAGGATCAGGCACAGCGACGAGCCGAACGGGTCCGAGACGACGCCGGACAGGCCCTCTTTCAGGAATACCGCGGGAATGCCCAGCACGGTTTCGGAACCGAACCAGGTGGCGAAGACGGTGGCGGTGACGACGTAGAACGGCAGGCTGCGCCCGGCCACGGCGAAATCGGTGGTATTGCGCACGCGCAGCGCCGCCCACAAGCCGATACCGACCGAGATTACCCAGTAGATGATGACAAACCAGATCAGCATGCCGCTGCCCTATGCAGAAAATGCCCTTGTGGCGAAAAACCGAATGCCGGGCCAGCGGTTCTGTCCTGCCGTCCCGGAGTCCAATTCATCGGTCGGGGCCGCTTGAGGGGCATTGGGGCGCATTTCCCGGGCGGGATGGCGCACTTGGCCTGCGGTCGTAGCCGAATCAAAACGCGGATTATAGCGACGCAGACCCTTGCGGGCGAAAAAAATTCCGGGGCTTGTGTCAAATCCCCGGGCAAGTGCATCGCGACCGGCACCTCCGGGGCGGGAAGCTGTTGTTACGGCGCCAAACGGCATCGGGCAGTACGGGCAGCCGCCCGAAAGATGCCGTTACACCGATTACAAGCGGCCTGTCATCGCCGCGGACGGCCGGGGCATTGGTGCAGGCAGGGCCGGTTCACCGCTTGACGACGCCGGGCCCGTACCAATAAGCCACCCAGGAGAATCTGATGCCCCAATCGCGTGCCCATACCCTGCGCACTGCCCTGCGCACTACCCTGCTGATCGGCGCCGGCGTTGTCGCCGCCACCGCGTCCGCCTTCGCCATGGCGCAGGCGCCGGCCGTCGCCAACGATGTCCAGCGCGACGTCAACCAGCAGCAGCGTATCGAGAACGGCTTGAAATCCGGCGCCCTGACCACCCGCGAAGCCTCGAGCCTGGAAAAGCAGGAAGCCCGGGTCGACCGCATGGAGTCAAACGCCATGAAGAACGGCTCGGTCTCGCCACGCGAGCAGGCGTCGATCCAGCGTGCCGAGAACCGCGTCAGCCAGGACATCTCCCGTGATGCGCACAACGGCCGGGTCGGGAACCCGGACAGCGCGTCGTCGCAGCGCATGCAAGCCGATGTCCAGCGCAATATCAACCAGCAGGAGCGCATCCGCAACGGCGTGCAGAACGGATCGCTGACCAATCGCGAAGCCGCCGGCCTGGAACGGGGCCAGGCACATGTGGATAACCGCGAGGCGCGCGCCGGCCGCAACGGTCACATCGGTGCCGGCGAGCAGGGCCGCATCATGGGCGCCGAGGACCGCGCCAGCGGCAACATCTACCGTGAAAAGCACAACGGCCATCGCCGCGGCTGAAGCGCCCCGCCGACGGTAACGGCATCGGCGGCGCTGCCCGGCTCAGTCCGCCCGGCGGCGCCAGACCTGCCAGCGCTCCTGCCCTTCGAAGACCGGCAGCGGCGCGGCGGACGGGCGGTCATCGATACGCTCGAAGGCGGGCCCGAGCAGGGCATCCAGTTCGGACGCCGGCATGGCGAACGGCGGCCCGCCGCGCTTGTCGCCCAGGAAGAAATAGCCGGCCAGCAGGCCACCGGCCGGCAGCAGTGCCGCCACGCGTTCGGCATAGGCTTCGCGCAGCGCCGGCGGCAGCGCGCAGAGAAACGCGCGCTCGTAGATCAGCTCGCAGCGCGGCTCCGGCGTGTAGGCAAAGAAATCGGCCTCGTGCACGATCACGCCGGCGGGACCCAGTGCACGGCGGGCCGAGGCGACTGCCTGCGGCGAAAAGTCGATCGCCGTGACCGGCCAGCCGCGCTCGAACAGCCAGCCAGCTTCCCAGCCGTTGCCGCAGCCCGGCACCAGCGTCGGGCATGGCGCCTTTCCCGCGATGAACTGCTGGAACTCGACCGGCACGCCCTGCAGGTCCCAGGGCGTGAAGCCCTGTTCGAAGCGTTCGTCCCAGAATGCCGGATCCGCCGCGTTGCGCGTGGTGAATGCCGGCGCCGCCGGTGCCTTGTCAGCCGGGGTCATGTCTCGCCTCCTTCTACCTACCAGTAGCCGGACCACGCCAGCACATGCGTCAGCACGATGCCGGCCACGAAGCCGCCCACCAGCAGCAGCACGGTGCCGACCAGCCGGTTGGTGCGGCGCTGCTCCGTGACCAGCATGGCCAGCAGCCGCTCCTGTTCGCCATTGGTGTTCAGCGCGCGGCGCTCCAGGAACTGGTGCGCCAGGCGCGGGAAGTCGGGCAGCATCTTGGCCCACAGCGGCGCCTCGACCTTGATCCGTTCCCACGCACCCTTCCAGCCCACCTGCTCGTGCATCCAGCGTTCCAGGAACGGCTTGGCGGTTTTCCACAGGTCCAGGTCCGGGTCGAGCTGGCGGCCCAGGCCTTCGATATTGAGCAGCGTCTTCTGCAGCAGCACCAGTTGCGGCTGGATCTCGACGTTGAAGCGGCGCGAGGTCTGGAACAGGCGCATCAGCACCATGCCCAGCGAGATTTCCTTGAGCGGCTTGTCGAAGTAAGGCTCGCAACAGGCGCGCACCGCGCTTTCGAGTTCCTCCACGCGCGTATCGGGCGGCACCCAGCCGGATTCCACGTGCAGCAGCGCCACGCGGTGGTAGTCGCGGCGGAAGAAGGCGATGAAGTTCTGCGCCAGATAGTTCTTGTCGAACTCCGACAGCGCGCCGACGATGCCGAAGTCCAGCGCGATATAGCGGCCGAAGGTCTCGGGCTGCACCGACACCAGGATATTGCCAGGGTGCATGTCGGCATGGAAGAAGCCGTCGCGGAACACCTGCGTGAAGAAGATCTCCACGCCCTCTTCGGCGAGCTGGTGCATGTCGACGCCGGCGGCCTTGAGCGATTCGGTGCGCGAGATCGGGATGCCGTGCATGCGCTCCATCACGAACACCGTGCTGCTGCACCAGTCCCAGAACACTTCGGGCACCAGCAGCAAACTGGTATCGGAAAAATTGCGGCGCAGCTGGCTGGCGTTGGCCGCCTCGATCATCAGGTCCAGTTCATCGTGCAGGTACTTGTCGAACTCTGCCACCACCTCGCGCGGCTTCAGGCGCTTGCCGTCGGCCCAGAAGCGTTCCAGCCAGGTAGCCAGGTCGCGCATCAGCGCCAGGTCGCTGTCGATGACCGGCAGCATGCCCGGACGCAGCACTTTCACTGCGACCTCGCGGCCATGGTTGGGCCCGCCCTTCAGCGTTGCGAAGTGCACCTGCGCGATCGACGCGCTGGCCACGGGCTGGTGCTCGAAGGTCTCGAACAACTGGTCGAGCGAGCGCCCCAGCGAGCGCTCGACCATCTTGACGGCCACCGCCGAATCGAAAGGCGGCACCTGGTCCTGCAACATCGCGAGTTCATCGGCAATGTCCGCGGGCATCAGGTCGCGGCGGGTGGACAGTACCTGGCCGAACTTGACGAAGATCGGGCCGAGCTTGGTCAGCGCCAGCCGCAGGCGCTCGCCGCGCGGCATGTCCAGCTTGCGCCCGATGGTCATGACGCGGACCAGGAAGCGGATCTTGCGGTTCTGGAAACCGGACAGCACGAGCTCGTCCAGGCCGTAGTAGAGGATGACGAAGAGGATCTTGCCGAGGCGCAGAAGGCGGGTCATGCGACGGAATTCAGGGGGTGGCGCTGCGCCGGGCGGGCAGCAGCAAAAATGGGCGTCATGCCGGCGGTGCGATCAGCGGTGGGCAGACGGCAGCGCCATCGACCCGGCGGGCCTGGCGCGCTCTTGCCGCTCCAGACGCTCCAGACGCTTCTCGAGGCGGGCCAGGTCGTCGCGCAGGCGGCCCACTTCCGTGCTGAAGCCGTCCAGCGCCACATGGCGCACCAGCGTCGGCTTTTCATCCAGCAGGTACTCGGTGACATTCTCCACGAGCGTGCGGCCCACGCGCGTGGCCTGTTCATGCGCCTGGCGTGCGCCATCGACCATGCGCTGGGCCAGGCTGTCGCTGACCGGGCCGCCAAGGATCCCGCGAAACGCCCGCGACAAGTCCTCGGCCGCATCCCAGCGCAGGTTGCGCGCGAGCATCGAAACCGTGTTGGCCAGCTCGGCGTCGCCTTCGATGCGCACATGGCGCATCGCCGCGGCCTGGCCGCCGTCCGCCACGTCGGCGGCGACGAGCGGCCATTGCTGCAGCGGCACCAGGATGGTGACCGCCGGCGCTTCGGCTGCAGGCGCCAGCTCGGTGGCGCCGTCCTCGGTCACGCGCAGCGACAGCGCGAACGCGGCTGCGTCGAGGCGGACCACGCGGCCGGCAAACGCAGCCAGCTGGCCGCGGGCCCAGGGCTCCTGTTCGAGCAGGTGGTTCAGCGCGGCAATCGCGGGCGCGGCCAGGGCGGAAGGCAGAGAATTCATGGCAATGAGCGTGCGGCGCACGGCTGGACAGGCAGGGCTGGCAGGACTTGCAGGACTTGCACCAGGCCGCGCACCGCCTCCAAACGGAGCCTCCAAACGGAAAGGGCCCGCGCTTGCGCACGGGCCCTCCATTCTAAGCTACTCCCCGCTGGCGACACCGCCATGGGGCATTGACGGCACTCAGGATTCCTGCTGGATACCTGCCAGCAGCCAGCCGCCCGCTCCGGAAACCGGCTTGGCCAGGTTCCAGACTTCGGCAAACGGCTGCGCCGCTTCGCCGGCGCGCTCGCGGATCATGCCCGAGAAGCGCACGCTGGCCAGGTGCTGGTTCGGCGACGATTCAATGCCCAGCATCTGCGCTTCCAGCGTCACCACGTCGGTCTTGTTGACTTCGGCGCCGCGCTCGGACAGGTCCATCTTGATCTCGGCGAACATTTCCGGCGTCGTGAACTCGCGGATATCGTCGAGGTTGCCGGCGTCCCAGGCCGCCTGCAGGCGCACGAAGTGCACCTTGGCATTGCGCAGGAAGGCTTCGGTGTCGAAGTCGGCGGGCACGCCCCAGGGCTGCTGAGCCACCGCTTCGGCAGCCACCGCAGCGGCGCCGGCGGCCGGCATCACCGGATTGGCGGCCGGAGTGGGCGAAGATGCCTGCTGGCGCAGCATCGGCTCGGCGTTGTGGTCCAGGCCACCGGCATTGCCGGCACCGGCGTAGGCCGGCTGCTGGCTACGCTGGCTGCCGCCACGGAACTTGCGGATCAGCCAGATCGCCACGAACGCGACCAGCGCGATCAGGATCAGGTTGGACAGGAAGCCCGCCATCGCGCCGCCCAGGCCGAAGTGCGACAGCAGCGCGCCAATACCGAGGCCGGCGGCGATGCCGCCCAGGATGCCGCCCCAGTTGCGCTTGGGCGCGGCCGCGGCCGCTGCGCCGGCGGCGCCGGCGGTGGCCGGTGCAGCCTGTTGCGCGGGTTGCTGGGCCGGCTGCTGCGACGGCGTCTGCTGTGCCGGCGCCTGCTGGCGTTGCTGCGTCACGGTGGACGATTGCTTGCCGATGCTGCGCGAGCCGCCCATGCGCTTGGCATTGGCGTCCAGCGCCACGCCGAGCGCGATCGCGGCAATCAGTGATCCCACCAGGAACTTTCCGCGAATTGATGACATATTCAGTGATCCCCTGTCAGTTTCCACTCAAATCCGGTCTCAGATGCCGAATTCAAGCCCGGAATGGCGATTTAATATTTGCGCCCGACGTGGAGCGCCACAACTCCGGCCGTAAGATTGAAGTATTCGACCTTCTCCAGCCCCACTTGTTCCATCAAGCGTACAAGTGAAGTCTGGTCCGGATGCATTCTGATCGATTCTGCCAGATAACGATAGCTGGGGGCATCCCCCGCCACCTTCTGCCCCAGCCACGGCAGCACCTTGAAGGAATAGATATCGTAGGCCTTCTCCAGCGGTTTCCACACCTTGGAAAATTCCAGCACCATGACTTTGCCGCCGGGCTTCACCACGCGGCGCATCTCGGCCAGCGCGGCGTCCTTGTGGGTCATGTTGCGCAGGCCGAAGGCCACCGTGACCAGGTCAAAGTAGTTGTCGGGGAACGGAATGCGCTCGGCGTCGCAAAGGGCCACGGGCGTGACGATGCCCTTGTCGAGCAGGCGGTCGCGGCCCACGCGCAGCATCGACTCGTTGATGTCGGTGAGCCAGACCTGGCCGGTCGGGCCGGCCTGCTTCGCGAACGCCTTGGCCAGGTCGCCGGTGCCGCCGGCGATGTCCAGCACTTTGTGCCCCGGGCGCACATTGGCCTGGGCAATGGTGAACATCTTCCAGAGCCGGTGCATGCCGCCCGACATCAGGTCGTTCATCACGTCATATTTGCTGGCGACCGAATGGAACACGCCGGCGACCTTGCCGGCCTTTTCCGCTTCGTCGACCTTGTCGAACCCGAAGTGGGTTTCGCTCATATCTCAGACTCCAGGTACAGATCAGTGGTGATGGCCGCAGCCGTGGCCGCCGGCGGCCGCCATGGGCGTGTCGCGATCGATGCCGGCGGCTTCCAGGCGCTTCAGGTAGTCGGCCCACAGCGCATCCTGCTGCTCGCCGAGGCGGTACAGCAACTCCCAGGAATAGATGCCGGTATCGTGGCCGTCGGTGAAGCGGATCTGGATGGCGTAGTTGCCCACGGGCTCGACGGCGGCAATGCCGACCTCGCGCTTGCCGGTCTGCAGCACTTCCTGGCCGGGGCCGTGTCCCTGCACCTCGGCCGACGGCGAATACACGCGCAGCAGCTCGAACGGCAGCCGGAAGCTGCGCCCGTTGTCGAAGCCGACTTCGAGCACGCGCGACTGCGTGTGCACCGTCAGCGCGGTGGGATGGGGTGTATCTTTCTCGAGGCCTGCCATAGTGGATTCGCCGGCGCGGGCGCCTGGTGGGTTGGCGTGACGCGGTTCGCGTTCACGCCTCGCATACGACCCGATAGCTTACCGCAGCGTCCCCGCCTTGCCCATCTTGGGCGCCGGCGCCGTCATCCGGCACATAGCGCAGGCGGCGGCCATGGAACGCCGCGACGGTGCTGCGGTGGGCAATGCTGATGATCGCCGCGTCGGGCAATGCCTCGACCATCAGGCGGTACATGATGCCTTCGGTCTCCTCGTCGAGCGCGCTGGTGGCCTCGTCCAGGAACAGGTAACGCGGCTTCTGCAGCAGCGCGCGGGCGAATGCGAGGCGCTGCTGCTCGCCGGGCGACAGCCGCAGCGACCAGTTGTCGAACACGTCGAGCTGGTCCACGAGCTGCGGCAGGCGCGCCTGGAGCAGCACCGCCTGCAGCGCCTCGGCGGCGTGGGCCGTGCCTGCGTCCGGATAGGCGAGCGCGTCGGCCAGCGTGCCGATCGGCAGGTAGCTGCGCTGCGGCAGGAACAGCGTGCGCGCGTCGGCCGGCATCGTGACGGTGCCGCTGCCGTATGGCCAGATGCCGGCCAGCGCGCGGAACAGCACGCTCTTGCCGCAGCCCGATGGCCCGTTCACGAGCCAGCGTTCGCCCGGCGCGATGGACAGCGAGAACGGCGCCACCAGCGGGCGCTGGCCAACGCTCGCGCCGCGCTGGGCACGCACCGGCAGCGCAAGGCCCAGGCCGTCGACGCGGATGCCGGCCTGCGGCTCGCCGGTATGCTCGACCTCGATATCGCGCACGCCGGTATGCGCTTCGTCCTGCCGCTCGGCTACGCGGATCGCTTCCTGGAAATCGATCAGGCGGTTGGCCGCAGCCTTCCAGCCCACCAGCGTCGCGTAGCTGTCCACGAACCACGACAGCGCGCCCTGCACCTGGCCGAAGGCCGAGCTGGTCTGCATCAGCCCGCCCAGCGTCATCTTGCCGGCGAAGTAGCGCGGCGCCGCCACCAGGATCGGGAAGATGATGGCGAACTGCGCATAACCGGAACTCACGAAGGTCAGCCGGCGCGTATAGCGCATCAGCTGGTTCCAGTTCGCGCGGATGCGGTCGAAGCGCGCGCGCAGGCCGGCCTGCTCGGTCGGCTCGCCGCGGTACAGCGCCACGGGTTCGCTGTTCTCGCGCAGGCGCACCAGCGTGAAACGGAAATCGGCCTCGTATTGTTCCTGCTGGAAATTCAGGCCGATCAATGGACGTCCGACGAGATGCGCGATCAGCGAGCCGATCACCGCGTAGCCCGCGGCGAACCACACCATGTAGCCGGGGATCACGATCTCGTTGCCGCCCAGCGCAAGGCTGATCGGGCCGGACACCGTCCACAGGATGCCGACGAAGGACAGCAGCGTCACCACCGAGTTGAGCAGCCCCAGCGACAGCGACAGCGCGCCGTCGGTGAACTGGCGCAGGTCGTCCGAAATACGCTGGTCGGGGTTGTCGGTGGTATGCGTCTGCTCGATCCGGTAGTACGCCTGGTGCCCCATCCAGTGGCCCATGAACTGGCCCGTCATCCAGGTCCGCCAGCGCATCTGCAGCATCATCGTGTAGTACTGCCGCGAGATGGCGGCCACGATGAAGAACGCCGCGATCCACGAGAAGCGCAGCAGCAGCACCTTGAACGAGGCATAGTCGCGCTGCTCCAGCGCGTTATAGAACACGCGGTTCCACTCATTGAGCAGCACGTTGATATAGACGATGCCCAGGTTGAGCGCCACCACCAGGGTGAGCAGGCCGAGGCCCGCCTTGCGGTCTTCGGACTTCCAGTAGGGCTTGATCAGCGCCCAGGTCGCGGCCATGCGCAGCCGGCTCTGGATCTTGAGGGCCCGGGCGGGAATGGCCGGACCCGGTACGGTGACGGAAGTCGGTGTCGTGGACATAGCGGCAGCGGTACGCCCGCCGGCGCTGCGGCGGGCTTGTTCTTCTGGAATGAGCGAGGGCCGCGGCGGCCCTTGCGATGACAACAGGATTCAGACGCGTCCCGCACGGCGCGGTTCCGCGCCGCGCCCCTGCCGCCGGCCGGGTGACGCCGCCGCGCGGCTCAGCTGTCGGTCGCCAGCGCCGAAAGTGCCGTACGCAGCGCCGGCAGCCGGCTTGCCAGCTCGGCCACGCGCGCGGCATGCGCGGCATCGGCGGCGCGTTGCGGCGCGGCCCAGATTGCCTCGGGGAAATGCGTGTCCCAGCGGTAGCGCGGAATGATGTGCCAGTGCAGGTGCGGAACCATGTTGCCGAACGCGGCCAGGTTGACCTTGTCCGGCGTCATGACTTCGCGCACCACGCGCTCGACACGCGCCACCAGCCGCATCAGCCAGGCCTGGTCGCCGTCGTCCAGGTCGGTCAGCTCGGCCGCATGGTCGTTCCAGACAATGCGGCAGAACCCGGGGAAGCGGTCGTGCTCGACCAGGATCACGCGCGCGCGGTCGCCCATCCAGACGAGCTCGCCGCCGTCGGCTTCACACAGCGGGCAACCCGGTGCGCGTGTCACACCAGCACCCGCTCGATGCCGCCGGCATTGGCCTTGGCCACGTACTCGGGCATCCAGTTCTCGCCCAGCAGATGCTTCGCCATCTCCACCACGATGTAGTCCGCCTGTACCGAGGCATCTTCGTTGTAGCGCGACAGCCCCTGCAGGCACGACGGGCAGCTGGTCAGGATCTTGACGTCGCCGGTGAACCCGTCGGCGCGCAGCTTGTCGGCACCCTTGGTCATCTCCTCTTCCTTGCGGAAGCGGACCTGGGTCGAGATGTCGGGGCGCGTCACGGCCAGCGTGCCGGACTCCCCGCAGCAGCGCTCGTTCTTCTCGATCTTGCCGGCGCCCGCGTTGCCGCCCATCAGGTCATTGACCAGCTTGGTCGGGTCCATGGTCTTGATCGGCGTGTGGCAGGGGTCGTGGTACATGTAGCGCGTACCGGTCACGCCTTCGAGCTTCACGCCCTTTTCCAGCAGGTATTCGTGGATGTCGATGATGCGGCAGCCCGGGAAGATCTTCTCGAATTCATAGCCGGCGAGCTGGTCGTAGCACGTGCCGCAGCTGACCACCACCGTCTTGATGTCGAGGTAGTTCAGCGTATTGGCCACGCGGTGGAACAGCACGCGGTTGTCGGTGACCATCTTCTCGGCCTTGTCGTACTGGCCGTTGCCGCGCTGCGGATAGCCGCAGCACAGGTAGCCCGGCGGCAGCACGGTCTGCACCCCCACATGCCAGAGCATGGCCTGCGTGGCCAGGCCGACCTGCGAGAACAGCCGCTCCGAGCCGCAGCCCGGGAAGTAGAACACCGCTTCCGTCTCGGGCGTGGTCGCCTTCGGGTCGCGGATGATCGGCACGATCTCGTTGTCCTCGATGTCGAGCAGCGCGCGCGCGGTCTTCTTGGGCAGGTTGCCCGGCATCTTCTTGTTGATGAAGTGGATCACCTGCTCGCGCACCGGCGGCTTGCCCACGGTCGCGGGCGGATGCGCGGTCTGCTTCTTCGCGAACTTCTTCAGCACCTCGTTGCCCAGGCGCTGCGCCTTGTAGCCCCAGTCGATCATGACCTTGCGGGTCAGATTGATGGTCTCGGGGTTGGTGGCGTTCAGGAAGAACATCGACGCCGCCGTGCCGGGGTTGAATTTCTTCTGCCCCATCTTGCGCAGCAGGTTGCGCATATTCATCGACACATCGCCGAAGTCGATCTTCACCGGGCACGGCGTTGCGCACTTGTGGCACACCGTGCAGTGGTCGGCCACGTCCGAGAACTCGTCCCAGTGCTTGATCGACACGCCGCGGCGGGTCTGCTCTTCATACAGGAAGGCCTCGACCAGCAGCGAGGTCGCCAGGATCTTGTTGCGCGGGCTGTACAGCAGGTTGGCACGCGGCACGTGCGTGGCGCACACCGGCTTGCACTTGCCGCAGCGCAGGCAGTCCTTGACGCTGTCGGCAATGGCGCCGATGTCGCTTTGCTGCATGATGATGGACTCATGCCCCATCAGCCCGAACGACGGCGTGTACGCGTTGCGCAGGTCCGCGCCCGGCAGCAGCTTGCCCTTGTTGAAGCGGCCCTGCGGATCGACCTTCTGCTTGTAGGTGCGGAAGTCGCCGATCTCTTCCTCGGTCAGGAATTCCAGCTTGGTGATGCCGATGCCGTGCTCGCCGGAAATCACGCCGTCGAGCGAGCGCGCCAGTTCCATGATGCGGGCCACCGCGCGGTGGGCATCCTGGAGCATCTCGTAGTTGTCGGAGTTGACCGGGATGTTGGTGTGCACGTTGCCGTCGCCGGCGTGCATATGCAGCGCCACGAACACGCGTCCACGCAGCACTTGCTTGTGGATGGCCTGCGCTTCGTCGAGGATCGGCTTGAACTCGCCGCCATTGAAGATTTTGCGCAGCTCGGCGCGCACTTCGCCCTTCCAGGACACGCGGATGGTGCGGTCCTGCAGCAGGTGGAACACATTGGCACCGGGCTGCTGCACCAAGCGCGCGTCGAAGGCCTGGCCGAGCAGCCCCAGGCCATGCCCGATCAGCGACGCCTTGGCGCCAGCCAGCGGCGTGTCGAGGTGGTCCTGCAGGTAGCGCCAGCGTCCGCGGATTTCGCGCAGCAGCGTGAGCGCGTGCTGCACGCGGTCTTCGAGCAGCTCGGCGCTCGGGATCTCGTTGGCGTCGTCGCTGCGGCCCAGCGGCAGGTTGCCGCGCGCGAAGAAGGCCTCCAGCGCGTCGACCAGCGCGAGCTTGTTCTTGATCGACAGCTCGATATTGATGCGTTCGATGCCGTCGGTGTACTCGCCCATGCGCGGCAGCGGAATCACCACGTCTTCATTGATCTTGAAGGCGTTGGTGTGCCGTGCAATGGCGGCGGTGCGCGAACGGTCGAGCCAGAATTTCTTGCGCGCCTCGGGGCTCACGGCGATAAAGCCTTCGCCGCTCTTGCCATTGGCCATGCGGATCACTTCCGAGGTGGCACGCGCCACGGCGTCTTCATCGTCGCCGACGATATCGCCGATCAGCACCATCTTCGGGAAGGCGTTGCGCTTGCTCTTGGTGGCATAGCCGACCGCGCGCAGGTAGCGCTCGTCCAGGTGCTCAAGGCCGGCGAGGATGGCGCCGCCCGGCGTCCTGGATTCGTTGTCGAGGTAGTCCTTGATCTCGACAATGCTCGGAATGGCATCGCGTGCCTGGCCGAAGAACTCCAGGCACACGGTGCGGATGTACTTCGGCATGCGGTGCAGGATCCAGCGCGCGCTGGTGATGATGCCGTCGCAGCCTTCCTTCTGCACGCCGGGCAGGCCGGCCAGGAACTTGTCGGTGACGTCCTTGCCCAGGCCTTCCTTGCGGAACTTGCGGCCCTCGATGGCAAGCGTCTCGGTGCGCAGCACCTTCTCGCCCGGCGCACGGTTGCCGTCGGACCACTTCAGTTCGAAGGTGGCGACCGGCACGTCGTGGATCTTGCCGAGGTTGTGGTCCAGGCGCGTGACTTCCAGCCAGTTGCCTTCCGGATCGACCATGCGCCACCAGGCCAGGTTGTCCAGCGCGGTACCCCACAGCACGGCCTTCTTGCCGCCAGCGTTCATGGCGACGTTGCCGCCGATGCACGATGCGTCGATCGACGTCGGATCCACCGCGAACACCAGGCCGGCCTTGTCGGCGGCGTCAGCCACGCGGCGCGTCACCACGCCGGCGCCGGAGAAGATGGTGGCAACCTTGTGCGAGACGCCCGGCATGTCGGTCTGCTCGACCGGGCCGAGCTGTTCCAGCTTCTCGGTATTGATGACCGCGCTCATCGGCGTCAGCGGCACGGCGCCGCCGGTATAGCCGGTGCCGCCCCCGCGCGGGATGATGGTCAGGCCGAGTTCGAAGCAGCCCTTGACCAGCCCGGCGATCTCTTCCTCGCTGTCGGGCGTCAGCACGACGAACGGATATTCCACGCGCCAGTCGGTGGCGTCGGTCACGTGCGAGACGCGCGACAGGCCGTCGAACTTGATGTTGTCCTTCTGCGTGACGCGGCCCAGCACGCGCTGCGCGCGCTTGCGCAGGTCGTAGGCGGCGGCGAACTCGTTCTTGAAGTCCTCGATCGCCTGCTTGGCAAACGCGACCAGCTGCTCCACGCGGTGCGAGCGGTCTTCGGCGGCGGGCTCGGCGTGCTCGGCACGGTCGGCGGCGCGGCGCTTCTCGATCTCGCCCAGGCGGTGGTGCAGCGCGCTCACCAGCATCTGGCGGCGCTTGGGGTTCTCGAGCAGGTCGTCCTGCAGGTACGGGTTGCGGCGCACCACCCAGATATCGCCCAGCACCTCGTACAGCATGCGCGCCGAACGGCCGGTACGGCGCTCGCTGCGCAGTTCGTCCAGGATGCGCCAGGCCTCTTCGCCCAGCAGGCGGATGACAATCTCGCGGTCCGAAAAGGACGTGTAGTTATAGGGAATTTCACGCAGGCGCGCAGGGGCGTCCTGCGCGGCCAGCTTGGCGTCGAGCACGAGTGGGGCGTTCATGGGGGGACCGCTTCCTGCTGCGCACGGAAGGTGTGCGCCGATCGTTCATTAAAGGGCGATTGTACTGCATGGCGCGGTTTCGCCGCGCCGCAACATGGCACAACCCGAGTCGGAACAAGGGTTTAGCGCCGCTTTGTGTGCCGCCGGCCACATGCCGGTTCAGAACCAGGCCCTGAACATTTCAGCAATGTTGTGCCAAAAACTGTCCGGTATCCACAGCAGGCTGGCAGTCATGGCCAGATAGCGCAGGAATTTGCCGATCGCCATATAAACCAGGCTCGGCCAGAACGGCAGCCGCAGCCAACCCGCCAAAGTGCATAATGGATCACCAATAGCCGGCAACCACGATAGCAGCAGCGTGGGCGGGCCCAGCCGCCGCATCCAGTGGAAATAGCGCGCATCGAGCTTCGGCTTGGTGGGCTTGCGCACATGCTTCCGATGCTCCAGATGCTCTTGCTCGTGCTCGCGCTCCTGGCGCCGTTTGCGGTAGCGCACCAGCGCGAGCTTGGCCGCGTAGCCCAGCCACCAGTCGATGGCGCCGCCGGCGGTATTCCCGAGCGTGGCCACCACCACGGCCGGCCAGAACATGTGCGGGTTGAGCTTGATATAGCCGAACACCGCCGGTTCCGAGCCGAGCGGCAGCAGCGTGGCCGACACCAGGCTGACGACGAAGATGGCGGGCAGGCCCACCTTGGGGAGGGCGACAATGTCGAACAGCCAGTCGAAGAAGGCTTCCATGTCGTGGGGCTGGGTATCGGAGTCGTGCCAGGGGAGTGCCCGGGTGGCTTCAACCATTCTAGCCGTCCCCTTTCCGGGCGCGGGCAACCCGCATGGCAGCGCCGGGCGATTTGTGATTAACTGTTAGAGCCCGTCGCGGCCAGACGTTCGCCGGCCGCCGGGGGTTTTTCTCCCGCACGGCATTCGCCGTGGGCAGCACCGGCAGCACCAATATCACGAAATAGCCGTAGCAAACGGCAGTACCGCGTCGTGGCCAGTCCCGCGCTGTTCTTTCGGGTTTCTGGGAATTGGTCATGCGCGTCCACCCACATGGAGACAAGCATGGCGATTCCGATCCGCCTGACGGTCAATGGCAAGCCCGTTGACGCCCAGGTAGAACCCAACACCCTCCTGGTCCAGTTCCTGCGCGAACAGCTTCGCCTGACCGGCACCCATGTCGGCTGCGACACCGCGCAGTGCGGCGCGTGCACAGTCCACCTGGACGGACGCGCGATCAAGTCCTGCAATATCCTCGCCGTGCAGGCCGACGGGGCCCAGGTCACCACCATCGAAGGACTTGCCGGCACAAGTACCGGCAACGGCGCGCCCGCCATGCACCCGATGCAGGAAGCCTTCCGCGAATGCCACGGCCTGCAGTGCGGCTTCTGCACGCCTGGCATGGTCATGGCAGCGACCGCACTGGTGCAGGCACAGCCAGACGCCGATGCCACCGCCATCCGCCAGCAGCTCGAAGGCAACCTGTGCCGCTGCACGGGCTACCACAACATCGTCAAGGCCGTGCAGCAGGGCCAGGCCGCCATGCGCGCGGGCAGCGCCGCGAGCGCTGACGCACAGTAACGGAGCCCAGCCATGAACGCACCCGAATCGCAAAAGTTCGTCGGCACGGCGGTCAAGCGCAAGGAAGACTACCGCTTCCTGACCGGCAACGGCCAGTACACCGACGACATCGTCCTGCCGCAGCAAAGCTACGGCTATTTCGTGCGCTCGCCGCATGCGCATGCGCGCATCCGATCGATCGACAAGAGCGCCGCGCTGGCCTCGCCCGGCGTGATCGCCGTGCTGACCGGCGACGACATGGCCGCCGACAAGGTGGGCGGCCTGCCCTGCGGCTGGCTGATCCACAGCATCGACGGCTCGCCGATGAAAGAGCCGACCCACCCCGTCATCGCGCAGGGCAAGGCGCGCCATGTCGGCGACCAGGTGGCGCTGGTGGTGGCCGAAACGCTGACGCAGGCGAAGGATGCCGCCGAAAAGATCGAGGTCGACTACGAGGAGCTGCCCGCCGTCGTCAATGCCGCCGACGCCGCAGCCGCCTCGACGCTGGTGCACGACGACGTGCCGGCCAACACCTGCTACACGTGGGGCCACGGCGACAAGGCTGCGACCGATGCCGCCTTCGCGAAAGCCGCACACGTGACCACGCTCGATATCGTCAACAACCGGCTGATCCCCAACGCGATCGAGCCGCGCGCGGTCAATGCCAGCTACGCGCGCCAGGACGACAGCTACACGGTCTACGTGGCCAACCAGAACCCGCACGTGGAACGCCTGCTGATGGGCGCCTTCGTGCTGGGCCTGCCGGAATCGCGCCTGCGCATCATCGCGCCGGACGTCGGCGGCGGCTTCGGCTCGAAGATCTTCCTGTATCCGGAAGACGTAGCGCTGACCTGGGCCTCGAAAAAGGTCGGCCGGCCGATCAAGTGGACCGCCGAGCGTTCGGAGTCGTTCCTGACCGACGCGCACGGCCGCGACCACGTGACGAAGGCCGAGCTCGCGCTCGACAGCGACGGCAAGTTCCTGGCCATGCGCGTGCACACCACCGCGAACATGGGCGCGTACCTGTCGACCTTCGCCAGCAGCGTGCCCACCATCCTCTACGCGACGCTGCTGGCCGGGCAATACGCCACGCCCGCCATCTACGCCGAAGTGAAGGCGGTGTTCACCAACACCGCGCCGGTTGACGCGTACCGTGGCGCCGGCCGGCCGGAGGCCACCTATGTGGTCGAACGCCTGGTGGAAACCGCCGCGCACGAGCTGAAGACGGACCCGGCCGAGCTGCGCCGCAAGAACTTCATCCGCCAGTTCCCGTACGCCACGCCGGTTGGCCTGACCTACGACACCGGCGACTACGAGCCCTGCCTTGCGCGGGCACAGGAGCTGGCCGACGTGAAGGGCTTCCCGGCCCGCCGCGACGAGGCTAAGCAGCGCGGCAAGCTGCGCGGCCTCGGCTACTCCTGCTACATCGAAGCGTGCGGCCTGGCGCCGTCGAACATCGCCGGCGCACTCGGCGCGCGCGCGGGCCTGTTCGAGGTCGGCGAGATCCGCGTGCACCCGACCGGCTCCGTGACCGTGTTCACCGGCTCGCACAGCCATGGGCAAGGCCACGAAACCACCTTCGCGCAGATCGTGGCGGACCGGCTCGGCATCGCGCTGGAAGCGGTCGAGATCGTGCATGGCGATACCGGCCGCGTGCCGTTCGGCATGGGCACCTACGGCTCGCGCTCGCTCGCGGTGGGCGGCTCGGCGATCATGAAGGCGCTCGACAAGATCGAGGCCAAGGCCAAGAAGATCGCCGCGCATCTGCTCGAGGCTTCCGATGCCGACATCGAGTTCAGCAACGGCGTGTTCCGCGTGGCCGGCACCGACCGCACCAAAACGTTCGGCGAAGTCGCGCTGACCGCGTACGTGCCGCACAACTACCCGCTCGACAAGCTGGAGCCTGGCCTGAACGAGAACGCGTTCTACGACCCGACCAACTTCACGTATCCCTCGGGTGCCTATGTGTGCGAGGTGGAGGTCGATCCGGACACCGGCGAGTCGCAGGTGGTGAAGTTCACCGCCGTTGACGACTTCGGCAACATCATCAACCCGATGATCGTCGAAGGCCAGGTACACGGCGGCATCGGCCAGGGCCTCGGCCAGGCCATGCTGGAGCAGTGCATCTACGACCGCGACAGCGGCCAGCTGCTGACCGGCTCCTACATGGACTACGCCATGGCGCGCGCGGGCGACCTGCCCGACTTCACCGTGGAAACGGCCAAGGGCACGCCCTGCACGCACAACCCGCTCGGCGTAAAGGGCTGCGGCGAAGCCGGCGCCATCGGCTCTCCGCCGGCGTTCATCAACGCGCTGGTCGATGCGCTGTCGCCGCTTGGCGTGAAGGACCTGCAGATGCCCGCCACGCCGCACCGCGTATGGCAGGCCATGCAGGCCATCCAGGCCGCCCAGCCCTGAGCCCGCCGACGAACCGTAAAGGAAACCGACATGTACGCATTCCAGTTTGAACGCGCGGCGGATGCCAAGGCGGCCGTCGCCAAGCTCAAGGCCGATCCGGACGCCAAGTTCCTGGCCGGCGGCCAGAGCCTGCTTGCGGCAATGAAGCTGCGGCTTGCCGCGCCCTCGACGCTCATCGACGTGGCCCGCATTCCCGGCATGGCCGACATCCGCGTCGAAGGCAACGAAGTGGTGATCGGCGCCGCCGCGCGCCATGCCGACGTCGCTGCCAACGCCGACGTACGCCAGCGCATTCCCGCACTGGCTGCGCTGGCCGACGGCATCGGCGACCGCCAGGTACGCGCGATGGGCACCATCGGCGGCTCGCTCGCCAACGACGATCCCGCCGCGTGCTACCCCGCCGCCGTGCTCGGCCTGAACGCCACCGTGGTCACCGACCGCCGCACCATCACCGCCGACAACTTCTTCAAGGGCCTGTACGAAACCGCGCTGGCGCCCGACGAGCTGATCACCGCCGTGCGCTTCCCGGTGCCCGAGAAAGCCGCCTACATCAAGTTCCGCAATCCGGCCTCGCGCTTCGCGCTGGTCGGCGTGATGGTCGCGCGCACCGGCGGCAACGTGCGCGTCGCCGTCACCGGCGCGGCCGACAGCGTATTCCGCTGCCAGCCGCTGGAACAGGCGCTGGCAGCAAACTTCACGCCAGCGGCGGCGAAGGCGGCAAAGGTCGATCCATCACGACTCAACGCCGACCTGCACGCATCGGCCGAGTACAGAGCCCACCTGATCCCGGTACTGGCGGCGAGGGCGGTAGAGGCCGCCGGATAGCAACCGGCTGCAACGCGGACGCCGCTCAACAAGAATGGCGACACAAGCCACGCAGCCTGAACCGCGATGGTTTGGTTGTTCTCTCCCCCTTGAGCGGCGCCTCGCGCTGGGCCGGCTCCGCGGTCGTCCGGGGCGTAGCCCCGGACAAGCTCGCGCAGTGTCTGAGCGGCCGTTCAGGCCGCGAGTTTTGCGCGAGCGCCGCGGAGCCGGCCCAGTGCGAGGGGGTGTCGCCGATCACGGGGTCGCCTTTCTTGCTTCTTCTTTGGCGAGACAAAGAAGAAGTAGCCTCCCAAGGAGGCTATGCCTGGGGCGCCAAGCCAAGCAACAACGCATGAAGTAACGACTCGCGACACGCTGCAAATGCAACCCACCTCCATCGACCACACCCAGTCCCTCCTGCAATCCCATCAATACTTCGCCGACCGCGAAACCGCGACGGTGCTGTACCTCGCCCTGCGCATGCAGCGCCCCCTGTTCCTCGAAGGCGAACCCGGCGTAGGCAAGACCGCCCTGGCGCAGGCCATGGCCGAAGTCATGGGCACGCGCCTGCTGCGCCTGCAGTGCTACGAAGGCCTCGATGCGGCCAGCGCCCTGTACGAGTGGGACTATCCGCGCCAGATCATGGCCCTGCGCGTAGCCGAAGCGCGCGGCGAGCGCCCCGAAGCCCAGTCGCTCTATCACGACGATTACCTGCTCAAGCGCCCGCTGCTCGAAGCCCTGCTGCCAGACCCCGCCGCGCCCGGCGCGCCGCGCGTGCTGCTGATCGACGAGATCGACCGCGCCGATGAACCGTTCGAAGCGTTCCTGCTGGAGATACTGTCCGAATACCAGGTGTCGATCCCCGAAATCGGCGTGATCCGGGCCGAGCGGCCCCCGCTGATCATCGTCACGTCCAACCGCACGCGCGAGGTGCACGACGCGCTCAAGCGCCGCTGCCTGTACCAGTGGATGGGCTATCCGCAGCGCGACCGCGAACTGCAGATCGTCGCCGCGCGCGCGCCGGAAGCCGCCGCGCGGCTGCAGGCACAGGCCGTCGATTTCATCCACCGGCTGCGCGGGATCGACCTGTTCAAGGCCCCTGGCATCGCCGAGGCCATCGACTGGTGCCGCGCATTGTCCGCACTCGGCGTGACCGAGCTGGACCCCCAGTCCGTGCGCGACACGCTCGGTGTGCTGCTCAAGTACCAGGACGACCTGGCCCGCGCCGATGGCCCCACCGTGGCCGAACTGCTCGCGGGCACACCGGCCGCCGCGACCTGATCCATGGCCACGCTGCACCCTGCCCGCGCCGGCAAGCCCGGCCCCGCCCTGCCGGTGCTGGCACGCAACGTCGCGCATTTCATGCGCCTGCTGCACGACGGCGGCTTCGCGCTGTCGCCCGCGCATTCGGTCGACGCGCTCGATGCGCTGCAATACGTGGATATCGGCCGGCGCGGCGACGTCCGCGCGGCGCTGGCCGCGCTGGTGCTGTCGGGCCCCGACCAGCGGCCACTGTTCGACGCCGCGTTCGACCTGTTCTGGCGCGACCCCGACTGGGAAGGCAAGCTGCGCGCGATGCTGCTGCCGCGCGTCGATGCCGGCGCACCGCCGCCGCGTCGCAGCAACCGCCTTGCCGACGCCCTCGCGGCACGCCAGCCCGACCTGCCCGCGCGGCCGCAGCAGACGGAAGCGGAACGCATGGCGGTACCGCTTACCTTCTCGGACCAGGAACGTCTGGCGCAGCGCGATTTCGAGACGCTGACCGCGCAGGAATGGCGCGCGCTGCAGCATCTTGTGCGCAAGCGCCGCGCGCACCTGGCCATGGAACGCACACGCCGGCTGCGTCCGTCCAGCAACGGCACCCACGCCGACCTGCGCGCCAGCGCGCGCCTCGCGGTACGCCAGCACGGCGAATGGCTGCGCTGGAAATACCGCCGCCACGCCGAGCGCAAGCCGCCGGTGGTGCTGCTGCTCGACATCTCCGGATCGATGAGCCAGTACTCGCGCGCGGTGCTGTACTTCTGCCATGCCCTGACGCTCTCGCGCGAGCGGCTGTCCGTGTTCCTGTTCGGCACGCGGCTCACCAACATCACGCGCGCCCTGCGCGAACGCGACCCGGACGAGGCCGTGGCCGTCATCACCGGCCAGGTGCGCGACTGGGCCGGCGGCACACGCATCGGCGAGGCGCTGGCGAGCTTCAATCGCCAATGGGCTCGCCGCACGCTGTCCGGACGCGCCACGGTGCTGCTGGTCACCGACGGGCTCGACCACGAACACATCGACCTGCTGGGCCAGGAGATGGCGCGGCTGCGGCGCTTCGCGCACCGCATCATCTGGCTCAACCCGCTGCTGCGCTACCCGGGCTTCACGCCGCAGGCGCGCGGCGTGCAGGCCATCCTGCCGCATGTGGACGCGCTGCGTCCGGCGCATAACCTCGACAGCCTGCTCGCGCTGCAGACCCTGCTGTCCGAACCGGGCGCCGGCACGGCCTTCGTTTCACCTATGAAATAAATCACGCAGACAAGGAGCCCGCCCCATGGAAATGAACCAGAGCCAGCGCCTGCCGGTGCCCCAGCAAGTGGCATGGGAAGCGCTCAACGACACGGCGCTGCTCAAGCAGTGCATCCCCGGATGTGAGAGCATCGAGCCTGACGGCGAAAATGCCTACCAGCTCGCCTTGACCGCGGCGGTCGGCCCGGTCAAGGCGCGCTTCAAGGGCCGCATGGCGCTGCAGGACATCCAGGCGCCGGACAGCTACACCATCCAGTTCGACGGACAGGGCGGTGCGGCCGGGTTCGGCAAGGGGTCCGCGCGCGTCACGCTGGAACCTGACGGCGACGAAACGGTTCTCACGTATGCGGTCAACGCGCAGGTGGGCGGCAAGATCGCGCAGATCGGCTCGCGGCTGGTAGACGCCGCGGCGCGCAAGATGGCGGAGGCCTTCTTCACGCGTTTCACCGAGGCACTGGCCGCGCCGGCGCCCGAGGAAGCCGAACCACAACAAGACGCCGCCCCCGATGGCGGCGAGACGCAAACAACAGAGGAACCCAAGCGGAAGCGATCATGGACAGCGTGGATCTCGAAGTCCTGAGAAGCAGCGTACGGTGGCAGCAGGAAGGCCACCGCGTACTGCTGGTCACGGTAGTCAGGACCTGGGGCTCGTCGCCCCGCCCCGAAGGCGCGATGCTGGCCGTGCGCGATGACGGGTACGTCGTCGGCTCGGTTTCCGGCGGCTGCATCGAAGACGATCTCATCGACCGCGTGCGCCGGCTCGGCATCACCGCGGATCACCCCGAATCGGTCAAGTACGGCATCAGCGCCGAGGAAGCCCACCGCTTCGGCCTGCCGTGCGGCGGCACCATCGAACTGGTGACCGAGCCGCTCGCCCCGGCCAGTGGCATCGCCGAACTGCTCGACGCCGTCGAGAACGGCCGGCTGGTGACGCGCACGCTCGACATGGCAACCGGCAGCGCCACGCTGGGCCCGGCCGAGGCCACCGATGGCCTGGCCTTCGACGGCCAGACGCTGCGCACCATCCACGGCCCGCGCTATCGCATGCTGGTGATCGGCGCGGGGCAGTTGTCGAAGTACCTGTGCCAGATTGCCGTGGGCCTGGGCTTCCAGGTCACCGTGTGCGACCCGCGCGAGGAATACACGGAAACGTGGGACATCCCGGGCGTGAGCATGGTGCGCACCATGCCCGACGACACCGTGACGGAGATGAACCTCGACGAGCGTTGCGCGGTGATCGCGCTGACGCACGACCCCAAGCTCGACGACCTGGCGCTGATGGAAGCGTTGCGCACGCGCGCGTTCTACGTCGGCGCGCTGGGCTCGCGCCGCAACAACCAGGCGCGGCGCGAACGCCTCAAGGAATTCGACCTGAACGACGTACAGCTGGCCCGCCTGCACGGCCCGGTCGGCATCTTCATCGGCAGCCGCACGCCGCCCGAGATCGCGATCTCCATCCTGGCCGAGGTGGTGGCCGCCAAGAACCACGTCTCGCTGCCCGACATCCTCCAGGTGGAAGGCGCCAAGGCGGCGCGGGAAATGGCCGCCGGCACCGGCAGCAGCTGCAGCACCTGAGGATGCGCCATGAACGCCGCCCGCAATGCTCCCCTGATCAAGACCGACCTGCCGACCGGGATCCTTCTGGCGGCCGGGTTCGGCCGGCGCTTCGACGCCAACGGCCAGCGCAACAAGCTGCTGGAAAAGCTGCCTGACGGCCGCACCATCGCCTGGCGCAGCGCGCGCACCCTGGCCGCCGCGCTGCCCGACTCGATCGCCGTGATCCGGCCAGGGAATCCCGCGCTCGCCGAGGAATTGCGTCGCGGCGGCTGCCGGGTGGTCGAAGCCGCCGAGGCCGAGGCCGGCATGGGCGCCGCGTTGCGCGCCGCCGTTGCCGCCACGCCAGAGGCGCACGGCTGGGTCGTGGCGCTCGCCGACATGCCGTGGTTGCCGATGGAACTGGTCAGGGCCGTGGCGCTGACCATCACCACGCCCGACACCATCGCCGCGCCGTGGCGCAACGGGCAGCGCGGGCATCCGGTTGGATTTGGCGCGGCCTGGCGAGAGGAGTTGCTCAGGCTCGACGGCGATGAGGGGGCCAGGGCGCTGCTGAAGGCGCAGCCGGTGACGAGGATCCTGACGGAGGATGAGGGGGCGTTCAGGGATGTGGATTTGCCGGGGGATGTGAGGTAGGTGTTGGGTTGTTGTTCTTGGCTGGCGCCGCTGTTTGGCCGGCGTAGCCGGCAGAGTTTTGATTGGTGTGTCGCGCTTGGCATGCGCTGCTGTTTCGCCGGCGTAGCCGGCGGGGGTTTTGATTGGTTTGTCGTTCTTGGCAGATGCCGCTGTTTCGCCGGCGTAGCCGGCGACTTACTCTTATATGAACGCGCCCCGGTTTGCAAGGTAAGACGAACATGCTGGCTTGAGCAGGACTGGTTGCAGACTTATATCCGGCCTTGCGGTGCAGGCGAGCCTGCGGGCCTTCA
>NZ_CAJPUY010000013.1 GCF_905397275.1 Cupriavidus yeoncheonensis | reverse complement strand
CTGCTAATTTAAAAGCCAGCGTGTAGTCGCGTTGCGTTCGCTTCCGATCCATCTCCAAGGCACTCTCCTCATCACTGCGGGAAAAGTGTCAACCTTATTCAGGACGGGTCACTTCAGACAAAAAAGCACCCCGCGGGGTGCTTTTTCTTTTGCCTGCGTCGCGCAGCGGATCAGCGGAACAGCTTCTGCAGTCTTGCCATGGCTTCCTCGATGTTCCGGCGCGAGGTCGCGTACGAGACCCGGATGTAGTCGCGCGCCGTGTGGGGCCCGAAATCCTGGCCCGGCACCAGGACCACGCCGGCGTCGTGCAGCATCGCCTGCGTCAGCCTGTCGGCATCGCCGGCGGCGGCATGGTTGACGCCACGGCAATCCGCATAGACATAGAAGGCGCCGTCGGGCATGACCGGCACGTGCAGGCCGAGCGATTCAAGCGCCGGCACGATCAGGTCGCGGCGGCGGCGGAATTCGGCCTTGCGCTCGTCATAGATGGCCATGGCCTCGGGCGTGAAGCAGGCCAGCGCGGCATGCTGGGCCACGGCCGAGGCGCAGATGAACAGGTTCTGCGCCACTTTCTCGAAGTCGGCCACGAGCGCGTCCGGCACCACCAGCCATCCCAGGCGCCAGCCCGTCATGTTGAAGTATTTCGAGAAGCTGTTGACCGTCACCACGTTGTCGTCGAGGCTCAGTGCCGATACCGGCGGCGCGTCATAGGACAGGCCCTGGTAGATCTCGTCGAGGATGGCAAAGCCCTGGCGGGCACGCACCGCCTGCAGGATGCGCGCGAGTTCGTCGGGCAGGATCGAGGTGCCGGTCGGGTTTGACGGCGAGGCCAGCAATACGCCGCGCGTGCGCTCGTTCCAGTTCGCTTCGACTTGCGCGGCCGTCAGCTGGAAGCGCTCGGCCGGGCCGCTCGGGATCATGCGCGCCGCGCCATCGAACGCCGCGACAAAATGCCGGTTGCAGGGATAGCTCGGGTCCGGCATCAGCACCTCGGCGCCGATCTCCACCAGCACCGCGCAGGCCAGCAGCAGCGCCCCCGACGCGCCGGCCGTGACGATCACGCGCCGCGCCGGGATCTCCAGGCCGTACATCGTCTTGTAATAACCAGCGATCGCCTCGCGCAGCGCGTGGATGCCCAGCGCGCCGGTGTATTGTGTCACGCCGCGCCGCATGGCGGCTTCCGCGGCGCGCACCACCGGCTCGGCGGCGGTGAAGTCGGGCTCGCCGATCCCCATATGGATGATGTGGCGGCCGGCGCGTTCGAGCTCATTGGCCTGCTTGGCCAGCTCCATGACGTGGAAGGCGTCGATATTGGCAAGGCGGGAGGCGGTGGCGAGGCGCTGCAGGTCCATGGCGGTTTCGGCGGAGCCCTTTCAGGCAGACAGTGGTTGGAAGCAAAAACACCCGCGTGCGCGGGTGTCGTATCGAAGCAGGGCAGCACCAGTGGGCCCCTGGGCCCCTTGCTTCAGCGGCGCGCGGCGACCTCGGCCGAGCGCACCTGGGCGGCGAGCTTGTCCAGTACGCCGTTCACGTACTTGTAGCCTTCGACACCGCCAAAGGTCTTGGTCAGTTCAACGGCTTCGTTGATGACGACCTTGTAGGGGATGTCGACGCAATGCACGAGCTCATAGCTGCCCACCAGCAGGGCGGCGCGCTCCACCGGCGACAGTTCATCGACCTTGCGGTCCAGGAACGGCTCGAACGCGGCGGTCAGGCGGGTTTCTTCGCGCACGGCGCCATTCAGCAGCGCGTCGAAGTGCTCGCGGTCGGCCTTGTTGAAGCCCTGTGCATCATGCAGGTGGGCCTGGATCGCGCCGATGTCGTTGCGGTTCAGCAGCCACTGGTAAAGGCCTTGCAGGGCCAGCTCGCGCGAGCGGCGGCGGGCGCTCTTGGGCGGAGCCTTGGCTTCGGTGCGGGCGGCGGGCTTGGCGCCGGCCGCCGGCTTGCCGGTTTCAGGCGTGTCACTCATCGTCGTCCTCGTCTTCATCGTCGCCGTCGTTTTCGCGCAGCGAATCCAATGCGACCACCAGGTTGGCCATTTCGACGGCGGTGCGGGCGCAGTCGCGGCCCTTCTCGCGCGTGCGGGCATGGGCCTGCTCGTCCGTGTCGACGGTCAGGATGCCGTTGGCGACCGGCACGTTGAAGTCCAGGCCGACGCGGGTGATGCCGGCACCGGACTCATTCGAGACCAGCTCGAAATGGTAGGTCTCGCCACGCACCACGGCGCCCAGCGCGACCAGTGCGTCGAACTGGCCGCTTTCGGCCATCTTCTGCAGTGCCAGCGGCACTTCCAGCGCGCCGGGGACGGTCACCACCAGGGTGTCTTCGCCTTCGACACCGAGCTTTTCCAGCTCGGCCACGCAGGCTTCGAGCAGTTCGGCGCAGACCGGCTCATTGAAGCGAGCCTGCACGATGCCGATACGCAGGCCTTCACCGTCGAGGTTGCTGGGGTAGAAGCCGTGATCCATTGTTCAGTTCTCCAGAGTTCGGGGGTGGCGGCCACGGCCAGGCGCGGCCGCCAGGATATTCAGTCTCAGTCGGCCAGCCCGTTCATGGGCTGGTAGCCGGTCACTTCCAGGTCGTAGCCGGTCATGCTGGGCATGCGCTGCCGGGCCGCCAGCACGCGCATCTTGCCCACGCCCACATCCTTCAGGATCTGCGCGCCCATGCCGTAGGTGCGCAGGTCCGGCTTGCGGCGCGGGCGGTTTTGCGGTTCGTCCAGCGCGGTGAACTGGGTGAACAGCTGTTCGGCCGAGTCGCCGCAGTTGAGCAGCACCATCACGCCGCTGTCGGCCTGGGCGATCGCCTCGAGGGCCGCCGGCATGCTCCACGAATGGGTGGTGCGGGACACTTCCAGCAGGTCGAGCACGGACAGCGGCTCATGCACGCGCACCAGCGTTTCCTCGGTAGGCGTCGGCGTTCCCTTGACCAGCGCCAGGTGGGCGTTGCCGGTGGGCTTGTCGCGGTAGACGATGCTGTGGAAGGTGCCGTACGGCGTTTCCATCGACCGCTCGCCCACGCGCTCGACGATGCTTTCGGTGCGGCTGCGGTAGTGGATCAGGTCGGCAATGGTGCCGATCTTCAGGTCGTGTTCCTGCGCGAATTCGATCAGGTCCGGCAGGCGTGCCATGGTGCCATCGTCCTTCATGATCTCGCAGATCACGGCGGCGGGCGTCAGGCCGGCCAGGGCGCCAAGGTCGCAACCGGCTTCGGTGTGGCCGGCGCGGATCAGCACGCCGCCGGGCTGGGCGGTCAGCGGGAAGATGTGTCCCGGCTGCACCAGGTCGGACGGCTTGGCGTCGCGCGCGACGGCGGCTTCCACGGTGCGGGAACGATCCGCCGCGGAAATGCCGGTGGTCACGCCTTCGGCGGCTTCGATCGAGACCGTGAAGTTGGTGCCGTGCTGGGTACCGTTGCGGCTGACCATCGGCTGCAGGTTCAGCTGGCGGCAGCGTTCGGCGGTCAGCGTCAGGCAGATCAGGCCGCGGCCGTGCTTGGCCATGAAATTGATCGCCTCGGGTGTGACGAAATCGGCAGCCAGAACCAGGTCGCCCTCATTCTCGCGATCTTCTTCATCCACGAGGATGACCATGCGGCCGGCACGGATGTCGGCAATGATGTCTTCGGTACGGGCGATTGTCATGGCGGCAGGGCGGCAAAAAGGGGCGGAAAAGCGGCCAGCCGGCGGGCGGCGGCTCAAACTGCGGGGACTGCTGCGGAGTTCGCTCCAGCTGGCTAAACGCGACAGCCAGGGGTTCGCATCGTCAAACCGGATATTGTACGCCAAGGCAGGCAGTGCCGGAGCGTGGCCGGGAATCGGGGGAAGCGGACGCCTCTAGGGCGCGATGAAGTGGCGGTCTATAGTCTTATAGCCGTCCTGGCAACGCTTGCCGACGCCACGCAAACAAGAAGAAGGAAGGTGGGGAACGACGATGAAAGCACTCCTGGCAGTACTGGTCCTTGGCCTCAGCGTTCCTGCCGGTGCGCAGGACGCCGCCGCGCTTGAGGAATCCGTCTCGACCGTGGCCGTGCCGGGCGGCTCGGAGTTGAGCGTGGTAGTCAGCAAGCAACCCGGCAGCAAGCCGGCGGTGGCCGCGCTGCTGTTCCCCGGCTATCCGGGCGTGCTGCGAGTCCAGAGCGATGCCGGCAAGCCGACCTATCAGCTGCGTGGAAATTTCCTGGTGCGCGCGCGCCGGCACCTGGTCAGCGACAAGATCCTGACCGTCATGGTGGACTGCCCGAAGGCGCGCTGGGAGAACTGTGACGACGCTTACCGGACTTCGGATCAGCACGTGCAGGACATGGGCGCGGTGATCGACAAGGTCAAGGCTGACTACGGCGTGAGCAAGATCTACGTGGTCGGCACCAGCTATGGCACCGTGTCGAGCGCTTTCCTGGCGCTCAGGCTAGGCGGGCGCATCGATGGCGCCGTGCACACGTCCACCTTCACCGATCCGCGCTTCGGCCGCCTGGCGCACGGCATGCCGATGCGCGACTTCAAATGGACCGCCGTGACGGTGGACCAGCTCTTCGTCCACCACAAGGACGACCCCTGTCCGCTGACGCAATACCGCAGCATCGTTGCGCGCAAAGGCAACGCGCCGCTTGTGACCGTGCAGGGCAGCAAGGGCGCGCGCGGCGAGCCGTGCGAAGCGTTCTCCGCGCACGGCTTTGTCGGGCGCGAACGACCGGTGATGCTGGCGATCTCCGACTGGATCCTTGAGCGCAAGGTGCAGGAGACCGTCGGGGCGGATAGCAGCGAAGACTAGGGGGTGAACGGGTGGTTACGTTGCGCCCCCGCCTGCGAGCTTATTGTTCTGCGGCAGACGCCGACAGCATCCGTTCCACGTAGCGCGCGATCAGGTCGATTTCCAGGTTCACACGGCTGCCCGGCTTCAGTTCCTGCAGCGTGGTCACCTCTACCGTGTGCGGAATCAGGTTGATCGAGAACACGCAGCCATCGGCCTCGTCATTGACGCGGTTGACGGTCAGCGACACGCCGTTGACCACGACCGAGCCCTTGTACGCCAGGTAGCGGCCCAGTTCGCGCGGGGCGCGCACGCGCAGTTCATGCGATTCGCCGACCGGGGCGAAGTGGATGACTTCACCGAGGCCGTCGACATGCCCCGAGACCAGGTGGCCGCCGAGCCGGTCCGCCAGCCGCAGCGCCTTTTCCAGGTTGACGCGGCCGGTGCGTTCGAGGCCGACGGTCTTGTCCAGCGACTCGCGCGACACGTCCACGTCGAAGCTGTCGGCAGTCATGGCGATCACCGTCATGCACGCGCCCTGGATGGCGATGCTGTCGCCAATGACCACGTCCGCGAGATCCAGCCCGCCGGCCGCTACGTGCAGGCGCACGCCGGCATCGCCGGCGCCGAGCGGGGTGATGGTCTCGATGCGGCCGACGGCCGCCACAATGCCAGTAAACATGATGCGTTCTCGAAAGGTCTGGGTTGGGTAACCGGCGCGGCAGCCGCGCCGTCGGTAGATGTCAGGTTGTCAGGCGAGGTCAGGCGTCGTTGCGGCGCGCGATCAGGCGCAGGTCCTCGCCGATCTGGCGCACGTCGTGCCAGCGGAACGTCGCGGCATCCTGCAGCCGGGGCAGCGGCGGCAGGTTGAACATGCCCTGCGCGTCACCGAGCAGCTTGGGGGCCAGGTAGATCAGCAACTCGTCGGCGCAGTGCTCGCGGATCAGCGAGCCATTGAGTTTGAAGCCAGCTTCGACATGCAGTTCGTTGATGCCGCGCCGGCCCAGTTCCTCGATCATCTGGCGCAATTCAACCTTGCCGTGCGGATTCGGCAATACCACGACCTCGGCGCCGCGGGCCTCGAGCGCGTGGCGTCGTTCGCGGTCGTCCACCGCGCAGAACACCAGTACTGGCTTGGCGAAGTCGCCGCTATCCGGCGTCAGGATGCGCGCGTCAAGCGGCACTTCCAGGCGCGAGTCCACCAGCACGCGCTGTGGCTGGCGCGGCGTCGGGATGGCGCGCACGGTCATCTGCGGATTGTCGTCGCGTACCGTGCCGATGCCGGTCATGATGGCGCAAGCGCGCGCGCGCCAGGCGTGGCCGTCGTCCCGCGCAGCCTGTCCCGTGATCCACTGGCTGGTGCCGTCGTGCAGGGCCGTGCCGCCATCCATCGATGCCGCCACCTTGACCCGCACCCACGGCAGGCCGCGCGTCATGCGCGACACGAAGCCGATATTCAGGTCGCGTGCTTCCTTTTCCAGCAGTCCGCACCGCACGTCGATGCCGGCATCGCGCAGCCGTTGCAGGCCGCGGCCCGATACGGAGGGGTTGGGGTCTTCCATCGCCGCCACCACGCGCGCAATGCCGGCCCGCACCAATGCGTCGCAGCAAGGGGGCGTGCGGCCGAAATGGCTGCACGGCTCCAGCGTCACATAGGCGGTCGCGCCGGCCGGGTCGATGCCGCGCGTTTGCGCGTCCTTCAGCGCCTGGATCTCGGCATGGTCCTGGCCGGCCGGCTGGGTAAAGCCCTGCCCGATGATCTGCCCGTTCTTGCTCAGCACACAGCCGACGCGTGGATTGGGGGTGGTGGTGAACATGCCTCGCGCGGCAAGCGCGAGCGCTTGCTCCATGGCGGCGTGGTCGGAATCGGAAAACATTTGGCCGGTGACTCTTGTTCGCTGGGCGTTTGGTGTGCGTGCCGCTGTCAGGGCGGGGCGGGTTCGCCCCATGCCTCGCAGTCCTTGTCACGCCCAGGCGTGCATAGGCGGATGCGTCCTTGCGCTCCCATGCGAATCTGGCGCTGCTCGCCGCGGCAGCTGAGCGTGAAAGTGGCGGCCTGAAATCCGCCCTGCTCAGACCGAGAGTATCCCACAGCTGCGAATCGCAGGACGTTGCTGGCGCGCGCGGTCTGGCGCAGGACGATGGACAGGCACGGCGCATCGAGCTGGACGACTGACAGGACGGCGTCCTGCCCCGGTCGTCCGCTTGTGGCCGCCAGCTGCCACCCATGGTCCAGCGTGAGTTGGCCGTCGAGCGGCTGCAAGGCGACTTCCACCCGTCGGGCCATGGCCGCGCTGCGCGCCAGCGCGAGCGATGCAGCGAGCCGGTCGGCGGCAATCGTCACGTGCTGGCGGGCCATCATGACGTCGGCGGCGTGATAAGTGGCTGCCCCCAGTAACGCAAGGACTGCCAGGCAAACCAGCAGTTCAGCCAGCGTGATGCCGCCCTGACGACAAAGTGCTGATTCAGGCATGTCAACAGTCCGGTCCCGATTGAGCGGCCTGCGTCGTGTCCCCCGCAAGGTTCAGTCGCTGACCTGTACTGCGCAGGATGAGCACGCCGCAGCGATGGTCCGGCACCACCGGCGTCGCCCGGATCTCGACGCAGGCATCCAGGTCGGCTTGCGGGCATGCGGCAGCCGTTAGGAGGTGGCGGGGACGGGTGCCGGGAGGCACCGGCCGGGGCCAGTTCCCGGCGGCGATGTCACTCCCCGGCTGCCGGGCATAGGTCGTGGCAGCCATCGCGTGCTGCTCTAGCTCCAGCATCGCCGCGACCAGTTCCGCGCGCGCCTGCGCGCGCCAGCCGCGCGCAAGGTACTGGTCCCATGTCGGTACGGCGATGGCGGCGAGGATCGCCACGATGGCGAGCGTGATCAATAGCTCGATAAGGCTGAAAGCCCGTTGCGCCGAGGTTTTGTATTCCGGGGCAAGCGCGGGCTTCATGGGGCGTCCTGCTGAATGGGCGCCATGATTTCCCGCCAGCTGATGCGGCCCGTGCGGCGTGTTGCGACGGTTGTGGACAGCGGCCGGGCGGACGACCGGTCCACCGACCACAGCGTGATCGTGTGAGCTTGCGCGCCACTGGTGCCAGCGGGCTGACGCGGGCCCGGTCGAGGGGTACTCGTCAGAACGAGCTCGCCTTCCGGCGTGGCGGCCTGTCCGGTCACGAATGGCTGCGGCGGCCCGCCTTCCCGGGTACGGCCCGTGGATTCGCCTGTCGACGCCTGCACAAGGTAGGCCCGCTGAAGACCGTCGGCGGTGCGGGTCGTGAAGTGGAGATAGCCGGGAAACACGTCGCTCAGCGCCTCAAGCTTTTCCCCGGCATTCGGCAATGTCAGCTGCCAGCCGGCCTGGTCGCTCGTGCCGCCTTGGCCTGGCAACGCGCGCAGCAGGAACCCTCCGTTCGCGGGCTCGGCCACGATGCGGGCCGGGCTTCCGCCCGGCCGGGCCGGGATGGCCGCGATTTCGCTGCCCTGGCCATATACGATGAGCGCAGACGTGGACCCGCCCAATAGCAAGGGAGGCTCCGCGTGGTCCGTCCCGGCGGTCACCGGCAGCCTGTGCCGGCAAGTCGGGGTTCCCGGCCTGGGACGTCGCGTGGCATCGGCCAACGGGAAGTGCCAGAGCTGGCCACTGTCGTCGGTGGCATAGATGGCCATCGTCCCGCCAGTCATGTCGCTCAGGACGCTGACGCCCGCAAGTGCCGACGTCACGGGTGCGCCGGTGCAATCGCGTTCGGGCAGCGGCCAGGTCAGCGCGGAATCCCCGGCGGCCCGTTCCAGCGGTATCAGGACCAGGCCCGGACGGGATGCCGGGCTGTCGGCGCGCGCTTCGGCGGTTGTGACGGCGAACCACCGGAGCCCGTCGTCCCCGGCAAAGGCCGCGGCGCGAACGGGGCCGCGGGCGGAAAGCGGCAAGGCAGCCGTTGCCGTCATTTCCCACAGAAGCGCGATTGGCGCGAGATCCGTCGGGGCGGTGATATCCAGCGCAAATATGCCGGGCGCGCTATCACCTTTGGCGGTGGCCGGGATGGCGCACAGCAGCACGGTGCGCCATTCCCGCTGGATCACGACGTCGGCGGCCTCCGGACGCGGGCAGGGTAAGGGTGGGAGCGCACCCCTCGGGCCGGCCAGGGCGAGCGCCTGCGACAGCAAGGTCCGCGGCAGATAGGCGACAAGTTCCTCGCCGTTGATGGCATTGAACCCATGCAGCCAGGCGTCCTTGGTGCCAAGCCAGACCATGTGTGGCCGCGTGCGATATCGCTCCCGGAACGCGGCGTGGCCGGCTTTGCCGGGTTGCCATGCCGGCGGGCTAACGACGAGCACGCGTGCGCCGCGGGCGTTGGCCATGCGAGTCTCGCGCGGACGCAAGGCGGCGTTGGTGCGTTCGCCGCGCAGCCAGGCCAGCTTGTCCTGTCCGGGTACGCCGTTTTCCGGGTCCGGTGCCGCCGCTGGCTGGCTTGCCATATCGAGTGCGGACCACTGCAGCGGTACCAGGCGTTCAGAATCCGGGCCGCTCGGGGCAATCGAGGTGTAAAGACGCCGGGAAGCCACCGGGTTCGCGTCGAGCCATGCGCCGGCTTCCCAGAGCGCGAGGGGTACCGTATCCGTGGCCGACTGTTCGGGGCTCCATCCGAGTGCGTACAGGCGGCCGGTCCACGGGTACTTGCCGTCCTGGGGCAGGTATGCCAGGGGGAGGTTGCCGGCGGCGCTGCCGGCCCATGCTGCCCACGACAGCGGCAGGAACCAGGCCAGGACAACGGCGATCATGCTTTGCGGGCTCATGGCTGGATCACGCTCTGGACCACGGCCGTCGTGTCCCGGCTCCGGCCAAAACCGATTGCCGTGACACGGAAGCGCGGGGCGGCCGGCTGCGGGCCATATCCGCTGGAGGCTGCGGCATCGCCGATCAGTTCGGCGACATAGCGCGGCGAAACGGACGTACCGGCGATGCCTTCCGGCAACCTTGGCATGGCATTGCCGGTGAACGCGCCGAACGGCACGCCGACATCATCGGTGGGCCCCGTGCCCGACAGCCACGCTTGCCATGCGGGCATGCCATCGGGGGCCGGAACGCAGACCCCGGCCTGCATGCCTGTGCCGCAAGTCCCGCTTGCCGGAAGCGGATCGAGACGGCCGGGCGGGCCGCTGCCCGCGGCGGCAGTCAGCAGGTCCGCTTCGCCATCCAGCAGCGCCACCTCGGCAGCCCGGAAGGCGATTTCGCGATCGAGCTGCATGGTGGCGAGCTGGCGGGTGGAGAGCAGGAACTGCAGCGCGGCGGCGGCGGTGAAAACCGCGAGCAGCAGGAGCGTCGAGGCGAACAGCAGTGTCGCGCCGCCATGCATCCTGCGGATGCGGGCCATGGGCGGGGCTAGCACAATGTCTCCTGACAGTGCGCAGCGTTTCGCAGGCGGATGGTCGTGGCGAAGATTCGCCAGGTGTTCCGGCCATGTCCGGGGAGGAGTTCGACGACGTCGGCCATGGCATCGTCGACGTGGGCATTGGCGGTCGTTGCCGGAATGCTCGCCGGGGTGGCGCCGCGCCGCTCCAGCCGGACGGCCAGTGCTACCTGCACCGCCACCACACGGTGCCATGCGTCTTCGCCCATGGCGCTGACCTGGTCCGCACGCAGGAAGGTGTCGGGTTGCCTGCCGCCGCGCTTATCCATGCCGTAACGAATCTGCATCGACTCCACGCCCCGCACCAGCGCGCCGGACGTCCAGCCGCTGCCGTCGATGCGCCCGTTGCGGCGCGACGGGTATCGGCATAGCAATTGGGGCTCGCCATCGCTGGCGGTGGCCACGTAGACGAGATTCGCCGCAACGTAGTTCGCGCCGGCCGAGGCGTCCAGGCTCTGTGCGGCAACGGCGTAGCCACTGCAGTCGATCATGGTCTGGTCGGGCAGGGTGCCTCCGCGCGCGTGGCTGCTGCCGTTGAAGCGGACCAGCAGCGCGTCACTGCCCGCAATACCGGGTTTGCCGCAGCCTGGTATGGCTGCGATCGACGGCTGGCCGCAATCGTCCGCACCGCTGATCGCGGGTTGGGCCGGCGCCTTGGCGGCCGGGTCGGGACGCCAGCCGCCTTGCCGGATCAGCAGGGAAAGAATGCTCAGTGCGCGCTGTCCGCGTTCCTCCAGCAGGACCCGCTCCGCGGTGGCGAGGTAGGCCGCGCGGCATAGCAGGAACGCAGTGCCGGCAATTGCTGTGACCACCAGCCCCAGCGCCAGGCCGACCATCGTCTCCGTCAGCGTGAAGCCATTCGCTGGCAGATTGCGGAAATGGCCCTGTGCAAGGCGTGATCTCATGGCTGCATCCACAGTGCGATGCCGCGCAACGTGACCGCTGAACCTGGGTCTCCAACCGCCAGTCTGGCAATGGCCAGCTTGCCGCCAACCGGGCAAGCGGGTTGCCCCTTGTCTTGAAGCGGGGGACAGCCTTCGGTCGAGACCGGATCGGACCGGTTCATGGGCACTACGCCCAGTTCCGCGATCTCCGTGAATTCTCCGGCGGCTCGCGTTGCCTGGGCGAGATGCTCGTGGCCGCGCAGCCGTGCCAGCGCCGTGGTCCCCACTCCGGCCAGCGGGATCAGGCCGACGCTGACGATCAGCAGGGCGCAGAGCGACTCGGCCAGGGCATAGCCGCGGCCGTGACGGCAACAGGAATGGACTGAACGAAAGCAAGGCTGCATGGCAGGCGGCATGGTGGCAGTGAGGCCTTCAACGTACCGCGCTACAGGTCGCCGATCCGTGGACAAACGTAGCGAATCTGGCGAATTTGGTTACGCCACGAAGGCGTTGCACGATCTCGACATTTAGGAAATGTCTACTAGACAAGTGCTATTGACATCGCATTGAGAGTTCCCCACTATGGCGGGGTATCTTCAGAGCCGGATTCTTGCTGACAGCTGCAACGTGTTTGTCAGTCGGTTTCGATCGGCCCACAGAATCAAAATCAAAAGAACATATTCGGGTGGGTTGCAGCGCTGCTCCACAGAGAGAAGCCTGCCACCGCAACGGTTTCTACCGGGGGTCACATGAGCTGGATCACTTCTACGCATTGCCGGAAGGCATTGCCAGTCGGCGTCTGGTTGCGCTGACATGGAATGCCTTTCGCGCACCCGGGTGACCGGGGGCGAAGGGCGTCTGCTGCCTGCTGGCCGCTCGCACGGGGCCTGCGCCGGTGGCATGCGTGCCTTGCGCCCACGGGCAGTCCGGCCGCTTCGCGGCTTCACGTTGATCGAACTGATGGTGGTGGTGGCGCTGATCGCCATCACCCTGTCGTTCGCTGTCCCCTCGTTCCAGGGGTTTCTTGACCGCGCCCGCACCGATGCCGCGGCGGCCGAGCTTGCCGGCTTGCTGTCGCTCGCGCGCAGCGAGGCCATCCGGCGCAATGCGCCGGTGACGATTTGCCGAGCGACCGCCGCGAATTCCACAAGCTGCGCGCAGGACTCGCAGTCGGACTGGTCGGGCCGCTGGATCCTGTTCCAGGACACCGACAACGACCAGGTGCGCGCGCCCGTGGAGGAACTCATCCGCGTACATGAGCCGGTCAATGCCAGCCTGGCCGTGTCGCTCGCCGCACCCGTGCGGTCGATTCAGCTCACGTCGCGCGGCTACCTGTTCGCGGACGGCGCACTGGCCTTCCAGGTCAGCGCCTCCAGTTCGGATCGCCGCAACCTCAATGTCTGCGTGTCCCGTGCGGGCCGTATCGATCAGAGGACGGCAGCATGCGCCTGAACATGCGTTCCCTCCGGCGTCAGTCCGGTGCCAGCCTGATCGAAGTGCTGATCACGCTGGTGCTGGTCGCCATCGCCCTGCTCGGCATGCTGTCGCTGCAGGCGGCATCGTTGCGATACCGCGCCGGTGCCAGCGTGCGCTACAGCGTGGTCGATGCCGCCACGGACCTTTCCGAACGCATTCGTGCCAATACGTCCGGCCTTGGCGAGGGGAGCGATGCCAACGCCTACCTCGCCGCGCTGAGCGTGCGGCCGCCGGCGGCACCGGCCAAGGATTGCAGCAGGGTCGTGTGCGACGGCAGTGAATATGCCGCCTGGGATGTCTCGCAATGGTGGGCGTCGATGACCGCGCAATTGCCGGGCGCCGGCGTGGCGTCCTGGACGTCGCCGGACGTCAGCGGGGCGGCCGGGACGATTCCGGCCGGCTTTGTCAGCTATCGCCTGGAGTTGTACTGGAAGGATCCGTCGACGTCCGACGCATCGGTCGGCTGTTCGAAAGTCGCGACGGACTATTTCGCCACGCTGCCTCAATTCGATGCCAGGGGGGTCACATGCGCCACCATAACCCTGCGGCCCTGAGACGGCGTCGTGCCAGCCATGGGCGCTCGCTCGTGGAGATCATGATTGCGATCGTGATCGGCCTGTTGCTGCTCGCCGCGATCACCGCCTTCTACCTCACCTCCCAGCGTGGCAGCCGCACGCAAGAGGGCTTGCGCAGCGCCGACGACGGCGCCCGCTGGGCCCTGTCGGTCATGGGCGAGCAGTTGCGGCTTGCCGGCCTGGGCCGCGTGGACCTGTCACTGCTGGGCGCCCGCCCCGTGACGTTCGACGGGGCGCCCGTGCAAGGATGCGATGGCGGATTCTCCAATGTGTCGACGGGCGCGTGCATTGCGGCGCCCAACAGCAATCCGGACGCCATTACCGTGCGCTACCTGCGTATCGACGGATCCCTGTCCAGTACGACGGACTGCAACGGCCGCGCCATCCCGGCTGCAAGAGCCGTGGCGGAGAACGCCTTCTACGTCGCCGGCAATACGCTGATGTGCCGAGGGTCCGACCAGAACACCAACGCGCTCTCCATGCCCGAAGCCGTGCTCGAAAACGTGCAGGACCTGCAACTGACCTACGGGCTGGCGCAGGACGCGGATTCGGCAAACGTGACGCAGTACATGCCGGCAGGCGGCATGGTTGCGGCGGACTGGAACCGCGTGGTCAGCGTGCGCGTGTGCCTGCTGGTGTTCGACGCCACGCCGGGGAACGCGGATGTCGCCACGACCTACCGCGATTGCAATGACGCGCTCCAGAACGTCGCCGACGGCAGGTTGCGCCGCCGTTTCTACAGCAGCTTTGCGCTGCGCAACCGGGTGGGATAGATGAGCAAGCGTGCGGCAAACCATCGGCTTTCGAGGTCGGGCGGCAGGCGCTATGCGAACGGCGTGGTGCTGGTGGTGGCGCTGGTGCTGCTCGTCGTCATTTCGCTGCTGGCCGCGTGGAGCATGCGCGGCAGCCTCTTCGACGAGCGCCTGGCCGGCAACAACCGCGACCACCAGGTGGCATTCCAGGCGGCGGAACTGGGCCTGCGCTTTTGCGAGGGGATCGTCGTCACCGGGCAACCGGCGGCGCTGTTCAACCGGATGTACCGCAAGGACATGAGCAGCACCGTGAACGCCAGTGCGCCGCCGGTCGACAGTGCGGGCAACCTCAAGCTCGGCTATCTCGATGCCAGCGGCCGGCAGTTCTGGGAAGTGCCGTCCAACTGGGACACCAGCGTGAACAGCGAACCCAACACCAATGTGGTCGTGGTGCCGGCGACGAACGGCGTGACGCTGAGCGAGGCCGCCTCGACACCGAGGTGCTTCATGGAGGAGATCCGCACGCCGTCGCGAGTCCGCAATCCGCAGACCGGCATGCCGATCAATATTCACTATCGGATCACCGCGCTGGGCACCGGCATCCATGCCCAGACCCAGGTCACGCTCCAGTCGGAGGTACGGCAATGACAGGCTATACCACAGCGTTTCGCCAGGCCGTGGCGGCAGCCCTGACGGGACTGATGGCTTTCACGCCAGTCGCAGCGAGCTTTGCCGCGGTGTCGCAGCAGCCACTGATCTTCGCGACGTCGATTGCGCCCAACGTGATGTTCACGCTGGATGACTCAGGCTCGATGATGTTCGAGATCACGCCCGAGAGCCTGTCGCCGAACGGCACGGAGTCGAACTGGGACCTGACGCCGGACAGTGGCAACTGGCTGATCTACGCGTTTCCGCTGCCATCGGGCGGGCAGGTCTACTCGGCAAGTGGCTCGGTCTATTCGGGCACCAAGGCATCGGTCGTCAATTTCAGCAGCACCTCGCTGGCGGCGGCGCGCTATCGAACGGCGGCGCTGAACGTTTCGTACTACAACCCGGACGTGACCTATCGGCCATGGTACGACCCTTCGGGCAACCTGAAAAACGCCGATGCCACCAAGGCGTACTACAACCCGTTGATGACCGGCAACGGGTCGATCAATCTGACGCAGGACAACTCCGTCAAGGCCTACTGGCTCGATGACGATGGCAAGGGGTATTCCAGCAAGACGGTAACGTTCTATCCGGCGCTTTACTATCGCTACGATACGACGCTTTCGGGCTGCAACAGCAGCACGTCCAGCCTGAAGTGTTTCAAGCGGGTGGAGATCCGATCGGGCTACACGTACGCCCAGAGTGGCAAGCGCACGGACTGCGCGTCGACCACCAGCTGTACTTATGCCGAGGAAATCCAGAACTTCGCCAACTGGTTCCAGTACTACCGTTCGCGCATCCTGGCCATGCGCGCGGCGGTGGGGCAGGCGTTCTCGTCCCAGAACGAGTCCATCCGTGTCGGCTATACGACCATCAACGACGGTACCAAGGGTGGAGGCAGCTCCTACGCGGGGATCAAGCGGCCGGTCGCGCCGTTCGACACGACCAACAAGGCGGCCTTCTACCAGGATTTCTACGGCCTGGATATCACTGCGAACGGTACGCCGCTGCTGGGCGCGATGGATACCGTGGGCAAGTATTTCCAGAACAACGCGCAGCCGTGGATCGAGTCCGCCGGCAGGCCGGAAAGCGCTTGCCGCGCGAGCTATCACATTCTTTCCACCGATGGCTATTACTCCGACTCCACTTCAGTCGGCGACGTAGACGGCAGCAAGGGCTCCAGCATTGCGCCGGTGTCCGGCACGTCCTACCAGTATTCGCCAAAGACCCCCTACAAGGACGGTTACGGCAACACGCTCGCGGACGTTGCCATGAAGTACTGGGTCAACGACCTGCGCAGCGCCGAGAACCGCGTACCGACCAACGCGCGTGACGACGCGTTCTGGCAGCACCTTGTCACCTTTACGCTTGGGGTCGGCGTGAAGGGCACGCTGGAGTCGGCGCCCGCCAACCAGCCCGGCAACCCGAACACGCCGCGCGCCGACGTGCTGTCGGCGATCCTCGACAAGCTCAAGGCCGGTACCGTGTCGTGGCCCAAGGCATCGACCAGCGACCAGACTAAGATCGACGATCTCTGGCACGCGGCCGTCAACTCGCGCGGCGACAACTACAGCGCCGGCGACGCGTCGGGGCTGACGGCAGCCCTCAACAATGCGCTGTCGCAGATCGCTTCGCGCAGCGGATCGTCGTCATCGGCGGCTACCAATTCGACCACGCTGAACACCGACACGGCCCTGTTCCTGACGCGCTTCCGTTCCGGCGCGTGGACCGGCGAATTGCTGTCACAGAGCTACAACCCCGCCGATCAGGGCTTCACCACGCTGAACTGGAACGCCTACCAGAAGATGCCTGCCGCGGCCAGTCGCAGCATCTACACATGGTCGCCGGGCGGCACCACGCCGGCCGGCAAGCCGTTCACGTGGGCGAGCGACACCGACACGTCCCTGTCGACGACCCAGAAGACCGCGCTGGGCGGAGACAAGGCCATGGTGGCCTACCTGCGCGGCGATACCACGCTGGAGAAGCGCAACGGCGGCAAGTACCGCGATCGCGTGACCGACAACGGCAGCGGCGTGCTGGTGTCGAACGTGCTTGGCGATATCGTCAATTCCTCGCCGATCTACGTGAAGGCTGCGGACTCGGGCTATGACTTCCTGAAGGCCACCGAAGGGCGCAGCTATTTTTCCTTCCTGGCCGGCAATCGCGCCAATCGCCGCGCCATGATCTACGTGGGGGCGAACGACGGCATGCTGCACGGGTTTGATGCGCTGACCGGCGTCGAGAAATTCGCCTACATGCCGAACCAGGCGATCGTCGGTGCGAACGCCGTGAAAGCAACGGCTTCGCCGGACTACATCCACCGCTTCTTCGTCGACGCAACGCCTGCCTCGGGCGATGCCTATTTCCAGCGCACGGGCGAAACCGCGGCAAGCTGGAGGACGGTGATTGTCGGCGGCATGGGTGCGGGCGGCAAGGCCATGTTTGCGCTCGACGTCACCGATCCGGCGAACTTCGACGCCGGCAAGGTCATGTGGGAGATTTCGGCCGATACCGAAACCGACCTCGGCTTTACCATCGGCACGCCGGTCATCGGTCGCCTGAACAGCGGAAAGTGGGTGGCGATCTTTGGCAACGGGTACGAGAGCGCGTCGGGCAAGGCGGTCCTTTACGTCGTTGACCTGGCCAATCCTTCCGGCGCCGGCGGCATCCGCAAGATCTACGCGGACCCGAAGGAAACCGGTGCAACGGGCAATGGCAACGGGCTCGGCAGTCCGGAAGTGGTGTATGACAATAACCTCACCATCCAGGCGGCTTACGCGGGCGACCTCAAGGGCCGGATGTGGAAGTTCGACCTGTCCGACACCAATCCCACGGCCTGGGCCGCGCGCATGGGGACCACGCAGGGGGTTCCGCTGTTCACGGCGGTCGACGGCGTGAATACTCCGGCGCAGGTCCAGCCGATCACGGCGGCGCCTACCGCGCTGATCAATCCGAAAGATCCGAGCAAGGGGTTCCTGCTGACATTCGGGACCGGGCGCTTCTATGACACCGCGGATTCCGGTGCCACCGGCTACAACTCGGTGTATGGGGTCTGGGACGATCAGTCGACCTCGGTCACCCGCTCCATGCTGCAGCCCCAGACATTGACCTCGACCGCGATCACCGTGGGCGGCGCGTCGCGCACGCTGTACACGCTCACCGGCAATACGGTGGACTACACCAAGCAGAAGGGCTGGCGTATCGACCTGCTGGGCCAGGGCGAGCGCGTGGTCGTGAAGCCGAAGGTGGACGCGGAGCGCCTGGTGATCACGACGCTGACGCCGTCCACGGACGAGTGCGTGGGCGGGATCAGCTCCAGCCTGCTGGATTTCTCCGCACTGAATGGTTCGGCATTGAGCTACTCGGTGCTCGACGTCAACAGCGACGGCAAGATCGATGCCTCGGACAAGGTCACGGGCAGCAACAACAAGATTCTTGTGGTATCGGGCGTGTCCCAGCAAGGCAACTTCGGCTCGACCATCTTCCTGGGTGGCGGCGGAGGCGGTGGTGGGGGCGGAGGAGGAGGGGGCGGCGGTGGCGGCGGTGGCGGCGGAGGGGGCGGCAACAATCACCTGAAGGTTGCCAGCGCGACGACCGGCGAGGTCATCAGCGTGGTCGAGCAGGGCAACGTCGCACGCAACCGGCTTTCGTGGAGGCAGATCTCGCAATGAACGCACGAACTTCGCCGCGCCTTCGACATGCCGGCGTCAGCCGGGCCGGACTGACGCGGGGCATGACGCTGATGGAACTGATGGCGGTGGTGGCCATCCTCGGCATCCTTGCCGCGATCGCCATTCCCAACTATACGGAGTACGTGCGCCGCGGCTACCGGGCCGACGCGCGCGGCATGATGACGGAGGCGGCACAACTGCTGGAGCGGTTCCGCTCGGTCAACGGCCGCTATAACCAGGACGCGGGCGGAACGGCCTTTGCATTGCCGGCGGCCCTGAGAACGTCGCCGCGCGACAGCGCGAACGTGCGCTACAACGTCTCGCTCGTGGCCAACTCGCTGACCGCAAATGGCTATGTCCTGCAAGCCGTTCCCGTGGATGCCGCCGATGCCTGCGGTACCTACACGCTGGACCAGACCGGCACGCGGCTGAATACCGTCGGCGCGAACCCGGCGGCGTACCTGCAGAACTGCTGGGAACGCTGAGCGCGTGGCGCTAGCGCTTGCTGTTGCCCGACGTCACTTCGGCCAGCACGTCGGAAAACTCGGCGACGTCCTCGAAGCTCCGGTACACCGAAGCAAAGCGGATATAGGCGATCTTGTCGAGCTTGCGCAGTTCGCGCATGACGAGTTCACCGACCTGGCTGCTCGGAATTTCCTTCTCGCCCAGCGCCAGCAGTTTCTCTTCGATGCGGGTGATGGCTTCATCGATGGCTTCGGCGGAAACCGGGCGCTTGCGCAGCGCCAGGCGCATCGAATCCTTCAGCTTGGCGCGGCTGTAGTCCACGCGCGAGCCGTTCTTCTTGACGATGGCCGGGAAGAACAGTTCGATCCGTTCGTAGGTGGTGAAGCGGCGGTCGCAGGCTTCGCAGCGGCGGCGCCGGCGCACGGTGTCGCCGTCTTCCGACATGCGCGTGTCGAGCACCTGGGTATTGGAATGTCCGCAAAAGGGGCATTTCATGCCTGACCACCTTCAGATTTGAGCCCCGTCGCCTTGGTATCTTGTCCTTCTGTGGCAACAGGGTGGGTTGGCGAGGCCCGCAAGCGGCACGACGGCGCGCCTGCGGGGCTGCCGGCCGCCCTCGCGGGCGGCCTTGCGCGGCATCAGCCGTAGACCGGGAAACGCTTGGTCAGCGCCGACACCTGCTCGCGCACGCTGGCGATATTGCCGGCGTCGTGCGGGTTGTCCAGCACGTCGGCGATCAGGTTGCCGACGATGCGCGCTTCTTCTTCCTTGAAGCCGCGCGTGGTCATGGCCGGCGAGCCGACGCGGATACCCGAGGTCACGAACGGCTTTTCCGGATCGTTCGGAATGGCGTTCTTGTTCACGGTCAGGTGCGCCTCGCCCAGGATGCGCTCGGCTTCCTTGCCGGTGATGTTCTTGGCGCGCAGGTCGACCAGCATCACGTGGCTTTCGGTGCGGCCCGAGACAATGCGCAGGCCGCGCGCGATCAGCGTTTCGGCCAGCACGGCGGCGTTCTTGACCACCTGTTCCTGGTAAGCCTTGAATTCCGGCGTCAGCGCTTCCTTGAACGCCACCGCCTTGCCCGCGATCACGTGCATCAGCGGACCGCCCTGGATGCCAGGGAAGATCGACGAGTTGATGGCCTTCTCATGCTCGGCCTTCATCAGGATCACGCCGCCGCGCGGGCCGCGCAGGCTCTTGTGCGTGGTGGTGGTGACGAAGTCGGCGTGCGGCACCGGGTTCGGGTAGACGCCCGCGGCGATCAGGCCGGCGTAGTGGGCCATGTCGACCATGAAGTAGGCACCGATCGCCTTGGCGACCTTGCCGATGCGCTCGAAGTCGATGCGCAGCGCGAAGGCCGAGGCGCCGGCGATGATCAGCTTCGGCTTCTTTTCGTGGGCCAGCTTTTCCAGCGCGTCGTAGTCGATGTCTTCCTGCGCGTTCAGGCCGTAGCTGACCACGTTGAACCACTTGCCGCTCATGTTCAGCGCCATGCCGTGGGTCAGGTGACCGCCTTCGGCCAGGCTCATGCCCATGATGGTGTCGCCCGGCTTCAGCACGGCGAAGTACACGCCCTGGTTGGCCTGCGAACCCGAGTTCGGCTGCACGTTGGCGGCTTCGGCGCCAAACAGCTCCTTCACGCGCTCGATGGCGAGCTGCTCGACCATGTCGACGTACTCGCAGCCACCGTAGTAGCGCTTGCCGGGATAACCTTCGGCGTACTTGTTGGTCAGTTGCGAGCCCTGCGCGGCCATCACGGCCGGCGAGGTGTAGTTTTCGGAGGCGATCAGCTCGATGTGGTCTTCCTGGCGCTGGTTTTCCTTCTGGATAGCGGCAAAGACCTCGGGGTCGATCTGGTCGATCGTATAGCGGCTGCGTTCGAACATGGCGAAACTCGTCTGAAAAAAGGGAATCCGATTACTGCATCGGGGTAGGGCGCGCGGGGAAAGCGGTTGGCGGCCGGCACCGGCGGAACACAACGAACCGTCGGTGCAGGGCGCACCCTGCTTCCCATTCGCTGCCCAGGCGAGCGGCAGGCGCTTGAAACTTCACGCCAGAGAACTTGCGCTTCCTCGTGGTAGTACCCACTGACATCGCCAGTCGCGCAAGATGGAATGGTTGGGCGCAGTTTAGCGTGAGGCGGGGATTCGCCGCAAGCCGCGACCCATGGCCCGCAACGCCAGGCCCCGGGCGGCCCGCAACTTGCTGTTGCAAACTCGTCCTGCGGGTTAACACCGAAGCCGTCTCGCTGTCCGTTACAATCGCGGCCATGACAAACTTTGTCTGGACCCTGCGGGTGTACTGGGAAGACACCGACGCTGGCGGCGTAGTGTTCTACGCCAACTATCTCAAGTTCTTCGAGCGCGCCCGAACCGAGTGGCTGCGCTCGCTTGGTGTCGAACAGCAGGCGCTGGCCGATGAGGCCGGCGTGGTGTTTATCGTCCGCAGCACGGCAGTGGACTACAATGCGCCCGCCCGGCTCGACGACCAGCTTGAGATCCGCACGCGCATCGAACGCGTAGGACCGGCCTCGGTGCAGTTCGCGCAAGAGGCCTGGCGCGGCGAGACCATACTCGCCAGCGGCCAGATTCGCGTTGGTTGTGTCGATCGAAGCACTTTCCGTCCGTCTCCCATTCCCGCCCCTGTTCTGGCAACCATCAAGACCGCCCGATGAATCCCGTGACCGTCACGCAAGACCTGTCGATCATTACGCTGGTGATGCACGCCAGCCTGCTCGCACAGGCCGTCATGGCGCTGCTGCTCGTCATGTCGCTGTTCTCCTGGACGTATATCTTCCGCAAGCACCTGGCGCTACGCTCGGCGCGCACGCAGACGGAAGTGTTCGAGCGCGACTTCTGGGCCGGCGGCGACCTGCAGGCGCTATATAACAGTGCGGTGAACAACCGGCACAACACGGGCGCGCTCGAACGGATCTTCGAATCGGGCATGGGCGAGTTCCTCAAGGCGCGCGAGCGCGGCAATGAAGCGAGCGCGCTGCTCGACGCCGCCCGCCGCGCCATGCGCGCGGCCTACCAGCGCGAAATGGACGTGCTCGAATCGCACCTGCCGTTCCTGGCCTCGGTCGGCTCGGTCAGTCCCTATATCGGCCTGTTCGGTACCGTGTGGGGGATCATGAACGCCTTCCGTGGCCTGTCGAATGTGCAGCAGGCGACGCTGGCATCGGTGGCTCCCGGCATCGCCGAAGCGCTGGTGGCCACCGCAATCGGCCTGTTCGCGGCGATTCCGGCCGTGATCGCCTATAACCGCTACGCCACCGAGATCGACCGTCTGGCGATCCGGTTCGAAAGCTTCATGGAAGAATTCCTGAACATCCTGCAGCGGCAGACCCGCTGACCGACTGAACGCCCAGGAGCCCAGCAATGGCAGCCATTCAGCGCCGCGGCGGATCACGCCGCCGGGCCAGTGCCGAGATCAACGTCGTGCCATATATCGACGTGATGCTCGTGCTGCTGGTCATCTTCATGGTGGCGGCACCGATCGTCAGCCCCGCCGTCGTCGACCTGCCGACCGTGGCCAACGCCACGCCGCAACAGAAGGCGCCGCCGATCGTCGTGACCGTGCATGAAGACGGTGCGCTGACCGCGAGCGGCAAGGACAACGCCGGCAATTCATTCGAGCGCAAGCTCGACAAGAACGGCCTGCTCGATTTCGTGCACCAGCGCCAGAACGAGAACCCGGACCAGCCGGTGGTGATTGCCGCCGACCGGGCCGTCAAGTACGAGTCCGTGCTTGACGTCATGTCCGTGCTCAAGGCCGACGGCATCAAGCGTGTCGGCCTGATGGTGAAGTCCAAGTAGAACGCGCCTGCTGCGTGAGATGCCTGTCCGAATGCCGCGCCCCATGACGATCGCTGCCGCCTTTCCTTACCAGCCGGTGAAGGAGCGGGGAACCCTGCGTTCCTTCGTGCTCGCGCTCTTCATGCACCTGCTGCTCGGCATCGTGCTGTACTACGGCGTGCATTGGCAGAGCAGCACCCCGGTCGGCTCCGAAGCGGAGCTCTGGGACGAGATTCCCGCCACCACCGCACCGCCGCCCGCGCCGCCCGCACCACCCGAGCCGGTGGTCCAGCCGCGCCCTGTGCCGCCGGCGCCCGAGGTCAAGAGCAAGGTCGAGGAAGACGCCGATATCGCGCTGGAGCGCCAGAAGCGCCGCGCCGCCGAGCAGGCCGCGCGCGAAGAGGTTGCGCGCAAGGACGCCGCACGCAAGGAAGCCGAGCGTAAAGAGGCGGAGCGCAAGGAAGCCGAGCGCCAGGAGGCGCAACGCAAGGACGACGCAAGGAAGAAGGCCGCCCAGCAGGAGCAGCAGCACCGCGAGCAAGCCGAGCGCGAACGCAAGGAAGCCGATGCCAAGGCCCGGGCGAAAGCGGATGCCGAGGCCAAGGCCGACGCGCAGGCGAAAGCCAAGGCCGAGGCGGATGCCAGGGCCAAGGCCGACGCGAAAGCCGAAGCCAAGGCCAAGGCGGAAGCGGATGCCAAGGCGAAGGCGGAAGCGCAAGCCAAGGCCAAGGCGGACGCCGACGCCAGGGCCAGGCGCGAAGCCGCGGCCAATGCGCAGCGCAAGGGTGAACTCGCGCGACTGCAGGCCATGGCCGGCGGCGGCGCCGGTGGCCAGGGCGGCGGCGGTGTGGGTAGTGCTGCCGGTGCGGGCGCTGGCGGCGGCGGCAAGGCGTCGTCGGGCTATGCCGATCGCGTGCGCCGCAAGGTCAAGCCCAACATCGTGTTCACGGAAGACGCGCCGGGCAACCCGACCGCCGTGGTGTCCGTGCAGCTTGCGCCGGACGGCTCGCTGATGTCGGCGCGGCTGAGCAAGCCCAGTGGCAATTCGGCCTGGGATAACGCCGTGCTGCGCGCCGTCGAGCGCTCGGACCCGCTGCCGCGCGACGAGAACGGCAAGGCGCCTGCGAGCTTCACGATCACTTTCCGTCCCAAGGACTAAGTGACCCAGGCGCCATGACTTGCAACATAATGCAACCTTCATTAACCGGTGCCAGTCCCACCGCTACCATGACAGGTTGCCCGACGCGGCCGGCAGCGTGCGATGCGCACGCGGAACGGATATGCGCCATGCGCATCGACGCCTGTTCCGCTGTCTGCCTGCCGTGCCCGACGAAACCTGAAATCGACTGAGGAGCAGCATGCGAAAGCTTTGGGCCCCCAACTGGCTGTCCGCGAAGCGGCACCAAGCAAACCAGGCCGCAACCCGGGCGGCGAACCGGCTCAGCGGCCGCCACGCCCTGATGGTCTGGCTGGCCGCCGCGCTGGCCTTGTCCGCCGGCGTCGCACAGGCGCAACTGAACGTTGAGATCTCCGGGGTCGGTTCGAGCCAGTTCCCGGTTGCAACGGCAAATTTCCAGGGCGAGGCGCAGGCCCCGCAGAATCTGACCGCGATCATCCGCAGCGACCTCGCGCGCAGCGGCCGTTTCCGCAACGTTGATCCGGGCGGCGCCACGGTGGCCGAGTCGGCCAATGTCGATCTCGGCAGCTGGAAGGGCCGCGGTGCCGACGCCTTCGTCGCCGGCAGCGTGACGCCTTCGGGCAACGGCCAGTACGAAGTGCGCTTCCGCCTGTACGACACCGTCAAGGGTCAGAGCCTGGGTGGCCTCGCGTACAACGTCAACCAGGGCCAGCTGCGCGTGACGGCCCACAAGATCGCCGACTACATCTACGAGAAGCTGCTCGGCGAGCGCGGCGTGTTTGCCACGCGCCTGTCCTACGTGTCGCGCGTCGGCGGCCGCTACCAGCTGCTGATCTCCGACTCGGACGGCCAGAATTCGCAGGTCGCGCTGACCAGCAACGAGCCGATCATCTCGCCGTCGTGGTCGCCGGACGGCCGCCGCGTGGCCTATGTCTCGTTCGAGGCCAAGAAGCCGGTGGTGTACGTGCACGACCTGGCCACGGGCAAGCGCACGCTGGTGTCCAACCAGAAGGGCAACAACAGCGCACCGTCGTGGTCGCCGGATGGCCAGCACCTGGCCGTGGCGCTCTCGCGCGACGGCAATACCCAGGTGTACCAGGTCAATGCCGATGGTTCGGGCATCCGCCGCCTGACCCGCAGCAGCGCGATCGACACCGAGCCGCAGTATGCACCTGACGGCAAGAGCATCTATTTCACCAGCGACCGCGGCGGTGCCCCGCAGGTCTATCGCATGCCGGCAGGCGGCGAGGAAGCGGGCAGCGCGCAACGCGTGACCTTCAAGGGCAGCTACAACGTGAGCCCGCGGATTTCGCCGGACGGCAAGTACCTGGCGTACATCACGCGTTCGGGCGGCTTCAAGCTGCAACTGCAGGACCTGACCAACGGCGACGTCACCTCGCTGACCGATACGTCGAATGACGAAGCGCCGAGCTTTGCCGCCAACGGCAAGTACATCCTTTACGCCACCCGTGTGGGCGGCCGCGCGGTGCTGGCGGCGGTGTCCACGGACGGGCGTACCCGGCAGGTTCTGTCTCTCCAGTCCGGCGATGTCCGCGAGCCGTCCTGGGGTCCTTTCATGCAATAACGCAATAACAGGAGTCTCTCGCCATGCCCCAACTGATGACCAAAACCCTTGCCGTTGCCGCTCTGCTGGCCCTGGGTGCCTGCAGCTCCGGCGTGAAGCTGGACGACACGGCCAATGCCGGTGCAAACAAGGGTACCGGCGCCGACGCCCGCACCGTGCAGCCCGTGGACGTCTCGCGCGACCCGCTGAACGACCCGAACAGCCCGCTGGCCAAGCGCAGCGTGTACTTCGATTTTGACAGCTACAGCGTCAAGCAGGACTACCAGGGCATGCTGGGCGATCACGCCAAGTACCTGAGCACCAACAAGGGCCGCAAGATCCTGATCCAGGGCAACACCGACGAGCGCGGCACCAGCGAGTACAACCTGGCGCTGGGCCAGAAGCGTGCCGAGGCCGTGCGCCGTTCGCTGGCGACCATGGGCGTGCCCGACAACCAGATGGAAGCCGTGAGCCTGGGCAAGGAAAAGCCGAAGGCAACGGGCCACGACGAGGCTGCCTGGGCTGAGAACCGCCGCGCCGACATCAACTACTGATCTGATCCGCGTACAGGCCATCCATGAAAGCACGCGTTTCCACCCTGTTGTGGCTCGCCGCCGTTTCGGGCGCAGCCATGCTGCCCCTTGCTCCGGCCCGTGCCGGTGTGTTCGACGATGACGAGGCGCGCCGCGCGGTCCTCACCCTGCGTGACCAGTTCAACGGTTTCCAGGCGACCGCCACGCAGCGCATCGAGCAGAACAGCCGCACCACGATCGATATGCAGAACCAGCTGGAGGGCCTCCGCCAGGAGGTCGCCCGGCTGCGCGGCCAGAACGAGGTGCTGCAGAACACGGTGGATACGCTGCAGAAGCAGCAGAAGGACTACTACGCGGACCTGGATGCGCGTCTGAAGAAGTTCGAGCCGCAGCAGGCCACCGTGGAAGGCCGCGAGGGCCTGGTGCAGCCGAACGAGAAGCCCGAGTATGACGCCGCGCTCAAGCAGTTCCAGGCCGGCGATTTCAAGAGCGCGGGCAATTCCTTCTCCGCGTTCGCCAAGAAGTATCCGCAGAGCCCGTACCTGCCGCTGGCGCAATACTGGCTCGGCAACTCGCTTTATGCGCAGCGCGACTACAAGGGCTCGACCACGGTGCTGCAGAACATGCTGCAGGGGAATCCCACGCACCCGAAGGCGCCCGATGCCATGATCGCCATCGCCAACAACCAGCTCGAAACCGGCCAGAAGGCTGCGGCCCGCAAGACGCTGGAACAGGTGGTGGCCAAGTATCCGGGCACCGAAGGCGCGCAGGCAGCCTCCAACCGGCTAAAGACCCTGAAGTAAGCCAGGCCGGCACCGGAACAGCCTTCAAGGCCCGCATTTGCGGGCCTTTTTGCCAGTCGCGCTAAAATACGCGATTCGCCTGCAATTTCCGTGTGCCGCCTGCGCGGCGCGACTGCCATCATGACCAAACGCGCCATTGTTCTGCTTTCGGGCGGGCTTGATTCCGCCACCGTTCTCGCCATGGCCAAGGCCCAGGGCTTCGAGACCTATGCGCTGTCGATGCGCTATGGCCAGCGCCATTCGTCCGAGCTCGAGGCCGCCAAGCGCGTGGCCAGTGCGCTTGGCGCCGTCCGCCATGAAATCGTCGACCTGGACCTGCGCCGCTTCGGCGGTTCCGCGCTGACCGACGACAAGCTCGAGGTGCCGACCGATGGCGCGTCGTCGGGCATCCCGATCACCTATGTGCCGGCGCGCAACACCATCATGCTGTCGCTGGCGCTCGGCTGGGCCGAAGCCGTCGGCGGGCGCGACCTGTTCTTCGGTGCCAACGCGGTCGACTATTCGGGCTACCCGGATTGCCGCCCCGAATACGTCTCGGCCTACGAGACGCTGGCCAACCTCGCCACCAAGGCGGGCGTGGAGGGCGACCGGTTCCGCGTGCACGCGCCGATCATCGACATGACCAAGGCCGAGATCATCCGCGCGGGCATCCGCCTGGGCGTGGACTACAGCCTGACGGTGTCGTGCTACCAGGCCGCCGATGATGGCCGTGCCTGCGGCGTCTGCGATTCCTGCCGCATCCGCCGCGCCGGCTTCGAGGCGGCCGGCGTTGCCGACCCGACCCGCTACCAGAACGCCTGAGCGCGCCACCAGCCTCCATTCACCGCCCCCGGATATGCCCGAGATCGATATCGCCGCGCTTTCGCGCACCGTGCTGCTGAGCACTTTCGCCCTGACCTTCCTGTTCGGCGCCATCCTGCAGCGCACGCACTTCTGCACGATGGGGGCGGTCTCGGACATCGTCAACATGGGCGACTGGAGCCGCATGCGCATGTGGGGCCTGGCCGTCGGCGTAGCCATGATCGGCACCGGCGTGCTTGCCTGGGCCGGGCTGATCGATCCGACCAAGACCATCTATACCGCCAGCAAGCTCAGCTGGCTGTCGGCGCTGGCCGGCGGGCTGATGTTCGGCTTCGGCATGGTGCTGGCGTCGGGCTGCGGCAGCAAGACGCTGGTGCGCATCGGCGCGGGCAACCTCAAGTCGCTGGTGGTGTTCGTCTTCCTGGGGCTGTCGGCCTATATGACGCTGCGCGGCCTGTTCGGCGTGGTGCGCGTCAATACCGTGGATGCTGTCGCGATCACGCTGCCGGCCACGCAGGACCTGCCGTCGCTGCTGTCGCAGGGCACCGGTGCCGCCCGCGGTGCGTTGCAGCTCGGCCTGGGCCTGCTGCTCGGCGGTGCGCTCATGGTGTGGGCGCTGGCCGCGCGCGGTTTCCGCACGTTCGACAACCTGCTGGGCGGCATCGCTGTCGGGCTGATCATCGTCGGCATGTGGTATGTCTCGGGCCATATCGGCTACGTGGCGGAAGATCCCAACACGCTGGAGGAAGTGTTCGTGGCCACCAACAGCGGCCGCATGGAGAGCCTGAGTTTCGTGGCGCCGTATGCGTACACGCTGGACTGGCTGATGATGTTCAGCGACAAGAGCAAGGTGCTGACCGTCGGCATCATCAGCGTCTTCGGCGTGATCGCCGGCGCGGCGGTGTACGCGCTGGCCACGCGCACCTTCCGCTGGGAAGGGTTTGGCAATGCGGAAGACGTCGCCAACCACATCATCGGCGGCATCCTGATGGGTGCCGGCGGCGTGACGGCGCTCGGGTGCACGGTGGGGCAGGGGCTGTCTGGGGTGTCGACGCTGGCCATCGGCTCGTTTATCGCGCTGGGCGGCATCGTGGCGGGTGCAGTACTGGCGTTCCGGTACCAGATATGGCGCCTTGAGCGCATGGCATTTGCCTGAGGCGGCGCCGTACGCTTGACACATCGGGAATCGTGTCACTATAATCGCGGTTCTGTTTTTTCGGGTCGTTAGCTCAGTCGGTAGAGCAGCGGACTTTTAATCCGTTGGTCGCGTGTTCGAGTCACGCACGACCCACCAGTATTTCGAAGGGCCTGTGGCGCAAGTCACAGGCCCTTTTTGTTTTTTCGCCCGGGCTGCCCGCCGCGCAATGGGCGCGCATTAACCACTTCGAGTTAGAGACATCACCGGGCCCGCAACGGACAATGAAGCGAGTTCCTGGCTTGCTGGCGCAGCCACGCCGTCAGCGCCACAACCGTCGGAAGTCCTATGCGGCAAGCAGGCAGGTCTTTGCCGGGCGATGTGCATGCATTGCGCGTTATCTGGCCGTTCGTCCCCGTGGTCGTTGCGCTGGCGCTGTTTACCATCGCCAGCGTCGACGTCCTGTCCGCCGTGCGTGCCTTTGTCGCGGGCGAGAGCCAATGGTCCAAGGGCCAGAAGAACGCCGTCATGCATCTGCTGCGTTATGGCGAAGACCGCAACGAAGCCGATTTCCAGGCCTACCTGTCGAATATCGCCGTGCCGATGGGCGACCACCGCGCCCGTATCGAGCTCGACCGCGACACGCCGGACGACGAGCGCGCGCGTGCTGGCTTCCTCGCCGGCGCCATCCACCCCGATGACATCGCGGGGATCATCCGCCTCTACCGCAACTTTCGCCATGTCGAGGAGGTCGATGCCGCGATCCGGATCTGGGCGGAGGGTGATCGCGAGATCGCCGCCCTCCATGAGCAGGCGATGGTGCTGCGCCAACTGACTGCGCAACCCGGCTGCGGCGTGGCGTGTACCGAACCGGTGCTGCAGGGCATCGTCGCCATCGACGCGCGGTTGACGCCGCTTGAGTACGCGTTCTCGCATCAGCTGGGCAAGGCGTCGCGGCGCGTCACGCAGGCACTCACCGTCGGGGCCGCCGTGGTGGCGGTCGCGCTGCTGCTCTCGGCAATCCTGTTGTCACACCGGCGGCTGCGGCTCGAGCGCCGCCTGCGCGAGGCGCTGGCCGGGAGCGAGGAACGCCTGCAGTTGGCCGTGGGCGGAAGCAACGACGGGCTGTGGGATTGGGATCTGCACAGTGGCCGGCTGTATTTCTCGCCGCGCTGCGCGCAGATGCTCGGATTCGAGCCGGACGCGTTGCCGCAGGCGCGCGAGACGCTGCTCGGACTGCTCCATCCTGCTGACGTGAATGTGCTCGACGACAAGCTCTCGGCTCATCTGCGCCGCGGTGAACCCTACGATGCCGAGTTCCGCCTGCGTACGCGCGGCGATGGCTATCTGTGGGTGCGCGCACGCGGACGCCTGGTGCGTGGTGAGAACGGTCGGGTGATGCGCATGGCCGGTTCGCTCACCGATATCTCGGAACACAAGCGCTACGAGGTGCAGCTCTTCGCCGAGAAGGAGCGTGCCCAGGTCACGCTGCAGGCGATCGGCGATGCCGTGGTCACCACCGACGTATGGGGCCGCATTGAATCGCTCAATCCCGCTGCCGAAGCACTGACGGGCTGGAGCGAGGCCGAGGCCCGCGGCCGCCCGCTCGAACAGGTATGCGCCTTGTGCGAGGAGGGCAGCCAGGCGCCGCTGCGCAAGCTGGTCGCGCTGGCGCTGCAGCAGCGTTGGCCCGGCGTGACGGCCTTGCTGGCTGGCCGCGGCGGGCGCACGGTGGCCGTCAAGCCATCGGTGGCGCTGATCCGCGACCGCGCGGCGCAGGCGATCGGCGTGGTCGTGGTCCTGCACGACGTCAGCCAGGAGCGCGAACATGCCGCCAGGCTGGCCCATGAGGCCAGCCATGACGCGCTGACCGGACTGCTCAACCGGACCGAGTTCGAGCGTCGGCTGGCCGCAGCCATCGCGCGGATGCAGGAGGCGGGTGGCACGCACGCGCTGATGTACCTCGACCTGGACCAGTTCAAGGTGGTCAACGACACCTGCGGTCACGCCGCGGGCGATGAGCTGATCCGGCAGATCGCCGCGATCATGCGCGGGCAGTTGCGCAAGGGCGATACGCTCGCGCGCCTGGGTGGCGACGAATTCGGCATCCTGCTGGAGCATTGCGTGGCGCCCGATGGCGAGCGGCAGGCCGAGGCGCTGCGGCGCGCGGTGGCGGGGTTCCGCTTCACGCACCGCCAGCGCACGTTTGCCGTCGGTGCCAGCATTGGGCTGGTGGCGCTGGACGCCGGCACCGGCGGCGTGGCGGAGGCGCTCAGCGCCGCCGATGCCGCGTGCTATGTGGCCAAGGAGAACGGCCGCAACCGCGTCCAGGTCTACCATCCGAAGGACAGCGTGGTACAGGCGCGGCACGGCGAGATGGAATGGGTCAGCCGGGTGCATGCGGCGCTGGCCGCCGGGCGGTTCTGCCTCTACGCGCAGGAAATCGTCCCGCTGCAGGGGGAGCGGCGTGGCGGGCGCCATATCGAGCTGTTGCTGCGCATGGTGGACGAGCGCAACCAGCTGGTGCCTCCGATGGCGTTCGTGCCAGCCTGCGAGCGCTACAACCTCATGCCGATGATCGACCGCTGGGTCGTCGAAACCGCGTTCGCCGCGCTGGCGCGCCGGCGGGCGGAACACGGCGAGCACATTGCGCTGTGCGCGATCAATCTGTCCGCGTCTTCACTGGCCGATGTCCGGTTCCCGGCGTTTGTCCGCGACCAGGCGCAACGTACCGGCATCGCACTGAGCGGTATCTGCTTTGAGATCACCGAAACCGCGGCGATTGCCAACCTGACGCAGGCGGCAGCATTTATCGAACAGATGCAGCGACTGGGGTGCGTGTTTGCGCTGGACGATTTTGGCGCGGGCATGGCGTCGTTCACCTACCTGAAGCACCTGCCGGCAGCCTACCTGAAGATCGATGGCAGCTTCGTCCGCGCAATGCTGGATGATCCCGTCAACCAGGTGATGGTGGAGGTCATCCAGCGCATTGGCCATGCCACGGGCAAGAAGACCATCGCGGAGTATGTGGAGACCGAGGCCATGCTGGCGCGGCTGCGCGAGCTTGGCGTGGATTTCGCGCAAGGGCATCACATTGCGATGCCCAGGCCGTTCGCCTCAGGATTGAGGCAGGACCCGGCCACGATCGATGGCGGTCAGGGCCAGGAGGCCCTGACGCCGGGCTAACGCACGAGCGGGTCGCGGAAGCCGGTGTCCTGCGGCGCCTTGGCGCCACCGGTGTCAGCCGTTGCCACCGCCTGGCTATTGGCCTGGCGCCATGTCTTGTAGCCCCAGTAGGCGGCGCCGGCGAGTACGCCAAGCTTGGACGCTTTCCACGTCCAGCGCAGCAGCGGCGTGCGCCGCAGCAGCGGCAGGGCGAGCGTGACGGCCGCGCTGAGCAGCGGATAGTCCTGCGCCAGGCCCAGCACCTTCATCCACGAGCCCGGCCGGACCGCGCGCGGCAGCCAGTTGGCGAAGCTGCCCAGGCGCCTGGCCCCGCCTTTTACCTCGTGCACGGCCTTGAGCAGATCGTGGCGCTCCAGTTCGGCGCGGGTCAGCAGCAGTTCCTTGCGTACCTCGAGCGGCAGGCGAACTTCACGCGCGTAGCGCACGGGGCGCGGATGTTCGCGGCGGGGCGCCTTGCCGGCGTCCGGCCCGGATTCCGGAGTGTTCATCGGCGCAGGGTCTCCCGGTCTTTGTCGATTTCCGCCAGCGTGGCCTCGAACATCGTCGGGGCGTTGCGCACCAGGTGGCGGGCGATTGCCAGGCAGCCGGCTGACAGTACAAGGTAGGTGACTACCAGCGCGACCAGCGCCTGCCAGCGGTAGGTGTCCCAGAACAGGATGGCGATCAGCGCGGTGAAGGTCACCAGCGCAATCCCGAAAAAGACCAGGCCGAAGCAGGCCAGCAGGCCGACCTTCATCAGCCGGGAGCGCTCCTCGGCGAATTCGACGCTGGCCAGTTCCAGGCGCGTCTGGACCATCGCAACCAGCGAACCGAGCAGGTTGCGCACGGACTCCAGCAACTTGGGTGAGGGAGGGGATTCGCTCATGCGGCTCCGGCGAGGAAACGGCGCGCCGGCCCTGGCCGGCGGCGCCCTTCAGCGTGCAAAGCCCGGTAGGCACAAGCCATCGTGCCCGGGCCCGGGCTAACGGCATGCCCGTACGCGGTGACGGTCAATGCCAGTGTTGCCGCGGCGCCAGCGCGCCGCGACCGGGGCTGTTTTACTTGCGGTTCAGCAGCAGACCGATCAGCAGGCCTACGCCGGCTGCCGCACCGACGGCACGCCACGGATGGTCGTGCACGTAGTCATCGGTGGCGCGCGCGGCTGCCTTGCTCTTGGTGACCACGGCGTCTTGCAGGTCCTGGGCTTTTTCCTTGGCTTGCTTCAGCAGGCCCATGCCACGCTCGCGCAGTTCGGCAGCCTTTTCGCCGGTGGTCGACGCCGCTTGCTTCAGCAGTTCTTCGGCGTCGGACAGAACGGTCTTGACATCGCTCATCAGTTTCTCCTGTTTGCGGGCGGTTGGTTCGGATTGTGCGGTTTCTGACATTTTGCCTTGCTTGCGAGAGTAACGGCACGTCTTGTTTGTTACTTAGCATATGTGGCGGGCACCCGTGGTTTCAAGACCACGTCGCCTACAAGGGCAAATCAGCCATATGGCGGGCCCGCCCCGGCCCACGCTATATGACTTGGAGTGATTTTGTAGTGACTTTATATTCGTTTGGGTTCGATCGCAATGCGGATACGCTGGTTCCACGCTTTTTTCAGGAGACAAAGCATGGCATTGCGCCTGGGCGACCTCGCCCCCGACTTCGAGCAGGATTCCAGCGAAGGCCGCATCCGCTTCCACGACTGGCTGGGTGAGGGCTGGGGTGTGCTGTTCTCGCATCCGGCCGACTATACGCCGGTGTGCACCACGGAACTCGGCCTGACCGCCAGGCTCAAGGACGAATTCGCGCGGCGCGGCGTAAAGGCCATCGCGCTCTCTGTGGATGGCGTCGAGTCGCACCAGGGCTGGATCCGGGACATCAACGAAACGCAGTCCACCACAGTCAACTTCCCGATACTGGCCGATGGCGACCGCAAGGTCTCCCAGCTTTACGACATGATCCACCCGAACGCGAACGAGACTCTGACGGTGCGCTCGCTGTTCATCATCGATCCGAAGAAGAAGGTCCGCCTGATCATCACCTATCCGGCCAGCACCGGGCGCAATTTCAACGAAATCCTGCGCGTCATCGATTCGCTGCAGCTCACGGACAGCCACAGCGTGGCCACGCCGGGCAACTGGCAGGACGGCGATGACGTGGTGATCGTCCCTTCGCTGAAGGACGAGGCGGTGATCCGCGAGAAATTCCCGAAAGGCTACAAGGCCGTGCGGCCCTACCTGCGCCTCACGCCGCAACCGAACAAATGAACGCGGCCCCGCATGGTGCGGGGCCGCGTTCAGGACAGGTGTTTTACCGACGGGGCAGCCTCGTCGTCTCCTTGGTAGTGTGCTTCGCCCGGCCTCGCAGCCGGGCTTTTTTATGGCGGAGTGCCTGTCCGCAAGCCTCAGGCTTCGATCAGAAGAAGGCCTGGAGGCCGGTCTGGGCACGGCCCAGGATCAGCGCATGGATGTCATGCGTGCCTTCGTAGGTGTTGACCACTTCCAGGTTCACCACATGGCGGATCACGCCGAACTCGTCCGAGATGCCATTGCCGCCGAGCATGTCGCGCGCCACGCGGGCGATGTCCAGGGACTTGCCGCACGAGTTGCGCTTCATGATCGAGGTGATCTCTACCGCCGCGGTGCCTTCGTCCTTCATGCGGCCCAGGCGCAGGCAGCCTTGCAGGCCCAGCGTGATCTCGGTCTGCATGTCGGCCAGCTTCTTCTGCACGAGCTGCGTGGCAGCCAGCGGGCGGCCGAACTGCTTGCGGTCCAGCGTGTACTGGCGCGCGGTATGCCAGCAGAATTCGGCGGCGCCCAGTGCGCCCCAGGCGATGCCGTAGCGCGCCGAGTTCAGGCAGGTGAACGGACCCTTCAGGCCCTTCACGCCCGGCATGATGTTCTCTTCCGGCACGAAGACCTGGTCGAGCACGATTTCGCCGGTGATCGACGTACGCAGGCCGACCTTGCCGTGGATGGCCGGAGCGCTCAGGCCCTTCCAGCCCTTTTCCAGGATGAAGCCGCGGATGTCATCCTTGCCGTCTTCGCCCACCAGCTTGGCCCAGACCACGAACACGTCGGCGATCGGCGAGTTGGTGATCCACATCTTGGCGCCGCTCAGCTCATAGCCGCCGTCGACCTTCTTGGCGCGCGTGACCATCGAGCCCGGATCGGAGCCGTGGTTCGGCTCGGTCAGGCCGAAGCAGCCGATCCATTCGCCGGTGGCCAGCTTGGGCAGGTACTTCTGCTTCTGCGCTTCGCTGCCGAATTCATAGATCGGCACCATCACGAGCGACGACTGTACGCTCATCATCGAGCGGTAGCCCGAATCCACGCGCTCGACTTCGCGCGCGACCAGGCCGTAGCTGACGTAGTTCAGGCCCGGGCCGCCGTATTGCTCGGGGATGGTCGGGCCGAGCAGGCCCAGTTCGCCCATCTCGCGGAAGATTTCTACGTCGGTCTTTTCATTGCGGAACGACTGAAGGACCCGCGGCATCAGCTTGTCCTGGCTATACGCCGCCGCGGCGTCGCGGATCATGCGCTCGTCGGCGGTCAGTTGCTGGTCCAGCAGCAGGGGATCGGCCCAGTGGAATTCGGCGTTGGCAGCCATGCAGGTCTCCTTCGGTAGAACGGGGGTACCGCCGCCAGGCGCTTTGTGGCGCGCCCGTCTCAGCGGCAATCCAGGGAATCGGTGGAATTTTAAGTTCCGCATTGCGGAACTGTGTTCCGTTGAATTAGTATATCGCAATGCGTTCGCCATGCAAGCGGGAAGAACACCAGCGTGTTCGATTGTCGCGCGTGGTGACGGACCTCCCACAGGAGCCAGCCTTGAGCAGCCTTTCTCCCGACATCCCGCCCGCGGTCACTCCGCGCGAAAGCGATCCCAATTTCGTCACCGCGCTGGCGCGCGGCCTGGAGCTGCTGCGCTGCTTCCGCACCGGCGAAGCCATGCTGGGCAACCAGGATTTCGTGCGCCGCACCGGCTTCCCCAAGGCCACGGTGAGCCGGCTGGCCGGTACGCTGGTCCAGCTTGGCTACCTGCGCTATGACGAAAGCCTGGGCAAGTACGCGCTCGATGCGGGCGTGCTGGCGCTGGGCTATGCCTACCTGTCCGCTTCGGACGTGGTGATGCTGGCGCGTCCGCACATGCTGGCGTTTGCGCAGTCGTATGGCGTCTCGGTGTCGCTGGGCAAGCGCGAGCGCATGGAGGTCATCTACCTGGAGTCGATCCGCAATGACGCGGGCGTGATGCTCGGGCTGGGCGTGGGATCGCGGCTCTCGCTGGTATCCAGCTCGATGGGGCGCGCCTATCTGTCGGCCCTGCCGTCGGCCCGGCGCGATCGGGTGCTGGCGGAGTTCAGCCAGGCCTTTCCCGAGCAGTGGAAGCAGCAGGAATCGCCGACGCGCGTGGCGCTGGACGATGCGGAGCGCCGCGGCTATGCGTCATCGTTCCGCGACTGGCATCCGGCCATCCACGCCTGTGCGGTGGCATTCCGGCCGGTGGGGGAGAAGGAGTTGCATATGCTCAGCTGCAGCGCGTCCTACGGCACCGTGGAGGAGTCCGTCTTCCACGAGACCCTGGCGCCCGCCCTGAAGGCGCTGGCCGCGCGGCTGTCGGACCCGGCTGGCTGAAGCCGGGTCCGCGGATCGCTGCGGATCAGAGGTCCGTACGCAGCTTCCACAACTCGGGGAACAGCACCACGTCGAGCATCTTGCGCAGGTAGCTCACGCCCTCGGTGCCCCCGGTGCCGCGCTTGAAACCGATCACGCGCTCGACCGTGGTCACATGGCGGAAGCGCCATTGGCGGAACGAGTCCTCGAGGTCGACGAACTTCTCGCCGAGTTCGTAGAGTTCCCAGTGCGCGTTCGGATTCCGGTAGACCTCCAGCCACGCCGCCTCGACCGAGGCGTTGTAGGCAGTCGGCTGGCTCCAGTCGCGCTCGACGCAGTCCGCGTCGATGGCAAAGCCGCGGCGCGCCATCAGGCGGATGGCTTCGTCGTACAGCGAAGGCGTCTTCAGTGCCGTTTCCACCAGTGCCAGGTGTTCCGTGCGGTGCGCATGCGGACGCAGCATGGCCGCGTTCTTGTTGCCGAGGATGAACTCGATCTCGCGGTACTGGTACGACTGGAACCCTGACGACATGCCCAGGTAGGGCCGCATCGCCGAATACTCCGGTGGCGTCATGGTGGCCAGCACGTTCCACGCCTGCACGAGCTGGTCCATGATGCGCGACACGCGCGTCAGCATCTTGAAGGCCGGCGGCAGGATGTCTTCCCGCACCGATTCGCGCGCCGCGCGCAGTTCGTGCAGCATCAGCTTCATCCACAGCTCGGTGGTCTGGTGCTGCACGATGAAGAGCATCTCGTTGTGGTCCGGCGAGAGCGGGTGCTGCGCGTTCAGGATCTGGTCCAGGCCGAGGTAGTCGCCGTAGCTCATGTCCTTGGCGAAGTCCATCTGCGCGCCGTGCCATCGGTCGGCTTGCTTGTCCTGCGCGTCCTGCCCCGCGGTGCCCGACATCGGGCATCCCTTGAATTCGCTCATGGTTTGCTCCGTTCAGGTCACCGCACCACGCGCATGGAAGCGCGCGTCACGGTAGGTTTCGGTATCGAGTACGTCGCGCAGGGTTTCCACCGCATCCCACACCTCGGTGAAGCTTGTGTAAAGCGGCGTGAAGCCGAAACGGATGATGCGCGGCTCGCGGTAGTCGCCGATCACGCCGCGCTCGATCAGCGCCTGCATCACGGCATAGCCTTGCGGGTGTTCGAAGCTGACCTGGCTGCCGCGGCGCGCATGCTCGCGCGGCGTGACCAGCGTGAGCGGATGGTGGCGGCAGCGCTCTTCCACGAGTGCGATGAACAGGTCGGTCAACTGCAGCGACTTGGTGCGCAGGGCCGACATATCGGTCTGCGCGAAGACATCCAGGCCGCATTCGACCATGGCCATCGACGTGATCGGCTGCGTGCCGCACAGGAAGCGGCGCACGCCGTCGACAGGGCGGTACTGCGGGTCCATCGCGAACGGCGCGGCATGGCCCCACCAGCCCGACAGCGGCTGCCAGAAGGCGTCGCGCAGCGCGGGTGCCACCCAGACGAAGGCCGGGGAGCCCGGCCCGCCGTTGAGGTACTTGTAGGTGCAGCCGATGGCGTAGTCGGCCTTCGACGCGTTCAGCGCCACCGGCACGGCGCCGGCCGAATGGCACAGGTCCCACACCGTCAGCGCGCCGCGCGCGTGGGCCAGCTCGGTCAGCGCGGCCATGTCGAGCATCTCGCCGCTCTTGTAGTTGACGTGCGTGAGCATCAGCACGGCGGTGTCGGCGCCGACGGCGGCTTCGATCTCGTCCGGCGAATTCACCAGGTGCAGCGAATAGCCCTGCTGCAGCAGGTCGGCCAGGCCCTGGGCGATATACAGGTCGGTGGGGAAATTGCTGGCTTCGGACACGATCACCTTGCGCGACGGATCGCGCGCGGCCTGCACGCGCACAGCGGCGGCGAGCACCTTGAACAGGTTGATGGAGGTGGTGTCGGTGACGACCACTTCGTTCTCGCCGGCGCCGACCAGCGGCGCCACCATATTGCCCAGCCGCTGCGGCAGCTCGAACCAGCCGGCGGTGTTCCAGCTGCGGATCAGGCCGGTGCCCCATTCCTCGCTGACGACTTCGGCGGCGCGCGCGGCCGCGGCGCGCGGCCGCGCGCCCAGCGAATTGCCATCGAGATAGATCACGCCATCGGGCAGCGCGAACTGGTCGCGCAATGCGCGCAGGGGGTCTTGCTGGTCGAGCAACAGGCATTGCTCGCGAGTGAGTGCGGTCATGTCGGAAAGAGGCAATGGATGGCGGGGGAAATCAGTCAAGGCTGCGCAGCACGGCGCGTACCGGGCTGGCGTCGAGCCCGGCAAAGCGCAGCGGCAGCGCGATCAGTTCATAGTCGCCTGCGGCGACGGCATCGAGCACCAGCCCTTCCAGGATGGCCAGGCCATGGCGGCGCACGGCGTTGTGCGCATCCATGGTCTTGGATTCCTGCGGGTCCAGCGACGGCGTGTCGATGCCGATCAGCTGCACGCCGTGCGCGGCGAGCAGCGCGATGGTTTCCGGGGCCACGGCGCAGAAGCCGGCGTCCCATTGTTCAAGCGGCGCGCGCGCGTAGGTGCGCAGCAGCACGCGCGGCGGCAGCGCATCCAGCGCGTGCTCCACGTGGTGCGGCGCGACGACTGGCGCGGCACCCACGCAATGAATCACGCGGCAGCGCCCGAGGTAGGGCTCCAGTCCCACGGCGCCGATCGGCGCCCCATCCGCGGCATAGTGCAGCGGCGCATCCGCGTGCGCGCCGGTGTGCGGCGACAGCGTGATGCGGCCCACGTTCACCGGGCAGTGTTCATTTATCTGCCAGGCCGTTTCCTGCTGGAACGGCGTGTCGCCGGGCCAGACGGGCGTGGCGGGCGAAAGCGGGGGGCTGATGTCCCACAGCTTGCGGCTGTCGGCGGGTGTGGCAGGGCGCTTGGTCATGTCTGCACGGCTGCCGCTGAGCGGTGCCTGTGTCGTCCTCGATGACGGCATGATAGTCAAAAAAACCGGCAAGAGGCTTGCGAAATCCACCGCGTAACTAGCGCGTTTTCGCATAAAATGCGATTAATGCAAGAATTAACGCTGGGATATTCGAATGAACCTCGATCCTATCGATCTGCGCATTCTTGAGTGCCTCCAGGAGCACGGCCGGATCAGTAACCAGGACTTGGCCGACCGCGTGGCCCTGTCGCCGTCGGCGTGCCTGCGGCGCGTGCGGTTGCTGGAAGAGTCAGGGGTGATCGGCGGCTACCGCGCCTGGTTTGATGCCGAGCGGCTGGGGCTGGAGCTGGAAGCGATCGTGCAGGTCTCGATGCGGCACGACGTGGAAGGCTGGCACGACACATTCATCGCGGCAGTGCAGGCGTGGCCCGAGGTGCTGTCGGCCTACATCATCACCGGCGACAGCAACTACATCCTGCGCGTGCAGGCGCGCAACCTGAAGCACTACTCGGATTTCATCGTGAACCGGCTGTATCGCACGCCGGGCGTGATGGATATCCGCTCCAACATCGTGCTGCAGCGGATCAAGACCGACAGTTCACCGCTGGCCGTGCTGAAGGCCGCGGATTCCCCGGGAACCTGAGCGGGCAGGGGCAGGGCGTCAGTCTTCAAGTGGCGAGGTGGTCGAAAAGGTGCCGTTCTGGAACACCAGCGGTGGTTCATGACTGTCGAGCACGCCGCAGCGCTCGACTTCACCGACGAAGATGACGTGGTCGCCTTCGTCATAGCGGCTGCGATTGTGGCATTCGAACCACGCGAGGGCATTGCCGAGGATCGGCAGGCCATTCTCGGACAGCCGGTATTCCACGCCCGCGAAGCGGTCGCCCTTGAGCGTGGAGAAGCGCTTGCACAGGTCGAGCTGCGATGCCGACAGCACGTTGACGATATAGTGCGAGCCGTCGCGGAACATCGGCAGGCTGTTGGCGCGCGTGGCCATGCTCCACAGCACCAGTGGCGGGTCCAGCGAAACCGAATTGAAGGAACTGGCCGTGATGCCGATGAACGGGGGCGCCCCGGCGGCCACGGATGCGCCACTCGCGCGCGTGGTAATGATCGTCACGCCGGTCGCAAACTGCGACAGCGTGCGGCGGAAATGCATCGTATCGAAATCCGGCGATGCGGCCTGGCCGGCCTCCCGCGGCGGGGCTTCAGGCATGCCCATCGCAAGGGCTCCACTGGCGGTCATGATGATTCATAGTTGGGGGTCGCGGCGACAGGGACAAGATCCGCCCGGCTGTGCGCTGGCGTCGGTGTGGCAGCCAACGTTGGCGGCAAGGTTTCGGGCCTGCGCCTCGATCTCGCGCCGTGCAACGATGTGTCCTGTCGGCGACAGATTCTTGAGAATTGTAACGGGTTTGGAAACACGCTGCGCCGCGCGGGCCGCGATACGGCTCGCGCAACAGGGATAAGCCGCAGGCAGATTGCCTTATCTGCGCTTATGCTTAAGACCGGCAGGTCGACAAAACGCATGGATCCCCGGGGGGCGGCGAACATGGAACACGAGCTGGAGACGGCGACACTGGGTGGTGGGTGCTTCTGGTGCCTTGAGGCGGTGTACCAGCAGGTGAACGGCGTCCGCGCCGTGGAGTCCGGCTATACCGGGGGGCATGTCACCCATCCGACCTATCAGCAGGTCAGCGAGGGCGATACCGGTCACGCCGAGGTCGTCCGGGTGACATTCGACCCGGCCGTCATCAACTTTCGCGAGATCATCGAGATCTTCTTCGCGATCCACGACCCGACCACCTTGAACCGGCAGGGCAATGACGTGGGCCCGCAGTACCGCTCCGTCATCTTCACGCACTCCGAAGCGCAGCGTGCCGTGGCCGAGTACGTCATGCGGGAACTGGTCGCCAACAAGACCTTCGATGCGCCCATCGTGACGCAGATCGAACCGGAGCAGCCCTACTGGCGCGCCGAGGCCAGCCACCAGAACTACTTCCAGGATCATCCGAGCCAGGGGTACTGCGCCTTTATCATCTCGCCGAAGCTGGCCAAGTTCCGCGAGAGGTTCGCAGGCAAGCTGCGCCGCTAGTGACTGGCGGCTGGCCGCGCGCATTCACAGGCGCGCGGTGATCGATTCGGCCAGGCGCGCGCACGTCAACGGCGCGCAGCCCTCCGCCTTGTTGCTGATGATGACGGTCGCGCTCTGCCCGGCGCGCAGCGTGCGCACGACCAGGTCGGCGATGGCCTCACGCGTTTCAGGATCTTCATCCACCAGGCGATTGAACGGCGCATAGATCGATTCGGCCACTTCGTAGGGCCGGCCGGCATGGAGCATCCAGCGCAACACAAGCGGGCCGGGCGCGTCGGCGTCCATCAAGGCCTGCGCCGAGGCCTGGCGATGCACCGGTGGCAGCCGGTCGCGCGCCGACAGGCAGAAGCGCACGCCGTGCCTGCGCAGCAGCTTGATGTAGCGCGGCGTCAGCAGGACCGGGTCGCGCATCTCCACCGCGTAGCAGGCGTGCGGCGTGAGGGACGGATCCAGCCGCGGCAACGCGCCAAGGAAGCCGTCGAGCCGTTCGAGGAAGGCCGCGCCCTCGTTGGCCAGGCTGCCCAGCGGCGAAAGCTGGAACAACAGCGGGCCGCACTTGGCGCCAAGCCCGGCGGCAGCAGGCGTGATGAAGTCACGGATGGCGATTTCGGCGTCGAGGAAGGCGGCATTGGCCAGCCGGCCGACTCCATCCGACCCGCGCAGCCACGCATCGCACACGCTGGCCGGCGCCTTCACCAGGAAGCGGAATGACTCCGGTACCTGGGCTGCGTACGAAAGGTAGTCCGCCAGCGGGATCGGGCCATAGAAGCCGCGGTCGATGCCGGCCGCGCGCAGCAGCGGATGTTTCGAGTAAGCGGCAAGGCCCTTGCGTGAGAGCAGGCTGTCGCTGTACTCGCCGTCGTAGACGAGCCCGTTCCAGCCGTTGTAGGACCACGACGACGTGCCGAGATAGAGCTTGGGCGGCAGCCGCTTTCCCAGCGCATCGAGCGAGGGATCGAGCTGTGCCGGCAGGACGGATTTGCCGCGCGAGGGTTTGCTTGAGGCGTCCGCGGCGCCGCCGTCGGCGGCGCGCGGTTGGGGTGGCGAAGCTGGCGGAAGCAGTTCGCCAAACAGGTCTTCAGTCAATCGTTCAGGCCAATCGGGTGGTCATAGATATAGCGGCGCGACCAGGGTATCCCGGACGACGGCTCGCCCGCCTTGTGGCACACCACCTGGTAGATCGACATCGTGTCAGTATCGAAGGCGTGCGCGCAGCCAGCCAGGTAGACGCGCCAGATACGGTACTTCTTTTCGCCCACCATGTCGCGGATGGCGCTGGAATGGGCTTCGAAGTTGTCGGCCCAGTGCCGCAGGGTCTGCGCATAGTGGCGGCGCAGCAGCTCCACGTCAAATGCTTCGAGGCCGCCTTCCTGCATGGTCTTCAGCACCAGCCCGATGTGCGGCAGCTCGCCTTGCGGAAACACATAGCGGTCCATGAATGTGGAGCCGTCCATCGGCGCATCGCTGGGGTCGGGCACCGTGATGCCGTGGTTCATGGCGACGCCGTTGTCGGCCAGCAGTTCGCGCATGCGTCCGAAATAAGCGGTGAGGTTCTTCTTGCCCACGTGCTCGAACATGCCGACGCTGGTGATGCGATCGAACGTGCCGGAAATGTCCCGGTAGTCCTGCAACCGGATCTCGATGCGGTCCGACAGTCCGGCGGCCCTGACGCGCGCGGTGGCCAGATCGAACTGGTTCTGCGACAGCGTGATGCCGACGCAGCGCCCGCCGAACTTCTCTGCGGCGCGCAGTACCAGCGCGCCCCAGCCGCAGCCGATATCCAGCAAGGTCTGGTCCGGCTGCAACCGGATCTTGGTCAGGATGTGGTCGATCTTCTTGCGCTGCGCCGTGGCCAGATCTTCATTGCCCTGCTCGAAATACGCGCAGGAATAGACCATGCCCGGGTCCAGCCACTGGCTGTAGAACTCGTTGGAGACGTCGTAGTGGTACTGGATCGCGTTCTTGTCTTCCTGTTTGGTGTGCGTGAAATGACGGGCCACCTTGGCCAGCGCGCCGCCGGCGCGCCGCTTGGCCGCCGCCGAGAAGCGGTAGCCCACGTCGATGATGTCGGTGAGTTTGCCGTCCAGGTCGATCTTCTCCTGGACATAGGCCTCGCCCAGGTTGTCCAGGCTTGGTGTGAGCAGCAGGGGCAGGGCGCCGGCCTCGCGCACCGTCAGGGTCACGTTCGGCTTGTCGTAGCGGCCCAGCGGGTATTCGCTGCCATTCCACAGGCGTAGCTTGACGGGCAGGTTGGCGTGCTCGCGCAGATCGGCGATCCAGCTGTCCAGTTGCTTGTCGAGGGCTTGCTTGAAGAACATGCGCGTTACCTCCTGTCGTTGCGGCACACGTGACGAACGAAGGCGCCGGGCGATGACAAGCAGGGCAGTCGTTGCCCGGCGCAGCCTGGTCGCGGTAACGGGCGTGTCAGGTCATCCGCGCAAGCGTCGCGCTACGCGGTGTCTGACACATTCCCAAAGCGACGCTTATCCCACTTTAGGACAATTCGCCAACATGTGCTGTGCACCCATCAGGGCGACAGCCGCACGATTTTCCAGCCGTCGGAGGCGTCCAGCCGATAAGCGATGCGGTCATGCAAGCGCGACGGCCGGCCCTGCCAGAATTCGAGCGCGGTCGGAACCAGGCGGTAGCCGCCCCAGTGTGCCGGCCGCGGCGGGTTCTCGCCGAACTTGGCCCGGTATTCCGATTCACGCTGCTCGAGCACATCGCGCCCGGCCACTTCCCGGCTTTGCTCGGAGGCCCAGGCGCCCAGTCGCGAGCCCAGCGGGCGCGAGGCGTAGTACGCGTCGCTCTCGCCATCGTCGACCTTTTCGACTCGACCTTCCACGCGCACCTGGCGCTCGAGCTGCACCCAGTGGAAAAGCAGCGCGGCGCGAGGGTTGGCGGCAATGTCCAGCCCTTTCCGGCTCTCGTAGTTGGTGAAGAAGGTGAAGCCTTTCTCGTCAATGCCCTTGAGCAGCACGATGCGTGCCGACGGCTGGCCGTCGGCGCCGACGGTGGCCAGCGTCATCGCATTGGGCTCGGGAAGCTTGGCGGTCACGGCCTCATCGAACCAGCGTTTGAACTGGGCCATCGGGTCGGCCGCCACGTCCGATTCGTTCAGGGAGCCCAGGACATAGGTACGGCGGAGGTCAGCGAGTTGAGTCATGTCGCATTCGGTTGGAATCAGCCGGAAATCCGGTTGATTTGAGTATAGCGAATGCGCTGCAAGCCGCATTTGTGTGCAGGCAAATCAATGCGTCGGCGGGGAAAGTTCCACCGTTGCGGCGCGCGACTGCCGCCGTGAATAGAGGCCTGCCATGCCCATGGCGCCCGCCATGGACAGGAAGATGGGCAGCATGCCCAGTGCCGTGCCGACCACGCCGAAGGTGAGCGGCCATACCACCTGGCTGGTGTTGAGCACGGCGGAACGCAGCCCGAGTGCTTCGCCGGCACGGCCGCTGGGCGAGGCGGTGTGAAGGATGTTCATGACATTGGGCTGGGCACTGCCAAGCGCCAGGCCAAGGATGAAGGCCAGGCCGCACATCATCCAGAAATGGGCGACGAACGGGTAGACCAGGTAGGCCGATGCGCCCACCATCAGCGCGATACGGATGATCTTCCACTCCGACAGGCGGCGCGACACCATCGGCATGGCCACGCGAATGGCGAACGTGGCAATCGCGAAGGCACCCAGCACCCAGCCGATCGACGACGGCGACAGGCCGATGCGCGAACCCTGGATGGGGATCAGGAACGCGTGCAGGTCCCAGGCGGCCGACAGTACCGCGCTGGCGACAAAGACGGCGCGAAGTTCGGGGTACTGCAACAGATCCAGCGTGGAGCGGCGGCTGCCATCTTCGATGGCGATGCGACTGGCGTTGCCGCCCTGCGCGGGCAGGCGTGGACGCACCCATTGCAGGCCGGCCTGTCCGGCCAGCGCGACCGCGACCAGCACCAGGAAAGCGGGCCGGAATCCCGCATGCTCGATCACGTAGCCCATCACCACCGGGCCCAGCGTGCCCGACACCGACATGCCGAGCGCGTGCAGCGTGTAGTTGCGCAGGCGCGTGTCGTTGGTGGAAACCTGGCCGATCAGCAGCTGCATCGCCACCTGGACAAGCATGAAGCCCACGCCGATCAGCGCGCAGGAGAAATAGAGCGCGGCAATCTCCTGCCATACCGCCGGCAGCAGCGTGCCGGCCACGACCATCAGCGAGCCTGCCATCATCGGCTTGCGCGGGCCGATCTCGTCAATGCGCTTGCCGGCGCGGATCGCGAGCAGCATGGGCAGCAGCGCGTAGAGCGACATCAGCAAGCCCAGCGTCACGGTCGACGCCTTCAGGGAAATGGCAAACAGGGACACCACCACGCGGCTTGCATTGAACGCCACGTGATTGCACACCGTCAGCGCGATCAGCCAGCTGATCGGCGGGACGGCGGCGTGTGGCAGCGTCATGGGGGCGGGCGGCGAATTGGGTTCTTGTTGCCGACCTGCAACGGGCAACAAAAAAACAAGGGCGGCCACAGGCCGCACCTTCGGAAGGGCGCCGTTGCCGGCACCCGGAGTGTGCCATTTGTTTGATACATCTTGTAAATGGCCATTTAATTATGCGCCGGCTGTGGGCGCAGCACAACGCCGAATCGCCCCGAGCGGGGAATTCACTCATCAGTGTTGTGAATTTGCAGCGGTGATGGTCCGAGGGCGTCAACCGCCCTTGTACAGCTCCGTGTCGTGGGCGGGACGGTTGGCCGGCGCCGGCGCCTCAGGCTGTTGCGCAGGCGGACGGACCCCATCGGCGGCCTGCCGGCCCGGCGCGGTGCTGCCTTCCTGCGCTTGCTCAGCCTGTTTCGCCTGTGCCTTGGCACTGTCCGGCTGCCCCGGCTTGCGCAGTTCGGCGGCCACGGCACTGGCCGCGCCGGGGGCCTTCGGATCGCGGTAGGTCTTGCCCGGCGGCGGCGCGATCGGCTGTTTGCCAAGCTCCGCCAGCAGGCGGCCGCACTGGTTTTCCTTTGACGACGACAGGTCGACCAGGGGCACCACGGCCGTGGCCACTGGCGCCGCGAGCGCCAGTGCCAACGCACCGCCGGCCCGCAGGGCGAGCACGCCGATATCGGGACTGACGCGCGGCTTCTTCAGCGTACCGCCGATATACAGCGGCGAGCGCAGCGAGAAGATCCGCATGCCCTTCGAGTCCGGGTGGATCGTCATCGCCAGCTTTTCGCTGTTCAGGTCGATCGCTCCCACGGCATTGATTTCGGCGTCCTGCGTATCCAGCGTGAACGTGCGCGCGCGCGCGATGCCGTTGGTGAAGGCGAAATCGCCCACGCCGCAGTTGATCTGCACGGGCTTGTCGCCGAACAGCTTCGAGATGATCACGCTGCCGACATTCAGGCCCATGGCTTCCAGCAGGAACTTGCTCACGGTGCCGTTTTCCACAAGCAGCTTGGCCTCGCCATTGGACGATCCCAGCAGCGCGCCCACCGAATTCCCGGCCGCCGACAGCTTGGCGCTGCCGTTGATCTCGCCGATGCTGGCCCGCATCGATTGCACCGTCGGGAACAACTGCTTGAGCTTGAGACGATGCGCGCGCATATCGATCATGGCGCCCATCGGCTCGCGCTTGCCGTCAAGCCGGATCGTGGACACGAGATTGCCGCCGGCCACGCCGAAGTTGAGGGGGTCCAGCAGCAGCACGGCATCCTTGAGCTTCAGGTGCGTCTCGAGGTCGGTGATCGGCAGCCGTTCGTCGCGGATGATCCGCTTGCCGGTGAAGTGCACATCGGCGTCGATGGCGTCCCAGCGCTCGGTGCGGAACGGTGCCACCGGCAGGGCCTTCTCGGCCGGCTGGCGCACATTGCTGTCCGGCGCCGCCTTGCCCGGCTGCGCGTTAGCGCCGATCAGCGGTGCCAGGTCGACGAAACGCAGTTCGTTGGAGACCAGCTTGCCTTCCAGCAGCGGCCGCGGCGCGCGCTGCGTGAAGGTCAGCGTACCGCTCAGGTCACTGCCGCCGACGCGGCCGGTAAAGCCGCGGTACTCATAGACCGAGGCGCCCTTGTGGATCGTCGCCACGAGCCGGCCGCGCGTTTCGTACGGCGGCGTGGACGGGAGCACGATGCCGGTCAGCGCGTACAGCTTGGCCATGCTGTCGCCCTGCAACTGCAGGTGGACATCCAGCGCAGCGAGATGCGCGGGGTTGGTCAGCGTGCCTTCGATGACGGCACGGGTCGCGCCGACCCGCACATCGGCCAGCAGCGGGAACGGTACGTTGATATTGCGCAGGCTCAGCACGTTGCCGGCCTTCCCGCTGGCATTGATGGTCGCTTCGTTGTAGCGGCCGGAGGCCTTCCAGCGCAGGCCGTAGCGCTGGTTGCCGGCTACGGCAGTGGCCGGCGGCCCGGACGCCGAGGGGGTGCTTGCGGCGGCCGGTGCGGGTCCGCTTGCCGGGGCCGAGGCGCCCGGCACGACCAGTTCGCCATCGCGCGCCCGGTCGTACACCGCGTCATTGCCGATGGTGTCGACCGTCGCCTGCAGCTCGATCTTCTGCGCCTGGTCGGACAGCGCCAGGTTGCCGCGCGCGAGCACCACTTCGCCGATATCCAGGTGCCAGGAAGCGGGGTGGTCTTTGGGGCCGGTGTCGAAGGTCCAGTTGTTGCGATTGTCGGCCAGTCGTTCGAGCCACACCGCCGGGCTGTCGACGACGATGGTCGGCACCGCGATCTCGTGCGACAGCAGCGGCAACGGGCGCAGCACAAAGATCAGCTCGCGCACGGTGGCGATGTTCGGCGTCTTGGCCCAGTCCGGGTTGCCGATGGTGATGTCGCGCGCCGACAGCCGGGGCCATGGCACCAGCGTTTGCCAGCCGGTTTCGCCTTCTGCCGTGCGCCAGGTGACGGCGAGGTCGCCATTGATCGCGAACGGACGGCCGATGGCTTCCGAAACGCGCTCGTTCAGCCAGGGCTTGAGGCGGTTCCAGTCGAAGGTCACGATCAGGATGATCAGCAGGGCAATCAGCAGGATCGGCGTCAGCGCTGTCCAGAGAACGACCTTGCGGCGCACCGGCATGGGTAGTCTCCTGTGGGAGGGTGCCCCGCACCGGCAACCTGTGCGGCGGACGGGGCACTACGTCTATTGTATAGTTGCGCGCTTCGCTTACCTGTCGGGGGATGGCTGACACGGTGGCGTGCGCGTCTTGCGACGCCAGCATGCTCTTTTCACCCCTTTCCACCCGCTTCCCCAGCACTGACTGCCAGCATGAACGACGCTGTCTCCTCGTCCCAACGGCCGGAATTGCCCGAGCCGCTGACCCACGAAAGCCCGGCCGATGACGATTACCACCGGCGTTTCGGCGGCGTGGCCCGGCTCTATGGCCATGCCGGGCTGGCGCGGCTGGAAGCCGCCAGTGTCTGCGTGGTGGGCATCGGCGGAGTCGGCAGCTGGGCCGCGGAAGCGCTGGCGCGCAATGCGGTCGGGCGCATCACGCTGATCGACCTGGACCATATCGCGCTGTCCAATACCAACCGGCAGATCCACGCCCTCGGCGATGCCTACGGGCGCGCCAAGGTGGAGGCCATGGCGCAACGCATCGTGGCCATCAATCCGCGCTGCCGGGTCACGCAGGTCGATGACTTCGTTACCACCGACAACGTGGCCGAGCTGCTGGGCAACGGCCATGACTATGTGATCGACGCCATCGACGCGGTGCGGGTCAAGACCGCCATGCTGGGCTGGGCGCGCCGCCAGGGCGTGCCCGTCATCACCTGCGGCGGCGCCGGCGGCCAGTTTGACCCGACGCGCGTGCGCATCGATGACCTCGCCCGCACCATCCAGGATCCGCTGCTTGCCAAGGTGCGCGCCGGCTTGCGCAAGGACTGGGGCTTTACGCGCGACCCGAAGAAGAAGTTCGGCATTGCCGCGGTCTATTCGGACGAACCGCTGCAATACCCCGAGCCCGAGCAGCAGGCCTGCGAGATCGACGAGGCGCCGCCGGGCGCCGTCGTGGCGCCAGCATCGGGTCCGCAAGGGCTGGCCTGCGCCGGCTTTGGCTCCTCGGTGGCCGTGACCGCGGTGTTCGGCTTCGTGGCGGCGTCGGCCGTGATCGGCGCCGTCGCCAGGGGCAAGGCCTAAGAACCCATTTCAGCCTTTGCGCCCCTTCCTCATGCTGAAATGGGTTCTAAGCGGCCAGCGCGTGCAGCAGCGCTTGCGTCCCGGCATCGTCGGGGGCGAGGTTGTCGAAGTAGGTGAGTTCCGGGTATTCCGCCGGGGCCGGCATGAAGCGGCGCGTGCGATACGCGTCCCAGTGCGCCAGCTTGTAGGCGTCATTGGGGTTGCCGCGCCGGACGATGCGGTCGTGAGCCTCGTTTTCCGGCAGGTGCACCCATACGATGTGGACGACGGTTCCGGCCGGCACCTTGAGCCAGGCCGGATCATGAAGCTGGTGGGCTTTCACTTCGCGCGACAGCGGGCCAACCACCAGCACGCTGATGCCGAGGGCCAGGTTTTCGCGCGCGGTGTCGAGCAGGCCCTGGTATTCGGGGTCGCGCAGGTTTTCCAGGTAAGCCGGGCTGTCCCGGTCGTTGGGGTCGCCGGTGATGGCGGCCATGGCCGCCGCGCTGTAGCGGCCATACAGCGTGTCCTTGTCGAGCAGGCAGAACGGCTCGCCGGTGGCCTGCATCAGCGGGCCGATCAGGCGATGCGCCAGGGTGGTCTTGCCGGTGCCGGCATGGCCGCAGAAGAAGATCAGTCGTGGCATCTGGGAGCTTGGCTCAGGGTGCCGCCGGGGGCGGCGCAACAGCAAGCATAACCTCCCGCGCGTTTCGGGCGGATTTGCGCAATATCAGATGCCACGGGGCTGAATTCGGTATCCTTTCCGTTTCTTTCCATGCCGCCCGCCGCGCCAGCCCCTTCCATGGATCCCAAAGACCAACTTTCCACTGACGGCCTGCCTGACCACCTGCTGCTGGGCGAACCGGTCACCGACGCCACCCATGCGGAATTCGTGCAGTTGCTGGATGCCGTCGCGCGCGCGGACGATGCCGGATTCCTGGCCGCCATGGACGAGTGGATCGAGCACACCCGGCATCACTTCGCCCAGGAGGAAACCTGGATGGAGGCCATGGAGTTCGGCCCGCGTCATTGCCATGCCGGTGAGCACAAGCAGGTACTGGCCGTTGCCCAGGCCGTGCGCGACAAGGTCGTCAGCGACGGGGAACTGGACCTGGGCCGCCGCCTGGTGGCCGAGCTTTCAGGCTGGTTCGACCACCACGTCAAGTCGATGGACACCATGATGGTCGAGCACATGCGCGAGAACGGCTTCACGCTGGTCGAGGCGCCGGCCGGACAGCCGGCCTGATTCAGGCAGGCCGCGCCGCTTCGCGGTCGATCACGACGAAATACTTGCGCACCGGTTCCAGCACTTCGAACAGGCCGGTGAAGCCGGCTGGAATCACGCAGGCATCGCCCGGCCCGAACTCGCTGGCCGCGCCGGCGTCGTCGCTGATGCGGATGCGGCCGCTGATCACGTGGAAGAATTCCTCCTTGCCGGCCGGGAAGGCAATGCGCCAGGCACCGGGCTCGCACGCCCAGACACCGCAGTCGAAATCGCCGTGCCGGGCGCTGTAGTGCGTCCAGGTGGTGCGGTCGGGGTTGCCCGCGACTAGACGGTCAGGGCGCGGACGGTCGTGGGTGGGCGCGGGCGCGGCGGCTTGGAAATCGATCAGGCGCACGGATGCAGTCATGGCGGGTGGAATGCCGGAAATCAGGCCCGCCAGTTTACCGCGCCATGCGGGGATGCCGTCAGTTGAGCGAGGTGCTCAGTTGCCGGCGCCAGCGCGACACCACGTCGGGCTGGTCGGCGAGCATGTCGAATACCGAGAGCATGGTCTTGCGGCCAATGTCTTCCTCGAAGCCGCGGTCCGCGCGCACGATTGCCAGCAACTGCTCCAGCGCAGGTTCGTACTGCTGCCGCGCGATCAGCAGCCGCGCCAGGTCAAGACGGGCGGGCAGGTCATGCGGGTCGGCCGCGACGCGGTCGGCCAGGGTCTGCTCGTCGGGCAGGTCGGCCACGCCTTTCATGGCATCCACGCGCGTGAGCAGGGCAGCGTAGGCATCGTCCTGGGCGGCTTGCGCAGACAAGTTGCCGAACTCGGCTTCCGCCTCGGCGAGCGCATTGCCATCGAGCAGGAAGCTGATGTACGCAAAGCGCGCCGCATCCGAACCCGGATCCAGCGCCAGCGCTGACCGGAAGGCATCGCCCGCAGCCTGCCGGTCGCCAGCGGCGGCCAGGGTCCGGGCTTCTTGCAATGCCAGTTGCGCGGGGTCCGGCGTAAGACGCGACAGGAACTCGCGCAGGCCCGATTCCGGCAGCACGCCGGTGAACTGGTCCACCGCCTGCCCGTCGGCGATGGCCACCACGTGGGGGATGCTGCGCACGCCGAAATGGCCGGCCAACTCCTGGTTCTCGTCCACATTCACCTTGACCAGCTTCCACTGGCCGTCGGCTTCCGCTTCGAGCTTCTCCAGCATTGGGCCGAGCGTGCGGCAGGGGCCGCACCAGGGCGCCCAGAAATCCACGAGAACCGGCGCCTGGCGCGAGGCTTCGATCACTTCCGGTTCAAAGTTCTGCAAGGTGACATCGCTCATGGCAGCGGGCCTGTCGGGCAGGCATGGAGTTCTGGAATACAACGATTGTGAGGGCAAGGGCGCCAAATGCAACCGGGAATGCAACCGGGCCGCCTGCCATCCGGCGCGAGATTGAGGGAAGCCACCGGTTGAAAATAGAACGATCGTTCGGTTATAGTCGATGACACCCTTACAAACAGGTCGCCCAAGACCGCTCAGGAGACTCTTCGATGCAGAACCTTGCTCGCCCGCATTTCCAGTTCTGGCCAAAGCGCGTGCCGACCACGATCGTGCTGCCGGAGACGTCGCTCTGGTACAACCTGGAGGTTTCCGCCCATCGCTATGCGGACAAGGCCGCCATTCGCTATTTCGGCAAGGCGGTCACGTTCCGCGAACTGGAGGCGCAGGCCACGGCGCTGGCGGGCTGGCTGCAGCAGAAGGCCGGCGTGAAGAAGGGCGACCGCGTGCTGCTGTACATGCAGAACTGCCCGCAGTTCATCATCAGCTACTACGCGATCCTGCGCGCGGACGCCGTGGTGGTGCCGGTCAATCCGATGAACCGCGCCGAAGAGTTCAAGCACTACGTGACTGACGCCGGTGCCCGCGTGGCCATCTGCACCGCCGACCTGGGCGCCGGTGTCGCGCAGGCGCTGTCCGAACTGGCGCCGGCCGATCGCCTGCAGCACCTGCTGGTGTCGCAATATTCGGACGCACTGCCGGCCACCCACGAGCATCCCGAAGACGCCCCGGCCGCCTGGCTGACCGCGCAGCATCCGCTGCCGACCGGCGCCACGCCGTGGGCTGAAGCGCTTGGCGCAGGCTTGCAGCCGGGGCCGCACACGGCCGGCCCCGACGACATGGCGGTGATGCCCTATACCTCCGGCACCACCGGCTTCCCGAAGGGCTGCATCCACACGCACCGTTCGGTGATGCACAACGTCGTCGGCGCTGCGACCTGGTCGGGCAGCGGCGCGGAATCGGTGATCCTGTCGGTGCTGCCGCTGTTCCACGTGACGGGCATGCAGTACGGCATGAACGGCCCGATCTATAGCGGCGCCACGGTCGTGATGTTGCCGCGCTGGGACCGCGAGGTGGCCGGCCGCCTGATCTCGCGCTACCAGGTCACGCACTGGACCAACATCCCGACCATGGTGATCGACTTCCTGGCCAGCCCCAACCTGCCGGAGTTCGACCTGTCCAGCCTGCGCTACATCGGCGGCGGCGGCGCGGCCATGCCGCAGGCCATTGCCGAGCGGCTGCGCGACCAGTTCGGGTTGAACTACCTGGAAGGCTATGGCCTGTCGGAGACCATGGCGCCGACGCACAGCAATCCGGGAGACCGCCCCAAGCTGCAATGCCTGGGCGTGCCGACCTTCAATACCGACGCGCGCATCGTGGACCCCGTCACGCTCAATGAGCTGCCGCCCAACGAGGTCGGCGAGATCATCGTGTCGGGCCCGCAGGTGTTCAAGGGCTACTGGGGCAAGGACGAGGCCACGCGCGACGCCTTCATCCAGTTCGAGGGCAGGACCTTCTTCCGCACCGGCGACCTCGGGCGCATGGATGAAGAGGGCTACTACTTCATCACCGATCGCCTCAAGCGCATGATCAATGCCTCCGGCTTCAAGGTGTGGCCGGCCGAGGTGGAAAACCTGCTGTACAAGCATCCGGACGTGCAGGAGGCATGCATCATCGGCACACGCGACGCGTATCGCGGCGAGACCGTGAAGGCCGTGGTGGTGCTGCGCGCGCATGCCAGGGGCAAGACCACGGCCGAGGAAATCGTCGACTGGGCCAGGGAAAACATGGCGGCCTACAAGTACCCGCGCGTGGTCGAGTTCGTCGATGCCCTGCCCAAGTCCGGCACGGGCAAGGTGATGTGGCGCCAGCTGCAGGAAACCGAGAACGCGCGCAATGCCGACGCGCAGAAGCCTGCCGTGGCCTGAGGCGGACGGGCGCGCCGCGGTCAGTGGCCGCGTGCGCGCATGAGGATCTTGACCATCGACTTGTAGCCGCGCTCGCGCGCATGGCGCGTGGGCGACACGCCTTCGCGGTCGGCCAGGTTGGCGTCGGCACCGGCGTCGATCAGCAACTGCACGATTTCTTCATAGCGCGCGCTGCCATCGCCGAGGACTACCGCCTCGAGCAAGGCCGTCCAGCCAAGCTGGTTGACATGGTCGACCGCGATGCCTTTCTGCAGCAGCAGCTTCACCACCTCGACATTGCCGTGCTGGCTGGCCGCGATCAGCGCGGTGCCATCGTAGCGGTCCGTGCTGGCCAGGTCCGCGCCGTGCGACAGGGCGAGCCGCACCACCTCGACCTGGCCCGTGGCGGCCGCCAGCAGGAACGGACTGTTGGATTCCGCGTCCTTGCGGTTGACGTCGGCGCCGGCCAGGGTCAGCGTCTTCGCCACGTCGCCGCGCCGGTTGTAGACCGCCGCCAGCAGCGCGCTGCGGCCCCGTTCGTCGACGGCCTGCGCCGATGCGCCGGCTGCCAGCAGTCGGTTGACCAGCTCCAGGTCGCCTCCCGTGGCGGCGGTAATCAGGTTGCGGTCCAGCGCGCTGATGCCTTCCGAGCGATTCGGGACGTGTGCGCCGTTGCCTTGTGTGCCGCGCGACGAGCCGGCTCCCTCCGTGCTGCCAGCGGGGCGTGCAGCCAGTGTCGGGCCACCCTGGCCGGCCAGCAGGGCGCCACAGCTCAACAGTCCCATCAGTCCCAGCATTTCGGCGAGCGCCTGGCGACGGGTGCGGACAAAGGGGCGCGTCATGGCGTTCGCTCCTGGGTCAGACGGTCTCGTGCGGGCTGGCCGGCGCGGGCAACGGCGCCTCTTCGCCACCGGGCTGCGACGGATGGGCCGGCCCGCCATGGCCGTGGTCCGCATCGGCGGCGTCATGGGCCTGGAGCTGGCGCCACAGGCGGCCGAGGTAGGGGTCGTCGACGCCATTGGTGGCCAGGCCCAGCAGCGTCTGCTGCAGGTATTCACGGGCCGGGCCGTAGAGGCCGACGGCATGGCGCAGCCGTTCCACCACGCTGGCGTCGGGCAGGCGGCCCGCATAGCCTTCGTGGTCGCGATTCATGACGAACGCGAGCGCGCGCTGCTCACGGCCACCGGCGTCGTCGGCCGGGCCGGTGCGGATGCGCAGCCAGCGTGGATGATAGGCGCCGGTCAGCATCTCGCGGCGCCACAACAGCCGGAATTCCTGCTCCACCACGTGACTCGGAATGCGGAACACCATGCCGTGGCAGCAGCCGCCGCGGTCGAGGCCAAGCACCAGCCCCGGGTTGTCCCAGGTGCCGCGGTTGATGCGGGAGTAAAGGTAGAAGCCGCGATGGTAGCCATGCACGGTGGCGCGCTGGCGCTCGGTATGCACCACCATCGGGTTCCAGATCAGCGAGCCGTAGCCGAACACCCAGACATCGCCACGCAGCGCGCAGTCGTCGGGGCGGCTGGCCAGCGCGTCGCGCAGGGAGCGCTCGAAGGCTTCCACGGGCAACAGGGCGGACGCGACCGGCGTGCTGCACAGCGAGGCGCGCAGCCGATCCGTTTCGAGGTCCTGTCGGGTGATGGCCATGTTGCCAGCATAATGCAAAGTCGGCCAACGGGCGGGGACAGGAAGCGGCATGGCCGTCATATTGCGTCGCTGGCAGGCATGGGTGTGGGCGCCAGGCAACGCTCGGTCCGCAACGGCCGCCTTGTCCGCGATCAGGCCGGCGCGTCTTCAGGCTGTCCGGGCTGGCCCAGGCTGCCACCTTGTCCTTACAATGGCGGCATCATCCCGACCTTGGAGAACCGGCAATGGCGCGTACGCTTACGGTGGTGTTCGGCAACGGCAAGGAGTTCGAATTCTCGATCGGCCAGGCGGAACTGGCAGCAGTCGGGGAAGAGGCGGCGTGGCGCTGGTTCGACAAGGAGTACACCGAGCTGGACTGCCAGGCGTCGAGCCCGGTCGGCAAGGTGCTCGTGATCGACAAGATCCTGAACGTGGCCAAATTTTCAGGGGAGTCGCGCTTTGCCGGCGATACCGCCTGGGCACAGGACTATGCCCGCCATGCGGCTCGCCTGCTGGACCGCGACAAGGTCCGTGTCGATGTCGGCAATGCCGCCATCGGTTTCTGAGTCCATCCACCAGCGAGGCGGGCAGCGCCCGCCTCGGCACTGGCGTCAGATGGCCAGCAGTTCCACTTCGAACAGCAGCGTGGCGTTGGGCGGAATCACGCCGCCGGCGCCGCGCGCACCGTAGCCTAGGTCGGCCGGGATCACCAGGCGGCGCACGCCGCCGACCTTCATGCCCTGCACGCCTTCATCCCAGCCGCGGATGACATGACCGGCGCCCAGCGGGAACACGAACGGATCGTTGCGGTCCTTGCTCGAATCGAACTTGCGGCCGGCCTGGCCGTTTTCGTACAGCCAGCCGGTGTAGTGCACGGTAACGTGCTTGCCGGCAACGGCTTCGGCGCCGGAACCGACGGTGGTGTCTTCGTACTGCAGGCCAGATGGGGTGGTTTGCATGGTGTTATTCCTTCCGGTTGGTGCAAAAAAATGCGGTTGGAGCGGGGGAGCGGGGCAGGCCAGTGCGCGGTGCGTCCCGGGCCTGTTCAGCTTGCGGCGCGCTGGAGCACGTCCAGCGTCAGTTGCACATTGCGGTCATCGTCGCTGACCCAGATTTCGCCGTCCTGGATCGTCACGGACAGGCGCATGGCGCGTTGCGCCAGCCCGGCCAGCGCGTCGACAGCGTCAGTCGGCACATTGTAGATCGTCACATTGCGCAGCTTGCCAGCCTTGCCGGCCATGCCCTTCCACCACTCGCGCGCGCTGGCGCCGTTGTAGGCATAGACCGTGACGCGATCCGAGCGGGCGGCCGCGCGCTTCAGGCGTGATTCGTCGGGTTGGCCGAGTTCCACCCAGTGCTCGATGTCACCGGTCAGCTTGCGGTCCCACAGGTCGGGTTCGTCGGGTTCGTCCAGGCCGCGCGTGAAGGCGAGGGTTTCGCTCGCCTCGCAGGCAAAGGCAAGCAGGCGCACCATCATGCGCGCGTCGTTCTCGGACGGGTGCTGGGCGATGGTCAGGGTATGGCTGCCGTAGTACGGCCTGTCCATGTCGGAAACGGCCAGTTCGGCTTTGAAAATGGTGGATTTGAGCGCCATGGAGAAAGGTGGGCGGCACGCGTCGTGCGACGCGAAAGGCCGCATCATACGTGATTCGGGCGGCCGGCCATATGACCGGCCCCGACTCCGGCGCGGGCGGGCTGGCGCCTGGCCAGCCGGAGGGTGTCAGCGTTTGCGGTAGTCGCTGAGATAGAAGCGCAGCAGCGCCGACATCAGCACCGTCGTCAGGAAGGCTGCCGCGACCACCATGGCATTCCCTGCCGGGCTGTCGAGCTGGCCTGCCAGCGTGAGGCGGAACAGCCAGGTTCCGACCGTCATGGCCAGGAACGGCAGCAGCAGCGCGCCGCGCCCATAGGTGCGCACGGCCCAGAGCGGGAAACGCCGCAGGAATTCGAGGGGGATGGCACACAGCAGGCAGGCACCGGACGCCGCCAGCGCGGCGGCCACGATGTCGCCGGAGTGGATATCGATCATTGTCTGTCTCGCGTCGCCGGCACGCTGAATGCGACGCGCGGCAGGCAATTGTGGGGAAGCTAACCGCTGATTCTACAAAAGAATCCTGCCGTAAAGGTGATCGGATGCCGTCATGGCGCAGTCGAATCCGCAGGGGATGCCTCGACCGAGATTTGCAGTGTTACGTTATCGCCCACTTCCGGCAGGAAGCGTGTCATGCCGAAGGCGCTGCGCACCACAGTGGCGTGGAAGTCACCGCCGCAGACCTTGCGACGGATGCCGAACAGCGAGATTTCGCCACAACTGAAGCGATCGACCTCCAGCCTCAGCGGCCGGGTCGTGCCGAGCAGGCTCAACTCGCCTTCCACCGCCACGAGCTTGCCGTTCTCGACGACGAAGCGGTCGGCCCGTAGCCTGGCCACGGGGGAATTGGCGGCATCCAGGAACTGCGGCGAGCGAAGCACGCCGTCCAGACTGCGATTGCCGCTGTCGACCGAAGCCGTTTCCACGGTGAAGTCGATGCCGCCGGCGCCGGTGGCGGGGTCGTAGACGATCCGCCCGTCGATCTTGCCGAACCGCCCGCGTACCGTGGTGCGGTCGAAGTGGCTGGCGGCGAAGTAGACGCTCGTATGCGTCGGGTCGACGGTGTAGGAGACCGGGGCGGCGACAGCCGCTGCGCTCAGGACGGCCAGCGGCCACGCAAGGCGAAGCGCGCGCATGGCTGGTTGCTCCTAGTTATGCACGAAGACCGGCAGCAGGAAGATGCCGACCACTGACAGCAAGCCGATGGTCCAGCAAAGCGTGCGCAGCGTGGCGCGGTCGGTCAGGTAGCACACTGTGTACAGCACACGCGCGATGATGAAGACCACCGCCAGTTCGTTGATGCGCGCCTGGGGCGCCTGCAGGTGGCTGGCGACCAGCACTGCAGCGGCAAAGAAGGGGAAGGCTTCGAAATGGTTCCGGTGCGCCAGGTCGGCGCGGCGCGCGCGGCCGCTCTGGCGCTCCAGCCAGCCGCGCGGGTCGTGGTTGTCAAAGGCCTTGCCGCCGGCCTTGGCGATGGCCACGGTCGCCACGGGCAGGATGCCTGCCACGAGGACACACCAGAATGCGATCGGCATGGTTTCGTCCTTCGGTGAAGCTGAATCTTCGCAGCGGCCGAGTTCCCGACCGCCAGCCGTCAGGCCGCGACCACCCGGATGTCGATCCCGGACAGGCTGACCACCTGGCCGGCGCGAATCTTCGCAGTCTTGCGCGATTCGGGCTCGCCGTCCACCGAGACCTCGCCGGCAGCGACCAGCGCCTTGCCGGCGCCGCCACTGTCGCAGACGCCCGCCAGCTTGAGCAGGTCATTGAGCGCGATGAACTCGCGATCGAGCGGGAACGTAATGACCTGCACCTGTGACTTGCCTGCCTTTGCCATCACTTGCCCCAGCTGTCTTTCAGCCCGACGATGCGGTTGAAGACTGGCTTGCCCGGCTGCGAATCGATGCGGTCGGCGACGAAGTAGCCGTGGCGCTCGAACTGGAAACGGTCTTCCGATTTGGCGTCGCGCAGGCTCGGCTCCAGGTAGGCGGTGACGACCTTCTTCGAGTGCGGGTTCAGCGCTTCCAGGAAGTTCTTGCCGCCGGCATCCGGGTTCGGGTCGTTGAACAGGCGGTCGTACAGGCGCACTTCGCACTCATAGGCGGCTGCGGCGCTGACCCAGTGGATCACGCCCTTGACCTTGACGCTGTCCGCGCCCGGCGTACCGCTCTTGGTGTCCGGCAGGTAGTTGGCATGCACGGCCACGACGTTGCCGTCGGCGTCCTTGTCCACCCCGGTGCACTCGATCACGTAGCCGTACTTCAGGCGCACCTTGTTGCCCGGGAACAGGCGGAAATAGCCCTTCGGCGGGTTCTCGTTGAAGTCCTCGCGCTCGATCCACAGCTCGCGCGAGATCGGGAACACGCGCTTGCCCAGTTCCGGCTTCTTCGGGTGGACGGGCGCCGAGCATTCCTCGGTCTGGCCTTCGGGGTAGTTGTCCAGGATCAGCTTGAGCGGGTCGAGCACGGCCACGCCGCGTGCGGCGAGTCCGTCCAGGTCATCGCGCACCGAGCCTTCGAGCGTGCTCATGTCGATCCAGCTGTCGGCCTTGGCCACGCCGACGCGGTCGCAGAACAGCTGGATCGATTCCGGCGTATAGCCGCGGCGGCGGATACCGACGATGGTCGGCATGCGCGGATCGTCCCAGCCGTCCACGCGCTGCTCGTCCACGAGCTGCTTGAGCTTGCGCTTGCTGGTGATGGCGTAGGTCAGGTTCAGGCGCGCGAATTCATACTGGTGCGGCAGCGGATCGCGGAACACGCCGCAGTCGCGCAGATGCTCGAGCACCCAGTCGTACAGCGGGCGGTTGTTCTCGAACTCCAGCGTGCACAGCGAATGCGAGATGTTCTCGATCGCATCCGAAATGCAGTGCGTGAAGTCGTACATCGGGTAGATGCACCACTTGTCGCCCGTGCGGTGGTGGTGCGCATGGCGGATGCGGTACAGCACCGGGTCGCGCATGACGATGTTCGGCGCGGCCATGTCGATCTTCGCGCGCAGCACGTGCTCGCCGTCCTTGTACTTGCCGTCGCGCATGTCGCGGAACAGCTGCAGGTTTTCCTCGACGCTGCGGTCGCGGAACGGCGAAGGCTTGCCCGGCTCGGAGAAATTGCCGCGGTTGGCGGCCATCTGCTCGGCGCTCTGGCTGTCGATGTAGGCGGCGCCGCGCTCGATCAGCTTCTCGGCGAACGCGTAGAGCTGATCGAAGTAGTCGCTTGCATAGTGCAGGTGCGGCTGGCCGCCCGGGGTCTTGTTGTCCCAGGAGAAGCCCAGCCAGTGCACCGCGTCGATGATCGAGTCGACGTATTCGGTGTCTTCCTTGACCGGGTTGGTGTCATCGAAGCGCAGGTGGCAACGGCCGCCGTAGTCGCGGGCCAGGCCGAAGTTCAGGCAGATGCTCTTGGCGTGGCCGATATGCAGATAGCCGTTGGGCTCCGGCGGGAAACGGGTGATGACGGTCGGCAGCGGTTCGCCCTGGCTGTCCTGGCGGCCGGCGTAGGTGCCGGCGGCGAGGTCCTGGTCGATGATGCTCCGCAGAAAGTTGGAGGCTGCGGGCGAGGCGGGCGTGCTGTCGGTAGGCTTGTTGTCGTGGCTCATGGTGGCGCCGTTTGGCGGCTGGATGGACCGCTTGGTCTTCAGTGTTGCGTGGCGGATTGCCAATTTCGTGATTTTACCGTGCCAGCGGCGCCACTCGGCGCGAGCATGGCGGATTTGTGCCCGCTTTTGTGTCCGGGGCTGTCCGGCCGGCACGCCGAGGCAGCCGAAAGTGACGTCCGGGGGTAGCATGGAGGCCGAACGTTCACCGGCCGGCTGGCCTCGCGCCATCCGCCATTTTTTCGGGGTTTGCCGCCATGACTGCCAGTCTCGATACCGCTTCCGCTTCCGCTTCCGCCGCTCCCGCCAGTGTCGCCGCCGCCTTGTGGCAAGGCGCCGGGCTGCCTGCCGAAGCGCTGGGCCACCTTGATCTGACGGGCGCCGATCCGGTGCTTCCGTCCAGCTTTGCCGTCGGCACCGCGGCGCAGGCCAGCCTGGCAGCCTCGGCCCTGGCCGCTGCGGCGCTTTGGCAGCAGCGCACCGGACGCTGGCAGCAGGTGGCCGTGGACATGCGCCACGCCATCACCGAGTTCCGCAGCGAACGCTACCTGCGCGTGGACGGTGGCCCGGCGCCGGAGTTGTGGGACAGGATCGCCGGCGTCTACCGCTGCGGCGATGGCTGCTGGGTCCGGCTGCATACCAATTTCCCGCACCACCGCGACGGCGTGCTGCGCCTGCTCGGCTGCGCCCACGACAAGGCCGCCGTGCAGGCGGCGCTAGGCAAGTGGGAAGCCGAGGCGTTCGAAGCCACGGCTTCCGATGCCGGCCTGGTGGTCGCGGCCATGCGCAGCTTCGATGAATGGGACCGGCACCCGCAGGCCGAGGCGTTGCGCGGGCTGCCGCCGGTGACGCTGGAGCGGATCGGCGAAGCGCCGCCCCAGCCACTGCCCGCGCTTCCCGCGCTGTCTTCGGCCGAAAGCCGGCCGCTTTCCGGGGTCCGGGTCCTCGATTTCACGCGGATCATTGCGGGCCCGGTGGCCGGGCGCACGCTGGCGGCACATGGCGCCGACGTACTGCTGGTCACGGCGGCACACCTGCCGTCGATTGCGCCGCTGGTCATCGATACCGGCCGCGGCAAGCGCAACTGCGAGCTCGACCTGCGCGATCCCGACGACAAGCGCACGCTGCACAAGCTGCTGCACGGCGCTGACGTCATGATCCAGGGCTACCGGCCCGGCGGCCTCGCGGAACTCGGCGTTGGCCCGGAGGCGGCGGCGCGTGCACGGCCTGGCCTCGTCTATGTGTCGCTGAGTGCCTATGGCCATGTCGGCCCATGGTCGGGCAAACGGGGATTCGATTCGCTGGTGCAGACGGCCACGGGTTTCAACCATGCCGAGGCCCACGCTGCCGGGGAGGATGCGCCACATCCGTTGCCGGCCCAGGTGCTCGACCACGCAGCCGGCTATCTGCTCGCGTTCGGCGCCATGGCGGCGCTGCACCGGCGCGCCACCGAGGGCGGCAGCTGGCACGTGCGGGTGTCGCTGGCACAGGTCGGGCAGTGGTTGCGGAGCCTGGGCCGAGTGCCGGCCGGGTTGCAGGAGCCCGAACAAAAGATCGATGACGTGGCCGACCTGCTGGAGGTCTTGCCCTCGGGCTTCGGCATGCTGACCGTGGTGCGGCATGCGGCGCGGTTGTCGGAGACGCCGGCCCATTGGGCACTGCCATCGGAACCGCTCGGCACCCACGTGCCGGAGTGGATGCCGCGCGGCTAATGCTCAGTCAGGCGCCGATCCGCTCCTAGTAGAGCGTGGTGCGCAGCCGCTCGGGCAGTTCGCGGTCGTAGGCTTCCCCGTCGATCGCGTTGCGGCTCAGCGCGGCCAGGATCTCGCCATTGCTGGGCAGGCTGTTGCGCGGACGCCGGGAACCGGCGTCCCACACCCTCGAACGCAGCAGCGCGCGGGCGCACTGGAAGAACACGGCCTGGACGTGGATGACCAGTACCGACACGGGGGTCTTGCCCTCGACCTCGCACCGGGCAAGCAAGTCCGGGGCGACCGATATCCGCGCCGTGCCGTTGATGCGCAGTGTCTCGTTGATGCCCGGGATCAGGAACAGCAATCCCACGCGCGGGTCGGCGACGATATTGCGCAGGCTGTCGATGCGGTTGTTGCCGCGGCGGTCGGGCATCAGCAGCGTGCGTTCGTCCAGCACCTGGACGAAGCCGGGCGCGTCGCCGCGCGGCGAGCACTCCGCAACGTCCTTGCCGACCGTCGAAAGCAGGCACAGCGGCGCCGCTTCGACAAAGGCGCGGTAGTGCGGATGCAGGTAGTCGACCTCCTTGGCAAGGGATGGCGCGGCCGGCCGGGCATACAGCGCTTCGAGTTCAGCGAGCGTGGCGATGGTGTGCGGATCCATGGGGACGATCTAGAAGGAGTGGGCTCGCGTTACAGCGTGACCGTGCCGCGGCCGATTTCGATCACGCGCCCGCCGACACGGATCGCGCCCGCCGCGGTCACGGCCAGCCGCAATGTACAGGGGCGGTCGACGGAGGCACCCTGGTCGACTTCGTACTCGGCGGGCAGCACGTGCGCATTGGCCAGCAGCCATCCGCCGAGATTGGCGCACGCGGACCCGGTGCCCGGGTCTTCCGCCACCCCGCCCCCTTGCTTGCTGAAGAAATACCGCGCGAGCACGCGGCCCGGCCGGGTTGGATCAAAGGCAAACACATAGGCGGTCTTGCGGCCCAGGCTGCTCTGCGGCCATTGCTCCAGCCGTGCCGTGTCCGGCCGGGCCCGCTGCACGGCGTCCGTGCTGCGGACCCCGACCAGCAACTGGTCCGCACCGGTATCGACCCACATCGGCGAGGCCAGCAGGTCGTGCGCTTCCAGTCCGAGCAGTGCCGCCATTTCCGCATCGGGCAGGTTGACCGCAGCGGTCTTCGGCGGGCCGGCGTGCGGGGCCGTAAAGGTCCAGACATCGCCGCTGGCCTCGACCGGCACGACGCCAGCCTTGAATTCGAGCGTCAGCCGGTCGCCACTCGCGGCCAGGTCTCGCACCACGTGCGCGGTGCCGAGCGTGGGATGCCCCGCAAAGCGCATTTCGTAGCCGGGTGTAAAGATCCGTACCTGCGCATGCGCACGCTCCGAAGGCAGGATGAAGGTGGTTTCGGACAGGTTGAACTGCAGCGCCAGCGCTTGCATGGTGGCGTCGTCCATGCCGCGGGCATCCTCGAAGACGCACAGCGGATTGCCGCCAAACGTGGATTCGGCGAAGACGTTGAGCAGGCGAAACGCGTAGGTGGTCATGGTGGTCTCTGCAGGCGGGATTGCACCACAGTGTAGCCGCCCGCCATCGCGGTGCCATGGACAGTTTCGCTGCCGTCCGGCGGGCCAGTTCCCGCCGGCGGCGATGGTTTTTGCCGTCGCGGGGACGGCGGTCAGTAGCCGACGGCTTGTCCGTCGCGCCGGCTGTCGCTGGCGGCGACGTAGCCATGCTCGGCGTCGTCCGACAGGCGCCAGATGAACTGTCCCGAGCCAAAGTCCATGTACGGATCTTCCACCGACTTGAGCTGGTGGCCGCGCGCCTTCAGGCCCTCGACCGTCGCCGGATCCATGGTGCCCTCCACGTCCAGCGTGAAGTCGCGGTTGACCTTCCAGCGCGGCGCGCAGCAGGCCGCCTGCGGCTGCTGCTTGTAGTCGAGCATGCGGACCACCGTCTGCAGGTGGCCTTGCGGCTGCATGTCGCCGCCCATCACGCCGAAGCTCATCACCGGCTGGCCGTCGCGCGTCAGGAAGGCCGGGATGATGGTATGGAACGGCCGCTTGCCGCCCGCCACCACGTTGGCGGACTTCGGATCCATCGAGAAGCCCACGCCGCGGTTCTGCAGGCTGATGCCGGTACCCGGCACCACCACGCCCGAGCCGAAGCCCATGTAGTTGGACTGGATGAACGAGATCATCATGCCGTTCTCGTCGGCCGCGGTCAGGTAGATGGTGCCGCCGACCTTGGGCATGCCGAAATTGAAGTGCGTGGCGCGCTGCATGTCGATCAGCTTCGCGCGCGACTTCAGGTAGGCGTCATCCAGCATCTGCTCGGGCGTGACTTCCATGCTGCGCGGGTCGGCCACGTAGCGGTAGAGGTCGGCGAACGCCAGCTTCATGGCTTCGATCTGCAGGTGCTGGGAATCGACCGAGTCCACGGGCAGGGCGCTCACGTCGAACTGGTCCAGGATGCCCAGCGCAATCAACGCCGCGATACCCTGGCCGTTCGGCGGGATCTCATGCAACTCGTAGCCGCGATAGGACTTGCTGATCGGCTTGACCCAGTCGGGCCGGTAGTTGCGCAGGTCGTCCAGCGTCATGGCGCCGCCACACTGCTTGCTGAAGGCGGCGATCTTCTCGGCAATCTCGCCTTCGTAGTAGGCGCGGCCACGCGTCTCGCCGATCTTGCGCAGCGTGTCGGCGGCGGCCTTCATCGTGAATTTCTCGCCCACCCGCGGCGCGCGGCCGTTGGGCATGAAGGTGTCGGCAAAGCCGGGCTGATCCTTCAGCTCGGGGACAGCCGCGGCCCACTTGTGAGCGACCACGGGTGGCATCGCGTAGCCGCGCTCCGCGATCTCGATGGCAGGTTCCATCAGGTCGGCGAACGGCAGTTTGCCGAAGCGCTCGTGCAGCGCCGCCCAGCCGGCAACGACGCCGGGCACGGTGACCGAATCCCAGCCGCGCACCGGGCGATTGGCCAGGCCGTTGGCGCCGGTACCGTACTTGCCGCTGAAATACTCGGGGCTCCAGGCCGCCGGCGCCACGCCCGAGGAGTTCAGGCCATGCAGTTCCTTGCCGTCCCACAGGATGGCGAAGGCATCGCTGCCCAGGCCGCAGGACACGGGCTCGACGATGGTGATCGCCGCCGCGGCCGCGATGGCCGCATCCACGGCATTGCCACCCTTGAGCAGCATGCGCAGGCCAGCCTGCGCGGCGAGCGGGTGCGAGGTCGACACCACGTTGCGCGCGAACAGCGGAATGCGCACGGAGGGGTAGGGGTTGGTCCAGTCGAAGTTCTGCATGTCTTGTCCGTTGTCTCGTGGCAGCCGGCCTGATGCGGGCCGGCCGCGGCATCACGCTATTCTGCCGTGATCTTGCGATCCTTGATGAGCTTGCCCCAGCGGGCGCTGTCCTTCTTCACCATGGCCGCGAACTGTGCCGGCGTGCCGCCGACCGGCTCGGCGCCCAGCTTGGCAAGACGGTCCTTCACGTCCTGCGACTGGATGGCCTTGTTGAATTCGGCATTGAGCCGGTTGACGATGTCGGCCGGCATGCCTTTCGGGCCGTAGATGCCGAACCAGGTGTCGGATTCAAAGCCCGGCAGGCCCGATTCGCTGGCTGTCGGGATCTCCGGTGCCAGCGGCGAACGCTTCAGACTGGTCACGGCCAGCGCCTTCAGCTTGCCGTCCTTCACATGCGGCAGGCCGGACACGATGCTGTCGAACAGCACCTGCACCTTGCCCGAGATCAGGTCCGGTACCGCGAGCGCCGTGCCGCGGTAGGGGATGTGCGTGATGAACACGCCAGCCTGGGCCTTGAAGGCCTCTGCGGTCAGGTGCACGACGGTGCCGTTGCCGCTGGAAGCGTAGTTCAGTTCGCCAGGGTGCTTCTTCGCGTAGTCGATCAGTTCTCGCACATTCCTGACCGGCAGGCTGTTGGGCACCACCAGCACGTTGGTGGCGATGGCGACCTGGCCGACCGGCGTGAAGTCGGATTCGGTGTTGTAGGGCAGGCGCGTGTTGATGTACGGGCCGATCGAATGCGTGCTGGTCGTGGCGATCAGCAGCGTGTAGCCGTCAGGGGGCGCCTTCGCCGCCATGTCCGAGCCGATGGCACCGCCCGCGCCGGGACGGTTGTCCACCACGATCTGCTGCCCGATATTGGCGCCTACCTTCTGCGCAATGGCGCGCGCGAGCAGGTCGGTGGCGCCGCTGGCAGGGAACGGCACGATCAGGCGGATCGGCTTGCTTGGGTAGTTGTCGGCCAGGGCCGGCGTGGCGGCCAGGCAAAGGCCAGAGGCAAGGCCGAAGCCGAGCAGGCGCAGCCAGGATTTCATTCGGTTCTCCGGAATCGGGCGAATCAGGTCAGCGGAACAGCGTCAGGGCCGGCAGACCGGGAGGCGCGTGGCTTCGCGGGTGCCTGCGCATTATTATTCCGCGCCCGGTATCACAAAGAAAGCTAATATTTCTTTTCCTTGACACAAGTTTTTCTTGTGAGTCGCGACCGCCCGATGGCCGCTTTTTTTTCTGGTGTCCCGATGAGCACAATCCGATTCCTGCGTACCTTTGTTGCCGTAGCCGAACATGGATCCTTCGCCGCCGCTGCGGGCCACGTGGCGCTTACGCAGGCAGCGGTGAGCCTGCAGATGCGCTCGCTGGAAACCGAGCTGCGCCGCGAACTGTTCGACCGCAACGGGCGCGTCGCGGTCCTCAATGCCGACGGGCGCGCGCTATTGCCGCGCGCGCGCCACCTGCTCGCGCTGTATGACGAAATGCGCCTGCCGCAGGCCCAGCCCGAAGCCATGGCCGGCGCGGTGGCCGTGGGGGCCGTGGTGTCCGTGATGGGGGGGCTGTCGCACGTCGTGGCGCGCATGAAGCGCGCCTATCCGGCGCTGGAAGTCAGGCTGGTCGGGGCCAAGTCCATCGAACTCGCGGCGATGGTCGAGTCGGGCGAACTCGATGCCGCCATCCTGGTCGAGGGCGCCGCGCGGATGCCCGGCACGTTGCGCTGGACGCCGCTCTACCATGAACCGCTGGTCGCCATTGCCGCGCAGGGCAGTGCCGGGCAGGACGTGCGCGAAGCGCTGGCGGCGAATCCCTACCTGCGTTTCGACCGCAGCCAGCGCACCGGCATGCTGGTCGAGCGTGCGCTGCGCCGCGCGCACCTGCGGGTCAACGAGTTCCTGGAGCTGAATTCGATCGAGGCACTCGTCGAACTCGTACGGCAGGAGGTGGGCGTGACCGTGGTGCCGCTGCTGCAGCGCGCGCGCTGGCGCAATGATGCGGCGCTGCGCATCCTGCCGTTGCTGGTCAACGGTGAGCCTGTCATGCGGACCATCGGCATGCTCGAGCGGCGCGACCATGGCAGGGGACATGTGACCGGTGCGATCAGGACGGCCTGCGCGGAGTTGTTTGGCGGAGAAACTGCGTGACGGGCGGCGCGCGCAAACAAAAAGGGGGCGCCTTTCGACGCCCCCAGCATTGCACTGCATTGCAGACCGGCGGCCCGTGGCCGGCGGTCTTGCTTCTTATTCTTCCTGGAACGCTTCCTCGCGCTTGGCCTTGATCGACGGCGAGGCCACGATCAGCACCAGCACCGCGGCGGCGATCAGCAGGCCCATCGACAGCGGACGGGTCACGAACACGCTGAAGTCACCACGCGACAGCAGCAGCGAGCGGCGGAAGTTCTCTTCCATCATCGGCCCCAGCACGAAACCCAGCAGCAACGGCGCAGGTTCGCACTTGAGCTTGATGAACAGGTAGCCGATCACGCCGAACGCAGCAGTCTGGAACACGTCGAAGGTGGTGTTCTGGACCGAGTACACGCCGATGCAGCAGAACACCAGAATGGCCGGGTACAGGTAGCGGTAAGGCACCTTCAGCAGCTTCACCCAGATGCCGATCAGCGGCAGGTTCAGCACGATCAGCATCAGGTTGCCGATCCACATCGAGGCGATCAGGCCCCAGAACAGCGCCGGGTTGCTGGTCATGACCTGCGGGCCGGGCTGGATGTTGTGGATGGTCATCGCACCCACCATCAGCGCCATCACCGCGTTGGGCGGAATGCCCAGCGTCAGCAGCGGGATGAAGGAGGTCTGCGCCGCGGCGTTGTTGGCCGATTCCGGACCTGCCACGCCTTCGATCGCGCCCTTGCCGAACTCATGCGCGTATTTCGAAGTCTTCTTCTCCAGCGAGTAGGCCGCGAACGACGCCAGCGCCGCACCGCCGCCCGGCAGGATACCCAGTGCCGAGCCCAGCACCGTGCCACGCAGCACAGCCGGGATCATGCGCTTGAAGTCTGCCTTGGTCGGGAACAGGTTGGTGATGTGGTCGGTGAAGGTTTCGCGGTTTTCCTTCTGTTCCAGGTTCGCGATGATTTCCGCGAAGCCGAACACGCCCATCGCCACCGACACGAAGTTCAGGCCGTCGGTCAGCTCTGGCACGTCGAACGAGAAGCGCGCGGCGCCCGAGTTCACGTCGGTACCGACCAGGCCGAGCAGCAGGCCCAGCACGATCATCGAGATCGCCTTGACCAGCGAACCCGAAGCCAGCACCACGGCGCCGATCAGGCCCAGCACCATCAGCGAGAAGTACTCGGCGGGGCCGAACTTGAACGCCAGTTCCGACAGCGGGGCGGCAAAGGCGGCCAGGATCAGCGTGGCCACGCAGCCGGCGAAGAACGAGCCCAGGCCGGCTGTGGCCAGTGCCACGCCTGCTCGCCCTCGTCTTGCCATCTGGTAGCCGTCGATGGTGGTCACCACGGACGACGATTCACCAGGCAGGTTCACCAGAATCGCAGTGGTCGAGCCGCCGTATTGCGCACCGTAGTAGATGCCGGCCAGCATGATCAGCGCGGCCACCGGCGGCAGCGTGTAGGTCACCGGCAGCAGCATGGCGATGGTGGCCAGCGGCCCCAGGCCCGGCAGCACGCCGATCAGGGTACCCAGCACGCAGCCCAGGAAGGCGTAGGCGAGGTTCTGGAAGGAGAGGGCGGTAGCAAAGCCCAGTCCCAGGTTGGAGAGTAGTTCCATGTTGGCGGTCTCCTTAGCTTGCCAGGAAGGCCGGCCACACCGGCATCTGCAGGTTGATGCCGTACACGAACGCGCCCAGGCTGATCACCACCAGGATGATCGAGTTGAGCACGGCGCCCTTCCAGCTGAATTCGTGGCTGGCCATCGACGACACCAGCACCAGCACCAGCACCGACAGCACCATGCCCAGCGGCTTGAGCATCAGGCCGAACAGCACGACAGCACCCAGGATCCACAACAGCGACTTGATGTCCCAGCGGGCCAGGTGGTCCTCTTCCGCCTTGGCAGACAGCGAGCCCCACAGCACCAGCGCGCCCAGCAGGGCGAGCACGACGCCCAGCCAGAACGGGAAGTATCCCGGCCCCATCTTTGCGGCGGTTCCCATGGAATAGCCGCGTGCGACCCAGGAAAAGCCGAATCCGACCAGGATGAACATCAGGCCGGAGGCAAAGTCCTTTTGGCTACGTATGCGCAAAATGATTCTCCTCGATAAGACTGCTTGAAATCTGCCGGGCGCCGGTGGTGCGGTGCAATAAGCGGACGCACTGCCCGGGCCTCTTCGCGGGCAGGGTGCAAGGTAAGGGTGCGACCTTTCAGCTACCTTTCAGATGTCTGCAAACTTGGTCATGCTGAGGGTATCCCCTAGTGAGATCGCGCTTAAAAGCGGCAAAGCGAGACTGGAGGCGGGCTGGCGGGGGATCGGGCGGGCCTGCGCACACAGGTGCGCGGGGTGCTGAGCTATCATCAGACAGGCTCCGCCCGGCGTTGCCGGGTGGCTGTGGCGGCACTGGCTGTAAGGTACCGAAAGGTAGAAAGGGCACCGGGTGGAAAGCGTCGACCACGTCATCCTGATTGGCGCCGTCGTGATGTCCCTGGGCATCGTGGTGGGCGCCTTCTCCGCGCGCGCGGGCGTGCCGTTCCTGCTCGTGTTCCTGGCGGTGGGCATGCTGGCCGGCGTGGATGGCCCGGGCGGCATCCGCTTCTCCAATACCTGGCTCAGCTTCCTGGTCGGCAACCTGGCGCTTGCCGTGATCCTGCTCGATGGCGGCCTGCGGACCAGCTACGCCACCTTCCGCGTGGCCCTGCGGCCCTCGCTGGCGCTGGCTACCGTGGGTGTCCTGGTGACGGCCGGCCTGGTCGGCCTGTTCGCGGCGTGGATCCTGGACATCGACTGGAAGCTCGGCCTGCTGCTGGGCGCCATCGTAGGCTCCACCGACGCTGCCGCGGTCTTTTCGACGCTGCACAGCAGCGGTATCCGCCTCAAGGATCGTGTAGCGAGCGTGCTCGAGATCGAATCGGGCATCAACGACCCGATGGCGATTTTCCTGACGCTGACCCTGATGGAATGGATCGCGGCGCCCAACGGACTGACGCCGATGGCCCTTGCGATGCGGCTAACCGTGCAGTTCGGCGTCGGCGCGGTCCTCGGGCTTGGGCTTGGCTACTGCCTCGCCCATGTGCTCGAGCGCATCGAGGTCGCGGAAGGCCTGCACGCCATCCTGATCTGCTCCGGAGGCGCGATGATCTTTGCCGTCACGCAGAGCCTGGGCGGCAGCGGCTTCCTGGCGGTGTACCTGGCCGGCATGCTGGTCGGCAACCGGGACCGCGCCGTCACGCCGGACACCATGCGCGCGATGGACGGCATGGCCTGGCTGGCCCAGTCCGCCATGTTCTTGCTGCTTGGCCTGCTGGTGGCGCCGCACCGGATCTGGGAGATTGCGCTGCCCGCGGTCGCGGTGGCCGCCTTCCTGATGCTGGTGGCCCGGCCTGCGGCCGTGTTCCTTGCCTTGCTGCCGTTCCGGCTGAACCTGGGCGAGAAGGGCTTCATTGCCTGGATGGGCCTGCGCGGCGCCGTGCCCATCGTGCTGTCGCTGTTTCCCTTGCTGCGCGGCTTGCCGGAGTCCGGCCTGATCTTCCGCGTGGCGTTTGCCGTGGTCCTGGCCAGCCTGCTGCTGCAGGGGACGACAGTGAGGCCGGCCGCGCGCCTGGCCAGGGTGCTGCGTCCGGGGTTTCCGGAGCCGCTGGCGCGCTCACGCCTGCGCGGGGTCCATGGGCCGACGCTGGAGGTCATGCAGTTCCGGGTCAGCGTCAACGCGCCGGTCGAGAATGTACGGGCCGACCAGCTTGAGTTGCCGCCCAGTTGCCGCCTGTTGACGGTCGCACGCGACGACGCGCTCGCGCCGCATGAGCAGACCGTGCTGCGCGCCGGCGACACGGTGGCGGTGATGGCACCCGCCACGGTGCTGCCCCGGCTCGCGGCCATGTTCCAGGCGCCCGGCACGGCGCCGGCGTGGGAGCAGGCGTCGCACGATTTCCTGCTCTCGGGCGACGCGTTCCTGCGCGATGTGGCAGCGCTTTACGGCGAACAGGCGTTGACGGCCGCCGAGTACCCGCTGACGCTCGCCGACGCCATGCAGGCCAGCTTCATCTCGCCGCCGGTGGAGGGCGACAGCGTCGTGATCGCCGGCCTGCACCTGATCGCGGCGCGCATGGAAGGGCCGCGCATCATCCAGGTTGGCCTGCTGCTGCCCCGCACCGAAAGCGCCACGGGCATCCGGCGCTGGGGCGTCCGCCGCAAGCGCCAGGTTTAGAACCCATTTCAGGATGAGGAAGGGGCATGGGTTCTTAGGCCATCAATCGACCTTTGCGCCCGATACGCGCACGATCTGCGCGTACTTCTTCAGTTCGCGCTGCACCAGCGCGCCGAACTGTTCCGGCGTGGTGGGCGCGGGCTGGGCGCCGATGCGAGCGAGCCGCGCCTTCATGTCGTCGGTCTTCAGGATGGCGACGATATCGTGGTTGAGCCGGTCGACGATCTCGCGCGGGGTGTTCGCCGGAGCGAACACGCCGAACCACGTGGAAATGTCAAAGCCTTCCAGCCCCAGGCCCTTGCCGGCTTCGGCGATGGTCGGCAGTTCCGGGAGGGCGGCCGCGCGGCTGGCGGTGGTGACCGCGAACGCCTTCAGCTTGCCGGCCTTGATATTGGCCGAGGCCGAGGCCAGGTTGTCGAAGATCAGGTCGGTCTGGCCCGACAGCACCGACAACTGTGCGGGCGCTGCGCCGTTGTACGGGATATGGACCATGCTGACCTTCGCCATGCTCTTGAACAGCTCGCCCGACAGGTGGCCGGCGCTGCCGTTGCCGCCGGATGCATAGTCCAGCTTGCCCGGGTGCCTGCGCGCGTACTCGACCAGTTCGCGCACATTGTTGATATGCAGCTCCGCAGCCTTCCCCGGATGCATCACGAGGACATTGGGCACGTCCGCCACCAGCGTGACCGGCGCGAAATCCTTCACCGGGTCATACGGCATCTTGCTGAACAGCGTCGGGTTGATGGCGTGCGTGGCCACCGCGCCCATGACGATGGTGTAGCCGTCGGCCGGCTGCTTGGCGACGTAGTCCGCGCCGAGGTTGCCGCCGGCGCCGGGCTTGTTCTCGACCACGACCGGCTGGCCGAGGCTGTCGCGCAGCTTCTCGCCGATGGCGCGCGCGACCGTGTCGAGCGGGCCGCCGGCCGGGTAGGGCACCACGAACCTGATCGGCTTGGTCGGGTAGGCAGTGGCCGGCGTGGCCGCGACGGCGGCCGTGGCGGGCAGGATTGCCGCCAGTACGGTGGCGGCGAGCAGCTTCTTCAGCATGGGGACTTCAGGGGAATGGAAATCGGAAATTGCGGCGCGGAAATTGCAGCGCGGAATTTGCAGCGCTTTACCTGGCCCCGATGCCGCGCGCCATCATCACGGCGCACAGCGGCAGCAGGATCACCAGGTGGGCTTCGATCATGACCCAGCGGCGGGCCTTCCTGATCTCGGACGGGGGTGGCACGAAATCGGGCAGCTTGCGGCTTTGCTTGCGCCAGCGCGAGATCGCGAACGTCGGCGGCAGCGAGCACAGCGCGATGACGACGAACACCGTCATCTTCGCGTGGAACCACGGGTTGTGCAGGTAGAAGTCCGCGCCCTTGGCGCCGTAGAACAGGCGCAGCAGGCCGGTCGCCAGCACCGCCATCGCGGACAGGAAATACACGCCGTCGTAGACCGACAGCCGGCGCACCGTGGCCGGCGTGAGATCGGGGCGCAGCGCCACGGCCTCGGCGGCCATCAGCGTGATCAGGACGAAGATGGCCAGGAAGTGGAAGAAGGCCAGCAGGGCATCGGTCAGCATGGAATCTCCGGGTGGGTCCGCCGACGCGAGTAGCCGGGCCCGGGCCCGCCGGGGCGTCGGGCGCAGGCAGTGCCGGCCGCGCGGAACAGCTTCGGGGGACGACTGATCAACAACTGCTTGCGCCGGTTCCGGCGCAAGTGGCTCTTATACCACGCCCTTGGCGCGCAGGGCAGCGATCTGCTCGGCGCTATAGCCGAGCGACTCGGTCAGTACCGTGTCAGTGTGCTCGCCGAGCAGCGGCGGATGGCGCAGCGCCTCGGGCGGCGTGACGCTCATCTTGATCGGGCTGCCCACCAGCTTGACCTCGCCGGCGCTCGGGTGGGGCAGGTCCACGCGCAGGCCGCGCGCCTTGACCTGTTCGTCCTCGAAGACTTCGTCGAGCGAGTTGATCGGGCCGCACGGCACGCCGGCGGCTTCCAGGTCGCGGATCCACTGGGCGCGCGTGCGCGTGCGGACCATGTCGGCCAGGATCGGCACCAGCACGTCGCGGTTGGCCACGCGCTGCGGGTTGGTGGCAAAGCGCGGATCGTCCGCCAGTTCCGGCTGGCCGCCGTCGTTGACGAACTTGCGGAACTGCCCGTCATTGCCGACCGCGACGATCAGCCAGCCGTCGGCGGCCTGGAAGGTCTGGTAGGGCACGATGTTCGGGTGCGCATTGCCCCAGCGGCGCGGCGCCTGGCCGCTGGCCAGGTAGTTGGTGTTCATGTTGGCCAGCATCGCGACCTGCACGTCCAGCAGGGCCATGTCGATGTACTGGCCTTCGCCGGTGCGCTCGCGGTGCGCCAGGGCAGCCAGCACGGCGATGGTGGCGTACTGGCCGGTCATCAGGTCGGAAATGGCCACGCCGGCCTTCTGCGGGCCGCCGCCGGGCAGGTCGTCGCGCTCGCCGGTCAGGCTCATGAAGCCGCCCATGCCCTGGATGATGAAGTCGTAGCCGGGCCGGGCCGCATACGGGCCGCTCTGGCCGAAGCCGGTCACCGAGCAGTAGATGATGTCGGGTTTCACTGCCTTCAGCGACTCATAGTCCAGGCCGTACTTCTTCAACTGGCCGACCTTGTAGTTCTCGAGCACCACATCGCTCTGCGCGGCCAGCTCGCGCACCAGCTGCTGGCCTTCGGGCGAGGAGATATCGCACGTCACCGAGCGCTTGTTGCGGTTGGCGGCGAGGTAGTAGGCGGCCTCGGCGGTGTCGCTGCCGTCCTCCGCCTTGAGCCACGGCGGTCCCCAGGTGCGGGTGTCGTCGCCGGCGCCGGGCCGCTCGATCTTGATGACGTCGGCGCCGAAATCGGCAAGGTTCTGGGCGCACCATGGCCCGGCGAGGACGCGGGTCAGGTCGAGGACGCGGAGATGGCTTAAGGCTCCCATGGCAGTGAGGGGGCTCCGGATGCAGGGGTGTAAAGGGGGATTGCCGGGCCGGCGGCGCGGCCGGCGCGGACAGCCAGCAATGTACCACCGGGGTCGAAGCACACGAGTTTGCAAGTGCCCCTTGCGGCGCTTTCCGTCGCCGGAATTGGGCGATAGCCGGCCGGCGCCGCGGCGCCGTCTCCGGCGCGGCCGCCATGTCCCAGCCATGTCCCCGTCGTGTCCCCGTCGTGTCCCCGTCGTGTCCTTTTGGGGCTGGCTTGCCCGTATAATCAACGGTTTGCAAAACCAACACTGATTCGTCGCGCCCTGCATGCCGCGGGAAGCGTCCGCCATCCCATGAAAGTCTCCGACATTCGCAGCAAGTTCCTGCAGTACTTCGAATCGAAGGGCCATACCGTGGTCCGCTCGTCCAGCCTGGTGCCGGCGAACGACCCGACGCTGCTGTTCACCAATTCCGGCATGGTGCAGTTCAAGGACGTGTTCCTGGGCACCGACAAGCGCGCGTACACCCGCGCCACCTCGGCGCAGCGTTCGGTGCGTGCGGGCGGCAAGCACAATGACCTGGAGAACGTGGGCTACACCGCCCGCCACCATACGTTCTTCGAGATGCTGGGCAACTTCTCGTTCGGCGACTACTTCAAGCGCGAAGCCATCCAGTACGCGTGGGAACTGCTGACCAAGGTCTACCAGCTGCCGGCGGAGAAGCTGTGGGTGACGGTCTACGCCGAGGACGACGAAGCCTACGACATCTGGGCGAAGGAAGTCGGCGTGCCGGCCGAGCGGATCGTGCGCATCGGCGACAACAAGGGCGCGCGCTACGCCTCGGACAACTTCTGGCAGATGGCCGACACCGGCCCGTGCGGCCCGTGCTCGGAGATCTTCTTCGACCACGGCCCGGACGTGTGGGGCGGCCCCCCGGGATCGCCCGAGGAAGACGGCGACCGCTACATCGAGGTGTGGAACCTGGTGTTCATGCAGTTCAACCGCGACGAGCAGGGCAATATGACGCCGCTGCCCAAGCCGTGCGTGGACACCGGCATGGGCCTGGAGCGCATTGCCGCGGTGCTGCAGCACGTGCACAGCAACTACGAGATCGACCTGTTCCAGGCGCTGATCAAGGCCGCCGCGCGTGAAACGCACTGCGACAACCTGAACCAGAACTCGCTGAAGGTCATCGCCGACCATATCCGGGCGTGCTCGTTCCTGATCGTCGACGGCGTGATCCCCGGCAACGAAGGCCGCGGCTACGTGCTGCGCCGTATCGTGCGACGCGCCATCCGCCACGGCTACAAGCTGGGCCAGAAGACCCCGTTCTTCCACAAGCTGGTGGCCGACCTGGTCGCGCAGATGGGCCAGGCCTACCCGGAACTGGCAGAAGCCCAGGGCCGCGTGACCGAAGTGCTGAAGGCCGAGGAAGAGCGCTTCTTCGAGACCATCGAGAACGGCATGTCGATCCTCGACGCCGCGCTGGCCGACCTGAAGCTCAAGGGCGGCAAGACGCTCGACGGCGAACTGGCGTTCAAGCTGCACGACACCTTCGGCTTCCCGCTGGACCTGACGCAGGACGTCTGCCGCGAGCAGGAAATCGCCGTGGACGAGGCCGCGTTCGACGCCGCCATGAACCGCCAGCGCGAGCAGGCTCGCGCCGCCGGCAAGTTCAAGATGGCCGCGGGTCTGGAGTACTCCGGCGACAAGACCGTGTTCCACGGCTACGAGACGCTGGAGCTGCCGCAGGCCAGGGTCATCGCGCTGTACGTGGACGGTGCCGCGGTCGACGCCATGCAGCCGGGCCAGACCGGCGTGGTGGTGCTCGACAACACGCCGTTCTACGCCGAGTCCGGCGGCCAGGCCGGCGACCAGGGCGTGCTGAAGGCTGGCAATGCCGTGTTCGCCGTGGCCGATACCACCAAGATCCAGGCCGAAGTGTTCGGCCACCAGGGCACGCTGCAAGGCGGCGCGCTGAAGGTGGGCGATGCCGTGCAGCCGCAGGTGGACGCACTGCGCCGCGCGCGCACCGTGCGCAACCACTCGGCCACCCACCTGATGCACAAGGCGCTGCGTGAAGTGCTGGGCAGCCACGTGCAGCAGAAGGGCTCGCTGGTCGATGCCGACAAGACCCGCTTCGACTTCTCGCACAACGCGCCGATGACGGACGAGCAGATCCGCCGGGTCGAGGAGATCGTCAACGCCGAGATCCTGCGCAACCAGGACACGCATGCCGAAGTCATGCCGTTCGACGACGCGGTCAAGAGCGGCGCCATGGCGCTGTTCGGCGAGAAGTACGCCGATGACGTGCGCGTGCTGTCGATCGGTACCTCGAAGGAACTGTGCGGCGGCACCCACGTGCACCGCACCGGCGACATCGGCCTGTTCAAGATCGTGGTGGAAGGCGGCGTGGCCGCCGGCATCCGCCGCGTGGAAGCGATCACCGGCGACAACGCGCTGCATTACCTGCAGAAGCTCGACGCCAGGCTGAACGAAGCCGCCGCCGCGCTGAAGGCCCAGCCTTCGGAGCTGGTGCCGCGCATCGGCCAGGTGCAGGAGCAGGTCCGTGCACTGGAGAAGGAGCTGGAGCGCCTGAAGAGCAAGCTGGCCTCGTCGCAGGGCGACGAACTGGCTGCGCAGGCGGTCGACGTGAAGGGCCTCAAGGTACTGGCTGCTCAGCTCGACGGCGCCGACGTGAAGACGCTGCGCGAGACCATGGACAAGCTCAAGGACAAGCTGCAGAGCGCCGCCATCGTGCTGGCTGCCGTGGCTGACGGCAAGGTCAGCCTGATCGCCGGCGTGACCGCCGACGCAACCGGCAAGGTCAAGGCCGGCGAGCTGGTCAACTTTGTCGCGCAGCAGGTCGGCGGCAAGGGCGGCGGCCGTCCCGACATGGCCCAGGCAGGCGGCACCGATCCGGCCAACCTGCCGCAGGCGCTGTCCGGCGTGGCGGAGTGGGTGTCGGCGAAGGTCTGACGCTTTTCCGGCAATGAAAAAGGGCGCTTCGGCGCCCTTTTTCATTGGCCTCGGCCAGCTGCAGCGCTATTCCACGATCCGATAGATTTCCCATCGCGCTGTCCCGGATACCACGTGGGGCTCGAGTTCCTTGCCCCACGCGGCATGCTCGGGGATGGTGGCCAGCCTGGTCCAGGCCCGTTCCAGTTCGCCGAGATCGGCGATTTCCCAGTCATGTACGACGGTAGCCTCCAGCGCACCGATCGAGCCGGTCATTAGCCGGCCCGTGGTCATGCCGATCTGCGGCGCGATCTCGCGCGCCCAGCGCTGCAGCCGTTCGATGACTTCCTGCTTGTGGCCGAAGCGGGCATCGATCTGCCATCTGGCGATCATCATGGCGTTCTCCTTGGTGTGCCTGGCGTGCACGTTGGTCTTGCGCTATTCCCCCTGGGACGAAGCCGCGCGCAAGGTCGTGAGCAGGTCTATCGGCAGGGGGAATACGATGGTGGAACTCTTGTCCCCCGCGATCTGCGTCAGCGTCTGCATATAGCGCAGCTGCATCGCCTGCGGCTGCCGCGCCAGCATCTGCGCGGCTTCCAGCAGTTTTACCGAAGCCTGCAGTTCGCCCTCGGCATGGATCACCTTGGCGCGCCGTTCGCGCTCGGCCTCGGCCTGCCGCGCAATCGCGCGGATCATGGTTTCGTTCAGGTCGACGTGCTTGATCTCGACGTTGGACACCTTGATGCCCCAGCCGTCAGTCTGCGCATCCAGCGCCTGCTGGATATCGAGGTTGAGCTTCTCGCGCTCGGCCAGCATCTCGTCCAGCTCATGCTTGCCCAGCACCGAGCGCAGCGTGGTCTGCGCGAGCTGGCTGGTGGCCTCGAGGAAGTTTGCCACCTGGATGATGGCGCGTTCGGGGTCCACTACGCGGAAGTAGACCACCGCGTTGACCTTCACTGAAACGTTGTCGCGCGAGATCACGTCCTGCGGCGGCACGTCCATCACCACGGTGCGCAGGTCCACCCTGACCATCTGCTGCACGGCGGGAATCAGCAGCACCAGTCCGGGGCCCTTGACCCGCCAGAAGCGCCCGAGCATGAACACCACGCCGCGCTCGTATTCGCGCAGCACGCGGAACGACATGATCACCAGCAATGCCAGCAGGAAGATCACACCGCCGAAACTGAATCCGTAGGCCATGGTCAGGCTCCCTTGTCTGGCGTCGGTTGGGATGGAGGGTCCGCGGCCTGCGGGGCGCGGCCGGCGGCGATCACGTCGAGCACCAGGCCGTGCCGTGCGGTGACCAGCACCGGCGTGCCGCGCGCCAGCGGGCTTGTGCTGCGCACGCGCCAGTTCTCGCCGTGCACCTGGGCCCAGCCTTCCGCATGCAGGTCCTCCAGCACTTCGCCGCGGCTGCCGACCAGCGTTTCGGCGCCGCTGACCACGGGCCGCCTGCGCGCGCGCAACAGGATTGCGGACATGCCGAATATAAAGATCGCGGAGATGGCCGACAGCGCTGCCACCATCGGCAGCGGCACGCCGAAGCCGGGCACGTCGGTGTCGAACAGCATCACCGCGCCGAAGGCAAAGGCGACGATGCCGCCCACGCCCAGCGCGCCGAAGGTGGGCAGGAACAGCTCCGCCACCATGCAGCCGATGCCCAGCGCCACCAGCGCCAGCCCGGCATAGCTCACGGGCAGCATGTGCAGCGCGAACAGCGCCACCAGCAGGCAGATCGCGCCAGCAATGCCGGGCACCACCATGCCCGGCGTGGAGAACTCGAAGATCAGGCCGTAGATGCCGATCATCATCAGCAACAGCGCTACGCTGGGGTCGGTGATCACGGCCAGGAAGCGGCTGCGCCAGTCGGGCTCGAGCGTGACGACCGGGGCGTGGCTGGTCTGCAGCACGCGCTCGGCGCCTGCCGCTGTCACGCGTTTGCCGTTCACCTGGCGCAACAGGTCCGGCAGGTCCGTGGCAACGATGTCGGCCACGTGCTGTGCCACGGCTTCGCTCGCGGACAGGCTGACGGCTTCGCGCACCGCGCGCTCGGCCCATTCGGCATTGCGGCCGCGCAGTTGCGCCAGGCCGCGGATGTAGGCCGAGGCATCGTGCATCTGCTTGCGCGTCATGGTGTCCTGCGCGGCAGGCTCGCTCGCGGGCGAAGAGGCCGGAATGACCTCGGGCTTCTGTGGCCCGCCGATGCCGATCTGCACGGGGCTGGCAGCGCCCAGATTGGTGCCGGGCGCCATCGCGGCGATATGGCTTGCGTACAGGATGTAGGTGCCGGCGCTTGCGGCGCGCGCACCACCGGGGAAGACGTAGCTGGCCACGGGCACGGGCGAGGCGAGGATGGCCTGGATGATCTCGCGCATCGACAGGTCGAGCCCCCCGGGCGTGTCCATTTCCAGCACCACGAGCTGGGCGCCGCCCTCGCGCGCGCGCTCCATGCCGCGCAGCACGAACCCCGCGCTGGCCGGGCCGATGGCGCCCTTGAGCGGAATCACGTACACGGGACCGGCGCCTGCGCCGGCTGTGGCCGGAACAGGCCCGGGCGGCGCCGCTGCGAGCACCGCGAGTGCGAAGCCAGCCAGCAGCAATCCGGCATAAAGCCATGGGTGCGCGAGGCGCGCAATGGCGAATCTCATCGCGAAGGGCGTGGCACAGGGAGTGCCGTGGTGGCGCCACTTTCAGTGTAGGCGACCGGGCACATCCTGCACGCCCCGGTGGGCCTGCGAGGCTCAGGCCGCGGCGGGCAGGGGCGGGTTGCCGGCCGCCGCGTCGGGTGCTGGCAGGGCCTGGACCAGCGCGTCCAGCGCCGCGCTGGCCATGGCGGGATGCCAGGCCAGCAAGGTGCGCACGCGCCCGGCCTCGCCCAGTCCATGCACGCTGATGGCAGGCAGGTCGCGGTACAGGCCGAGCACCGAGCGCGGCACGATGGCGGCGCCGATGCCGGCCGCCGCACAGGCGACGATGGTGTGGTAGGACCCCAGCTCCAGCACGCGCGGCGGCGTACCGCCGCCGGCCGCGTGCCAGGCTTCGAGCCGCGCGCGGTAATTGCAGCCCGGCTCGAAACCCAGCAGCGTGGCGGATTCGAGGTCCGCGGCACTGCGGATGGGACGGTGGCCGGCGCGTGCAATGACGACCAGTTCCTCCTCGAACGCGGGCCGGGACACCAGTGCCGGATGGCCGAGCGGCTCGGCCACGAAGGCGCAGTCGGCATCGAAGCGTTCCAGCGCCTCAAGTGCCTGGCGCGTCGCCAGCGTGACCAGTTCGAGCTGTACGTCCGGCCAGGCCTGGTGATAGGCGGCCAGCACGGCCGGCAGCCGGCTGGCGGCGGTGCTTTCCATCGACGCGATGCGCAGGCGCCCGTGCGGACGTGACGGCAGCACCGCGTGGCGTGCCTCTTCGGCGAGCCGCAGCATGCGGCATGCATAGTCGAACAGCGTCTGTCCTGCCGGCGTGAGCACCATGCGCTTGCCGTCACGCAGGAACAGGTCGACCCCGAGCGATTCCTCGAGCTGGCGGATGCGCGTGGTCACGTTGGATTGCACGCGGTGCAGACGCTCGGCGGCGCGGGTGATGCCGCCGGCCTCCACTACCGTGCGGAAGATTTCAAGTGCGGCGAGGTCCATGGCGGCTCCGGGCAGGCAGGTTCTGCTTCACATCTCGTTACGAGATCAAATGAATCTTGATAATTCATTTTTGAAGATGATCTTCACCGCGTAGCATAGGTGAATCCGGGCCGGTTTGCCACCGGCAGCGACGCAAGGGGAACGACGACATGCCGTACGTGAACATCAAGATCAGCCGCGAAGGCACGAACACCGCGAGCACGGCGCGGCGCGAACCCGGAGCCTGGGCGATTGCACTGGCGGGGCTGGCATCACTTGCCGTAGTGATGGGCGTCGGCCGCTTTGCTTTCACGCCGCTGCTGCCGATGATGCTGCACGACGGCACGGTCAATCTGCACGAGGGCGGCTGGCTGGCCACGCTGAACTACATCGGCTATTTCGCGGGCGCCGCCGTCTGCCTGTTCATCCGTCCCGATCCGGCGCGCATGATCCGGCTCGGGCTGGTGGCCACGGTCTTGCTGACGCTGGGCATGGCACTGCCGGGCGGCATGCTGGCCTGGTCGCTGTGGCGTGCCGCCGCGGGCGTGGCGAGCGGACTGGTGCTGGTCTATACCTCGGGCTGGTGCATGCAGCGGCTGGCCGAACTCGGGCATCCGACGCTGGGCGGCCTGATCTTCTGCGGACCGGGCATCGGCATCGTGGTCACGGGTGTCTCGGCATTTGCCATGGTCGGCGCGGGCTGGCATGCGGCGGCCGGGTGGATTGCCTTCACCGTCATGGGCGCCGTGCTGGTGCTCGCCGTATGGCGCGTGTTTGCCTCTGACGCTGGCCCTTCGCATCGGGACACGACGCGCCAGCAAGCCGAGCCCGTTCACGGCGCGCGGCTAGACGGCGAGACCTGGGCGCTGACGCTGGCCTACGGCCTGGCGGGATTCGGCTACATCATCACCGCGACCTTCCTGCCTGTGATCGCGCGGCAGGCGATGCCCGCGTCGGTGTGGGCCGACTTGTTCTGGCCGGTCTTCGGCGTCGGCGTGACGATCGGCGCGTTCGCGGCCACGCGCGTCGGCATGGCGCACGATAACCGCCGGCTGCTCGCGTGGTCGTACGCCATGCAGGCGCTGGGCGTTGCCATCGCCGTGGTGTTCCCGACGGTGGCCGGGTTTGCCGTCAGCAGCCTGCTCGCGGGCCTGCCGTTCACCGCGCTGGTGGCCTTTGCGATGCGCGAGGCGCGCCGGCTGTGGGGGCCGCAGGCGCCGCGCCTGATGGGCCTGATGACCGCGTCCTACGGACTTGGCCAGATCGTCGGCCCGCCGCTGGCCACGGCGCTTGTCGCGCGATCGGGCGGCTTTGCCAGCTCGCTCGCGTGCGCCTCGGCCGCCTTGCTTGCCGGTGCTGTGATGTTCATCTGGATGCGCCGCGCATGGCCCATGCCGGTGCCACGGCAGACTGCGCTACAGTAACGCCTTCGCCGCCCTTTGCGGACCCCAGATTCACCAAGCCGGGACCGACACCGGCACCACGAACACCGGGCGGCGCAGGAGCGACCCCTATGTCTTTTTCCATGCAGCCGGCGCGTGCCGCCGGCGCACCCAGTCCGGTCACGCCGGAAGAGCAGCGCGTCCGCACGGACCTGGCCGCCGCCTACCGGCTGTCCGCCCTGCAGGGCTGGGATGACCTGATCTACACCCACATCTCGGCCACGGTTCCGGGCGAGCCGGACCACTTCCTGATCAACCCTTTCGGCTTCGCCTTCGAGGAAATCCGCGCATCGGACCTCGTCAAGATCAATGGCCGCGGCGAGGTGGTCGGCGCAACGGTTCATCCGGTCAACGTGACGGGCTTCGCCCTGCACGGCGCCGTGCATGCGGCGCGCGCGGACGCCATGTGCGTCATGCACCTGCACAACACCGCCGGCATTGCCGTCTCGGCGCAGGCGGAAGGGCTGCTGCCGCTGTCCCAGCATGCCATGCGCTTTCACGGCCGCATCGCGTACCACGATTACGAGGGGCTGGCGTTCACACCCGCCGAGGGCGCGCGGCTGACGGACTCGCTCGGTGCGCAGCAGGCCATGCTGCTGCGCAACCACGGCACGCTGACGGTCGGCCGCACTGTCGCCGAAGCCTATGTGCTGATGGCGACGCTGATCAAGGCCTGCGAGATCCAGATCGGCGCGCAGGCCGGTGGCCGGCTGGTGCGGCCCGCGCCCGGCGTGGCCGACAGGGCGTCCGAACAGCTCTACGACAACGGCGCCATCGAAGGCGCGCTGGAGTGGCCGGCGCTGCTGCGCAAACTCGATAGAATCGATCCCTCGTACCGGGACTGAACGCCCCTGATTCCCCTGATCCACACATACAGGCAAAGACAACGCAAGGAGCCATGCATGCCGACTTTCCACGTAGAGATGTTTGAAGGCCGCACCGTCGAGCAGAAGCGCAAGTTCGTCGAGGAAGTGACGCGCGTCACCTGCGAGACGCTGGGCTGCGCCGCGTCGGCCGTCGACATCGTCATCACCGACGTCAAGCGCGAAAATTGGGCCACCGGCGGCGAGCTGTGGTCCGACAAGCAGTAATCGCGCGAATCACGCGATAAGCGACCAGCACACGGCCAGAGCACGGATGACCATGCAGCATTTCGCCTCGGACAACTACGCCGGCTTTTGCCCGGAATCCCTGAAGTATTTCCTGGAGGCCAACGGCACCGGCCATGAGCAGGCCTACGGCGACGATTCCTGGACGCAGAAGGTCTGCGACCGGATCCGCGACCTGTTCCAGACCGATTGCGAAGTGTTCTTCGTCTTCAACGGCACCGCGGCCAATTCGCTGGCGCTGTCGGCGCTGTGCCAGTCGTACCATTCGGTCATCTGCCACGAGCTTGCGCATATCGAGACCGACGAGTGCGGCGGGCCGGAGTTCTTCTCCAACGGCTCGAAGCTGCTGACCGCGCCGGGCGAGAACGGCAAGCTCACGCCCGATGCGGTCGAGGCGCTGGTGACGCGGCGCTCGGACATCCACTACCCGAAGCCCAAGGTGGTGTCGCTGACGCAGTCCACCGAGGTCGGCACGGTCTACACGGTGGAAGAGGTGCGCGCGATTGCCGCCATCGCCAAGCGGCGGCAGCTTCGCGTGCACATGGACGGCGCGCGTTTCGCCAATGCCGTGGCCTCGCTCGGCGTGCATCCGTCCGAGATCACGTGGCGCGCCGGCGTGGATGTGCTGTGCTTCGGCGGCACCAAGAACGGCTTGCCGGTGGGCGAGGCGGTGGTCTTCTTCGACCGCCGCCTGGCCGAGGATTTTGCCTACCGCGTCAAGCAGGCCGGCCAACTCGCGTCGAAGATGCGCTTCATCTCGGCGCCGTGGCTGGGGCTGCTGGAGAACGATGTCTGGCTGTCCAATGCGCGTCACGCCAATGCCATGGCGCAGCTGCTGCAGTCGCGCATCGCCGGCATCCCCGGCGTGCGCATCATGTTCCCGACCGAGTCCAACGCCGTGTTTGCCGAGCTGCCATTGCCTGCGATCGAAGCGCTGCGCGCAAAGGGCTGGCGCTTCTACACGTTCATCGGCGCGGGCGGCTGCCGCTTCATGTGCGCGTGGGACCTGCAGCCGGAGACCGTCGAAGCCCTGGCGGCCGATATGCGCGCGGCCTGCGGCGCCTGCTGAAATACGCTGGCAGGCGTAAGATACCGGGCGGTAGCAAAACATAATGAGACACCCAGGAGCCCTTCATGCAATACCGATTCTGTCCGCAATGCGGCGCGCCGCTCGAGGTACTGCCGCTGTCCGGGCGCGAACGCCACGCCTGCGTCCAGTCGGAATGCGGCTTCGTGCACTGGAACAACCCGCTGCCGGTGCTGGCCGCGGTGGTCGAGTACGAAGGCAAGCTGCTGCTGGCGCGCAACGCGGCCTGGCCGCACAAGATGTTCGCGCTGGTCACCGGCTTCCTGGAGCGCGACGAGACGCCGGAATTCGGCGTGGCGCGCGAGTTGAAGGAAGAAACCAACCTCGATACCGAAGCTGTGTCGCTGATCGGCGTCTACGAGTTCATGCGCAAGAACGAGCTGATCATTGCGTACCACGTGAAGGCATACGGCAATATCGCGCTGTCCGAGGAACTGGCCGAATACAAGCTGGTGGCGCCCGAGGACATGCGGATCTGGTCGGCCGGCACCGGCTTCGCGGTGGCCGACTGGCTCCAGTCGCGCGGCTACCCGGTACGCTTCTTTGACCGCCAGACCGGCGAAGACATCCCTGACCCGCGTCGGCCAAGTGACTTCAGCGTCCTGAGGGCTTCGCTACAATACCCGGTCTGAAGACTGATAAAAGCAAGGAAGAGAGGAATGGAGTTCCAGAAAGAAGTGGATGCGCGCGGCCTGAACTGCCCGCTGCCGATCCTGCGTACCAAGAAGGCTCTGGCCGACATGGCCAGCGGCGAAGTGCTCAAGGTGCTGGCCACCGACCCGGGCGCCACGCGCGATTTCCAGGCCTTTGCCAAGCAGACCGGCAACGAGCTGCTGTCGCACCAGGAAGTCGACAAGGTGTTCGTGTTCTACATGCGCCGCCGCTGAACGCCTCGGGTCTGGCGTCCCGGACAACAGAAAGCCGCCCTCGGGCGGCTTTTCTTTTGGCGCGCGTAGGCCTGCCGGTCAGGCCGCCGTACCGTCGGCCAGGTAGGTGCCGCGGTGTTCCAGGTAGTCGCGGAACCCGGTGCCGACTTCAGGGTGCTTCAGCGCGTACTCGACCGTCGCCTTCAGGTAGCCGAGCTTGCTGCCGCAGTCATAGCGCGTGCCCTGGTAGCGGTAGGCCAGCACCTGTTCCTGGCTGAGCAGCGACTGGATCGCGTCGGTGAGCTGGAACTCGCCGCCGGCGCCCGGCTTCAGCTCGCGCAGGTGGTCGAAGATGCGCGGCGTCAGGATGTAGCGGCCGACCACGCCGAGGTTGGACGGGGCCTCTTCCGGGGCGGGCTTTTCCACGATGCCCGACATCTTGATGACGCCTTCGTCCCATTCGCGGCCATCGACCACGCCATAGGAGCGGCTCTGTTCCGGCGCGATCTCTTCGACGCCCAGCACCGAGCAGTTGTAGTGGTTGTACAGATCCACCATCTGCTTCATCACCGGCGGGGTGCCGTCGATCAGGTCGTCGGCCAGCATCACCGCGAACGGGCTTTCACCCACGAGCTTGGCGGCGCACAGCACGGCATGGCCCAGGCCCAGCGCTTCGGGCTGGCGCACGTAGTAGCACTCCACATTGGCCGGCTTGATCGAACGCACCACGTCGAGCAGCGCCTGCTTGTTCTTTGCCTCCAGCTCCACTTCGAGCTCGAAGGCCTTGTCGAAGTGATCTTCGATGGCCCGCTTGGAGCGGCCGGTGACGAAGATCATCTCGGTGATGCCGGCGGCCATGGCTTCTTCCACCGCGTACTGGATCAGCGGCTTGTCGACCACTGGCAGCATTTCCTTGGGGCTGGCCTTGGTGGCCGGAAGAAAGCGGGTGCCCAGGCCCGCGACCGGGAAGACGGCCTTGGTAACGCGATTTTCCATGTCAGGTATTCCTTCGGGTTCGACTTATAACCCTGCCGGATGCTGCGGGGGCCGTCTGTCGGTCTCCGTCCGACGCAAGCCGGAACGGAGGCCGATGCGCCCGCAACTAGTTTAGGCCGGCAGGCGCTGCAACTGGTCCTTCAGCTTGACCAGCGTCTGTTCGAAATCGGCCAGGCGCTGGGTTTCCTGTGCCACCACGGCGGGCGGCGCCTTGGCCACAAAGCTCTCGTTCGACAGCTTGCCACGGCACTTGCCGATCTCGCCGCCGATGCGCTCGATCTCCTTCGACAGGCGCACGCGCTCGGCGGCAACGTCGATCTCGATCTTCAGCAGCAGGTGGTTGCCGCCGACGATGGCCACCGGTGCGCCGGCGCCCTCGGTCTGCAAGGTGGTGTCGTCTTCGAAGACGCGCACCTCGGACAGCTTCGCCAGCGCCTGGATGTGCGCGCTGGCCTCACGCAGGAAGGCGTTGTCGCCATGCGCATAGAGCGGAATGCGCTGGGCCGGCGAGATATTCATCTCGCCGCGCAGGTTGCGGCAGGCATCCACCATGGCCTTGAGCTGTGCCACCCATTGCTCGGCGGCTTCGTCGATCTTGGCCGGGGCCGGCAGCGGGTAGGCCTGCAGCGCGAGGCTTTCGCTGCCATCGCCCTTGGCGCGGCCGGCCAGCGGCGCGACCTTCTGCCACAGTTCTTCCGTGATGAACGGGATGATCGGATGCGCCAGGCGCAGCACCGTTTCCAGCACGCGCAGCAGCGTGCGGCGCGTGGCGCGCTGCTGAGCTTCAGTGCCGGTCTGGATCTGCACCTTGGCCAGTTCCAGGTACCAGTCGCAGTACTCGTCCCAGACGAACTTGTAAATGGCGCTGGCGACGTTGTCGAAGCGGTACTCGGCAAAGCCCTTTTCGACGTCGGCTTCCACGCGTTGCAGCAGCGACACGATCCAGCGGTCGGCCTGCGAGAAGTGCAGGTAGCCGTCCGGGCCGCAGTCGTTATTGCACGGGGCCATGCCGCAGTCATGGCCCTCGGTGTTCATCAGCACGAAGCGCGTGGCGTTCCACAGCTTGTTGCAGAAGTTGCGGTAGCCCTCGCAGCGGCCGGTGTCGAAGTTGATGTTGCGGCCGAGCGTGGCCAGCGACGCGAACGTGAAGCGCAGCGCATCGGCGCCGAAAGCGGGAATGCCTTCCGGGAACTCCTTCTTGGTCTTCTTCTCGATCTTCGGTGCGTCCTTGGGGCGGCGCAGGCCGGTGGTGCGCTTTTTCAGCAGCGTGTCGAGGTCGATGCCGTCGATCAGGTCCACGGGGTCCAGCGTGTTGCCCTCGGACTTGCTCATCTTCTTGCCTTCCGAGTCGCGCACCAGGCCGTGCACATACACGGTATGGAAGGGCACCTGGCCGGTGAAGTGCTTGGTCATCATGACCATGCGCGCCACCCAGAAGAAGATGATGTCGTAGCCGGTCACCAGGACCGACGATGGCAGGAAGTGCTTGAGCTCAGGCGTTTCCTGCGGCCAGCCCAGCGAGGAGAACGGCACCAGTGCCGACGAAAACCACGTGTCGAGCACGTCTTCCTCGCGGCGCAGCGCGCCGGTGCTGCCGGCGGCCTTCGCCTTGGCCAGCGCCTCTTCCTCGGTACGGGCGACGAAGCAATTGCCGGCGTCGTCGTACCAGGCCGGGATCTGGTGGCCCCACCAGAGCTGGCGCGAGATGCACCAGTCCTGGATGTTGGCCAGCCACTGGTTGTAGGTGCTGTTCCAGTTTTCCGGCACCAGCTTGATTTCGCCGCTCTGCACGGCGTCGAGCGCCACTTCGGCGATCGAGCGGCCCGGGTAGAACGTGCCTTCGGGCGCCGGCTTGCTCATGGCGACGAACCACTGGTCGGTCAGCATCGGCTCGATCGCGCTGCCGGTGCGCTCGCTGCGCGGCGTCATCAGCTTGTGCTTCTTGACTTCGGCCAGCAGGCCCTGGGCGTCCAGGTCCATCACGATCTGCTTGCGCGCCTCGAAACGGTCCAGGCCGGCATAGGCGGCCGGCGCGTCGGCGACGATCTTCGCGTCGAGCGTCAGGATCGACAGCTGCGGCAGGTTGTGGCGCTGGCCGACGGCGTAGTCGTTGAAGTCATGGCCCGGCGTCACCTTGACCACGCCCGTGCCGAACTCGCGGTCCACGTACTCGTCGGCGATCACGGGGATCTGGCGGCCGGTCAGCGGCAGATGCACCGACTTGCCGATCAGGTGCGCATAGCGCTCGTCTTCCGGGTGGACCATCACGGCCACGTCGCCCAGCATGGTTTCCGGACGCGTGGTGGCCACGGTCAGGTGCGTGAGGCCGGTCCTGGTATCGGCCTCAACCAGCGGGTAGCGGATGTGCCACAGCGAGCCTTCTTCCTCGACGTTCTCGACTTCCAGGTCCGACACGGCGGTCCCCAGCACCGGGTCCCAGTTCACCAGCCGCTTGCCGCGGTAGATCAGGCCTTGCTCATGCAGGCGCACGAACACCTCGGTGACCGCCTTCGACATGTCCGGCGACATCGTGAAGTACTCGCGGGTCCAGTCGATCGACGCGCCCATGCGGCGCACCTGGCGCGTGATGGTCGAACCCGACTCTTCCTTCCAGGCCCAGACCTTCTCGGTGAACTTCTCGCGGCCGAGGTCGTGGCGCGACACGCCCTGCGCTTCGAGCTGGCGCTCCACCACGATCTGCGTGGCAATGCCCGCGTGGTCCGTGCCCGGCACCCACAGCGTGTTCGCGCCCAGCATGCGCGCATGGCGGGTCAGGCCGTCCATGATGGTCTGGTTGAAGGCATGGCCCATATGCAGCGTGCCGGTCACATTGGGCGGCGGCAGCTGGATGGCGAAATCGGGCCGGGCCGGGTCGAACGTCGGCTGGGCGATGCCGCGCTTCTCCCACTCGGGGCCCCATTTCGCCTCGATGGCGGCGGGTTCGAAGCTCTTGGCAAGGGATTGGTCTTGGGCGGTCATGCTGGGGATGTCGAGGTTTGGGCGTCGGGGCTGTCGCAGGCGGGGTGCTTCGGCCTGCGCCTGGCGCGCTCGTGGGTGCGTTGCGCCAGTCAAACGTCAAATTATACGGAACGTCGCGGGTGGGGAGGAAATCGTTCGCTTCGCGGGGTGGGGGGTCGGTATAATTTGGGGTTTGGTTTTGGGTTGATGGGGTGTCGTGCTTGGCGGGCGCTGCTGTTTCGCCGGCGAAGCCGGCGAGTCACTTTTTGTCCGAGCGACAAAAAGTAACCAAAAAACGCGTCGCCTGAGCGGCTGGCTATCAACGATGCGCTTCTTGTGTTCGAAGGGCTTTGGTTTCGCGATGCTTGGTTGCCCGTTCGACCCTGCCAACGCTATGTGAGTCAGGACCAGTGCCTGCGATAAGCTGCTCTTGAACGATCCCCAAGTTGGACTCGGGTACAGCGTTCCAACGGCGTCAGTGGTGGGACGCCTACGGCTGCGCTGCGCGCACGTCCTAGTCGGTCTGCGATGGGCATCATCGTCGCCGGTGCCAACGGTCCGGTTTCTCAACTTTGCTGCGGCGCGGTTCGCCTGCGGCCTGGGTATCCAGACTAGAGCTCTGCGCGCAGCGCAGCCGAAGGCGATTGCACGATGGCGGTGGTAGCAGGAGCCACGGACAGTTTCGGGGCTCGTTCAATCATTGTTTGAAAGCCTAACCACAGACGCGCACCAAGCGGCAGGCAGCCAGGCACACTCTGAAGACCATACCCGTACAACACCCTTAGCACACTACGATCAATATTCGCCCGTTAGGGCAAGTCAACGCGTTTTTTGGTTACTTTTTGTCGCTCGGACAAAAAGTGACTCGCCGGCTACGCCGGCGAAACAGCGGCGCATGCCAAGCACGACAAGCCAACCCGACCCGCCTTCCACCCCGATCCTCAATGTCCGACCTGCTCGCCAACCTCAACGCCGAACAACTCGCCGCCGTCACGCTGCCTGACGAGCCGGCCCTGATCCTGGCCGGCGCGGGCAGCGGCAAGACGCGCGTGCTGACCACGCGCATTGCCTGGCTGATCCAGAACGGGCGGGTGTCGCCGGCGGGCATCCTGGCGGTGACCTTTACCAACAAGGCCTCCAAGGAAATGCAGACGCGCCTGTCGTCGATGCTGCCGATCAACACGCGCGGCATGTGGATCGGCACATTCCACGGCCTGTGCAATCGCATGCTGCGCGCGCATTTCCGCGATGCCGGCCTGCCGCAGACCTTTGCCATCCTCGACAGCCAGGACCAGCTTTCGGCGCTCAAGCGCCTCCTGAAGGCCCTCAATGTCGATGACGAGAAGTACCCGGCCAAGAACCTCCAGTACTTCATCAACAACGCCAAGGAGCAAGGCCTGCGACCGGCGGACGTGGAGGCCAACGACGACTTCAACCGCCGCTTCGTCGACCTGTACGCCGCCTACGACGAGCAGTGCCAGCGCGAAGGCGTGGTGGACTTTGCCGAGTTGCTGCTGCGCTGCTACGAACTGCTGCGCTACAACGACGCCATCCGCCAGCACTACCAGCACCGCTTCCGCCATGTCCTGGTGGACGAGTTCCAGGACACCAACGTGCTGCAGTACCAGTGGCTCAAGCTGCTGGCCGGCCATGGCACGCAGAATCCGGCCGCGGTGTTCGCCGTGGGCGACGATGACCAGAGCATCTATGCGTTCCGTGGCGCGAACGTCGGCAATATGCGCGACTTCGAGCACGAGTTCCGCGTGCGCAGCATGATCAAGCTGGAGCAGAACTACCGCTCGCACGGCCATATCCTCGATTCGGCCAACCATCTGATCTCGCATAACGCGCGTCGCCTGGGCAAGAACCTGCGCACCGATGCCGGCCACGGCGAGCCGGTGCGCGTGTTCCAGGCCGGCTCGGACGGGCAGGAGGCGTCGTGGATGATCGAGGAGATCCGCGACCAGATCGCGCAGGGCATGAGCCGCTCCGAGATCGCCATCCTGTACCGCAGCAACGCGCAGTCGCGCGTGATCGAGCATGCGCTGTTCTCCGCGGGTATCGCCTATCGTGTGTATGGCGGCCTGCGCTTCTTCGAGCGCGCCGAAATCAAGCACGCGCTGGCTTACCTGCAATTGCTGGAGAACCCGCGCAACGATGCGGCCTTTGGTCGCGTGGTGAACTTCCCCGCGCGCGGCATCGGCGCGCGCTCGCTGGAACAGCTGCAGGACGCCGCGCGCCAGTACAACTGCTCGCTGTCCGAGGCCGTGGCCTATGTGGCCGGCGCGGCGGGCAGCAAGCTGGCGGCATTCGTGCGCCTGATCGAGCAGATGCGCGCCGAGACGCGCCGCATGACGCTGGCCGAGGTGGTCGAGTACGTGACCAACACCAGCGGTCTGATCACGCACTACCGCGGCGAGAAGGAAGGCCAGGATCGCATTGAGAACTTGCAGGAACTGGTGACCGCGGCGCAGGCCTTCGTCGTGGAGGAGGGCTACGGGCTGGAAGCGCTGGCCGCGGTGATCCCGGTCGGTTTCGAATCGCGCGTGGCGCAGGCCGCGCCGCAGCTCGCGGAGGGCGACCAGGCGCAGCAGGTGCTGGACCCGGAAGCGCTGCCGGTGGTGATGACGCCGCTGGTGGCGTTCCTGACCCACGCCTCGCTGGAAGCGGGGGACAACCAGGCGCAGGCGGGCCAGGACGCGGTGCAGATGATGACCGTGCACGCGGCCAAGGGCCTGGAGTTCAACGTGGTGTTTATCACGGGACTCGAAGAGGGGTTGTTCCCGCACGAGAACAGCGCAATGGAGCAGGACGGGCTCGAGGAAGAGCGCCGGCTGATGTACGTGGCGATCACGCGTGCGCGCGAGCGCCTGTACCTGTCCTTTGCGCAGAGCCGCGTGCTGCACGGACAGATGCGCTACCACGTGCGCTCGCGCTTCTTCGAGGAGCTGCCCGAAGCGGCACTGAAGTGGCTCACGCCGCAGCAGCAGAGCTATGGCGGCGTCCGCCGTCAGGAACGGGACACCGCATGGGGCCGTGACTGGTTCCGCAAGCCCGAGGATGTACCGTACTCCGGCAACAAGCCGACCGGCGGCATGGACACCGGCAACGGCTATGCCGATGCCAAGCGCGAGGCCGGCACGGGCTTGCGCGTCGGCCAGCAGGTGTTCCACAACAAGTTCGGCGAAGGCGTGATCAAGGCGCTGGAAGGCGACGGCGAAGATGCCCGCGCCCAGATCGAGTTCAAGCGCCACGGCGCCAAGTGGCTGGCGCTGGCGGTGGCGAAGCTGGACCCGATCAACTGAGCGGGTCCGGCTTCACGTGCCGGGTCAGGGAAAGGCCGGCTGGCCTTCGGCGGTCTTTTCCTCGGGTGTATCCACGGTCTTCAGCGGATTGATGAACAGCGATGCCACCGCGCCGACGCCCAATAGCGCCGCCGAGATCATGAAGGGCAGGTTGTAGCTGCCCGTGGCTTCGATCAGGTATCCGAACACCACCGGCGAGACCATGCCGGCCAGCCCGAAACCCGTGTTCATCATGCCGCCCGCGGTGCCGGCGTACTTGCCGGCGATGTCGAGCGGCAGGCTCCACAGCACGGCGTTGGTCAGCTCCAGGAAGAAGAACGACAGCGACAGCAGGATCACCGCGTTGACCGCATCGGCCGTGTAGGTCATCGGCACGATGAACATCAGCGAGCCGGCCAACCCCGCGAACAGGATCGCGCCGCGCGCCAGGCGCAGGTTGCCGGTGCGCTGGTAGATGCGGTCGGACAGCACGCCGCCGAGCGTGTCGCCGACCACGCCGGCCATCAGCGGCAGCGCCGTGAACAGCGCGAGCTGCTTCAGGTCGAAGCCGCGCGCCTCCTTCAGGTACGACGGCAGCCAGGTCAGGTAGACCCACAGCGACCAGCCGTAGCAGAAGTCCACGAACGTCACCAGCCACATGCGCCGGAACAGGCGCCGCCACGGCGTGGCCGCCTTGGCCGAGCGCTGGCATTCGCCGCGCCGGTAGCCGATCTCCTGCAATTCCTGCGGCGTCACGCGCTTGTGCTCGTCGGGCGTGTCCTTGAACACGCCGGCGTAGAGCAGGGTCCAGCCGAGGCTGACCGCGCCGAGTACGATGAACGCCTCGCGCCAGCCGGCGGTGGCCACGATGGCCAGCACGATCGGCGGCGTGATCGCGCCACCCAGCCGGGCAAAGCTGTGCGTGATGCCCTGCGCGAAGCCGCGCTCGGCCACCGGCATCCAGTATGTGAAGGCGCGCGTGGCAGTCGGGAACGCGCCGCCTTCGCCGATGCCCAGCACGAAGCGCAGCACCACCAGCATCAGCACGCTGCCGGCAAAGCCGGTCAGCACCGTGGCCACGCCCCAGATCAGCGACAGCACGATCAGCACCTTCTTGGGCCCGAACTTGTCGGACAGCCAGCCACCGAGGATCTGCATGGCGGCGTAAGGATACGCAAAGGCCGAGAACACCAGGCCGAGCTGCGAAGATGTCAGTCCCATCTCTTCGCGGATCAGCGGGGCGGCGACCGAGATGTTGACGCGGTCGATATAGGCGATGAAATACATCAGGCACATGACGCCGAGGATCATATGCCGGGTCTTGATGCGTTGCTTCATACCACCTCCATTGCGCGGCTGGCGCGCGTGGCGTTGACGGGGCGGCCGCCCGCGCATGGGTCCATAGCCCTGCGCTTTCGGGTGGCCGGGGCGCGGCCTGTGCCGTGCTGCCCCGTCCTTGAGCAATCTGCTGTCTGCCGGGTTGCCGGTTGAGTCTTGTCTCCTGTCCCGGTGCGATGTCGGTCGATGGCCTCCTTGACGATGGTTGTGGACCGGGACGCCGCAAGGCGAATGTCCCGGGGAATCGGCATCCGGAGGTTCAGGCGGGGTCGAGCAGCCGGAGCCGCTGCACCTTGCCGGACGGGCCGCGCGGCAGTTCCGCGACGAAGCGGAATTCCTTCGGCGTCTTGTAGCGTCCCAGTTCGCGCAGGCAGTGCGCGCGCAGCGCGGTGTCATCGCACGGGGTCGCGCCGCGCACGACGACGAAGGCGACGATCTCCTGCCCGTAGGCCGGATCGGGCACGCCGACGGCCGCGGCTTCGAGCACGGCGGGGTGCCGCAGCAGCGCTTCGTCGATCTCGCGCGGGGCGATGTTCTCGCCGCCCTTGATGATCAGTTCCTTGGCGCGGCCGGTGATGTAGAAGTAGCCGTCGGCATCGCGGTAGCCGAGATCGCCCGTGCGCAGCCAGCCGTCGTGCGTGAAGGCGTCGCGCGTGACATCGGGCGCCTTGTAGTAGCCCGCCATGACGTTCTCGCCCTGCAGCACGATTTCGCCGGTCTGGCCGTCGGGCAGCGCCTTGCCGTCGCGGCCGAGCACGCGCGCGCGCGTTCCCGAAGGCCGGCCGATGCTGCCGATGCGCCGTTGCTGCGGATCCAGCGGATTGCTGAAGGCGGGCGCGGCGGTCTCCGTCATGCCCATGGTCTCGATCACGCCAATGCCGAAGCGGTCCTCGAACGCACGGTGGTGCTCGGGCGGCAGCGCGGCCGATGCCGAGCGGCAAAAGCGCACGCCTTGCGGCGCCTTGCCGTCCGTGTCATTGAGCAGGTAGGCGATGATGGTCGGCACCACGTTGAGCCAGGTGCAGCCGTGGCGCGCGATGTCGTGCCAGAACGAGCTTGCGGAAAAGCGCATCGGCATCACGACCGAACCGCCGTGAACCAGTGGCGCGATCGCGGTCACGACGAGGCCGTTGATGTGATACAGCGGCAGCGTCGCCAGCACCCGGTCGGCCGGGCCGAGCGCATGCTCGCGGCTGACGTTGGCGCCGTTCGTGGCGAGGTTGCGGTGCGTGAGCAGTACGCCCTTGGGCGTGCCGGTCGTGCCCGAGGTGTACATCAGCAGCGCGGGCGCGTCCGGCTCCGGCGGCGGCAGCGGGCGGGCATCCTGGGTCGCCGAGGGCAGCGCATGCAGCGCGGGCAGCTCCGTGGCGTCGGGCGTGGTAACCACGACCGGCACGTCGAGGCCGGCTTCGCGCAATGCCTCGCGAATCGCGGCCTTTCCGCCGGGCCACGTGAAGATGAGCCGCGTGTCCGAATGCGACAGGATGTAGCGCAGCTGCGCCGGCTGGCACAGCAGGTTGATCGGATTGACGACCAGCCCGCACGCCATGATGCCGAGCAGCAGGCGCGCGGTCTGTTCGCCGTTGGGCAGGTAGACCGACACCGTCTGCCCGCGTTCCAGGCCGGCTGCCGCGCAGCGTTCGCCGAGTACGCCGGCGTCGGCGGCGAGCGCGCCGAACGTGAGCGCATGGCCGCTGTCGGGGGCCAGCAGGTAGGGCTTGTCGGGCCATTGCGCGGCTCGCGCGGCCATCAGCGCGGCCAGGCTCCCGAAGGCTTGGGGTTCCAGGCGCGCGTTCATTGGCCGACCCTCGCAAAGTAGTCGCCGAGCAGTTCGGCTTCATCGGGCACGCGCTCGGCGATCGGCACCGCGATGCGCGTGATGTTCAGGTACTGGCGCCAGCCGAGGTTGTCCGAGAAGTTGTTGCCGCCCCACGTGCCGCAACCCATCGACAGCGAGAACGGCAGGCCGTTGTCGAAATTGCCGCCCGTGGCGAAGCAGTGCGCCTGGTTGACGATCACGCGCGCCACCGGCAGCTCCATGCCGAGCTGCAGCGCCTGGCGCGGATTGGCCGTATGCAGGCTGACCGAATGCCCGGCGCCCATGTACGCGTAGAGGCGCGCCACGCAGTCGAGCGCAGCCGGAAGGTCGGCGGCGCGGTACAGCGTCAGCACTGGCGAGAGCTTTTCGCCGGAGAACGGGAACTCGCGGCCCACGCCGGTTTCCTCGACCAGCAGCATGGTCGGCTGCTGGTCGCGCACGCGTTCGAGCCCGGCCAGTTCGGCAATGCGCCGCGCGCTCTGGCCCGTGGCCTGGCCGGCCAGCTTGCCGTCGTGCCACATCAGCGCCTGCAGGCGCGCCTTCTCCGTCGATGTGAGCAGCACGCCGCCAACCGCGGCCAGCGCCTTGAGCATCGGCTTGTAGACCGCGTCCAGCACCACCAGGCTGTTCTCCGAGGAGCAGCTCGTGGCGTTGTCGAAGGTCTTGGAGCGCTCGATCTTCGCGGCGGCATCGTCCAGCGCCGCGGTGCTGTCGATGATCGACGCCACATTGCCGGCGCCCACGCCGAACGCCGGCGTACCGCTGGTGTAGGCCATGCGCACATTGGCCTGCGAGCCCGTGGCGACCACCAGGTCCGCCTGCCGCATCAGTTCCGCCGTGGCCAGCTTCGAGACTGGCGTGGGCAGCATCTGCACGAGGTCCGCAGGCAGGCCGGCGCGCGCGAACTCGGCATGGATGAAGGACAGCAGCAGCTCGCACGTGCCCTGGCCCTTCGGCGAGGGCGCGACGATCACGCTGTTGCCGCACTTGAGCGCGTTGAGGATCTTGTTGGCCGGCGTGGCCGCCGGGTTGGTGGAGGGCGTGATCGCCGCCACCACGCCCACGGGACGCGCGATCTCGGTGATGCCCGCCTGCGCATCCTGCGAAATCACTCCCACCGTCTTGCGACCGTGCAGGTCGCGCAGCAGCCCGAGCGTCTTGCGGTAGTTCTTGCGGATCTTGTCCTCGACATTGCCGAGCCCGGTGTCGGCCACGGCGCATTCCGCGAGCTGCCGGTTGCGTGCGGGCTCCATGATGGCCCACGCGGCCGCGGCCACGGCAGTGTCGATGGTGGCCTGGTCGGCCCGCGCGAACTCGCGCTGCGCCTGCCTGGCCCGCGCCACGATCGCGGCGACGGTCGGTGCCGTCTGGCCGGGGGCGGATGCTGCCGCTTGGGGCAAATCGGGATTGTTGGACTGCTGGTGACGCAGTATTTGCACACTCATGGATCGACTCCGCGGTTGGGACGGTAGGGTCCGCGCGGTGGCCGCGTTGCTGGCTACGCGGCCGGGAGCGCTGGCCCCGGATCGAATCTAGTGAAGCCAGCGGGGCAACTCGTCCCAATTTGTGCGCTTTCGAGAGCGCCGGTGCGGGGTGAAACGCGGAACGCAGTTTTCGGGACGTCAGGGCGTCCCGGAATCCTATAAATTGAATCCATGAGCAATCACTCGAACGCCGCCGCGGTGCGCGCCTTCCGCATTCTCGAGATCCTGTCGACGGCAGAGGAGCCGCTGTCGCTCGCGGCCATCGTTCAGGAGATCGGGCTCCCGAAGCAGACCGTGCATCGCCTGCTCAAGCAGCTCGAAAGCACGTGGCTGGTATCGCGCACGGCCGGCAGCCGGTATTACGAGTGCTCGTCGCGCGTGCGGCAGTTCGCGGTCAATGTGCTGATGCAGGCGGGGCCGGCGGCGGCACGCCACGCGATCCTCCAGCAGCTCGTCGACAAGGTCGGCGAGACCTGCAACCTGACCATGCTGTCCGGCGATGATGTGGTCTACCTGGATCGCGTGGAAACGCAGTGGCCGCTACGCATGCACCTGCAGCCGGGGTCGCGCGTGCCGCTGCATTGCTCGGCCAGCGGCAAGCTGCTGCTGGCGTTCCTGCCTTGCGCGCAGCGCGAGCGGCTGATAGCCAGCTTGCCGCTGCGGGCGCAGTCGGCGAACACCATCACCAATATCGATGTATTGCGCTCGGAACTGGCGGAGACCCGCCGGCGCCGGCTGGGGATCAATAACCAGGAAAATCTGCAGGGGATGATCGCGGTGGCGGTGCCTGTCATGCTCAACCGCAACCGGGCTTGCGCGGCGATTGCCGTGCAAGCGCCGCTGGCGCGCATGTCGATGGATCGGCTGTATGAGTTTGTGCCGGAATTGAGGGAGGCGGCGGAGGAGATGGGGAGGACGTTCTGCGAGTGAGGAGGATGCTGTTGCCAGGTCTCCTCACCTCGCGTTCAACACCTCGCTCTGCAGCACAGGCGCCGCCCGCATCAGCGCCTCCAGCGGTTTGTGCGCCGCAGGCGCATGACATGCGATCGCCGCGACGACACGCACCCTTCGCAGCTCAGGTCGGCGTGGCTTCTTCCGCCGGGACGACATTGAAGCAGCCCCGGTACGTCGCGTAGAACGAGCAGTACAGGATGGCCAGCATCAACAGCGAATAGGGCGTGACCAGGAACGACAGCACGGTCTCTGCGCCGAACGCGCTGAAGAGGGTTTCCAGGAAGAACGGAATCGCCACCAGCAGCACGGCGAATAGCAGCACGTAGGTGAAGAAGGCGCCACGGTTGCGCCAGCACGCGGTCCAGCTGAAGAACATCGCCTTGACGGGCGGCACGCCATGCCATGCCGCCAGCAGCGGCGCGAACCAGAACATCATGGCGATCGGCGTGTAGAGCAGCGCGCCAATCAGCAGCGCGTAGTAAAGCTGGCGCACGGCCTCGGCCGTCAGCGTCTCTTCCTTCAGCAGGATCGGCAGCAGCGCGCTCATGTCCACCAGCGCGCCCGCGATCAGGCTCAGCAGGAACACCAGTGCCGCATAGATGCCACCGAGCACCAGCAGGTGGCGCGTGGCTTCCTTGCCGTTGGTGCGGAATCCCGCTAACAGCACGGTCGGCAGCACGCGCTTGTTCTGGATGACTTCACGGCAGGCCGTCATCACGCCGACCGACAGGCCCGGCGTCACGACCAGCAGCGCGATGATGCCGATCAGCGGCACCACGATGGCCAGTTGCGCCGCGATCAGGTAGATGAACAGCAGCATCAGGAAGGCGAGCGGGTTCTTGCGGAACAGCCAGATGCCCTGGCGGAACCATACGTAGCCTTCCTTGGCGGGGACTTCCAGTAGTTGCATACCAATCAGATCCAGGCAAGCGCGGCGGCGTCCGCGGTCATGGCGAGGCGCCGGCGCAGGATGCGTTCGAAATGGGTGGGGTCATGCGGCTGGAGCATGTCGGCTTCGCGCGGCAGGTAGAAATCCCACAGGCGCGACACCCAGAAGCGCAGCGCGCCCGCGCGCAGCATGTCGCGCCAGTGCGTGGTCTCGCCGGCGCTGAGCGGCCTGACCGCATGATAAGCGCGCACCAGTGCCTGGGCCCGGGCGTTGTCCAGCTCGCCGGTGGCCAGGTCGATGCACCAGTCGTTGACGGTCACGGCCAGGTCGAACAGCCACTTGTCGTTGCCGGCGAAGTAGAAGTCGAAGAAGCCGCCCAGGCGGTGGTGGCCCGTGCCGTCTTCCTCGAACAGCGCGTTGTCGCGGAACAGGTCGCAGTGGCACGGGCCGCCCTGCAGCGCCGCGTAGTCCGCGCTGCCGAAGAAAGCCGTCTGGTGCGCGATTTCCTGCTGCAGCAGCGTGCGCTGCTGCGCGTCGAGGAACGGCACGATCTCCGCTTCGGTCTGCTGCCACCAGGACAGGCTGCGCAGATTGGGCTGCTGACGCGGGTAGTCCTGCCCGGCCACGTGCATGCGCGCGAGCATGTCGCCGACCTGCGCGCAGTGCTCGGCGTCCGGCTTGAGCTGCGACGCGCCCGGCAGGCGCGTGACGATGGTCGCGGGCTTGCCCTTGAGCGCGCGCAGGATCTCGCCGTCGCGCGCCGGGATCGGCGCGGGCACGGTGATGCCGCGTGCGGCAAGGTGCGCCATCAGGTGCAGGTAGTAGGGCAGCTGCGCGAACGTCAGCCGCTCGAAGATGGTCAGCACGTACTCGCGCGTGCAGCCATCCTGCTCCATGGTCAGAAAGAAATTGCTGTTCTCGATGCCGGAGGCGATGCCGCGCAATTCGCGGACTTCGCCAAGGTCGTAGTCAAGCAGCCAGCGGGCGATCTCGTCCTGCGAGACCGTGGTGAATACGGCCATACTCGTCGTGTGATGCGAAACGGAAAGCGGCGGCACAAAGGTGGCCGCCGCCGCGGCAATACTGCCGGAGGACCGGCGCGGCCCGGGCGTGCCCGGGCCGTGGGTAGTCGGAATCAGAACTGCAGGTTGACCGAAGGCACCCGATTGACGTCATGCTCGCGGATCTTCGGCGAGCTGTCTTCCGGCTTGCTCATCTGGTATTTGGTGCCGAACCCGGACTTTACCTGGATATCGGTGGCACGACCCTTGTCGCGGTACTCACGCACTTGCGTGCCGTCGCGCTCATTGAGCTGGAAGCTCGGCTGGCGCGGCTGGTTGATCTGCGACTTGGAGGCCGGCGCGATCGGCTGGTTGTTGATCCGGTTCAGTTCCTGCTGCGTGAGGGCGTTGCTTTCCTCGGCGGGCTGCGCCAGTGCCAGGCCGGGCATGGCCAGCGCCAGCACGGCGGCGGCCAGGGCCAGGCGCGGCGTCCGGGCGGTTGCTGACGCTGCGCCTGCGGGCACGACAGACCGGAGTGAGGGGGAGGTCATCTGGGGCTCCTGTGCAGCACAGCGGTCGATACGGCACGCTGCGCGGCGGAATGGGGCGTTGGCTGCAACCCGGCGGCGTCGGGCTTGGCAAGCGGATACCTCCCATTCTAGCAACTCCTGCCGCGAAAGGGCCGCTGCCGTGGCCTCTGGGGCACCCCGGCAGCGCTGCATCGGGTGGCGCATGCGCCTGTGACGCCGGCCTCCCTTGCACCCCGTTTTGTCTTACAGGTAGAACATTTCTTCCTTGGGCGGGATCGGCTTGTCGCCACCGCGGCGCTCGTAGTACTCGTAGACCGCTTCCAGCACTTCATGCGGCTCGTCGACGATCTTCATCAGGTCGAGGTCGTGCTCGGCGATCAGGCCCATGGGCAGCAGCGTGAAGCGGAACCAGTCGAGCAGGCCCTTCCAGAAGCGGCTGCCGAACATCACCACGGGCACGGAACGCGACTTGCCGGTCTGCACCAGCGTCAGCACCTCGGCGAGTTCATCGAGCGTGCCGAAACCGCCCGGCATGACGATGAAGGCATCGGAGTTCTTGACGAACGTGACCTTGCGCGTAAAGAAATGGCGGAACCGCATGGCAATGTCCTGGTAAGGGTTGCCCTGCTGTTCGTGCGGCAGTTCGATATTCAGGCCGACGCTGGCCGATTTGCCGGCGTGCGCGCCCTTGTTGGCGGCCTCCATGATGCCGGGGCCGCCGCCGGAGATCACGGCGAAGCCGGCATCGGAGAACAGCCGCGCGATTTCGATGGTGCGCTGGTAGTAAGGCGAGTCTTCGCGCAGGCGCGCGCTGCCGTAGATCGAGACTGCCGGCCGGATCTCCGACAGGTACTCGGTGGCCTCGATGAACTCTGCCATAATCGTGAACATTTGCCACGAGGCGCGCGCTTTCTTGGCGGTTGCGCGGTCTTCGTCGGCCAGCGCACGCAGGCTGGGAATCATCTTGCGCGGATTCGCGCGTGAACCCGCCGCGCCATCGGCCGGCGCCTGCGCGGGGTGGCCCGCGGCGGCGGCGTCGGCCGCAGCGGCCACGGCCGCGGCGTGTTCAGCAGCAGCTTCCGGCGGGGGTTGGACGGTATCGCCGGAGATATCGGAAACATCCGGGTCGGCAAGGGGGGCGGTCGAAGCACCGCCTGCTGCAGCACCAGTCAATTTAGAGTCCATGTGAATGTCGGATAGTCCAAAAACACTCTTGCTCGTCGATGGATCGAGCTATTTGTATCGCGCTTATCACGCGCTGCCGGACCTGAGGAATGGTGAGGGTCTGCCCACAGGGGCAATCTACGGCATGATCAACATGCTGCGCAAGCTGCGCAACGATTACCCGGCAGAGTATAGCGCCTGCGTGTTCGACGCCAAGGGCAAGACCTTCCGCGACGACATGTATCCGGCGTACAAGGAGCATCGCCCGTCGATGCCGGAGGACCTGGCGCGCCAGATCGAGCCGATCCACGAGGCCGTGCGCGCGCTGGGCTGGCCGATCGTCGTGGTGGAAGGCGTGGAGGCCGACGACGTGATCGGCACGCTGGCCCGCGAGGCGGGCGTGCAAGGCGTGCGCACGGTGGTTTCCACCGGCGACAAGGACCTGGCGCAGCTGGTCAATGACGACGTCACGCTGGTCAACACCATGAGCGGCGAAGTGCTCGACCCGGCCGGTGTGAACAACAAGTTCGGCGTACCGCCCGAGCGCATCGTCGATTATCTGTCGCTGATCGGCGACGCGGTCGACAACGTGCCCGGCGTGCCCAAGGTTGGCCCCAAGACCGCGGTGAAGTGGCTGGCCGAACATGGCACGCTCGACGCCATCATGGCGAACGCCGCGGGCATCAAGGGCGTGGTCGGCGAGAACCTGCGCAATACGCTGGACTGGCTGCCCAAGGCGCGCGAGCTGGTCACCGTCAAGACCGACTGCGACCTGCGCGCGGCCGTGGCGGATTTCCACGCGCTCAAGGACGTCGGCGAGGACAAGGAAAAGCTGGCGGCCTTCTTCTCGCGCTATGGCTTCAAGACCTGGCTGCGCGACCTGACCGGTGAAAGCCTGCCCGATCCGCGCGCGCAGGCGCGTGCGCGTGCTTCGGCCGCACCCGCGCAGGGCGGGCTGTTCGACGCGCCGGCGGCCACGCCTTCGGCATCGCACGCCGATGCCGCGCCGGCCCAGGAGGATTCCGCCCCGAGCGAAATCCGCTACGAGATGGTGATCACCGACGCCGCCTTCGACGCGTGGATGCAGCGTATCGAAAGCGCGCCGCTGACGGCCATCGACACCGAGACCACATCGCTGGATCCGATGCAGGCGCAGCTGGTCGGCATCTCGCTGTCCGTGGAGCCGGGCGAGGCCTGCTATATCCCCGTGGGACACCGCGGCCCGGACGTGGCCGGCATGGACAATCACGGCCAGCTCTCGCGCGATGCGGTGCTGGCGCGCATGCGCGCGTGGCTGGAGGACGAGAGCAGGCCCAAGCTCGGCCAGAACATCAAGTACGACATGCACGTGTTCGCCAACCACGGCGTGACCCTGCGCGGCATCGCGCAGGACACCATGCTCGAAAGCTACGTGCTGGCCTCGCACCGCAACCACGGCATGGACAGCCTGGCCGAACGCCTGCTGAGCCTGAAGACCATCACCTACGAGGAAGTCTGCGGCAAGGGCGCAAGCCAGATCGGCTTCGACCAGATCGACCTTGCGCGCGCGACGGAATACGCGGCCGAGGACGCCGACGTGACGCTGCGCCTGCACCGCAGGATGTTCCCGCAGGTGCAGGCCGCGCCAGGCTTGCATCGGGTCTATGAAGAGATCGAGATCCCGGTATCCGTGGTGCTGCAGAAGATCGAACGCAATGGCGTGCTGATCGATGCGCAACGGCTCGCCGCACAGAGCGCCGAACTGGGCCAGCGCATGCTCGCGCTGGAGCAGGCCGCGTACGACGCCGCGGGGCAGCCGTTCAACCTTGGCTCGCCCAAGCAGATCGGCGAGATCCTGTTCAACCAGATGAAGCTGCCGGTGGTCAAGAAGACCGCGAGCGGCGCGCCGTCGACCGACGAAGAGGTGCTGCAGAAGCTGGCCGAGGATTACCCGCTGCCCAAGGTGCTGCTGGACTATCGCGGGCTGGCCAAGCTCAAGTCCACCTACACGGACAAGCTGCCCAGGATGGTCAACCCGGACACCGGCCGCGTGCACACCAGCTACGGGCAGGCCACGGCGGTGACGGGCCGGCTGGCATCGACGGATCCGAACCTGCAGAACATCCCCGTGCGCACGGAAGAAGGCCGGCGCATTCGCGAAGCGTTCATTGCGCCGCCGGGCAGCGTGATCGTGTCGGCCGACTATTCGCAGATCGAGCTGCGCATCATGGCCCATATCTCGGGCGACGAGAACCTGCTGCGCGCATTTGCCAACGGCGAGGATATCCACCGCGCCACCGCGGCGGAGATCTTCGGCGTGGAGCGCGAGGCTGTCAGCAGCGAGCAGCGCCGCTATGCCAAGGTGATCAACTTCGGCCTGATCTACGGCATGAGCGCGTTCGGGCTGGCCGGCAACCTGGGCATCGAGCGCGAGGCCGCCAAGCACTATATCGACCGCTACTTCATGCGCTACCCGGGTGTGGCGCAATACATGGAAAGCACACGCCAGACCGCGCGCGAACAAGGCTATGTCGAGACCGTGTTCGGCCGGCGCCTGTGGCTGCCGGACATCAACGGCGGCAGCGGCCCGCGCCGACAGGCCGCGGAGCGCGCGGCCATCAACGCGCCGATGCAAGGCACGGCGGCGGACCTGATCAAGCTGTCGATGATCGCGGTACAGGGCTGGCTGGAACGCGACCGCTTGCAGACGCGCCAGATCATGCAGGTGCACGATGAACTGGTCCTGGAAGTGCCGCAGGGCGAGCTGGAGCTCGTCAAGGTCAGGTTGCCGGAACTGATGTGTTCGGTGGCGCAGTTGCGCGTGCCGCTGGTTGCGGAAGTCGGCACCGGCGCGAACTGGGAAGAAGCGCACTGAGAGCGCGTTGCACACGCAATGAAGAGACGGCCGGGAAGTACCCGGCCGTATTCATTTGCATGCCTTTGAGGCCCTGGAAATACGACACCCGACGTACTGAATGAAGCGACTGCTGAATCGGTAATTGCCGTCTTGCCTACGCTGTTGCGATGCAGCAAACTGGGGGCAAATGCTTAAGAACCCCTTCCTCTTTATGAAATGGGTTCTATCGGCCAGCGTTTCTCAGCAATAAAAGCATCGGGTAGACCATGACCACAGGAGCAGACGGCAGGGCACATCGCATCATCGTTGTAGGAGGCGGGGCAGGAGGACTGGAGCTGGTGACACGGCTGGGCGACAAGCTCGGCAAGAAGGGCGGCGCGCAAGTGGTGCTGGTGGACCGCTTGCCCACGCACATCTGGAAACCGCTGCTGCATGAAGTTGCCGCGGGCAGCATGGATCCCAACACGCACCAGCTCGAATATGCGGCGCAGGCGCGCTGGCACCACTTCGAGTTCCAGCAGGGCGAGCTGACCGGCATCGACCGCGCGCGCAAGACGATCTCGCTCGCGTCGTGCCTGGACCCGGACGGCGGGGAGCTGCTGCCGGCGCGGGAGCTGTCGTACGACACGCTGGTGCTGGCCATCGGTTGCGTGACGCATTTCTTCGGCGTGCCTGGCGCGGCCGAGAATGCGATCGCGCTCGATACCGTCGCGCAGGCCGAGCGCTTCCGGCGCCGGCTGATCGCGGCCTGCGTGCGTGCGCAGAACGGGCGCGGGCGTGTCGGCGAAGACGGGCGGCCGCGCGTGGACGTGGCCATCATCGGCGCCGGCGCGACCGGCGTCGAGCTGTCGGCCGAACTGCGCAACACCGCGCACGTGCTCAGTGCCTACGGGCTGCATCAACTCGATCCGCGCCGCGATGTGCGCATCCATGTGATCGAGGCCGGCCCGCGCATCCTGCCGGCGCTGTCCGAACGCGTCTCGGCCGAGACCACGAAGCTGCTGCACAAGCTCGACGTCGACGTCTTCACCAACGAGCGCGTGACCGAGGTGACGACCGCAGCGGTGTTGACTGCCAGCGGCAAGCGCATCGATGCCGACCTGACGGTGTGGGCCGCGGGCATCACGGCGCCGCCGGTGCTGGCCGCGCTGGGCCTGCCGGTCAGCCGACAGGGTCAGATCCTGGTGCGTCCGACGTTGCAGAGCGAAGGCGATCCGGACATCTTCGCATTCGGCGACTGCGCGAGCTGCGCGTGGCCCGAAAAGCAGACCGCGGTGCCGCCGCGTGCCCAGGCCGCGCACCAGCAGGCAACGTTCCTGTTCGAGGCGCTGCGCGCGCGGCTGGCCGGCAAGCCGCTGCCGGAATTCACGTTCAAGGATTTCGGCTCGCTGGTGTCGCTCGGGCATTTCAGTGCGGTGGGCAGCCTGATGGGCGGGCTGATCGGTGGCTCGATGTTTATCGAGGGGCTGATGGCGCGCTTCATGTACACCTCGCTCTACCGCATGCATGTGCTGGCGCTGCACGGCGCGGTCGGCATGGGGCTCGACACGGTGACGCACTGGCTGCGCAGCAAGACCAGCCCGCGCGTGAAGCTGCACTGAACGGCCCCCGCGTGCGGGCGGGTGCGCGCGACGGCATGTTTGCTTAGAATCGGCGGTTGGCGTCCAGCTGGGGATTCCCCACGCGGGCGCCTAACCTGCAACGATCCTGGAGACATGCATGCTGAAACCCGAAGTGGAGAGCCTGGTACCCGGGCAGACTTTCAATCGCCGCGGCTTCGTCAAGACGGCGCTGGGCTCGGCGTTCGCCGCGGCCACGCTGCCGGTGATGGCGCAGGCGATCAAGACCGACTTCGCGGGCCTGAACGCCGGCGAGGTGACGATCCCTTCGGGCGCCTTCAGCATGCCCGCCTACCGCGCGCAGCCCGAAGGCAGGACGAAGCTGCCGGTGGTGCTGGTGGTCAGCGAGATCTTCGGCGTGCACGAGCATATCGCCGATGTCTGCCGCCGCTTCGCCAAGCTCGGCTACCTGGCCATCGCGCCGGAACTGTTCGCGCGCCAGGGCGACCCGCAGAGCTTCGGCACGATCCAGGAACTGCAGGCCAACCTGATTGCCAAGGTGCCCGATGCACAGGTCATGGGCGATCTGGACGCCGCGGTGGCGTGGGCCGGCGCGAATGGCGGCGACCTGTCGCGGGTCGCCATCACCGGCTTCTGCTGGGGCGGGCGCATTACCTGGCTGTATGCCACGCACAACGAGAAGCTGAAAGCCGCCGTGGCCTGGTACGGGCAGCTGACCGGCCAGCCCACGCCGCTGAAGCCGAAAAACCCGCTGGACCTGGTGGCCCACCTCGATGTGCCGGTACTCGGCCTGTACGGCGGCAAGGACACCGGCATCACGCAGGACCAGGTGGAGAAAATGAAGGCGGCGCTGGCGGCCTCGCCCGATCCGGATGCCAGGGCGTCAAGGATCATCGTCTATCCCGAATCCGGGCACGCCTTCAACGCCGACTACCGCCCCAGCTATCGGGAGGCAGATGCCAAGGATGGCTGGGCGAAGTGCCTGGAATGGTTCCGGCAGCACGGCGTCGCCTGAACAGGCTTGCCGGTGCCGACCGGGCAAGGATTGCAAAGTCGGCGCCGGAATACGTACAATGCGGCCTCCAGTAGTTGCAACATTGTTGCGTTTGCCGTCCGCCTAGCGCCGGGCGGATCCGGCATGCCGCGGGCGCGGCACGGCCGCCCCGGGAGCCCATCATCCACTCGACCCTTCTGTATATCCTGCTCGCCGCCACCATTTCCGGCGTGGGCAGCATTTTCGGCGCCGCGCTGCTGTCGCTGACGATGGCCTCGCGCGTGGTCGAGCGCATGGTCAGCTTCTCGGTCGGCGTGCTGCTGGCCACGGCGTTGCTCCACTCGCTGCCGGAGGCGTTCGAGTCGGGCGCCGATCCGCGTGCGCTGTTCGGCACGCTGCTGGCCGGCCTGCTCGGTTTCTTCCTGCTGGAAAAAATCTCGCTGCTGCGCCATTCGCACCATCATGAGGGCGACGGACACCACCATCACCACGGGCATGACCGCGAGGAGGCCGGCCGCAGCGGCCTGACCATCCTGGTCGGCGACACCTTCCACAACTTTGCCGATGGCATCGTGATCGCGGCGGCTTTTCTGGCCGACCCGCATATCGGCCTGGTCACGGCGCTCGCCATTGCCGCGCACGAAATCCCGCAGGAAGTCGGGGATTTCATCGTGCTGCTCAACGCCGGGTTCTCGAAGGCAAGGGCGTTCGCCTTCAACCTGTTGTCGAGTGTCGCCGCCGTGGCCGGCGGCCTGGTGGGGTATTTCCTGCTCGACCAGATGAGCGGCTGGATTCCCTATGTGCTGGTGATCGCGTCCAGCAGCTTCCTCTACATCGCCGTGAGCGACCTGATGCCGCAGATGCAGCGCAAGCCGCGCTGGCGCGAGTCGGCCATCCAGGTGGTCCTTGTGGCCGCCGGTATCACGGCGATCGTCTTCATCACCAATGGCGTCCACGAGCGCCATGCCCATGCCGGCCATGGCCGCGCTGCGCCGGCGGCGGTGGCCGCCGACTGAAGCTTCAGCGCAGGCTCAGCCCGCGGCGCCCGTCGCAACCGGGCGAGCCGCATCGGCGCACCATTCGCTCCACGAGCCCGGGTACAGCGCGGCGCCCTCCAGGCCGGCAACTTCGAGCGCCAGCAGGTTGTGGCAAGCGGTGACGCCCGAGCCGCATTGCATCACGGCGTTCGCCGCAGCATGCTGGCCCAGCACTGCCGCAAATTCGGCACGCAGTTCGGTGGCCGGCTTGAAGTGGCCTTCCGCCGTCAGGTTGTCCTTGAAGAAGCGGTTCGCCGCGCCGGGAATGTGCCCGCCGACGGGGTCCAGCGTCTCGTTCTCGCCGCGGAAGCGGTCCGGTGCGCGCGCATCCACGACCAGCCGCGTCGGCCGGTCCAGATTCTCGAGCAGCGCGGCAGCGTCCACGGTGGCAACCAGGGGCTGGCCGCGCTCGAGATTGCCCGGGGTCTCGGGTTCCGGCGTCGCGCCATGTTCCAGCGGCAGTCCCGCCTTGATCCAGGCGGGCTTGCCGCCATCGAGCACGGTCACGGCAGCATGGCCGATCCAGCGCAGCATCCACCACAGCCGGGCGGCGTACATGCCGCCTTGCGCGTCATAGGCGACCACTTCGGTGTCGCCGTTCACGCCGAGCGCGCGCAGGCGGGCGGCAAAGGCGTCAGGGTCGGGCAGCGGGTGGCGGCCGTTGCGGCCCGTCTTCGGTCCCGACAGCTCGTTGTCGAGATGCAGATAGAACGCGCCGGGCACATGGCCCTGCTGGTAGGCTTCGCGGCCGGCGGCCGGGTTGGCCAGGTCAAAGCTGCAGTCGATGACGACCACGTGGCGCCCGGGCGCGGCCTGCAAGGCCTGCAGCGCGGCGACGGAGATCAGCGGGTTTGGCATGGGGCTCCTGAGGCAAGCGATGTTTCCGGAAAATGCTACACCTCCGGATGCACTTCCGCCTCCGGCGATTTGACCGGCGTATCCGGCGTCGGCGCGTGGCCGGAATCCTGGCGCGCGCGGGCGAGCGTGGTGGCGATGCCGCTGGCAATGATCAGGCCCATGCCCAGCCAGGAGAGCCAGTTGAGCCGGTCCGACCAGATCAGCATGCCCCAGATACTGGAAAACACGATGCCGGCGTACTGCAGGTTGGCCGTGAGCAGCGTATTGCCGCGCTTGTAGGCGCGCGTCATGGCGGTCTGGCCGAGCGTGGCCAGGATGCCGATGGCGACCAGCAGGCCCGCGCCGTGCCAGGTGTGTGCGCTGGGCCCGGAATACAGCATCCAGACCAGTCCGACCACCAGGCCCACGGCCGAGAAGTAGAAGACGATGCGGTGCTCCGGCTCGCCGAGCTGTCCGAGCTGGCGGACCTCGACATAGGCCAGCGCGGTGAACATGCCGGAAATCAGGCCGATCAGGCCACCGGTGAGCTGGTCCTTGCCCACCGACGGCTGCAGCAGGAACAACACCCCGGCGAATGACATCAGGATGGCTACGATCAGCTTCTTGTCCGCATTTCCCGCAGTGCCCGCGAGCGCGGCACTGGCGCCCAGGATCAGTGCGATCCACACCGGCGACATATAGTTCAGCGTCATGGCCGTGGCCAACGGCAGCAGGGTGATGGACGTGAACCACAGCAACAGCGCGGTCACGCCGAACACGCTGCGCTTGATGTGCGTCAGCATGTGCGGCGTGCGCACCGACACGCCCTGCGACGCCATCAGCGCCCACATGATGGCGACGCCGATCACGCTGCGGTAGAAGACGATTTCGCCGGTGGTGTAGAACTCGGATGCCAGCTTGACGCCCACCCCCATCAACGAAAACGAGAAGGCGGCAAACAACATCCAGAGCGATTGCATGGCGAGGGAGGAGGCGGATCGAAATGGCGCGCGAGCGGGGCTCGGGCGGGGCTTTATGGTGCGGCGGTCCCGCGTCGCGGATCGGGGCGGTGAGGCGGGGCGGTGAGGAGGGGCCTCGACCGAGCAGCCATTGTAGCGTGCGTTGTGACGCCGCCAACGCAGAACGGACCGCCTGGGCGGTCCGTTCCTGTTTGCCTTGTGCGGTAATCGCCCGCCGGGTCAGCCCTGGTAGGCCATGGCGCGCCGGTACCACTCATGGAAGTGCTGCATGCCGTCCTCCATGGGCGACTGGTACGGGCCGACCTCGCTGGTGCCACGCTTGTGCAGCGCCAGGCGGCCGGCATCCATGCGTTCGGCGATCTCGTCGTCCTCGATGCACGTTTCCATGTAGGCGGCGCGCTCGGCCTCGACGAATTCGCGCTCGAACAGCGTGATTTCCTCGGGGTAGTAGAACTCGACCACGTTGCGGGTCTTGCGCGGCCCCATCGGGTGCAGCGTGGAGACCACCAGCACATTGGGGTACCACTCCACCATGATGTTGGGGTAGTACGTCAGCCAGATCGCGCCGTGCTTGGGCAGCACGCCGTTGTTGAAGCGCAGCACCTCTTCGTGCCACTTCTGGTACGTCATGCTGCCGGGCCGCTTCAGGCCGGCGTGCAGGCCCACGGTCTGCACGCTGTGCCACTCGCCGAACTCCCACTTCAGGTCGTCGCACGAGACAAAGCTGCCCAGTCCCGGGTGGAACGGCACGACGTGGTAGTCCTCCAGATAGACCTCGATAAAGGTCTTCCAGTTGTAGTTGCACTCGTGGACCTCGACGTGGTCGAGCAGGTAGCCCTCGAAGTTCAGGTCCTCGGCCACGCCCAGCCTGGCCAGGTCGGCGCGCACGTCGCGCTTGCCGTCGAACAGCAGGCCGTTCCAGTTCTGCAGGGGCGAGCGCTTCAGGTGCAGGCAAGGCTGCTGGTCGAAATGCGGCGCGCCGAGCAGCTCGCCCTTCAGATCGTAGGTCCAGCGGTGCAGCGGGCAGACGATGTTCTTCGAATTGCCCTTGCCGTTGAGCATGATGGCCTGGCGATGACGGCAGACGTTGGACATCAGCTCCACGCCGGCCGCGTTGCGCACCAGCATGCGACCTTCGTCCTCGGCCTTGAGGGTGTGGTAGTCGCCTACCTCCGGGACCATCAGTTCGTGGCCGACATAGCCCGGACCATTCCTGAACAGCAGTTCTAGTTCTTGTTGATACAACGCCTCATCGAAGTAAACATCAACGGGCAGTTGCGTATCAGCCGGCGCCAGCTTGAGCGCGGTGCTGAGATTGGACATTATCCCCACTCCCAGATAACAGGTGAAAGCAGTGAACAACCCAACCATCGAAAAATGAATCGATTTGGGAAACACTTGTCGACCGCTTTGCGGGCCTGGCAGGGCCATCGCGGACAGCGGCGACGAGCCGGGGATTGTACCCTACCCCAAAAAGTTAAGGGCCTGATTTTTCTGCCTTTTTAGCGAAAAAGTCGACCCGGGTCGTCTTCTGGGTGCCGTACCGGGCGCATTCGGAAAGACGACCCGAGCGCACAAGTCACATTCGGGAAAAAGTGCAGGTCCGGGTGACGGATTCGCCTGGCACCGGAGTGGGGCGGGAGCCAGCTTTGGCGTAAAATCCGGGCTTCCCACTGATCCAGGGCCTGACATGCCAAGAACCACGACCGATCCGGTCCAGACCGAAGACACTGCGGCAGGCTCCGCGCCGCCCGCGTCGTATGAAGCGGCGATGGCCGAACTGGAAACGCTGGTGGCCAGCATGGAAAGCGGCGAGCTGCCGCTGGAAGCCTCGCTGGCGGCCTATCGCCGCGGCGCCGAACTGGTCCGCTATTGCCAGCAGAAGCTCGAACGCGTGGAGCAGCAGGTCAGGGTGCTGGAAGGCGACGTGCTGAAACCCATGGCAGCTGACGCCGGAAACGCCAACGGCCTGGAGCAGGAATGAACGATTTCGCAAGCTGGATGCGGGTGCAGGGCGCCCGGACCGAGACCGCGCTGGACCAGGCGTTGCCAAATCCCGACACCGTGCCGCATACACTGCACGAGGCCATGCGCTATGCTGTGCTCGGCGGAGGCAAGCGCGTGCGGCCGCTGCTGGTGCATGCCGCCGGCGACGTGACGGGTGCGAGTGCCGAGGCCTGCGATGCCGCGGCCTGCGCGGTGGAAATGATCCACGCCTATTCGCTGGTGCACGACGACATGCCCTGCATGGACGACGACGACCTGCGCCGCGGGCGACCGACCGTGCACAAGGCCTATGACGAGGCCACCGCGCTGCTGGTGGGCGACGCGCTGCAGACCCAGGCCTTCATCGTGCTGGCCCGGGCGCAGGCGGTACCGCCCGAGGCGCGGCTGAAGCTGGTGGCCGAACTGGCCGTGGCGTCGGGCTCGGTCGGCATGGCCGGCGGGCAGGCCATCGACTTGCAGAACGTCGGCAAGGCCATGTCGCGGGAGGCGCTGGAAGCGATGCACCGCATGAAGACCGGTGCGCTGCTGCGCGCCAGCGTGCGCATGGGCGCGCTGTGTGGTGAAATCGACGCGCAGGGCCTGGCGGCGCTGGACCGGTACGCCGCGGCTGTGGGATTGGCGTTCCAGGTGGTAGACGATATTCTGGACGTCACCGCCGATACCGCCACGCTGGGCAAGACCGCGGGCAAGGACGCCGCGCACGACAAGCCGACCTATGTCTCGCTGATGGGGCTGGAAGCGGCGCGCGCGCTGGCGGCTGAACTGCGCCAGTCGGCGCACGACGCCTTGGCCGGATTCGGCGCGCGGGCGACTCGCCTGGCCGATCTGGCTGACCTGATCGTGCTGCGCACACATTGAACTGACAAGCCGGACAGCAGAAACCGGCGGCCGAACGGACATCATGACCTACGCACTGCTCAAAAAGATTGACGCCCCCGCAGACCTGCGCAAGCTCGACCGGCGCGAATTGCGGACACTGGCCGATGAACTTCGCGCCTATGTGCTGGAGTCGGTCTCGCAGACTGGCGGCCACCTCTCGTCGAACCTCGGCACGGTGGAACTGACCATCGCGCTGCACTACGTCTTCCATACGCCCGACGACCGCGTGGTCTGGGACGTGGGCCACCAGAGCTATCCGCACAAGATTCTGACCGGCCGGCGCGACCGCATGAACACGCTGCGCCAGTTCGGCGGCATCTCGGGCTTCCCGCGCCGCAGCGAAAGCGAGTACGACACCTTCGGCACGGCGCATTCGTCGACCTCGATCTCGGCCGCGCTGGGCATGGCGCTGGGCGCGCGCACGCTCGGCGAGAAGCGTGTGTCGATCGCCGTGATCGGCGACGGGGCGATGACCGCGGGCATGGCCTTCGAGGCCTTGAACAATGCCGGCGTCTACAAGGACCTGCCGCTGCTGGTGGTGCTGAACGACAACGACATGTCGATCTCGCCGCCGGTGGGCGCGCTCAACAAGCACCTGGCGCGGCTGCTGAGCGGCCAGTTCTATGCGGCCACCAAGAAGGGCATCGAGAAGGTGCTGTCGGTGGCGCCGCCGGTGCTGGAATTCGCCAAGCGTTTCGAGGAACACGCCAAGGGCATGATGGTGCCGGCGACGCTGTTCGAAGAGTTCGGCTTCAACTACATCGGGCCGATCGACGGCCATGATCTCGATTCGCTCGTGCCGACGCTGCAGAACATCCGCAAGCGCGCACTCGAGGGCGCGGGCCCGATGTTCCTGCACGTGGTGACCAAGAAGGGCCAGGGCTACAAACTGGCCGAGGCCGATCCGATCCTCTATCATGGCCCGGGCAAGTTCAACCCGGCCGAAGGCATCCGCCCGGCCGCCAAGCCGGCGCGCAAGACCTATACGCAGGTCTTCGGCGAATGGCTGTGCGACATGGCCGCCGCCGACAAGCGCCTGGTCGGCATTACGCCGGCGATGCGCGAGGGCTCGGGCATGGTCGAGTTCGAGAAGCGCTTCCCGGAGCGCTACTACGACGTCGGCATCGCCGAACAGCACGCGGTGACGTTCGCGGGCGGCATGGCTTGCGAAGGCCTGAAGCCGGTCGTGGCGATCTACTCGACCTTCCTGCAGCGCGGCTATGACCAGCTGATCCACGACGTGGCGCTGCAGAACCTGCCGGTGGTGTTCGCGCTGGACCGTGCGGGCCTCGTGGGCGCCGACGGTGCCACGCACGCCGGTGCCTACGACATCCCCTACCTGCGCTGCATCCCCAACATGATGGTGATGACGCCGTCCGACGAGAACGAGTGCCGTCAGTTGCTGACGACCGCGTTCCACCAGGATTGCCCGACCGCCGTGCGCTACCCGCGCGGCGCCGGCCAGGGCGTGGCCACCGAGGCCGCGCTCAAGGACGTGCCGGTCGGCAAGGGCGTGATGCGCCGCAGCGGCGGTGCGCGCGCCGGCCAGCGCGTGGCGCTGCTGGGCTTCGGCTCCATGGTGCACCCGGCGCTTGGCGCCGCGCAGGCGCTGGACGCATCGGTGGCCGACATGCGCTTCGTCAAGCCGCTGGACGTCGAACTGGTCAAGCGCCTGGCCAGCGAGCACGACTATCTGGTGACGGTGGAAGAGGGCAGCGTCATGGGCGGCGCTGGCAGCGCCGTGCTCGAGGCGCTGGCCGAAGCCGGCCTCGACATCCCGGTGCTGGTGCTGGGCCTGCCCGACCGCTTCATCGACCATGGCGACCCGGCCCTGCTGCTGTCGCAGTGCGGGCTCGACGCCGCCGGCATCGAGCGTTCCGTGCGCGAACGCTTCGGCATTGGCCAGGCGCCCGTCGCGATCGCTTCGCGCGTGGCCTGACACGGCACGGGTCCGCTGATCACCCGTACGATCTGTAAGGGTACGGAGCCGCTTCCGGCGGCTCCGTGTGAATTCCCTTAAACTCCCCGTTTTTGTGTTCGCAGCTGCGGGTCGGCATGAGTTCTGCCGGCGCCGTGGTTTCACACTCGTTGCGCGGCATGGATGGACTGCGAAAATGCCGCGACCGTAAGGGCTTGCGCCACCCCCTGGTGCGGTCCTGGAGGAAACCGTAGATGAATGACATCAATCCCGCCTTCGTGATGCCCGACGTCCAGTCGAGCCGTGACACCCGCCAGATCCCCATCCAGCGTGTCGGGGTCAAGGGCGTACGCTACCCGATCTCGCTGAAGACGCCGGCCGGCGTGGTCCCGAGCGTGGGCACCTTCAACCTCGACGTGCACCTGCCCGCCGAGGTCAAGGGCACGCATATGTCGCGCTTCGTCGCGCTGCTGGAGGAAGAGCGCGCCCCGCTGGAGCTGGCCAGCTTCCGTGTGCTGCTCGACAAGATGCTCGAAAAGCTCGAAGCCGAAGCCGGCCGCATCGAAGTCACGTTCCCTTACTTCATCAGCAAGATCGCGCCCGTGTCGGGCGTGGAGTCGCTGATGGACTACGAGGTCACGCTGACCGGCGAGATCCGCAACGGCGCAACGCGCGTGTTCCTCAAGGCGCTGGTGCCGGTGACGAGCCTGTGCCCGTGCTCGAAGAAGATCTCGCAATACGGCGCGCACAACCAGCGCTCGCACATCACGATGAACGTGGAGCTTGCCGGCGAACTGCCGGTGGAGGCGCTGGTGCGCATGGCGGAAGAAGAGGCCTCGTGCGAGCTGTGGGGCCTGCTCAAGCGGCCCGACGAGAAATTCGTGACCGAGCGCGCCTACGAAAACCCGAAGTTCGTGGAAGACCTGGTGCGCGACATCGCCATGCGGCTCAATGCCGACGAGCGCATCGTGGCCTATGTGCTCGAAGCCGAAAACTTCGAGTCGATCCACAACCATAGTGCCTACGCGGTAATCGAACGCGACAAGCGGCTGGAGCCGACGGCGTAAGCCCGTCTCCGCGCAAACAAGAAAGGCCACCGCGAAGGTGGCCTTTCTGCTTTTCTGCGCGGGGGAACCGTTCAGGCGGCGTTCAGGCGGCCGATGGTGCGGCAGATGGTGCGGCAGATGGTGCGGCAGAAGGCAGCCGGATATCCGACAGATCCCAGCGCGGCGTCACGCCATAGCCGTAGCTGTGCTGCGCGAGCTGCGGCGCGGCCTGCAGGCGCATGGCGCCGGCGAAGGCGATCATCGCGCCGTTGTCGGTGCAGAAGGCCAGGTCCGGGTAATAGACCTCGATCCTGCGCTGCTTGCCAAGCTGGTTCAGGCGTTCGCGCAGCTGGCGGTTGGCGCCGACGCCACCGGCTACCACGAGCCGCTTGTGGCCGGTCTGCTTGAGGGCGGTCATGGACTTGACGGCCAGCACGTCGACGATGGCGTCGACGAAGGCGCGCGCCAGGTTGGCGCGGTCCTGCTCGCAGGTGTTGGCGAGCTTGCGCGTCTGCGTCAGCACGGCGGTCTTGAGGCCGGCAAACGAAAAATCCAGGTTGCCCGAATGCAGCATCGGCCGGGGCAGCTCGAACGCGCCGGGCGTGCCGAACTCGGCCAGGCGCGAGACCTCGGGGCCGCCGGGATAGCCGAGGCCGAGCAGCTTGGCGGTCTTGTCGAACGCTTCGCCGGCGGCGTCGTCGAGGGTCTCGCCGAGCAGGGCATAGTCGCCGATGCCCTTCACTTCCATCAGCTGGGTGTGGCCGCCGGAAACCAGCAGCGCCACGAACGGGAACGGCGGCGGCTCGCGCGTGAGCAGCGGCGACAGCAGGTGGCCTTCGAGATGATGCACGCCGATCATCGGCACGTTCAGCGCGAAGCCCAGCGCATTGGCGACCGAGGCGCCGACCAGCAGCGCGCCGGCCAGTCCCGGGCCTTGGGTGAAGGCGATGGCATCGATGTCGGCGCGGGCGCGGCCGGCATCGTCCAGCACCTGCTGCAGCAGCGGCAATACGCGGCGGATATGGTCGCGCGAAGCCAGTTCGGGGACCACGCCGCCGTAGTCGCGGTGCATGGCGATCTGTGAATGCAGGGCGTGGGCGAGCAGGCCGGCTTCCGTGTCGTAGAGCGCGAGGCCGGTTTCGTCGCAGGAGGATTCGATGCCGAGGACAAGCATGAGGGAACGGTGCGGCGCTCCGATCCGGTCGGGATCCGGTGGAAACAGCCGTCAAAACAACGGGTTGCGTGAAGCCTAGGAGGGTAGCACAGCGGCGGCCGGGCTGCTTTTCGCTACAATCTGCGCTTTCCTGCGTGGCAGGGTCTGGATTGGCGAGGATTGGGATGAGCGGTTCGGCGGGCTTGCAGGCGGGCCGGTATGACGTGGCGGTGCTGGGCGCTGGCGCGGCCGGCATGATGTGTGCCGCCGTGGCGGGCCAGGGCGGCGCGCGCGTCGTGCTGATCGACCACGCCACGCGGCTGGCCGAGAAGATCCGCATTTCCGGCGGCGGGCGCTGCAATTTCACCAACCTGCAGGCGGGACCGGCCAATTACCTGTCGGCCAATCCCCACTTCTGCCGCTCGGCGCTGGCGCGCTACACGCCGCAGCACTTCCTGGACCTGATGCGGCGCCACCGCATCGACTGGCACGAGAAGCATCGCGGCCAGCTGTTCTGCAATGACAGCGCCGAAGACGTCATTGCCATGCTGCGCGCCGAGTGCGATGCCGGCCACGTGCGCTGGCAGACCGGCTGCAGCATCGTCGAGATCCGCCGCGAGGGTGACGATTACCTGCTGCTGACCTCGCAGGGCACCGTGCGCGCGGGCGCGATCGTGGTGGCTACCGGCGGCCTGTCGATCCCCAAGATCGGCGCCACGGACTTCGGCTACCGCATTGCCCGCCAGTTCGGCCTGAAGGTCTTGGAAACCCGGCCGGCCCTGGTTCCGCTGACCTTCGACGGGCAGGCCTGGCAGCCGTTTGTGCCGCTGGCGGGGGTGTCGCTCGAAGTCGATATCTCCACCGGCTCCGGCAAGACCGCCGGCGCGTTCCGCGAAGACCTGCTGTGGACGCACCGCGGCCTGTCCGGTCCGGCGGTGCTCCAGATCTCGAGTTTCTGGCAGCCGGGTGCGCCCATCGAGATTGACCTGTTCGACGGCGAGGATGCCGCCGGCTGGCTGCTGGAGCAGAAGGCGGGCAGCCGCAAGCACCTGGGCAACCTGCTGGCGCAGCGCCTGCCGGCGCGGCTGGCGGACGCATGGTGCACGGCCGCCGGCGTGGACGGCAGCCTGCCGCTTCATGACATTGCCGACAAGGCGCTGCGGCGCCTTGGGGCGGCGCTGAACGACTGGCGCCTGGTGCCGTCCGGCACCGAAGGGTATCGCAAGGCCGAAGTGACGCTGGGCGGGGTGGACACGCGCGGACTGTCTTCCGCAACCATGATGGCGCGCGAGGTCCCGGGGCTCTATTTCATTGGTGAAGTGGTCGACGTGACCGGCTGGCTGGGGGGCTACAACTTCCAGTGGGCCTGGGCTTCCGCCGTCGCGGCCGGACAGGCACTGGCCGAGACGGCACGCCACGGCCGCGCCATGGCTTGAATGCGACGTCGGAGGCACGGCGCCGGGCGTCCTGCCGCACTGAGGCATGGTGCTACAATCGACAACTCTGCATGACTGGCTCTACGAAAAGCGCATCGGTACCGTAGCCAGGTGCTGCCGAATAAGTGTACTGACGGCGCCCGCCTTTGCGCGCAGGCCCGCTGTGGCCAGGCCGCGGCGGGTTTTTGCGTTTCTGGCTTGCGGCCGCCGCCCGCCAACCCGTTTCCGGAAGATCACGATGTCCCTCAAAGCCCGAATCAGCGACGACATGAAGGCCGCCATGCGCGCCCGCGAAACCGAGCGCCTCGGCACCATCCGCCTGCTGCTGGCGGCGATCAAGCAGCGTGAAGTCGACGAGCGCATCGAGCTGGACGACACCGCTGTGCTGGCGGTCGTGGACAAGATGCTCAAGCAGCGCAAGGACTCGATCACCCAGTTCCAGCAGGCAGGCCGTGACGACCTGGTGCAGAAGGAGCAGGCTGAGGTCGAGGTGCTCAAGGTCTATATGCCCGCCGCGCTGTCCGACGCCGAAGTCGCCGCCGAAGTCCAGCAAGCCGTCGCGGATACCGGCGCCGTCGGTCCGCAGGACATGGGCAAGGTCATGGGCGTTCTCAAGGCGAAGCTGGCCGGCCGTGCCGACATGACCGCCGTTTCCGCGTTGGTCAAGGCGGCACTTACCAGGTAAGTGCGCGTTTAACTCAGTTGCGTGAAAATCGCCGGTAGATGGATGGGATTGGCCGGCGATGCAGATAGTGCGGGCGTGGTGTCGTGCCTACACTACAATTATTCGATAGCAGCCGGGAGCATTTCCGGTCACGCATTCTTAAAAAGCGGCTGCCCGGCCACGGGACGGCCATGCCATCAGGACGGTCAGTCGGGTGATTCCGCAATCCTTCATTCAGGACCTGCTCAACCGTGTCGACATTGTCGATGTGGTGGGCAAGTATGTGCAGCTGAAGAAGGGCGGCGCCAATTTCATGGGGCTGTGCCCCTTCCATAACGAGAAGTCGCCGTCTTTCACGGTATCGCCGACCAAGCAGTTCTATCACTGCTTCGGCTGTGGCGCGCACGGATCGGCGATCGGCTTCCTGATGGAGTATTCCGGGCAGTCCTATCCGGAAGCGGTGCGTGAACTTTCCCAGTCGGTCGGCATGACCGTGCCCGAGGAGCGCGACCGCCTGCCCCCGGGGCAGCGCGCGGAGCAGCAGGCGCGCTCGGTGGCCCTGTCGGATGCCATGACGCGCGCCACCGATTTCTACCGCCGCCAGTTGCGCGGCGCACCGCAAGCCATCCAGTACCTGAAAGGGCGCGGCCTGACCGGCGAGATCGCGGCCAGTTTCGGCCTTGGTTACGCGCCGGATGACTGGCAGGGCCTCGAAGCCGTCTTTGGCAGCTACCGCGACGACGGGATCGCGGCCCCGCTCGTGGAAGCCGGCCTGCTGATCGAGAGCAGCGAAAAGCGCGATGCGGACGGCAAGCCGCGCCGCTATGACCGGTTCCGCGATCGCATCATGTTCCCCATCCGCAACACCAAGGGCGCCGTGATCGGCTTCGGCGGGCGCGTCATGGGGCAGGGCGAGCCCAAATACCTCAACTCGCCCGAGACGCCGCTGTTCAGCAAGGGCACGGAGCTGTACGGGCTGTTCGAGGCGCGTCATGCGATCCGGGAAACCGGCTACGTCCTCGTGGTCGAAGGGTATATGGACGTGGTGGCGCTGGCGCAGCTCGGGTTCGCCAATGCCGTGGCGACGCTGGGCACGGCGTGTACTCCCGTGCACGTGCAGAAGCTGCTGCGGCAGACGGATTCGGTGGTGTTCTCGTTCGACGGGGACGCGGCCGGCCGCCGTGCCGCGCGCCGGGCGCTGGAAGCCTGCCTGCCGCATGTCGCGGACAACAAGGCCATTCGCTTCCTGTTCCTGCCGGCTGAGCACGACCCGGACAGCTATGTGCGCGAAGAGGGTACCGAGGCGTTTGCCGCACAAGTGCGCGATGCCATGCCATTGTCGCGCTTCCTGCTGCAATCGGTGACGGAAGAGCTGGACATGCGCCAGCCCGAAGGCCGCGCCCGGGCGCAGTATGAGGCCAAGCCGCTGCTGCAGGCCATGCCGGCCGGCGGCCTGCGGCTACAGATCATCCGCGGACTTGCCGATGCTACTGGCACGACGCCCGCCGAAATCGAGGCGCTCTGCGGCCTGCGCAGCGACCCCGCCCGCGCCGGCCGCTTCGCCCAGCCGCGGCCGCGCGCCCGGCGCCAGGCGCCGACCGGGCTGGAGCAACGCGTGCTGCAGTTGCTGATGTGCTATCCGGCACTGTCGGCGCGGCTTGACGAGGACAGCCGCGCACTGCTGCTCGGCTCGGAGGGCGGGGAGGCCGAGGTGCTGGCGCATCTGGTGGCCGCCTGCGACGAGGTGGAGGGCCAGGTGAATTTCGCGGCATTCAGCGAGCACCTGGCGCAATCGCCGTATGCCGAGGCGTATGCAGCAGCACGCACCGCGGTGCTGCGCGAAGAGATTGAAGAGGAGCCCGCGACACAGGAGTTCGACGCCGCCGTCACAAAGCTGCTGGCCGAACCGCTGAGCCGCGAGCTGGACAGGCTTCAGGCCGCCGTGATCGCGGGCACCGCCGACGATGCGGCCAAGCAGCGCATGCGCTGGCTGGTCGGCGAAATCCATCGCCGCAGGCGGCATGGCTAGCGCGCGATGCGTGCTGCCGATGGTGCATTTGGAGGTTGCAGCAGCGAAGATGTAGGGGTCTGAGCCGATGCGGTATCGAGCTTAAGCCTTGATTTTTCAGGTGAAACCCATACCTGACAGGAAGCTGGCTATCTGTGGCGTGCTACAATAGCCGGTTTGGATTGCGAAATCTTTCTCTCCAGATCTGGTGAAAGTGAGCGTGCCAATGGCAAAGGCCAAAGCAACCGAAAAGGTTTCCGTAAAGGCTCCCCAATCAGGGAGCGGCAAGGCGTCTGTGAAATCAGCGGCGGCGAAGACATCGCCCGCGCCAGTCAAGACGCCAGCCCGGTCTGCGCCATCAAAGTCCGCGCGAGGCGCCGAATCGCCCGCCGTGACCACTGCCACCAGGAATCGCACATCTGAAACGACAAAGGCCTCGACCTCGGCACGCGAGAGCGGCAAGAGCGCCAGTACCAGCGGCAAGGTCGCCGTATCTGCACCAGTGAAAGGCAAGAGTATCACCGTGGCGAAACAGCAGAATACCGAAGTCGAGAGCAAACAGGCGGCAGCAGCCGGTGCCAAGAGCGCAGGCGCCAAGGCGGGCGCCGCTGCGCCCGCGCCCAAGGCGCGCGCCGCGTCTGCCGCAGCCGTTGCACCCGAGCGTCCCGCAGCGCCGGCGAGCAAGCCCGAGCCGAAAAAGCGCGGCCGCAAGCCCAAGGCCGAGACGCAGCACGACGACAGCACGACAGACCACGTGACCGAAGAGCTTGACGAGAGCGAGATCCGCGCTGCGACACCTGCCGCGGCACCGAAGTCCGAAAAGCAGAAGGCCAAGGACCGCAAGGCCAAGGAAAAGGCCCTGCTCAAGGAGTTCGCCTCGACCCAGCAGGGCACCGAGGAAGAGCTCGAGCTGCGCCGCCAGAAGCTCAAGGCGCTGATCAAGCTCGGCAAGTCGCGCGGCTATCTCACCTACGCGGAAATCAACGATCACCTCCCGGACGACATGGTCGATTCGGAGACGATCGACACGCTCGTCGCCACCCTGAACGACATCGGCATCGCCGTGTACGAACAGGCGCCGGACGCCGAAACGCTGCTGCTGAACGACAACGCGCCGTCGGCCACCAGCGAGGAAGAGGCTGAAGAAGAAGCCGAAGCCGCGCTGTCCACGGTGGATTCGGAATTCGGCCGCACCACCGACCCGGTGCGCATGTACATGCGTGAAATGGGCACGGTGGAGCTGCTCACGCGTGAAGGCGAAATCGTGATCGCCAAGCGTATCGAGGCGGGCCTGAAGGACATGGTGATGGCCATTTCCGCCTGCCCGGTCACGATCTCGGAGATCCTTGCCAATGCCGAGCGCGTCGCCAGCGACGAGATCAAGATCGACGAATTCGTCGATGGCCTGATCGACCCGAACGCCGACGACGTGGCGCACGACGCCGCGGGTGCATCGGCGGCGGACGAAGAGGATCTGGAGTCGGATGAAGAAGAGGACGCCGACGAGGAAGACGAAGACGACGACGCTGCCGGCGCCGGCGCTTCGGCGCGCCAGCTGGAAGAGCTGAAGCAGTCCGCGCTCGAGAAATTCCGCGTCATTGCCGAGCAGTTCGACAAGATGCGCCGCGCCTTCGAGAAGGACGGCTACAACTCGAAGCCCTACATGAAGGCCCAGGAAGCGATCCAGGCCGAGCTGATGGGCATCCGCTTCACCGCGCGCAGCGTCGAGCGGCTGTGCGATACGCTGCGCGGCCAGGTGGACGAAGTGCGCAAGCTGGAACGCGCCATCCTGAACAACGTGGTGGACAAGTGCGGCATGCCGCGCGCGGATTTCGTCGCCCGCTTCCCGGGCAACGAGACCAACCTTGAGTGGATCAACACGGTCATCGCCGACGGCAAGCCGTACAGCACCATCGTCGAGCGCAACGTACCCGCCGTGCACGAGCTGCAGCAGAAGCTGATCGACCTGCAGTCACGCGTGGTGCTGCCGCTCAAGGAACTCAAGGGCGTCAACCGCAAGATGGCCGAGGGCGAGAAGCGCGCGCGCGAAGCCAAGCGCGAGATGACCGAGGCCAACCTGCGCCTGGTGATCTCGATCGCCAAGAAATACACCAACCGCGGCCTGCAGTTCCTCGACCTGATCCAGGAAGGCAACATCGGCCTGATGAAGGCCGTGGACAAGTTCGAATACCGCCGCGGCTACAAGTTCTCGACGTACGCCACGTGGTGGATCCGCCAGGCCATCACGCGCTCGATCGCCGACCAGGCGCGCACCATCCGCATCCCGGTGCACATGATCGAGACGATCAACAAGATGAACCGCATCTCGCGCCAGATCCTGCAGGAAACCGGCAATGAGCCGGATCCGGCAACGCTGGCCGAGAAGATGGAGATGCCGGAAGACAAGATCCGCAAGATCATGAAGATCGCCAAGGAGCCGATCTCCATGGAAACGCCGATCGGTGACGACGACGACTCCCATCTGGGCGACTTCATCGAGGACACCAACACGCTGGCTCCGGCCGAAGCGGCACTGCACGGCTCCATGCGCGGCGTCGTCAAGGACGTGCTGGACTCGCTCACGCCGCGCGAAGCCAAGGTGCTGCGCATGCGCTTCGGCATTGAAATGAGCACCGACCACACGCTGGAAGAGGTCGGCAAGCAGTTCGACGTCACGCGTGAACGGATCCGCCAGATCGAAGCCAAGGCACTGCGCAAGCTGCGCCACCCGAGCCGCTCGGACAAGCTGAAGAGTTTCCTGGAAGGCAACTAAACGCTTCCAAGGGCCTCTAGCTCATGCCTGGTTAGAGCAGCGGACTCATAATCCGTTGGTGCCGTGTTCGACTCACGGGAGGCCCACCATAAAAAATCAAGGGGTTACAGCGCTTCGGCCTGTAACCCCTTGTTCATATCTGGCACCATTCAGGCTTACCACGCCCCGCTTTGCTCCTCCATCCGCGTGGCTTTTCTCACGAACTCCACGGTGCCAGCTTCACTGGCCAGGAGGGCCTCCCCGACCTGGACAGACCAGCACGCCTCCGATCCGTGCGCCGTCCGCCAATCGTGCAAGCGCCGCGTCAGCAATTGCAGGTCGTACTCCTCCGTCACCCCGATCGCCCCATGCAGGCCATGCGCGCTCGCGGCCACCAGTTGCGCCGCCTCGCTGCTGCGTGCCTTCGCGAGCGCCGCCGTCAGTCGCTGCGGCTGCGTGCCGTTGGTGCCGAACGCGAGTTCGGCGGCCACCGTGGCGGCGGCGATGTGTTCGGTCATGACCGCCAGTTGATGCTGGATCGCCTGGTACTTGCCGATCGACTTGCCGAACTGCGAGCGGTCCTGGCAGTACTGCAGCGTCATCGCGCCGACGCGCGCGGCGGCGCCCGCGATCAGCGCGGCGTGGAGTGCAGCGCCCCATGCCTGGACGTCGGCTGAGGTCGCACCGGGCAGAGGCGTGGCGATATGGCCGGGCAGCCAGCGCAACGTCGCACTCTGGCTGCCGTGCACGCCTGTGCCGATGCGTTCGGCCGCGCGGCAGTCGAGCAGAAGCAAGCCGTCGGCCGTGCCGGCGAGCGTGAAGTCGGCGATCGCGCCGAACGGCGTGTAGGCGCACACGAGCGTGCCGTCGGGCTCGGGGCGGCACGACTGTGCCAGCGTGATCATGCCGGCCGGCGCGGCGGTGCCGGTGCGTGCGAGCAGCGCGCGGGCGGCGATGCTTTGTGCGAGCGGCACCGGCACGGCGTGGTGGCCGATGGCAACGAAGATCGGAAAGAGGTCCGACAGCGACAGTCCCGCGCCGCCGGCATCTTCGGCGGCGAGCAGTTCGAGGAATCCGGCGTCGGCGAGCGCGTTCCACGCCGTCGCAGGATCGGCTCCGGCTTCGATCGCGCGGATGGCGGCAGGCGTGAACTGGTCCTGCAGGATGGCTTCAATGGCTTCTGTGAACATGGTGGTCTCCCGTATATGGCCTGCGGGGGCGCCTCAGCGCAAGCCCAACGCGCGCGCGATCATGCCGCGCAGGATTTCGCGGGTGCCGCCGCGCAGCGAGAAGGTCGGCGAGATCTGGCTCAGGTATGCGACCGTGCGGTACAACTCGGGGTCGGGCGGCGCGTCCGGGTCGGCGGCCATCGCGGATTCGATGCAGGCCGGAATGGCCTGTTCGATTTCCGTGCCGAGGTCCTTCACGAGCGCGGCCTCGACCACCGGGCTTTCGTGACGCGCAAGCTTGGCCGTCACGGCGACCGACATACTGCGCAGCGCGGCGATATGCGTGACGAATCGACCGAGCGCGGCGGACTGTTCGCGCGTGGCGCCATGGCGGCGCAGGTGGTTCGCCCACAGGTCGAGCAGCACCACGCTCGAATAGATGCGCTCCGGCCCGCTGCGCTCGAAGGCGAGTTCGGCATTGACCTGCTCCCAGCCGCTGCCTTCGTCGCCGATCAGCGTATCGGCGGCAAGCTCGACGTTGTCGAAGACGACTTCGCAGAAATGCGCGTCGCCCGTGAGATCTTGGATCGGGCGGATCGTGACGCCCGGCAGCGACAGGTCGACGATAAATTGAGACAGCCCTTTCTGCTTGTCCTCCGGTGCGCCCGACGTGCGCACCAGCGCGATCATGTACTGGCAGTGATGGGCATTGGTGGTCCAGATCTTCTGGCCGTTCAGCCGCCAGCCCGTCTCGGTCCGGGTGGCGCGGCTGCGCACGCTGGCGAGGTCGGAGCCGGAATTGGGCTCACTCATGCCGATGCAGAAGAACGCCTCGCCACGGCACAGGCGCGGCAGGTAGAACTGCCGCTGCACTTCGCTGCCATAGCGCAGGATCTGCGGACCGCTTTGGCGGTCGGCGATCCAGTGCGCGGCGACCGGCGCGCCCGTGCTCAGCAGTTCCTCGACGAGCACGAAGCGGCGGAACGCATCGAGGCCCGCGCCGCCGTAGGCGGGCGGCAGCGTCAGGCCGACCCAGCCGCGCGCGGCGAGGCGGCGGCTGAAATCGGCGTCGAACCCCATCCACGAGCGCGCGCGGCGGTCGGCGGACGCCGTCGGCTGGTGTTCGGCGAGGAATTGCCTGACTTCGGCGCGGAAGGCCTCGGCCTCGGGCGGAAGCTGGGCGAGGCGGAAGGTTTGCAGCAACTGACTCAGCATCACTATTTCCCCACGAATACGGCGGCGCGGCGCGCGGCCGTCGCGGCCACGCCTTCGGCGAAATCGGCGGTCCGCACCTGCCATTCCTGTTCAGACGCCTCGCGGTCCACGGCGCCTGACACGGCGTCGGCCAAGCCCTGGCGCAGCGTGGCGCGGGTCGACATCACGGCCAGCGGTGCCGATGCCGCGATGTCCTGCGCGAACATCACGGCGTGCTCGAGCACGGCGTCGTCCGGCGCCAGCACGTCGGCGAGACCGATTTCGACCGCCTCCCGGCCGGTGATCCGGCGTCCGGTGAACAACAGCTTCGTCGCCTGCTGCACGCCGAGCAGGCGAGGCAGCGTGACCGACAGCCCGAAGCCCGGATGGATGCCGAGCCGGTTGAAATTGACCGCGAAGCGCGCGGCGTCGCAGGTCACGCGGAAGTCGGCCACCAGGGCGAGCCCGACGCCGCCGCCGATGGCCGGGCCATGTACCGCGGCGACGATCGGCTTGCGCGTGCGAAACAGGCGCACGGCGTGCTTGTAGAGCCGGCGCGGCATCTGTGGATCGGTGGGGCCGCCCGTGAAATCGGCGCCGGCGCAGAAGGCCTTGCCCTGCGCGGCGAGCACAATGACGCGGCACGACGCATCGTCGTCGAGGCGTTCGAAGATCGCAACGAGGTCATGGATCAACGCCTCGTCGAAGTAGTTGTGGGGCGGACGTACCAGCTCGACGATCGCCACGTGGCCGTCATGGCGCACGGCGATGTCCCGGGAGTCTTGATGAGGTTGCATTTGGGGTCTCCTGTATCGCTTCTTGTACAAAGTGCCGTCACGACATGAGGGCGCCGACGCGTGCGGTGGCATGCCGCGCGTCGGCCATCAGCCGCGCGACGATGGCACCGGCCGGCTCGATGCGATCGGCGAATCCGCCGGCCGGACCGAGCGAGACGATGCCCGCCTCGACGTCGCCGCCTTCGTACACGCGTTCCCGCGTGCGTGCCGACAGGATCATGTCGCCGAATTCGGCATGCGAGCGTGCGCCCTGCGCTTCGCGCTGCTGCACCGCGCGGGCTGTGTCATTGGCCAGGACGCGCCAGGTATCGCCGAGCGAGTCGAGGATGGTGACCGAACAATGTTCATCGGCAGCCACGATGCGCGCCTTCAGCGCCTCGTGCGCGATGATCTCTTCCGCCACCATGAAGCGGCTGCCCATCACGACGCCGTCGGCGCCCATCGCCAGCGCCGCCGCAATCTGGCGGCCGCTGCCGATGCCGCCACCGATGACCAGCGGCACGCGTATGCGCTCGAGCGCGAAGGCGCCGTTGACGAAGGCCGACAACTTGTTGGCACCGGGATGGCCGCCTTCCTCAAGCCCCACCAGCGCTACGGCGTCGACGCCAAGGCGCTCTGCAGACAATGCGTGGCGCACGCTGGGGCACTTGTGGATCAAGACGCCGCCCGCGCGCTGGATCGGGCCAACCAGATCGGCGGGCGAATTTCCCGCGCTCTCGAAATGGCGCACCCCCTCGTCGAGCGCAATGCGGATCCAGTCCTGCACGGCATCGTTGTGGCCGGCGCGGCGCGCCAGCGTCAGATTGACACCGAACGGCTTGCCGCAGGTCAGTTCACGGCAACGGCGCAAGTCCTGCCGCAGCGCGTCGGGCGTGGCGAACGAGCGCGCCGTGATGAAGCCCATCGCCCCGGCGTTGACCACGGCGGCCACTACGCCGGACTCGCCCAGATGGTGCATGCCGCCCAGCAGCAGCGGATGACGGATGTCGAACAGGTCGGTCAACCGTGTCCGGAACGGCGCGAGCGTCATGATGGCTTCCAGTAGCGCTCGCGCAATGCGGTCTTGTACAGCTTGCCGGTCGGCAGGCGGGGCATGGCGTCGATGAAGTCGATCGAGCGCGGCACCATGTATTTCGCCACCTTCGTGCGCAGGTAGGCGAGCAGTTCCTCGGCCAGGTCCGGCCCGGGTTCGACGCCCGCGGCCGGCTCCACGATCGCCTTCACTTCCTCGCCCATCTCGGCATTCGGTACGCCGATGACGGCAGCGTCGCCCACGCTGGGGTGGATCACCAGCGCGTCCTCGATCGCCTGCGGATAGATGTTGACGCCGCCCGAGATGATCATGAACGCCTTGCGGTCGGTCAGGTACAGGTAGCCGTCGGCATCGACACGCCCCACGTCGCCCACCGCGGTCCAGGTCGGATGGCGCGGGTGCTGCGCGGCGCGCGTCTTGTCCGGATCGTTGTGGTAGTGGAACGGCAGCGTGTCGCGCTCGAAGTACACCGTCCCGGTCTCGCCGACAGGCAGTTCGTTGCCGTCGTCGTCGCAGATGCGGATGCGGCCGAGCAGCGCCTTGCCTACCGAGCCCGGATGCGCGAGCCATTCGTGCGTGTCGAGCGTGGTCGAGCCATTGCCTTCGGTGGCGGCGTAGTACTCGTGCAGGATCGGGCCCCACCAGTCGATCATCTCGCGCTTGGTTTCCTGCGGGCAAGGAGCGGCGGCATGGATTGCCACGCGGTGGCTCGACAGGTCGTACGCGCTGCGCTTTGCCGCGTCCAGCTTCAGCATGCGGATGAACATGGTCGGCACCCACTGGCTGTGGGTGACGCGGTAGCGCCCGATCAGGCTCAGTGCCTCCTCGGCATCGAACTTCTCCATGAACACGACCGTGCCGCCGCCGAACTGCGTCTCCAGGCCGTAGCCGAGCGGCGCCGTGTGGTACAGCGGCGCGGGCGACAGGTAGACGGTGTCGGCGTCGAAGCCGTAGCGGTCGAACTGCGGGCGGCGCGCGGAGCCGGAGCCTGCGGTGACCTTGCCGTCCGGCTGCGCGCGGATGATGCCCTTGGGACGGCCCGTGGTGCCGGAGCTGTAGACCATCGTGGCGCCTAGCCATTCATCCGCCAGCCGTGCCGCGGGATGCCCTGCGACGGCCTCCTCGTAGCTGACCCAGCCCGGAATGGTGCCGTCCATCATCAGCCGCTTGCAGCCGGCGGGGATCAGGTCGCGCAACTCGGCGGCGAGATCGCGCATCGCCCATGCGGTCACGACGGCGTGGGCATTGCTGTCCGCGATGATGTAGGCCGCTTCCGGCGCCGTGAGATAGCGGTTGACCGGCGTCACCAGCAGGCCCGAGCGCAACGCTGCCCAACACAGCTCGAAGCAGCGGATGTTGTTCTCCAGCACGATCGCGAAATGGTCGCCGCGCCGCAGTCCCTGCGCATGCAGGTACTGGGCGAAGCGGTTCGACCGTTCATCGAGCTCGCGATAGCTCAGCCGGTCGCCGGTGGTGCCGTTGATGACGGCAGGCTTGTGCGGCGTCAGTGCGGCGTGATCGCCGAGGTATTTTGGAGTCGTCATGGCGTGTGCCTCCGGTCAGACCCGGGGAATTTCGCCGGAAACTTCGGCGTTAGGGGTGGCCTGGCGCACCAGCGCGGGGATCAGCGCGCCAAGCTCGGCGGCGTCCCAGCGCCCGGCCTTCTCGATACGCGGGCCCGCGTGCCAGCCTTCGGCCACGACGATGCGGCCGCCACGCACGCCAAATACGCGCCCCGTGATGTCGCCGGAGGCCTCGCTGCCAAGCCACGCGACCAGCGGGGCGACGTTGGACGGATCGAGCTGGTTGAAGCCCTCGGGGGCGGCCTCGACGTGCTTGAAGTGATTGGCGGCGAAGAGCGCCTCGGTCATCCGGCTCATGGCGGTGGGATAGATGGCGTTGACCGTCACGCCGTAGCGGCCCAGTTCCTGTGCCGCGATGATCGACATGGTGGCGACGCCGGCCTTCGCCGCGCCGTAGTTGGCCTGGCCCGGATTGCCGTAGAGCCCCGACGACGAACTGGTGTTGATCAGCCGCGCCGCGCGCTGCCGGCCCGCCTTGCTTTCGTCGCGCCAGTATGCGGCGGCATGGCGCGACGGCGCGAACGTCCCGCGCAGGTGGACACGGATCACGGCGTCCCAGTCGTCTTCCGACATATTGGCGAGCGTGCGGTCGCGCAGGATGCCCGCGTTGTTGACCAGCACGTCGAGTCCGCCGAAGCGATCGACGGCGGTCCGGATCATGCGATGGGCGCCGTCCCAGTCGGCCACGTCGTCGAAGCTGGCGACGGCTTCGCCGCCGAGCGCCTCGATTTCGGCGACGACTTCCATGGCCGGCTCGCTGGCCGCGCCCGAACCGTCGCTGCGGCCGCCGAGGTCGTTCACGACCACTTTCGCGCCCTGGCGCGCGAACTCCAGCGCGTACTCGCGTCCAATGCCGCGTGCGGCGCCCGTGACGACGACGACTCGGTCCTTGCAAATCTGCTGCATGGTGTTTCCTTCCAGTGGGACCGCCGCTACCGCCACTACCTCCGGTCGGCAGGGGCGGCGGTCAGCGTCAGCGCGCGCTGACGTCGTAGGTCTTGACCAGCGCGCCGTAGCGGGTCCGCTCGGCGTCGATCATCTGGCTCATCTTCGGGCCCGGCAGGCCCAGCACGTCCGCATAGGCGGTCGTGGCGGCGAAGGTCTTGAAGGCGGGCGAGCTGATCGCCTGGAGCAGCGCGCCCTCAAGCCTGGCGGCGACGGGCTCGGGCGTCTTGCTGCTGACGCCGAAGCCGATCCAGACCGTCAGCTCATAGCCCGGTATGCCGCTTTCCGCGACGGTCGGAACATTCGGCAGCTCGGGATGACGCGTCTTGCCCGTGACGGCAAGCGCACGCAGCTTGCCGGCGCGGATCAGCGGCAGCGCACCGCCGATGTCCAGCAGCGCCCCGTCCACCGCACCGCCCATCACGTCGGTCTGCACCTGCGAGGCGCCCTTGTACGGGATGTGGTTGAACTCGACGCCCGACATCTGCTGCATCTGGAGGGCGCCGAGCCGGTAGTGGTAGCTATAGTTCGCCAGGCTGACCGAGCGCGGCTTCTGCCTGGCGCCGGCCAGCAGGTCCGCGAACGTGCGGTACGGCGAGGCCGGGCCGGTCACCAGCACCGACGTGGCGCGGATGGCCGCGGCCAACGGGCGGATATCGCGCCTGGGCTCGTAAGGCAGGCTGGCGTGCACCAGGGGGTTGATGACCATTGCGCTCGGCGAGATCATCAGCACGCTGTAGCCGTCGGCCGGGGCGTTGAGCATGCTCTGCACGGCGATCACGGTGTCGGCTCCCGGGCGGTTCTCGACGATGGCCGGCTGGCCCAGCGCTACGCCGACACGCTCGGCGATAAAGCGCGTCACGGTGTCGGACCCGCTGCCCTGCGTCAGCGGCACGATGAAACGCAGCGGCCGCGAGGGATAGTTGTCGGTGGCGGTGGCGGCGGCGGGCGTCGGCACGATGGCCGGCGCCAGCGTCGCGCAGGCCAGGCCGAGGCCCAGCACGCGCCTGAACAATGTCTGTCTCATCTTGTCTCCTCCATGCTTGCGGAGCGGGGGACGCTCAGTTGCCGCCGTAGAGCGTCACCACGCAGGCGCCACCGAGTCCGAGGTTATGCTGCAACGCGAGCCTGGCGCCGGGTACCTGCCGCTGCTCGGCCGTGCCGCGCAACTGGTGCGTCAGCTCGAAGCACTGCGCGAGCCCGGTCGCGCCGAGCGGGTGGCCCTTTGACATCAGCCCGCCCGACGGTCCCACCACGACCTTGCCGCCGTACGTGTTGTCGCCGTCGCGCACAAACTTCTCGGCGCCACCCTCGGGGCAGAAGCCGAGCGCCTCATAGCTGATGACTTCGTTTTGCGCGAAGCAGTCGTGCAGTTCGCAGACGTCGATGTCCTCGGGGCCGATGCCGGCTTTCTCGTAGACCTTGTTGGCCGCCGAGCGCGTCATGTGCGTGCCGACGTAGTTCAGCATGGACGGCGGATCGAACGAGGCGGGCGGGTCGGTGGTCAGCGCCTGCGCCAGGATCTGCACGTCGGTGCGCAGGCCGTGCTTGCGGGCAAAGCGTTCGGACACGAGGATGGCCGCCGCGCCGCCGCAGGTCGGCGGACACGCCATCAGGCGCGTCATCACGCCGGGCAGCAGCACGGTGTCGTTCAGCACGTCTTCCGTGGTCAGCACCTTGCGGAACAGTGCGAGCGGGTTGTTCGCCGCGTGCCGGCTGGCCTTGGCGCGCACCGCGGCGAAAGTCTCCATGCCGGCGCCGTAGCGCTGCATGTACTCGCGGCCGGCGCCGCCGAAGGTGCGCAGCGCCTGCGGCATGCCGTCCATGTCGGCGGTGAGGCTGTGCATGATCGGCTGGAAGCGGGCGCGGGTCACGGGACGGTCGGTCCAGAACGACCTGAGCGGGCCGGCCTGCATCTGCTCGAAGCCCAGCGCCAGCACGCAGTCGGCGTCGCCCGTGGCGATGGCCTGGCGCGCGAGGTAGAGCGCGGTGGAGCCGGTCGAGCAGTTGTTATTGACGTTGACGATCGGAATGCCCGTCATGCCGACCTCGTACAGCGCGGTCTGGCCGCAGGTGGAATCGCCGTAGACGTAGCCGGCGAAGGCCTGCTGCACGTCGTCGTAGCCGATGCCGGCATCGGCCAGCGCGCGGCGCGTGGCCTCGGCGCCCATCTCGGTATAGCTCGGGCTTGCGCCCGGCTTGGAAAACGGGATCATGCCGACGCCGGCAACCAGCACTTTTTCACTCATATTGACTCCTTGCCTGGAATGTCAGGCATTACAGCTTGCGCGAGATCAGCTCGCGCAGGACTTCGCTGGTGCCGCCGAAGATGCGCGTCACGCGCATGTCGACGAACGAGCGGGCGATGGGGTACTCGAGCATGTAGCCGTAGCCGCCGTGCAGTTGCACCATTTCGTCCAGGCACTTCCACATGGTCTCGGTGGCGAACAGCTTGGCGACGGCCGCTTCCTGGAGCGTGAGCTTGCGCGCCATGTGCTGGCCGATGTAGTAGTCGATCATCGTGCGCACGGCGATGGCCTGCGTCTTGATGTCGGCCAGCTTGAACTTCGTGTTCTGGAAATCCCACACGGCCTGGCCGAACGCCCTGCGGTCCTTGACGTACTGGAGCGTGAGTTCGAGCTGGCGCTCCAGGCGCGCGGCGCAGTAGACGCCGATGATCAGCCGCTCCTGGGGCAGTTCCTCCATCAGGTGGATGAAACCGCTGTTCTCGACGCCGATCAGATTGCTCGCGGGCACGCGCACGTTGTCGAAGAACATCTCGGCCGTGTCGGCGGCGTGCTGGCCGACCTTCTCCAGCTTGCGGCCGCGCCGGAACCCATCGCGCTCGGCCTCGACCATGATCAGGCTCACGCCCTTGGCGCCGGCAGAGGGGTTGGTCTTGCAGACCACGACGATCAGGTCGGCGGTCAGCCCGTTGGAGATGAAGGTCTTGCTGCCATTGATGACGAAGTCGTCGCCGTCGCGCACGGCCGTGGTGCGGATCGACTTCAGGTCGGAGCCCGTGCCCGGCTCGGTCATGGCGATGGCGAGGATCTTCTCGCCGCGGCAGATTTCCGGCAGCCAGCGGTGCTTCTGCTCCTCGGTGCCGAGGCGGACGATGTACGGCGCGGTGATATCGGAGTGGACCGAGAAGCTCGGGCCGGACACGCTGGAGCGGTGGTATTCCTCGGCCAGCACGGCTGCGTGTCCGAAGTCGCCGCCGCCGCCGCCGTATTCCTCAGGCACGGTGACGCACAGCAGGCCCTCCCGGCCGGCCTTCAGCCAGATGTCGCGTTCGACCTGGCCGGCCTTGTCCCACGCGGCCTGGCGCGGCGCACACTCGGTTTCGAAGAAGCGGCGCGCGGTGGCGCGGAACATTTCATGGTCTTCGCGGTAAACGCTGCGCTGGATTTCCACTGCTGACTCTCCCGATCCGTTGGCGGCACCGGATCGGTTCCGCAATGAGGACAGTGTGGGCGAGGGGGCGGGCGAAATCCCTACACCCGTGGTGTAGGTCTGCAGATCGAACGCGAATCAGTGCATGCGGGGTGCCTGGGTCTCGCGCAGGCGGGCGACGGCTTCGTCGCGGTTGCCGACACCGAGCTTGGCGTAGACATTGCGCAGGTGGTATTTCACGGTGTCGAGCGACACATTGAGCACGCGGGCGATCTTCTTGTTCGGCATGGCCTGCGTGAGCAGCATCAGCACTTCGGTCTCGCGCTCGCTGAGTGCGGCGAGCGCCGTGGGCCGGGACGGCGCGGGACCCGGCGCGAGCATCGTGTCCTGTCCGGCTTCGTTCGCCAGCCGCTGGGCATAGAAGCCCAGTACGGGGTCGAGCGACGGGTCGCGTGCGATATCGGCCATCATGGCCGGCACGTGCGGCGAGACGTCCAGCAGGCTGCGAACGAGGCCGAGGCGATGACCGAGCCGCAGCGCTTCGACCAGATGGGCGCGCGCCGCGCCGGCGTCATGCCGCCCGGTCTCGGCGATGGCCACCAGCACGTGCAGGGCGGCCACCCGGCACCAGCGCCCCCCGGCCCTGGACAATTCGTGCAGAGGCGCCAGCCGGGCGAGCGCGGCGTCGAAATCGTTATGGTGCAGATGCATGGCCGTGGCCGCCAGGTCGGCGCACACCCGCACCTCCCATGCGGTGCTGAGGGTGGCGCCGCGGTATCGCGTGGCGAGTGCGTCCAAGCCGCGCAGGACCGACGCGGCGGCGTCGGTCTCGCCGGCTTCAAGATGGCGGCGCACGCGCAGCCACTGTGCGGTCGCGAGCAGCCGATCGGTCTGGCGGCGCCGCGCGTAGCGTTCGAGCCGGTCAAGGCAGGCGAGCGCCTCGGCGCGGCGCCCGGCCAGCCACTCGGCGCACGACAGGGCCTGCAGCGCGCGCAGCACGGTGTCGGGAATCGCGATGCGCTCCAGCACGTCGACACGCGCGGCCAGCATCTGCGCCGCGGCATCGACGTCGTTCAGTTCGTACTGTGCTTCGCCGAGCAGCGCGGCGGCCATGCCTGCAACGCCCGCGTAGGTGCGGCCCTGCTGTTCGGACTCGGCCAGCACGTCGCGGAAGATGCGTTCGGCGAGCAGCACGTCGCCCTGGGCGGCGTGTGTCATGCCTTCCATGCAGCGGCCGAGCAGGATGCCGCGCGGGGCGCCGTCGCAGGGCGCGCCGTCCTCGATCACCTGGCGCGCCTCGCCATATTCGCCGCGATAGATGTGCATCCACGACAGGATGTTGGCGCGGGCCGTGAACGCGAAGTCGTCGGCGCCAGGCGGTGGGCGATGCAGTTCGGGCAGGAGCGCGGCGACGCCATCGGTATCGTCGCGCACGAGCGCCAGTCCGCCGCGCAGGACCGCAAGCACATAGCGGCGGCGCGCGCCGGACGTGTCCGCTGACTCGGGCCACGCATGCAGGCGCAACAGGCTCGCTTCGAGGGCATCGCCTTCGCCAGCGTACATGTGGAGGTAGGCCATCGCCAGTTCCAGGCGGAAGCGGCCGGCGATGGTGGCGGCCGGCAGCCGGCGCAGCAGCGCCGCAAGCTGGCTCAGTTCGCCGCGCTTGAGGCGGTCGATCGCGGCTTGCTCGACCATGTCGGCAGCCGCGTCGGCGCTGCCCGCGCGCACCGCGTGGCCGACGGCTTCCTCGATCAGTCCATGGGCCGCGAGCCAGTGCCACGCGGTCGTGTGGAGGATGTGGCGGTCATCGGCTGGCAGCATTGCGGCGCGTTCCTGCAGCACCTGCCGCAGCAGCGGATGCAGGCGATACCAGGTCCGGTCGCCGGTGGCGTCGCTGATGCGCACGAGGAAGAGCCCGTCGAGCGCCAGGCCGGCAAGGCGCCGCGCGATCTCGGGGCCGGCGTCGGGCGTGGCGAGCAGCGCCGCGCCGAGCGCGCCGCAGAAGCGGTCGCAAGCGGACAGGCAGGTCAGCAGATGCAGGTCGGCGGGGGCCAGCCGCACCAGCACCTCGCGCTCGAGATAGCTGGCGAAGGTCTCAGCATCGCGCACATGGACGGGCACGTAGGCGCCGCCCTGCTTGGCGCGCAGGTCCAGTGCGAACAGCTGCAGGCCGGCGGGCCAGCCGTCGGTCAGCTCGTGCAGACGGCTGGCGTCGTGCGCGGCGATGGCGCCGAGCTGGTCGCGCAGGAAGCGCGCCGATTCCTGCGCGGAAAAACGCAGGTCGTGCAGGTCGAAACGCGCCGCCTTGCCGCGCGCCTCCAGCCGGGCGAGCGACAGTGACACGGGCTCCGGCAGCGGCTGCCGCGAGGCCAGCGCGATATGCAACTGCTGCGGCGCGTAGTCGAGCAGCCAGCGCAGCGTGGCCAGCACCCGCGGATCGCGCAGCAGGTGAACGTCGTCGAACATCAGCACCAGCTTGCGACGGTGCATGGCGATGGTGCGCACGAGCGAAATCACGCAATGCTCGGCGGCGCCCGGGGTGTTGTCGCGGCCAGCCAGCAGCTGGGCGTTGGCGGCGAGGGACGGATCGACCGCCGCCAGACTGGCGAGCAGGGCATCGAGGAAGCTGGCCGGGTCATCGTCTTCGGGGGCGAGCGACAGCCAGGCGACGTCGTAGTCGAGCGCCAGCAGCGACTGGCGCCATGCCACGAGGGTGCTTGTCTTGGCGCTGCCGGCCGGCCCCTGGATCGTCACGCAGCGCAGGTCGCGGGCTTCGGTCAGGCGCGCGGTGAGGCTGTCACGCCGCATCAGCGGGCGCGCGCTGCGCGGTGGCGTGAGTTTGCTCGGCGAGATGGGGGGCGTGAGTGGCAGCGTGTCCGGCATGCCTGCGGCTGGCGGCATGACGGGAACTCCTCGGAAGCCGGGCGACGGGTGTTGGCCGATTATAGGAACGGACCAGGAACGGAGGGCCCGGGTGGGAGGCCGGCAACCCGATACGGGTGGGTCCGCGCGTGCGCGCCTGCCCATCCCGATGGAAGCTGGCCGCCCCCGCGCGCATTCCGCAACGGGCTGTGCGGCAGGCGACGGCGGCGTGACACGCGGCAGCCGGGTGCGGGCTGCCGATCGACCTCAGTATCCGGCCGCGCGGTCGACCAGGTTCATCAGTTCCCGGCCATCCCGCATCCGGCGCACGTTCTCGACACACTGCCGCGCGACGAGTTCGTACGACGGATCGCACGCGATATGCGGCGTCGCCTCGATGCGCGGATGGTTCCATACCGGGTCGCCGGGCTCCGGCGGCTCCTTCGCAAACACATCGAGTGCCGCGCCGGCCAGGTGGCCTTCGTCGATCAGCGCGACCAGGTCGGGTTCGACCAGGTGCTCGCCGCGGCCGACGTTGATGAAGAACGCGCCGGCCGGCAGCTGCGACAGCGTCTGCCGGTTGAGCAGCCCCTGTGTCTGCGGCGTGAGCGGCAGCGTGCAGACCAGGATGTCGGTCCGCGCGAGCATGGCGGACAGGCCGGCATCGCCGGTGTAGTCGGTCACGCCGGGGATGCCCTTGCCGCTGCGGCTCCATCCCGCGACCGGAAAGCCGATGGCCGCGAACGTGCGCGCCACGGCGCTCCCGATCTCGCCCATGCCCAGCACGCCGACGCGGCAGCACGAGAGGTCCGGGGCCGGGTGGCGCTTCCATTCGCCACGGCGCTGTTGCTCGGCATAGCTGCCCAGGCGCCGCGCATGGCGCAGGGCCATGGCCAGCACGTAGTGCGCGATGCCGGTCTGCTGGCCCGGGTCGACCACGCGCGTGACCGGCATGCCCGCCGGCAGGTCGGGCGCGGCCAGCAGCTTGTCGACACCGGCCGCGGCGGCGCACACCAGGCGCAGGTTGGGGAAGGCGGGCAGCACGCCGGGCTTCAGGCCCCAGGCCATGATGGCTTCGACTTCGTGCGCGGGCGCGTTCTCGCGGCCGTTCCAGACGGGGATGTCGGGAGCGGCTTCACGCAGCGCGGCGGTGATGGGGCCCGCCATGAACGACGGAAGATGTACGAGGATGCCCATGTCAGTTGCGGAAGTCGGGTTGGATACGGTCCAGGCGGCGCAGCAGGGCGGGCCATGCGAGACCGGAGCCCTTGCCCTTGGTGGCCTGGCGCGCCTGCTGGCCCACGTCGGCGCTGGCGGATTCCGGTACCAGCGTCAGCGGCGTGGCGCCGCTCTGCGCCAGGATCTGGATGCGGCATGCGGATTCCAGCGTGTACATCGTCAGGAACGCGTCGGCCACCGAGCGGCCGCAGGTCAGCAGGCCGTGGTTGCGCAGGATCATCTGCTTGCCGCTGCCGAGGTCGGCCACCAGCCGCGCCTTCTCGTCCTCGCGCAGCGCCACGCCTTCGTAGTCGTGGTAGGCCAGGCCCATGCGCGCGAACATCGCCTGCTGCGAGAGCGGCAGCAGGCCCGCCTGCTGCGCGGACACTGCCACGCCATGCGGCGTGTGGGTGTGCATGACGCAACCGATTTCGGGCCGCGCCTCGTGCACGGCGCTGTGGATGATGAAGCCGGCGGGGTTGACGTCATACGGCGTGTCCAGCACGGGCTGGCCGTGATGGTCGACCTTGACCAGGCTGGACGCCGTGATCTCGTCGAACAGCATGCCGTAGGGGTTGATCAGGAACTGGTCCGGCGCGTCGGGCACGCGTGCCGAGATGTGGGTGAAGATCAGGTCGTCCCAGCCGAAATGCGCGACCAGGCGGTAGGCCGCTGCGAGGTCGACGCGCATCTGCCATTCCGCGTCGGAAACGCGATCCCTGACGGAATCGACGGGTTGTACTTGCGCCATGTGAATGCCTCCGGGGGTGTGTTCTGTGTCGTGAGTGCGGTGGCATTCTGCGCCCGGGCTTGCGCGCAAGTCTGTTAAGTATTGGACAATCTTGCTTTGGCCAGCGGGAGGGTGATGTGAAAGCCGTGGATTCAGGCAGGGCGCTGCCGCGCAGCGTGCTGGCAAGCGGCTGGCTGCGCAATGCGCCGGGCCGCGTGCTTGACGCCGTGCAGAAGGCGGCACGCCGCCAGCGCTTCGGCGACGGCGACATGATCTTCGCGCGCGGCGATCCGCCCACGTATTTCTGCATGGTGCTGGCGGGCCGCGTGCGCATGAGCCGCGTCAGCGCGAACGGGCGCGAGTCGGTCTATTCGGTGGTCGGCCGTGGCCGCTGGTTCGGCGAGATCTCGTTGCTCGACGGCAAGCCACGCACGCATGACGCGTTCGCCGTGGGCAGCACCGAACTGCTGGTGCTGGGCCGGCGCGACTTCGACCGCATCCTGGCCGTGCATCCGGAAGGCATGCAGCTGATCGTCCAGCAGATCTGCGCGCGCCTGCGCGTCGCCTTCGATCACGCCGAGCGCGCACAGCAGGCGCCCGTCGACGCGCGCATGGCCGCGCGCCTGCTGGAACTGGCGGACCGTACCGATCACGTGGTGCGGGTCTCCGCCGAAGACCTCGGCGACATGGTCAACCGCTCGCGCCAGACCGTCGCCAAATACCTGCAGGCATGGGAAGACGCCGGCTGGATCCGGCGCCACTACCGGCAGGTGGAATTGCTGCAGCCGGCGGCGCTGCGGCGGCTCGCGACGGGTTGACCGGCGTGCGCCGCGTGGTACATTCGCCGGTGATGTAAACACCGCTCTATACAAGTCCGGCGGATATCGGCGCGTGACTGCCGACGGGTATCCGCCTCATGGGGAAAACAGTTGTCTCAAGCCTCCGCACAGCCGGGCCGGCCCGCCGCCGGGCTGTCCGACACGCTGCCGGCGCCGCTCTACGCGCGCGTCAAGCAATACATCAGCGGCAAGATCGGCGACGGCAGCTGGCCGCCGCATCATCGCGTGCCGTCCGAAACCGAGCTGGTCGAGGAACTCGGCGTAAGCCGCATGACGGTGAACCGCGCGCTGCGGGAGCTGACGGCTGACGGGTTGCTGGTGCGCATGCAGGGTGTCGGCACATTTGTCGCCGAGCCCAAGCGCAATTCGGCGCTGTACGCGGTCAACAATATCGCCGAGGAGATCGCGGCACGCGGCCGCCGCCACCATGCCAGGGTGGTGAAGAGCAGCGAGGAGCCGGCGGGTGCCGCGCGCGCAGCCGCGCTCGATGTGGGCGAGGGGCAGCGCGTGTTCCACACGGTGATCGTGCATTACGAGGATGATGTGCCGATCCAGCTCGAGGACCGCTATGTCAACGCGACGGTGGCGCCCGACTATCTGGCGCAGGACTTCACCCGCCAGACGCCGTACGAATACCTGTCGCGCGTAGCGCCGCTCACCGAGGGCGAGCACGTGGTCGAGGCCGTGCTGGCCACGCCCGACGAATGTGCGCTGCTGCAGATCGATCGCGGGGAGCCATGCCTGCTGATCCGTCGCCGCACGTGGTCCGCCAGCCGCGTCGTGACGTCGGTGCGCCTGCTTCATCCGGGCTCCATGCACCGGCTGGAAGGACGGTTCAAGTCCTGACGAGGAGCGCTAGGCGCCTCGTATCCGCCTGATTTCAGATAGCGATGACTGCACCCGATGCCCGGCCAGGTCCGGGCATCGTCACATCTGGCCGCTGATCTTGCCGATCCTTAGGAATAACTCGGGAATACCCCAATACATCTGTGCTTGTATATACAAGACTATACACCCCTATCAGGTGATGTTTCCCGGCGTGGCCGGGCCAGTGATTCCGAAGGAGCTGCCGTGAGTGAGAACCCCCAGAACCCGCGATTCCGCGATGTTGAGATCCGTGCCCCGCGTGGCAACCAGCTGACCGCCAAAAGCTGGCTGACCGAAGCGCCGCTGCGCATGCTGATGAATAACCTCGATCCCGAGGTCGCGGAGAACCCGAAGGAACTGGTGGTCTACGGCGGCATCGGCCGCGCCGCGCGCAACTGGGAATGCTATGACCGCATCGTCGAGGTGCTGACCCGCCTGGAAGACGACGAGACCCTGCTGGTCCAGTCCGGCAAGCCGGTCGGCGTGTTCCGCACCCACCGCGACGCGCCGCGCGTGCTGATCGCCAACTCCAACCTGGTGCCGCACTGGGCCAACTGGGAGCACTTCAACGAGCTCGACGCCAAAGGCCTGGCCATGTACGGCCAGATGACCGCCGGCTCGTGGATCTATATCGGCAGCCAGGGCATCGTGCAGGGCACGTATGAAACCTTTGTCGAGGCCGGCCGCCAGCATTACGGCGGCAGCCTCAAGGGCCGCTGGGTGCTGACCGCGGGCCTGGGCGGCATGGGCGGCGCGCAGCCGCTGGCCGCGACGCTGGCCGGCGCGTGCTCGCTGAACATCGAATGCCAGCAGAGCCGCATCGACTTCCGCCTGAAGACGCGCTATGTCGACGAGCAGGCCACCGACCTGGACGACGCGCTGGCGCGCATCGACCGCTACACCGCGCAAGGCAAGTCGGTCTCGATCGCGCTGTGCGCCAACGCCGCCGAAGTGCTGCCCGAGCTGGTGCGCCGCGGGGTGCGCCCGGACATGGTCACCGACCAGACCAGCGCGCATGATCCGCTCAACGGCTACCTGCCCGCCGGCTGGGGCTGGGACGAATACCGCGAGCGCGCCCAGCGCGAGCCGGCCGTGGTGGTGAAGGCCGCCAAGGCCTCGATGGCCGCGCATGTGCGCGCCATGCTGGCCTTCCAGAAGCTGGGCGTGCCGACCTTCGACTACGGCAACAACATCCGCCAGATGGCCAAGGAAGAGGGCGTCGACAATGCGTTCGATTTCCCGGGCTTCGTGCCGGCCTATATCCGACCGCTGTTCTGCCGCGGCATCGGCCCGTTCCGCTGGGCCGCGCTGTCGGGCGATCCGCAGGACATCTACAAGACCGACGCCAAGGTCAAGGAACTGATCCCCGACGACGCCCACCTGCATCGCTGGCTCGACATGGCGCGCGAGCGCATCAGCTTCCAGGGCCTGCCAGCGCGTATCTGCTGGGTGGGCCTGGGCCAGCGCGCCAGGCTGGGCCTGGCGTTCAACGAGATGGTGCGCAGCGGCGAGCTGTCCGCGCCGGTCGTGATCGGCCGCGACCACCTCGATTCGGGCTCGGTCGCCAGCCCGAACCGCGAGACCGAGTCCATGCGGGACGGCTCGGACGCTGTCTCCGACTGGCCGCTGCTCAATGCGCTGCTCAACACCGCGAGCGGCGCGACCTGGGTGAGCCTGCACCACGGCGGTGGTGTCGGCATGGGCTTCTCGCAGCATTCGGGCGTGGTGATCGTCTGCGACGGCACCGATGAAGCCGCCGCGCGCATCGCGCGCGTGCTGAACAATGATCCGGCCACCGGCGTGATGCGCCATGCCGATGCGGGCTACGACATCGCCGTCGACTGCGCACGCGAGCAGGGCCTGGACCTGCCGATGTTGCGCGACTGAGTGCGCGACGGATTGCGCGACGGATTGCGCGACTGATTGCGCCACTGACGAGACCTGCCAACAAGAGCTGCCTGGACGGGCGGGTTGCCCACGCGCCCGGCCCGTTGCGATACCGTTCACGGAGACACCCATGTCCATTCAAAGCACCGCCGGCGCGGCGGTTGCGGCGCCACAGCCGCAGCTGTCACGCGCGCGGGCCATTGCCGCGATCACCATCGGCAATGGCCTGGAGTTCTACGATTTCGTCGTCTACAGCTTCTTTGCCACGCTGATCGGCCGGCTGTATTTTCCTGTCGAGAATCCGACGGGGCAGTTGCTGATGTCGTTCGCCACGTTTGGCGTCGGCTTCCTGATGCGCCCGCTCGGCGGCCTGCTGATCGGCATGTATGCCGACCGCGCCGGGCGCAAGCCGGCCGTCGCGCTGACGCTGTGGCTGATGGGCCTGAGCTCGCTGATCTTCGTGGTGACGCCGTCGTACGCGCAGATCGGCATCCTGGCGCCGGTGATGGTGGTGGTGGCGCGGCTGGTGCAGGGCTTTGCCATCGGCGGCGAAATGGGCGCGTCCACCGCGCTGCTGCTCGAGTACGCCGATGACCGCACGCGCGGCTTCTATACCGCATGGCAGCCGTTCAGCCAGGGCCTGGCGGCGCTGCTGGGCGCGGTGACCGGCCTGGTGCTCAGCAATGTGCTGGCGCCGGCCGAACTGGAAGCGTGGGGCTGGCGCCTGGCGTTCCTGATCGGCATTCTCGTGATTCCGGTCGGCCTGGTGATCCGCCGCCGGCTGGAAGAAACCGCCGCGCCGTTGCATCACGGCGAGCACGCCGCGCAATGGCCGCTGCTGCGCCGGCATGCACGCGAGGTGCTTGCCAGCATCCTGCTGATGATCGGCCTGGCCTCGTCGACCTATATCGTCATCTACTACCTCAGCAACTATGCCGTGAGCGTGCTGAAGATGCCGCTGTCGCTGAGCATCTGGGCCGGCTGCATCGCGGCGCTGGTGCAGGTGGCGCTGTCGCCGTTCGCCGGCCGGCTGGCCGACCGCATCGGCCGCAAGACCGTGGTGCTGTGGTCGCGCGTGGCGCTGCTGGTGATGGTCTACCCGGCATTCGTGCTGATCAACGCCGAGCCTTCGCTGGCACGCTTGCTGGTGGTGGTGGCCTGCCTGTCGGTGCCGATGTCGATGACCGCGCCGGCCTCGATGGTGCTGGTCAGCGAGGTGCTGCCGCAGCGCTTGCGCGCCACCGGCCTGTCGATTGCCTACTGCGTGGCGATTGCCATCTTCGGCGGCTTTGCGCAGTACTTCTCGACGCGCCTGATCCAGATTACCGGTGACACCAATGCGCCGGCGCTCTACGTGATTGCTTGCGGGCTGGTGTCGCTGATCGGGTTGGCGCTGGTGCCCGAGACGCTGGGGCGCCGCCTGAAGTGAGTGCCGTGGTCGACGGCTGCCGAGCCAGCGCGGACATGCCCGCCGGCGGCGGCCCGGACTTGCGTCCCATGCCGGCGACTCCGTACGATATGCGTCTTGCGAACACGGGTTCGATAAAGCGCATATCCCGCCACGGCGCGGGACATGCCGATGACAGGCATCCGGAGACCGCCATGAAGGTGATTACCGCGCAGCAAGCGGCCGCGCTCGTGCAGGACGGCTGGACCGTAGCGAGTGCAGGGTTTGTCGGCGCCGGCCATGCCGAGGCCGTGACCGAGGCGCTGGAGCAGCGTTTCCTGCATGGCGGACTGCCGCGCGAGCTCACGCTGGTGTACTCGGCCGGACAGGGCGACCGCGGCGCGCGTGGTGTGAACCACTTCGGCAATGCCGGCATGACGGCCAGCATCGTCGGCGGCCACTGGCGCTCCGCGACGCGCCTGGCCACGCTGGCCATGGCCGAGCAGTGCGAGGGCTACAACCTGCCGCAGGGCGTGCTCACGCACCTGTATCGAGCGATCGCCGGGGGCAAGCCCGGCGTGATGACGAAGATCGGCCTGCACACCTTCGTCGATCCGCGCACGGACCGGGACCCGCGCTACCACGGCGGTGCCGTCAATGAGCGCGCGCGCCGCGCGCTGGCGGATGGCAAGGCCAACTGGGTCGAGGCGGTGGATTTCCGCGGCGACGAATACCTGTTCTATCCGAGCTTCCCGATCCATTGCGCGCTGCTGCGCTGCACGGCCGCCGACACGCGCGGCAACCTCAGCACGCATCGCGAAGCCTTCCACCATGAACTGCTGGCGATGGCGCAGGCCGCGCACAATTCCGGCGGCATCGTGATCGCGCAGGTCGAAAGCCTGGTGGATCATCACGAGAACCTGCATGCGATCCACGTGCCCGGCATCCTGGTGGACTACGTGGTCGTCTGCGAGAACCCCGCCAACCACCAGATGACGTTTGCCGAGTCGTTCAATCCGGCCTACGTCACGCCCTGGCAGGGCGAGTCGGCCAGCCCGCCGCCCGCCGCGGTGACGCCGGCAGGCACCGCGCCCGACGCACGGACCATCGTGCAGCGCCGTGCCGCCATGGAACTCGGCAGCCGCCGGCCGCGCGTGGTCAACCTTGGCGTCGGCATGCCGGCAGCAGTCGGCATGATGGCCGCCGAAGCGGGGCTCGACGGCTTTACGCTGACGGTGGAGGCCGGGCCGATTGGCGGCACCCCGGCCGACGGCCTGAGCTTCGGCGCATCGGCTTATCCCGAGGCGGTGGTGGACCAGCCCGCGCAGTTCGATTTCTACGAAGGCGGTGGCATCGACCTGGCCATCCTCGGCCTGGCGGAGCTGGATGGCCACGGCAACGTCAACGTCAGCAAGTTCGGCGAGGGCGAGGGCGCGCTGATTGCCGGCGTAGGTGGATTCATCAACATCACGCAGAGTGCGCGCGCCGTCGTGTTCATGGGCACGCTGACGGCGGGCGGGCTGGAAGTCCGCGCCGTCGACGGCAAGCTGCAGATCGTGCGCGAAGGGCGCGTGAAGAAGATCGTGCCCGAGGTTTCGCACCTGAGCTTCAACGGCCCCTATGTAGCGTCGCTGGGTATTTCCGTGCTGTACATCACCGAGCGGGCCGTGTTCGAGATGCGGGCCGGCGACGGGGGCGAGCCGCGCCTCACGCTGATCGAGATCGCGCCGGGCATGGACCTGCAGCGCGACGTGCTTGACCAGTGCGCCACGCCTGTGGCCGTGGCGGAGGACCTGCGCGAGATGGATGCGCGCCTGTTCCGGGCCGGGCCGATGTGCCTCTGAGTACGCCCGGTTGGTCAGGCCGTTGCCGGCAGGCCGTGCTGCGCAAACGGCCACGCGGGCAACGGCGGGCTGGAGCCGTCTGGCGGGCTTGCGGGGCTGCCGGACGGCATGGCCAGGACCGGCACGCCAGCCAGTCCCAGGAAGATGGTGGAAGTCTGCAGGAAGCGGTCGCGCGCGAGGCGAAGGAAGTCCAGGTCCATGTCGATATTCTTGTCGTATTCTGCGGTGGGCCAGTCCCAATGACCGGCGGGTTGTGACGTGCATCATCGCGCCGCCATGTGACATGTTGTTGAAACCCGCGGTGTCCACACTGAATTGGGAAACCTGCTGTGCCGCGTCGCCCACCTGTTCAGTGCGGCGGCAGAGGTGCTAGAATGTAAGTCTTTGATTCGCTTGGGCAAATGCCGTTGAAGGCATTGCCGCGCCGAGATCCGCCCCGGATCCGGCCTCTAGCAAGGCGAGATGAGTTCCAGACGCGTATCCGTTTGTGCCGGGTTCGCCTCCCGCCACACCCCGATACCATGACGACAACGACCCTACCTGACCAGAACACAGCCGAGCAGACGTTCGAGAGCTTTGGCCTGGACGCGCTCATCCTGCGCGCCCTGTCCGAGCAAGGCTATACCAAGCCGACGCCGATCCAGGCGCAGGCCATCCCCGTGGTGATGCTCGGCAAGGATGTGATGGGCGCCGCCCAGACCGGCACCGGCAAGACCGCTGGTTTTGCGCTGCCGATCATCCAGCGCCTGCTGCCGATGGCCAACGCGAGCGCCTCGCCGGCGCGCCACCCGGTGCGCGCGCTGATGCTCACGCCCACGCGCGAGCTGGCCGACCAGGTCTATGACAACGTTGCGCGCTACGCCAAGCACACCGACCTGCGCAGCACGGTGGTGTTCGGCGGCGTGGACATGAATCCGCAGACCGACGCCCTGCGCCGCGGCGTGGAAATCCTGGTGGCCACGCCGGGCCGCCTGCTGGACCACGTGCAGCAGAAGGCGGTGAACCTGTCGCAGGTGCAGATGCTGGTGCTGGACGAAGCCGACCGCATGCTGGACATGGGCTTCCTGCCCGACCTGCAGCGCATCATCAACCTGCTGCCGGCGCAGCGCCAGACGCTGCTGTTCTCGGCCACGTTCTCGCCCGAGATCAAGCGCCTGGCCGCGAGCTACCTGAAGCAGCCGGTCACCATCGAGGTGGCGCGCAGCAACTCCACCAACGAGAACGTGCGCCAGATGGTGTACCAGGTGGAAGACGGCCACAAGCAGGCTGCCGTGGTGCACCTGCTGCGCCAGCGCGCCGAGCAGGGCCTGTCGCGCCAGTGCATCGTGTTCGTCAACAGCAAGATCGGCTGCTCGCGCCTGGCGCGCCACCTGGAGCGCGAGGGCATCAACGCCGCGGCGATCCACGGCGACAAGACCCAGACCGAGCGCATGCAGACGCTGGAAGGCTTCAAGAACGGCTCCATCGATTCGCTGGTGGCCACTGACGTGGCGGCGCGCGGCCTCGACATCCCCGATATGCCGTGCGTGATCAATTTCGACCTGCCGTTCAGTGCCGAAGACTATGTGCACCGCATCGGCCGTACCGGCCGCGCTGGCGCCAGCGGCGACGCGCTGTCGATTTACGTGCCGAGCGACGAGCGCCTGCTGGTCGACATCGAGAAGCTGATCAAGCGCAGCGTCCCGCGCAGCACGCTGGAGGGATTCGATCCCACCGGCGAGAAGGCCCGCCAGGAAGACTCCGACCGACGCCGCCAGCGCGTGGACGTGCGCCGCGCGCGCGGCAACGGTGACAGTGAAGGTGGCGATGACCGTCGGCGCCGCCCGGACCACGGCGGTGGCCGCAACGCGTTCCGGCCGTCGGACGACCCGTTCTTCTCGCGTCCCTACGAGCCCAGCCCGAACAGCAGCTCGGCCAAGCCTGCCGAAGAGATGATTGCGGCGGCGCTGTCGCGTGGCCGCCAGGCGCCCAAGCGCCCCGTCGCGGCCCTGCTGGGCGGCGCGCCGCGCAAGTCCTGATCATCGCGTGAGCCGCGAGGCCGGCGCTGCCTGTCAGCGCCCGGCCACGGCTGGCAGCGTCGTCAGGCGCTGCAGCCAGTCCGCGGTGGCTCGTTCGAGCCAATCCTTCACATCCTTCCCGACATTTCGCAGCCCGAGGTGCTCGCCGGCCATGCGTAGCGCGTCGAGCGGAGCGCTCGTGTCGATCGCCTGGGCGCCGCTCTGCTTGCTCAGCTTTTCTCCGACCGTGTTGACCACCACGGGCACGTGCAGGTAAGTGGGCGTCGGCAGCCCGAGCAGGTGCTGCAGGTGGATCTGGCGTGGCGTGGAGTCGAGCAGGTCGGCGCCGCGCACGATGTGCGTGATGCCCTGCAGGCCGTCGTCGACCACCACCGCAAGCTGGTAGGCCCATAGCCCGTCGGCGCGGCGCAGTACGAAGTCGCCCACCTCGGTTTCAAGGTCCTGGCATTGCCGGCCCTGCCAGCGGTCGTCGAAGCAGATGGTGGCCCCCGGGCCGTCCGGCACGCGCACGCGCCACGCGCGCGGCAGCTTGCCATTGAGCCCGTTGCGGCAGGTGCCCGGATAGCCGAGCGTCTGGTGCCGTTCGCGCACATGCAGCAGCGAATCGGCGATTTCCTTGCGCGAGCAGCCGCAGGGGTAGAGCTGGTCGGCCATGTCCAGGCGATGCAGCGCGTCGGCGTAGAGGGCCTCGCGCCGGCTTTGCCAGACCGGCGCTTCGTCGGGCACCAGGCCCAGCCGTTCGAGCGTCTGCAGGATGTCCGTGTCGGCGCCGCGCACGCAGCGCGGATAGTCGATGTCTTCGATCCGCACCAGCCACTGGCCGTCATGCGCGCGCGCGTCGAGCCACGTGGCCAGTGCGGTCACCAGCGAACCCATGTGCAGCGGGCCGGTGGGCGATGGGGCAAAGCGACCGCGGTAGCCGCTGGCGGATACTGCCATGCGCGTATCTCCGCCTCAGCCGCCCAGGTCCGGTTGCTGCTGCAGCAGTGCCTGCGCCAGCCGCGGGTCTTCGAGCTTGCCCGCCCACCATTGCAGCGCCTTGCCGCGATTGCTCGTGCGCCAGGCCACCTTGAAGTTGCCGGGCGCGCGCACTTCGACGGTCTCGCGCGCCTGCAGCACGCCGCTTTCGATGTGCGGCTGCGCCATCGGCGCCGGCAACCAGCCGCAGCCAAGGCCACGGATCTGCGCTTCGAGCTTGTCGCGCATGGTCGGCACGACCAGCACGTCCTGTCCGGCCAGCACGCCGTGCGTACGCGCCGGCAGGTTGCGCGAGGTGTCGCCCACGGCCACGATCCGGTGCCTGGCGATCTGGACGGTCGTCAGCGGCCCTTCCTCGGTCGCGAGCGGGTGATGCGCGGCCACGGCGAAGACAAAGGGCATGCTGCCCATCGGCCGGATCTGGAAACCCTGCGTGCTGGGGGCGTCATAAGCGCCGCCGATCACCAGGTCGGCGCGGTTGTTGACCAGCGCGTCCCAGGCGCCGCCGAGCACTTCCTTGGCAAAGCGCAGCCGCGTGGCCGTGTTCTCGTCGTAGAAATCCTGGATGACGGGCAGCAGGGCGCGAAAGTTGATCAGGTCGTCCACCACGATGGTCAGCGTGGCCTCCCAGCCCGTAGCCAGCCGCTTGACCCGCCGCGCCAGGTCGTCCGCCGCGTGGAGCAGGTGACGCCCTTCATCCAGCAACGCGCGCCCGGCCGGCGTCAGTTCGGCCCGGTGCCGGCGGCGGTCGAACAGCAGGACGTCGAGGTCTTCTTCGAGCTTGCGCACCACATAGGTCAGCGCGGAGGGCACCTTGCCCATCTCGTGGGCGGCGGCGGCGAAGCTGCCCTTGCGTTCGATGGCGTCCAGGACTTCGAGGGATTCGAGGGAGAGTGGCATATTCAGAAATTCTGAATGATTACTTCTAAGACGATGCCGTTCAATATACGCCACTGCGCCTAAACTTCCTAGCATCGTAAGCAAACGCCATATCCCACGGCACTAAGCCGTAGAGGGAAGGCAAGCCAGGGCCACAAGGAGGGCCATCAAAATGATTGAAATCAGAAGGTCGGAAGAGCGCGGTTACGCGGACCATGGCTGGCTGAAGTCGTATCACTCGTTCTCCTTTGCCGACTACTACGATCCGCAGCACACCCAGTTCGGGCCGCTGCGCGTGATCAATGAGGACCGCGTCGCGCCGGGCATGGGCTTTGGCACCCATGGTCACCGCGACATGGAAATCATCAGCTATGTGCTGGAAGGCGAGCTGGCGCACAAGGACAGCATGGGCAACGGCAGCGTGATCCGCCCGGGCGACGTGCAGCGCATGAGCGCAGGCACCGGCGTGCGGCATTCGGAGTACAACCACGCCGCCCACGACACCACGCATTTCCTGCAGATCTGGATCATGCCGAACCAGACCGGCATCGAGCCGGGCTATGAGGAAAAGCGCTTCGATGCGGAGGACAAGCGCGGCCGGCTGCGTCTGGTTGCCAGCTCGGATGGCGCGGAAGGCTCGGTGCTCGTGCATCAGGACATGCGCCTGTACGCAGGCCTGTTCGACGGCGACGAGTCCGCCACGCTGGCGCTGCAGCCCGGACGCCGTGCCTACGTGTATGTGGCGCGTGGCCGGATCGCCATCAATGGCCAGACGCTGGAAACCGGCGACGCGGCCAAGCTGGAGTCCGTGGACGCCCTGGCGCTGACGCAGGGCGAAGGCGCCGAAGTCCTGGTCTTCGACCTGCCCTGATCCCGGGGGCCGGGCCGGCGCGGAACCGACGCGCTGCACCGCCGTTCCAACACAGCCCGCCGGCCCGCGCCCGCGGGCTGTCTGCCTTTAGAACCCATTTTGAAATGGGTTCTTAGGGCGGTATCGTCGTCGGGCATGTACCGCTGTGCTATCTTCTCGCTATGTATTTGCGACCGGCCCGGCACATCGCCGGCAGGTTGCCGCCCCCTAGTTTCCGGCCTGGCCGACACCGGGCCCGTCACCCAGTACCGAGATGACCTTCGTATCCGTTCTCCTGGCGCTGATCGCAGAGCAGTTCCGCGCCCTGGGTCGCAACAACCCGATCCACGAGATCGTGCGCGCGCTGGGTGACCGCGCCGAACACGCGTTCGACACCGGCCGCCCGCGCGACGCCGCGCTGGCCTGGCTCACCGTGGTGCTGCCGCTCACGCTGGCCGTGATGGTGGTGCACTACCTGCTCGCGTCGATCAGCGTCGCGCTCACGCTCGCGTGGAACGTGCTGGTGTTGTACCTGACGCTGGGCTTCCGCCAGTTCAGCCACTATTTCACCGATATCCACGAGGCGCTGAACCGCGACGACCTGCTCGCGGCGCGCGCGCTGCTGCATGAGTGGACCGGCATCGACACCATCGAGATGCCGGTGACCGAGATCGTGCGCCACACGCTTGAAGCGGCGATCGTGGCCGTGCACCGCCATGTGTTCGGCGTGTTCTTCTGGTTCCTGGTGCCGATCGGGCCGGGCGGGGTGGTGCTGTACCGCGCCGCCGAATTCCTGGGCCGCCAGTGGAACCTGCCGTCGACCGAACGCAGCCCGGCGCTGGGCCGCTTCGCCGCGCGCGCGTTCTACGTGCTCGACTGGGTGCCTTCGCGGCTGACGGCGATCGGGTTTGCGATCGTGGGCAATTTCGAGGACGCGGTCTACGCGTGGCGCAACCACGCCCGCAAGTGGAACGACGCGGTCAACGGCATCCTGCTCGCAAGCGGTGGCGGGGCGCTGGGCGTGCGCCTGGGCACGCCGCTACCGGAAGACGACTCCAGCGTCGTGCTGCGCACCAGCATGGCGGCTGGCCCCGCGATCGACTACGCACCGGGCATGGAAGAGGACAACGGCCCCGAGCCCGTGGCGCCGGAGTTCGGCGCGGAGCCGGGCGTGCGTACGCTGCAGTCTGCGGTGGGGCTGGTGTGGCGCGCCGTGGTGCTGTGGATGCTGCTGCTGGCGATGCTGTCGCTGGCGCTTTGGGTGGGCTGAGCGGTGGGCTGAGCGCTGGGCTGAGCGGTGGGCTGAGCGGTGGGCTGACCGGTGGGCTGACCGGTCGGCTGATCTAATCCCGCGACGCGCCGCAGCGCCAGCAGGCGCCGAACTGCGGCTCATGCCATTCGTGGCAGTGGCGGCACTGCCAGTGCGGCCCCGGCGGCGGTTCCGCCGCCGTTTTCAGCGCGGCCCAGGCCTGCGCCTCCATGTGATCATCGAGAATCCAGACCTGCGGCGCGCTTTCCCGGAACGGGATTTCGCCGATCGCGCCTGACAGCCACGTGTTGCGCAGTTCGGCGCGGATGCCGGCAGCGCGCAACACGTTGCGGCAATGCGCCGCGTGCACGATCGAGGTGGCGGACAGCAGCAGTTTCATTGGCAGCGCACCGGCAATGCAGGTGCAGCCACCTTACCACGGCTACCAGGGCTTCTGCTGGCTGGATTCGTGCAGGAGCTGCGTGTAGAGCTGGTGGCGGCGCTCCGAAATGCCGCCGTTCTCGATCGCGGCCAGCACGCCGCAGCCCGGCTCGTTGACGTGGTGGCAGTTGTAGAAGCGGCACTCGGTCAGGAGCGGCCGGAATTCCGGGAACGCGCGTTCCAGCATGCCCTCGCTCAGGTGGTGCAGGCCGAATTCCTGGAAGCCCGGCGAATCGAACAGGCAACCCCCGTGGCCATCCACGTTGCCCCATTCGGGCGGCAGGTGGTACAGGCGCGTGAAGGTCGTGGTGTGCTTGCCGGAATCGAGCTTGGCCGAGATCTCGCGCGTCTGCGCCTCCACACCCGGGATCAGCAGGTTGAGCAGCGACGACTTGCCCATGCCCGACTGGCCGATCAGGATGCTGGCGAGCCCGGCCAGACGCGGCTTCAGCGCGGCCAGGGCATCGTCCGGGGCACCGTGCACCGACAGCTCGACCGTGTCGTAGCCGAGGTCCCGGTACAGCGCGAGCCTGCGGCGCGAATCGTCGAGGCGGTCGGGCAGGTCGGTCTTGTTGAGCAGGATCAGCGGGCGGATCTCCATGGCCTCGGCCGAGACCAGCGCGCGCCCGAGCAGATCCTCCGAAAAACCAGGCTCGGTGGCCAGCACGACCACCACCTGGTCGATATTCGCCGCCAGCAGCTTGGACTTGAACTGGTCAGAGCGGTACAGCAGGTTCTTGCGCGGCCTGACGGCGGTGATCACGCACTGGTCGACCGCGGTGCGTTCCACGCTGACATGGTCGCCCACCGCGGTGTCGCTCTTCTTGCCGCGCGGGAACGCGTGCATGTGCGTGCCGTCGGCCAGCTCCACCACGTAGTGGCGGCCGTGCGCGGCAATGACCAGGGCGCCTTCGGCGGTCTTGCCGGTGCCGGTATTACCGCCGGCGATACGGTGTCGGCTGGTGCGGCTCATGCGTGCGCCAGCAGTCGGTCGATCCGCTGCGCGGCGGGCGGGTGCGAGTAGTAGAACGCGCTGTAGAGCGGGTCGGGCGTCAGCGTGGAAGCGTTGTCCTTGTACAGCTTGACCAGTGCCGAGACCAGGTGGCTGGCGTTGGTCTGGTCCGCGGCAAAGGCATCGGCCTCGAACTCGTGCCGGCGCGACGACTGGCTGGACAGGGGGCCCAGCAGGAAAGTGAACACCGGCAGCGTCAGGAAGAACAGCACCAGCGCCAGCGCGCTGTTGGAGACGCCCAGGTTGGGCGCCACGCCCAGCCCGGTATAGAACCACGTGCGCGTCGACAGCCAGCCCAGCAGGGCCAGGAAGACCAGGCTCAGCGCGAACGTCACGACGATGCGCTTGGCCACGTGGCGGCGCTTGAAGTGGCCGAGTTCATGCGCCAGCACCGCCTCGATCTCGTCGCCCGACAGGCGCGAGAGCAGCGTGTCGAAGAAGACGATGCGCTTGGCCGCGCCAAAGCCGGTGAAGTAGGCATTGCCGTGCGCGCTGCGCTTGCTGCCGTCCATCACGAACAGGCCCTTGCTGGCAAAGCCGCATTTCCGCATGAGTGCCTCGATGCGCTGGCGCAGCGACTCATCGTCGAGCGGCTCGAACTTGTTGAACAGCGGCGCGATGAAGGTGGGGAACACGATCAGCAGCAGCAGGTTGAAGGCCATCCACACCAGCCAGGTCCAGACCCACCACAGGCTGCCGGCGCGGTCCATCAGCCAGAGCACCGCCAGCAGCAGCGGCAGGCCCAGCGCGCAGGCGACCAGCAGCATCTTGACCATGTCGGCCAGCCACAGGCCGGGCGTCATCTTGTTGAAGCCGAAGCGCTCCTCGATGCCGAACTGGCCATACAGCGTGAAGGGCAGCTCCGCCACCCCGCCGATCAGCGCCACGCTTGCGATCAGCGCCACGCCGTAGGGATAGCCGGGGCCGAACATGCCGAGCCAGAACTGGTTCAGCCACTGCAGCCCGCCCAGCATGGTGAAGCCGATCAGCACCGCTGCGCCGGCCAGTACCTCGAGCATCGACAGGCGCGTGCGCGCAATGGTGTAGTCGGCTGCCTTCTGGTGCGATGGCAGCGCGATGGTGTCGGCAAAGCGGGGCGGCACGGCGTTGCGGTGCAGGCCAACATGGCGCACCTGGCGGGCCGCCAGCCACAGCTTGGTTAGCACCATGACGACCAGCGCGGCGAGGAATATGAGGGTGAACATCGGCAGGAGCCTTGTTGGCGAAGGCAGTGGCGACCACGGGTGACCGACGCTGCGCAGGTTATCCGCGTGGGGCGCCGCAGGTGCGCTGCGACGGACACGACGGACGATATGCGAGAATTATAAGTTGTTCGCGCGCGCGGGACTTCCGCGGCGCTTTTCCCTACAGCCAGACACCGCAGTCCAGATGACAAGCCAATCCGCCACCAAATCCGTCAAGAGTGAACACAACCTGGTCTGGTTGGACATGGAGATGACCGGCCTGTCGCCGGAAAACGACCGCATCATCGAGGTTGCGATCGTCGTGACCGATTCCGAACTCAACATCCTGGCCGAGGGCCCGGTGCTGGTGATCCACCAGTCCGACGCCGTGCTCGACGGCATGGACAACTGGAACAAAGGCACCCATGGCCGCTCGGGCCTGATCGACAAGGTCAAGGCCTCGACCCTGACCGAAGAGCAGGCCGAAGCCGAGCTGCTGGCCTTCCTCAAGCGCTGGGTGCCGGCCAGCAAGTCGCCGATGTGCGGCAACTCGATCTGCCAGGACCGCCGCTTCATGGCGCGCTACATGCCCAAGCTGGAGGCGTTCTTCCATTACCGCAACCTGGACGTGTCGACGCTCAAGGAGCTGTGCAAGCGCTGGGAGCCGGCGATCCACAAGGGCTTCGTCAAGCGCCAGCTGCATACGGCGCTGGCCGATATCCTGGAGTCGGTCGAGGAACTGCGCTACTACCGCACGCACTTCATTCGCCATACGCCTGCTGCACCGGCTGCACCGGCTGCACCGGCTGCACCTGCAGCGCCCGCCACGCCGGGCGCCGACACCGCCGCGCAATAAACAAGAACCGGCGGGCCGGCCAGCGGCCGGTCACGCCGCCCGCCTGCATCGTGCGGGCCGCCTTAGCTTCGCTCCGCCCGCTCAGCCCGTCCCATGTTTGCCCGCATCGTCTCCATCATCACGCCGGTCATCCTGATCATCCTGGTGGGCTGGCTGTACGGACGCAAGGCGCACCCGGACATGGCGGGCATCAACCGCGCGACGCTGGACGTGATCGCGCCGCTGCTGGTGGTGTCGGCCTTCGTCAGCAAGGAGTTCGTGCTGGCCGACCAGCTCGTGCTGCTGGCCTGCGCGATCGCGGTGGTGATCGGCTCGGGCGTGCTCGCGTGGATCGTTGCGCGCGCGCTGCGGGTCGATCCGCGCACCTTCGTGCCGCCGATGATGTTCAACAACTGCGGCAACATGGGGCTGCCGCTGTCGGTCTTTGCCTTCGGGCCGGCCGGCCTGGCGCCTGCGGTGGCGTTGTTCGCGGCATCGAATCTCATGCATTTCACGATCGGCATGAAGATCGTCAACCGCCATGCTTCGATCACGCAGATCGCGCGCAACCCGATGGTGCTGGCTACCGTGGCCGGCGTGGGGCTGTCGCTGGCCAAGCCGTGGTTCGCATTGCCGGAGCCGGTCTACCAGTCCATCAAGCTGCTCGGCGATGCCACGGTCCCGCTGATGCTGTTCGCGCTTGGTGTGCGCATGAAGGACGTGAGCCTGCGCAACTGGGGCATGGGGATCGTGGGGGCCGTCGCATGTCCGCTCACGGGCATCGCGGTGGCGCTGGCGCTCGCGCACTGGGTGCCGCTGACCGGGCTGCAGCGCGGACTGCTCTTCGTCTTTGCCGCGCTGCCGCCAGCGGTGCTGAACTTCCTGGTGGCCGACCACTTCCGGCAGGAGCCGGACCAGGTGGCATCGATCGTGATGCTCGGCAATATTGCCGCCGTGCTGTTCGTGCCGGTGGGGCTCTACCTGGGCCTGCGCTAAGCCCCGGGGTTTGCTGCCGCTCAGGCGGCGGGCTTGCTGCGGATCGCCTGCTTGGGCCGCCAGGCCTTCACCACGCTCTCGTCGGTCTCGACGTAGGGGCCGCCGATCAGGTCGATGCAGTAGGGCACCGCCGCAAAAATGCCCTGGACGACCGGCTTGCCGGCCTCGTCGCGCAGGCCTTCGAGCGTTTCGCGAATGGCGCGTGGCTGGCCCGGCAGGTTGATGATCAGCGCCGCGCGGCTCGCCGTTTCGCGGATCACCGCCACCTGGCGCGACAGGATCGCCGTCGGCACGAAATGCAGGCTGACCTGGCGCATCTGCTCGCCGAAGCCGGGCATCTCCTTGGTCGCCACCGCCAGCGTGGCTTCGGGGGTGACATCGCGGCGCGCGGGCCCGGTGCCGCCGGTGGTCAGGACCAGGTCGCAACCGGCGACGTCCACCAGATCGATCAGCGTGCGCGAGACCAGCGCCTGCTCATCCGGGATCAGCCGCTCGACGCCCTGCCAGGGCGAGGTCAGCGTGCGGCCAAACCATTCGCGCAGCGCCGGGATGCCTTCGTCCTGGTAGGTGCCGGCCGAAGCGCGGTCGGAAATCGAGACGAAACCGACCACGAGCTCGTCGGGGTGGTTGCGGGCGATCGGTTGCGTGGTCTGCGTCATGCGTCGGGCTCCGGGGTAGGGGGTTGCTCGCTTGCCGCTGCCGCGCCGTCCTTGGCTTCCAGCGCGGTCTTGATGGCCTGGAACAGCTCGCGGAAGTAGCGCGGCGGCTTGGCCTGCTCCTTTTCCCTGCGGGCGCTGCGGATGATGTTGCGCAGGGTCTGCACGTCGCTGCCGGGGTGCTCGCCCAGGAAGCGGGTGAGCGCGGCGTCGTCGGCCAGCAGCAGCTCGCGCCAGCGTTCGATCAGGTGCATGCGCGCGGTCTCGGCCTTGCTGGTGCCCTTGAAGCCTTCGAGGGCGCCGCGGATGGCGTCCACTTCGTCGTCTTCCAGGCCACGCATGACCTTGCCCACGAACTGCATCTGCCGCCGCTTGCCTTCGTGGCTGGTGGTGCGCCGTGCTTCGTGGATGGCGTCGGCCAGCGCTTCGGGCATCGGGACGCGCGTCAGGCGGTCCTTGGGCAGGGCTTCCAGTTCAGCGCCAATGGCCTGCAGGGCGGTCATGTCGCGCTTCTTCTGCGACTTGCTTTTGGGCTCGTCCATATCGGGTTCCGGCGCAAAGGCGCCAGGAAAGCGGGAGCCGGGGGAATTACGGGAATTTCGCGTCATGGACGGCATTTTATCTTGCTATGATTCCCGCTTGCACCTTTGATGACACCGCCCAGCATGGATTCCATCGCCGAACAGACCGCGCATTTCACCTATACCCAGGCCCAGCTCAGCGAGATGGCGGCCGATGTGCTGCGTGTGGCACGCGAGCTCGGCGCGACCGACGCCGCGACCGAGATCTCGGAGGGCAGCGGCCTGTCCGTGTCGGTGCGCAAGGGGCAGGTGGAGACCATCGAGCAGAATCGCGACAAGGTGGTCGGCGTGACGGTCCTGATCGGCAAGCGCCGCGGCAATGCCAGCACCTCGGACTTTTCGCCGGCCGCGCTGCGCGCCACGGCCGAGGCGGCCTACAACATCGCCCGCTTTACCGCCGAGGACGACTGCGCCGGCCTGGCCGAGGAAGAACTGCTCGAACGCGAGCCGCGCGACCTGGACCTGTTCCACCCCTGGACCATCGATGCCGAAGGCGCCATCGACATCGCGCGCCGCGCCGAAGCCGCCGCGCTGGCGGTGTCGCCGCGCATCAAGAACAGCGATGGCGCAAGCGTATCGGCGCAGCATTCGCAGTTCGTGCTGGCCACCACGCGCGGCTTCACGGGCGGCTATCCGTATTCGCGCCACTTCATTTCCTGCGCGCCGATCGCCGGCTCGGGCAGCGGCATGCAGCGCGACGACTGGTACTCGTCCAAGCGTTCGCCGCTGGCGCTGGCCGCGCCGGAAGACATCGGCCGCTATGCCGCCGAACGCGCGCTGGCCCGCCTGAACGCGCGCAAGCTGTCCACGCGCCGCTGTCCGGTGCTGTTTGAAGCACCGCTGGCCGCCGGCCTGCTCGGCGCCTTCGTGCAGGCGGTCTCGGGCGGCGCGCTGTATCGCAAGTCCACCTTCCTGCATGACACGCTGGGCAAGGCGGTGTTCGCCCCGCATATCCAGATCCACGAGCGGCCCCACGTTCCCGGCGCCATGGGCAGCGCGCCGTTCGACGAGGAGGGCGTGCGGACCCGCGAGCGTGACGTCGTGCGCGACGGCGTGGTCGAGGGTTACTTCCTCTCGACCTACTCGGCGCGCAAGCTCGGCATGCAGACCACGGGCAACGCCGGCGGCTCGCACAACCTGACGCTGACCAGCAGTCTCGCCACCGCCAGCGACGATTTCCGCGGCATGCTGAAAAAGCTCGGCACCGGCCTGCTCGTGACGGAACTGATGGGGCAGGGCGTCAATTACGTGACCGGCGACTATTCGCGCGGCGCCTCGGGCTACTGGGTCGAGAACGGCGAGATCCAGTATCCGGTCGAGGAGATCACCATTGCCGGCAATATGGCCGAGATGTTCCGCCAGATCGTTGCCATCGGCTCGGATTCCCTGGTGCGCGGCACCAAGGAGACGGGCTCGATCCTGATCGAACAGATGACGATCGCCGGCAACTGACGGCACGCTGCCCCGGCCAGAGCAAAAAAAGACCGCCCGAAATCGGGCGGTCTTTTTTTGCGCCCGGCGTACCGCTGCCGGGCCCTGCATGGGACGGATAGCGCGAACTGGCGCCGGCTTCTCCGATCCCTTCCTCCGCTCCGGTCGCGTGGCTCAGTGCTGCAGCGCCGCGACGACACCCCCCACATTGTTGATCGAGTTCATGACGCTCTTCATGTCGACGTCCGTGCGGGTCGAGGCATCGACTTGCGTGACTGGCGCCACGATGGTGTTGGGGCTGGCGAACATGACACCGCCGCCGCCGGCGATGGCATTGACGGCGCTGTTCAGGAACAGGCTGCCGCCGCGCACTGCGCCCATCTTGGCGCGGTCAAGGTCTTGTTCGAGCGGGAGGTTCTGGATGGTCAGGGACATGATCGACTCCTTGGGTATGGCTGGCTGGTTGGCTGAGAGCACGTTTGCTGCGCTCGCAGGCATATACGCACAGGGTGTGCCAGAGCGGGTCAAAGCCCTTTCCGGGTATCTCAAGTCCCTGAAAGAAAAGGGGAAATACGATTTTCCGTGCGCCCGTGGCCTGACCAGGACGGCAAGGCCATGTTGGCTGCCGGCCAACACCTCGCGGCGGCTGTTCGTGCATCGGCGACAGATTGATGATCCGACTGTCAAGAGCGTTGCGGCGTCCGCGACCAACCCAAAAAAAACAGGTGCCGATCGCACCTGCTTTCATATTGCCTGGCTTGCGGGCTGACTACTCTTCACCCGAGGGAGGCCGGTCGTACGTCACAAAGGCGTAGTCGAAGCCATTCGCTTCCGAGTGATGCGTCTCGCGCGACGTCTCGACCCACTGCGCCCGGTCGATGGCGGGAAAGAACGCATCGCCTTCGACATCGGCATCGATCTCGGTCACCACGAGCCGGTCCGCGCTGGGCAGCGCTTCGGCATAGAGCTGCGCACCGCCGATCAGGAACACCTGCTCGACACCGATGCACAGCAATTGCGCGTCTTCGAGCGAGCCGGCCACTTCGGCGCCTTCCAGTTTCAGCGCGGTATTGCGGCTCACCACGATATTGCGGCGCCCCGGCAGCGGTCGGCCGATCGAGTCCCAGGTCTTGCGGCCCATGATGATCGGCGCGCCCAGCGTGGTGCGCTTGAAATGCGCCAGGTCTTCCGGCAAGCGCCACGGCAGCGTGTTGTTGCGGCCGATGGTGCCGTTGCGGGCGCGGGCGACGACAAGGGTCAGCAGCGTCATACGGCCACCGGTGCCTTGATGGCGGGATGCGACTGGTAGCCGACCAGTTCGAAGTCTTCGTAGCGGTAGTCGAAGATGCTGTCCGGCTTGCGCACGATCTTCAGCGTCGGCAGCGGCAGCGGCTCACGCGCAAGCTGCGTCCGCACCTGCTCGTAGTGGTTGCTGTAGATATGGCAGTCGCCGCCGGTCCAGATGAAGTCGCCCACGTCCAGCCCGGTCTGCTGCGCGATCATGTGCGTGAGCAGCGCGTAGCTGGCGATATTGAACGGCACGCCCAGGAAGATGTCGGCGCTGCGCTGGTAGAGCTGGCAGGACAGGCGTCCGTCGGCCACGTAGAACTGGAAGAACGCGTGGCATGGCGGCAGCTTCATGCGCGGGATGTCGGCCACGTTCCAGGCGGAGACGATCAGCCGGCGCGAGTCCGGGTTGGCGCGGATCTGGTTCACCAGGTCGGTGATCTGGTCGATGTGGCGGCCATCGGGCGTGGGCCACGAGCGCCACTGCGAGCCGTAGACCGGGCCCAGTTCGCCGTTTTCGTCAGCCCATTCGTCCCAGATCGAAACGCCGTTCTCCTGCAGCCAGCGCACGTTGGTCGAGCCCTGCAGGAACCACAGCAGTTCCAGGATGATCGACTTCAGGTGCAGCTTCTTGGTAGTGACCACCGGGAAGCCTTCGCGCAGGTCGAAGCGCATCTGGTGGCCGAACACCGAGCGCGTGCCGGTGCCGGTGCGATCGGCCTTTTCGGTGCCATGCTCGTACACATGGCGCATGAAGTCGAGATACTGTTTCATCGGCGCGGGGCGGGGAAGAAGTGACGCGGGCACGGGCCCGCAAAGCTGGCATTTTAAAGCAAGAAGGGCCACCCCTTCGGGTGGCCCTTCTTGCGGCCCTTCCGGTGGGCGGCCAGGGCGGGCCCTGGCTTGGCCGCGAGCCTTAGTGGCTGCCGGCCGGTTGCTGCGCCTGGGATTGACCCCGGCGTTTCTGCACCAGGTAGCCGGCACCCAGCACGCCGCCGATGATCAGCACGTACAGGCCCCAGTTGATCACCGGGTTGGCTTCGAAGAACGCCTTGACCAGCGGCTCGTGCACGATCATCTTCACGGCCGTGAAGGCCAGCACGCCGGCGCCGATGTAGATGATCGCCGGGAAGCGGGACATCAGCTTGAGCACCAGGCTCGAGCCCCACACCACGATCGGGATGCTGATCAGCAGGCCCAGCACCACCAGCAGGAAGCTGCCGTGCGCGGCGCCGGCCACGGCCAGCACGTTGTCCACGCCCATCACCGCGTCGGCGATGATGATCGTCTTCATCGCGCCCCACAGGGTCGAAGCGCCGGAGCCATGGCCTTCGCCGTCGCCCTCGTCGGACAGCAGCTTGAAGGCGATCCACACCAGCGCGAGACCGCCGATCAGCAGCAGGCCCGGAATCTTGAGCAGCCAGACCACGCCGATCGTCATGGCCGAACGCACCACCACGGCACCGACGGTGCCCCAGACAATGGCCTTCTTTTGCAGTTGCGGCGGCAGGTTGCGCGCCGCCAGGGCAATCACGATGGCGTTGTCGCCGGCCAGCACCAGGTCAATGACGACGATGGACAGCAGTGCCGTCAGGAACTGCATCGTGAACAGATCGGTAAACCACTCCATGAACTCTCCTCAAGTACGAATAGCCGCAAACGCGCGTTTGGTTCGCCTGGAGTCATGGAGTGAGACGGGGGGGACCGGGGTCGCCTTTGCAAACCATGATTCCAGGTTGCAAAGGTCTTGCTCGACGCCTGGCGCGGTCTGCGCACCAGTGTCAGCACAACCGGAGACGTCAGTCTCGGAATGACGATTGTGCTAAGGGCATGGCCCCGGAGCTACTCCCCTTTGAAGGGACGCGGACCAGAGTGCTTCCGCGCTGGGCGGGATTATAAACGAATTGTTGTGTCCTGGCGGCATTGGGGAAGATACGGGGGCGAGCCAGATGTTCGCCTGTGGCACCAAGCCCGCGCGGGGATTGCTGCATTGCAGCAAGCACATTCGCCATGTGGCACCTATGCTTGAAGATCGGTTTTCGGCCGATGCGTCCCGGACAGCACAGGCGGCGCATCCCGGACCCGGCGCGCCCACGCAGGCAGGGACGCGTCCGCCTTGGGGGAACAAGAAGTGGACCCACAACCACACACAAGGAAACGTCATGCCGGCTGTCCCGACCCCGCTTAATGGTTCCCGCTCCGCCAATCCATCCGGCTTCGGCCACCGCAACGCAAACGACGCACGAGACGCCAGGGACGCAGCCGGCGCGCACGACGGCCATCCCTCGCTCGTGACCGTGGCCAACGGCCACGGGCCCAAGACCGTCCCGCCGCAGCCCGAATTCATCCAGCAGTACCACGAAGACAGCAGCGCCCTGCGCGGTCAGGTGCTGGCCGGTTTGCGCCAGTCCGAGGCGAGCATCAGCCCGAAGTTCTTCTACGACGTGCTGGGCTCGCGCCTGTTCGAAGCGATCACCGACCTGCCCGAGTACTACCCGACGCGTACCGAAGCGTCGATCTTCGCCAGCGCCGCGCCCGCCATTGCCGCGCGTGCGGGCAGCAGCTGCGTGCTGATCGACCTGGGTGCGGGCAATTGCGAGAAGGCCGCGCGGCTGTTCGGCAGCCTGAGGCCGGCGCAGTATGTGGCGCTGGACATCTCGGTGGAGTTCCTGCGCGGCACGTTGTCGTGCCTGCAGCAGCAGAATCCGGCCATCCCCATGCTCGGCCTCGGCGCGGACCTGTGCGGCAGCTTCGACCTGCCGCGCAGCGTCCAGCGCGGCAGGCGGCTGTTCTTCTATCCGGGCTCCAGCATCGGCAATTTTTCACCCATCGACGCGCTCGCCTTGTTGCAGCGGCTGCGTGGCGCGGCAGGGCGTGGCGACGGCGTATTGATCGGCGTGGACCTGGTCAAGGACGAGAGCACACTGGTCGCCGCGTATGACGATCCGCTGGGCGTCACGGCCGCGTTCAACCGCAATGTGCTGCGCAATGTGAACCGCATTGTCGAGACGGATTTCGACGTCGACGATTGGTGCCATGTCGCGAGCTTCGACCGCCAGGCGTCACGGATCCAGATGCACCTGCAGGCGCGCGCGCCGGTCAGGGTGCGCTGGCATGGAGGCGAGCGCAGGTTCGGCGCAGGCGAGCGCATCCATACCGAGGATTCCTACAAATACCGGCCTGGCGATTTCGCCTTGCTGCTGGAAGCGGCCGGCTTCGACGACCCGGTGTACTGGACCGATCCGCTGGGCTGGTTCGCGGTGTTCCACGCGCGCGCCTGAAGCGTCTTCTGCCTGGTGTCATAATGGCCGCTGCCATGGCGGGCGGCCGCCCGCCTTCGCCCTCTCCGAACGGATGTCTACCCGATGAGCGGCTTCTCCATGCTTCCCGATTTCTACTTCAGTGGCGGCCAGGCTGGCTGGTCCGACGCCCGGCGCCTGCCCCGCGAAGGACTGGCCCAGGCGCTGGTCGACGCGCGCAGCCGCACCCTGGCCTGGCTGGCCGCCTTCGGCCAGACCCGCAAGGGCTGGGACGTACCGCGCCAGCACGATGCCAATCCGCCGCTGTGGACGCTGGGGTATATCGCCTGGCATGCCGAATGGTGGTGCCTGCGCGGCGTGCGGCAGCTGGATCGCGGTGGCGTGCCGGTGCCCGTGGCCGCCGATCCGTCGCGGCTGGACGGTGCCGATGAATGGTTCGACCCCGACCGTATCGGTCCGGACGAGCGATGGGAAATCGTCCTGCCCGACGTGGCCGTGGTCAAGCAATACGCGTCCGATGTGCTGGATGGCCTGCTGCGCCGCCTGGCCTTGTTGCCGGACGATGGCGACCTCACGCTTTATCCTTTTCGCCGCGCGCTCTTCCTGGAAGACGGGCAGGCGGAAAACCTGGCTGCATTGCTGCAGGCGCTCGGCCTGGCACCCGCTGCGCCGGTCGCGCCAGGACCGGGCATCTCGGTCTCGCATGCCGGCACGCTGCATTTTCCTGGCGGCCGCTTCAAGCAGGGTTGGTCGGATCCGGACGGCTATGCGCAACCGGACGAACTGCCGCCGCAGCCCACTTATGTACCGGCATTCGAGATCGACGCCGCGCTCGTCAGCAACGCGCAGTTCCTGGAATTCGTCGAGGACGGGGGCTATGAGAACCCGGCCTGGTGGTCGACCGCTGGCCGGCAGTGGCTGATGACGCAGGAGCGCTCGGCGCCGCGCTACTGGTCGCGGCACCCGGAATCGCGTACCTGGATGGTGGAGCGTTTTGGCACGCTGCGCACGCTCAATCCCGACGAGGCCGTGCGGCACGTTTCCCTTTTTGAAGCGCAGGCTTGGTGCGGATGGGCCGGCCGACGCCTGCCCGCGGAAGCGGAGTGGGAACTCGCGGCGTTGCAGAACCGCGGGTTGCAGTGGGGCATGTTGCGTGAGTGGACGGCTTCTCCGTACGAGCCGTATGCGGGGTTTGCGGCGTCGCCGGCGGACAGTGAGATGGTGGCGAGCTTCGGGACGCATCAGGCGGTGCGGGGGACGACGTTTGTCAGTTCCTTGCGGCAGCGGCATGTGCGGGCGCGGGTGGCGTTGTTGCCGGAGGACGATTTCGCGTTCGTGGGGTTCCGGACCTGTTCGATGTAGAACTGGTTCCAGCCCCGGGCTGACCCGAAGGAAAGCAAAAAAAAGAGCACCCCGCAGGGTGCCCTTCATCACTGTAGCGGCGCGCGCGGCGCCGCCAGTGCCTTACCGCTCGAAACGCGAACGGTTATTGCGCTGCTGCTGGCCACCGAAACCGCCTTCGCGGTTGCCGAAGCTGCGGCCGCCATCACGGCCGCCACGGTCACCACGGTCACCGAAAGGACGGGGGTTATCGCCGCCGACCTTGCGGTCACCAAAACTGCGATCGCCAAAGTTGCGGTCGCCGAAGGTGCGCTCGCCGCCACGGTAGCCGGTACCTTCCCGGTTGCCGAAACCGCGGTTGTCGTCACCGAAGGTGCGGCCGCCTTCCTGGCCGCCGCGGTTGCCGAAGCCGCGGTTTTCGCCGCCGACCCCGCCGACCTTGCGATCACCGAAGCTACGATCGCCGAAGCTGCGCTCGCCGCCACGGTAGCCGCCTTCACGGTTGCCGGCGCCGCGGTTGTCGTCGCCGAAGCTGCGGGCGCCGCCTTCCTGGCCGCCGCGATTGCCGAAGCCACGGCTTTCACCGCCGAACTTGCGTTCGCCAAAGTTGCGGTCACCGAAGCTGCGCTCGCCGCCGCGATAGCCGCCGCCATTGCCACGGCCGCCGCCCGGCTTGCCGCCGCCGCCAAAGCCAGCACGCGGCTTCGGCGAACGGCGCGGTTCCATGCCTTCGATCACCGAGGCGTCGATGCGATGGTTGGTGAAGCGCTCGATCCGGCGCCACTGGAACATGTCGCCGTGGTTGACCAGGTTGATGGCGACGCCCGAGCGGCCGGCACGGCCGGTACGGCCGATACGGTGCACGTAGTCCTCGGCCTGCTTGGGCAGGTCGAAGTTCACCACGTGGGTGATGTCGGGCACGTCGATGCCGCGCGCGGCCACGTCGGTGGCCACCAGCACGCGCAGGTTGCCACGGCGCAGTGCCGTCAGGGTGCGGTTGCGCGCGCCCTGGGTCATGTCGCCATGCAGTGCGCCGGCGGAAAAGCCGGTGTCGGACAGGCGCTCGGCCAGCGAGTCGGCGTCACGCTTGGTGGCCGTGAACACGATGGCCTGCTTCAGCGTGGCGTCACGCAGCAGGTGGTCGAGCAGGCGTTCCTTGTGCGACATGTCGTCGGTGAAGTGCAGGCGCTGTTCGATATGGCTCTGGTCGGCACGGGCCGCGGCGATCTCGATGCGCTGCGGATCCTTCAGCTGGCGCGAAGCCAGTTGCGCGATGCGCGTGTCCAGCGTGGCCGAGAACATCAGCGTCTGGCGGCTGGCAGGCGTGGCGTCGACGATGGCGTCGATGTCATCGGCAAAGCCCATGTCCAGCATGCGGTCGGCTTCGTCGAACACCAGCATGTCGAGTGCCGACAGGTCGATGCGGCCAGCCGTGATGTGGTCGAGCAGGCGGCCCGGCGTGGCGACCAGGATGTCCGGCATCTTGGCCAGCGCGGCGAGCTGCTTCGGGTAGGGCATGCCGCCCAGGATGCTGGCGCAGACGATGCGGCGCATGTTGCGGCCATACTTGGCGGCGGCTTCGGTCACCTGCAGCGCCAGTTCGCGCGTGGGCGTCAGCACCAGCAGCGCAGGCTGTGCCGGGGACGGGCGGGGACGCTTGCCCTTCATGCGCTTGGCGGGTTCGGTCGGGCGGTTCGGCGCCGGCTTTTCGCTGATGCGCTGGATGGCGGGCAGCATGAACGCTGCCGTCTTGCCCGAGCCGGTCTGGCTCGATACCAGCAGGTCGCGGCCAGCCAGGAAGGCGGGAATGGCCTGCGCCTGGACGGGCGTCGGATTGTTGTAGTTCAGTTCGGAGAGTACGCGCAGGATGGCCGGATCCAGGCCAAGCGCGGCAAAACCGTTCTCCGCTGCGTCGGCGCTGGTGGTTTCTTCCGGGCCGTTGAGCATGGCGTCGAGCTTGTCGAGCGGGCTTTGGGCGGCGGAAGTGATCGAAGCGTCGGTAGCGGAGGCAATAGCTTGCTCCGCACGAGTGTCGTGCTGGGTCATGTCGTAATGATCAAAAGTGCATGGTGCACCCCTGCAACGCAAACGAAATAGGGGTGGGCGCAGTGCAAAGTCTTTAAAAAGGCTTCGGCGCCAATCGGTGAGGCCGTTACGACAGACTCAGCTGACAGTACGGCGGCAGGCAGGGGGTCGGCAGGCGCTAGGCCAGCCGCTGGGTCCCTGGCAGGCAAACAGCTCAGTTCAGGCTGTTCAACAGGATCGGAGACGAGGCTACGTCGGTGAGCGGTGCGTTCTGTCGGCTACTGAATCAAGGCAAAAGCCACGTTCGGCAGCGGATAAACAGAGCTTGGGAGGGCAGCGGATGCGCCTTGGCGGGATGTGCCTGGCGGGTGGCGGAACTCACAGTTGCGAAACTCACGGCGCGAATTATAACAGAACCGTGAAAAATTGTTGCGCTGCGAAAAGGTAACCAGTTATGTCGGCGCGGCGGTACATCGCGTGCCGGGCGCTGGCACTCACTCCCGTGCAGTGCCAATTGCGGGTTGCAAGCAGGAGGGGCCGGCCTATACTCAAGGCGCGAGCACGGGGTGCTCGCACGGGGCGGACAATAAAGTTCCCGTATTGGCCTCCTACAGCGATACTGAATCACTGCTCGCTGTGAGCATTGCGGTCATTGTCGTCACTGCCAGAATTCCTTCGAACCTCCGGGTGGTCCGGTGGGGCGTCCGCGTCATGGGCGGAGTCATGGGAAGCCTGCTCGACAAGAAATGACCGAACTGCTGATGGCGTTGACCCAGGAAGTCCGGGGCCGTCCGCAACCAGCCCGCCAGGCCATGGCGGGCTTTCTATTTCCGGCGGCCGTCGAAGCCGCGCGTCACTTGCGGGGCAGCTTGCCCTCGATGCGCTCCAGCGGACGGACGTGAGGATTTGCCGGCCAGCCTTGCGGATACGAAACCAGGCGCGACGGCCCGCGCTGCCGCAGTCCGTGCCACACGCGTCCACTCGCGCCGCCGCTGCGGCTGCCACCGAGAATGGCGCTCATGGCCTCCCGATCCAGGTCGACGTTCTCGGTCAGGTCCTTGATGACGATCACTGCCATGGCTTTCTCCGGTCGTGCGGCGCCGCGTCCGCGCGGGGACGGCGCCGATTCAGTATAGGCGTGCGGTCTGATGCGCAAGCAGGCCGCCGCACCACTTGTCGCGCGGCGCGCGACGCATTCCGGTCGACATCTCGCGGTCTCCCGGGAAGGCAAAAGACGCACGAGCCATGCCAGGCTGCCGACCATTCATGCACGGAACTCGCGAGCGGCAGGCGCGGGGCGGCTTTGCAGGATGAAAACGCATGGCATGCGGCAAGCTTGCCCGCGCCGGATGGATCGGGCTGTCGGGAACCTGCCGACAGTTCGATGTTCGCTGTTGGCTTGCCTCCGACAGCGTCTTTCGTCGATGTGACGCGTGCGCGCGCAACGTGGCAATAGCGCTGCCGCCCCGGCACGCGCGGTTTGCGGATGCCAAGAGTGCGCACTAGTATCCATCGTGGATGGGGCGCTTGCGTGAGCGCGTTTCGCTTGCATCGATATCGGGGCAACGCCGGTGGCCAGTGTCAAAGACCTGATTCGGAAGTTCCAGAACGGCGGGCTGTCCGACGACGAATTCGTCGCGTCATTCGACATGGCGCTGGCGCAGGAGCGCACCACGCCGAGCCAGCTGGCTCGCGTCATCATCGAAGAGAACACCCGCTTCCCGTTCCCGCCCGCGGTGTACGCCGAGGTCATGCGTCGCATCGAACGCAGCGGCACGACGCAGTTCGATCCCGCGGGTGAATCCACTCACATGGATTCCGGTCCGCTGACCGGCTCGCTCTATGCCACCTCACCGGCGGTCGGCACGGTGCCGCCTGCATCGCGGCCGAAGGGCGTCGGCGATACGCTGAACGGTCGCTTCGTGCTGGAGGAGTGCCTCGGCGTCGGCGGCATGGGGACGGTGTACAAGGCGCTGGACCTGCGCAAGCTGGAGGCATCGGACCGCAAGCCGTATATCGCGATCAAGGTGCTCAACCTGCAGTTCAGCGGCCACCCGAAGTCGCTGATTGCGCTGCAGCGCGAAGCGCGCAAGGCGCAGACGCTCGCGCACCGGAATATCGTCACCGTCTACGATTTCGACCGCGATGGCCCGGTGGTCTTCCTGACCATGGAATACCTGCCCGGCAGGCCGCTCAGCCAGGTCCTCAAGGCGCCCGGCTTCAATGGCATGCCCATGGCCAAGGCCATGCCCATTATCGCCGGCATGAGCCATGCGCTGGCCTATGCGCATGAGCGCGGTTTCGTGCATTGCGACTTCAAGCCCGCCAACGTGTTCCTGACCGACAGCAGCGAAGTGAAGGTGATCGACTTCGGCATCGCGCGCGGTTTTCTGCCGCCGGCGGACGAATCCGATAAGACCGTGTTCGATCCTGGCTCGCTTGGCGGCATGACGCCGGCCTACGCGAGCCCCGAGATGTTCGACCACCGCGAGCCCGATCCGCGCGACGACATCTACGCGCTGGCCTGCGTGACGTACGAGTTGCTGACCGGCCGGCATCCGTATGAACGCATGTCGGCAAACCAGGCGCGCGCGGCGGGGCTCAAGCCGGTGCAGCCGCGCGAGCTGTCGCGCACGCAATGGAAGACGCTGCGCGAGGCACTGTCGCTGGACCGCGAGACGCGCATGCCGACGGTCGATCGCTTCCTGGCGGGCATGAGCGCGGCGTCCGGGGTATCGGCGCCGCGGCGCTCGGCGCTGCTGGCAGGCGCCGCCGTGGCGGCCCTGGCGGGCGTGTCGGCGGTGGGCTACTTCGCATGGCGCACCAGCCGGCCGGCGCAGGCGCCGCCGGTGGTGGCGCAGGCCGACAGTTCGCCCTCTGCGCCCTCTACGCCCTCTGCGCCGCCGGCACCACCGGCTCCCGTCGTACGTCCGCCGGCCGAGGCATTCTCGATGCCGGCCGTGTTGCGCGTGATGGCCGCAGTGCCTTGCTCGCTGCTTGCGGCGACCTCGCCGGAAAACGGCAGGGTGCGCGTGCGTGGCTACCTGGCCGAGAGCGTGGGTGTGTCGCGCCTGCGCGAGCAGCTCAACGCGCTGCCGGGGGTGAAATCACTAGACGTGGATACGCAGCCGCTCAGCGCGGACAAGTGCGATGTCGCGCGCATGATCGCGCCGTACTGGTCCGGACGCCGCGAGGGTGCGGTCGCGTCATCGCTGCGCACGCGCGGCGACAAGCTGCAGCTCACCGAAGGCACGCCGCTGGTGCTCGAGCTGCGCACCCCCGCGCAGGATTCATACGTGTACGTCGACTACTTCGCCGCAGACGGCAATGTGGCCCATCTTGTCCCCAGCGCGCGGGTACCGGGCCACCAGGCACCGGCCAGCTACAGCGCCACCATCGGCGATGGCGGCGACTGGGTGATCTCGCGGCCGTTCGGCACGGAACTGGTGGTGTTGCTGACCACGCCGGCACCGCTGTTCGACGGACGGCGCTCCGACGTGGAGTCGTGGCAGGACTACCTGAAGGCGCTCGAAAAGCCGCTCGGCCAGATGGCGCACAAGTATGGGCAGGAGCGCATCAGCGCGGACCTGGTGGAGATCTCGACACGCGCGAAATGAGCGTCGTGATGAGCCACATGAACGAGCCACATGAACGAGCCACATGAGCGCGGCTACTTCATGTCGCGCGCGACGCGGAAGCCGTTCTGCGACTGCCGCACGCTCGCGCTGTACTTGAAGCGCGTCGAAGACACCATGTAGCTCGCGCCCTCGCGCCATGAGCCCCCGCGGATCACGCGGGCGCCGCAGCTGGCTTCTTCCCAGCTCCGGCCATCGACCGGCGCATTCTTGTAGCTGCTGTGCCAGCAATCCCTGACCCATTCCCACACGCCGCCATTGACGTCGTAGAGGCCGAACGGGTTGGCCGCGAACGATCCCACATTGGCCGGCGCGTCCTGACTCCACGGCTCGCCGCAGTCCTTGCAGTTGGCCGTGCCCTTGCGCATCTGGTCGCCCCACCAGAAGGCCGAGGCGGTGCCGCCGCGTGCCGCATATTCCCATTCGGCTTCGGTGGGCAGGCGGTAGGTCTTGCCGGTGGTCTTGCTCAGCCATGCCACGTACTGCTGCGCGTCGTCCCAGCTGACATCGCGGATCGGCGCGGTCTTCGCACTATTCGCCACCGTGGCGATGCGGTCGCAGCCACCCGTATCGACGCAGGCATTCCATTGCTCGACGGTCACCTCGTAGCGGCCGATCGCGAACGGCTGGCTGATCGTGACATGGTGCGCCGGCTTCTCCGCCGGATCGCTGGCATTGCTGCCCATCGTGAAGCTGCCGGCAGGCAGGCTGACGAGCACGGGGCAGACCGGGCAATCGTGGATCTCGCCCTTGACTTCGACCGGCTTGCGCTCGCCGCCCACGCTGACCGCGCCGGAGGCCGTCGAGCCCGCGCGCCCGGGCTGCGTGGCCGACGTTGCGGCGCCGGCGGCAGCGCCCGCGGCCGCGGGCGCTGCCGCGGTGGCGGGTGGCGCGCTCCGCTGCGGCGCTGACGGCGCAGGCGCAGGCTTGGCTGGCGGGGTCGCCGCGGCGGGCGGCGGGGCCGGCCTGGCGTGTTCCGGCGGTGGGCTCTTGGCGGCCGGAGCGCTGGCAGCGGCAAGGCGCTCGATGCGCGACCTGGCAAGCGCTGCGAAGCGACCGTTCGGATACTGCTTGAGGTAGGCCTCGTAGTCGCCGGCGTAGTTGCTGTTCTTGATCGATTCCCAGAACGTCAGCTCGTATTGCTCATCGCTGTTCTTGGGCAGGATGCCGGCCAGCAGCATCGGTGCCGCTTTATGTGCCCCTTCGAGTGCCGCCGACGTTCCCCCGGCGGATGCCGGGCCGGCCAGGCCAGCGAGGCCAGCGAAAATAGCGCTGGTGCCCAGCACGGATGCGACCAGAACGACAGGAGGTTTGCGCCACATTTTCGGACCCTGTTGGAACTGCGGCCAGCCCGATGCGCGCGCTTGGGCGGCGCCTGGGCGCATTGTGGTGTTGCCGTGACGTCGGCTTGCTTCAAGATAGCACAGCGTTTGTGAATCCGGAGGTGCTTGCATGCGGCGCCGTGGCGCGCAGCGCATCCGTGGCGTGGACCAGCCGCGCGCCGATGTCATGGCGAGTTCGCTTTTTGCCGGGTTCCGTTCTAACCTAATACCGAATCGCCGAGCGCTGGCCAAAAGCAACCAGAAGAACCATGGGCTTGCGGGACAACGTGATCGGGTTTCGGACACTCTCCGGGAGGCGCCGCGTATGTCCAGACGATTCCTGTTCCGCTTGCTGGCGGCCATGGCCGTTGCCATGGTGCCGTCCGTCTCGATGCCGACATCGGCGCCGCAAAACGCCGAGGTGTACATCATCTGGCCACCCGACGGCGCCGTCATCTCCGGCGGCAAGTTCTGGATCCGCATGGGACTGCGCAATATGGGCGTCTGTCCCAAGGGGATCGAGTCGGCCAAGTGCGGCCATCATCATCTGCTGATCGACGCGGACCTGCCGCCGCTGGACAAGGAAATCCCCTCCGACAAGAATCACCTGCACTTCGGCGCGGGGGAAACCGATGCGCGCATCGAACTGCCGCCGGGCAAGCACACGCTGCAGCTGCTGCTGGGCGACGCCAAGCACGTGCCGTTCGACCCGCCGCTCTACTCCAAGAAGATCACCATCACGGTGAAATAGCGCGAAGGGGATCCACCATGTTCAAGCTGCTAGCTGCTACCTTGCTGGGCGTGATTCTCTTGCTGCCGGCCGCGGCCATGGCTGGCGAGACGCCGGCACCGCCCGACGCTTACCTGTATATCGGCTTTCCGAACAACGGGCAGGTGTTGCCTGCCGGCAAGCCGTTTCGCGTATGGTTCGGCCTGCGCAACATGGGCGTGGCGCCGAAGGACGTCAAGTTTCCGAAGACCGGCCACCACCACCTGCTGATCGACGCGGACCTGCCGCCCATGGACAAGGAGATTCCGAACGATCGCAACCACCTGCATTTCGGCGCCGGCGAAACCGAGACCATGGTGGAGCTGCCGCCCGGCAAGCACACCCTGCAGTTGCTGATGGGCGATGACAAGCACATCCCGACCAATCCGCCGGTGTACTCCAAGAAGATCACCATCTACGTGAAGTGACCGGATCCGCGCGGCGGCATGCAGAACGCCGCGCAGATCCTCCCGGGCTGTCGCCTGGCAGCCGACAGAAGTCGTGCAACTGTTGGCCGCGGGCCGTCATCCGCAGTGACATGCTCGCTACCCCAGTTCGCACGCGCCAATCCTGGATACCGCCGAAACCCGCATGTTTCCAGGCATTTGCCGCCAGTACCGCGCGCACTGCGCGGAGCTGGCACGCCCCATGCGTCAGTGCTCCGGAAAGCAACACCAGCATTCCCTTCCCATCGGAGCCCGACATGACCACGTTGCAGAACCACCGCTTCGGCTAAGCCGCCGCCGTCGGCACCCACACCGCCGTCGCCGTCCGATTTCCGCCGCCCCGATTTCGGGGTTGGAGCGCGCGCCGCAGCGAACCACAATACAGACACGCAAGGCAGGCCCGGTCACCACGGTGGCCGGGGTCCCGCGCGTGGTTGCAGGAAGACATCGTGATCAACGCCTCTACCGAATCGCCACTGACTGTTTCGCGGACGCCTCGTGCCGCTGCATGGGTTGCCGCCGCTGCGTGCGCGGGATGGCTCGCCGGCTGTGCAGACTTCCGGCCGCCGGTGTACGAACGTCCCGAAACGCCTGCCAAGACGGAATGGACGCGGCAGGAGTCGATCACGGTATCGCCGGCCGAAACCGTGCAGCCGAACTGGTGGCAGGGCTTTCGGGACCCGTATCTCGACAAGCTGATCACGCAGGCGCTGTCCGGCAACTACGACATCAAGGTGCTGGCCGCGCGCATCCGCGTGGCGCAGGCGCAGATCGGCGAAGCCAAGGCCGGCGCGCTGCCGGTGGTCGATCTCAACGCGGGCGCAAGCATCACCAAGACCACCAGCCAGACGACTGTGCGCAGCTTCAACGCGGGCGCCCAGCTGAGCTGGGACATCGATATCTGGGGCAAGGTCGAGAAGGGCGTGCAGGCGCAGACCGCCGAGTTCCATGCCACCGAGGCGGACTGGCGCGCCGGCTACCTGACGCTGGCCGCCAATGTATCGACGACTTACTTCCAGATCCTGCAGTTCGACGAACAGATCGACCAGCAGACGCGCACCGTGCAGAAGAACGGCCAGATCCTCGGCACGTACCAGGCCATGTTCCAGAACGGCCTGGTGCCGAAGATCCGCGTCATGCAGCAGCAGGCGGAAATCAACCGGCTCACCAAGGACCTGATCGAACTGCGCCGCTCGCGCGACGTGACGGAGAACGCGTTGGCCACGCTGGTCGGCGTGCCGGCGGGCAATCTCAAGGTGCCGCCCGGCAAGTTGCAGGACCGCGTGAAGCCGCCGCCGGTGCCGGCGGGCCTGCCGTCGCAGCTGCTGGCGCGCCGGCCCGACATCGTGGCCGCTGAATATCGCGTGCTGGCGGCATACAACATCGTCGGCCAGGCCCGGCTCGCGCAGCTGCCGAGCATCAGCCTGACCGCAAACGGCGGCATGGCCAGCCTCGCGCTGAGCAGCTTGCTGAAGACGTTCACATTCGGCCTCGCGCCGGCCATCAGCCTGCCGATGCTGGACCCCAACGTTCGCGCCCGCATCAAGACCACCGAGGCGCAGGTCAAGGTCGTGGAAAGCGACTACGGCCGCACCGTGATGAACGCGTTCGAAGAAGTGGAATCCGCGCTGGTCAACGTCGACGCGCACAAGAAACAGCGCATCGAGTTGCAGCAACAGGTTGACCAGCTGCGCGTGGTGTCCGCGCAGATCGAGGCGCAGCTCAGGGAAGGCGTGGTGTCGCAGCTCGAAGTCTTCGAGACCGAGCGCTCGCTGCTGACCGCGCAACTGTCCTTGTTGGCCGTCCACCAACAGATCCTTGCCGATACTGTCACGCTCTACAAGGCGCTCGGCGGCGGCTGGTCCGACGTGCAAGTGCGCAACGCCGCATCGAACAGCGCGCCCTGACGGTGGTGCGGCACGGGCGCGCCAGGCAGCGTTCACGATACATCGGCTCGGTCCAGCGCAGGGCACGCCCGCGGTTTGCGCCGCATGGGCGACACCCCGCGCGCAACGGCCGGCACTCAGCCAATTGACTAGCGAGAGGCGTGGCCTACTATGTTGATTGTCGATTCATCCCCCGGTGCGGCAGCGGTCAAGGCTGCGCTGTTGGTTTCTTGGAAACATGGCTCCTGACGATGCACTGATCATGGAAATGCCGGTGAGGATGGGTCAGGAGTTCGACATTCTGCTGACACCGGTCTCTCGTCCGGAGCTGGGCGAGATCCGCATCGGCGACGACCTGTTCGCCGTCGGACGGACCGAGGCACCCTTCATTTCCTACCCCGAAGAGCTGACGGCGGCGCTGTCGCGCCGGCATGCGCGCATTTTCGCCGAGCATGGGGCCGTCTATGTCGCGGACCTGGGCAGCAAGAACGGCACGCGCATCAATGGCGCCGACGTCGCCGGGCACCCGCTGCGGCTGCGCGATGGCGACGAGCTTTCCTTCGGTTCGGCGCTCTCGTTCCATGTCAGGCTTGCGCCGCGCGTGCCCGCGGCGGAACCGCCACGCGTCGCGGTCACGCTGATGCCCGAGCGCGGCGACCTGGGCCTGCAGCCGGTCGAGCTGACCGGCTTCCCGTACCTGATCAGCAAGGCCGACGACACCTTCGCGCGCTACCGCGACAGCCATCCGCAGCAGGTCAACTACCTGTCGCGGCGCCACGCGCATATCTACCTGAAGTGCGGCATCCCGTTCCTGGAAGACCTGGGCAGCACCAACGGGACGTTCGTCAACGGCCACCGGCTCACCGACCACGGCGTGCCGCTCGACGACGGGGACCTGATTGCGTTCGGTGGCAGCCACTTCGTCTACAAGGTCGCGGTGCAGCGCGAAGGCGATGCCGATGCCACGGCTACGCGCACCGTATTCGCAGGACCGGACGCGGCTGCCGAGGTCGAGCCCGTCGTGGAGCATGCCGCGGCTCCCGCGGCCCCCGCCGTCCCGATTGCCGACGAGGGCGCCGACAAGACCACCTTTGTCGGCGCAGCCGACTCGTTCCTCGACATCTTCTGCGTCGACTATGCGGCGCGGCAGGAGGACGAGGTCAACGCCGAGGCCGAAGCACAAGCCGCGGCAGCCACCGATGCGTCGGCGCGCAAGCGGAGCCGCCCAAGCAGCCGCATGGCGATGCTGGCGGCGGAGATCGCCGGGCGCTTCGGCCTGAACGACCCGGTGCGCATGAAGCGGGCGGGGCGCTGGGCCGCGGCAGTGGTGGCGCTGGCTGCGGTGGGGCTGGCGGTGCTCTACCTGCGCGGCATGCCCGAGCGCGACGTGAAGTCGCTGCTTGCCGATGGCCGGTATGCCCAGGCGGCGAAAGCCGCGGACGCTTACCTCGCGAGGCATCCCGACGACGCGCCGTTCCAGGCCATGGGGACGGAGGCGCTGCTGCGCGCCTACGTGCCGCAATGGGCCGGCAAGCTCAAGGCGCGGGATTTCAGCGGCGCCGCCACGGTGCTTGCCGGGATGGTCTCGGGCAGCCAGCACAATGCGGACGCCCGCCCGCTGGTGGGCGAGCTTGAATGGATCGGCAACCTCGAACGCTACTTCGCGCAGCGCGGCGGCGCCGATGCGCCGATCCGGCTCTACACCGACGAGGCGGTGATACGCGGCCTGCTCACGCACTGGAACCAGGACACCGCCGCGCACCAGCGCGCGCTGGGCCGCATCGCCGGATACGAGCCGGCATTCCGCGATGTTTATGCCAACGCGCTGAGCGATGTGCGCAAGCTGCAGACGGACGAGTCGGTCTACCTGGCCGCCATCGAGCGGCTCAATGCGACCATCGCCACGGAGCTAGCGCGCGACCAGCCCGAAGCCCTGCAGCCGGTGCTCGCCGACTACAAGGAGAAGTACCCGCGTCTGTCCGGCCTGGACAAGCTGCAGGACGACCTGCGCCGCTACACCGCGCTGATGCAGCCGCTGCGCTCGCGCAACCCGGGGCCGCTGGTGGCGCGCATGGCTGACGCGAAGTTCGCCACGCCGCCGTTCCAGGCGCAGTACGCACGGCTCGCGCAGCGCCTCCCCGGAGCGGACATGGTGCATCAGTACGCGGCGGCCGCGCAGGCCTGGCAGCGCGGCGACAGCGCCACGGCCATCGCGGGGCTGCGCCGCATCAGCGCGGGACCGTGGGCCGACGACGTGACGAAGGATGCCGCGCACAAGCAGCAGGTCGCCGCGCAGTACGCGGCGCTGCAGGGCGCGCGTGGCGCCAGCGGCTACGAGGACAAGCTGCTCGGCTTCTACGCGATGCTCGACCCCGATGAAGACAAGTACTACGCCAAAGCGGTGGAGACCGATGTCACGGCAATCCGCGACAGCGCGCTGCGGCGCGCGCGCGAGCTGATGAGCCGCGCCGTCGCCGGCTGGAAGCAGTACCGCGCCAACGGCCAGATCGGCGCCGATCAGCGGCTGGAACCCGGCATCTCGCCGAAGTTCCGCGACCAGGCGCGGCGGCTTGCGCAGGCACAGGAAGACGCGCGGCAGGGCATCCGCATTGTCAGCCAGCTCAAGGCGGGCGAGAGCGCCGACCTTGCGCAGTGGAACAAGTCTGAAGAAGAGATCCGCGCCGAGGTGGACCAGCAGCGCCGTGCCTTGCAGGAACTGCGCATGGTGCTCGATCCGGCCGTGCTCAAGGCGAAGCTCGAACTGCTCGGTGGTGAAGGCCAGGGTGCCGAAGCGCAAGCCGCAGCGGCGCCGACGGCACCGGACAAGCCGAAAGAGGGGCGGCCATGAATGACGCGCAAGGCGGCAATCGCCTCAGGCCTCTCTCCGAGGCGCTTGAAGACCACGGCGGCGAGGGTCTCGCCATCCTCACCGCCGAGCCGTGGCGGCTGAGCCTGCTGACGGTGGTGACCACGTTTGCGCTGGTAGTGTGCGCGCTGATCTGGTCGTTCTTCGGCCACGCGGATGTGATCGTCACGGCGGAGGGCACGCTGGCGCCGGAATCGGAAGTCAGGCGCTTCTATGCGCCGGTCGACGGCGAACTGGCCGACCTGTACGTCGCGGAGGGGCAGCCCGTCTCCAAGGACGACGTGCTGGCCCGCCTGAACGCGCGCGGCGCGATCGAGGCGGCGGCCAACGCGCTGGAAGCGCAGCTCAAGCTCGAGGACTCGGAACGCGAGTGGAAGCAGTTCCCGGAAAAGAAGGCGTTGATGGAACGCCGCGCCGCCGCGCTCAAGCAACAGATCGACGTATCCACGCGCCAGCACGAGACGCGCATTGCCGAAGGCACGACACGGCTCACCGAGCAGCAGCGCGCGCAGGTGCAGGAGGCGCGCAGCAACGTCGAGAATTCGCGGCGCGCGCGCGATTTCGCGCGCCAGGAGCAGGACCGCTATACGCGCCTGTTCGCGCTGCCGGGCGGCGGCGGCGTGTCGCAGTCGCAGGTCGAAGCCAAGCGCGCGGCCACGCAGGAGGCCGACAACACCCTGCGCGTGGCGCAGTCCCGGCTGGCCGAACTGGAAGCACGGCAGGGCCAGGAGCTGACCCAGGCCAACGTGCAGCTCGAAAGCAGCGGGCAGGAGCTGGCGGGGCTGCGCGTGCAGTACGACGCGGCGATGCGCGACATCGCCAGCACCGAGGACAAGCTGCGCCTGCAGGTGCAGACCGCGCGCCTGGTGGCCGAGGCAGCCGCGCGCATCCGCTTCGAGAACATCGACAAGGACAATTTCCTGCTGATCCTGGCGCCGGTGTCGGGCGTCATCACCGACGTCACCTCCACCCAGCGCGGCGACAAGATCCAGGCCAATACGCCGATCGGCGGCATCGCGCCCAATGACGCGCGCCCCGTGCTCAAGATCGCCATTGCCGAGCGCGACCGCGCGTTCCTGAAGGAAGGCCTGCCGGTCAAGCTCAAGTTCAACGCGTTCCCGTACCAGCGCTACGGACTGATCGAAGGCACGCTCGAATACATCTCGCCGGCCACCAAGCTGGGCGGGGCGGACAAGCAGCCGGTCTATGAAGGCCGCATCCGCCTGTCGCGCGACTACTACGCCGTGGGAAGCAGCCGTTATCCGTTGCGCTACGGCATGACCGCCACGGCCGAGATCGTGGTGCGCGAACGCCGGCTGATCGACCTGGGCCTGGATCCGTTCCGGCAGGTGGCGGGGTAGCGGGACACGGATATCACGGGCAAATCGCGACCGCGCGCAGCGCGGCCGGTAAAGGAGGTAGGGCCATGACTGGCATCGTGCGTATCGACGACGAGGTACTGGGCGTCGAAGAATTCATCCGGCTGCTCAAGTTCACCGGGCAGTTCGAAGGCCTGGTCGAACAGATGGTGCGCGACAAGCTGACGGTGCACGCGGCCAGGCGTGCGGGCCTGACCCTGGCGCAGGAGGATATCCAGGAGCGCGCCGACCAGTTCCGGCGCGTGCAGGGACTGCACCGCGCGGCGGACATGAACCACTATCTCGACGCACTCGGCGTGAGCCTGGACGAGTTCGAAGTCTTCGTCACCGACAGCCTTTACCAGGAGCGGATGATGGAGCAAGTCTGCAGCGAAGCGGCGGTGCACGAATACTTCCAGCTCAATTCGCCGCGCTTCGACAGCATCGAAGTCAGCCATATCGTGGTGGACAGCGAGGGCAAGGCCAAGGAGCTGATCTCGTTCCTGCAGGATGATCCGGACAGCTTCGCCGACATGGCGCGAGAACATTCGATTGCCGATACGCGCGAGCGCGGCGGCGACATCGGCAAGGTGCTGCGCGGTTCGCTCAAGACCGATATCGAGGCCAAGGTCTTCAATGCCGAGGCCGGCGACCTGCTCGGACCGTTCGCCTCGCCGGACCGCTCGTTCTTCGAGGTCTTCCTGGTGCGCGCCAAGCATCCCGCGACGCTGGACGGCGACGTTGCGGTGGAGATACGCCGGCTCCTGCGTGAAGAGTGGCTGATGGCGAGGGCGCAGGAACATGTCATCGAAGCCCGCTAGCGAAGGCGGAGCGGCGGCAGAGGTGCCGCCGCCGTCGGCCACGTCCCCTGCGCCGGTTGCCGCTTCGCTTGCCGCGCCGCTTGCTGATTTCCTGGCGACCGTGGAAATCCTCTCGGCCCTCACGCGCGAGGAGCTGGAGCAGCTCGCCGCCGCGGCGCAGACGCAGGCGTTCGGCTTTGGCGACACCGTGTGCAATGCCGGCGAACCGGCCCCCGGGCTGTATATCGTGAAGACCGGTTCCGTGCGCGTCTTCAACGAGGAGCACGGCAAGGAAATCAGCATGGGCGTGCGCAAGGCCGGCGAGGTGTTCGCCGACATTGCGCTGCTGCGCGAGTACCACCATGAGTCGTCGGTGCGCGCATCGGGCAAGACCGAGCTGCTGATGATTCCGCGCAGCGTCGGCGAGAAGGTGGTGGCGGGCAACCAGGCCGCGCTGGCGTTCATCACGAGCTATGTCGCCATCAGCTCGGCCGGCGGCTTCGTGGCGCGGCTGTTCGACCTGCGTGGCAAGCTGGACCGGCGCGAACTGGAAGACGCGGTGCGCAGCGTGGGCGTGAAGCGCGTGGCCGCGGGCAAGGAGATCCTGAAGCAGGACGGGCGGGAAGACCGGCGGCTCTACGTGGTGCGCCAGGGAACCGTGCGCATGGTGCGCAGCGAGGACGGCGACGAATTCTCGCTGGCGACGCTGGGCCAGGGCGATATCTTCGGCGAACGCGCCTGCGTGATGCGCCAGGAGCAGATCGCCTCGGCCATCGCCGAGACCGAGGTGCGCCTGCTGGTGATCCCCGAGAAGACCGTGCAGCTCATCCTGGAGCGCAACCCGCGCCTGCGCGAGGTGCTCGAGGAGCGCATCCGCGTGGTGGACCGCGAACTGCACCGGCAGAAGAAGCTGGCCGAGCGCCGCAAGCGGCCGGTATTGCTGGACCTGCATTCCAAGCCGGAGCTCGGCGAACGGCTGATCCGCCGCTTCGCGCTGGTCGAGCAGGCCGAGGAGATGGATTGCGGCGCCGCGTGCCTGGCCATGATCTGCAAGCACTACGGCATCCCGATGTCGCTGGGCAAACTGCGCGAACTGGCCAACGTGACCACGCAGGGCGCCACGCTCGAAAGCCTGGCGCGCGCGGGTGAGTCGCTGGGCTTCACCACGCGCGGCGTGCAGTGCACGCGGGACTCGCTGATGGGTTTCGAGCTGCCATTTATCGTGCACTGGGAGGGCTACCACTACGTGATCGTGTACGGCGTGTCGGGGCGCTGGGTATGGGTGGCTGACCCCGGCATCGGCTTCCGCAAGATGAGCGCGGAAGAGTTCGAGCGCGGCTGGAGCGGCACCTGCCTGCTGTTCAGCCCCGGCGAGAGCATGACGCAGCTGTCGGTGCAGCGCTCGCCGTGGCTGCGCTTCATCAGCTACCTGGCACCGTACAAGAAGATCCTGGCGCACCTGTTCCTGGCCACGTTCGTGATCCAGATGCTCGGCGTGGTGCCGCCGCTCATCATCCAGAACATCCTGGACGGCGTGGTGGTGCACCAGAACGTCGGCCTGCTGAACCTGCTGATCGTCGGGCTGATCATCGCCAATGTGTTCTCGCAGCTGATGGCGACGATTCGTGCCTACCTGGCCAACTTCATGGTGCGCAACATGGATTTCGCCATGATGTCGCACTTCTTCAAGCACACGCTGTCATTGCCGCTGTCGTTCTTTGCCAAGCGCAAGACCGGCGACATCTTCGCGCGCTTCCAGGAGAACCAGACCATCCGCGCCTTCCTGACCGAATCCACGGTGACGACGGCGCTGAACTTGCTGATGGTGTTCATCTACTTCACCATCATGTTCCTCTACAACGTCAAGCTGACGCTGCTGCTGATCGCGTTCGTGATCCCGATCGCGGCGCTGACGGTGGTGGTCACGCCACGGGTGAAGACCTACGCGCGCGAAGTCTTTGCCGCTTCGACCGACGCCAAGTCCTACCTGATGGAGACGCTCGGCGGTGCCGAGACGGTCAAGGGCATGGGCATCGAGCGGCCGGTGCGCCTGCGCTGGGAGGCCAAGTACGCGAAGGCGCTGGAGAAGCAATACCAGGCGCAGGCCTTCCATATCCTCGTTGGCTTGGTCAGCCAGCTGCTCAACGCGGCCACGACCATCGCCGTGCTGTGGGTAGGCGCCACGCTGGTGCTGCAGCGCGAGCTGACCATCGGCCAGCTCATCGCCTTCAATGCGTTCATGGGCAGCGTGCTGGCGCCGCTGATGGGCCTGGTGGCGCTGTGGGGCCAGCTCAACGACGCGGGCGTGGCGATGGAACGGCTTGGCGACGTGCTGGACCTGGAGCCCGAGCAGAAGCCGCAGGACGTGATGTCGCGCGTGATGCTGCCGGACCTGCAGGGCGAGATCGAGATGGATGGGCTCTACTTCCGCTATGGCGGCGAGGATACGGCCTATGTGCTCGAAAACATCAGCCTGCATATCAGGCCGGGCGAGATGGTGGCCATCGTCGGGCGCAGCGGCTCGGGCAAGACCACGCTGGCCAAGCTGCTGGTCGGGTTCTACCGGCCGACCGAGGGCTCGATGAAGGTGGATGGCTACGACATCGGCGTGATCGACACCGAGTTCTACCGCGCGCAGGTGGGCTACGTGATGCAGACCAACCTGCTGTTCTCGGGCACCATTGCCGAGAACATCGCCTGCGGCGACGAAAGCCCCGACCGCCGCCGCATCGAGGAAGTAGCCCGGATGGCCGACGCGCACCCGTTCATCACCAAGCTGCCGCTCGGCTACGAGCAGATCGTCGGCGAGCGCGGCATGGGGCTGTCGGGCGGGCAGATCCAGCGCCTGTGCATTGCGCGCGCGCTGTACCACGACCCGCGCCTGCTGGTGTTCGACGAAGCCACGTCCGCGCTCGACACCCAGTCGGAGAGCAACATCCTGGCGAACATGCAGGAGATCCTGCGCGGGCGCACCGCGGTGATCATCGCGCACCGCCTCAGCACGATCATGCAGGCCGACAAGATCCTGGTGCTGTACGAGGGCGCCATCGTCGAGCAGGGCCGTCACGAGGAACTGCTCGATCGCAAGGGCATGTACTACCAGCTGGTGCATAAGCAACTGAGCACAGCATGAAGCTATACAACCAGGGCGCACGGCCGCCCGCAGCCGATGCCGCCAGCCACTCCGCCGTCTCGTTCGCGGGGCTGATGGAGAAGATCGAGATCCTGCGTTCCACGCTGCGCTGGTCATCGCGGCTGGAGCGGGCCGATATCGAGAAGCTGCTCAAGCAGGCCACCACGCTGCGCGACGAGGTCATGGGGCTGTCGCACAAGGAGCGCTTCGTCCAGGCCGCGGCCGGCGGCGAGGCGCCGGTGCACGAAGAAGTCGAGCGCATGCCGCGCGAGCGGCGCCAGGCGCTGCTCGAACGCAGCTTCATCTTCGAAGGCACCTTCGGCGACAACCCGAAGCTGCTCGAATCACTGGAGACCGCCGAGAAGGCGGCGCCTACCGACCTGCCGGTGCTGATCGACGGCGAAAGCGGCACCGGCAAGGAGCTGATGGCCAAGGTGATCCACGCCAACGGCTCGCGCCAGGATCGGCCGTTCATCTCGGTCAACTGTGGCGCGATCCCGGACAGCCTGCTGGAGTCGGAGTTGTTCGGTCACAAGAAGGGCGCATTCACGGGCGCCAGCAGCGACCGGCGCGGCAAGTTCGAGAGCGCGCATACGGGCACCATCTTCCTCGACGAGATTGGCGAACTGCCGCTGACGGGGCAAGTCAAGCTGCTGCGCGTGCTGGAAGCGCACGAGATCCAGCGCGTGGGGTCGGACGAAGTGATTGCCGTCGATACGCGCATCGTCGCCGCGACCAACAAGGACCTGCGGAGCATGAGCAAGGAAGGGACCTTCCGCGAAGACCTGTTCTACCGGCTCAGCGTGATCCACGTGTCGGTGCCCGCGCTGCGCGAGCGGCGCGATGAAATCCCGTTGCTGGTTGCCTTCTTCTGCGACGAAGCCGCCGGCATGCTCAAGCGCCGGCCGGTCAGGCTCACGCCGCGGCTGCGGGATTTCCTGATGCACTACGAGTATCCGGGAAATATCCGGGAACTGCGCAACCTGTTGTACCGGGTGTCCTGCCTGGCGGGCGATACGGCGGATCTCGTGCACCTGCCGCAGGATATCCGGCCGAAGCCGGCCGCGCTGGCGGTGGTGCCGATCGGCCCTGTCGGCGCCGTGTCAGCGCTGCCCGCGTCGCTGAGCGAGGCCAAGCGCGCTGCCAGCGACGAGGCGGAACGGGCGTTCCTTGAGCGTGGCTTGCAGGAGGTGGGAGGGACCGTGGCTGAACTGGCGCGGCGCTGCGACATGAACCGGTCGCATCTGCAGATGCTGCTCAAGAAGCATGGGATCCATTCGAAGGATTTCCGGGGGCAGAGGGAGAAGGGGTGAGGGTGTGATGGGGTTCCGGGGCCTGGCGTGTTCAGCCGGCCGCGGCGGTTCGCTGCGCCCGGCTCGGTGAAAGACGAAGCAGGGCTTACAGCTCCGGATTCACCAACGTCCTGTCCGACCCATAGGGATCCTCCGCCCGTACCACCACCACAGTGACATTGTCATGTCCCCCGTGATCCAGCGCCATTTTCACCAGCTCCTGGGCGGCGGCATCCAGGTCGCCCCCGGCGGCCAGCACGGATGCAATGGCGTCCTCTTCGACTTCATTGCTCAGCCCATCGCTGCAAAGCAGGAACACATCGCCGCCGGCGACATCGACGAACAGCTGTTCCGGCAATAGCGTGTCGGCCGCGCCAACGGCGCGCGTGATGGTGTTGTGCGCGGGATGGTGCCGCGCTTCCTCCGCGGTGATCAGCCCGCGTGCGAGCAACCGCTCCACCTGGCTGTGGTCGCGCGTCAGCCGCTGCAGGCGTCCGTCGCGCATCCGGTAGAGCCGGCTGTCACCGGCCCAGAGACATCCGCAACGCCGGTCGCCCGCTGCCAGCACCACCACGGTGGTGCCTACGCAGCGCACCTGAAGGCGCGCGGCTTCGGCAATCAGCGTACGGTTGACGTCCTGCAGCACGGCGCCTACGTCGGCGAGCCGCTCTTCCAGCAACGGCCGTGCCGCCAGGGACGCCAGCGCCTGCGTGACGGCCTGGCTCGCGAAATCGCCGACGGCGTGGCCGCCCATGCCGTCGGCCACGACCCAGATGCCCTGATCGGGCAGATCCAGGCACGCGTCCTCATTGCGCTCGCGTACACGGCCTACGTCGGTGCAGGCCGCCGATGCCCAGCGGAATTGCGTCACGCCAGTCAAGATGCCCTCCATCAGCGCAGGTCCCGGACGCGGTCGCGTCCGGCAACGCCATGCTCAGTTCAGCCGGCCGACAGTGCGCGTGCCCTGATCGGCGTCAGCGCCGATGCTCGGACTGGGCGCGCGGTTCCGGACGTCGACGGTCTGGAACGGGTTGTTCATCTGAACAGCATAGAAGTTGTTGTTGATCTCGTAAAAGTTGATCGCCTGTCTCCGTCCTCGGAGACCGCCGTGCGCTGGACGCACGGATGCATCCAGCCAAACGCCCTCGGCGTGCCGTTGCGCCACGGACGCGCCATGGCGTCGGCGTCCGAGGGTCCGGGCAGTGTCCATCCGTGCCATGGGCCACGCAATCACTGTGCCATGGACATCACCGGCGCGGGCCGCGGCGGCGAGAGCCTTGTCTGGGGCGGGTTACGTGCCGATGCCCGTGCGGGCTGGCGTTGCCGGCGCGGAGCAAGCGTTGGCGATGGACCGACATCCTGGCGCGGGAGTGGTGGGCTCTGTCCACCAGTTTCCGGGCGTATCCGCTTGGTTCCCGGTTTCCGAGGTTGCCCCTGGTGCGGGGTGGAATGGTGGTGCCCGGCCAACAATCTTGCCGCCATGGCGTTGGCCGCCAGGCAACAGTTGCCGGGGCTCCATGGCGCCACATTCCCGGCAATCATTGAGCTGGCACGAAAAGGACGCCTTGGCACGCCTCGTGCAGAGCGTCTGGCAACGACGCCGCAATGACTGCGGCAACCAGACACCAGACATCCGAGGCCAGCCATGCCACACCAGCACGAACAACAATTCAAACACCATGACGGCGCGAGCCTGGCCTCGGACCTGCCGCTGGGCGCCCATCTGGTAACGGGGCGCCACGGCTACGCGCATCACGGCATCTACGCCGGCCGGGGCCGGGTCATCCACTATGCGGGATTTGCCCATACGCTGCAGGCCGGCCCGGTCGAGGAAACCAGCCTGGAAGCGTTTGCCGCCGGTTGCGCCGTGGCGGTCCGGCTGGAGCCGTGCGCCCGCTTTGTCGGCGTCGAGGCGGTGGCACGCGCCCGTTCCCGCCTGGGCGAGAACCGCTACCGCCTGCTTTCCAACAACTGCGAGCACTTCTGCTCATGGTGCCTGTCCGGCGAAAGCCGCAGCGAGCAGGTGGAGGCCTGCCTGCGCCACCCCCGCGCCGCGCTGTACGCCGTGTTGCGGTTCGCGGCTACCGCCCTGCAGGTCAGCCTGCGGGCGGCCTGAAACGTTTTTGTACAGAACACCAAGGAGGCAGCCATGTCCGGACTGATCGTCAGAGCAGATTGCGCCGTGTATCGCGGACGCCAGAGCCACCGCAACGGCCAGCCTGCCGTCGCCGCGGCGGGAGGCCGGCACGCCGGCAGCAGGTTCGGCCGCCACGCCCCGCGCCGCGCGCGGCTGGCTTCGCAGGGGCGATCCCCGATGGCAGGCGAATGCCGGCGGCGGTGACAGGGGTGCTGGGAGCTTGGGTGTGGATGAAGCGAAGGCTTGGTCCCGCCGACAGGAATCGAACCTGTATCTAGCGCTTAGGAGGCGCTCGTTCTATCCATTGAACTACGGCGAGGGACAGAGCTGTCAGGACCGTCGTTCCGCAGGGTTGCGGTGATCCTGAAGACGGGGCGGAGTATATCAAAATCCTCCCGCCTGGAGCGGGTTCCGGGCGGAGTTGGCAACGCCAGTGCGCGCCATGCCTCCGGCGAGGCCTCTATAAAAGCCGCCTCGGAGGCGGCTTCAGAAGGGCGGCATCCACGCCGCCATCGGGTTATTTTCTGTGATGCACCAGCCGATTCCACCAGTACTGCACCGGGTGTTCGTGCTCCGGGTAGAACGGCGACTTATGGAAGAATTCGGCCCGCACGGCAAGGATGTACAGGGCAATGATGACTGCGGCGAAGAGCAGGGCGGTAAGCATGGTGGTCTCCTATGGCAGGAACCGACTTCATTCTAGGTGCCACTGCACCTAGTGCCCGCTGGTTTTCGAGAAAAGCTGGATCACCGCCACGCCGGCGATGATCAGCACGATGCCCAGGCAGGCGGCCAGGTCCGGCACCTGGCGGTACAGCACCATGGCGATCAGCGTGACCAGCACGATGCCGGCGCCGCTCCAGATGGCATAGGCGACCCCGACCGGCACGGTCTTCATGACCAGCATCAGCAGGTAGAAGGCGCAGGCGTAGCCGGCCACGACCAGGATGCTGGGCACCAGCCGGGTGAAATTCTCGGCGGCCTTGAGACTGCTGGTGGCGATGACTTCGGCCACGATGGCCAACGTAAGGAGCAGATATCCGTTCATAGGTGAAACAAAGAAAGCCGGCGGCGGGCGGGAATGGCCGGCGCCGGAAGCAGGCAAAGGTTGTGCAGACAACGCAGGAGGCCGGTAGCCCTCCCTTGCGGTGGTTGTGCAAAGCGTAATTGCAGGCTTGAATGATAGTGTGCAGTCTGAGTGACATGCAGGCTGTCACGGCATCGCAGCGGTACCCGACCAGGCCGACTATCCACAACAACGCACGGCGGCGGGTGTTTTCAGTTCTGGGGGAGCGGTATGAGCAATCAAGGTATTGACGGGGAGACAGTCTGGCCGGCCACCCGTACGGCAGTCGCGGAGGCTGACGAATCGGGTGTCTGGCAGAACACCATCGCTGCGGCGGACTACGCCCTGGAGGAGGCGTCGCGCATTCACCGCGGGGTCCAGAGCAATCTCAAGCTGATGCATGAAGTCCGGGCGCTGCGCGAGGAACTGCGCAAGTCGCATGCGGAAGTCGACCGCTATCGCGGCATGCACGCGCGCGTGGTGGTCAGCATGCGCCAGCTCGAAGAGGAGCAGGCCGCCGAGGTCGGCCGCCTGCAGACCGAGAACGAGATGCTGCTGGTGCGCCACCGCGTCTACAAGCTGCTGGCCGAGCACTACGGCGTGGCGGCGCTGCGCTTCGACACCGCCACGTTCTGCCAACATCGCGACCGCGTGCTCCAGCACGTGCTGTTCCAGCGCCGAAAAGGCGTCGCGCTCGAAGACATCCGGTTCAGGGATGTCGCCTTCCTGGTGCTCTAAGCCGGCCTCAGCCGGTCTTGCGGCGCAGTACGAACAGCGCCAGCATGCCGCCCGCCACGCCCCAGAAGGCCGAGCCCACGCCGGCCAGTGTCATGCCGGACGCCGTGATCATGAAGGTGAGCAGGGCGGCTTCGCGTTCGTCCGGCGTCTGCATGGCCACGGTCAGGCCGTTGGCGATCGATCCCAGCAGCGCGAAGGCCGCCAGCGCCACCACCACGGCCTTCGGGAATGCCGCGAACAGCGCCGCAATGCTGGCGGCCAGGATGCCGGCCACGAGGTAGCCCACGCCGCAGACCACGGCCGCGGTGTAGCGCCGGGCGGGATCGGCGTCGGCCTGCGGGCCGGTGCAGATGGCGGCCGTGATGGCTGCCAGGTTGATGCCGTGCGAGCCGAACGGCGCCAGCACGGCCGAGGCGAAGCCCGTCACGGTGATCAGCGGCGATGCCGGCACGTGATAGCCATCGGCGCGCAGCACCGCCAGGCCCGGGATATTCTGCGAGGCCAGCGCCACGATGAACAGCGGGATGGCGATGCTGACGAAGGCCTGGAAGGAGAACGCCGGCGTGGTCCAGACCGGCACCGCCGCCGCCAGCCGGAACCCTTCGAAGTGCAACTGGCCCAGCGCGCCGGCCAGCGCCATACCGACCAGCAGCACGCCCGGCACCGCGTAGCGCGGCCACCAGCGGCGGCCGGCCAGGTAGGCCGCGAACATCGCCAGCATCAGCACGGTCTGGTCCTGCGCCTGCACGAACACATCCACGCTGATCCGGAACAGGATGCCCGCCAGCAGGGCCGAAGCGATACTGGCCGGCAGCGCGCGCATCAGCTTGTCGAACCAGCCGGTCAGCCCGGCGGCCGTCATCAGCAGCGCCGCCATCAGGAAAGCGCCGATCGCTTCCGGGTAGGGCACGCCGGGCAGGCTGGCGATCAGCAGCGCGGCGCCGGGGGTGGACCACGCCACCACGACCGGTACGCGCATAACCAGCGACAGGCCGATGGTGGTCACGCCCATGCCGATGGACAGCGCCCACAGCCATGACGCGATCTGCGCGCTGCTCAGGTGCGCGGCCTGCCCGGCCTGGATCATCAGCACCAGCGAACTGGTGTAGCCGGTCAGCGTGGCGATCAGGCCGGCAACGACAGCCGAGACGGAAAGGTCGGAGAATTTCAGGGAAGCGGCAGGCATGGCGGACGGCTGCGGAAATGGGGCCTAATCGGCACGGCCGACATCTTCGCATGAGTGCCGGCCAGCACCAACGCCCGGGCTGCCGCTTCCGCTTCCGTCAGTCAGCCACCTTGTCGCTCGGGAACTTGAAGGAATCGCGCAGCAGGTAGCTCATGGGGATGTCGAGCGTGATGCCATGCGGGGGAATCGGGGCCTGGAACCACTTGTGGTACAGCCTTGGCGTTTCCTGGTCGTAGACGGCGGCGACCAGCGTCTTGTCCACCAGCTTCTTGAATTCGGCGTCGCCCTTGGGAAGCATGATGGCGTAGGGCTCGATCGTCAGCATCTCGCCCGTGACCTTGAAATCGGCCGGGTGGCTGGCGTTGGCGCGCAGGCCGTACAGCAGCACGTCGTCCATCACGAAGGCGTCGGCCTTGCCGGCTTCCACCATGGCAAAGGCCTGCGCATGGTCCTTGGCCTCGATCAGGCGCCACTGCATCACGCCGCCTTCGTCCATCTTGCGCAGCATGGCCAGCGGCGTGGTGCCGGACGTGGAGACCACGGTCTTGCCGCGAAGATCGGCCCACCTGGCGATGCCCGAGCCGCTCTTCACGATCATGCGGCTGCCGGCGATGTAGTGCGGGATGGTGAAGGCAACCTGTTCGCGCCGCTCGCGGTTGTTGGTGGTGGAGCCGCACTCCATGTCGGCCTTGCCTTCGACGATCGCGGGAATCCGGTTGGCCGGCGTGACCGGCACCCATTCGACGCGCAGGCCGGGCAGATGCAGCGAAGTGCGCACGGCATCGGCAATCTTCAGGCACAGGTCCACCGCGTAGCCGACCGGCTTGCCGTCGGCCACGAACGAGAACGGCACCGAGCTTTCGCGGTGGGCAATGCGGATAACGCCGGTCTGCTGGATATGCTGCAGGACCGGCGCCGTGGCGGCCTCTGCAACGCCGGCGGCCAGCGAGCCGGCGCAGGCCAGGGAAGACAAGACAAAGGCGACATTCGGGCGCGAAGCCCGGCGCGACTGACCCGGTTCGATCATGGAAACCCCCGTCAATGGAAAATCGAAAAGCAAGTGGCGGCCGTTAGGTCTGGTTCCGTGCGGCTCTGAGTTGTCGTTGTCGCTGTACCCCGGACAGGCACGCATGCGGGGGAATGTGGTCCCCGGACGCATGCGTGCTGCGCGGGCTATTGTTCCATGTGCGCCGGGTCGCAGACAACCATGCGACAAGACGGCCGTACGACGCATGCAACGGCGGGCCGCCACCCCAGTTGACGGGGCTTTCCCTTACGGATATCTCCGAACTGGAGTGATGTAACGGCGATTGATATGCTTGGTTCCGTGTCCTGCGAGCAGGGCACCGAGGAGAGACTCTTGGGCCCGCGTTGCGGGCCCTTTCTTTTTTACCTCGTTCGAGGGGGTGCGGCACCAACCAAAGGTGCGTAGATTTTGCCCCTGCTGCCATCCCGCCTGCTTGAATCGCCGCCTCCTGGTTGCGGCGCGACTCAAAGGGGCGAGGTTTTCGCCGTCATGGGCATGCAGACCCAACGGACGGACGAACAAGGCCTACGAAGGCCGACGGGCAGCCTTGAGGAAAAAGGAACGGAGAAATCACCTGATGAAGAGCCAACGCTACAACGCGCTCGCACTCGCCATGGCGGGTGCCGCGCTGCTGACCCTGTCCGCCTGCGGCGGCGGAGACAGCAACACCGCTACGAACACGACGCCGCCGGCGGCGTCGAATCCCGACCAGCCGGTCAGCAAGTCCACGCTGAGCGGCACCGCTGCCACCGGCAGCGCGCTGGCCAATGCCAATGTCTCGGTGACCGATGCCAACGGCGTCTCGCCTTGCGAGGAAGCCAGCATCACCACTTCGGCACTGGGCACCTATACCTGTACGCTGAAGACTGGCGCGACAGCGCCTTTCTTCATCGTGGTCACGGATCCCAGCGGCAACACGGCCCCGCTGGTCAGCGTAGCCACCAGCGCGCCGGCGGCCGGCGCCGCCCTGACCGTCAATGCCACGCCGCTGACCACGGCCATCGTGGCCCAGCTCGCGGCGGACGGCAACGCGCTCAGCGTGGTGAACAGCAAGACGGTGGATGCCGCCAAGCTGCAGCAGGTCACGGCCAATGTGCTGACGCAGCTCGGCAACGTGCTGAGCGCCATCGGCGCGCCGGCGAACTACAACCCCTTCAGCACCGCCATCAGCGCCGCCACGGTGTCCAATACCGGCAACACCGCCGACCAGGTGCTGGACGTGGTCAAGGTGGTGACCGATCCGTCCACCGGCAAGCTGGCCCTGTCGACCATCGACAACCCGACCCCGGTGGTGCTGGCCACGGCCGACAACGCCGGCGGTCAGCTCGCCGCCCCGGCCGCGGGCGTGGCCGACCTGCCGGCCGCCAACCAGCAGCTCGCCAAGGCGCTGACCGCCTGCTTTGCCCTGACCAAGCCGCAGCGCGTGCTCGACGGCGCCTACCTGCCGGCTTCGCAGGGCGGCAACAACGTGACGTCGATGGGCACGGCATGCCAGAACATCGGCGCCAGCAGCAGCAACGGGGCCGGCATCGAATTCCTGCACAACGGTTACGCCTATGGCCAGTTCATGGTGGATCTGCTGATCAGCGACACCATGACCGGCGCCCAGTTCAGCGTGCCGGAGGTGATGCTGTTCACCAAGGCCGCCAACAGCGCATCCGGGCGCGACGAAGCCGTGCTGAACATCAAGTACCTGGATGCCAATGGCAACCCGGGCAACAAGATCGTCAGCGCCAGCAACGTGCCCAACAGCGCATCGGCCGCGCATGCGTCCACGTGGTGGCTGACCGGCAACGGCCAGCCGGTGGACGTGTCCGTCAGGACTCTGGTGCGGCGCGTGGAGCAGATGAACCCGAGCTTCAGCAACCCGAACTCGAACAACTACAGCCACTTCCAGAGTGGCATCCAGTTCAGCGTCAACGCCAAGGGTCCGGGCAGCGTCAACGGCAACGACACGCTGACGCGCGCGCGCATCAAGGGGCCGGGCCTGCCGGTCGCGGGCCTGGTCTATACCGCCCCGGTCGACGCCGAGGTGGGGCAGAACTATATGGACGTGACCAACCAGACCGGCGATGTGACAAGCGATACCGGTCGTTGCGGCCTGCCTGCCAACGCTCCGAACCCGACCTACAACTGTCCGAATTACTGGGTCGGGCGCACCGCCGGCATTACGGCTGCCACCGGCGCGGGCACCTTCCGCAACAACCAGGGTGGCGTGTCGTGGGCAAATGGGTCTCTCCAAAGCGGCGCCATCGCACGCGGTGCGAAGTACCAGATCGAGCTCTTCTATGGCTCCAACACCACGGCCACTTACACCTACCGCAAAACCCTGCTGACCGACCTGATCCCGGCCACGCAGGCGGTCAACCTGCCCTGGAACACGCTGGGCAGCCGCTCGCTGGCACTGCTCGATCCTAATGGCAGCCTCGCGGGCGTGCAGCAGTCGCCTACCATGGACTGGGTGCAGAACATCGCCGCTGAGCAGATCGGCGGTATTGCGATCAGCGTTGATCCGGTCGGCACCTACAGCACCACCACCACGGTGGCCAAGGGGGCGACCTCGGCGGCGGTAATCGCGCAGGCAGCTGCGTTCAACGCCAATTCCATCCGCTCACTGCTGCTCAACTACCGCATGCTGGACAACAGCAGCAAGAGCGCTGCGTATACCTTCAACTAAGCCTTCGGCCAGGCCGGTCCAGATTTCCGGCGAAAGCCCCGCGGGTCATGCCCGCGGGGCTTTCTTCTTTTGCACCGGTCACCTGACGCAAGGCCCGCGGACGGGTTCCCGCGCCGGTGTTCTACAATGCGGCCTGCCTTGCGCCAAAGCCGCCAGCTCCCACGGCTGCCGGCGCGCCTTCCGATCCTGCACTTCTGCCGCCCGATTTCCTCCCATGGCCCTGTTTTCCATTACCGATGCCCAGCTCGCTTTCGGGCACGTGGCCTTGCTCGACCACACCGATTTTTCGCTGGAAGCGGGCGAGCGTGTCGGCCTCATCGGCCGCAATGGCTCGGGCAAGTCCTCACTGCTGAAGATCGTGGCGGGCCTGGCCGCGCCGGATGACGGCCTGATCGCACGCCAGTCCGGCGTGACCTCGGCCTACGTGCCGCAGGAGCCGCAATTCGAGCCCGGCATCACGGTCTTTGACGCCGTGTCGCAGGGCATGGGCCAGGCGCATGACCTGCTGGTGCGCTATGAAGCCGCGGCCGAGCGGCTGGCCGACAGCCATGACGAGGCTGCGCTGGCGGAACTGCACCGGCTGCAATCGGAACTCGACGCCGCCGGTGCCTGGCACCTGCGCACGCGCGTGGAAAGCACGCTGGCCCGGCTGGGCCTGGATCCGCATACGCGCGTCGACGCGCTGTCCGGCGGCCTGCAGAAGCGCGTGGCGCTGGCGCAGGGCCTGGTCGCGGAGCCCGACATCCTGCTGCTGGATGAGCCGACCAACCACCTCGATGTGGAGGCCATCCGCTGGCTCGAAGACCTGCTGCTGGTCTTCCGCGGCAGCGTGCTGCTGATCACTCACGACCGGGCTTTCCTGGACCGCGTGGCGACGCGCATCGTCGAGCTGGATCGTGGCCGCCTGCTGTCCTTCCCCGGCAACTTCGGCGCCTACCAGGCACGCAAGGAAGAACTCCTGGCGGCCGAGCAGGTCGAGCAGGCCAAGTTCGACAAGCTGCTGGCCCAGGAAGAGGTGTGGATCCGCAAGGGCGTCGAGGCGCGCCGCACGCGCAGCGTGGCGCGCATCCAGCGCCTGGTGGCCATGCGCAACGAGCGCGCGGTGCGGCGCGAGGCGCAGGGCAACGTCAAGCTGGAGGTCTCGCAGGCCGACCGCTCCGGCAAGATCGTGGCCGAGCTGACCGACGTGAACAAGGGCTACGGCGACAAGGTGGTGGTGCGCGATTTCAGCGCCACCATCATGCGCGGCGACAAGGTCGGCCTGATCGGCCCCAACGGCGCGGGCAAGACCACGCTGCTGCGGCTGATCCTGGGTGAGCTGCCGCCCGATAGCGGCACCGTGCGCAATGGCAGCAACCTGCAGGTCGCGTACTTTGACCAGATGCGCACCCAGCTCGATATGGAAAAGTCCCTGGCCGACACCATCAGCCCGGGCAGCGACTGGGTCGAGGTCAACGGCCAGCGCAAGCACGTGATGAGCTACCTGGGCGACTTCCTGTTCGCGCCGGAGCGCGCGCGCTCGCCGGTCAAATCGCTGTCCGGCGGCGAACGCAACCGCCTGCTGCTGGCGCGCCTGTTCGCGCGCCCGGCCAACGTGCTGGTGCTCGACGAACCGACCAACGACCTCGACATCGACACGCTGGAACTGCTGGAAGAACTGCTGCAGGACTACAGCGGCACCGTGTTCCTGGTCTCGCACGACCGCGCGTTCCTGGACAACGTGGTGACCTCCACGATCGCGGCCGAGGGCGAAGGGCAATGGCGCGAATCGGTCGGCGGCTATTCCGACTGGGTCGCCCAGTCCGAGCGCAGCGTCGCGCTGCAGGCGGGACGCAAGGCCGAGCAGAAAGCGGCCGAGCCGGTGAAGGCAAAGGACTCGCGCGACGCGCGCGGCGCCAACCGTACGGTCAAGCTGTCATACAAGGAGCAGCGCGAGCTGGATGGGTTGCCGGAGCGGATTGCTGCGCTGGAAGGCGAGCAGAAGACCATCGCCGCGCAGCTCGAGGACGGCTCGCTCTATGTCAGCGACGCGGCAAAGGCCGCCACGCTGGCCACCCGTCACGACGAGATCGAGATGGAACTGCTGGAAGCGCTGGAGCGGTGGGAAGTGCTGGAGGCGAAGTCGAAGGGCGAGGCGGGCTAACCACACCACGCCAGCACCATATTGGTCAGATCGACCATGAACGACGGCCGCAGGTAGCCGATGAACCCGAGCACCAGCGCCGCCGCCAGCACCAGCAGGCCGGCGGCGCGCAGTACGTGCTGGCGGGCGGCGGTGGTCATGCCGCGGCCGGTTGCGGGCGCGCCAGCGCGTGCTCGCGGATCGGCAGGTTGACCAGCGCGGCCATCACGCCCAGCGCGACCGCGATCATCCACACCGTGTTGTAGCCGCCGGTCCGGTCATACAGGTAGCCGCCCAGCCACGCGCCCAGGAAGCTGCCGATCTGGTGCGAGAAGAACACCACGCCGGACAGCATCGACAGGTATTTCACGCCGAACACCTGGGCGATGATGCCGTTGGTCAGCGGCACGGTCGACAGCCACAGGAAGCCGATCATGGCCGCGAACACCCACGTGCTGGCGGCCGTCAGCGGCAGCAGCAGATAGCCGGTGATCACCACCGAGCGCGTCAGGTAGATCGCGGAGAGCAGGTAGCGCTTGGGCATGCGCTGGCCCATGGCGCCGGCGGTATAGGTGCCGAACACATTGAACAGGCCGATCAGCGCGAGCGCCACGGTGGCGATCTTCGGATCGGCCAGCCCCTGGTCCTTCAGGTAAGGCGCCAGGTGTACGCCGATGAAGACCACCTGGAAGCCGCACACGAAGTAGCCCAGCGTCAGCAGCTGGAAATTGCGGTTGCCGAAGGCCTCGCGGACGGCCTGCCCGATGGTCTGGTGATGCCCGCCGTCATGCGCGGCCATGTTCGGCTCGCGCAGCGTGAACGCCAGCGGCAGCATGGCGCAGGCCATCAGCGCCATCACGAACAGGGCGTTCTGCCAGCCCAGCCCCGAAATCAGCGTCTGCTCGACCGGGATCATCAGGAACTGCCCGAAGGAGCCCGCCGCGGCCGCAATGCCCATGGCCCAGACGCGCTTCTCGGCGCTCGCCACGCGCCCGATCACGCCGTACACCACGCTGTAAGTCGTTCCCGACTGCGCGATGCCGATCATGACGCCGGCGCCGGTCGCGAAGGCCGTGCCGCTGGTCGACAGCGCCATCACCACCAGCCCGCCGACGTACAGCACCACGCCGATCAGCATGATGCGCAGCGCGCCGTATTTGTCGGCCAGCGCGCCGGCGAAGGGCTGGCTGGCGCCCCACATCAGGTTCTGCAGCGCCAGCGCGAAGGCGAAGGTCTCGCGGTTCCAGCCATGGGTCTGCGTGATCGGCAGGTTGAACAGGCCGAAGCCGTGCCGGATACCCATGGAGAGGGTGACGAGCAGGCCGCCGCACAGGAGTACGGTGGTCAGTGAGAGTTGTCGGTTCTGCATATCGGGCTCGCTGCGGGCGGCGGGGTGCCTCGGTTGTTGTGGTTCTTGTTGTGCTGGCCGGGCGCGGCATGCGGGTGCCGGACCGGTCTGCGCGAGTTTACCCCGGCTGGCCGGAGCGCGTCGGGCACGGCCCGCAAGTCCGGACGGCCGGCATGGTAATCCGGACGGCGGGCAAGAAAGCTCACCGGCGCCCCGCCTGTCTACCACGATTGCCGGTCCGGGCTTCCATTACAATGCAGTGCCCGGCACCCCGGCGCAGCCAAGAATGCGCGCCCGAACCGCCGGGATCTCCACTTTCGTAGCGACTCCATGGCGAGCAAAACCAGTCAGTACAGCGAATCCTCCATCCGGGTCCTGAAGGGCCTGGAGCCGGTCAAGCAGCGTCCCGGCATGTACACCCGCACCGACAACCCCCTGCATATCGTGCAGGAGGTGATCGACAACGCCTCCGACGAGGCGCTGGGCGGCTTCGGTTCCGAGATCCTGGTCACGCTGCACCGCGACGGCAGCGTCAGCGTGGAGGACGACGGCCGCGGCATCCCGGTCGGCATCCACCCCGAAGAAGGCGTGCCGGTGGTCGAGATCGTGTTCACGCGGCTGCACGCCGGTGGCAAGTTCGACAAGGGCAAGGGCGGTGCCTACGCATTCTCCGGCGGCCTGCACGGCGTGGGCGTGTCGGTGACCAACGCGCTGTCGACGCAGCTGGACGTGTCGGTCTGGCGCGACGGCATGTCCTCGACGCTGACGTTTTCCGGCGGCGACGTGACCGTGCCGCTGGCCTCGCGCAAGCTCGAGCGCGGCGAGAAGAAGAACGGCACGCGCGTGCAGGTGTGGCCGGATGCAAAGTATTTCGACTCGGCCGCGATTCCGCAGGCCGAGCTGCAGCGCCTGCTGCGCAGCAAGGCCGTGCTGCTGCCCGGCGTGAAGGTCACGCTGGTGACCGAGAAGACCGGCGAGTCCCAGACCTGGCAGTACGACCAGGGCCTGAAGGGCTACCTGGTCGAAGCGCTGGCGCAGGGCAGCGGCGCCGAACTCGTGATCCCGATGTTCGAGGGCGAGCATTTCGCCGACCCGGACGCCAACCCGGGCGAAGAAGGCTTTGCCGACGGCGAAGGCGCCTCGTGGGTGGTGGCCTGGACCGAAGAGGGCGCGCCGGTGCGCGAGTCCTACGTCAACCTGATTCCCACGCCGGCCGGCGGCACGCACGAGTCCGGCCTGCGCGAAGGCCTGTTCCAGGCGGTCAAGAGCTTTATCGAGATGCACGCGCTGCAGCCCAAGGGCGTCAAGCTGATGAGCGAGGACGTGTTCGCGCGCGCCTCGTTCGTGCTCTCGGCCAAGGTGCTGGACCCGCAGTTCCAGGGCCAGATCAAGGAACGCCTGAACAGCCGCGACGCGGTGCGGCTGGTGTCGACCTTCAGCCGTCCGGCGCTGGAGCTGTGGCTGAACCACCACGTCGAGTACGGCAAGAAGCTGGCCGAACTCGTGATCCGCCAGGCGCAGGCGCGCACGCGCGCCGCGCAGAAGGTGGAGAAGAAGAAGGGCTCCGGCGTGGCCGTGCTGCCCGGCAAGCTGACGGATTGCGAATCGACCGACGTCACGCGCAACGAGATCTTCCTGGTCGAGGGCGACTCGGCCGGCGGCTCGGCCAAGATGGGGCGCGACAAGGAATTCCAGGCCATCCTGCCGCTGCGCGGCAAGGTGCTCAACACCTGGGAAACCGAGCGCGACCGCCTGTTCGCCAACAACGAGGTGCATGACATCGCCGTGGCGATCGGCGTGGACCCGCACGGCCCGAACGACGAGCCCGACCTGTCCAACCTGCGCTACGGCAAGATCTGCATCCTGTCCGACGCGGACGTGGACGGCGCGCACATCCAGGTGCTGCTGCTGACACTGTTCTTCCGCCACTTCCCGAAGCTGATCGACGCCGGCAACGTCTGCGTGGCGCGTCCGCCGCTGTTCCGCGTCGACGCGCCCGCGCGTGGCAAGAAGCCCGCGCAGAAGCTGTACGCGCTGGACGAAGGTGAGCTGGAAGCCATCCAGGACAAGCTGCTCAAGGACGGCGTCAAGGACGGCAGCTGGCAGATCTCCCGCTTCAAGGGCCTGGGCGAAATGAGCGCCGAACAGCTCTGGGAGACCACCATGAACCCCGACACGCGGCGCCTGCTGCCCGTGGCGCTGGGCGAGTTCGACCTGCCGCAGACCGTCGAGATGATGAACATGCTCATGGGCAAGGGCGAGGCCGCGCAGCGCCGCAGCTGGCTCGAAGAGAAGGGCAACGAAGTCGAGGCCGATATCTGACGGGCGGTCTGTACGCGGACAGGCAAAGGGGGATAATGCCCCCTCTGGCGTCCTCGCACGCAAGCCGGATCGCACCATGACAACGAGACCGATACGCAAACCATGGCATTCCGCGGCTGCGGCCGTGCTGATGGTGGCCGGTCTCGCCTGCGCGCCGGCGGCGCATGCCGAACTCTATGGCTTCATCGACGCGGATGGCGTGGCCCACTTCGCCGACCGCAGGCTCGACGCGCGCTACAGGCTCTTCATGAAGGACGGCGGCAGCTTCGATACCTCGCGCGATTCACGCAATTCGCGCGAGGCCGGCACGGCCGCTATCGATCTGGAACAGCACAAGCTGTACCGCTACATCGTCAACCACCCGAACATCGCCAAGGTCGAACCGATGATCCGCCAGATTGCGGACAAGCAGGACGTCGACCCGGCGCTGGTCAAGGCGGTGATGGCGGTGGAGTCCGGCTTCAACCCGTCGGCCGTGTCGCCCAAGGGCGCCATCGGGCTGATGCAGGTCATTCCCGACACCGGCGCGCGCTTTGGCGTGAGCGCCGATGCGCGCCGCAGTGTCGAGCAGAAGCTGGCCGATCCGCGCATCAACATCTCGGCCGGCGTGCGCTACCTGCGCTGGCTGATGGAGCTGTTTCCCGACAACCTGGAGCTGGTGCTGGCCGCCTACAACGCGGGCGAGGGCGCGGTGCAGCGCTACAACAACCGGATTCCGCCGTACCCGGAGACGCAGCAGTATGTGAGCACCGTGCTGCAGTTCTACCGGCTCTACCAGCCCGGCGGCGGCCCGGTCGTGACCCGTACCAGCGCGGCGGCCGGCGGGCCGTCGCGCGTCAAGATGGTGATCGGCGGACGGCGCAACATGCCCTGACCTGATTCCCGATAAACAAGCCACCCGGCGCGCCGGCTTCACATCATGGCGCGCCGTCTTCTTGCCAATCCATGGAACAACAAGACATCACGTTTCAACCTGAAGAGCCGGCGGATTCGCTGACGCTGGCGCGCTATGCCGAGCGGGCCTACCTCGACTATGCCGTCAGCGTGGTCAAGGGCCGCGCGCTGCCCGAGGTCGCGGATGGCCAGAAGCCCGTGCAGCGGCGCATCCTGTTCGCCATGCACGAGATGGGCCTGCGCGCGGACTCCAAGCCGGTCAAGTCCGCGCGCGTGGTGGGCGACGTGCTGGGCAAGTTCCATCCGCACGGCGACCAGTCGGCCTATGACGCGCTGGTGCGCCTGGCGCAGGACTTCTCGCTGCGCTATCCGCTGATCGACGGCCAGGGCAACTTCGGCTCGCGCGATGGCGACGGCGCCGCGGCGATGCGCTACACCGAAGCGCGCCTGACGCCGATCGCGCGCCTGCTGCTCGACGAGATCGATGAGGGCACGGTGGATTTCATCGCCAACTACGACGGCTCGATGGAAGAGCCCAGGCTGCTGCCCGCGCGCATGCCGTTCGTGCTGCTCAACGGCGCCTCGGGCATTGCCGTGGGCATGGCCACCGAAGTGCCGCCGCACAACCTGCGCGAAGTGGCCGGGGCCACGGTGGCGATGATCCGCAACCCGAACATCACGCTCGCCGAACTGCTGGCGCTGATGCCCGGCCCCGACTATCCGGGCGGCGGCCAGATCATCTCGCCCGCGGCCGATATCGCCCAGATCTATGAATCCGGCCGCGGCAGCCTGAAGGTGCGCGCGCGCTGGACCATCGAGGAAATGGCGCGCGGCCAGTGGCAACTGGTGGTGACCGAACTGCCGCCGGCCACCTCGGCGCAGAAGGTGCTCGAAGAGATCGAAGAGCTGACCAACCCGAAGGTCAAGACCGGCAAGAAGGCCCTGACCCCGGAACAGCAGCAGCTCAAGGCCACGGTGCTGGCCGTGCTGGATGCCGTGCGCGACGAGTCCGGCAAGGACGCGCCGGTGCGGCTGGTGTTCGAGCCCAAGAGCAAGAACATCGAGCAGCAGGAATTCATCCAGACGCTGCTGGCCCATACCAGCCTGGAATCGGGCGCGCCGATCAACCTCGTGATGATCGGCACGGACGGCCGTCCGCGCCAGAAGGGCCTGCGCGACATCCTGCGCGAGTGGATCGACTTCCGCTTCGCCACCGTCACGCGGCGCACGCGCCATCGCCTGGCCAAGGTGGAAGACCGCATCCACATCCTCGACGGGCGGATGCTGGTGCTGCTGAACATCGACGAGGTGATCCGCATCATCCGCGAGAGCGACGAGCCCAAGCCCGCGCTGATCGAGCGCTTCGGCCTGAGCGACCGCCAGGCCGAGGACATCCTGGAAATCCGCCTGCGCCAGCTGGCCAGGCTGGAAGCCATCCGGATCGAGAAGGAACTCAAGGAGCTGCGCGAAGAACAGGCCGAGCTGGACGTGCTGCTGAAGTCCGACACCATGATGCGCCGTCGCATCATCAAGGAGATCGAGACCGACGCGAAGCAATACAGCCCGGAGGACAAGGACCCGCGCCGCACGCTGATCCAGGAAGAACGCCGCGCCGCCGCCGAGGTGCGCGTGGTGGATGAGCCGGTCACGGTCGTGGTGTCGCAGAAGGGCTGGGTGCGCACGCGCCAGGGCCACGGCCACGATGCACAGCAGTTCACCTTCAAGGCGGGCGATGCGCTGTACGACACGTTCGAGTGCCGCACGGTGGACGTGCTGCTGGCGTTCGGCACCAACGGCCGCGTGTACTCGGTGCCGGTGGCCGGCCTGCCGGGCGGGCGCGGCGACGGCGTGCCGCTGACCACGCTGATCGAGTTGCAGCCGGGCAGCCAGATTGCCCATACCCTTGCCGGCAGTGCCGAGCAGCGCGTGCTGATCGCCACGCAGGGCGGCAATGGTTTCCTGACAAAGGTCGGCGACATGACGGGCCGCCAGAAGGGCGGCAAGTCCTTCCTGACGCTGGATGACGGCGATGCGCCGCTCGCGCCCACGCCGATCGGCGACGAGGCCACGCACGTGGCCTGCCTGTCCGGCAACGGCCGCATGCTGCTGGTGGCGCTGGAAGAGGTCAAGGTGCTGTCGGCCGGCGGCCGCGGCGTGATCCTGATGGAGCTGGAGCCGAAGGAGACTCTGCTGCAGGCTGTGGGTGTCGGCGCGCCGGGGCTGCTGGTGTCCGGTACCACGCCGCGTGGCGGCAAGCCTGAGTCCCAGAAGCTGGCGGGCGCGAACCTGCTGCCGTATGTCGGCAAGCGCGCGCGCAAGGGCAAGGCGCTGGAAACGAAGTTGAAGGGCGTGCGGATTGATCCGGTGAAGATTGTGGCGCCTGCGGGGAACTGAACCCGCGAGGGTTTCGCCCCTCTCCCGCAGGCGGGGGAGGGGCGTACCGCAGCGGCAGATTTCACGCTGCCGTCGTTGCTTGCCGTAGTTGCCTGCCGTTGTCGCCTGCCGTTGTCGCCATTCTCCTTCCCATGTCTTCCCTGGCACCGCCCCCCACACCCCGCACCCTGTTCATCGAGTTCGCCCGCATGGGCCTGTCCGGCTTCGGCGGCGTGCTGCCCTTCGTGCGCCGCGCGGTGGTGGAGCGCAACCGCTGGATGGATGACCGGGACTTTGTCGAACTGCTGAGCCTGGGCCAGGTCCTGCCCGGCCCCAATGTCATCAATCTGGCACTGATGCTGGGCCTGCGCTTTGCCGGCTGGCGCGGTGCGCTGGCCGCGTTCAGCGGCCTCGTCATGGTGCCGATGGGACTGGTGCTGGGTTTGCTCCTGCTGTACCAGCACTTCCAGGAGGTGCCCGCCGTGCAGCGCATGCTGGCGGGCATGACGGCGGTGTCGGCCGGCCTGATGCTTGCCATGGCGATCCGGCTGGCGCAAAGCCTGTCGCTGACCGCGCGCGCCGTGCTGATCGGCGGTGCGGCTTTCCTGGTGATCGGCCTGCTGAGCTGGCCGCTCGTGCCCGTCATGGCTGTGCTCGTGCCGCTCTCGCTGGCGCTCGAATGGCGCGCGAGCCGCGGAGGGCGGACGTGAGCCCGGCCGAGGTGCTGGGCAGCCTGTTCGCCCATTTCAGCGCGCTGTCGCTGCTGGCCATCGGCGGCGCGAGTTCCACGCTGCCGGACATGCACCGCTATCTGGTCGAGGCCAACGGCTGGCTGACCGATGCGCAGTTTTCGGCGATGTACGCCATCTCGCAGGCGGCGCCCGGTCCCAATGTGCTGTTCGTCTCGCTGTTCGGCTGGCAGGTGGCGGGCTTTGCCGGCTCGCTTGTGGCCATGTCCGGCATGTGCGGTCCGTCCAGCCTGATCGCGCTCGCGTTTGAATATTTCTCGGGCCGTTCGCCGCATGCGACCTGGCCCGGCCTGATCCGGCGCGGGCTGGCCGCGCTGACGATCGGCCTGCTGTTCTCGTCGGGCTGGGTGCTCGCGCGCAGCGTCGACCACGGCTGGGGCGCGGCGGCCGTCACCGTGGCAACGGTCTTGCTGATGCTGAAGACGCGCGCGCACCCGTTGATGCTGGTGGCCCTCGGCGGGCTGGCCGGCCTGCTCGGCGTGCTCTGACCGGATCAGTCGACGCCGACGAAGCCGCCGGTCTGGTGGGCCCACAGCCGCGCATACAGTCCGCCATGCGCGAGCAGTTCCGCATGCGTGCCGCTCTCCGCGATATGGCCCTGGTCCAGCACCACCAGCCGGTCCATGCGCGCGATGGTCGATAGCCGGTGCGCGATTGCGATCACGGTCTTGCCCTGCATCAGCGTTTCGAGGCTTTCCTGGATCGCCGCTTCCACTTCCGAGTCGAGGGCCGAGGTGGCCTCGTCCAGGATCAGGATGGGCGCGTTCTTCAGCAGCACGCGCGCAATGGCAATGCGCTGGCGCTGGCCGCCCGACAGCTTCACGCCGCGTTCGCCCACGAGCGCTTCCAGTCCGGCGTTGCCGCTGGCATCCGCCAGGTGCGGGACGAATTCGTCGGCGCGGGCGCGGTGCAGGGCCTCGGTGATCTCGGCCCCCGTGGCATCGGGCTTGCCATAGAGCAGGTTGTCGCGGATCGAGCGGTGCAGCAGCGAGGTGTCCTGCGTCACCATGCCGATCTGCGCGCGCAGGCTTTCCTGCGTCACGCCCGCAATGTCCTGGCCGTCGATCAGGATGCGGCCGCGCTCCAGGTCGTAGAGCCGCAGCAGCAGGTTGACCAGCGTCGACTTGCCCGCGCCCGACGGCCCGACCAGCCCGATCTTCTCGCCCGGCCGCACCGCCAGTTCCACGCCTTCGATCACGCCCGAGCCCTTGCCGTAGTGGAACCCGACCTGTTCGAAGCGCACCGCGCCAGCGGTGACGCGTAGCGGCTGCGCGTCGGGCCGGTCGGTCACGGTGCGCGGCACGGAGATGGTCTTCATGCCGTCCTGCACCTGGCCGACGTTCTCGAAGATGCCGTTGACCACCCACATGATCCAGCCCGACATATTGTTGATGCGGATCACCAGTCCGGTGGTGAGCGCAATGGCCCCGGTCGTGACCCGGCCCTGGCTCCACAGCCATAGCGCCATGCCGGTCGTGCCGGCGATCAGCGCGCCGTTCATGGCGGTGATGGTGATGTCCATGGCGCTTACCATGCGCCCGGCCAGGCGCACCTTGTCGGTCTGGTCGGCCATGGCGTCGCGCGCGTAGTCCTCTTCCTTGAGCGTGTGGGCGAACAGCTTGAGCGTGGCAATGTTGGTGTAGCCGTCGACGATGCGGCCCATCAGCCGCGAACGCGACTCGGTGGCGACGACCGAGCGCTGCTTGACGCGCGGCACGAAGTAGAGCAACGCCGCCACGTAGCAGGCAATCCACAGCAGCAGCGGGATCATCAGGCGCCAGTCGGCCTCGGCGAACAGCACGAGCGAGGTGACCGCGTAGATCAGCACGTGCCACAGCGCGTCGACGGCCTGCACCGCCGAGTCGCGCAGCGAGAAGCCGGTCTGCATGATGCGCTGCGCGATGCGGCCGGCAAAGTCGTTCTGGAAGAACGACAGGCTCTGCTTGAGCACGTAGCGGTGGTTCTGCCAGCGGATCAGGTTGGCCAGGCTCGGGTTGATGACCTGGTGCACCAGGATGTCATGCAGGCCGAAGAACAGCGGCCGCAGCACCAGCGCGACCAGCGCCATCCACAGCAGTTCGTTGCGGTGGCGGCTGAAGAAGCCCGCGGCGGGCGAGGTCTGCGCCAGGTCCACCAGGCGGCCCAGGAAGCTGAACAGCGATACCTCGATCAGCGCGCCGACCAGCCCGACCACCAGCAGGGCGCCGAACACCGGCCAGACCTCGCGCAGGAAATAGGCGTAGAAGCGCCATACCTCGCCCGGCGGCTTGCTGTCGGGCATATGGCGGAAGGGATCGATCAGGCGTTCCAGGCGGCGTATCGGCATGGCGGTTCCATGGCGTCCGTTCGGGGCCAGGCGGCATCCGGGTCGGATGGCGCGGCCGGAACCGGGGGCGCGTCGGTGCGGTGGGCCAGACGCAACATGATACGCCCCCAAAAACAAACAGCCCCGCCGGGGCGGGGCTGCATGGGGCAGGTGAAACGGCTGCCGGTTTGGGGCTTGCCAGGTCAGTGGATGACCATCTGCGTGAACGGATGCACGTAGGCCTGCAGCGTCACGAAGATACCCACCAGGAACGCCAGCGCGATCGAGTGGAAGAACACGTAGCGCAGGATGTCGCCTTCATGCCCGTACCACTTGGTGGCGGTGGAGGCCACCACGATGGACTGCGCGTCGATCATCTTGCCCATCACGCCGCCCGAGCTGTTGGCCGCGGCCATCAGCACCGGCGACAGGCCAAGCTGCTCGGCCGTGGTCTTCTGCAGGCCGCCGAACAGCACGTTGGAGGCAGTGTCCGAACCGGTCAGCGCCACGCCCAGCCAGCCCAGCATGGTGCCGAACAGCGGGTAGAGCACGCCGGTCTGCGCGAACGCCAGGCCCAGCGTGGCGTCCAGGCCCGAGTAGCGGGTCAGGTAGCCGATGCCGAACATCGCGCTGATGGTCAGCAGCGAGAACTTGGTCAGCTTGATGGTCTCCCAGTATTCCCTGAGCAGGCGCGGCAGCGAGTAGCCCATCAGCAGGCCGCCCAGCACGGCCGACACCAGGATGCCGGTGCCCGCCATCGACAGCACGTTGAAGAGGAACACCGCCGGTTCGGCGATTTCCTTCGGCGTGACCGGCGGATGCTTGATGATCGCCTTGTCCAGGCCGGGGATCGGGAATTTGTACGCCCACAGGCCATCCATGAATTTCTTGAACTCGGGGATGCCCCAGACGAACACGAAGACGGTCAGGATGATCCACGGGAGCCAGGCCCTGGCGACGGAGATGCCAGCCGAAGCGGCGCTGGCAGCGGCGTCGGCGGCCAGGGCTTCGGGGTGGTCGACCTTGGAGTCGTCATGGCGGCCGAGGATCTTGGTCGAGGTCCAGGTCTCCTTCGGGTGCCAGATTTTCAGGAAGAGCGTCAGGCAGCCCATCGAGATCAGCGAGGAGATCACGTCCACCAGCCAGGGGCCGTGGAAGTTCGACACCAGGAACTGTGGCACCGCGAAGGTCACGCCCGCCACCAGGATCGCCGGCCAGATCGCGAGCATGCCGCGGAAGCCGGCAAAGGCCCAGATCAGCCAGAACGGCACCAGCACCGAGAAGAACGGCAGCTGGCGGCCGATCATGGCCGACAGCGTGACCTGGTCGATGCCCGTCACCGACGACAGCCCGATGATCGGCGCGCCGAGCGCACCGAAGGCCACCGGTGCGGTGTTGGCGATCAGCGCCAGGCCGGAAGCGGCCAGCGGCGAGAAGCCCAGGCCGATCAGGATGGCGCCGGTCACGGCCACCGGGGTGCCGAAGCCGGCCGCGCCCTCGAAGAACGCGCCGAAGCTGAAGGCCACCAGCAGCAGTTGCAGGCGGCGGTCTTCGGTCACGCCGGAGATGGAGTTCTGCAAGACCTTGAATGATCCGTTCAGGGTCGTGAGGCGATGCAGGAAGATGATGTTGAGAACGATCCAGCCAATCGGGAACAGCCCTGAGACGATGCCCAGGCCAGCCGCCTTGCCGGCCATGGCTGCGGGCATGCCGAAGACCGCGGCAGCCACCACGACGCCCACCACCAGTGCCAGGCCGGCGGCCAGGTGGGCCTGCATGTGAAAGAAAGCCAGCGCTGCTAGCAGCACGGCTACCGGGACGCCCGCGGCAATGGTGGACAGCGCCATATTGCCTAGCGGGTCATAGACTTGACTCCACACGATTGAAATCCTCCTCAGGTTTGGCTCGGGCGGCCCGGGCGATCTCCGTGCCCTTGGCTGCCCTTGTACATCGCGTACAGACGTGCGGCGTCAGCCGCACACGCGAGTCGAACAAGGATTGTAAGGATGCGTTCCCGCCACGCCGCCTTAAATCCGGTCATGGCATACATGAACCGGATTCATGATCAGGGTTTGCCTGGGGGCAGCATGGCGCACGTGCTGCCCTTGCGGCAGAGTACTCGAAACGGCGCCTCTTAGAAATGTATGCCAGCTACAGGATGGCCATAATGTCAGCTTGGCAACGGCGCACGGGCTGCGTAGCCTGTCTGCCGAATGCCGTATGGATGCGGCAAAAGGAGACACCATGCCCGAGTTTCTTCCCCCCTGGCCGCTGCTTGGCGCCTTCGTGCTGGCCAGCCTGGCGCTGGCCGTGACGCCGGGCCCGGCCGTGGTCTATATCGTGACGCGCACGCTGGCGCAGGGCCGGCGTGCCGGGCTGGCGTCGGTCGGCGCCGTGGCCTTGGGCAACCTCGGCAACGCAGCGGGTGCGGCGCTCGGGCTGGCGGTGCTGTTTTCGGTATCGGCGCTTGCCTTCACGGTCGTGAAATACGCCGGGGCGGCGTACCTGATCTGGCTGGGCATCCGCACCTTGCGCGCCACGCCCGCGGTGGCCACGGATACGCCGCCGCCGGCGCGTCCGCTGCGCCAGGTATTGCGCGATGGCTTCGTGGTGGCGTTGCTCAATCCCAAGACCGCGATCTTCTTCGCCGCCTTCCTGCCGCAGTTCATGAACCCGGCCGGTTCCGCGCTGACGCAGAGCCTGGCGCTGGGCGTGGGTTTCGTGCTGATCGCGGCGACCACCGACGTCTGCTACGTGACCGCGGCAGCGGCCGTGATGCCGGCACTGCGCCGTGCCGGACGGGCGCGCGCGGCCGGCCGCTACCTGACGGCGGCGGCCTTCATCGGACTCGGGGTGTTCACGGCGGCGTCGGGCTCGCGCGCCGGAAAATAAGCACGGGCCTGCCGCCGCGCGCTCAGCGCAGCGGCAGTTGCAGGATGCCTTCGGCGGCCGGGCGCGCGCGCATGGCGGCCAGCCAGCGCTCCAGTTCGGGGCGCCGTTCGTGGGCGACCGGCGTGCCCATCCAGCGATGGGCGGCGCAGGCGAGCGAGATATCCGCCATGGTGAAGCGGTCGCCGCCGATGAACTCGCGCCCGGTGAGGGCCTTGTCGAGCAGCGCGGCCAGCGGCTCCGTGCGTGCGCAGGATGCGGCCACGGCGGCATCGTCGCGCTTCCCGGGCGCGACGCGCACCATGTTCAGGAAGGCGTTGACCATGGCCGGACTGAAGGTGGTGGTCTGCCAGTCCATCCAGCGGTCGGCCGAGGCGCGCGCCTTGACGTCTTCCGGCCACAGCGTGCCCTCGCCGTACTGCGCGCACAGGTAGCGCACGATGGCATTGGATTCCCACAGCACGAAGGGCTCGCCGCCCACGTCCGTGCCGCGGAAGTCCTCGATCACGGGGATCTGGCGGTTGGGGTTGAGCCGGACATAGGCCTCGGTGTCCAGGTCGCCCTGGCTGACGCCGATGTCCACGCGCTCATGGTCCAGGTGCAGCTCGCGCGCGCACCAGACCACCTTCTGTACATTGATCGACGACAGTCGACCCCAGATCCGCAGCATGAAGATTCTCCCCTGATCTTTTGCGGTTGCTTTTCAGGCCGCGCGGGCCTGCGGCGCCGAGGCGATGGCTTCGCGGAACAGCTTGCCCAGGATCGCCACGCCCTGTTCGATACGCTCGGGCGGCACCGTGACGAACGCCAGGCGCAGCGTGTTGCGCTGCGGGTTGCTGGCATAGAAGGGCGCGCCCGGCACATAGGCGACATTGCGCTTCACCGCTTCTTCCAGGATCGCCATGCTGTCCAGGCCCAACCCTTGCGGCAGCTGCAGCCAGATGAACATGCCGCCTTCGGGCTGGTTCCAGCTTACGCCTTCGGGCATGTGGCGCGCCAGCGCGTCGAGCATGACCCGGCACTGCTTGCCGTACAGTTCGCGGATGGTCGGGATGTGGCGATCGAGCAACCCGTCGCGCACCGTCTCGTAGGCCACGCGCTGGGTGAACGTCGGCGTATGCAGGTCGGATGCCTGCTTGGCCTGGCACAGCTTGAAGTGCAGCTCGGGCGGGGCGATCACGAAGCCCAGGCGCAGGCCCGGCGCCAGGATCTTGGAGAACGAGCCCATGTAGATCACGCCGTCGGGGTTCATCGACAGCAGCGTCGGGAGCTGGTCGCCGGTGTAGCTCAGTTCGCCGTACGGATCGTCTTCGACCAGCAGCACGCCGAACTCCCTGGCCCGCGCCACCAGGGCCTGGCGGCGCTCCAGCGGCAGGCGGCGGCCGGTCGGGTTCTGGAAATTGGGCAGGGCGTACAGGAAACGCGCGCCGGCGGTCAGCTCGGCGGTCAGCGCTTCGGGCTGCAGGCCCTTGTCATCGGTGGGAATGGAGGTGAATTCCGGCTCGAACAGCGAGAACGCCTGCAGCGCGCCGAGATAGCTCGGCGTTTCCACCAGCACCTTGCTGCCCGGGTCGATCAGCACCTTGGCGATCAGGTCCAGTGCCTGCTGCGAGCCCGTGGTGATCAGCACGCGCTCCACGCCCACGTTGTGGCGCTTGGCGATGAATTCGCGCAGCGGCAGGTAGCCCTCGGTGGCCGCGTACTGCAGGGCGGCGGCCGGATTGTCGGCGAATACACGGGCCGTCGCCGCCTCCATGGCCGCTACCGGGAAGGAGGCCGGCGAGGGCAGTCCGCCGGCGAAGGAAATGACTTCCGGACGCTCGGTCACCTTCAGGATTTCGCGGATGGCCGAGCTGGTCAGTTGCTGCGCCCGGCGGGAGATGGCCCATTGCATGATGTTCTCTTTTCTCTGGGAAGAGCCGCGTGGCGGGCGGCTCAGTCAACGATGAATAGTCTGGCTCCGGTCGGCGTGGACGATCGGTGCGGTTCCGCATGGTCGGCGACCTGGTAGCTCGTGCCCGCGCGGAGCACGAACTGGCGGCCGTCTTCCAGTTCGGTATGCAGTTCGCCGTCCAGCACGAACAGGATATGGCCCTTGGTGCACCAGTGGTCCGCCAGGTAGCCGGCCGAGTACTCGACCATGCGCACCCGGATATCGCCGAACTGGCGCGTGCGCCACAGCGCCTCGCCCCGTTCGCCGGGGTGGCGCGTGGGTTCGAGCGCGGACCAGTCGGTGGTGCCGAAGGGCAGGTTGTCGATGCGCATCGCGGAAGCGGCCGCCGGTTCAGTTCACCTCGACGATCATTTCGATCTCGACGCAGGCACCCAGCGGAATCTGCGCCACGCCGAATGCGCTGCGCGCGTGCTTGCCCTTGTCGCCGAAGACTTCGGCCAGGAATTCCGACGCGCCGTTGGTCACCAGGTGCTGCTCGGTGAATTCCTGGGTGGAGTTCACCAGGCTCATCACCTTGACGATGCGCGTGACGCGGTTCAGGTCGCCCACGTGGCCGTGCAGCGTGGCCAGCAGGTCGATGGCGATGGCGCGCGCGGCGGCCTTGCCGGTTTCGGTGTCGATGTCCTTGCCCAGCTTGCCGGTCCATACCTTGCCGTCCTTGCGGGCGATGTGGCCGGACAGGAAGACGGTATTGCCGGTCTGCGCGGCCATGACGTAGGCGGCGGCAGGGGCGCCGGCGGTGGGCAGTTCCACGCCAAGGCGTGCAAGGGTGTCGTAGACGGACATGTGATCTCCTGTCAGTGAGTGCGTTCGGGAAGGATAGGGGGCGTTTCCGCGGTGGCGCCGCTTGTGGGAATCATGGGAACCATGGGAACCGTGGGGACGGCCTGCCGCACGGCGGCGCGGCGGCCCAGGGCCACCACGGCGATCACCGCCACCGCGAAGGCGATGGTGGCCGGGTCAAGCGGCTCGGCCAGCAGCAGGGCGCCGCCTGCCAGCGTCAGGAACGGCTGCAGCAATTGTATCTGCCCGACACGCGCCACGCCGCCTTTTGCCAGCCCGGCGTACCAGAACAGAAAGCCGATGAACATCGAGAACACCGATACATAGGCCATGCCGAGCCAGGCACGCGGCGACGCGGCCGCGATGGCGACGCTGTCGTGCCAGCCGAGCCAGCCCACCACGGGCAGCAGCACCGGCAGCGACACCACCAGCGCCCAGCTGATGGTCTCCAGCCCGCCCAGTTCGCGCGACAGCTTGCCGCCCTCGGCATAGCCGAGCGCGCCGAGCACCACGGCGCCGAACAGGTACCAGTCCGCATGCTGAAGCGCCCCCGCACCCTGCCACACGGCAAAGCCGATCACGAGCGCGCTGCCGGCCACGGCCGACAGCCAGAACCCGACGGAAGGCCGTTCGCGGCCGAACCACGCGGCGAACACCGCGGTGGCCAGCGGCAGCAGGCCGATCACGATGGCGCCGTGGCTCGCCGGCACTTCGCGCATGGCCTGCGACGAGAACAGCGGAAAGCCGACCACCACGCCAAGCGCGGTCACGGCAAGCCTGGCCCATTGCCCGCCACGCGGGCGGCGCTGCGCGTCGAGTGCGCCGCGCATGGCCAGCAGCGCCAGCGCCGGCACGGCCGCGATCACGGCGCGGGCCAGCGCGACGAAGCTGGCGTCCAGTTCCGTCACGGCCATGCGCGTGAACGGCAGCGTCTGGCTGAAGATCGCCACGCCGATGAAGCCGAGCAGCATGCCGCCGGAATGCGGCGGGTGCGAAGCGGAGGGGGTTGCAGTCATGATGAGGTTGGCGGCCGTGGCCGGATCAGGGCGCCGCCGGGCGCACGCTTACGGCGATCCACACGGCGGTGAGTGCCAGCGCCAGGCCCATGGCGCGGTTGAACCAGCGCACGCGGTTGCCCTGCATCAGCCATTGCCGCAGCGAGGCGCCCAGCACGCCGTACAGGCTGTTGCTGACGAAACCGAAGATGCCGAATGTGGTGCACACCAGCAGCACGCGCTGCGCGGGCGAGGGCGCGCCGGCCATGTACGAGGCCGCGGTGGCCAGCGCCATCATCCACGCCTTGATGTTGGCGTACTGCAGCACGGCTGACTGCCACACATTGAGCGGGCGCAGGACCTGCTTCTCCGCGAGCACGGTGCTGCGCGCGAGCCTGGCCGCGAGCCACAGCAGGTAGCCCACGCCGGCCATATGCACGATGGTGGCCAGCGCCGGACTGCGCAGGATCAGCGCGCCGATGCCGACCGCGCACAGCGCGAGGATGCTGGCAAAGCCGAAGGCCACGCCCACGCAATGGGGCAGCGTGGCGCGCAGGCCGAAATTGGCCCCGGTCACGGCAGCGATGGTGGTGTTGGGCCCCGGCGTGAACGAACCCACCGCAAGCAGTGTGATCAGCGCCAGGAATTGCGCGGCCGACAGGCCGGTCAGGAAATCTCCGGTCATGGCGCTCAGGCGAAGTTGACGACCACGCGCCGGTTGGTGCGGCTCTTCTTCTCGACCTTGGTGACGACCACGGCGCCGATCTCGCCGGTGTTGGCCACATGCGTGCCGCCGCACGGCTGGCGGTCCACGCCCGGGATTTCGACGATGCGGATGCTGCTGGTGCCGGCCGGCGGCGCCGCGCCGATGGTGCGCACCAGCTCGGGCTGCGCAGCCAGTTCCTGCGGGGTGATCAGCTCGATGCGCACCGCGGTGTTGGCGCGGATCAGCGCATTGAGCCGTTCGGTCAGCTCGGCCTTGTCCAGCGTCGATTCGGGCAGGTCGAAGTCGATGCGCGCCGAATCGGGCGAGATGCCGCAGCCCGTCACCGGCACCGGAATCAGCGAGCCGAGCAGGTGCAGGCAGGTGTGCAGGCGCATCAGCCGGTGGCGGCGTTGCCAGTCGATGGCCACCGTGACGCGGTCTCCCGGCCGCGGCAATTCCGCGCCGGCCGCGGGCACGTGCAGGATGCGGGCGCGGTCGTCGGCATAGACGGTGTCGGTGATTTCGATGGTGCGGCCATCCGCCAGGGTCAGCGTGGCCGTGTCGCCGGCCTGGCCGCCACTGCGCGCATAGCAGACCGTTTCGTCGAGTTCGATTCCGGCATCGCTCGCCGACAGCACGGTCGCGCTGCAATGGTCGAGGTAAGGATCGTCGTCGAAGCGTTTGCGGGTGACGGTCATCGGTGGGTCTCCGTGGTCTTGTTCGGTCTTGTTCTTGTGGGCGTTCGGGTCTAGCGCAGGGTACGGACGCCCTGCGGCGTTTCGATTTCCGCGACGAGCTGCGGCGGCCCGTCGCTTTGTTCCAGCGTCATCAGAGCCTCGCCGCCCAGCCAGGCCAGGCCCTGGCGTAGCAGTTCGGCATTGGGATGCCGGCCGGCGAGCCGGCGCAGCGCCAGGTCCTGCCGCGGCAGGCTTGCGCCCGGATGCGGGGACACGTCCCACTGGATCAGGCTGGGCAACAGGCCATCGCCGGCGCTGGCGGCCTCACCGTGCCAGGCGGGCAGGCTGCCGTCCTCCGGCACCGTGATGCGCCAGCGCAGGTCGCCGCGCTGCATGGGGATGACCGGTGCGATCTGCCCGGGATACTGCGCCTGCCAGCGCGTCAGGTCGGCGGGGCGCTCCACGCGCGCCGCCCAGTGCAGCAGGAAGGGGCCGGCCTGCAGACGCGCGCGCACGTTGTCGCTGTCGAGCCCGAACCAGCGCGGGCGCTGCGGTGCGGGAGCGTCCGGGTCCAGCGCGATCACTTCCAGGTACATCCCGCCAAACAGGCCGAGCACGCGGTTGTGCGTGCCCATGGCCGCATGGGCGCCGCCACCGTGCGGGGCAATGCCAAGCGCGTCGGCGACGTATTCCGTGCCGGCGTCGAGCGTCTGTGCGGCGATGACGAGGTGATCGAGGGCGAGCTTCATGTTGGCTTGATGGTAGACAAGGTAGTCGGTACAGTACCGGTACAGTTATGCGGATCGTATTCAGTACAGTTGCGGGAGCACCACATGGACGGCAGCCACCAGCAGGATTCCTCCGCCGCGCCCGAGCGCAAGGATAGCGGAGGCGGCGCGCAGGACGCATCGGGGCGCGCCTTGCGGCTGGTCGTGCCGCCGGGCACGGCAGGCAGCACGGAGCGCATGCCGGACCCGGTGCCGTCGGCCCAGATGACGCTGGTCGAGCAGCTCACCGAATGGGCCCGCATGCGCATCGACGAACGCGTCTTCCGCGCGGGCATGCGCATGCCGTCGATCCGCCAGCTGGCGCAGGAGAAGGGGATTTCGCGCTTCACCGTGGTGGAGGCGTACGAACGCCTGGTCGCGCTGGGCTACCTGGAGTCGCGCCGCGGCTCGGGCTTCTACGTGCGCGAACGCGGGGCGCAGGCCTCGGCCGCGCCGGTGGCGCCCGTGGCGGTGGCCGCGCGCAATATCGACGTGACCTGGCTGCTGCGCAGCATGTTCCATACCGCCGAGACCCACAAGGCGCCCGGGCTGGGGTTCCTGCCCAACGAGTGGCTCGATGGCGAGCTGATCGCCAGCGCGCTGCGCGGACTGGGCCGCCAGCCCGGCAACCATTTCCTCGCCAGCGGCACGCCGCAGGGCTTCCTGCCGCTGCGCCAGCAGCTGCGCACGCGGCTGGAGGAGCTGGAGATCGGCGCCACGGCCGAGCAGATCGTGCTGACCTCGGGCATCACGCAGGCGCTGGACCTGATTGCGCGGCTCTACCTGTGCCCGGGCGATACCGTGCTGGTCGGCGATCCGGCCTGGTTCGTGATGTTCGGCCGCTTTGCCGCGCAGGGCGCGCAGGTGATCGGCGTGCCCTACACGGCCGAAGGCCCGGACCTGGAGGCGCTGGAGCGCATCGTCCAGGCGCACCGGCCGCGGCTGTTCGTCATCAACTCGGTGCTGCACAACCCGACCGGCACCTCGCTGTCCGCCGCCAAGGCGTTCCGGTTGCTGCAGATGGCCGAGCAGTACGATTTCCTGATCGTCGAGGACGACATCTACTGCGACCTGTGCCCGCCTGGCCACGCCGCGACACGACTGGCCAGCCTGGACCAGCTGCGCCGCGTGATCTACCTGGGCAGCTTTTCCAAGACGCTGGCGGCGAACCTGCGCGTGGGCTTTGTCGCCGCGCACCCGGACCTGGCCGCGACGCTGACCGACAGCAAGCTGCTGGCCGGCCTGGCCACGCCGGAAATCAACGAGCGCGTGTTGTACAAGGTGCTGACCGAAGGCCACTACCGCAAGCACGTGGAGCGGGTACGCGGCCGCCTCGACCGGGCCCGCGACGACACGCGGCGCGAGCTGGAGCGCCGCGGCCTGCGCCTGTTCCCGGGGCAGCACGCGGGCATGTACCTGTGGGCCGATACCGGCCGCGATACCAATGCCATCGCCACGGCGGGGCACGACAAGGGCTACCTGTTCGCGCCCGGCAGCCTGTTCTCGCCGTCGCAGATGCCGTCGGGCTGGATGCGCTTCAATGTTGCCAGCAGCGGCGATCCCGACATGCTCGACTTCCTGTCCCGGCAACTGGACCGGCGCTGAACCGTCGCTGATATGCGGGCCGGCCTTGAAATTGGCCGGAACCGGCCCTATTTCCGTGAGCATTGGCCCTGCGCCGACCCCAATTCCCTGATTTTCCGGATTCGAAAAGGAGAACCATGTCCGCACCGCACGAAACGATGAGCTTCCAGGCGGAAGTGAAGCAACTGCTGCACCTGATGATCCACTCGCTGTACAGCAACAAGGAAATCTTCCTGCGCGAGCTGGTCTCGAATGCTTCCGACGCCACCGACAAGCTGCGCTTCGAGGCGATCGCGAACCCCTCGCTGCTTGAAAACGATGCCGACCTGGCCATCCGCATCGAAGCCGACGCCACGGCCCGCACGCTCAAGATCACCGACAACGGCATCGGCATGAGCCGTGACGAGGCCATCCACAACCTCGGCACCATCGCGCGTTCGGGCACCAGGGAATTCTTCCAGCAGCTGTCCGGCGACCAGCAGAAGGACGCCGCGCTGATCGGCCAGTTCGGCGTGGGCTTCTACTCGGCCTTTATCGTGGCCGACAAGGTCACGGTCGAGACCCGCCGCGCGGGCCTGGCTGCCGACGAAGCCGTGCGCTGGGAAAGCGCGGGCGACGGCGAGTTCAGCGTCGACGCCATCACGCGCGCCGAGCGCGGCAGCACCATCACGCTGCACCTGCGCGAAGGCGAGGACGATTTCCTCTCGGCCTGGCGCCTGAAGAGCATCATCCAGAAGTACTCGGACCATATCTCGCTGCCGATCCGCATGCCCAAGGAAGTGTGGGATGCCGAGGCCAGCACCTACAAGCGCACCGACGAGTGGGAAAGCGTCAACCAGGCGAGCGCGCTGTGGACGCGTCCGAAGTCGGACATCACCGACGAGCAGTACACCGCGTTCTACCAGCACATCGCGCACGACAACGAGGCGCCGCTGTCATGGACGCACAACCGCGTGGAAGGCCGCAGCGAATACACGCAGCTGCTGTACATCCCGGCGCGCGCACCGTTCGACATGTGGGACCGCAACCACAAGCACGGCCTCAAGCTCTACGTGAAGCGCGTCTTCATCATGGACGACGCCGAGCAGCTGCTGCCTGCCTACCTGCGCTGGGTCAAGGGCGTGATCGATTCCGCCGACCTGCCGCTGAACGTCTCGCGCGAACTGCTGCAGGAGAGCCGCGACGTCAAGGCCATCCGCGAAGGCAGCACCAAGCGCGTGCTGTCGATGCTGGAATCGCTGGCCGACAGCGAGGAAGAGGCCGAGCGCAGCAAGTACGCGACCTTCTGGCAGCAATTCGGCCAGGCGCTGAAGGAAGGCATGGGCGAGGACCAGGCCAACCAGGAGCGCATCGCCAGGCTGCTGCGCTTCAGCTCGACGCACATCGACAACGCCGACAAGACCGTGTCGCTGGCCGCCTATGCCGGCCGCATGAAGGAAGGCCAGGACAAGGTCTACTATGTGACGGCCGACACCTGGGCTGCCGCGAAGAACAGCCCGCATCTTGAAGTGTTCCGCAAGAAGGGCATTGAAGTGCTGCTGCTGACCGATCGCGTCGATGAGTGGATGCTGTCGTTCCTGCGCGAGTTCGATGGCAAGGAACTGGTCTCGGTCGCCCGCGGCGACCTCGACCTGGGCACGCTTGCCGACGAGGCCGAAAAGGCCGAGCAGGAGAAGGCCGAGACCGAATGGAAGGATGTCGTGGCGCGCGCCAAGAGCGTCCTCGAAGGCAGGGCCAAGGACGTGCGCGTGACGCTGCGCCTGACCGAATCCGCGTCCTGCCTGGTCTCGGACGAAGGCGACATGAGCGGCTACCTGCAGCGCCTGCTGAAGCAGGCTGGCCAGAAGGCGCCAGATGCTCAACCGATCCTGGAACTCAATCCCGAGCACGCGCTGGTGAAGAAGCTGCGCGATCTGCCGGAGGGCGACGGCTTCAATGACCGCCTGCTGGTGCTGTTCGATCAGGCACTGCTGGCTGAAGGGGGCATGCTCGACGATCCGACTGCCTATGTGCAGCGTGTGAACAAGCTGCTTGCCTGAACACGGGCGTGAAGGAAAGGGCCGGGCGACCGGCCCTTTTTCCTTCCGGGCGGCCCGATGATGATGGACCCGACTGAATACGACGCATGACGCTGAAGCGCTGTTTCCCCCCTGTCGTCGACGCCGATACACGCGTGCTGATCCTCGGCAGCTTGCCTGGCGAGGCCTCACTGGCGCAGGGCCAGTATTACGCGCACAGGCAGAATCAGTTCTGGCGGTTGGTTGGCGACGTCCTTGGCGAGGACCTGGTTCGCATGGACTATGCCGCCCGGTTGCAAACGCTTCTGGCGCATCACGTTGGTCTATGGGACGTGGTGGCGCAAGCCAGGCGAGAGGGCAGCCTGGACAGCAACATACGCGGTCATGCCGGGAATGATCTGTTGGGTTTGATCGAGTCGATGCCAAATCTGGCAGCGATTGCGTTCAATGGTGGCACGGCTGAGCGTATTGGTCTGAAGGTGCTCGGTCAGCATGGTGATCGCCATCATGTCCTCAGCCTTCCTTCCAGTAGTCCGGCGTATACCGTGCCGTATTCGGAGAAGCTGCTTGTTTGGCGGGAGTTGCGGATATGGCTGGCGAAAGCTGGCTGACGCTCGGGATGACAACACATTTGACGCGTGTTTAAGTATCACCGCTTGATGGCACCGCTGGGATACGTGCCACCGTCAGAGTACGAAGCCAACTACTATCACCAACTTGAGCAGCAGGTCATGTCGGCCTGACGCAAGCGAAGTAGCCTCCACGAATTCCGGGGCGGTTCACCTCGTCGGTTGCACTGTTGACACGGTTTGCTGCGGGCCGGGGCGATTCCGGGCGGTTTTCCTGACTATCCTAGGTAGTAGCCGATTCCCCGACAGCCAGGGCGAGTCGGGGATCTCTGTGGAGGGGCAATGGCCAGACTGCCGAAGTCAGCATCGATGGTGCTCGCGCTATTGCTCCTGCTCCTGCTCGGCGGGTGCGCCAGCCGGCCGGTCAATGCACCGATCACCCAGGTCGAGCCGAACGCCGGCTATCGATTTGTCGCGAGGCCGCAGTACTCGGTGGACAACGAAAATCTGGTGGTCCTGGCCTTTTCGGGCGGGGGCACGCGCGCAGCCGCGTTTTCCTACGGGGTCCTGGAATTCTTGCGCAATACCGAGGTGGTCGGGCCGAAAGGCAAGCGGTCGCGCCTGCTGGACCATGTCGGCGTTATCACCGGTGTATCGGGCGGAAGCTTCACGGCGCTGGCCTACGGACTCTACGGTGAGAAGCTCTTTGACGACTATGAGCGGAACTTCCTCAAGCGCAATGTGCAGGGCGAGATCACGGCCCGTGTGTTCACGCCAACTTACTGGCCATCGCTGTGGTCGACCGGCTGGGGCCGATCCGAGCTGGCGGCCGATCTATACGACGAGATCCTGTTCCACGGTGCAACATTTGGCGACCTCAATCGCGGCAACGGACCGTTCATCGTCGCCTCGGCCACCGATATCACTACAGGTGCCCGGCTTCCCTTTACGCAGAACATTTTCGATGTGCTCTGCTCGGACCTGAGTTCGATGCGGCTTTCCCGTGCCGCGGCCGCTTCATCGGCGGTGCCGGTGGTGCTCACGCCCGTCACGCTCAACAACTACGGCGGCAATTGCGGCTATGCGCCGCCTGACTGGATCAAGCCGTTTATCGGCACCGGCGACCCGCCCAGGCCCGCCGCGCGTGCGACCCGCCATCTGAGGGAAGAGGGGGAGTTCGGGGACAGCGTCAACCGGCCGTACATCCACATCGTGGATGGTGGTGTTTCAGACAACCTCGGCATGCGCAGCGTGCTGGATACGCTGGAGATCATGGAATCGCTGCATCTGGTCGGGTTGCCTTCGCCGCTCGACAGATTGCGCAGGCTTGTCGTGTTTGTCGTCAACTCGCTGTCCACACCCAAGACGGACTGGGACAAGTCGGAGTCCCCGCCGGGCTCGGTGCAGATACTGCTCAAAGCCTCGGGCGTTCCGATCGACCACTATTCCTACGAGGCGACTGAATTGCTGAAGGACACCCAGGCGCGCTGGCAAGCCATGCGGCGGGTGCGGGAATCCCGGGCGATGGCTGCGAACAAGGATGCCGCGGTGGCCAGCGCAATACGCACGCCGGACGCGACGATCTATGCCATCGACGTGTCGTTTGCCCAATTGACCGACACGGCGGAGCGGGACTACCTGAACCAGCTGCCCACCTCGTTTTCCTTGCCGGACGAGGCCGTTGACCGCCTGCGTGCCGCGGCGGGGAAGATCATCATGGCATCGCCCGAGTTCCAGCGGCTGCTGCGTGACGTCGATGCGAGGATCGTATCTGCGCCGGGGCAGGCAGGGGCGGCAGACTCGGCGCCGGCCGGACGCTGAAGTGCCTGGCGTGCTATTTGCTCATCTGAAACGAATCTGGAAGCTAAGCTGCACGCCTGGCAGGCATTGCAGGCATGGCTGCCTGCCAGGGCAGGGGAACGGCGCTAGCGTTCCAGCGGCGCATCGGTTCACCGATCAGCCGAAATCCGGCTGCGTGGCCGCATAGCTCGGCCGCGCGCGCATGACTGCGTGGCCACGCCGGATGTTCGGCCGCGTCTCCAGCATCGCCGCGCTTTCCGGGAACCGCCCCAGGTATTCGACGATCGGCGCGAAGAACAGGTCGGCCATCGACAACGCATTTCCGACCAGGAAATCGCGCCCGCCGTAGGCCTGCTCCAGCGCATCGAGCTGCCGCTCGATCTCGGGCAGGGCTGCCTCGATGGTGGCGCGATCGGGCTTGCCGTCCGGTCCCTTTGGAAACACGTAATGCAGCACGTAGCGGCGCACCATCGCATCGTAGCCGTGGCAGTTGATCAGGCTGATCCACTGCTCGCAGCGCGCGCGGGCCGCGGGGCCGGTTTGCGGAATCAGGTTCGGGCCGCCGAAGACCTCGTTGATATAGCTGAGGATGGCGCGCGTCTCGTAGAAGTCGATCGGACCGTCGGTGAATGCCGGAATGCGGCCGAACGGGTTGTGGGCCAGCAGTTCGTCGTGATGCGGCGCAACCGGCTTGAAGGTGTAGCGCACGCCTTTCTCTGCGAGCGCCAGGCGCACCGTGCGAACGTAGGTGCTGCGCGCATCGCCGTAGACGGTCAGCGTGCCGGCGCTGCCTTCGGCATCCACAAAGTCGCTCAGGTTGTTGAAGACCGATTGCCAGCCGGCATGGTGCGAATCGCGCGTGGCCGCGTCGGGGAAACCGCTGTGGCGCATGTGCAGGTGCGTGCCGCCATCCTTGTCGGTCAGCGTGATCTCGATCAGCGTGCGCACGCCGGCGGGTAGTTCGCTGCCTTCCCATTGCCATGTGTAGGCCAGGAAGTTGGCGCGATCCATCGCCTGATACTCACCGCCGACGATGTGCTGTTCGCCGTCCTTCGCCCCCATCACCAGCCGATAGCGGCCGCCCACGCGCGCATCGGCGCTGGCTTCCCGCACCTGCATGCCCCGCGGGCAATGCCAGGCGGCCAGGGCGGCCTGGTCGGTGAATGCATCAAACACCCGCTCGCGCGGCGCGCGGATCTGGCGGGTCATCTCCAGGTGAAACGTTGCAGCTTCAGTCATGACTTGATCCCCTTTTTTCGATGGGTGACAGCGGTCTCGCTTTGCGTTTGCTCGACAAAGGCCACCAGCCTGTCGAGATTGCCTTCCCAAAGCCGGCGATAGGTCTCCAGCCAGCCGTGCGCATCGCGCATTGCGCCAGGGCGCAGATGGCAGATACGCCAGCGTGCGTTGATTTCCCGCTCGATCAGTCCCGCGTCGGCCAGCACACGCAGATGCCGGGAGATGGCCGGGCCGGAGATATCGAACGGGCGCGCCAGTTCGCTGACCGGGGCGTCGCCCTCGGACAACCGCGCAAGAATCGCGCGGCGCGTCGGGTCGGCCAGGGCAGCAAAGATGGTGGAGAGGGGGTCGCTGGTGTTCGGCATGAAGTCATTTAACGCATTGGTTAAATGAAGATCAAGGGCTGTTACATCTGGCTCAGTGCATCTGTCGGGAAGCGAACAGAGCGAAGCCGGCAGGGGGCGTACGTTAAGGATCGGCGTGCTGGTAACGGCCCGCCGGGATGGCTGGGCGAACCCGATGCCTGACCGCCTGCAGCCAGAGGGCGAGCAAGGCAGCGCATACACGAGGCGATCCATGAAAACCATCCATAGCGCAACCGTCATGCGATTGGTGTTCCTGGGGCTGATGCTGCAATCGGGCGCAGCGTCAGCGCAGTCATCAATCGACCAGCAACTGACCGGCGCATGGACCTATGTCTCGGTTGACACTGTCCAGGCTGACGGCAGCCGCACGCCGATGTACGGACCCAATCCCCACGGTCTCGTGATCTTTGACGGCCACGGCCACTATGCGCTGGTGAACGCGCGCGGCGACCTGCCCAAGTACGCCTCCAATGACCGGATGAAGGGCAGTGCGGAGGAATATCGCGCCGTCGTGCAAGGTTCGATCGCCCACTTTGGTACGTACGTCGTCAACGAAGCCGATAAGATCATCACCTTTCGTATCGAGTCCAGTACCTTCCCGAACTGGAATGGCGTCGAGCAGCGCAGGCCCTTTGTCCTCTCGGGAGAGGAACTGAGGTGGACGACTCCTGCGGCTTCCGGCGGCGGCTCGGGCGAGATTGTGTTAAAGCGAGCCAGATGAAAAGAGTCACCGCGGCACCGCGATCGTGGGACGAGACGGCACTTCCTGTACGATGACGGCACGCCCCACTGCCCCGGCGCCCCAGCGGCCCGGTCCTGTCACTCGCAGTATTGCCGGGGAAGTGCCATGCCGAATTCAGAATGGACCCACGAAGCGATCCATCGTATCGAGGCCGATTTCAACCGGTCTTCCGATACCCACCTGATTCCTCTGGACCTGCCCGGCTATCCGGACCTCCGCTTCTACTTCAAGGACGAATCCAGCCATCCGACCGGCAGCCTCAAGCACCGGCTCGCGCGGTCGCTGTTCCTGTATGCGTTGTGCAACGGATGGCTGCATGCGGACAGCACGGTCGTGGAGGCGTCCAGCGGCTCGACCGCGATCTCTGAGGCCTATTTCGCGCGCTTGCTGGGGCTGCCGTTCGTGGCGGTGATCCCGGCCGGCACCTCGCGTGCGAAGGTGGAGGCCATCGAGTTCTACGGCGGGCGCTGCCACCTCGTCGACAACCCGTCGGAGATCTACACCGAGTCGCACCGCATCGCGCGCGAATCGGGCGGCCATTTCATGGACCAGTTCACCTACGCCGAGCGCGCGACGGACTGGCGGGCCAACAACAATATCGCCGAGTCCATCTTCAAGCAGATGGCGCAGGAGTCGAATCCGGTGCCGGCGTGGATCGTTGCCAGCGGCGGCACGGGTGGCACCTTGGCCACGCTGGGGCGCTACGTGGCCTACCGGCGGCACCAGACGCGCATCCTGTGCGCCGATCCGGAGAACTCCGTGTTCTTCGATCACTTCCGTGGCTGTCTGGCGGGCCAGCCCGATCCGGCGCTGACGCTCGATACGGGCTCGCGCATCGAAGGCATCGGCCGCCCTCGCGTCGAGCGGTCTTTCATTCCGACGTGCATCGACGCCATGCTCAAGGTGCCTGACGCGCTGTCGTTTGCCGCCATGCGCTACCTGGCGCAGCGTTTCGGGCGCCGCGTGGGCGGATCGACCGGCACCAATTTCGTCGGCGTGCTGTACCTCGCGCAGCGCATGCGTGCAGCCGGACAGGCCGGCGCGATCGTCACGCTGCTGTGCGACAGCGGCGAACGGTACGCGACGACCTACTACGACGACGACTGGTACCAGGAACAGCGCATCCACGTGGACGCGGCGGACGTCCTGATCGGCCGCGCCGTGAAAGGCGAACCGGTGCTGACGCCGCAAGCCGTCGAGGGACTGGCGGCCGCGGGTGCCGGTATTCCCGGCGGCGCCGGACAATGACCGCGCGCGTTTCTGTCACAATCGCGGCTTTCCAGCGCTGGTTGATGGCTACTGGCCTGTCCGAACAAGCAAGACATGACCCTACTGAAACGCAAATCGATCGAGGCCGTTGCCTCGCGCCGCCCCGCGCGCGGCATCCGTACCCGTGGCGAACGCCCGGGCCAGGACGAAAAGCGCATGACGCCGCGCTTTGCCCCGGTCACCTTCTCCGAAATGGATGGTGTGCGTTACCTGCACTTCGGCACCGAGTGGGTACAGGGCGCGATGCGCCTGCGCAAGCCCGATGCCATCGAACTCGAATACGCCCAGCAGATGATGGCCTGGCTGCTGTTCCTGTCGCCGTCCGCGCCGGACTTCCACGTGGCGCAGCTCGGGCTGGGCGCGGCGGCGCTGACCAAGTTCAGCCACCGGCATTTCGCGCGGGCCCGCGTGACCGCGGTGGAGCTGAATCCGGCGGTGATCATTGCCGGGCGCAGCATGTTCGGCCTGCGTGAGGACGATGCGCGCCTCAGCGTGCGCGAGCAGGATGCCTGGGACTATGTGATGGACGCCACCAGCACGGAGTCGGTTGACGCGTTGCAGGTGGACCTGTACGACGCCACGGCGCGCGGCCCGGTGCTCGACACCACCGCCTTCTACCGCGCCTGCCGCCGTACCCTGAAGTCGCCGGGCGTGATGACCATCAACCTGTTCGGCGACCACGACAGCTTCCCGAAGAATATCGAGCGCATCTGCGATGCGTTCGACAACCGCGTGCTGGTGTTCCCCGAAGTCCACGACGGCAACGTCATCGCGCTGGCCTTCAACGGGCCGCCCATCGACGTGTCGTGGGAAACGCTGGAAGCGCGTGCCGATGTGGTGGAGCAGGCGACCGGGCTGCCGGCGCGCGACTGGGTGAACAAGCTGCGCGCGGCCAATGCGCGGCAGGAAGCGAAGCTGGTGATCTGATGCAGTGACCTGACGCCCCGGAACCAGGTTCGGGGGCATCAGCGGGGGGCCGTCACTCCTTGTGGAAGAACTGCGCGAGCGACCACTCGTCGGTGCGTGCTTCGTACTTCAGGCCCTTCTTCATCGCCCACATCGCAAGCTGGCTGTGCGACGGAATGATCGCATGGTCGTCCAGCGCGAACTTCGCGGCGGCCTTTGCATTGTCCTCGCGTGCCTTGTCGCTGCTTACCGTGGTAAGCGACGTTTCGATCAGCTTGTCCAGCTGGGGGTTGCTGTACTTGCCCCAGTTCCAGGTGCCGTAGCCCGTCTGCGGGTTGGGCGTGCCCGTGATCGAGCGCAGCGCCACGTCGGCGGCGGCGGAGCCCCAGCCCAGCATCTCGAACGAGAAATCGCCCTGGCGCGCGCGCGTGAAATACGCGGCCACCGGCAGGGTTTCCACCTTCGTCTGGATCCCCACACGCGTCAGCATGCTGGCGGTGGCCTGCGCCACGGCGGCATCGTTCAGGTAGCGGTTGTTGGTCGCGTGCAGCGTCAGCCCGAAGCCGTTCGGATAACCGGCGGCCGCCAGCAGCTTCTTCGCGCCTTCGGGGTCGTAGGCCTCGGGCCTGGTTCCCGGGTGCCCGAAGATCTGCGGCGACACCAGTGACGATGCCGGCACCGCCAGGCCTTCCATGATGCGGCTGACGATGGCGTCGCGGTTGATCGCCCTGGAGATGGCGGCGCGCACGCGCGCATCCTTGAACGGGTTCTTGCCCAGCGGCTTGCCCGCTTTGTCGGTGACGTACGGCGGGTTGTCGCGCGACTGGTCCATCTGCCAGAAGATCGTGCGCCATGACACGGTCTGCTCGATGCGGAACTTCGGGTTCTGCTTGAGCTTGGCCACATCGGCCGCCGGCACGCTTTCGATCACATCCACGTCGCCCGCCAGCAGGGCGGCGGAGCGGGCGCCGTTATCGGTGATGATGCGGAAGATCGCGCGGTCCCATTCCGGCCTGGCGCCCCAGTAGTCGGGGTTGCGCGCCATCACGATCTCCTGGCCGCGCGCGAAGCGCACGAACCTGAACGGGCCGGTGCCGATCATGGCCTTGCCTGAATCGAAGTCGGCCTGCGTGAGCGTGGCGGCCACCTTCTTCGGCATGATCGGCACGCTGTTCAGGTCATTGGCCAGGTTGGCGTAGTTCGGCGCGTTCATGGTCAGGCGCACCGTGAGGGCGTCGGGCGTGTCGATGCGCGCGATCGGCTTGGTGTAGCTCGTGAACGACCCCGGGCTGTTGACCAGCTTCTCGGGCCGCTCGAGCGAAGCCTTCACATCCGCGCTCGTGAACGGCGAGCCGTCGTGCCACTTCACGTTCGGGCGCAGCTTGATTTCCCAGGTGGTCGGGTTGAGCGGCTTCCAGGACAGCGCGAGCCCCGGGATATAGCGCGCGTTCTTGTCCATGAACACCAGCGACTCGAAGATATGCAACGCGATGGCGTTGTTCGGGCCGGCGTTGTTCCACTGCGGGTCCATGGACGTGACATCGGCCGCCAGGCCGATGCGCAGGTCTTCGGCGCGCGCGCTGCCGGCGGCCGGGAGCATGAAGACGGTGCCGCACAGCAGCACGGTGCGGATGGCGCGGGAAGTGGTGGAAGGGCGGCGGAAATGCATGGCGCTAGGCTCCTCATGCTGGCCCGGGCGACCGCGGGCGAGGAGGGCGCGCGGCCATGGGCGGGTTGTCAGGCATTTTGCCCGCATTGTGCCGGCAAAACGACATCCATGCAGGCTTTCCGGTCAGGCGCGGGTGGCTGGCGCCGGTAAAATGGCGGCCATGTTTGCCAATTCCCCCACCATTGTCTCGGCCCAGTCCGACGTACACGAACACCTCGCGGCGCGCGTGGCGCGCCATCTTGCCGAGCCGTTTCGCAAGCCGATCGGCGATGTGAGCCGGCGGGCGCTGGACCAGGCGCTGGCGCGCTGGCGGCAGGCCGGCGACGTACCGCTGATCCTCGACGCCGGCTGCGGCGTGGGCGAAAGCACGCTCCGGCTTGCCACGGCCTATCCAGATCATTTCGTGATCGGCGTGGACCAGTCGGAGAAGCGCCTGGGCGCCGGCAAGGACTGGTGGGGCGATGCGCCTGTGCCGGGCAACTTTTGCTGGGCGCGCGCCGACCTCGTCGACGTGTGGCGCCTGCTGCAGGATGACCACGTGCCGGTGGCGCGGCATTACGTGCTCTATCCGAATCCCTGGCCGAAGATCGGGCACCTCGGACGACGCTGGCAGGGGCATGCCGTGTTTCCCGCGCTGGCGGCCTGTGGCGACTATCTGGAGTGCCGCAGCAACTGGAAGGTCTATATCGACGAGTTTGCGACGGCGCTGGGCATGCTCGGCCGTCCGTCCGCGACCGAGGCGTGGCAGCCCGAAACCGCGATGACGCCATTCGAGCGCAAGTACGCGGCATCGGGCCATGGCCTCTGGCGCTGCGTGACGCGGCGCTAGCCACATAGCACAACGGCCCGCAGTGCGGGCCGTTGCGTTGGCGGAGGCGAATTCCCTGCTTCAGTGGAACAGCGGTTGCTGCGTCGGCGCGTCTTCGGGCAGCTCGGCGTGGACGATCTCGCCGTTGCGGTCCGCATAAAGTGGCGTGCCGCAGTCTTCGCAGTATTCCGGATCGAACAGCGCGGCGTGGCGGAAGATGTCCTCGACACCGGCATTGCGCAGCTCTTCGCAGATCTGCTCGAGCGGGTTGCCCTTTTCGTCGGCATCCACTTCGCCGGCTTCGCGGCCATAGACCGGCCAGACGATGCCGTAGATCACATCCTTCTCGCCGCGCATGGTGAAGCCGACACGGTACTCTTCCACCACTTCCTCGCCGAAGGCCGCCACCACCGCCGCGAGCTGGCCGGCGGGAACGTCCAGCGTGCCGCTCAGGTAATTCACGGCCGCGCGCACGGTCAGCGGACGGATGCTCTTGTCGGATTCGCGGCAGGACAGGAAGAAGGCATCCGGCAGCAGCAGCTCGAACTCGCAGCCCGGCAGCAGCAGGGCCACGGTGGCCTGCACCTGGCTGCGCCACTGTTCGAGGCAGGTCGAGCGCTCGGCGTGGTGTTCCTTGGCATCTTCCTGCCAGCGGAATAGTCCCTGCTCATGCGGCGCGACCACCACGGCCAGCAGGTAGCGCGGATCGGCCAGGATCGGTGCGGTTTCGGGCAGGTCGCGCAGGTCCACCTTGGGCACGGTGCCGCTCAGCGCGGCGGCTGCCAGCTTGTGGGTGAGGGCAAAGGTGTCGCTGTGGGTGCGCGGCAGCTGGTCGATGCTGTACAGGTACGGCGACAGCGCTACCTTGGTGCTAGAGGCCAGCACATGTGCCTGCAGGTGCACGGCCAGGGTCTGCGCCAGGTCGGGCTTCAGCGAACCGGACGGGATGGCATAGCGGGTATGCGCCAGGATGGGAGCGGCCACCAGCAGGGCGTCATAGCGCACGCCGTCGACTTCCACCGTGGCCGATTCGGCCAGCGTCTCGGCCTGCTCGGCCAGCACGTCGGAGGCGTCAGCGTTGTGCTTGAACAGGTGTTCGAGCGCCGCGTCGAGCGCGGTCTGGCTGCCGTTCTTCAGCAGCCGGCCCAGGCGTTGCGAGAGCCGCCGTTCCCAGTACGCGTCCTCCATGCGGCTGCCCGACGCATCGAGGGCGAGCGCGTCGGCCACCAGTCGCTCGGCATCGGGCGAAAGACGTGGGGAAGCCTTGGGGCGAAAACCTGCCATATAGAGAAACCGTCCGTTTTTGCGTAAAACGGTATTCTACTCGCTGCGTCGACAGGAAGGACGCCAGTCCGCTCGGACAGGCGTCATGTTCTTGCCGGCAGGCTTACTTTTGCTCGGCGGGAGCCGGTGCGTGGGTTTCGGTGCCGTGCTGCTCACCGCCCATCGACACATCGCCGCCGCCCTTGCTGAGCAGGTAGAAGGCGGCGCCGGCGATGACGACGAACGCGATGATGATCTTGACCATGGTGTCTCCTGGAATCATGGGCTGGAGGACCGTGGCCGGATGGCTGGCTGTCCTCCGGGCGTTGAACGCCGTTCTTGTGAGGCACAGTGTGGCAGCGCTGGCTTGCGTGGAACTTACACGCGGGCATGCCGGAAAGTGACGGACGGGGCGCCCCGGCCCAATGAAAACCGCCCGCGCTGACCGGCACAGGGCCGGGCAGCGCGGGCGGCGTCAGTACGCGGAGCCGGTCAGGCGGCGAGCAACTGGCGCAGTACGAACGGCAGGATGCCGCCGTGGTTGTAGTAGTCGACTTCGATCGGCGTGTCGATGCGCAGCAGCACCGGCACGCGTTGCTCGTCGCCGTTCGCGCGCCTGATCACGAGCACCACGTCCTGCTGCGGCTTGAGATCGCCCTCGATGCCTTCGATGTCAAAGGTCTCGTTGCCCGTGATACCCAGCGTCTGGGCGCTGTCGCTGCCCTTGAACTGCAGCGGCAGCACGCCCATGCCGACCAGGTTGGAGCGGTGGATGCGCTCGAAGCTGCGGGCGATCACCGCCTTCACGCCAAGCAGCTGCGTACCCTTGGCCGCCCAGTCGCGCGACGAGCCGGTGCCATATTCCTCGCCACCGAACACCACCGTGGGCGTGCCCTCGGCGATGTACTTCATGGCGGCATCGTAGATCGACATTTCGTCGCCGGTCGGCTGGTGCAGGGTCAGGCCGCCTTCCACGCGCGAACCGTCGGCCTTGGGCGGGATCATCAGGTTCTTGATGCGCACGTTGGCGAAGGTGCCGCGCATCATCACCTCATGGTTGCCTCGGCGCGAGCCGTAGCTGTTGAAGTCCGCCTTCAGCACGCCGTGCGACAGCAGGTACTTGCCGGCGGGAGAGGTGTCCTTGATAGAGCCGGCCGGGGAGATGTGGTCGGTCGTCACGGAATCGCCGAAGACGCCCAGTGCCCGGGCGCCGCGCACGCTGGCGCTGACGCCGGACGGCTCCATGGTGAAGTCGTCGAAGAAGGGCGGTTCGGCGATATACGTCGACTTGGGCCAGTCGTAGACCTGGCCCTTGGTGCCCTTGATCGCGCCCCACAGCTTGCTGGGCTTCTTGACCTGCTCGTAGTTGCCCGTGAACGTCTTGGCATCCATCGCGAATTTCATCAGCGCGTGGATTTCCTCCGAGCTCGGCCAGATGTCGCCCAGCCAGATGTCCTTGCCGCCCTTGCCCTTGCCGACCGGCTCGGTCATCAGGTCGCGCGTGACGTTGCCGGCAATGGCATAGGCCACCACCAGCGGCGGCGAGGCCAGGAAATTGGCGCGGATGTTCGGATGGATGCGGGCTTCGAAATTGCGGTTTCCCGACAGCACGGCAGCCGCGACCAGGTCGTTCTTGATGATGGCCTCGTTCAGTTCGGGCGTCAGGTCCCCGGCGTTGCCGATGCACGTGGTGCAGCCATAGGCAGTCACGCCGAAGCCCAGCTTTTCCAGGTAGGGCAGCAGGCCGGCGGCCGTCAGGTATTCGGTGACCACGCGGCTTCCCGGCGCCAGCGAGGTCTTGATGTGCGGCGCCACCGTCAGCCCCGCTTCCACGGCCTTCTTGGCCAGCAGGCCGGCGCCCAGCAGCACGCTGGGGTTCGAGGTGTTGGTGCACGAGGTGATGGCCGCGATCAGCACGTCGCCGTTCTTGACGTCGATGCCATCGGCAGTCTGGTAAGTGCGATCGAGGTCGGCCGGCTCCTTGTTGAAGCCGTTCTCGGCCACGGGCTTGCTGAACAGCGAGCTGAAGGTGCTCTTGACATTGCCGATCTCGATGCGGTCCTGCGGACGCTTCGGGCCCGCCAGCGACGGGGCCACGGTGCCGAGGTCCAGCTTGACCACCTTGCTGTAGTCGATCTCGCCGGCCTTCGGAATGCCGAACATCTTCTGCGCACGGAAATAGCCCTCGAAGGCCGCGATTTCTTCTTCGGTGCGGCCGGTGCCCTTGAAGTAGTCGATGGTCTTCTCGTCCACGGGGAAGAAGCCCATGGTGGCGCCATACTCGGGCGCCATGTTGCCGATGGTGGCGCGGTCGGGCAGCGCCAGGCTGGCCGTGCCTTCGCCAAAGAATTCGACGAACTTGCCCACCACCTTTTCCTTGCGCAGCATCTCGGTGATGGTCAGCACCAGGTCGGTCGCGGTCACGCCTTCGCGCAGGCGGCCGGTCAATTCCACGCCTACGACGTCCGGCGTCAGGAAGTACACGGGCTGGCCGAGCATGCCGGCTTCCGCCTCGATGCCGCCCACGCCCCAGCCCACCACGCCGATGCCGTTGATCATGGTGGTGTGGCTGTCGGTGCCGACCAGGGTGTCGGGGTAATACACGCCGTCCTTCTTGTGGACGCCGCGTGCCAGGTATTCAAGATTGACCTGGTGCACGATGCCGAAGCCCGGCTGCACCACGCCAAAGGTGTCGAAGGCCTGCATGCCCCATTTCATGAACTGGTAGCGCTCGTTGTTGCGCTGGAATTCCAGTTGCATGTTCAGGTCCAGCGCCTTCTTCTCGCGGAAATGGTCGACCTGCACCGAGTGGTCGACCACCAGGTCCACCGGCACCAGCGGCTCGATCTTCTTGGGATTCCTGCCCATCTTCTCGGCCACGTTGCGCATGGCGGCCAGGTCGGCCAGCAGCGGCACGCCGGTGAAGTCCTGCAGGACGACGCGGGCTACCACAAACGGAATCTCGTCGACGCGGTCCGCGTTCGGCTTCCAGTTGGCCAACTGGCGGACATGTTCCTCGGTCACCTTCTTGCCGTCGCAGTTGCGCAGCACGGACTCGAGCACGACACGGATCGACACCGGCAGGCGGTCGATCGCCACGTCCAGCGCCTCGCCCAGCTGGGGCAGGGAATAGAACTGGCCCTTGCCTGAAGAGCCGATCTTGAATTCTTTTAGCGTCTTGTTGAGGTTGTGGGGCATTGCCATACTCCAGTCGAGGAATGTTGCGGTGGCTCGGACCTGACCCCGGCGTGCGCCGTCACGGCGACCACCGCGGTCCGATGTCGGTTGCGACTGATACTCTAACCGCCGCGCACGCCGCCCGCCAGCGCGTGGCTGGCGAACACCGCGTTCGCGCAATGACTGCCATGCCGGCAACCATCCCCCGCCGGCATGGCAAACCGGGCCCGGCCCGAGGCGGGCAGGGCCCGGGAGCCACCGGACTTACTGCTTCGGTGCAGCCGACTGCTGGGTTGCGTCGGACTGCGGTTGCTGCGGCGGCGTGGCCAGCAGCGGCGCGGTCACCGGCGCGCGCAGGCCGCCGGCCTGCGTCGGGGCGGCACCGCCGGCTTGCATCTCGGCGTTCTGGCACTCGTCGGCCAGGCGCTGGCCGAGGTTATGGTTGAACAGCATGGCCTTGCTTGGGATCACGACCAGGTCCAGGCCGGAGCGCGCGTCGTAGTAGCGGTCGGCACCGGTGACCGTGGTCTGGCGCGGCAGCTTGTAGTCGCGGCCTTGCCAGTGCACGGACAGGACTTCATCGCGCAGCATGTTGCCCGAGATGTAGAGGACGTTGCCGAGCTCACACTGCCATTTTTCACCAGTCGGCGTCACGGCGGCCGCGGCGGCCGGGGCTGCCTTGCTGCTCTTCTTGGCGGGCGCCTTCTTCGTGGTGGTCTTGTGGGCCGGTTCCTGGGCCATCACGGTGCCGGCGGTGCCGAGGGTGAATGCGCCGATGCATGCTGCGAGAATGAGCTTTTTCATAGGAATAACCTTTCAGAGTTTGTGTCTTTATGGTCTGGCACGCCCCGGAGGGGTCCGGGGCTCGGGCAGATTCCGCCGCTATTCTCTACGATTTGCGAAACAGGGCAAGCAGCCTGCCCTTTCGTTACACAATCAGGCCAAAGTCGCGGGAATGTGGCGGACGCGAGCCTCACATGCGCTTTGCTTCCGTGCTTTGCTTCTGTGCCTTACTTCTGCGCCTTACTTCCGCTTGCCGATCGGCACGAATTTCAGGTTCTCAGGGCCAGTGTAGTTGGCGCTCGGGCGGATGATCTTGTTGTCGATGCGCTGCTCGATGATATGCGCGGCCCAGCCCGAGGTGCGCGCGATCACGAACAGCGGCGTGAACATCGCGGTCGGCACGCCCATCATGTGATAGCTCACGGCGCTGAACCAGTCCAGGTTCGGGAACATCTTCTTGATGTCCCGCATCACCGTCTCCAGGCGCTCGGCGATGTCGAACATCTTCATCGAGCCGGCATCCTTCGACAACTGGCGCGCGGTTTCCTTGATCACCTGGTTGCGCGGGTCGGCAATGGTGTACACCGGGTGGCCGAAGCCGATCACGACTTCCTTGTTCTCGACGCGGCGGGTGATGTCGACCTGCGCTTCGTCGGGGCTGTCGTAGCGCTTCTGGATCTCGAAGGCCACTTCATTGGCGCCGCCGTGCTTGGGGCCGCGCAGCGCGCCGATCGCGCCGCAGATGGCCGAGTACATGTCCGAGCCCGTGCCGGCGATCACGCGGCCAGCAAAGGTGCTGGCGTTGAACTCGTGCTCC
>NZ_CAJPUY010000012.1 GCF_905397275.1 Cupriavidus yeoncheonensis | reverse complement strand
TCCGCTGCTGCTCAAGGATGACATCGTGGTCGAGCGGCCCACCTATCGCGACTTCAGCCTGCACCTGCCCGAAGGACCGGGCCTGGGTCTGGCGCTCGATGAGGACAAGCTCGCGCACTACCGGCGCGATCGCGCGTGAGAGTAAGGTTCTTCGCCGGAATGCGGCGGGGGGGGGGGATTGGTGTGTTGTTCTTGGCTGGCGCCCCCGTTTCGCCGGCGTAGCCGGCGACCTACTTCTTGTCCGAGCGACAAGAAGTAGGCAAGAAACGCGTCGCCTGGCGGCTGGCCATCAACGATGCGCTTCTTGTGTTCGAGAGGCGTTGGTCTCGCGAGCCTTGGTTGCCCGTTCGAGCCTGCTACGCATAGTGAGTCAGGACCAGTGCCTGCGATAACCTGCTTTTGTACGATCCCCATGTAGGGCTCGGGTACAGCGTTCCAACAGCGTTATCGGCAGGACGCCTTCGGCTGCGCTGCGCGCACGTCCTGGTCGGGATGCGAGAGGCATCAATGTTGCTGGCGCCAGCGATTCCCTTTCCCTCTTGTTCTTCCCCCGAGCCGCGCGCAGCGCAGCCGTAGGCGTCCCACCGTGGCGCGCTTAGCAGGGGCCACCAAGTAATCCGGGTTCGCTCATCCGACGTCTCTATCCTGATCATCTACGCGGCAGGCAGTCTGGCTATGCCCTGTACCGTCTTCACCCCATCGGGCCGTTCGTCAACCACGAGGACGCGCTTTTGCCTCCTTTTGCCGCTCGGGCAAAAGGAGGTCGCCGGCTACGCCGGCGAAACAGCAGCGAACGTCAAGAGCGACACCCCAATCCTCACCCCGGCCCCCCGATTGCGCCAGCGCCCGCCTCAGGGCACCACCGAAAGGAACAGGTAGGCGGCCAGGATGGCGAGGTGCACCACGCCCTGCAGGATCGTGGTGCGGCCCCTGCCCAGCGTCAGCGACGACACGATCAGCGTCAGCATTAGCAGCACGGTTTCCTTCGGGCCAAGCCCGAGTTCAAGCGGCTGTCCGATCCAGATAAAGACCGCGGCGACCGACGGAATGGTCAGGCCGATGCTGGCCAGCGCCGAGCCGAGCGCAAGGTTCAGGCTGGTCTGGATGCGATCGGCGCGCGCCGCGCGCAGCGCGGCCAGGCCCTCGGGCAACAGCACCATGGCCGCGATGATGATGCCGACCACTGCCGCCGGCGCGCCCGCGCGCAACACGGCAGCCTCCACGGACGGTGACAGCAGCTTGGCCAGGCCGACCACCAGCACCAGGCAAAGCACGAGCAGCAGGCCGCTGAAGGTGGCCACACGCCCCGGCGGCGGCGGGGCATGGACGTCCTCGTCCGAACTGTCGCCGGCAAGGAAATAGTCGCGGTGGCGCACGGTCTGCACGAACACGAACGAGCCGTACAGCACCAGCGACATCACGCCGGCAAAGCCGAGTTGCGCGGGCGTGAGCACCGGACCCGGCGAACTGCTGGTGTAGTTGGGCAGCACCATGGTGAGGACGAGCAGGGCTGCCAGCACCGCCATGGCGGCATTGGCGCCCGGTGCCTGGAATGCCTGCTCGCGATGGTGCAGGCCGCCGACGAACAGGCATAGGCCGACAATCCCGTTGCAGATGAGCATGACCGCGGCGAACACGGTATCCCGCGCAAGACCCGCTTTCTCGGGTCCCGACGACAGCATCACCGAGACGATCAGCGCCACTTCGATCACGGTCACGGCGATGGCCAGCACCAGCGTGCCGAACGGCTCGCCGACCCTGTGCGCGACCACTTCCGCGTGGTGGACCGCGGCGAATACCGCGCCCGCGAGCGCGGGCGCCATCAGCGCGATCAGCCAGCCCTGTGCGGGCAGGGCCAGTCCGGCGGCGAGGATCGCCGCCGCGGCAAGCGGGGCCCACACGGTCCACGCCGGCAGCTTGTTGGAAGTCAGTGCCATCCCTGTTTTTTTCCTTTCTTGTTTTCGGTGCCTCCGAGCGGCGGCAGGAGACGTGCGGAGCAAGGGCCCGGCACGAAGCAGGCGGGTGATCCGCCACGGCGGACAGCCGTGGCGGCAGTGATAAGGCAAGCGAGGCGCAAATCAGTTCCCGAGAATTGCGCGAAATTGGGTGAATTTCAGGAGGAATACTGGCGGATTCCGCTCATGTATCAATCCTCCGGTGGTACGGAGGCCGCCCGGTCTTCGGGACTGCGGCGTGGCGGTGACCGGGAATCCCGCAGGGCGGGATCGTTGCGGCAGATCCAGCGGGCGGCAGCCACCAAGGCAATCAGGCAGGCGAGAAAATACACGCCGTAAGCGACGACATTCTGCATTGTTTGACCCGGATAGTCGGCTCTGATGGCCGGCAAGGGCGGCAGTATGCGGAGCATTCGTTGCGCCCGACACCCTCTTCAGGAAGGGGTGCGGACAGGCAGGCGCGAGGGCGCACGGACAGGCGCCGCGCCCGGGCAGTGGCGGCGTTTTGCTGAATTTGACGGGAACGATTCAATTGACAAAATGCCAGAGGTGGCATTTCCGATCATCTCGCCAATCCATGCAAACAAAAAAGCCCTCGGCCGGGGTGGTCGAGGGCTCGAAGTGGTTGGGGCGTACCCGTTAACCGCCCCGCCAACGAGTGTAGCTGCGAACCGGCGCAGGACAGGCGTCAATCCCGGGGCTGTTGCGCTCCTGCGACGCGGCTCCCGGCGGTTATCGTCCGCACGTCACTTCCGTCGCATGAACGTGCTGCGTGCGTCGCGCACGGGATGGCGAAGCCGACCCACGCGCGTCAAATTGCTACCGAAGATCGGTTTGAAAAAACTGCGACACAATCTGCCGCGTCGTCGCACTGGTTTCCACTTCGCCAAGCTTCTCGTGCGGCAGCCATTGCAGAGACCTGATTTCATGACCGGCCTTCGGCCGCGCGGATGCGTCAATCGCGGCGGTGAACACGTGATGCACCGTGGTCGCGCCGATGAACTGGAAAACGCCCACCAGCGCCTTGGTTTCCAGCGCCGTTTCCTGTTGCAGTTCGCGCCGTGCCGTTTCCTCGGGCGACTCCTGTTTGCCGGGACGGCCCCCGGGCAGCGCCCATCGCACACCGTCCTTGGAAACGAGCAGCACGCGGCCGTGTCGGATGCAGACGATGGTGGCCCTGACTTTCGGTTTCAGTGGTTGCATGTCAGCTCCCTGCAATGAGCCGCGGCGCAGAGGCTGGCCGCGTGTGGCGCTGTTCCGAGACGGTCCGCCGCTTACGCATGACCGGCGCCGCGATCCATCTGGCAAGAATCGTATGGCATGGCGCACAGCATGGTACCCGCGTACGGCCGTCACCTGTCAATCGGCATCAGCACCCGGCACGTGTCGTGCCAGTCGCCGCTTGCTTCGACCCGGCATGCATCTTGAATCCTTCACGACATCTGCCGCCAGTGTATGCACAGATGCCCCGCCACGCCGAAAAATCCGCCGACACCGTGCCTGAGCGCCCGCAGCTCAATGCCTGCCGGCGCTGTCCGCTATGGCGCGACGCCACGCAGGGCGTGCCGGGAACAGGCCCCGCAAGCGCCAGGCTCATGCTCGTCGGCGAACAGCCCGGCAATGAGGAGGACTTGCAGGGCGAGCCCTTCGTCGGGCCGGCGGGCCGCCTGCTTGGCGAGGCGCTCGCACGGGCCGGGCTCCAGCGTGAAGACGTCTACCTCACTAACGCCGTCAAGCATTTCAAGTTCCAGTTGCGCGGCAAGCGCCGTCTGCACAAGACCCCGGGACAGCTCGAGATCGAGGCCTGCGGCATGTGGCTCGAACAGGAGATCCATGCGGTCGGCCCCACCGTCATCGTGGCGCTTGGCGCGACCGCGACCGGCGCCGTGCTTGGCAGGAAGCGCGTGGCCTTGTCGGCACTGCTGGACACCCCGGTCGAGAAGGACGGGCACCTGGTTGTTGCCACGTACCACCCGTCGTTCGTCCTGCGCCAGCGCACCGAGGAAGGACGCCATGCCGCGTTCGAACGCATCGTCGCCAGCCTGCGCCAGGCGGTCCGTCTCGCCGCCGGACCAAAGACAGGGAAGCAACATCGCGTACGGGGGTGATCCAGACCCCGATCCAGTATGTACGGGCGGTAAATCTTTCCATGATGGACCGCAATTTCCCTTGCCTCTTACGCAGCCCGGGCCGTCCGTGCCTGCCGCGAGCGACGGGCATGGTCGTTGCAATCCCTTGTCTGCCTGGCCCCCGCGCCACGGCGATCGAATCGACCACATGTAGAAACCTGATGGCCACCCGAACGCAGCATGCCTCCATGGCAGCCTCTCTGCGCGACGTGATGACCGCCAATCATTTCGCATGTCGCGGAAACGGTCGTCACATCGATATGGATTCCGGGCGCGGCGCGGTGGCTTTCCAGACGAGGTTCCTATGAATGCGCCGCTGTTGTTAAGGAACGTGGAAAGAAGCGACGGCGCGGGTGTGGGAGACGCCGCCGTGCTGCCATTGCCGGCAGCCAGTCCGGCGCCGGGCCGGTCCGGACGCCGCATCGCGGTGTTTCGCGCGCTGCAGCTGGGTGACATGCTCTGCGCCGTGCCGGCCCTGCGCGCGTTGCGCGAAGGCGAACCGGATGCGCATATCACGCTGATCGGCCTGCCCTGGGCGCGCGAGTTTGCCAGCCGCTTCCCCCAGCTGATCGACGAGGTACTGGTCTTCCCGGGTGCGCCGGGGTTTCCCGAGGGGCCTTTCGACCAGGCGGCGCAGGCGCCGTTCCATGCCGCGGCGCGCGCACGCCGGTTCGACCTGGCCATCCAGCTCCATGGCAGCGGAACACTCAGCAATGATGTGGTGCGCCACCTGGGCGCGCGGGCCATGGCCGGGTTCTGCTCCACGGCGGCGGAGGCGAGCCTGGCCGGCGAGACGGAGCGGCTCGTCCCGTGGCCCGAGGGCAACGAGATCGAACGCAGCACGGGCTGGTCGGCGGCGAGTACATTTGCGTGCATCCTGGCGCGCGGATGCTGTCGCGGCGCTGGCCGGTCGAGCGCTTTGCCGAAGTCGCGCTGCGCCTGCGCGCGCGCTGGAAGGTGGTGGTCACCGGCGGCCCCGAGGAAATGATGCTGACGCACCGGCTGTGCTCGCTGATTGGCGGCGACGTGGTCAACCTCGCGGGCGCCACGCTGCTGGGCGAGCTGGCCGCGCTGATCGCGCATGCGCGGCTGCTGCTGTGCAACGACACGGGACCATCGCACCTTGCCGCCGCGCTCGATACACCGAGCGTGGTGGTGTCTTGCGGCGGTGATGGCGGACGATGGGCGCCACTGGACATCACCCTGCACCAGGTGCTCGCCTCGTATCCCCCGTGCCGCCCCTGTGGCTGGCAGAAATGCCCGCTCCGCCACGAATGCGCGACGGCGATCACGGTGGAGGCGGTCGAGGCTGCCGCACTGGGCCTGGCGTCGCGCGACCATGACCTCCATGCCTAGGCGATTGCGCATCCTCACGTGGCACGTCCACGGCAATTACCTGTATTACCTGTCGCAGGTGCCGCATGAGTTCTACGTGGTGACCCGCGAGGGGTATCCGCCAGGCTATGCCGGAGTGGGTGGCTCGCTGCCGTGGGGACGGAACGTCCATGAGCTGCCGTGGGAGCGGGTTGCCGCCACGGAGTTCGACTGCGTGCTCTACCAGCACCGCAGCCACTACGAACATGACCGGAACGCGCTGCTGACGCCCGTGCAACGCAACCTGCCGACACTCTATCTGGAGCACGATCCCCCGCAGGAGCACCCCACCAACACGCTCCACCCGGTCCAGGACCCGAGCGTGCTGCTCGTGCATGTAACGCCGTTCAACGCGTTGATGTGGGACAGCGGGGTCACGCCCACGCGCGTGATCGACCATGGCGTGGTGGTCGACCCGGCGGTGCGATACACGGGCACGCTCGCGCGCGGCATCAGTGTGGTCAACCACCTGGGCCGGCGCGGCCGCAGATTTGGGGCGGACGTGTTTGCCGAAGCCCGGCGCATGGTTGCGCTCGATCTCGTCGGCAGGGAAGCCGAGGCGTCCGGCGGCCTGGGCGAGGTCCCGAACGATCAGCTCGCGAGGTTCACGGCGCGATACCGGTTCTTCTTCCACCCGGTCCGCTATACCAGCCTCGGGCTAGCCGTGGTGGAGGCGATGATGATCGGCATGCCCGTCGTCGGCCTGGCCACTACGGAGCTGTCGACGGTGATCCGCAACGGTACGAATGGCTATGTCGATACGCGCACGGAAAGCCTGGTCGAGGTCATGCGGGCACTGATCGATGAGCCGGTGCTGGCTGCGCGCTGGGGGCAGGCGGCGGCGCGCACGGCGCGCGAGCGCTTTGGCATCGGGCGCTTCGTGTCCGACTGGCAAGCGGCGTTTCGGGAGGTGGCCGGATGACGCCGTCGCGTCTTGCCGCGTCAGGCCGATGCAAGTTTTCCCTGTAGCGATGTAAATCACACGGCGCCCTCGGCGAGCCTGTGGCGCTGGAGGCGGGCGTGGCGCGAAGGTACGGAACTTGCGGCGACGTCGGGCGCATGGGACGGTACGACCGGTACCGGACGCCCTCACTACTGGAGCTATCGATGAACCGAGACGAATACGGTGATCGTCTGCGCTACGGCGGGTCAAGAGAGGACTTGCCGGACGAGTTTGACGATCAGGCGGTACGCCGGCAGCGCAGCGCTGGCGGCGATCCACGCTGGCAGGCCGGAGCCCGGCAACCGGCGAATGGCTGGCCCACATCGCCCCCTTCGCCGCCTTCGCCAACCTTGCCGCGTCGTGGCCCACGCAATGAAGTTCCCGAAGGGCATGCCCCGCCTGCGCCGCGCGATCCGGACTGGCGTTCGCGCCGGGACTGGCAGCGGGGCCGCGGGACCGGATACGGCGACGAACGGGAGCGGCAGTCGCACACCCAGCGCGAGGAGTGGGGCGCCAGTCGTGCGCCCACGGACACGGGGCGGGGTGGGCAAGGCTACGTCCCGTTTGCCGGCGCGTCGCAATGGGAGCCAATGGACTTCGCACGGCCCGAGCATCCCGTCGGCAGCCAGCGCCGGCCCAGCGGTCCCAAGGGCTATCACCGGCCTGACGGGCGCATCCAGGACGAGGTGTGCGAACGGCTGGCCCATAGCAGGTTCGATGTGAGCGATGTCGAGGTCGCGGTTGCGGACGGCATCGTGACACTGAGCGGGAAGGTCAAGGAACGCGGGCAGAAGTACCGCATCGAGGAAGTCGTCGATACGGTGTTCGGCGTCCGGGACGTCGACAACCAGATTCGCGTCGGGCGGGCTTCGACGTCGACGCAGGAAGCAACACCGGGCCAGGGTGTGAGAACCGCTGCCGCAGACCGCCATGGCCAGCCAGGACAAAGCTAACCCCGACGCGGCGCACGACATACGCAAGGGGCAGATTGTCGAGTTCATGTCCCGCGAGGCTTTCCGCGCGCGCTTTCGCGCCCGGTACTACGATCCGGCTTTCCGCAAGGAAGACGCGGCGATCGATCGACTGGAAGGGATCGCCTGGGATGCGTATTGCCAGGCCCGCAAGGCGCCCGTCACGGAGAAGGCTGGCGCTGGCGCGGCGGATCCGGACTATGACCTGTCCGTCGAGTGGCGCCAGGCCCGCGATGCTGTGCGCGACGCTGGTCGCCGCCACGACGATCCAGATGGGCCGCCGCGTGTGTTGCTGGTGATTGGCGCGGCGCGCAATGATTTCAGCTGTCCGGGCGAGGTGTCGAAGTCCTGGCGCCTCGCGAACGTCGCGCGGGCCCGGATGGAGGCGATGGGGACCACCGTCGATACACTCGACCTGAGCCTGCTGACTTCCGATCCGGAACGCTACATCCACCCTTGCAAGGCTTGCGTTTCCACCGCCATGCCACTGTGCCACTGGCCATGCAGCTGCTATCCGAACCATGCGCTCGGCCAGGTCAACGACTGGATGAACGAGATCTACCCGCGCTGGGTGGCGGCCCACGGCATCCTGATCGTGACGCCGACCTACTGGTACCAGGCGGCCAGCCCGCTCAAGCTGATGATGGACCGGCTGGTTTGCGCCGATGGCGGCAACCCTGATCCGAGCAGCACGCACGGGAAGACCGTGGCGGAAGCCAAGGCGCTGGAGTTGAAGGGGTGGGACTATCCCAAGCATCTGGCGGGGCGCGTCTATGGGGTGATCGTGCACGGGGACGTGGCCGGCGTGGAAAGCGTGCGCCGCGCGCTGTGCGACTGGCTCGGCTGGATGGGGCTGATCGACGCCGGTCCCGATGCGCGGCTCGACCGCTTTATCGGCTACTACAAGCCCTACGCGACCTCGCACCGGGCCCTCGACGAGGACGCGGGCGTGCAGCGCGAGGCGGAGAACGCCGGCGCCGCAGTGGCGGAGGCGGTCAAGCTGCGCCGCGAAGGAAAGTTGCCCGCGGTGGGCAGGGACCTGGTTCCGCCACGCCCGAAGTAGGCGGAAGGTGCGAGCCGGTCGCCGTCAGGCAACCTTGAGGCAACCTTGCGGTGCGCAGCACCCGGCGAAGTCGATCTCGCTCCTTGCATCCTCGGCTGCGTGGATCGTGAGCAGGGCACCTTCGGCCATGGCCATGCGCACAGCGGCGGCAATGGCATCGCCCTGCGACGCGTAGTCGACGACGTTGGCGCCCGGCGCATCCGATTTTACGGACCACCGGCCGGCTTCGGTCTGGAAGACCTGAACGGAACAACTTCGGCTGGACATGTATGAACTCCGATGCGAACCCATGCCTGTGTTCTACATGGCGCAGCGTCACGCTACCGTCCGTCGGGGTCCTACTTTTGCGTCATCGGAACGGACTGCGGCCCGCTTGGTGGCGTCCGTATCACTACGTGGTCAAGCCACGTGTGCGGCCGAAGTCATGGCGCCTCAGCCGCGGCGCGTGGCCGGGCTAACCCGGGGCGGCGCCGCAGTAACCTGGCAGACGGCGCGCGGCGGCGCTGCGCGCCAGGCGGATGGACCGGGACAACGCCAGCGCGAAGCCGCCGATCGTGCCCATGTCTTCCTCGACGCGTTCGCGCAGGAAGCCGGCCCAGCGGAAGTCGCCAGCCGCATCGGGGGGCTTGCGATAGGCGCCGGCCAGGCGCGTGAATGCCGCCAGGCTGCGATACGGGTCGTCGCGCATGCCCATCACGGTGGCGGGCAGCGCCTCGACGCCGAGCCGCTGCCCGAGTTCGTCGTAGGGGTGCACGTAGCCGAGCGCGCCCATGCGCTTCCAGAACGCCGATGGGCCAAGCTTGCTCAGGTCATGCAGCACGCGCACGGGCGCCCGGCGGTAGCCGAGCTCCAACCAGGCCCGGGCCCAGTGGTGATGATCGACGATGAACAGCGTGCCACCCGGTCCCACCACGGTCTTGATGCGGTGGCGGCGCAGGAAGCGGCGCAGCGCGGCGTGGTCGGTGAGGTCCTGGTGCCGGCGCGTCACCGCCATCTTGTCGCGCATATGGATATAGCCCAGCGTGAGCTGGGTCGGGCGCAGCCGCGCCAGTTCGGCTATCGCCTTGCGGGGTCTAGTCATGGCTGCGCTGCGGGTCGGCATAGTGCTCCAGCTCGCTGCCCGGATCTTCGTTGCCGGTGCTTTCGCAGTCCACGGCATCGCGCGCCACGGGCTGGGCCGAGTCGCGCCGCACTCCGTGCACGGCAGGGTCGAAATCGGTCCAGCGCCCGCCGTCCCAGTTGCCTTGGGTGCGGTCCAGGTCCAGGGCACCGGCTTCGCGCAGCACGTCGGCGGCCACGGAGGGATTCCCGCGGCGCACGCACGCCGCCAGCACCACGCGCGGCTTCACGCCCGCGTGCCTGGCCTCTGGCGCGGCAGAAAGGATCGAGACATCCCAGACGGAAAAGCCGTGCGCGTACAGCGCACGCGCGGCGTCTTCGGCGGTGGCGACGGTCTCGAACCGTCCGAATACGATCGGTGACATGGCTGCTCTCCAGCTGCAATCGGTAATCTGTACCGCCGGGCTGCGGTTCGCTTGCCCCGGCGCAGCGATGCTGCTACCCGTTCACGACCTCGCCGCCGTTGATATGCAGGATCTGCCCGGTGATATAGCTGGCCGCGTCCGACGCCAGGAACACAAAGCCCGCTGCGACCTCGAACGGTTGCCCCGGGCGGCCCATGGGCGTCTTCTTGCCAAATTCCGCGACCTCTTCGGCGCTGAACGTGGACGGGATCAGCGGCGTCCAGATCGGTCCGGGTGCCACGCCATTGACGCGGATGCCGCGCTTGACTACCTGCAGCGCCAGCGAGCGCGTGAACGACACGATCGCGCCCTTGGTGGCGGAGTAGTCAAGCAGGTGCGCGCTGCCGCGGTACGCGGTGACCGAGGTGGTGTTGAGGATGGCCGCGCCTTTCTTCATATGCGGCAGCAGCACCCGCGTGAGATGGAACATCGCGAAGACGTTGGTGCGGAACGTGGCTTCCACCTGTTCGGCGTCCACGTCTTCCAGCGACGACTTGGGATGCTGCTCGGCGGCGTTGTTGACCAGGACGTCGAGCCGGCCGTAGGCGTCGATCACGCGTGCGGCCACGGCTTCGGCATGGCTGCTGTCGGCGAGGTCGCCCGCCAGCGAGACGCACTTGCGCCCGGCGTCTTCGACGAGCCTGACCGTCTCGCGCGCATCGGAATGCTCATTCAGGTACGCGATCGCGACATCGGCGCCCTCGCGCGCGAAGGCCACGGCGATGGCGCGCCCGATGCCGCTGTCCCCGCCGGTCACGAGCGCGACCTTGCCGGCGAGCCGGCCGCTGCCCACATAGTTGTCGGCGCCGCTGTCCGGCTGCGGTTGCATCGCGCTCTGCAGGCCAGGCTGCCGGGCCTGGTGTTGCGGGGGAAGTTCCTTGGGCGTCGACATGGCGTGCTCCTCGAAAGCGGCGTTTCGGTGGGTATCGCGCAGTTCCATGCCTCCGTAAGCGCAAGTTCCATGCCTCCGCGCCGCGCCTGCGTCACAGCGCAGCCGGGACGCAGGCTGCCGTAAGCCTTACACCAGCATGGAAATCCTTACCGTGGCGCGCGGCAGGCGTGAAGGAACTACCGGTGTGGCGGGTCGCCCCGGCGGGGCGCGCACCCGGGGCACGGATCTTGCGGCGTGCCGGTACTCGATGCGGCCGCGCGTGGGCGGAGCCCGCCGGGCCAGGACTGCAAGGAGGCAGACCATGTTCAACTTCCGCAAGAGCCGCGGTAGCGGCAGCGATGGCGGCGACTACGCGCGGCAGGCGCAGCAAGGGCGTAGCGGGGCCGTGCACGATGAAAGCCACGGTGGCGGCTCCGAGGACTGGGGCCAGGAGTGGGGCGAGGACTGGCGCGGCGCGTCTTCGCGCGGCAGCGCCCGGCACCAGCAGGACACGCCGGCCGGCCAGCCGCGCGGCAGCTGGGGCGAACAGGGCTACGGCGCCGCCGACATGGGCGGCCCGGGCCATCCGTACAGCGGTACCTATGGCGGCTACCAGCCGTCCGCGCGGGACAGCGGGTATCAGGAGCACGAGCAGCGGTCGCAGCGCGGCCAGTGGGGCCAGGCGGGCTATGACTCGGGCAACTATGAAGGCAGCTTCGATCCGGAGGGTGGCCGCAGCCGCCGGGACGACGATGCACGCCGCATGCAGGGCGGGCGCGGTGGCCGCGCGATGCACTGGGACGAAGGCATGGCGCGCGACCGCGGACAGCGCGGCGGACAGCCATCCTACGGCGGCGGGTATTTCGGCGACCCGCGCAGCGGCGGCCAGTCGTACAACGGTGGCCAGCGCCTGTACCGCGACGATGTGGGCGACCGCGCACGCAGCAGCGGCGCGTCAGGCCCGGCGCGGCGGCCGGTCGGGCCCAAGGGCTACCGGCGTCCCGATGAGCGCGTGCGCGAGGATGTGTGCGAACGGCTGGCGATGAACCCGTACGTCGACGTCTCCGACGTCTCCGTGGACGTGACCAACGGCGTCGTCATGCTCGAAGGCACGGTGCAGGCGCGGCGCGAGAAATACGTGATCGAGGAGATCGCGGAGGCAGTGTTCGGCGTGAACGAGGTCGAGAACCGCCTGCGCGTGCAGCGCAACGAAGGTACGGAGCGCGCGGGCCCCGTGGCGGGCCACCTGGAAGGCGCGGACACCTCGCCGCAGCGCACGCTCAACAAGAGCTGACCCCACGGCGCGGCGGCCTTGGCCGCCGCGCCATCGCAACGCCCTTCAAGCATGCGCGAACCCCGTGTCCTTCGCGACGGCAGCAAGCTGATGATGCCGCTCGACGCACTGCATCCGACGCAGATCACGGTGGGCGCCTACCACGTTGCCCAGAAGGTGCACGTCACGCGCCGGATATCGCCCGCGCGCAGGCCGGCATTCCTGGACCAGCATCGCGTGCACGTGGTCATCGGCCCGGAGCAGGTGCCATACGTGGTCGATCACCATCACTGGGTGCGTGCGTGGCACGACCTGGGCCTGACGCATGTGCCGGCCATTGTCCGCCGGGACCTCAGCCGCCTCGGCGCGCGCGGGTTCTGGAAGTGGATGGTGGCGAAGCATATGGTCCATCCCTATGACGAGCAGGGGCAACGACGGCCCCTGCACGAGCTGCCGGTGTCGATCCAGGACATGCGCGACGACCCGTACCGCAGCCTGGAAGCGTTCGTGCAACTGGCGGGCGGCTACCGGAAGGTCCGGGAGGCGTATCCCGATTTCAAATGGGCAGACTTCTTCCGCCGGCACATCGGCGGGCCGCTCGACACGCCCGAAGCGTTCGCGGCCGCGCTGGTTCGCGCCTTCCACCTGGCCCAGGGCGCCATGGCGCGGGACCTGCCCGGCTATATCGGCAAGTTGTCCTGCTAGCGGCTGTCAACCCGCGGCTGCCTTCTCCAGCAGCCTGAGCAGACGCGCTTCATCGGCGCGCAGATGGGTCTGGGTCCGGCCCGTGGCGCCGGCATCCGCATCGCCCGCGAGGAAGGCGTCGATAACGGCCGGGTGGACATAGCACTTGCGGCAGACCGCCACAGTGTTGCGCAGGCGCTGCGCCACGGTCTTGATGGCGTCGGCCACGGCCTTGCGCCGCTGTGCCTCGGGCGCGGAGGGTTCACGCGCGGCCGCGCGCAGCAGGGCCAGCGCATGGACGCTGCCGGCCCAGGTGCGGAAATCCTTGGCCGTGAACTCGCCGCCGGTGACATCGCGCAGGTAGGCATTGACGTCGGCCGAGCCGATGTCGCGCACCTCGCCATCGCTGTCAAGGTACTTGAACAGGCACTGGCCCGGCAGATCGGCGCACGTGCGCACCACGCGCGCTACCCGCGGATCATTGACCGACACGTCGTGCGTGATGCCGCTCTTGCCGGTGAACTGGAACCGCAGCTTGCTGCCGTGCACGGTGACGTGCCGCCGCCGCAGCGTGGTCAGGCCATAGGTGCGGTTCTGCTGCGCGTAGCGCGGCGAGCCGACCCGCACCAGCGTGGCGTCGAGCAGGCGCACCACGGCGGCGATGACCTTCTCGCGCGGCATGCCGTTGCGGCCGAGGTCGCGCTCGACCCGCCCACGCAGCCGCGGCAGGGTCCTGCCGAAATCCGGCAGGCGCGCATATTTATCGGTGTCGCGCAGCGCGCCCCAGTCCGCGTGGTAGACGTACTGCTTGCGGCCGCGCGCATCGCGGCCCGTGGCCTGCAGGTGCCCGCCGGCGTCGGCGCAGATCCAGACCGACTCATAGGCGGGCGGAATCGCGAGCGCGGCAATGCGGGCGAGCGTGGCGGCGTCGCGCACGCGATTGCCGCGCGCGTCGACATAAATGAAGCCGCTGCCGCGCCGCCGCCGGGTAATGCCGGGCGCGCTGTCGTCCACGTAATGCAGTCCCGCTTCACGCAGTGCGGCGCGGGTGTCATCGCCCATGCCACCACCGGCCAGGGTGGCTTCGGCGCAGCAACTTTCCGATGCTCGCATCGCTCCGCTCCATGTACAGGCAAGGCGGCGCCCCGTGTGCGCCGGTCCTGTTCATTGTATGGAACGGATGGCCGATGTTCAGTGGGCGCTGTCCTACAAGGCCTGGGGATCAGATTGAATGCGCTCAGCGTGCCGGGTCCAGGGCTTCGCCGTCCTTGCGCACGGCCTGCGCCTTCATGCAGCTTTCGATCAGCAGCGGGCAGGCCGGGAAGATCTTCGTGCAAAGCCCGGCCCATTGCTGCGCGTCATCGCGGTGCCAGGTGCGCTGCGGTTCGGAGGCGACGGCTGCCGCATCCTTCACGGCGATCCGTACGGCGACGCCGGCACCGGGGGGCTTCAGCGCAGTTGCAGGCGCCAGGCGCGCAGCATGGTGCCCAGACGCTTCAGGGCGCGGCGCAGGCGTCCAGGGCGGGACAGGTCGCGCATCGCGCGCAGGCGGTCGGCGTCGTGCGCGGCGACGTCGGGGTGGCGGAAGTCAGGCAGCAGGATCGAGAACTTCATGGCAGGTCTCCGATGGGATTCCCGATCCGGCGCCAAAGCTCAGTGTGGCGGCGGCCGGAAGCGGGAGCTTGCGGGAACGGCGCGCGGGCAGGCCCCGGTACGCGCCGGCTTTGGTAAGGGACTGCAAGGGTCGTCGGGCATGGAAAGCTCCGGTGCGGGTGGATCGGCGTGTGCCGCCGCGCGTGCCGGCAAGGCTCGCGCACGGCGCACGGCGGCGGTCGCGCACGGCATGCGTGCGCGTGCCGGCGACGTGGCAATCGGGCATGCGCGGCGGCTCGCGGCACGAGCGGGCCGGACATGCCATGCAAATTCGTGTGGTGCGGGAAAACGGAGCCGCGGCGAATGCCGCGATCGATGCGCACCGTCAGGCGATACCTGCCAGACGGTGGCCCTGTGATGCGCTGCCGGTGGAAACATCAGCGGCGCAGGGGGGATGCGGGTCTGGCGAGGGTTACCTGTTGTGTCCGTCAGGACAACTGGCTGAGTCCAATGGGAACCCCAAGGCTATAAAACAGCGCGCAGTCTAGCCCTGGAGGCAGGATGCGTCAACCGCTACGTCCCGGTGAAAGTGCCGTACGCCGCGCACATGGCAAAAACCTTCAGCCGTGCTGGCGGAATCGGCTATTGCCGCATGCAGACCGCTGGAACACACTCGTGCGGCCAGGCGCGGGCCGCACCGCAGCGTACTGCACCGCGCCGCAGAACAGTGATGACAAGGTTGGAGACACCATGCGCGACTACACCGAAGCCTTTGCCGGATTTTCATACCAGGACACCGTCAGCCGCCAGCTGCACGGCAGCCTCGACGCCATCAATGCCTGCGTGGAATGCTGCGACCGGCATGCGCTGCCGGGCCGCATCGCCCTGTTCTGGGAAGGCCGCGACGGCACTTCCGAGACCTGGACATTCATGCAGTTGCAGGCGCTCTCCGCGAAGGTGGCGGGCTTCCTGAAGGCGCAAGGGGTGCAACCCGGCGATCGCGTGGCGGGCCTGCTACCGCGCACGCCCGAACTTCTCGCCACCATCCTCGGCGTGTGGCGTGCCGGTGCGGTCTACCAGCCGCTGTTCACCGCGTTCGGGCCCAAGGCCATCGAGCACCGCCTGAATTCGTCGGGCGCCAGGTTCGTGGTGACCGACGGCGCCAACCGCGCCAAGCTCGACGATGTCGCCGACTGCCCGCCCATCGTCACCGTGGCCGGCGAGAAGGGCCGCGGCCTCGTGCGCGGCGACTTCAGCTTCTGGGCCGAAGTGGAGCGTCAGCCGGCGCAGTTCGAGCCCGTCATGCGTCGTGGCGACGATCCGTTCCTGATGATGTTCACCTCCGGCACCACCGGCCCGGCCAAGCCGCTGCAGGTGCCGCTGAAGGCCATCGTGGCGTTCGCGGGATACATGCGCGATGCGGTCGACCTGCGCGAGCAGGACGCCTTCTGGAACCTGGCCGATCCGGGCTGGGCCTATGGCCTGTACTACGCGGTGACCGGGCCGCTGGCGCTCGGCCATCCGACCACGTTCTACGACGGCCCGTTCAGCGTGGAAAGCACGTGCCGCGTGATCCGGAAATACGGCATCACCAACCTGGCGGGGTCGCCTACGGCCTACCGCTTGCTGATCGCGGCCGGCAAGGCGGTGTCGGGGCCGCTGCGCGGCCAGCTGCGCGCGGTCAGCAGCGCCGGCGAGCCGCTCAACCCGGAAGTCATCCGCTGGTTCGCCAATGAGCTGGACGTGACCATCCATGACCACTATGGCCAGACCGAAACCGGCATGGTGCTGTGCAATCACCATGCGCTGGCGCATACGGTGCGCATGGGCGCGGCCGGCTTCGCCAGCCCGGGCCACCGCGTGGTGGTGCTCGACGACGAGAACCGCGAACTGCCCGCCGGCCAGCCGGGCACGCTGGCGCTGGATCTCACGCAGTCGCCGATGTGCTGGTTCCCCGGCTACCACGGCACGGCCACGCGCGCCTTTGTCGGCAACTACTACCTGACCGGCGATTCCGCCGAGCTCAATGACGATGGCAGCATCAGCTTCATCGGCCGCGCCGACGACGTGATCACCACGTCGGGCTACCGGGTCGGGCCGTTCGACGTGGAGAGCGCGCTGATCGAGCATCCGGCCGTGGTGGAAACCGCCGTGATCGGCAAGCCCGATCCGGAACGCACCGAGCTGATCAAGGCCTTCGTCGTGCTCGATCCGCAATACCGTCCCACGCCGGAGCTGGCCGAGGAATTGCGCCTGCATGTGCGCAAGCGCCTGGCGGCCCACGCCTACCCGCGCGAGATCGAGTTCCTGGCGGAACTGCCCAAGACGCCGAGCGGCAAGGTGCAGCGCTTTATCCTGCGCAACCAGGAGGTGGCCAAGGCGCGCGACGCGCAGGGCGGCGCCCCCGCGGCCTGACGCCCCCCCACGGGCCACCAACGGGCCGCCAACGGGCCACCAACGGGCCGCCAATGCGTCAGGAAGGCCGGCATACCGCTTCCTATAATGGGGAGGCGGTGCCGGCCTGCTCCGGGTCATCGGTAGCGGGCCGGCGCCGCGCCAGGCGTGCCGGCAGGCAGGGGCACGCTCCTTCCCAGCTCCAGACCATCAGGCGAGGCAGACATCATGCAGAGTAGCGAAGCGGTGCTGACGCAGGCGCGCGCAGCATTGGCACATGTGCCTTATCAGGGTCACCACCTCCATCCCGAGATCCAGTTGCGGCTGTCCGACGGCGCGCTGATCCTGGAGGGCGAGGTGGCCGACATTGTCGACAAGACCCGCGCGGCCGCCATGGTGCGGCGGGTGGATGGCGTGACCAGCGTGATCGACCACCTGCGCGTGGCCGACGGTGGCTCGCCCGTGGGTGACGGCGAGCTGCGCGACGCGGTCTGCGAACGCCTGCTCAACGCCATCGATTTCCGCAATTGCAAGATCTGCGCGAGGGTCAAGGGACAACTAGAGTCCATGCGTGAGGCCGTGGGCGAGCGTAGCGGCTGGATCGAGGTAGCCGCCAGCAACGGCGTGGTCACGCTCAGCGGGCAAGTCATCAGCCTGTCGCACATGCGCCTGGCCGGCGTGCTGGCGTGGTGGTCGCGCGGTTGCCGCTGCGTCGTCAATGAACTGGTGGTGGCACCGGCCGAGACCGACCGCGACGACGAGATCACCGAGGCGCTGATGCTCGTGCTCGAGACCGATCCGTTCGTCGACGCGGGCCGTGTCAGCGCACGCACCGAGAACCATGTCGTGACGCTCGAAGGCTATGCCGCGACCGAGTACGCGCGCAAGCAGATCGAGCGCGATGCATGGTACGTGCACGGCGTGGAGAACGTCGTCAACCATATCGCGCTGCGCAACTGAGCGGCGGCTTCCTGCTTGATCGCGGTCCTTCGTGGAGGTCTCGCCAGGCCTGTCCCGCTTGCCGTGGAACAGGCCTGGCGGCTGCCATGCCGTGGGCACGCAATGTGCATCAAGGGGCCGCATGGACTACACCCAAATCCTCACGCAGATCCACCACGACATCCGGCCGCTGCTCGGCAAGGGCAGGGTCGCGGACTACATTCCTGAACTCGGCAAAGTGTCGCCACACCATTTCGGCATGGCGCTGGTGACCCCCGACGGCCAGACCTGGAGTGTTGGCGATGCCGCCGTGCCGTTCTCGATCCAGAGCATCTCCAAGCTGTTCGCGTGCACGCTGGCGTTCGGGCTGCTCGGGGAAGACCTGTGGCGGCGCGTGGGCAGGGAGCCTTCCGGCAATGCCTTCAACTCGCTGGTGCAGCTCGAATACGAACAGGGCGTGCCGCGCAACCCTTTCATCAATGCGGGCGCGCTGGTGGTCACCGACGTGCTGTGCTCGCGTTTCGTGCAGGCCGAAGCCGCCGTGGTGCAGTTCCTGCGGCGCGTGAGCGGCAATATGGCGATCGACTACGACGTCGCCGTGGCGGAATCCGAACGGCAGCACGCAGACCGCAACCGCGCGATGGCGTACTTCATGAAGAGCTTCGGCCGCATCGACATGCCGGTGGAGGCTGTCGTGAATGCGTACTGCCGGCAATGCGCGATTGCCATGACGTGCGAAGACCTGGCGCGCGCCGCGCTGTTCCTGGCCAACGGCGGCGTGGTGCCGTGGAGTGGCGAGCGCGTGCTCGATCCCAGCCCCACCAAGCGGCTGTCGGCACTGATGCTGACCTGCGGCACCTATGACGAAGCCGGCGATTTCGTCTACCGCGTCGGCCTGCCGGCCAAGAGCGGGGTGGGCGGTGGCATCGTGGCGGTGCTGCCCGGCGAGTGTGCGGTCTGCGTCTGGTCGCCGGCGCTGGACCATAGCGGCAATTCGCTGGCGGGGGTGCAGGCGCTTGAATGGCTGACCACGCTTAGCGGCCATTCGATCTTCTAAGTTGTTCGCGGAGCGTGGCGGAACACGCCACGCGGCGCGGGTAGCCTGGCAATGCCCATGCAACGACGCGGCCAGGCTGCACGCCTTACAACGGCGCGGGCTGTTTCGGGGCAGGCGCGGGCGGTGTAGCGGGCTTCGTCTCGGCGGGCGTTCCGCTGTACGCGAAGTATTTCGCCTTGGCGCCCTTGGCCCAGTACGCGACGGTGAAGTGCTTGCCGTCGCGGGCATACAGCAGCTCGAGGCTGCCATTGGCCGCTGCCCATTCGGCATAGGCGTTCTCGGCGTTGGCCTCGGTCTTGCGCCTGGACTCGTAGCGCGCGTCGAGCTTGCCGGTAACGTCCTGCAGCGCCGAGCGGTCGAAGGTCAGGCTGATCAACGCCACGGTGTCCTGGGCATCGCAGTTGACGATCGCGCGGCTCAGGCCCGGCAGGTTGAACCGGTCGAGATTGCGGATCTCGATGGCGTCTCCGCCGGCCCACTGCGCCTTGCCGGTCGTCACGCGGTTCGGCCCCGGGGTCAGCCGCGCGCAGTGGGTCTTGCCGAGCTCGAGGCCGAGCGGTGCGGCGAGGTTGCCCGGCGGCTCGGCGTGGGCGATGGACGCGGAAAGCGCGGCGGCGAACAGGAAAGCCTTCTTCATTTGGGGAATTCTCCGGGCGGAATCTGGAGAGACTTACGGCGCTTGGGTGCGGTCACTTGATAGCCGGCCCGCCTCAGGCCCTGGCTACCACGTTGATGCGCAGCGCTTGCGCGCCCGCGGCGATCGCCAGCAGGCGGTCGACGTTCGGGTGTGCGCCGGGGCGGTTGCGGGCATCGGAGGTGTGTTCGGCGAACAGCGCCAGGCCATATTCCGCGGCCTTGGCATCCAGCGTGCCGAAGGCCTGCTGCAGGTAGTGGTACACGGCCAGCGAGCCCTGCTTGCCAGGCTGGTTCTCGATGCTGGCCACCACCGCGCCGCTGCCGTCGATCAGGTCGATGCGCGCGACGGCGTCGATCGCGGGCATCTGGGCGAGGTTGTCCTTGAAGACAGGGGTGGGCTGGATCACTGAAGCACTCCGTTGGTTGGTGAAGGTTGGTGAAAGGGTGCGTATCTTATCCGATCGCGGATGCGCGCCGATACCAATCGGGTTCTGCCGTGCCCGCGGACTGCGCAAGCGGCCGGGAGCGCTACTGCCGGGGCCCGGCTGCGGGGGCTTCGGGTTTGCGGGTGGTCGCCATGTGATGGAAGTACGCGAGCAGGTCCTTGAGCTCGGCATCGGGCAGCGTCTGCGGGTCGATCGACGGCATGCGCGCCTCGGGCCACCAGCGCAGCGACTGCGGGTTGCGGATCAGCCGCGCGAGCTTGTCGTCGCCGAGGTATTCGACCGGGCTGTACGGCTCGTTCAGGTCCGGGCCAAGGTGGGAGTCGCCCTCGCGGTTCAGGGAATGGCAGGACAGGCAGACCCGCTGGAACGCGGCAAAGCCGCGCATGACCGGGCCATCGGCGGGCAGGCCCGCGGCCGGCCGGATGGCCGGATAGCGCTCGGCGGGGGACGCGGCAATGTCGATGCGCTCGATGTTGTAGGTCCAGTAGCTCTCGGTGACCTTCCCCGCGCGGCCGGCCGGACCGGTCCAGACCAGCCGGAACGGTCCGATGCCCTGGCCCTTGAGCTTGGGCCATGGCGCAGCGGGATTCTCGACCGCCAGCCACGCACGCGGCTGCATCTTGCCCTCGGCCAGCAGCATGGCCATCGGCAGGTGCGACACGTAGCCATCGGACGCGGCCGTGGTGGCGCTGCCATCGGCCGTTGCCGGCAGGCCGGCGAGCAGCGCGGCGAGCGGGATCGCCTTGAGGGTCAGCCGCTGCTTCAGGTTCTCGTCGTCGACGCTGATGTCGGTGAGGCGGCGGTCATGCAACAGCTGGTCGACGGTCCAGCTTCGTTGCTGCGTGCCGGAGGTAATGGTCAGCGTACCGGGGCCGGCCGCGACGGCCGGCGCCGCCAGCGTTGCCATGCCCAGCGCCATGGCCGCCGCGAAGCCAAGCTTGCCCATCGTCCTTGCAATCCATGCGCTCATGCCTTGGTCTCCTGCGCCCGGATCGCGCGGCCAGTCCACCGGCCTGCCGCGGTCATTCCCGGACAAAGTCGCCCAGGACCGGGGGATCCCGGGGCGGATCAGACTGTAACCCGCCGCGCGCGCAGACTCAATTGCGTAGATGGGCACGCCGGAAGGAACGCGGCCATGCGCCGTGAAAAACAAAGACCGTCCATGACAGGACGGTCCTTCAAGACGAGCCGGGCGCAAGGCGCCGGGCCCGCGTGAAACGGAGCGCGCGGACTGGCGCCGGCTGCTCCGTTCCCGCTGCGCGGCTCAGTGCTGCAGGGCCGCGACCACTCCCCCCACATTGTTGATCGTGTTGGTGACGGTCTTCATGTCGACGTCGGTGCGGGTCGAGGCATCGACCTGCGTGACCGGGGCGAAGATCGTGTTGGGGCTGGCGAACGAGACGCCTGAACCATTGGCGATGGCATTGACGGCGGAGTTCACGAAGACGCTGCCGCCGCGCACGGCGCCCATCTTGGCGTGGTCGAGGTCTTGTTCGAGCGGCAGGTTCTGGATGGTCAAGGACATGATGGTCTCCTGGGTAGGCTGGATGAACGGATGTACTGGATGGGGATCAGTGCTGCAGGGCCTGGACGATGCCGCCGACGTTGTTCAGCATGTTGCTGACGGTCTTCATGTCGACGTCGGTGCGGGTCGAGGCATCCACTTGCGTGACGGGGGCGACGATGGTGTTCGGGCTGGCGAACGAGACGCCCGAGCCGCCGGTGATGGCATTGATGGCGGAATTGACGAAGACGCTGCCGCCGCGCACGGCGCCCATCTTGGCGTGGTCGAGGTCTTGTTCGAGGGGCAGGTTCTGGATGGTGAGGGACATGATGTAACTCCTTGGGTGTACTGGTTTGGTCTGGGTGGTGAGCATCGGATGTTGCGCTCGGAGGGGTATACGCATGGGGTGTGCCAGCGCCCGGCGCGGAACGACAGGGCGCCATCAAGTCATTGAAAAGAAAAAGAAAAATCGCGAATCTGCCGGCGAGGAGGGGATGCATGGCCCAGCCCGGTGTCTGCCCGGCACCCACACTGCAGTGCGGGCGTGTTCGCCGCCAGCCGACACCCGCGTAGCCGTTTCCGAACCGCGAATCGAACGTGCGGAACGATTTGCCATCGGCCGACACGAATCAGGACAGGGCCATGCAATGCATCGGCACTGCCCCGGGGGCGGTGGACTTGCATTGACTGGCACGTTTCGGCTGGAAGGAGGGCTCACATGAATGCAAAGGCAGAACTTGTTCCCGCAACCGAACTCGCGCAACGGAACCCTATCCGCTTCCCCAATGAAAGCGCGGAGTACCGTCAGGCGCGCAACGCGCTGCTAGCGGAAGAGATCGAACTGCGTCGTCATATTGAACGCGTCGCCGCGCTGCGACGCAGGCTGCCGCCGGGTGGGGAGGTGACGAAACGCTATACGTTCCAGGGTGAGAACGGTCCGGTCACGCTTGCCGACCTGTTCGGCGACAAGGACACGCTGGTCATCTACAGCTACATGTACGGGCCGCAGCGCGAGAAGCCATGTCCCATGTGCACATCGATCATGGCGTCGTGGGACCACAAAGTGCCGGATATCGAGCAACGCGTCGCGCTGGCGATGGTGGCCCGCTCGCCCATCGACCGACTGGTTGCCGCCAGGCGCGCGCGCGGCTGGACGAAACTGAAGGTCTATGCGGACACCGACGGGGATTTCACGCGCGACTATGTCAATCCCGAGGATGCCGACATGCCGGCCTATACGGTCTTCACGCGCCGGGACGGGAAGATCCGGCATTTCTGGAGCGGCGAGTTGTTCGGCATCCCGCCCGATCCGGGGCAGGATCCCCGTGGCGCACCGGACCTCGATCCGCTGTGGAGCCTGCTGGACACCACGCCGGAAGGGCGGGGTACGGACTGGTATCCGAAGCTGGAGTACTAGGGTTTGCCGTCCCCGTGTCAAACTCGAGTTCCAGATTCCGGTTGGCGAGTAGGCGGCCAGGTACCGTTAGGTGCGTCCTCCCACACGCACAAGAGTAAAAAGGCCCTGCGGGACTAAGGTCGCGCAGGGCCTCGAGCACGTCAGCCAGGTCGGCTTACGGCCGGTCGATCGAGATCGAGTAGAACGGTTTTCCGCTGGCGTTGATCGAAATGGTCAGGCCCGTGTTGGACAGGTTCATGCTAATGGCCTCGCCGGCGCCTGGAATGCCATTGACCGGTGCCACTGCAGGCCGGTAACGAATGCCTGTGAACGGCACGTTGTCGTACCAAGTGTCGATGCGGCCGTCGTTGCGCTGGCGCGTGTAGGTGTGGGCGGTCGTATTGACGGCAGTCACCGTGTTTGAGAACGTGGTGATGTCGGTGACCCCCATATCGTTCAACGATGCATCCCAGTAGGCGTTGGTGAAGCCCACTTCCGGCAGCACGCGTGCGACCGGATGCCTTGCGACCATGAACCCATTCGCATGGACGATCACGACGGCGAGTTGCCCATCCACGCCCTTGAAGCCGAATGCGCGAGCAGTACCGCTGGTGTCAGTGAGATCAAAGCCACCGTTGGCATTGGCCGAAAAGGTCGGCAGGTCACCGGCAGGCCAGGGCTGGCCACAGCCGCTCATGCCGCAATCGGCAGCTTTGGTGAACTTGCCCGCGCCATCCACATTGAACTGGATCAGGCCCGAACCGTAGTTGCCAGGATTGGTTTCACGCTCAAAGCTCATCGCTACCCAGTCGCCCGCCAGTTCGGACAGGGGAATGGTCTGCTCCGGAATCAGCAGGCTCGGCGCGCCGGCGCGGCGCTCCAGCCCAATACCGGATTTGGAAACTAGCAGCCTTGCGTCGGTATTACCGAAGCGGCAGGCTTCGCTGGCATACGCCTGGAACTGCTCTGACGCGCTCGTGGCGTCATTGGTGCGTGTAAGCGCGACTGCGTCCACGGTGAACCGCTGAATCGTGTTCGCTGTCAGGTCAACCTTCTGGTACTTGCCGCTCCGGTAGGTCGCGCAGGTGGCCGATGCGGGGTTCAGGAGGGTCTTGATGCCGTCCGTCGAGCCCTTGTTGCTGGCGACGGCTTCGGACAGGTCCGAGATCGATGTCTTCGACGAGGCCAGCGCGGTACCCAGGGTATCGAGCCGCTGGTCCAGGGCGTTGCCCGGCGTGTCACCATGCGCGGCCACCAGCGTATCCTTGAGCGGATCGATGCCGGTCAGATCGACGGTACCGCTGAGGACCAGTACGACATTTGCCGTGCCGGCGCTCACGCCGGCGGAGGTCAGCTTGCCTTGCGCGGTCGCATCGAAGTTGCTGAAGAAGTCAGACGTGCTCCCGCCGGCAATCGACGCGGTGACGAGTTCGGTCAGCGGGGTGATGTTCGCGACGGCCGAGGTGCCCGTGCCGCTCTCCAGCACCGAGTGCAGCGTTTGCCCATCCGGCGTTGCCACGCTCAACACGCAGGGACGGGTTGCCCCTTGGATATTCAGCGTGAATGTGCCATCGGCTGCCGTTGTAGCCGTGCCGCTGCCCACCGCGCACTTCGCCTGAACGGTCGCATTCGGAAGGGCGGCGCCTACGGCAGCCGTGCCCTTGATGACCGTGGTCGGCGTGACTGAGGTCGATGGCGACGGGGACGGCGACGACGCGCTATCACCACCACCACCGCAAGCGCTGAGCGCCGCTATCGCAATAGCTGTCGCAAGCAGCTTGTATTGCATTTTCATTCGGTTACCTCTCGATCGAGTTATTGGTTTGTCACTCGCCGGCATCCCCCACCTATTGCAGACCCATTCCGACAAGTGATTTTGCGAAATCGAACTGAATTCGAAATCGCGGGCTGAATGTAGGGGTATTAAAACAGGTGAAACAATCTAGCGAAAACGTGAATTGACAAACCTTTGGATCGTCGAGCCTTTGTTGTCACCCTTCCTGTGTCAGGTAAATTATGTGACCAATGCATAACTATTTTTATGAATAGGTGATGAATTGGTGGCATATCGACTGACCTGGTGCTTTGGTTGCCGCAGCGCTGTGGGCGGGATGAGCCAGCCGGTGCGTCGAATTGCGCAATAATGCGAAAGCAATCCAATGAAACTGAAAATACCTCTTACTGCGACATGACGCAAAAAAGAGACTGGCTCAAACTGTCCTTTCAGGAATTCAACATTAACTCATTTGTGGTATTGCGATTTTTGTTGCGCGTCTACCTGGATTTGAGTCGGCGAAGGTATTGTGGGTAAAGCGTGGCAAAATCCCCGGAATTGCACATTTTCCCCGGGCTTGTCTGGACGAATAAATGCGGAGCTCTATCAACGGCCGTAGATGGCCGAAATCCGCCGTAGCGGGGCTGTGGGCGAACAGCCGAGAATCGGCCGGACCGGGCCGCTCAGATCGAAGTGGGTCGGATGTCCGACTAGTGTCGCTTTGCAGCCATCAGTCCGCCGCGCAGATCGGTGAACAAAAAAAAGACCGCCCGTCAAAGAGCGATCTTTGCAGCGGCCGGAAGCAGAGCGGGCCCCGCTTGCTCCGCCTCCGGTTGCGGCCCGTTGTACCTTAATGCTGCAAGGCCGCGACGATGCCACCGACATTGTTGATGGTGTTCGTCACGCTCTTGATGTCGACATCGGTGCGGGTCGAGGCATCGACCTGCGTGACCGGCGCGAAGATCGTGTTGGGGCTGGCGAACGAGACGCCTGAGCCATTGGCGATGGCGTTGACGCCGGAATTCACGAAGATGCTGCCGCCGCGCACGGCGCCCATCTTGGCGTGATCAAGGTCTTGTTCGAGCGGGAGGTTCTGGATGGTCAAGGACATGATGGTCTCCTGGGTAGGCTGAGTGTGCTGGTTGTGGGTAGATCAGTGCTGCAGGGCCGCGACCATGCCGCCCAGGTTGTTGATGGTGTTCGTCACGCTCTTGATGTCGACATCGGTGCGGGTCGAGGCATCGACCTGCGTGACCGGCGCGAAGATCGTGTTGGGGCTGGCGAACGAGACGCCGCTGCCACCGGTGATGGCGTTGACGCCGGAGTTCACGAAGATGCTGCCGCCGCGCACGGCGCCCATCTTGGCGTGGTCGAGGTCTTGTTCGAGCGGCAGGTTCTGGATGGTCAAGGACATGATGGTCTCCTGGGTAGGCTGAAGGAACGGATGTACTGGATGGGGGATCAGTGCTGCAGCGCCTGCACGATGCCGCCGACGTTGTTGAGCACGTTGCTGATGCTCTTGAGGTCGACGTTGGTGCGGGTCGAGGCATCGACCTGGGTGACCGGGGCGACGATGATGTTGGGGCTGGCGAAGGACACGCCGGAGCCGCCCATGATCGCGTTGATGCCGTTGTTCAGGAACAGGCTGCCGCCGCGCACGGCGCTCATTTTGGCTTGGTCGAGGTCTTGTTCGAGGGGCAGGTTCTGGATGGTGAGGGACATGATGGAACTCCTTGGGTGTGCTGGTCTGGCTTGGGTTAGAGAGCATTCAGTGTTGCGCTCGCAGTCATATACGCATGGGGTGTGCCAGCTCTCGTTCCAGCCCATTAAGGAATTATCAAGTCATTGAAAATAAATAGAAAATCTTGCGAACCGGCACACCATCCCGCCAATTCAGACCCTGCGCGCTGTTTGGCTGTACCCAACACATTGGGTCCCGCCTGTTTGCGCGGTGACGACACGAGCGACGCAGCGCGTCCGTGGATACCCACATTGACGGTGTACTTCATCCGCGTAAAAATGAATTCATAAATATGAATATTGCGTGGTGCCGGCCCGAGGTGGCCGCGCCACCGTCAACGCTGTACTGGAGACACCTGATGAAGCCGAATTTCCGTCGCCGCCTGATGCTTTGCGCCGCCGTGCTGGGCGCCATGCCCGCACTGGCCTGGAGCGATACGTATCCGAGCAAGCCGATCCGGATGGTGGTTCCTTTTGCCCCGGGCGGCGCCACCGACGTGGTGGCGCGCCTGATCTCGCAGAAGCTTGGCGAGGCACTCAAGCAATCGGTGGTGGTGGAGAACCGGCCCGGTGCCAACGGCATCATTGGCACCGATGTCGTCGCGCGTGCCGCGCCGGACGGCTATACCTTGCTGCTCAACACGGCCGGCGCGCAGACGCTCAGCCCGCTGATCTACAAGGCCAGCTATGACCCGCTGAAAAGCTTCGAGCCGATTTCGCTGATCTCCAACATCGGCTTCGTGATGGTCGTGCACCCGTCCGTGCCGGCCAGGTCCGTGCAGGAATTCGTCGCGCTGGCCAAGTCCAAGACTCGGCCGCTGAGCCTGTCGGCGGGCAGCAGCATGATCGAGCTGATCGGCGCCAGCTTCAAGGCGACCGCCGGCACGCCCGATGTTGTGAGCGTGTCCTACCGCGGCACCGGGCCGCAGATGCAGGCCGTGGTGGCCGGGGAAGTGGACATGACCATCGATCCGTTCAATTCGATCGCCATGATCAAGGCCGGCAAGCTGCGCCCGCTCGCGGTGCTGTCGGACAAGCGCTCGCCCGCGCTGCCTGACGTACCGACCATGCAGGAAGCCGGCTACAGCGGCATGGCATTCGGTTCCTGGGCAGGGCTGCTTGCCCCGGCGGGAACGCCGAAGGAAATCATCGCGCGGCTGAGCAAGCAAGTGACCCGGATCGTGGCGCAGCCCGATATCCGGGAAAAGCTGGCAGCGATCGACTACGACGCCGTGGGCAGCCCGCCGGAGCAGTTCGCCAGGACCATTGCCGACGATACGGCGCGGTGGAAGAAGATCGTCAAGGAGACGAACTACAAGGCGGGCTCGTAATACCCCCGGGCGTGCTTGCGCTGCCGGCGGCGTTATTTCTCGCGCAGCTCTGTGGGAGAGACTTCCGGCCCTGCAGACTGCACCCGCCCCCAAGTTCACCGCCTGCCTTTCCAGATGCTCACGGATGAAGTCCATCAGCGTGCGCGTCGTGAGCATCGGATACCGGTTGGGCGCCGTCAGGTCACGCTCGAAGGCGCTCCGTTAGCGTCGAGTGTTGGGATGTGCTGAGCAATTTGCGCGAGTGTCGCGCGCTCCACTGAATACCCGATGGCCGGACCGACGATCCGGCCATCTTTAGCATTCGCACCGTCCCCCCTCAGTATTCCGATAGCGTCGCAATCGTGGCCTTCACGCGTCCGCGCAATTTGTGGATCTGAAGCTTCCACACGCATTCTCAAATTAATCCTATCGACCGACCACCGCTCATGTGGATAGGTCGCTTGTGTACGTGAATGCGCAACTTCCCGCCAGATCAAGCTTCTCGTGAATATCGCAGAGGAATTGCGAGAGTTAGGACTAATCCTAGAGACATAACGACAAACGAGGTCGTTTAATCCAGCGCTGTGGGAATTGCTATGCGTCGCGATGCCGCCCCAGTGAACGCCGACAAGGTTGAGCGTGATGAGGCCCTGACTCCGGAAGACATCCAGGCATGCCGTTTCTGCTTGACTGACTTTGGCGCTACTCGGCCCGGATGCCGATTGCCGGGATGACGGACTTGGTGAGCACGGCGGTCATGAGGTTCTCCCTGGATGAACTGCACAACGAGAAGCAATAAGTGAACAATACAAAGAACCGCTCGACGATGCCTCGCTCCGAACCTCGCTGGCTGTGGCAGTTATCGGCTACCGGTTGGTGCCACTGCGGGTTGGCCTATGCCGGCGCCTCGACGCTCCCCCCGCAATGGTGGCCAGTCCATGCCATGCTGCCGCTGCGGGACCGGTATTCGATGCGGCGCACGGCGCTGGTGCTGTCAGCACTGGCCTACCGTGCGGGTGAGGCACCGACCGATGCGCCACCGCCGGATCAGGGCGTGACATGGTGCTATCAGCACTGGACATCTGCTTCGTGGCAAGACTTGGCCACCTGGTCAGAAGCGGGGGCGCCCCCGCCGATACTTCCCGCTTGATTTTCATACAAGGGCAGCGCGCCGCGCTGACCGACCTGATGGGCGGACAGATCCAGCTGATGTTCGACTCGATGCCGTCCGCCATGCCGTTCATCAAGTCCGGCAAGCTGCGTGCCGTGCCGTGACGACCGCGCGGCGGGCCACGGCCTTGCCCGATGTGCCCACCGTCGCGGAATCAGGCCTGCCCGGCTTCAATATCAGCACGTGGTATGGCCTGTGGGCGCCACGCGGTACCCCGGTGACCATCGTCGTAAAGCTGGCCACGCATGTCGCCGCCGCGGCCCGACGTGCGGCCGCAGTACGCCGACATGGGCGCGGAGCCGGTCGGGTCCTCGCGTCGGGATTTTGCCCAGTACAGCGCCGCCGAAGGAAGGAAGTGGGCGGAGATCGTGAGGCGCTCGGGAGCCAGGGCGACCAGTGAGCGAAGGGCCCGGAAGGGCCCTATGTGCTGCAGGCGCCAGGTTGCGGCCGGGTCCTTGCGCCAGCACGAGGCCGGCAATTCACATTTGCCGCCTGCGATGGCATGCCAGGTGGCCTACCGCACACAGGCCGCAATGAGAGTCTGGGGTGCCGGCAAACCATCGACTACCGTTAAAGTCCGCATCGCCGCTTCGAGGGCTGACGATGATGAGACCCAATCGGCGCCTGATCCAGATTCCGGCAGGGCTGCTGGCTTTGTTGGCAGTGCAAGGCGCGCGCGCGTCGGATATCCCGTGCAACGCCCCGTTGGGCGGCCCGGCGGCCCGTTGCGAGGAGCCCTACGGCAGCGGCGTGGGATGCGAAGCGCGGCCGCATGCAGGCGCCCGCAAGGGCCACCTGATCTGCGAGTACACCATGCTGTCGCAGCGCTATGAGCGCATCTATGGCGAACAGCAGAAGATGCTGCGCAACGGCACGATGCAGGCCGCCGACATCGCGGCGTGGCGCGCCAGGCGTGATGCCTGCGACTCCGTGCGATGCCTGGACGGTGTCTTCCATCAGTTCTGGCGGCAGCGCGACGCGATGCCGAAAAAACCGGCCGTGGCCCGACAAGGTGCCACCGAGAATCCGCTCGCGGCAAGACATGAGGCGGCCTCACGGCCGCTCCCCCCGCCAGCGAAGCCCGCATCGCGTGGTACGCCGGCTTCCGCGCCCGCTCCGGCGACCAGCGCTAACGTGGCATCCGCCGCTGCTGATGCCTCCATCGCTCCTTATGCCTCCATCGCTCCTGATGCCTACATCGCTCCTGATGCGTCCGTGGCTTCCGGGCGGGCAGTCACTCACCCGGTATCCATTGCGCACAGGACATCCGCTGCGACCGCACTGGATCTCGTGCCTGACGCAAACGCCACCGCTGTGCCTGTTTCCATGGTGTCGCCCCAACCCGGCGCGAAGCGTGGGCCGGAGCCTCTGCTCATGGAAAGCCTGCTCTCCGGTCTTGCGGTCCTTGGCCTGGGAGCAGGCGTTGTGTGGAAGCGCAGACGGGCCGTGCCCCGCGCAGGCCAGGGCGTGAAGCCCCGCCGGATGCCTGCGGTCATGAAGATCACGTATGGCCTGCTTCTCGTGAATGCACTGCTGTTGCCGTTCACGCTTGGCCTGCGGTAGGGCGCACCGGCCCTGATGGTCTGGCACCCCGAAGGCGATTGAACTGTCACCAGAAAAATCGCCCTTGTAATCTTTTCATCTTGCCGTCGAAAAGATTCACTTCTGCTCGCAAAGTACATCGGTCACGATTTCCATGCTTTGGAAGCGTGCTACGTCGCGGGGACGCGCTCAATTCGCGTCGATTTGCGCGGGGACTTCGGCTGTCTTGATCCCGCGTGTCCGTTTCGGGGAGGTTCAGGAATGCTCGCAAAGATCGTGGCGACGTATCGCTACTTCATGTCGGTGGTACCGTTCCGGCTGACGCCGGCCATCATCAGCACGGTCGTGCTGGTCACGCTGCTGCTGATCCCGCCGCCGGCCGGCTTGAAGTCAAACGCCTGGGACCTGGTGGCCATCTTCCTGACCACCATTGTCGCAATCATTCTCAAGGTGATGCCGATCGGCGTCATGGCGATGATGGCGATCGTGATCGTGTCACTGGCGCAGGTGACCTCGAACTCGTCCAAGGGGGCCATCGCCGATGCGCTCAGCAGCTTCTCGAATCCGCTGATCTGGCTGATCGTCGTGGCGATCCTGATCTCGCGCGGGCTGAAGAAGACCGGGCTGGGCAGTCGCATCGGCCTGATGTTCATCGAGCTGTTGGGCAAGCGCACCATTGGCATCGGCTATGGCCTGGCGATCTGCGAGCTGGTGCTGGCGCCATTCACGCCCAGCAACACCGCGCGCGGCGGCGGCATCGTGCATCCGATCATGCGCTCGATCGCCGGCGCTTTCGACTCCGATCCCGCCAAGGGGACACAGGGCAAGGTCGGCACCTATCTGGCACTGGTCAACTACCACGCGAACCCGATCACTTCGGCCATGTTCGTGACAGCCACCGCGCCGAATCCCCTGGTCGTCGACTACGTGGCCAAGGCTAGCGGACAGTCGCTGCACCTGAGCTGGACCACCTGGGCGCTGTGCATGCTGGTGCCTGGCCTGCTCTGCCTGCTCCTGATGCCGCTTGTCATTTTCGTGCTGTGCCCGCCAGAGTTGAAGGCGACGCCTAATGCGATCGACTACGCCAAGGCCGAACTTGCCCGCATGGGCCCGCTAAGCGGCAAAGAGCGGGTCATGATGGGCGTCTTCGCCGGGATGCTGGTGCTGTGGGCCAACGTGCCGGCCATGATCTTTGGCCCGGCGGCCACGCTCGACCCGACCGTGGTCGCCTTTCTCGGCCTCTTCGCCTTGATCATCACCGGCACGCTCGACTGGGACGACGTGCTGTCGGAAAAGAGCGCCTGGGACACCCTGGTCTGGTTTGGCGCCCTGGTGATGCTTGCCGAGCAGCTCAACAAACTTGGCGTCATTGCATGGTTCTCGAACAATATGCGCGATGCCATCGTCGCCAGTGGGGTAGGCTGGCTCCCGACTGCCGCCGTGCTGGTGCTGGCGTTCGTGTTTTCCCACTACCTGTTCGCGAGTACGACGGCACATATCAGCGCGATGATGCTGGCCTTTCTTACCGTGGGTGCCCACCTGATCCCGCCGCCCTATGTCCCGCCTTTCATGCTGATGATGGTGGCCGGCTCCGCGATCATGATGACGCTGACCCACTACGCCACCGGCACGTCGCCAATCATTTTCGGCAGCGGCTATACCACGTTGGGGCAGTGGTGGCGGGTCGGCGCGGTGATGTGCGTGCTGGAGCTGATCATCTTCACCGTGGTGGGTGGCGTCTGGTGGAAGATTCTGGGATTCTGGTAATCCGGCGACGGTCGATCGGCGCCTACCGTGCAGACCACGCGGCGCCATCGCGAATCGAACCGATCGAGCCGGTGGCGAGCGCCAGGGCCGCCGCCGCGGCGAGCGCGCCGCTGTAGGCGTCGGCCGAGGCGTTCTGCGCAAGCAGCAGCTGGTTCTGCGCGAGGTTGGCCTCCGTCACCGAACCGACGCCCTTGCGGTAGGCGGCGAAGGCCGCGTCATAGGTGACCCGGGCCGCATCGGCCAGCGCCCTGGCCGCGTCATACGCGGCCAGGCTCGATTCCAGCGCGCTCTGGCTGACCACCACCTGCCGCACGGACTCTTCTTTCGCGCGGGTCAGTTTCGCCGACGCGCTGTCGGCGTCGTTGCGGGCCTGGGCCAGTGCTGCGGAACGCAGCCCGCCGTCGTAGATCGGTACCGTCACACCCAGGAAGACACTCGCGCCGTAGCGGTAACCGCTCAGGTTGACCGTCGGCGGCTGCTGGCCGACGGACGGAATCGCCGAAATCGACGAACCGCCCGACGCGTACGAGGAAAAGGCCGACAGGAACACCTTCGGCATGAAGGCGGCCTCCGCCGACCTTACCCTGGCCTGGCTGGCACGTTCCACCGCATAGGCTCCCAGCACGTCGGGCCGCCGCGCGATGGCGGTCTCGACGATCTCTTCGACCGAGTTGCGGAGCGACGGGGGCAGCGGCCGCAATGGCATCTCCGCAATGCGTGGCCGGGACAGGGGGGAGATGCCGATGGCAGTGACCAGCGCCAGGTAGGCATCGGTCTCGGCGCCTTGTGCCTGCACCATCGCGAGCCTGTTCTGCGCAAGGTTCTGCGTGGCCTGGGCCACCTCGACCGTGGTGCCGAGGCCGCGCTGCTGGCGCGCCCTGGCCGCAGCCAGGACCGCGTCAGCGTTGTCCATGGCCTTCTGCACCGTACCGGCACGTGTGCGCGCCGCCTGGTAGCGGTAGTACGAGACGCTGACGTCGTGGATGATTTTCTGGTGTATCGCCGTGAAGGCAATGTTCGCGGCAACCGACAGCTGCTCGGCGGCGTCGACCAGGCCCGAGCGCTCGCCGAAGTCGAACAGCAGCCACTGCAGCGACAGCACCGAGATTGCGCCGTGCGTGGATGAGTTCGCGGCCAGCTGGCCCAGCGCCGTCGATGTCGAGCTGTGCCCGCTCTGGTATCCGCCCATCGCCGCGGCGGAGATGTACGGCAGGTAGCTGCTCTTGGCAATGCCGGCGGCCAGGGCAGCATTGCGTGCATCGTTCCAGGCAATGCGCGTCAGCGGGTTGGTCGACTCCGCCATGTCGATCAGTTCGGGCAGCGTATAGGCGTTGGCGGGATCGAGCACCGCTGGCGGAGCGATCGATGCCAGCGCGGGGTTTGCCGGAAGCGTGTAGTCGAGCGGTGGCGGCCCCGGCTGCTTTCGGCCTGGCACGATCTCGCCGGATGCCGCCGTGGCCGGCTGCCAGGGCCGGTCAGGCTGCTCGGGAGCCAGTTCGAGCGATGCCGTGGCGCAGCCGGCCAGCGTTACGGCGGCCACTGCCAGCGCGGCCAGGGAATCAGGTTTGCGCATGAATAGAGGACGGTGTGGCCATGTCCGGAACATCCGTATCGGACGTTTCAAGTTGGTGATCGATGATCGCGAGCAGCCCGTCTCGGGCCTGGGCCTCCACGGTGTCCGGGGGCGTTGCCCCGGCCGCCGGCGCATCAGGCGCACGCATGTCGGGCGCAGGCATGTCGGGCGTCCTCAGTCGGCTCAGGCGTTGCGCAAGCGCCGGGTCGCCCGGGAAGCGCTCCGCCAGCAGGAACATGGGGCCGGATATTGCGTCAAGCCTTGCCAGGCGTTCGCGATGGCTGTGGACCCACTCGTGCGCTGGCCCGACGGACGACGGCTCATAGTGGGCTAGGATCAGGTCTTGCGTGATCGTGCCATGCAGGGCCAGCGCAGCCGCCGCGTGCTGGCGGCGCGCAGAGGCCTGCGGGGCATCGATGAGCGCCTGCCATTGGCTGACCAGCGCCGCCAGGGCGGATTCGACCCGGCCCGCAATGCTGACCGGCCAGAGCCGCGCGAATACCAGATACACAACGAGATTGCCCAGCATCACGCCGATGACACGGTCACGCGAGATGGTCAGGTCGAAGTCCGGCGAGGGGCCCTGGATCACGCACAGGTAGAACGCAAACGCGATCTGGAACCCCGCGTAGGCGATACGCGGCGAGCCCTGTGCCACCCAGGCGGAAATCCACGTCCCGGCAAAGACCAGCAGCATCAGTCCGCCTATGGACGAGAGGGCCGGCACGACATACACGAGGGCCGCCGTGCCGATTGCGGCGCCGACCATGCAGCCGGCCAGGCGCAGCGACAGCTTTTCCATGGTTTCGGCCATGGTGCCGAGCGACACCAGATAGCAGGTGATGAAGCAGGTGTGGATGCCTGGCCAGTTCAACTGCTGGTAGAGCAGGTAGCAGAACATCGCCGCGCCCGTGGTCTTGAGCGCATAGCGGACATGAGCGGGATTGGTGAACGCGTCGGCGGCCAGGAAGCCACTGCGCGCGGATTCCGCAGCGGCCGGCGGCGCAGTCTCGTCCACTTCGGCAAAGCGGTTGATGGCGGCGACCAGTTCCCGGACAACGGTCTGCTGCACCGGCGTCAGAGGGTCGAGCGGCGGAACTTCCAGCCCGACTTCTACCGGATAGCCGCCGGCATCGAGCATGCGCGCCATCTCGTCGAGCCGGGCGGCGATGGGCGCGGCGGTGGCCGCCGGCAATTGCGCCACGGCTTGCCGGCGCGTGACGTCCACGGCCAGCAGGACTGCCATGGTCGACGCCATGGCTTGCTGCAACGCGCGCAGATCCTGCGCGTTGAGGGTGCCCTCGAGCCGGGCAAGCTTCAGCCAGGTGGCGACGGTCTGTACGCCCCCGTGCAGCGCGGTGTGCAGTGCGTCGGCATCGCGCTCGTCGCCCGGTGTTTCCCGCAGGCAGCGTGCGGCCAGGCGCAGGCCGTGCGCAAGCCGGTCGGTGGCCAGGCGGCGCGGGGAGGGGCCGATCAGCAGGTTGACGACGACGTTCACGCCGATCGGGATCGCCACCATCAGCCAGGCGTAAAGCAGCCCGCGCGTGGCGAGTTCGCCCGCGGGTGCGAGCCCGAGTTCATCGAGCCCGAAGCCGCTGATCATGGCGACGATGGCTCCGACCGGGCGCAGCTTGCTGGCTGAAGTCAGGAAGAGCACGGCGGCGGACAGGACGGCCATGCACGCCACGCGGCGCATCGGGTCGTCGATGGTGAAGCCGGCGAGCCACATCACTATGCCAATGATCAGGCTGACGAGTATCAGCGCTGCCACGCTCATGATGATGCTGGTGGTGCGGTCGGCCCGGTTGAAGAAGAAGATGACATACGCCGAGATGGCAGCCTCGGGCGTGCCGTAGAGGCTGGTCACCAGCACGGTGAGCGTGCTGCTGACCGTGACGCGCGTCGCGGCTGCCGCGCGGCCGGATACTGGCGCGAGCAGGGCGCCGATGTCGGCAAGGCCCAGGCGCAGCTTGTCAGCGGCAGGCTGCGCCATGCCGGATCTCGACAGTTGCGCTCGCGCCCACGCGGGCCAGCGTCTCGGGCGGGTCTTCCAGGCGGATCCGCACCGGGAAGCGCTTGGCCACGCGCACCCAGTTCACCGACGGCTGCACATAGGGCAGCGAGCGCGGCAGGTTCAGGCGGTCGGTGTCGGTAATGCCGATGCCGATGCCCTCGACCTTGCCACGCAGCGGGCGGCTGCGGTCGATCATGGAATAGACCGTGGCGCAGTCACCGATGCGGATTTCGGCCAGGTAGGTTTCGCGGAAATTGCCCACCGCGAACCACTCGCCGGTATGCACCAGCAGGAACAGGGACTGATTGGGTATCACGACTTCGCCCGACAGCACGTTCAGGCCGCTGACGCGCCCGGCGTGCGGGGCGCGGACCGTGGTGTCGTCCAGCGCGCGCTGGGCAATGGCCAGCGCCGCCTCGCGCGCGTGCACGGTGGCGGTGGCGTCGTCTTCGTTGCCGACAGCCCGCGCCGTGGCGGTGCGCTGCGTGTTGGCCTGCCGCAGCGACACGCTGGCGTCGCGCTGTGCCACCTGTGCCTGGTCGAGTTGCTGCACCGGCACGTAGCCGTCGGCAACCAGCGGCTTCAGCCGGTCCACCGTGCGGGCCGTCAGCGCGTAGTTCTGTTCGGCTCGCTTGATCTGTTCCGATGCGATGGCAGCCGTGGCTTGCTCGGTAGAGATTGTCCGCCGCCGGGTACCCAGCGCGGCCTGCGCCAGCTCGAGGTCGGCGCGCGCTTGCGCGACGGCGAGCTGGTAGGGCACAGGGTCGATCTCGAACAGGACATCGCCCTTGGCCACCAGCTGGTATTCGGAGACGTGGATCTTTGCGATGCGGCCTCCGACGGGCGATGCCACGTGAACCATGTCGGCATCGAGCGATGCATCATCCGTCGACGGATAGCGGGTGGTGCGCTGGTAGGCGTAGACGGACAGCAGGATGGCCAGCACGACGATGACCAGTGCGATCAGCCTGCCGCGTTGCGGGCTCTTGTGTGCGCCGGCCATTTTCATAGGAGGTGTCCCGTACCCAGTAACCAGACGAGTTCGGCAAGGATGAGGCCGATCGCGGTGTTGACCAGAAGCTGGGCGCGGACGATTTCTGCCCAGCCCGTCGCGACGAAGATCCGGTGGGAGACGATTGCGCCCGCGATGCCGGCCAGCGCGCTCAACAGCCAGAGCGGGAAGTAGGCGCCGAACAATCCGAAAGACGGTGCGCCGGCGCAACCATAAAGCGATGCGGCCAGCGCGAGAAGCGCGAGCGAGCGTGCCATGGAATCAGGGTCGAAATCGTCGCCGTAATATAGCAGCGCGGGTCGCGGCTTGTCCAAACCGCAGGGCCCGCCGTACGGACGCTCGCGGCCATGCGCGTCCTGCTATACAGTCGCAACTGCGGCGATGACCGCGGCAGTCGCCACCGCAGCGGCTACGACAAACCATTTCCTGGGGACACAGATGAACCGCAAGGGCTTGCTGGATGCCGCCGACTCCCTCGACGAACTCGCTGCCGGGAGGCAACCGGTGCCGGCCAGGGTAGCCGCCGGGGCCGCCGCGCTGGAGCGCCTGCATGCAGATTATCCGGGCTGGCGCGATGTCGGCGACGCGCTGTTCGGTCTCAAGGCGCTGGCGGATGGCTGCGCGATGGAACTCGACGCCAACGGGCGCCAGCGGGCCGGCCGGCTCGCCGATGTCGTGCGCAGCCTGCTCGACCAGATATGAGGGTCCGGCCGCGCAGCACGACGACCTTCTGCCGTCTTACCTGCCACCCGTCGTAACCGCCTTCGATGCAGTTGGGGCTGTCGCCTCTCCGTTACGCAGTTGCAGCAGGTCAGTGCACCCTTCGAGGGTTTTCCCCTGTGGTGACCGAGCGACGCTGTCGTCTCGCGTTGCAGCAATCATTCGTAAAAAAATGTTAGATACATGCTGCAAGAGTCACAAAATAATGACTGAAACGACCGATTCTGGGTAATTACCTAGGGATCAACTTAGACCGTTTCCTCTAATCTCTGCATCCTCGATGCGGCGCGCTTCTAGCTGACGCGCCGTGGTCGAGGAAACCCAACCTCGGTCAGAACGCCATGGCGGCACATGGCGCCTTTCTGGCCGGTCGCTCTCAAGGAGAACCCACGCATGTCCGCCTTCACGTCCGATCAGTTTGCGGCGCTCCACAAGACCAACCTGGCCAATCTGGCCATGATGTCCAAGTCGACCATCGACGGCTTCCAGAAGTTAACCCAGCTGAACCTCGAGACTGCCAGAACAGCGCTGACCGAAGGCCAGGAGAGCCTGAAAGCCGTGCTGGCCGGAAAGGACCTGAGGGACGTGCTCGCCGTGCAGAGCAGCGTGGCCCAACCCGCGGCCGAGAAAGCCATTACGTATGCGCGCCAGGTATGCGAGATCGCCACGCAGGCGCAGGCAGAACTGGCCCGTGCGGTGGAAGAGCAATACGAACAGAATCACCGCAATCTGCAGGCCTTCGTCGACACCTTCGTGAAGAACGCACCGGCCGGATCGGAAGCGATCTCCGCGTTGCTGCAGTCGACGGTTGACGCCGCTGGCAACACCTATCGTTCGGCCCAGGCCATCTCGAAGCAGATGACCGACGTCGCGCGCAACAATCTTGCCGCCGGCGCATCCGCCGCGGCCACCCGGGGCGCCTCCGGCAAGGCCTGACCCAGGCAGCGGAATGGCCCGCGCCATTCCGTGACGGCAGGCCGGACCGCACCGGCCTGCATGGCTTACGCGGACACCAGTTCGCAGAAGCGCTCCAGATCGATATTGCCGCCGCTGATCAGGATGCCCACCCGCTTGCCCCTGAGCGCATCCTTCATCTGCAAAGCCGCGGCCAGACTCAGGCAGCCCGTGGGCTCGACGATCATCTTCATGCGCGACGCGTAGAACTTCATCGCCTCGACCAGCTGGGCATCGGTCGCGGTCAGGATATCGTCGACATCGCGCTTGATGATGGCGAACGTGTACTGGCCCAGATGCTGGGTCTGCGCGCCATCCGCAATCGTCTTCGGGGTGTCGATATGCACGATCGAACCGCTGCGGAACGATTGCTGGCCATCATTGCCCGCTTCGGGCTCCACGCCATAGAGCTTGCATTGCGGCGCCAGCGCGCGCGTCGACAGCGCCGTGCCGGACAGCAGGCCACCGCCGCCGAGCGGACAGAACAGCGCGTCCAGCGCGCCGACTTCCGCGAACAGTTCGCGGGCCGCCGTGCCTTGTCCGGCCAGCACGTCCGGGTGGTCATAGGGTGGGATCAGCGTGAAGCCGTGCTCGCCGGCCAGGCGGCGGCCGATGGCCTCGCGGTCTTCGGTGTAGCGGTCGTAGCTCACGACGTTGGCGCCATAGCCCTTGGTGGCCGCCACCTTTGCCGCGGGTGCGTCGTGCGGCATCACGATCGTCGCGGGAATGCCCAGCAACCTGGCCGACAGCGCGATGCCCTGCGCATGGTTGCCCGACGAAAACGCGACCACGCCCGCGCGGCGTTGCTCGGGGCTGAACTTCGACAGCGCGTTGTAGGCGCCGCGGAACTTGAAGGCGCCCATGCGCTGGAAGTTTTCGCACTTGATGAACACCTCGGCGCCGAGCATGTCATTGAGCGTGCGCGAGGTATTGACCGGCGTGCGATGCGCGACGCCTTCCAGCCGTTTGGCGGCGGCCTCGACGTCTGCGTAGGTGGGGAGATCCGGAGTGGTCATGGGATGGTCCGTTCAGCGATTGATTACCAGGGCCAGGCGACAAGTGAGCAGGCGCGGTTCGGTGCGCGACACCGGTGCCAGGACAGCAATTGTGCGATTGGAAGCGCTAATGATACGGGTTCTTGCAATGCAGGAGACCATGCCACCACGCCGCAGGCGCTGCGCACCGAACAGCGCCGGGCACTGATGCAGAAGCTCAGGGAATCGGGCTACCTGGACCTGAAGCCGTGGCCCAGCACCCGGGCGTATTGCGCGACGGTCTGCAACCACGCCAAGTAGCGCCCGAGCCGGTTTATGCGCCGCATCGGCGTGCCTGGGCTCGTGCGGCAGCGGTATCCGCGATTTCGCATGCTAGGATGAACCCCTCCGCAGCCGCCGCCCCAGCGGCCATGACCACCCCATGACCACCCTTTACGCAACCCTCGGCGTCGAATCGGACGCTACCCTGGACGAGATCAAGCGCGCCTACCGCCGGGGCGCCATGAAGTGGCACCCCGACCGCAATCCTGGCCGCGAGACCGAGGCGCATTTGGCGTTCCAGGAAATCCGCGACGCCTACGCCATCCTTTCGGACGACGAGCAACGGCGCATCTACGACGACGTGTTCGCGCAGGAAATGCGCCGCTGGCAGGCCGAGCTTGCGGAGCAGGAAGCGCAGGAGCACGCGGCGCAGCGCGAAGCCCAGCGCGTCGCGCAGGAGCATTACGAGAAGATGGTCGCCATTGCGATGCGCTTTGCCGATGACGGCCACAACCGCGATGTTCTCTTCGGCGTGCTGCTCGGCCAGGATTGCGAGGCCGAACTCGCCGCGCGCATCGCGGACAGCGTATGGGCCCTGCAGGAGTCGCGCAGGGCACATGCGGAGGCTGCGGAGGCTTCCGGCCCGGATGTCGCTCCGGAGGAGCCTGTCAATGCGGCGCCACACGGTGAAGACGCGAGGCGAACCAACCGTCACCCGGGCGCGTTCGAGTCGTTCTGGCACGGTTTGTTCGGAATTCGTTCCTAGCGCCAGGCTGGCGGTGGCCAGCCTTCCGGTGCAGCGTTCCTGGCTGTTCCTCGCGCATTCACCAGCCTGTTCAAGGATGACCGATGGATATTGGACTCCTCCTCGCACACCCCTGGTTTGGCACATGGGCAGCGGCCGCGGCCGCTGTGTTCGTCGCACTGATTGCGCATCGCCTTGTCGGGTTGCTGCTGATTCGCCTGACCCGTCCCGCGCCGGTGCTGCATGCGATCGTAAAGAAAGGCCGCGCCCCGTCGATCGTCGTGCTGCCGCTGCTTGCATTGCAGACCGTGTGGCAGGCCGCGCCCGACGAACTGCGCTGGATCGACACCGTGCGCCATCTCAATGGCCTGCTGATGATCGCGGCGACGACATGGCTGGTGGTCCGGATCATCGCCGGCTTTGCGCAGGGCGTCATGGACCGGCACCCCGTCGATGTGGCCGACAATATGGGCGCGCGGCGCATCCACACGCAGACGCGTGTGCTTTCGCGCATTGCGATGACGCTTGCCATCGTGATGGGCGCGGCCATGCTGCTCATGACCTTTCCGGGCGCCCGGCAGGTGGGGGCGAGCCTGCTCGCCTCGGCCGGCGTGGTCGGGCTGATCGCGGGCTTCGCGGCCAAGCCCGTGTTCAGCAATATGATCGCGGGCCTGCAGCTCGCGCTGACGCAGCCGATCCGGCTCGACGATGTCCTGATTGTCGAGGGCGAGTGGGGCCGGGTAGAGGAAATCACGGGGACCTACGTCGTGATGCGGCTGTGGGACGAGCGCCGGCTCATTGTTCCGCTGCAGTACTTCATCGAGAAGCCATTCCAGAACTGGACGCGCAACAGCGCGCAGATCATGGGCTCGGTCTTTTTCCACGTCGACTACGGCATGCCGCTGGCACCGCTGCGCAAGGAGCTGGAGCGGATCGTGCACGCCGCGCCGGAGTGGGACCAGCGGTTCTTCAACCTCGTTGTCACCGATGCCACCGAGCGCACCATGCAGCTTCGCGTGCTGTGCACCGCGGCTTCGTCGGGCCTCGCGTGGGACCTGCGCTGCAGGATCCGCGAAGCGCTGATCGACTTCATGCAGCGGGAGTTCCCCCAGCATCTGCCGCGGTTGCGCTTCGAGCGCGATGCCGGGGAGCAGGCCGCCATGGCGGCCGGCGCTTTCAGCGAGGCATGAGCGCCATGCCCCGATAACGGGGCCTCAGGGTTTGCGGCTGGCGTTGGCGGTGTTTGCCTTCCACTCCCGGAAAACCGTATCCAGGCATGAGGCGGACTTGCAGCCGTCGCGCTTCGCACGGAATGCGGTGATATCCGCCTCGGTCAGTTGCCCGGCCTTGAGCCTACGTTGCTGGTCGGCATAGATGCGCTGATAGCCCATGGAAAACAGCGCGGATTCGCAGATCAGGCGGTGCGATGGCGTCTGGCTTGCCGGGGCAGTTGCCGGATCACAGTCGATGTCCGTGGCGTACGCGTTGCCGGCAAGCGCGAGGCCGGAGATAGTGAGGCAAAGCAGGATGCGGCGGATGTGGCGTGGCATGACAGGGACTCGGGAGCGGCCCGCTATGGTAAGGCCAAAACGGACCAGCCGGTCTCGGGCCGTCCCGGCGCCTACACGTCCAGCACCAGCTCCGCGCCTTTCGCACGCGACACGCAGATCAGGATCGACTTGTTCGCGATGCGCTCTTCGTCACTGAGCACATAGTCGCGATGCTCCGCCACGCCAGCGGCAAGGGGGACTTCGCAGCTTCGGCAGAGGCCTTCGCGGCACGAGAACGGCAGGCATACACCATTGGCTTCGAGTACCTCAAGGATGCTGGCTTCCCTGGGCACCGTGAACCGTCCCCCATGCCTGAGCAGGCGCACCTGAAAGGCATCGCGCTCGTCGCCCGGCTGCACCGCAGCGGCGCCGAAGCGCTCCAGGTGCACCGCGTCGTGGTCGATGCCCAGCACCGCGGCATGGCCGCATACCGCATCCATCATGGCGCCGGGCCCGCACGTGTACACGTGCCAGCCAGAGGGCATTTGCCGCAATGCGCCCGCGATGTCGGCATGACCATCTTGCTCGTCGTCGGCATGCAGCACGACACGGTCCGCGAACGGTGCCAGTTGCTCAAGATAGGCCGCATGGCGCCGCGAGCGCACGCAGTACAGCAGGCGCCACGGAAGCGCTTGCTCGATGCACTGCCGGATCATGCTCAGGATCGGCGTGATGCCGATGCCGCCCGCGACGAAGAGGTGGCCAGCCGCCGCTTCGTGCAGCCCGAACAGCGAGCGCGGCGCGCCGATCGGCAGCCTGTCGCCAAGCCGCAGTTCGCTGTGCGCGAAGCGCGAGCCGCCGCGCGATGCCGGTGCAAGCCCGATGCCAAGCCAGTAGCGCGTCCTGTCCGAAGCCGCGCTGGCGATGGAGTATTGCCGCGTCAGGCCATTGGGAAAGCTGACGTCCACATGCGCGCCGGGCGCGAACGGCGGCAGCTCGGCGTGCGCAGCATCCCTGAGTTCGACCCCCAGTACGCCTTCGGCCTCCAGACGCAGGCTGGTCACGATCAGTTCCATTACGCCCCCGTGGCCGTTGCGGATTCCTCGGCCAGCCGGCGTTCGACGGCCCACCGGAACTGCGACAACGCCGCGTCGATCGAGAACGGGATCATCTTGAAGCCGGGTGCCAGTGCGAGCGATCGTTGCTGCGCGGTGATGATGTCGCGGTCCTCGTCGAAGGCAGTCACCACGGCCTGGTGGATCGACCGCGTGACCTCGGGGTTGTCGATCGCGAAATTGTGCGGATGGGCGAAGAAGTAGTGCGTCGAATTCTCCGTCTCCGGGGTCAACGCCTGGCAGCCGCGGAATTCGGCCGCGTCGACGCGATGGCCCTCGGGCGCGCCAGTGCCCGTGGGCGCCATGCCCGAGTCCATCAGCAGGATCGCCGGAATCGTGAAGTTGTAGATGTTCCAGCGGTCCACCTTGCCCGGCCAGTTCTTCACCTGCCTTGCAAACGGGGGCGGGTCGGTGTCGAGCGTCCAGCGCGTAATGCGTACGCCGTCGTCCAGCCGCTCGACCCTGGGCTGGACCGCAGCGTAGTCCTCGCCGCCGCCGAGCGTGGTGGGGTGCACGAACGGCAGATGCGAGAAATCGAGCAGATTGTCGGCGATCAGCAGGTAGTTCACGTCGTAGTGGATGTACCCGTCAAGGCTGCGCCAGGCCGGGTCGGCCAGCCAGTGCGTGTCGGGAATCATCGCGGGATCGGCGGCCTCCGGGTCACCCATCCAGATCCAGATCCAGCGATTGCGTTCCACCACCGGAAAGGTGCGCACGCGTGCCTGGGGCGGAATGCGCTGCTGCGCCGGTGCCTCGATGCACTGGCCCGAGGCGTCGAACTTGAGCCCGTGATACATGCAGCGCACGCAGTCTCCCTCGCGCCGGCCGACCGACAGCGGCGCGCCGCGATGGCAGCAGCGGTCCTCCAGCGCATGGAGCGTGCCGTCGGCGGTGCGGTACATCAGCACCGGGATGCCGATGATGGTGCGGCTGAAGAGATTGCCGGGACCGACTTCGTTGTCCCAGCCAGCGACGTACCAGGTGTTCCTGACGAACATTGTGAGTCTCCTGTGAGTGGAACGCCTTCTGCGAGGCGTGTTGACAGGAGGTTAGGCAGCGCGCAAATATGCGTCAATCTCATGACGGTCATTGAAGGAATGTACGCCATGCATACGGATGCGTTCGACTACAACTTGCTGACGGTCTTCGATGCCATGCTGCGCGAGCGCAGCGTGACCCGGGCTGCGGCACAGCTCGGCCTCACGCAGAGCGCAATGAGCCACGCCCTGAACCGGCTGCGCGAGTTCTTCGACGATCCGCTGTTCGTCAAGACGGCCGCGGGCATGACGCCCACGATCAAGGCGGAAGCGCTATCCGAAACGGTCCTGGAAGTCATGACGGCGATGCGCACGCGCGTGCTGCCGCAGGCGAGTTTCGATCCGGCCACGATGCAGCGCACGTTCACGCTGTGCATGACCGATATGGGCGAACTGGTGTTCCTGCCGCCGCTGATGAAGCGGCTACGCGTGGTTGCGCCGCATTGCAAGCTGCGTTCGCTGCAGGTGCCGGTGCCACAGATCGAAGCGCTGCTGGCATCGGGCGACGCCGACCTGCTGCTGGGCTCGGTGCAGACGGCGCCGGAGTCGCTGTTCCGGCAGCAACTGTTCATGCATGGCTTCGTCACCATCGTCAGCACGAAGAACAGGCAGGTGCGCGAGGCATTGACCATCGAGCAGTTCGAGTCGATGCCGCATGTCACGGTCAGCCTTGCGGGCCGCACCAGTCCGTCGTACGACGCGGCATTTGAAAGCCAGGGGCTGAAGCGCAACATCTATCTGCACACACCGCACTTCCTGTCGATCCCGTTGCTGATGGAGCAGCAGCCGGAACTGATCGCGACCGTTCCCGAGGAACTGGCCAACGTGTTCAGCCGCTACGGCATCGTGCGTGTGGTGAAGCCTCCGGTCGCCTTGCCGCCTTATGCGCTGAGCCAGTACTGGCATCCGCGCTTTCACCACGATCCGGCCATCGTGTGGTTGCGCCAGCTTGTGAAGCAGACCTTCGACAGCTACCCGGAAACCGATGTGTCGTCCGATGCCAGGCCGGTTCCGCGGCGCGCGAAGTCCGGCAGGAGCAAGCGCAACACCTGAACGGCGTCGCGGCCAGGCGCGTTGGCCCTGCCACTTGGGGGTTTCCTGGAGAAAGGAGTCGAACGCTTCCGGCAACTCGGCGGCCGCCCGGGCGTACTGCCGCCGGCGGCGTTCGAGGCCTTCATGCGCAGCGAAAGGCAGAAATGGGGGGATGCGGTGAGAGCTTCCGGCGCGACGGCGGATTGAACCGTTGCGCCGGCACGGGCAGGCGGTTGTCCGGGCTCAGGACGCCGCCACCACGCCGCAGGCGATCCGCCCGCCCGAGTTGCCCGTGGGCTGCGTCTTGTAGTCGTCCGGATCCTTGTGCACGACCACGGCACGGCCGATGACGCCGTTCGGGCCGGTGCCCACGCTCAGGTCAGGAAGCAGGAAACTCGCGCGCGCATTGCCGTTCGCGTCCGAGGTCAGGTTGTTCATGTCGCCGGCATGGTGGTCGGGCATGCTCACCTGCCCGTGCGGCTTGCCGCCCGGGTTGAAATGGCCGCCCGCGCTCATGGCGTCGGGCGCGGAGCAATCGCCTTTTTCGTGCACGTGGAAGCCATGCGTGGTATTGGGCGGCAGGCCAGTGACCGATGCCACCATCATCACGCCGCCGGACTGCTGGGTGAAGGTGACCGTGCCGCCGGTGCTGGTGCCGCTCTTCGGCGCGAGCATCGCGGTCGCCTTGGCGCCGCCGCTGGTCGTCGTCCCCGTGCCGGCGCAGCCCGCCAGGGTCATCGCTACCGCTGCCGTGGCCGCCAGGCCGAAAAATGCGCGTTTCATCGGAACCCTCCCTTAGACGTTATTGCGGAAGAAACAGTATAGGATGCGACGCTTACGCACGGGGCGCTGGTTGAGCAACTTGATCGGACAGTGTTATGCGGCTAGTTGAGAGACAGAGCCTTGCTGCGGTGCGGCGCCAAAATGCGGATGCCGCCCGAAAATATCCGCGACCCAGTTGACGAAGACCCGTACCTTGGCCGACAGGTGGCGGTTTTGCGGGTACATCGCGGAGATCGGCAGTTCTTCGGTCTGCCAGTCGGTCATGACCTCCACCAGCCGGCCGCTGGCCACATACGGTTCCGCCATCACGCGCGACAGGCAGGCAAGCCCGTGGCCGGCCACCGCGCATTCGACGTAGATCTCGCCGTCATTGGTCGAGATGGCGGAGGGCAGCAGGATCTCGGTGCGTTCGCGGCCTCGCGCGAGTTGCCATGGCCACTCGCGTCCGGTGCGGTTGGACAGGTGGTTCACGGCCTTGTGCTGGGCCAGGTCGGCGAGTTCATGCGGGGTGCCGTAGCGGTTCAGGTAGATCGGCGACGCATAGAACGCCAGCTTCAGCTGGCCGACACGACGCGCCACCATCGATTCGTCCACGGCGCCGACACGCAGCACCACGTCGACGCCTTCCTGCAGCATGTCGATCGGCTTGCCGTTGATGGTCAGGTCCAGCTTCAGTTCCGGGTAGCTCGTGAAGAACTCCTGCAGGTTCGGGATCAGCGCGATCCGGGCCAGCGCGGCGGTGGTGTCGACCGACAGCGTGCCCTTGGGCGACTTGTTATGGCGTGTCAGCGACTGCTCGGCTTCTTCCACATCGGCCAGGATGCGCACGCAGCGCTCATAGTAGGCCGCGCCGTCGCTGGTCACGCTGATGCGCCGCGTGGTCCGGTGCAGCAGCTTGACGCCCAGATGGGTTTCCAGGTTCTGGATCAGGCGGGTGAGGGTGGCCTTGGGCAGGTCGAGCGAATCGGCGGCACGCGCGAAGCTGCCCATGTCGACCACCCGGGTGAAGGCCTGCATTGAGACGAGACGATCCATGATGTGCTTCCGACGAATGTTTCCTGACTGCTCGCCGAACGGGGCGACCTGACTGGCGGTATGGGGGCGGGCCGCCGGGGATGGGTTGGTCGGGGCCGTGCCTGGCTTCCCGGCCCCTGGACTGGGCGCTGGCCGGCTGCGCCTGACAGGGGGTGCGCAACCGCGAGAGCGGGAGTGAATCACATTTCCCAAGACCTTGTCATGCGTGGGGTTTCGGCGGGCCGATTATTCCAAACACGGAACAGTGCGTTGGCAATCTCTTGCTTTATCCCATCGGCGTCAATCACCATAATCCATCCCATCGCAACACATGATAGGCGTGCCGAAGAATTTCAGCACGCCCGCCAAGGTGCCCATGCCTCAGTCGCCCAGCCAACGTTCACCCGCCGCCCCGCCGGCCCACGCAAACGGGCAGGCGCGCGTCGTGGAACACCAGATAGCCAGCGGCGAGCGCGAGATCTCGGTATGCGTCTGCTACCCGCCCGGATATCCGGCGCCGACCGCCGAAGGCGGTGCGTTGCTGCCCTGGCTGGTGTACCTGCACGCGGGCGGGTTCGTGGATGGCGGGCTGGAAAAGACGCGGCGGCTGGTGCAGTCGCTGGCGGTATCGGTGCCCGCGGTGGTCGTGACGCCAGCATATTCGCTCGCGCCCGATCATCCGTTCCCTGCCGCGCCCGAAGACGCGTTCAGCACCGTGGAATGGGTGCTGCGCCACGCGCGCCGGCTGAAGGTGGACAAGACCCGCTTCGCGCTGGTCGGCGAGGAAGCCGGCGGCAACCTGGCGATCGCGCTGTCGCAGATGCTGCGCGACCGTTGCGCCGCGCAGCCGCGCGGGCAATGGCTGATCCGCCCGGTGACGGACCCGTGCCTGCAGCACGCGTCATGCACGGGCGCGGCCGGCGGGCAGGTGCCGCTGGAAACGCTGCAGCGGCTGGCCTGCAACTATCGCGAATACCTGCCGACGCCGGCCGCCAGCGTGCATCCGTATGCCGCGCCGGCGCTGGCCTCGCGCCTGGCAGGGCTGCCACGCACGCTGGTGCAGGTGGCGGAGGTCGATGCGCTGCGTGCCGAAGGCGAAGCCTTCGCGGGGCGCCTTGCCAAGGCCGGAGTGCCGGCCGAGGCCATGATCATGCCCGGCGCCTGTGGCGACGGGGTAGAAGAGTCCCATGAGGAATGTCAGTCATGGGTCGACGAAGGTGCGCGGTTCCTGCGGCGATGTCTGGCCGCAGCCGACGACACCTCAACGCGGCGCGAAAGCCGGTCCTGAAGTTGACCCGGAACGAGCCTGCCGGCTGAGGCCTTCCGGGTAAAACCGCCAGCCGGTACTGATGCCGCCAGGACAGCCTGCGCGGCATCCGGCAAACAGTCTTGCTGATCTGTCCGACAAGCTCCGGATCGCACCTCGCGGCCCGGTGGGCGGCGTTCGCGCCTTTGCTTTCCCAGTTGAAGAAAACCCGCAACAGGAGTGAAGAAAAATGATTATCCAGAATCGACGCACATGGATCGCGATCGCCATCGTGATCGTGCTGGGCGCCGGCGTTGCCACCTCCATGCTGAGGCCGTGGCATGGCGGCGAGGCGCATGCCAATACGCCGCCGCCGGCCCCGACCATCGAAGTGGCCAGCGTGGTTGGCAAGAACATCACCGAATGGGATGAGTTCTCCGGCCGCATTGAAGCGGTTGACCGCGTGGAGATCCGTCCGCGCGTCTCCGGCACGATCGAAACGGTGCATTTCCGCGAAGGCTCGATCGTCAGGAAGGGCGATCCGCTCTTCACCATCGACCCGCGTCCGTACGCCGCCGAGGTCGCTCGCGCCGAAGCCGCGGTGGCCGCGGCCCAGGTACGCGCTTCGCACGCGCAGACGGAAAAGGCCCGCGCCCAGCGTCTGCTCGACGACAACGCGATCTCGCGCCGCGAGTTCGACGAGCGCATCAACGCGGCCAGCGAAACCTCGGCCGACGTGCGCGGCGCGCAGGCGGCGCTGGAGGTGGCGAAGCTGAACCTTGGCTATACACGCATTGTTGCCCCGGTCTCGGGCAAGGTATCGCGCGCGGAAATCACGGTTGGCAATCTCGTCGCGGCGGGCGCCGCGTCGCCGCCGTTGACCACGGTGGTGTCGGTCTCGCCGGTCTACGCCAGCTTCGAAGTGGACGAGCAGAGCTACCTGCGCTACACCGCGCCGGGCGCCGGCGGCGGCAAGGATGGCCTGCCGGTGTTCCTGGGCCTGGCCAACGAGGACGGCAATCCGCATGAGGGCAAGATCCATTCGGTCGACAACCGGCTCGATACGCGCAGCGGCACCATCCGCGTGCGCGCGGTGTTCGCCAACGAGGACGGCCGCCTGCTGCCGGGCCTGTATGCGAAGGTCAAGCTCGGTGGCGGCGCGCCGCACGATGCCGTGCTGATCAACGACCGCGCCATCGGCACCGACCAGGGCAAGAAGTTCGTGCTGGTGCTCGACCAGGCCAACAAGCTGACCTATCGCGAGGTGGACCTCGGGCCGACCTACGAAGGGCTGCGCGTGATCCGCAAGGGCCTGAAGCCGGGCGAGAGCGTGGTCGTGAATGGCCTGCAGCGCGTGCGCCCGGGCGATACGGTGGCGCCCAAGCCGGTGTCGATGGCGTACCGCAGCGAGCTGGAGCCCCGGCCCGCCGCGCCTGACCGCAAGCAGGCATCCGCCGAGGCGGAAGGCAAACCGGTGAGCTAAGCAGGCCCAGAAGCCCCGCCACAGACAGTCAATCGCATTTGCTTCCCCTGATGTGCATGGCGCCCGCCACGGCGGGCCGCCAGGGGGGCTTCTTGCCAGAAACAGGCCGAGAACCAAGATGAATCTCTCGAAATTCTTTATCGACCGCCCCATCTTCGCGGGCGTGTTGTCGGTGCTGATCTTCCTGATCGGCGCCATCTCGATGTTCAAGCTGCCGATCTCCGAGTACCCGGAAGTGGTGCCGCCGTCGGTCGTGGTGCGCGCGCAGTTCCCGGGCGCCAACCCGAAGGTGATCGCCGAGACCGTGGCCACGCCGCTCGAAGAGCAGATCAACGGCGTCGAGGACATGCTGTACATGAACTCGCAGGCCAACAGCGACGGCTCGCTCACGCTGACGGTGACGTTCAAGCTGGGCACCGACCCGGACAAGGCGCAGCAGCTCGTGCAGAACCGCGTGTCGCAGGCCGAGCCGCGCCTGCCGGAGGACGTGCGCCGCCTTGGCATCACCACCGTCAAGAGTTCGCCCGACCTGACCATGGTGGTCCACCTGGTCTCGCCGAACGACCGCTATGACATGACGTACCTGCGCAACTACGCGCTGATCAACGTGAAGGACCGCCTGGCGCGGATCCAGGGCGTTGGCCAGGTGCAGATGTTCGGCTCGGGCGACTACTCGATGCGCGTCTGGCTGAACCCGGAGAAGATTGCCGAGCGCAACCTGTCGGCCTCCGACGTGGTCAAGGCCATTCGCGAGCAGAACGTGCAAGTGGCGGCCGGCGTGATCGGCCAGTCGCCGACGCTGCCCGGCACCGACCTGCAACTGTCGGTGAACGCGCAGGGCCGCCTGCAGACCGTGGAGGAGTTTGGCGACATCATCGTCAAGACCTCTCCGGACGGTGTGGTCACGTACCTGAAGGACATTGCGCGCATCGAACTCGGTGCGTCGGAATACGCGCTGCGTTCGCTGCTCGACAACAAGTCCGCCGTGGCGTTGCCGATCTTCCAGTCGCCGGGTTCGAACGCGATCCAGATCTCGAACGATGTGCGCAAGACCATGGCCGAGCTGAAGCAGAACATGCCGGAAGGCGTGGACTACAGCATCGTCTATGACCCGACGCAGTTCGTGCGCCACAGCATCGAGGCGGTGGTCCATACGCTGTTCGAGGCCATTGCGCTCGTGGTGCTGGTGGTGATCCTGTTCCTGCAGACCTGGCGCGCATCGATCATTCCGCTGCTGGCGGTGCCGGTGTCGATCGTGGGTACGTTCGGCCTGATGCATGCGTTCGGCTTCTCGATCAACGCGCTGAGCCTGTTCGGGCTGGTGCTGGCGATCGGCATCGTGGTGGACGACGCGATCGTGGTGGTGGAGAACGTCGAGCGGAACATCGAGGAAGGGCTGTCGCCGAAAGAGGCGACCTACAAGGCCATGCGCGAAGTCAGCGGCCCGATCATCGCGATCGCGCTGACGCTGATCGCCGTGTTCGTGCCGCTGGCCTTCATGACCGGCCTGACCGGCCAGTTCTACAAGCAGTTCGCGCTGACGATCTCGATCTCGACGATCATCTCGGCCTTCAACTCGCTGACGCTGTCGCCGGCGCTGTCCGCGCTGCTGCTGAGGGGGCATGACGCGCCCAAGGACTGGCTGACGCGCGGCATGGACAAGGTGTTCGGCGGCTTCTTCGCGCGCTTCAACCGCTTCTTCGGCCGCAGCTCCGACAGCTATGGCCGCGGCGTCAAGGGCGTGATCCGGCGCAAGGGCTCCGTGTTTGGCGTCTACGCGGTGATGTTGCTGGCCACCTGGGGCATCTTCCAGATGGTGCCGAAGGGCTTCGTGCCGGCGCAGGACAAGCAGTACCTGGTGAGCTTCGCCAAGCTGCCGGACGGCGCGACGCTCGACCGGACCGAGGACGTGATCCGCCGCATGTCGGAGATCGCGCTCAAGCATCCGGGCGTGGAATCGGCGGTGGCGTTCCCGGGCCTGTCGATCAATGGCTTCACCAACAGCCCGAGCGCCGGCATCGTCTTTGTCACGCTGGACCCGTTCGAGAAGCGCAAGAGCAAGGAGCTGTCAGGCGGTGCGATTGCCGCGGACCTGAACAAGCAGTACGGTTCGATCCAGGACGCGTTTATCGCGGTGTTCCCGCCACCGCCGGTGCAGGGCCTGGGCACGATCGGCGGCTTCAAGATGATGATCGAGGACCGCGCCGCGCTGGGCTATGACGCGCTGTTCGACGCCACCAATGCGTTCATGGGCAAGGCACGCGCCACGCCCGAGCTCGCCGGCATCTTCAGCAACTACCAGGTGAATGTGCCGCAGCTCGACGTGCAGCTCGACCGTACCAAGGCCAAGCAGCTCGGCGTACCCGTGACCGACGTGTTCGAAACGCTGCAGACCTATCTTGGCTCGGCTTACGTGAACGACTTCAACAAGTTCGGCCGCACGTACCAGGTCAAGGTGCAGGCCGATGCGCAGTTCCGCCAGCATGCCGAGGACATCCTGCAACTCAAGGCGCGCAGCGCCAGCGGAGAGATGGTGCCGCTGTCTTCGCTGGTGAAGGTGAAGCAGAGTTTCGGCCCTGACAGCGTGAGCCGCTACAACGGCTTTACGGCGGCCGACATGAACGGTGGCCCGGCGCCGGGCTTCTCGTCGGGCCAGGCGCAGGCCGCCGCCGAGCGGATTGCCGCCGAAACGCTGCCGAAGGGCATCAGCTTCGAGTGGACCGAGCTGACCTACCAGGACATCCTGGCCGGCAATGCGGGCGTGTGGATCTTCCCGCTGTGCGTGCTGCTGGTGTTCCTGGTGCTGGCTGCCCAGTACGAAAGCCTGACGCTGCCGCTGGCCGTGATCCTGATCGTGCCGATGAGCCTGCTGGCCGCCATGACGGGCGTGTGGCTCACGCGTGGGGACAACAACATCTTCACGCAGATCGGCTTCATTGTGCTGGTCGGGTTGTCGGCGAAGAACGCGATCCTGATCGTGGAGTTCGCACGCGAACTGGAGCACCACGGCCGCACTGTGGTGCAGGCCGCGATCGAAGCCAGCCGCCTGCGCCTGCGCCCGATCCTGATGACCTCGTTCGCGTTCATCATGGGTGTGGTGCCGCTGGTGGTGTCGACCGGCGCCGGTGCGGAGATGCGTCATGCGATGGGCGTGGCCGTGTTCGCCGGCATGCTCGGGGTGACCTTCTTCGGGCTGTTCCTGACGCCGGTGTTTTATGTGGCGCTGCGCCTGCTGGCGACGCGCAAGCAGCGCCGCGAGGCATTGGCAAATGATGCATCGGCCTCGCACGCCGTGCCGTCCGCAGAGTGATGGTGATCGATATGAATAATGTGATGACGCAATACCTGCCGAAACTGGCAACACTGGCTGCAGCGCTGGTGCTGGCGGGCTGCTCGCTGGCGCCGACCTACAAGGTGCCCGAGACGCCTACCGCAGCGACCTTCAAGGAGGCCGATGCCGCGGCCGCCGAAGGCGCGCAATGGAAGACCGCGGCGCCGGCCGAAGGCCAGCATCGCGGCGATTGGTGGAAGATCTTTGGCGATGCGGAACTGGACCGGCTGATCGAAGCGGCCAATACCTACAACCAGGATCTGGCTGCCGCGGCGGCGCGCCTGAAGCAGGCACGCGCGTTCACCGGCGCCACGGAAGCGGACCTGTATCCGCAACTGAGCGTCGGCCTGGACCCGACCCGTGCGCAGCCTTCGGCTGCGTCGCAGGGCCTGCCGGACGGTACGCGCGTGGCACCGCAGACCGTGCTCAAGGCGCGCGCGTTTGCCAGCTACGAGCTGGACCTGTTCGGCCGCGTGGCCAACAGCGTGAACGCGGCGCGCGCCGAAGAGCAGGGCGCCGAGGACCTGTACCGCTCGGTGCAGCTCGCTCTGCAGGCCGATACGGCGCAGGCGTATTTCGCGCTGCGCACGCTCGACAGCGATCGTGAGTTGCTCAACGCGACGATCAAGCTGCGTGAAGATGCCTTGACGCTGCTGCGCAAGCGCTACGAAGCGGGCGAGACAACCGACCTCGATCCGGCCCGTGCCGAAGCCGAGCTTGGCACCGCGCGCGCCGACCTGGCGGGCATCGAGCGCCGCCGTGCCAACCAGGAGCACGCGCTGGCCGTGCTGACCGGCGTGTCGCCGTCGCAGTTCGGCCTGGCCGCGAAACCGTTCGACACGGCACCGGTGGCAGTGCCCGCGGGCCTGCCGTCGGAGCTGCTCGAACGCCGTCCCGATATCGCGGCGGCGGAACGGCAGATGTCGGCGGCCAATGCCCGTATCGGCGTCGCCAAGGCGGCGTTTTTCCCGCGCATATCGCTGACGGCGCTGTTCGGCTTCGAATCTGCGGACCTGTCGAACCTGTTCAAGTGGTCGTCGCGCACGTGGGCACTCGGACCGCTCGTGGGTTCGACGATTGCGCAGACCGTGTTCGACGGTGGCCGCAACAGCTCGAACCTGGCGGGCGCCCGTGCCGGGCACGAGGAAAGCGTGGCGCGCTACCGGCAGACCGTGCTGGTGGCGTTCCGCGAAGTCGAGGACAGCCTGGCCGATGTGCGCTGGCTCAGCCAGCAAGCCACGGCGCTCGACGGCGCACTGGGGGGGGCCAGGCGGGCCCAGCGCACTTCGCGCAGCCGCTATGACGCCGGCGCGGTGGACTACCTGACCGTGATCGATGCTGACCGGACGGTGCTGCAATCGCAACGCGATGCCAACGCCGTGGCCGGGTTGCGGGCCGCGGCGACGGTGGCGCTGGTGCGCAGCCTGGGCGGAGGGTGGGGGCCGGTGCCGGACGCGGTGGCGACCGTGCCGGCAGCTTCGCTGGCTTCCGCGCCCTAGCGCCGCGGCAGGTGCCGCAGGCCGGGGGGTGGCGCGATGCCAACGGTTCACTACACTGGAGGCATTGCGCCACGCACCCGAACCGGCGCGGGCCAGCCGCCCCCATGCCCCGACACAAGACGCTGTTCTGGATTCTGATTGCAGCAGCCACAGGCGCCGCGGCCTTGTTCGTGCCGCTGCCCTGGACCGACACCACGCGCATCCGCAATGAGGTGGTGATCGCCCGGCCGCCGGCCGCGGTGTTCGACTACGTGTCCACGCCCGGCAACTGGCCGGCATGGCACCCGTCGTCGCTGGGCGTGGCGGGTGCCACCGATCACTCGCTGCGGCCCGGCGAGCGCGTGACCGAGACCTTCGTGGTGGCGGGGCGCAGCGGCGTGGTGGTCTGGACCGTGACGAAGAGCGATCCGCCCCGGACATGGATGATCGAAGGCGAGATCGCGGGACGCAAGGCCGGCACCGTGACCTATACGCTGACCCCGGCACTGACGCCTTCGCTCACGCCGAGCGAGGAAAGCACGCGCTTCGCGCGGGATTTCAGCTACCAGTCGCCCACCCTGTTGTTCGTCCTGATGAACCGCCTGGTGCTGCGCCCGCGCATCGAGGCGGAATCGGCGGAAGCGGTGAGGCGCCTCAAGGCAAGGCTCGAAGCCCCGCGCTGATCGGGCGCCGCGCGGCTTGCGCCGCGGCGTGATCCGCACTAAGTTGAAACCATCATCCCCGACGGCAGCCAGCCCGGCCGCAGTCCGCCGGGATCACATGGCCCATCCCATGACCCGGCTCTTCTTTCGCATGCCGCGCTGGCTGCTGGCCGGCGCAGCGGTGCTGGCCCTTGCGTCGCAGGCACAGACGAGGCCGCATATGCCGCTTGCCCTGACATCCGCCGCGTTCGCCCAAGGCGGCGACATCCCGGTCCGCTACACCTGCGAGGGGGCGGACGCTTCGCCGCCGCTCGCGTGGTCCGGCGTGCCCGCGGGTACGGCGAGCCTGGCGCTGATCGTCGACGATCCGGACGCGCCCGGAGGCCACACCTGGGTGCACTGGGTCATGTACAACCTGCCGCCGCAGGCAAGCGAACTGGCGCAGGGCTTGCGGCGTGAAGACCTGCCATCGGGCACGCGCGAAGGGCTCAACGACTGGCACCGGACCGGCTATGGCGGTCCTTGCCCGCCAACCGGGCGCCATCGCTACTTCCTCAAGCTGTATGCGCTCGACGTGGCGTTGCCGGACCTTGGCATGCCCGACAAGGCGGCGCTGGAACGTGCCATGCGAGGCCATATCCTGGCGCAGGCCGAGCTGATCGGTACGTACCGGAAGCAGGGGCACTGAGCGCCAATGCGGAAAGCCCAGATGAGAACACTTCGACTTCAGAACCATCCCAGCCATGTACGCGCCATGAGCCTGGCATTGCTGGCGGCGCTGGCCTTGTGCGCTGCCAGTCCGTCGCGGGCCCAGCAGGAAACCGGATCGATCACCGTGGGCGGATCCGCCCACGTGCGCGGACCGGTGGTCGTGCACGGCAGGCTGATCGTCGCGGGGCGGGTCCACGCGCGCGGGCCGCTGACCGCCGCGTACTTCTCCGGCCCCGCCGCGGCCCGCGGTCTGCCCTATGCGGGGGGCTACCTCAAGGTCTTCGACGGACCGCTGACGGTGCACGGCACCATGGTGGTCAAGGGCGACCTTCTCGCCGACGGCCCGATTACCGTCGACGGTCCGCTGGAAGCGAACGGCGGCATCGACGCGGATGGCCCGATGCAGGAGCGCGACTACGCACGCTGACGACGCCCGCGTTGACAGGGCAGTGGTGCCCGGGGCGGCCTGTATTGCACAATATGGGCCTCGGATCACAACCCACCCCGGAGCCACCTCATGGCGAAGCAGGACATTTTCGGCCTCAGGACCATTGCGCTGTTCGAAGCGGCCAAAGGCGCGCTGGTGATCGTGGCCGGCCTGGGGCTGGTGGCCTTCCTTCACCGTGATGCGCAGGCGCTGGCCGAATCGATCATCATGCGCCTGCACATCAACCCGGCCAGCCGCTATCCCACCATCTTCCTGGCCTTGCTGTCGCACCCCAGCGACGCGCGCCTGTGGGCCATTGGCGGCTCGGCTGCGGTGTACGCCCTGATGCGCTTTGCCGAAGCCTGGGGGCTGTGGCACCGGCTGGCCTGGGGCAACTGGCTGGGCGTGTTTTCCGGCGGCATCTACCTGCCTCTGGAACTCTACGAGGCGCTGGTGCACCCGAGCTGGATGCATGCGAGCCTGGCCGTGGCCAACCTGCTTGTGGTGCTGTACCTGGTCAAAGGACTGGCGCGCCACGAAGTCATGTCCTGAAAGCCGCAGGACGGGGAACCTGACCGGCTCCAATCGAAGAGCGGGCTTCCGGAGAAGCCCGCTTTTTCGTTGCCGACGCCGGTGACGGACGTGTCAGGCCGGAACCTGCGCACCCGTTGCGGCGGTCTCCTTGGAATGGAGACGCCTTGCGGTGGCCACGTGCGCAGCCAGTACCGGGCGCAGGACCATCATCGCCAGGCACGCGGCGGTCAGGTCCATGGCGGCGACCGTGTAGAGCACCGTCGACCACGTGCCGGTGGCCTCCATCAGCAGGTTGCCGATCGGGACGAACAGCGCGCCGATGCCTTTGGCGGTGTAGAGGACGCCGTAGATCTTGCCGATGTGCCTGGTGCCGAACGCATCGCCGGCCAGGGCGGAGAACAGCGAATACACCTCGCCCCACGCCAGGAACACCACGCCGGACAGGATCAGGAATGCATACGGATTGCTGCCGAAGTAGCCGAGCGCGATGATGCCCAGGCCCTCCAGCGTGAACGCGATGACCATGGTCTTCTCGCGGCCGATATGGTCCGAGACCCAGCCGAACAGCGGACGCGAGATACCGTTCATAATGCGGTCGAGCATCAGCGCGAGCGGCAGTGCGGCCATCACGAAGAAGTGCAGGTCGACCTTGAACTCCTTCACGCCAAGATCCTTCGCGATGACGCCGAGTTGCGCGACGGCCATCATGCCGCCCGTGACGACCAGCACGAACATCACCAGCATCAGCCAGAACAGCTTCGTGCTCATGGCCTCCTTGAGCGTGTAGTCGCGCGTGGCCTGGACCAGCTTCTGCGAAGCCCTGACTTCATTGGCCTTCGGCGAGCGCAGGAACCATGCCGCGACAAAGGCGAGCGATCCTTGCAGGATGCCGAAGAACAGGAAGGTGGGCTGGAAGCCGGAAGATTCGATCATGGCCGCGATCGGGAGAATCGTGGCTGCGGAACCCGCGCCATAGCCACCGGCCGTGAGCCCGACGGCCAGGCCTCGTCGATCCGGGAACCACTTGAGCGCGTTGTTGATGCAGGTCGCGTAGATCGAGCCCACGCCAAGGCCGCCGACGGCCGCGCCGACGTAGAAGCCCATCAGCGTGGTGGCCTGCGAATTGATGACCCAGGCCGCGCCGATGAAGATCGCGCCAAACGCGACCATCATGCGCGGGCCGAACTTGTCGATGAAGTAGCCTTCGATCGGCGCGAGCCAGGTCTGGACCAGCACGAACACCGTAAAGGCGATCTGGATGCTGGCGCGGGACCAGCCATAGGTTTCCTGGATCTCGGGGACAAACAGCGTCCACGCGTACTGGATGTTCGCCGTGGCGATCATGCAGACGACGCCGACGAACAGCTGCGTCCAGCGCGTGCGTTCCGAAATCTGCTGCGGGCGGAGGGCCGCTGCCGATGGATTATTCATGGCGCGCTCCTTGGATCGGTTGATTCAGGCTGTTCAATGGTGCGGGCCTGCATCGGCAGGCAGAATTCCCGGGTCTGGCGTGGGTCGCTGTCATTTTCATGTCTCCTGTTCCATCGGCTTATAGGGTCAGGTATTAATGCTTTTTTCAGGCGCAGGAATACCGTGGCGCTCCGGTATATTCCGGCCGCCGAAAATGGATAGAAATGGATTTATCAGATCGACCGATCTGGTATTGAAATAAATGGCTGGTTAATTTCTGGGCGTCCCTCCCTGGAAATTGCTTGTTTATCGACAGATGACAAAATTGTCATGTTCTCTTAGGACCAGAGCGCTTTCTGGCGCCCGCTGGGATACACAGTATGTGATATATCATGCAAGTCAAGAAAAACAAACAACCATACATTTTGTTGAATGTATTTATTCAAAATCTAGATGGAAGATGCGATTGAAGCGTATTAGGAATGAACCGCCGTGCAAAAAAAAAAGCCCGCAGGCTGAGCGTGCGGGCTGAGACGTGCCCGACTCCACCACGATTCGGCGACACGTGTTGCGCTGGCTGGAAAATAAACCGGCGATGCGGTTCGTTTGATTATTGGATTATGTTTTTATGAAATTGTATTGGGGTTTTCTCTCGGTGTTTATGACGTAAATGACGCCGGTGCGCGGATTGCCGCCGGTGGTGCACTGGCTGTCCCGGAGCAAGGCACGCTGTTTCCGTCTGGCGGCTATCGTGCTGGCCGGCGGCGGATTGCCGGCATGGCGAGCGCCGTACTGGCGGCAAGCACGATGGCTAGCAGCGCGGCGGTGCCGACACTGCCACCGCCGCCTTCGGGCCCGGCCACGGCATTGCCGCCTCCGCTCCGGGCGGGTGCCGCGTCCGGTGCAGGCTCGCGCCAGGACAGGTCGACCAGCACGGGATCGTGGTCCGACGCGCGCCAGGCATCCGGCGCGTAGTAGCGCTCCCGCTGGCCGGCGCTGCGATGGGCCTGCGCGTAGGCGAAGGCCGAAGGTTCGTCGGCATTGACGTGCCAGATGCTTACGCCCCGGACGCGCCTGGCAAGGACAGCGTCGGCGAGCGCGTAGTCGAGATAGCCAGCCTGGCCATCGAATACATAGGTGTAGGCGTCGCGTGCCGCCAGCCTTGCCACCATGTCTTCGTAGCCCGCGCGTGCCAGCAGGCTGATCGGCTCTTCCCGGGCATAGCTGTTGAGGTCGCCGATCACCAGCGTACCCGCGCCCGCGACGCCGGTGGGCGAGGTCTTCAGCCAGTCGGCCAGTGCCCGCGCCGCACGCGACCGGGCCGCGTTCCAGCAGCCCTGGCCGTCGCCTTGGTCGCGCTCGGCCCCCCCGGCGTCCGCGCAGTTCTTGGACTTGAGGTGGTTGACCGCGACGGTGAAGGCTTGCGAGGGATTGCCGACGGGCGCGAACGTCTGCGCGAGCGGATGCCGGCTGCGTGCCTCAAGCACAGTGGTCGCAGGGGCCCCAAGCGGCATCACGGTCCGCTGCTTGTAGAGCAGGGCGACGGATATGGCGTCCAGGCCAAGCCTTGGCGTGCCGGGCTCGACCGCGCGCCAATCCGGGCCGAGTTGGGCCGCAAGGCGCTGCACGGCGCTACGCGGACCAAAGCCGTTGTTCTCCACCTCCATCAGGCCGATGACGTCCGCGTCGAGTGCGCGCAGCGCCGCGAGCAGCTTCGCTTCCTGCCGCGCGAACTCGGCGGCGTTGCGGGCACCACGGTTGTCGGGCGCATCGAAGCCGCCCAGACCGTTGCCGTTGAAATAGTTGAGCACGTTGAACGCGGCCACGCGCACGTCGGTGCCGGTGGCACGCGCGGGGGCGGGCTGGCGTGGATTCGAGGCAGTGAACCGGATTGGCGCGCCACCGGGCACCGGCTGCACGCGCCAGTTGCCGTAGCGCTTCTCCAGCACGCCGCGCAGGCCGGTCACGGTGTCGCCGGCGCGCACCGGGTTGGCGGTGCTCAGTGCGGGCGCGGGGTAGGGAACGACTGCGGGGTTCTGTTGGCTGGACCCATCGTCGAGCACCAGCCGGTTCAGCGCATTGTCCGCTGCAACCTGCACGCCACCTTCACGCGGCGCGGCGACTGCGGTGGGAACGTGCAACCGGCCGAGTCCGAGCAGCAGGCTGCCGTAGCGGCCCAGTTCGTGCGTGTCGTTGACGGTCAGTGTTTGCGGAAAGCTGACGAGCATCCCCGCGCGCGCCCTCGGTGCCATGTCGTTCGGAAACGGCAGCGCGAGACTTGCCGGAGTGACGGAGCGCCCCGAGGCGCAGAGCGACGGCATGCCCGACAAGGCCAGCTGGGTCTGGCCGTAGCGCTCTTCCACGGTGCCGGCCAGCCGCAACAGGTCGCCGGCGCGCGCGGCGTAGCGCGGCGAATAGACGAACAGGCCTTCGGATACGCCTGGCCGATCCTGCCGCTGCTCGTCGGCCTGCTGGACAAAGAAGCCCATGAAACCATCGGGACCGCTGTAGTCCGCCGTGACCACTGCCTCGATCTCCACCGGCTTGCCCGCCAGCGGCGAAGCGGCCGATGCAGCCTGCACGTCGGCAATGAGCGTGGACGGCGAACCGCATGGCGCGGCGGTCGCAGCGGCATGGGTGGCGTGGCCGGCAAAAAGAGCGAAAGGACCAAAAAGCAGTCCGGCAGTCATGGCATTCAGCGGTTTCATCGACATGGCGGTTCATCACGGATTCAACGGAAGCCGCGATGCTACGGTGCGCGAGTAACGAAAGGATTGCGGCCACACGACCCGCGCGCTTGATCGTGCTAAGGTAGTGTCATCCAGCCGGCATGCGCCGGCATTCCCCAACCAGACACAGGGACATCATGATCAAGGAAATCGCGCAAATCACCGTCAAGCCTGGCAGCGAAAGCCAGTTCGAAGAGGGCGTGGGCAAGGCCAAACCGCTGTTCCTGCGCTCGCGCGGCTGCCATGGCGTGCAGTTGTTCCGCTCGATCGAGCAGCCGCAGCAATACACGCTCGTGGTCGAGTGGGAAACGGTGGAAGACCACATGGTGCATTTCCGCGACGCGCCCGAATTCCAGGAGTGGCGCGCACTGGTCAGCGACTGCTTCGCAGCCCCGCCGCAAGTCGGCCACGTATCCAAGGTTCTCTGAGCCGGAACACAGATGCCGACGCCTCAGGAGCGGCCCCGCCATTTCTCCATGCTGCGCGAGCTGCAGCTTGCGGATGTCTTCACGCTGGGCAATGCGGCTTGCGGGATGGCGTCGGTGTTCTTCGCCATGTTCTACGTGGCCACGCCGACGCCGTCGCATTTCTTCACGGCGGCCGCGCTGGCACCGCTGGCTTTCATCTTCGACGTGCTGGACGGGCGCATCGCGCGCTGGCGGCACCAGCATTCGGCAATGGGGCGCGAGCTTGATTCGCTGGCCGACATCATTTCCTTCGGTGTCGGCCCGGCCACGCTGGCGTTTGCCGCCGGCATGCGCGGCGGCTGGGACCTGGCGGTGCTGATCTTCTTCGTCTGCTGCGGCGTCAGCCGGCTCGCGCGTTTCAACGTCACCGCGGAAACGCTGTCGGCCGGCAGCGACAAGGTGAAGTATTTCGAAGGCACGCCGATTCCCACCAGCGTGCTGTTGACCGGCGTGCTCGCCTGGTGCGCCGCGCAGCAACGCCTCGACGCGGCGCTGCCCGGTGGCGCATGGACCATCGGGCCGGCGGAGCTGCACCCGCTGGTGCTGCTGTTCGCGCTGTCGGGATCGCTGATGGTCAGCAAGACGCTGAGGATCCCCAAGTTCTGAGTCTGCGGCGAGCTGCCGTCAGCCCCGTTGGCTGTCAGCCGCTTGCTGCTTGCGCCGCGGCAGCATTGCCTGACGTCGCGGCACGCCTGGCGAACAGCGCCAGCAGCGCCGCCACGAAGCACGCCGCGCCTGCGGCATACAGCGCCGGCGTATAGGTCAGCAGCAGGGTACGGCTCAGGCCGGCACCGAAGGCCGCCGTGGCGGCACCGATCTGGTGGGCGGCGAAGATCCAGCCGAATACCATCGGCGCGCGGTCGCGGCCGAAGGCGGTGGCGGCCAGCTTGACCGTGGGCGGCACGGTGGCGATCCAGTCCAGGCCGTAGAACATCGCGAAAATCGACAGGCCATACAGCGTGAAGGTCGAATGGGGCAGCCAGAGCAGTGACAGGCCGCGCAGCCCGTAGTACCAGAACAGCAGCTTGCGGCTGTCATAGCGGTCCGACAGCCAGCCGGACAGGATGGTGCCGACAAAGTCGAACGCGCCCATCATGGCCAGCGCCGAGGCGGCCGGCACGGCGCCCATGCCGAAGTCTCCGCAGAGCGCGATGAAGTGGGTCTGGATCAGCCCGTTGGTGGACAGGCCGCAGATGAAGAAGGTGCCGGCCAGCACCCAGAACGTCTGGTTGCGCATGGCGTCGCGCAGCACGACGAAGGGGCCGCGCAGCGTGAGCGGGGCAGGCGGCGCGGCAGCGGCAACGGGGACCGCGGCGGGCACCTCGCCGAATGCGGCCAGGCCGACGTCGGCCGGGCGGTTGCGCATGAACGCGAACACCAGCACGGCCAGTACCGCGCAGCCAACCAGCACCGGCAGAACCGCCACGCGCCAGCCCATGTGTTCGATCAACCAGGCGGCGGCCGGCAGGAAGGCGAGCTGGCCGGTGGCCGAACTGGCGGTGAGCAGGCCGATCACCAGCCCGCGCCGCGCGCTGAACCAGCGATTGGCCACGACGGCGGCCAGGACCAGCGCGGTCATGCCGGAGCCGACACCGAGCATTACGCCCCATGCCAGGAACAGTTGCCACAGTTGCGTGACGACGGTGGCCAGCGCCATGCCGCCGGCAATCAGCGCCAGGGCGGCGCACACCACGTTGCGCACGCCGAAGCGCTCCATCAGGATCGCCGAGAACGGCGCCATCAATCCGAACAGCGCGAAACGGAAAGCCAGGATCGATGAAATCTGGTCCGTGTTCCATCCCATTTCGCTGGTGAGCGGCTTGAGGAAGGCGCCGGGCAGGCCGAGCGCCGCCGACGTGGTGAGCATGACGAGGAAGGTGACGGCGGCGACGAGCCACGCATAGTGGATGCCGCGCCGGTCGAGCCGGCTGGAAATCGCTTGGGCGAACATGGGTCTCTCTCTGTCAGGGGGCGCTTGCGGGTGTTTTGGGGTGCGTCGGGCCATCCGCATTCCGGCGGGGGGCCGGAGAACGGTGATTCAAGTCGTTCCGGAATGGTTGGCGGATCAGTGGTTGACGGGTTAGTCGGATGACGGCCCGAGCAGCCGTTCGCGTACGGCGTCCAGGATGTTGTCGGACAGGGTGTCGCCTTGCACGGCACGTGCCAGCGTGACCGCGCCGACCAGCATGGCCATGCGGATCAGGGCTTCCTTGTGGCGCGTTTGCGCGCTGTCGCTGGCCACGGTCGATTCCATGTCCTGGACCAGGGAGCGGAAGCCCTCCAGGTAAGCCCGCCGTACCGGCTTGTCCGCCGGCTCGCGCGCCACGTCGCTGGCCAATGCCGCCGCCGCGCATCCATGGCCCGGGTCGGCGCAATGGGCTTGCGTGAGGTAGGGCTCGATCAGGTTGGTCAGTACGACTTGCGGGTCGCCGGCGGCGCGCTCGATGCGGCGTTCCCAGCGTGCGGCCGACTCCTCGAACGCGCGTTTGCAGGCCTGCGCCGCAAGTGCGTCTTTCGAGGCGAAGTGTCCGTAGAAGCCACCGTGCGTCAGCCCGGCGCCCGCCATCAGTTCAGCCACGCTGACCCCATTGAGCCCGCGTTCGCGGAACAGCCGCGACGACGCCTGTTCGATGGCTTCCCGATTCTTGTCTGCCTGTTCCCGTGATGCGCGCGCCATCTGAAGCCCCTTTCGAAAATTGATGCTTGACGAATTTTAGATGATGGTCATAATTTGTTCAATAGATGTTGATCGTCATTTAAACCGGCGTGCCCATCGGCCACGCCTCCTTTGTGTCTTCCCATCGACAGGAGTCGCTGTAATGCAGAACCTCTTTGACCTTTCCGGCCGCGTGGCCGTCGTGACCGGCTCCACCAAGGGCATGGGCCTCGAAATGGCGCGTGCGCTGGGCCATGCCGGCGCCGCCGTCATTGTTTCAGGACGTGACGGCGAGGTCGCGCAGACTGTCGCCGCGAAACTGGAAAGCGAAGGCATCCGCGCCCGGGGCATTGCCTGCGATATCGCCGACCTGGCCAGCGTGCGAGCATTCGCGCAACAGGCGCTGGCGGCGTTCGGCAGGGTGGATGCCCTGGTCCTGAACGCGGCGGCGGACGGCGCGGCGGGATCCTTGCTCAGCCAGGGGCCGGAAGTGTTCGACGCGGCGATGGCCGGCAATGTGCGCGGCAACCTGGTGCTGGTCAACGCGCTGGCGCCGCAGATGGTGGCACGGCGCGATGGCTCGATCACGTTCATGTCGAGCATTGCGGCCAAGCGCGGCTCGGCTTTCCTGGGCATGTACAGCATCACCAAGGCAGCCGTGGACCAGGCGGTGCGCAGCCTGGCGCTGGAACTGGGAGCGAGCGGGGTGAACGTCAACGCCATCAACCCGGGACCGGTCCGGACGGAGTTCTCGCGCGAGGCGCTGTGGGGCGACCCCGAGCGCGAAGCGCAGCTGGCGGCGCGCAACCCGATGCGGCGCATCGGCGAAGCGGGCGATGTGGCAGGGCTGGCGCTGTTGCTGGCCTCGCCCGCCGGGCGCTTCATCAACGGTCAGAGCGTCAGCGTGGACGGTGGTCTGTCGGTAGCCTGACGGACGGCGCTGGACGGCGCGAGCGGCTTCAAATGTGCATACATATGAAGCCGCCTTCAGCGCGTTGAAGGGATTTCCCGTATTGTCACGGTTGAACTGTGCCGGGCTGTGATCCGGCCCTCAACCAGTCCCGCGCCGTGTCCACTCCCGCCCCGCTCCAATCCGCTTCCACGCCGGCGTCCGCCGCTGCTGCTCCGCATGCCATGTCCTCGCGCGAGCGTCGCGGCATGGCGGCCATCATGATCGCCGTGGCGCTGGCAACGCTGGACACGGCGATCGCCAATACGGCTTTGCCGTCCATTGCCGCGGACCTGAATGCGACGCCCGCGGCGTCGGTCTGGGTGATCAACGCCTACCAGCTCGCGATGGTGGCCACGCTGCTGCCGTTCGCGGCGCTGGGCGGCATCCTCGGGCACCGGCGCGTCTATATCGGCGGCGTGACCCTGTTCATCGCGGCTTCCGTCGTGTGCGCGCTGGCGTGGTCGCTGCCATCGCTCGCCGCGGCGCGGGTGCTGCAGGGCATCGGGGCCAGCGCGATCATGAGCGTCAATACCGCGCTGATCAGCGCGATCTTCCCGATCCAGCGGCTCGGCCGCGGCGTCGGGCTGAATGCGCTGGTGGTGGGGGTGTCGTTCGCGCTCGGGCCGACCGTGGCTTCGGTGATCCTCTCCTTCGGCACGTGGCCGTGGCTGTTTGCCGTGAATCTTCCGATCGGCCTGCTGGCGCTCGGTATCGCGCGCGGTGCCCTGCCGCAGACGCCGCGCAGCCAGCACGCGTTCGACCGCGTGGCCGCGCTGCTGAACGTGGTGGCGTTCGCCGCGCTGATCTTTGCCCTGGGCGAGGGCGCGCAGCGCGCGCCACTGGCAGAGTCCCTGGCCGCGGCGGCTGTCTTCGTGGTGGCGTTCGGCCTGCTGCTGTGGCGCGAGCGCGGCCACCCGGCGCCGATGCTGCCGGTGGACCTGTTCCGCCGGCCGATGTTCGCGCTGTCGACGCTGACCGCGATTTGTTCGTTTGCGGCGCAGGGGCTGGCCTTTGTCTCTCTGCCGTTCTATTTCCAGCACGTGCTCGGGCGCGGCCAGGTGGAAACCGGATTCCTGCTGACGCCGTGGTCCGTGGTGGTGGCGCTGATGGCCCCCATCGCCGGGCGGCTGTCCGACCGCTATCCGCCGGGCCTGCTGGGCGGCGTGGGGCTGGCCGTGATGAGCGCGGGCATGGCGTCGCTGGCCCTGATGCCGGCCAACCCAAGCTCGCTGGAGATCGGCATCCGCATGTGCATCTGCGGCGCCGGCTTCGGGTTCTTCCAGTCGCCGAACCTCAAGGCGCTGATGGCCAGCGCCCCGCGCGAGCGCAGCGGCGGCGCCAGTGGCGTGATCGCGACCGCGCGCCTGCTGGGCCAGGCCACGGGCGCGGCGCTCGTGGCACTCAGCTTCGGCCTGGCGGGCAGCCATGGCCCCGGACTGGCGCTGGCACTTGGCGCGGGCTTTGCCGGCGTCGCCGCCATTGCCAGCGGCCTGCGCCTGGTGATGCCCGCCGTCAAGCATTGACCTGCTGAGCGCCTCTGGCGCGGGTGGCTTGCGTTTTGTATCGATCGATCTATAATCCGTTTCATATCGATTGATACAAAACTGCATCCGCCATGGCCAGACCCCGCAAGTTCGACGAACAGGCCGCGCTTACCGCGGCCCAGGATGCCTTCTGGGCACGCGGCTACGAAGCCACGTCCACGCGCGACCTGACCAGCGCCATGGGCATGACCCAGCCGAGCCTGTACAACGCCTTTGGCGACAAGCGCTCGCTGTTCCTGCAGGCGCTGGACTTCTACCTTGACCACAACCTGCGCGAGCGCATTGCGCGCCTGCGTGCGCTGCCGTCGCCGGCGGCCGCCATCAGCGCATTCTTTGCCGAGAGCATCGCGCGATCGCTGGCGGACCCGGGCCACCGCGGCTGCCTGCTCGTGAACACGGCGCTGGAAGTCACGCCGCAAGTGCCCGAGCTGCAGCAGAAGGTGGCCGATGAATTCCAGCGAATGCGTGATTTCTTCCGCGACTGCCTGGTCGCGGCACAACAGTCGGGCGAAATCCCGCCCACCGGGCCGGCGGAGGACATCGCTTCGCAACTGCTCGCCCTGGTGCTCGGCGTGCGCGTACTGGCGCGCACGGTGCCCGACCCGCAACTGCTCGAGGGCGCCGTAAGGCCTGCACTGGCCGTGCTTGGCCTGCCGCCGCTGCCGCCAGCGCCCACCGTAGCCGGCACGGGCTGATCCCCGCAGCCCCCGGCTGCTCCGTCCCCTGGTCTGTCCGCTCTACCCGTTTCCGTGCGCCGCCGGCGCGCGGAGGGGGAGCCTTTACGCCTGCATTTTGCCTATTTTGCCGACACCATCCGCGTGTCGCTTCCTGGAGTCCACCATGTCACAACCGCTTGCCGCCAGACCGGGTACGGTCCCACAGGCCCCCCTGGACGGGCATGCCATCTTCGCCGCCGTGGCGGGCCTGTGCGCCAGCCTCGTGGCCATCGGACTGGCGCGCTTTGCCTATACGCCGCTGATTCCGCCTTTGATCCAGGCCCACTGGTTCACCGCGCCGCAGGCGGTGACGCTTGGCGCCGCCAATTTCGCGGGCTACCTGGCCGGGGCGATGCTGGGGCGGCCGCTGGCATCGGCGGTGTCCAATCGCACGGCGTTGCGTTTGCTGATGCTGCTGGCGAGCGCCGCGTTCATCGCGTGCGCGTGGCCGCTGTCGGTGACCTGGTACTTCGCCTGGCGCTTCGCCGCAGGGCTTGCCGGGGGCGCCATCATGGTGCTGGTGGCGACGTCGATCCTGCCGCATATTCCCGCTCCGCGGCGCGGCTTTGTCAGCGGCATGATCTTCCTGGGTCTGGGCCTTGGCATTGCGGCGTCAGGCACGCTGGTGCCGCAGCTGCTGCAACTGGGGCTGCGCGAGACCTGGCTGGGCCTTGGCCTGGTGTCGCTGGCGCTGACGTTGCTGAGCTGGTTCGGCTGGCCCGCCGCCGATGCTGCCGGTGCCGCCGGTGCCCCCGTATCGCAGGCGGCCGGCGCGCGGCCCTCCGCGGGATCGCATCAGGGCATGCGCCGCCTGTACGGTCAGTACGCGCTCAACGCGCTGGGCCTGGTTCCCGTCATGCTGCTTCTGGTGGACTACATCGCCCGTGGCCTGGGACGCGGCAGCAGCGTGGGCGCGGGCTACTGGGTGCTGTACGGCGTAGCGGCGATTGCCGGACCGCTCGTATGCGGGCTGGTGGCGGACCGCATCGGCTTTCGCCTGGCGTATCGTGGCGCGATGCTGCTGCTGGGACTGGCCGTGGCACTGCTTGCCGTGTCGGGCCATGCATTGGTCATCGGCGTTGCCACGGCGATGCTCGGCGTGTTCACGCCCGGCATCGTGCCGCTGGCGCTTGGGCGCATCCAGGAAATGGTGCCGCACGACCCGATGGCGCAGCGCGCCGCATGGAGCCATGCCACGACCGCCTTTGCACTGCTGCAGGCCTTGTCCGGCTACGGCTACTCGTGGCTGTTCGCGCATACGGGCCAGAACTACACGCTGATCTTTGGCTGCGGCGCGGTGGCGATGGCGGTGGCGCTGGCGCTGGATTTCGGCGGCGCGCGGCGGCCAGCGGCAAAGTCGCCATCGGCCTAGAATCCAGAATTCCACGGCACGCATCCCGCAACGTGGCGCGACCGCGCGTCGGGCCCAGATCCGCAAGACAAGGTATCCCCATGAGCCATCTGTTCGATCCCCTCGATATCGGCAAGCTGAGCCTGTCCAACCGCATCATCATTGCGCCGATGTGCCAGTACTCGGCGCAGGACGGCAATGCCGGCGACTGGCACATGATCCACCTCGGTTCGCTGGCGCTGTCCGGCGCGGGGATGCTGATCATCGAAGCCACGGCGGTGTCGGCGGAAGGCCGTATCACCGCCGGGGACCTGGGCCTTTACGATGACGGCAACGAGGCCGCGCTGGGCCGCGTGCTGAAAGCCATGCGCGCGCACTCGCCCATTGCCGTGGCCATCCAGCTCGCGCACGCGGGTCGCAAGGCGTCGAGCCAGGTACCGTGGGACGGCGGCAAGCAGGTCCGGCCCGAAGCGCCCGGTGGGTGGCAGACCGTGGCGCCGTCGCCCGTGCCGCATGCGCAGGACGAAGTGCCGCCGACCGCGCTGGACCGCGCGGGCATGGACAAGGTGCGCGATGACTTCGTGGCGGCCGCGGTGCGCGCGGTGAGGCTGGGCATCCAGGGTATCGAGATTCATGGCGCGCACGGCTACTTGCTGCACCAGTTCCTGTCGCCGCTGGCCAATCATCGCGACGACGAGTACGGCGGCAGCCTGGAGAACCGCATGCGTTTTCCGATCGAAGTCTTTGACGCCGTGCGCGCCGCCGTGCCCGCGGACCTTCCTGTGTGGATGCGCATTTCCGCCACGGACTGGGTGCCGGGCGGCTGGGATATCGACGGTACGGTGGCCCTGTCCAAAGCGCTGAAGGCGCGCGGCTGCGCTGCCATCCATGTCACCACGGGCGGTGTGTCGCCCGCGCAGGCGATCAAGCTGGGGCCGGGCTACCAGGTGCCCTACGCGCAGCGCGTGAAGGCCGAGGTGGGCCTGCCCACCATCGCCGTGGGCCTGATCACCGAACCCGAGCAGGCCGAGTCCATCATCACCGGCGACGAGGCCGATGCGGTATCGCTGGCCCGCGCGATGCTGTACGACCCGCGCTGGCCGTGGCATGCCGCCGCCAGGCTGGGCGCGAGCGTGGTGGCGCCCAGGCAATACTGGCGCTCGCAGCCGCGCGAGCTGAAGGACCTGTTCACGGACGCGAGCTTCGGCCAGCGCTGAACCGTTCCCGACCGAAGCCGAAAGAGGAGGCCCCATGAAACCACGTATCACCCTGATTACGCTGGGCGTCGACGACCTGGAGCGGTCGCTGCGCTTCTATCGCGACGGGCTTGGCCTGCCGACCGAAGGCATCATCGGCGAGCAGTTCGAACATGGCGCGGTGGTCTTCTTCGACCTGCAGCCCGGCCTCAAGCTCGCTATCTGGCCACGCGCCAGCCTTGCGCACGACACCGGGCTGCCGCTGTCCGTCCGCACGGCGGCGGGATCTTCCCTGGCGCACAACGTGGGCAGCCAGGCCGAGGCGGACGCGGTGATGCAGCAGGCAGCCGCTGCCGGCGCCACCATCGTCAAGCCCGCGCAGCCGACCTTCTGGGGCGGCTACGCCGGCTATTTCGCGGATCCGGACGGCCATCTCTGGGAGGTCGCCTGGAACCCGCAGATGCTGCCCGCCGATTGATGGCGGACGAAGTGCCGGGCGAGGCGCAGGGCCGCCGCGCGCACTATAGTAGTTCCTGACCTACGTGGCGAACTGACGGAGGGAAGGCACGATGAAAGCAGGCAAGACAACGCTCGGGCGGCCGCGCCGCCTCGCCGCCATGGCACTGGCAGCGGCTGTGCTGACGGGCGTGGCCCCGGCTTCGCGGGCGCAGTTGGGGGACGTACTGAAAAATCCCATGGGGGGCGGTGCCGGCGGCACCGCGGAAAGCGCGGCCGGTGCGCTCGGCGGACTGGGTGGCGGCCTTTCGCTGCAGTCGCTCTCCTCGGGCAGCATGGGCAATGTCGCCGGGCTGCTGGACTTCTGCATCAAGAACAACTACCTGGGCGCGGGCGGCGCTGCGTCGGTCAAGGACAAGCTGATGGACAAGCTTGGCGGGCCGGCCAAGGCCTCGACGGATAGCGGCTATGGCAGCGGCACGAGGGGCATTCTGCAGGACAGCCACGGCAAGACACTGGATCTGAGCGGCAGCGGCCTGAAGGCCAAGGCCACCGAACAGGTGTGCGAGAAGGTACTTTCGCAGGGCAAGTCACTGCTCTGATTTTTGCGCGGCGCATCATCTTTCTGGCGTTTTTCGCAGGGATTTCCATGATTGCCACATTGCTTCGAAGTGGCAATCATGGTTCGCAACAGACAGCAAAGGCATTGCGCCAGGGCGTCCCCCCAACAGAAGCAGCCTGGCGGCAGCACGATGTAGACCAATAAAAGCATCCGGGGCAAGACCCCACGGGAGACATCCATGCAAGTCTATGACGGCCTGTTGTACCTGACTGCGATGGTGCTGGTGTGCCTGTACGTCTATCTTGGCGTGCTCACACGGAGCACGGCGATTCGGCTGGGGTCTCCGGCGATTGTCGCTGTGCTGGTGCTCGCGTACTCCATGTCGCCGATGCACGCGGTGGGGTAAGTTTTCCCAGGGTTGCGATACCTGGCGCCGCCGCTGTTTCGACAGCGTAGCCGGCGGACGGGCGGATGATTCGCTGGCTTCATCGCATGGCGAGACTGTTGCCGCGTAGACGATCCTGCCCGAAGGGGAAGCGCCAGGACTGGTGAGCGCGTCGCTCTGCATCGCATGCACCCGCGCTCCCGCCGCTTCAGATCCGCCATCGCGTTTGTGACGCCTCCCCGCACACCACCCAGAAATCCGCAACAATTCACGCAATAGACTGAAACCTGCAAGCGCCCGCTAGCCAATTCGGTCTCCGCACCGTAAGGCATTCCCCGAGCCGCCCGGCAAATCGTCGGATACGACGAACAACCCTCGCCCGACCCTGTCCAGAATTTCTCGAGACCCGCGGTTTGCACAGGTCCGGACAAGAACTCGGAGACAAGAACGAATGAGCGCAACCTATCAGCGGGGCCGGGCATGGGTAGTTACCGTGCTGCTGTTCCTGTTCGTCGTGGTCAATTTCCTCGACAAGATCAGCGTCGGGCTGCTTGCCGGCCCGATGATGGACGAACTGGGGCTGACGCCGGCCCAGTTCGGGCTGGTCGGCAGCAGCTTCTTCTGGCTGTTCGCCGTGGCCGGCGTGGTGGGCGGCTTCGTCGCCAACCGCGTGTCGTGCACGCTGCTGCTGTTGCTGATGGCCATCGCCTGGTCTGTGTTCCAGCTGCCGCTGGCCTGGTCGTCGAGCCTTGCGGTGCTGATCGCCGCACGCGTGCTGCTGGGCATTGCCGAAGGGCCGTCCACGGCAATTGCCATCCACGCGGCCTACAAGTGGTTTCCCGATGATCGCCGCACGCTGCCCGTGGCGTTCTTTACGCAAGGCGGCGCCGCCGGCCTGATCCTGGCCGGCATCACCATTCCCTACATCACGGCGCACTGGGGCTGGCGCGCCAACTTCTACGTGCTGGCCGCGCTGGGCGCCGCCTGGACCGTGCTGTGGCTGTGCTTCGGCGGCGAGGGCAAGGTCGAGCAGGCTTCGGCCGAGACAGCGGGGCAGACGCGCGTGCCTTACCGCGCCTTGCTCGGCGATGCCACGGTGCTGGGCTGCTTCCTGCTGCGCTTTGTCGCGTACTGGAGCCTGGCGCTGTCGCTGACATGGTTTGCCGCGTATCTGCAGCGCGGCCTTGGCTTTGACCATGCCGCCTCGGGCCGGCTGTTCGCGGCGATCATCGCGGTCAACACGCCGATTACGCTCGGCGTGGCGTGGTGGTCGCAGCGCATGCTGCGCCGGGGCACGCCGTCGCGCATCGCCAGGGGCCGCCTGGCCGCGCTGATGCTGGTGGGCGCAGGCGTCTGCCTGGCGGCGCTGGTGTCGCCGGGGCTGGGCACCTGGCAGCGCGTGGCGCTGCTGGCGGCAAGCTGTGCGCTGGCGCCGTCGATCTATTCGCTGGGCCCAGCCATGCTGGCCGAGATCTGCCCGCCGGCGCAGCGGGGCGCGCTCCTGTCGATCGACGCGTCGATCTCATCGATCGCCGGCATCCTCGCGCCGCTGGTGACGGGCTACCTCGTGCAGAACGCCACCGGCGCGCATGGCTATGAGACCGGCTTCGCGGTCTGCGGCGCATTGATGATCGCGGGCGGCTTTGCCGGTGCGGTCATGATCAATCCGGAGCGCTCGAAGCTGCGGATGGCTGGCTTGCAGCAGCACACGACAGCGGCATCGGCAACGCATCCGGCGCACGCGTAGCGGCGGACGAGGGCGGAGGGCCGTGCAGGCGGCGCCGACGCCGCGCCGATATACTTCAGGCTCCGCCGGGCCGTGGCGCCCGCTAATTTCCGGAGCATTCACGATGATGCCTGCCGCCTCGAGCTGGTTTGCCTGGGCCGCGCTGTCCGCGGTGTTCGCGGCCCTGACCGCCATCTTCGCCAAGGTCGGCCTGAGCGGTATCGACTCCGACATGGCCACGCTGGTGCGCGTGGTGATCATCTTCGTGGTGCTGGCCGCGTTCGTGGTGGCCACGGGCAAGTGGATGGACCCCTCGACGTTCTCGGCCAGGAACTGGATCTTCCTCACCTTGTCCGGCCTGGCCACAGGGGCCTCCTGGGTCTGCTACTTCCGGGCCTTGAAGATAGGCGACGCCTCCAAGGTGGCGCCCGTCGACAAGTTCAGCCTGGTGCTGGTGGCACTGTTCGCCGTGCTGTTCCTGGGCGAACGGCCCGCCCCGCGTGAATGGCTGGGCATTGGCCTGGTTGCCGCCGGGGTGATCGTGCTCAGCCTGCGGCGATAAAGCGCTGCGCAGACGCCATTCAACCCGGCGTGCGAATCCAGGCCGCAGCGGGAAGTGGCCAAGCGGGCCACGCAGCGGTGTCGGCACGCCGGTTGTCGGGCTTGCCCGCCAGCAGTTGCGCCAGCTCTACGCCAAACAGATTGGCGCACGCGCTGGCAAATGCCGCCGCGGAGCGCAGGCCGGACTGGGTGGCAAGCAAGTCCAGCCGCGCGGCTGTCAGGTCAGGCCTGGCCTCGGGCAGCGCCAGCATGTAGAACGCCCGCGCCGCGCGCTGCTCGCGCACGAGCGGGTGCAACGCTTCGCCTTCGGCGAACAGGCGCGCACGGACCAGCCGCTGGGCGACCTCCCAGTGTTCGCCGAGTCGCGCGGCATTCCAGTCGATGGCCGGCTGTTCAAACACCAGCCGCGCGAGCGCGCGGGACCAGTGCTTGTCATGATGGATGGCATTCATGCGCGGGCAGACCGCATCGGGCACGGCCTCCAGCGTCATGGCGCAGGGCTGGCCCGGGGCGCACTGCAATTCGCAGTCGACGTGTGCGAACGCGGGTACCACAAAGGGATCGCCAGGCCGCACGTCGCGCCGTGCATTGACGTCGCGCAGCCGCACCGCGCCCTGCTGGGCTTCCACGCGCACGGCGAACGGGAAACGCAGGCGGGTAATGCGAACGGGGTTGCGGCTGACAAGGGGCATGCGGGGCAATGGCTGGAACGCGGCCGGTTACTGTCGCAGCATTCTACGGACCGCGCAACTGCCGGCGAGGTCGCCGGGGCGGTATTTCGCCGGCCGCTTAGAGCTCGGACAGCCCGAAGTGACGCAGCCGTGGCAGGTCGGTCACGCGGATGGTCTGGTACGCCAGGTGGACCAGGCCCTCGTCGGCCAGCCGCCGCAACGCCTGGTTGACCCGCTGGCGCGACAGGCCGGTCAGCAGCCCGATTTCTTCCTGCGACAATTCGAGCACGGGGCTGGTGCGCGGATACAGCGACGGATGGAAAAGCTGCGCAATGGCCTGGGCCACGCGCGCATCGGCGCTGAGCAGCCGGTCGTTCTGCACGGTGGCAATGAACTGCCCCATGCGCTCGTTGAGCTGCGTGACCACGAAACTCGAAAAGGGCAGGCTCTGGGCGAGCAAGGTGTTGAACACGGGCTCCGGCACCAGCAGCACGCGCGAATCGCGGATGGCGATCACGTCATAGCGGCGCAGCTCGCGCTTGATCACGCTGCCTTCGCCGCACCAGCCTCCCGCGGGAACGCCCGAAAACGTGCAGCCCCGACCGTCCGGGGTGTAGACGGCCAGCTTGATCAGCCCGCTGTCGACGCCGATCCAGTCGCGCGAAGGCTCCCCGCGCCGGGCGATGAGGGCTCCGGCGGCAAATTCCTGCAGCACCGTGGCGCGCGCGGCCAGCGCCTGGTGTTCCGGCGCGAGGGCATGGAACCAGGCATGGCCTGCCAGTGGCGAGGCGGGCGGGGAACGGTCGGACGCGGTCATCGGAGGCAGGGTGGGCAGTCAGGCGGGTGGGCCTTGCGAGACCATGGCGCTGGCCCTGTAAGAATCCTGTAAGCCTTGCCTGGCGCGGGTTTCCGGGCGGTTTGTCATCCGGATGACAGAGCCCGGGCGTGTGCGATGATAGCCTTGCGCACGAAAAAGTAACAGCGCCCCGGTGCAGAAGAGTTCAGCGGAGACACAAGCAATGCCCACAGATTTCGACAGCGGCCTGGGCCGCAATGCGGCCAATTTCGTGCCGATCACCCCGATTGATTTCCTGGTCCGCGCGGCCGAGGTGTATGGCGACAGGCCTGCCATCGTGCACGGCCCGGTGCGCCAGAACTGGCGCGACACCTATGCGCGTGCGCGGCGCCTGGCCAGCGCGCTGGCGCGCGCGGGCGTCGGCAAGGGCGATACCGTGGCGGCGCTGCTGCCCAATACGCCGGCCATGGTGGAAGCGCACTTTGGCGTGCCGATGGCCGGCGCCGTGCTGAATGCGCTGAATATCCGCCTTGACGCCGCCAACCTGGTGTTCATGCTGCGCCATGGCGAAGCACGCGTGCTGCTGGCCGATACGGAATTCGCGGAACTGGCCCGGCAGATGTCGCTGGAAATCCCCGGCCTGAAGGTCATCGCCGTGGAGGACGCGCTGGGGCCACAGGCCGAGCGCTTTGGCGATACCGACTATGAGTCCTTCCTGGCCTCGGGCGATCCGGACTATGCGTGGAAGCTACCTGCCGACGAGTGGGACGCCATTGCGCTGAACTATACCTCGGGCACCACCGGCGACCCGAAGGGGGTGGTGTATCACCACCGCGGCGCGGCCATGAACGCGATCTCGAACATCCTCGAGTGGGACCTGCCCAAGCATCCGGTCTATCTGTGGACGCTGCCTATGTTCCACTGCAACGGCTGGTGCTTCCCGTGGACCGTGGCCGCGCGCGCGGGCATCAACGTCTGCCTGCGCAAGTTCGAGCCGCGCCTGGTATTCGACCTGATGCGCGACGAAGGCGTGACGCATTACTGCGCAGCGCCGATCGTGCATACCGCACTGGTCAACGCGCCGCCGTCATGGCGTGAAGGCCTGCGCGGCCCCGTGCGCGGCATGGTGGCCGGCGCACCGCCGCCGGCCGCGGTGCTGATGCAGATGGAAGCGATGGGCTTCGAGCTGACCCATGTGTACGGCCTTACCGAGGTGTACGGCCCGGCCGCCGTATGCGCGGAGCAGGACGACTGGAGCAGCCTGTCCCAGGAAGAGCGTGCCGTGATGAAGGCACGGCAGGGCGTGCGCTATCACCTGCAGTCGGGCGTGGCGGTGCTCGATCCCGATTCGATGCAGCCTGTGCCGGCCGATGGCGAGACCATCGGCGAGATCATGTTCCGCGGCAATATCTGCATGAAGGGCTACCTGAAGAACGAGAAGGCCACGCGCGAGGCCTTCGCGGGCGGCTGGTTCCACACCGGCGACCTGGGCGTATGCATGCCGGACGGCTACATCAAGATCAAGGATCGCAGCAAGGACATCATCATTTCAGGCGGAGAGAACATCTCCAGCGTCGAGGTGGAGGATGCGCTCTATCGCCATCCGGCCGTGCTGGCCGCGGCCGTGGTGGCGCAGCCGGACGCGAAGTGGGGCGAGACGCCCTGCGCGTTCGTGGAACTGAAGGAGGGCGCCAGCGCGAGCGCCGAGGAACTGATGGCGCATTGCCGTACGCTGCTGGCGGGCTTCAAGGTGCCCAAGGCGGTGTACTTCGGTCCGCTGCCCAAGACCTCGACGGGCAAGATCCAGAAGTTCGAACTGCGCCGCAAGGTGAAGTCGGATTCTGCCATCGACGTCTGAAGCGACGGTCAGGAGAAGGCAGCCTCTTCGGCGGCCTGCTGGCTGGCAATCAGCCTGTCGATGATCTCGCGGCCCCATGCCAGCCCCGCGCGGCTGGCATCGGCGGCGCAGGCAAAGCGCACGCCACCGTCCGGGTCCGCGTAGGGCAGGGCGTGGCCGTGCTGCCAGACGCGCGCACGCAACGTCCACCAGCCGTCGTGCTGGCCGCCGTAGCGCAAGGCTACGATGTGGATGCGGTAGCCACGATAGCCGACGCTATGTTCGTGTGATCCGCTGGGCATGACTGCTGAAATTCAGCGCAGGCTCGCGCCGTGCTGCGGCGAGCCGCCGGGCCTGTGCCATTCCTGAGAGATATCGGGGAATACCTCGCATTCGCCACGCACGATATTCTCGATCGTGGCGCAGACGCCCGCGGTGCCGCGCGGCCCCACGCAGACCAGGCTGCGCGGATGGTCGGTGTGCTGCGGGATGGCGTACACGTGCATACCCTCCCGGAACAGAGGGTGCCTGGCCAGGCGCTCGTTCATCAACTCGACAAAGCGCTGGGGACTGACGACCGGCTTTTCCATAGCGGACTCCTGCGGCGCTGCCGTCGGGCGCATCGTGCGTGCACGGGGCCGGCATACGCGGTAGTAAAGGCCAGGAATATTTCGGGCATGCGGCAAGTGGCATGTGCCCCGTGGGATCCGGGGTGGCCGGAGGAACGCGGAGAAAAAAAGCCTCCGCGTTGCCACTGCCGACGATTTCAGGTTAGGCGATGCGACCCGGCGGAGCAAAGCCGCCGGAGGCGCGAGGTCACGAAGGCCGCACTTCTCCGGCGGCGCGTGGCCCGTCCAGCATGTAATTGCCTGCTGCCCAGCAGGCGGCTTCCGCTTCTGCCTCCGAGCGGTAAGCCGAAGTGGCTTCGATGGTGCAGTCAGCGTCAGCCGCGCCGCAGTGCTCTTCCATCACGATGCGCCAGGTGTACAGGCCAGGCGGATCTTCCAGGACATGGAGCACGAGGGTGCGGTGGCTGTCCGCGAGGGTCAGGGGCTGGGTCGACATGACAGTCTCCCAAGAAGACGGCGACCACTCGATGCTAGCAATTGCGAGCACCCAATACCAGCCTCGATTCCCGTTTGCGGATGCGCCGTGCCGCACCGTGCATCTTCCGCCGCCGCGTGGTTTCCAGTATCTTCTGCTCCGGGGCGCCGGGTGGCGCCCGCTTCTCCGGATCCGCATGACCATCTCGCCTCAACTTGCCGAACTGGTTGCGTCGCTGCGCGCACACTATGACACCGCCATCCTGCCGCACTGGACCGGCAACGGCTGGAACGCCGACCTGTTGCTGCCCTATGAGGCGCTCGATGGTGCCAGCGGCAATGCCCTGCCGCCGGCGCGCTACCGGGCCATGGCCTGCGCGCGCCAGATCTACGTGTTTTCGGTGGCGGGCCAGCTCGATCATGCCGATACCCTGTTCGGTTCCCTGCAGGCCTACTTCAGCACCGGCGAAGGCGGCTGGATCTACAGCGTCGACCCGGCAGGCATGCCGCTGGACTCGACGCGCGACCTCTATACGCATGCCTTCGTGATCTTCGCGTGCGCGCACTCCTACGCCTGTGGCGGCAATGAGGACGCGCTGGCCGTGCTGCAGGAAACGCGCGAGCTGGTCGAACAGCGCTTTGCCGACGGTGCCGGGCTGTATCACGCGGCGCTTTCCGAGTTCTTCAAGGACAAGGGCGCGGGCGTGCAGCAGAACCCCATCATGCACCTTACCGAGGCCTATCTCGCGGCGCTGGAGGCTACCGGCGACGAATGGTATGCCCAGCGCCTGCGCGAGATCGCCGCGGCTTTGCAGGACCGGTTCGTGGATCCGGCCAGCGGCTGCATCGCGGAGCTGCCGCAAGGCACGGCAGGCAACCGCGTCGAGCCCGGCCATCAGTTCGAGTGGTATTCGCTGGTTGCGGGCAACCCCGCGCTGTTCGAGGGCGTACCGCTTGCCGCTTCGCTGCAGCGCGCGTTCGTTTTCGCGCAGGCGCATGGCGTGGTCCCCGGTACGCTGGGCGTCAGCGCCGCCCTCGATGCCGACGGCAGCCTGCTCGACGGCACCGAACGCATCTGGGCGCAGACGGAATTCGCCCGCGCGCTGGCCGTGCATGGGACACCGGAATCGCTGGCGACGCTGGAAGCGCAGTTGCGCCAGTACCGCCGCCGTTTCCTGCATGCGGGCGGCTGGCATGAATGCCTGGCGCCATCCGGCGAAGTGGTGCGGGCCGAAATGCCATCTACGTCGCCATACCACCTCGCTACGGCTTACGCGGCGCTTGATGAGCTGGCGGAGGGTTAGCCGGCGGTCCGGCTGCTTGCGGCCCGCAGGTCGCTCTTTTGCAGCAGCCGCAGCAGCGTCTCGGCCGGCTGGCTCAGCCGGCGTGCCGACAGCGAAATGAATTCGACCTCGGGCAGCGCCGGCAGGCGCTCCCAGTTGAGCGGAGGCGCAACGCCTTCGCCGTAGAGATAGCGCGAGCGCACCGTCAGCCCAAGTCCGCCGCGGGCGGCGGCAAGGCACCCGGAATGGCTGCTGCTGCTGCAGACGACCTGCCACTGGCAGCCGGCCTTGGCCAGGGTGTCAAGCACGACCGAGCGCGTCACGCTCGGCTCGTGCACCAGGATCAGCGGCAACGGCTGGGACAGGTCCACCATGGTCCCGGGACGCGCCAGCCACTCCAGCGAGCCGCGAAACAGCGCTACGCCGCGGCGGTCGCCCTGGCGGCGCTTGCCGAGCATCAGGTCGAGCGAGCCGGCATCCATCAACTCGTACAGCTTGCTGGTCATGGCGATGGTGATTTCCATCTCCACGTCGGGGTGCGTATTGCGGAACGCCGACAGCACGCCCGACAGCGGCCCCTGCGCCAGGTCCTCCGAAGTCCCGAGCCTGACACGCCCACGCAACCGTGGCGCCGTGAACTGCGACTCCGCGCGTGCAATCGCTTCCAGGATCAGCCGCGCATGCACGAGCAGCGCTTCGCCATCGGGTGTCATCGACAGGGAGTGCGTGTCGCGGATGAACAGGCGACGCCCGACGCTTTGCTCCAGCCGCCGGATATGGTCACTGACGCTTGACTGCGACAGGTCCAGCTGCCGGCCGGCCTCGGAGAAGCTGCGCGCGGCGGCCACCGTGGCGAAGGTTTGGATCCAGACAGGGTTGAGCATGGGGAATATTGTCATCGGCAAATCCGATGGCAGTCAATACACCTGGCAGGGTTCCCGATTGACCGTCGGCGGCTATGATCGATTCCATGACATGGCTGCCAAGGCTTTGCGGACGAAATCCAGCCCTGGTTGCACGCCATGCCAAGCACAATGCCCCGCCCCCATGAGCCAAGCTTCCACTTCCTCCCTCAAGGCCATGTTGTGGATCGTCGCTGCCGGTTTCTTCATGCAGACGCTCGATACCACCATCGTCAATACCGCATTGCCGTCGATGGCGCACAGCCTCGGGCGCAAGCCGCTGGACCTGCAACCGGTGGTGGTGGCATACACGCTGACCATGGCCATGCTCACGCCAGCGTCAGGCTGGCTGGCGGACCGCTTCGGTACGCGACGGGTCTACTTCAGCGCCATCCTGATCTTCGTGCTCGGATCGCTGTTCTGCGCCGGCGCGCAAACCTTGCCGCAACTGGTGATCGCGCGCGTGGTGCAGGGCATCGGCGGCTCCATGCTGCTGCCGATCGGACGGCTGGCCGTGCTGCGCAATGTATCGGGCGAGCAGTACATTGCCGCGCTGGCCTTTGTGTCAGTCGCGGGACAGGTGGGCCCGATCTTCGGGCCCGTGCTGGGTGGCTGGCTGGTACAGCACGTTTCCTGGCACTGGATCTTCCTGATCAATGTGCCTGTCGGCGTGGTCGGCCTGCTGGCTGTGCGCCGTTACCTGCCCGGTGGCGACACCGCCGGCGCGCCGCCGTTCGACTGGGTTGGCTGCGGGCTGCTGTCCCTGTGCATGGTGGCGTTCTCGCTCGCGCTCGATGCGCCGCTGCAGGCGAGCCATGCGGGCTGGAACGCGGGACTTGCCGCGCTCAGCGTGGTGGCCGCGCTGCTGTATATCCCGCATGCACGCCGCAGCCGCGCGCCACTGTTCCGTCTGGCGCTGTTCCGCGAGCCGAATTTCAGCGTGGGGCTCGCGGGCAATCTCGTCTGCCGCATCGGTTCCGGCGCGGTGCCGTTCCTGCTGCCGCTGCTGATGCAACTGCAGCTTGGCTACTCGCCGTTCCATGCCGGCCTGATGCTGCTGCCGGCCGCGCTGGCGGGCACGCTGTCCAAGCGCTGGATCGTGCCGCTGGTAGCACGCTTCGGCTATGAGAAATTCCTGCTGGTGAACACCGCGCTGGTGGGCGCGTCGATCGCATCGTTCGGAGCGATGTCGCCGGGGTGGCCGCTGGCGCTATCCATCGCACAGCTCGCACTGTTCGGCGCAACCAACTCGATGCAGTTCGCGGCGATGAACAGTGTCACGCTCAAGGGCCTGAGCGTGGCGGACGCGGGCAGCGGCAACAGCCTCTTCTCGATGGTGCAGATGCTGGCCATCGGCCTCGGCGTGACGGTCGGTGGCGGACTGGTGACGCTGTTCAGCGCGCGGCTCGGCGAGGCCGGTCCGGCTTTCCGGCTTGCCTTTGTCGTGGTGGGCACGATCACGCTGTTGTCGGCGCTGGTATTCCGGCGACTGGATGTGGCGGAACTCGGGAAGGGTAGGCGGGCGGCGCCTGCTTCCGCGCGCACGCCCTGAACGCCGCGTGGTCAGGCCGCGGTAGTCTTCCGACCCACGCTGCGGATCAACTGCGTGGCACGCGCCAGGTACTGGTCGAAGAACTGGTTCGCCTGCTGCTGGCTGTCGATGGGCTGCTCGACGGTACGTCCCTCGGCCTCCAGCCTGGCGCGCAGTTCGGGCTTGCTCAGGGCTTCGCCGATGGCCTGGCGCAGCACCGCCACGCGCTCCGCGGGCGTGCCTTGCCTGACGAAGTAGCCGCCGCTGATCATGTACTCGAAGTCAGGCACCGTCCGGCTCCGGGAAATCGGTGGAATGTGCTTCAGCGATGCGGGCAGGGTCTGCGAGAAGCTGGTCAGCACCTTCAGGCGGCCCTGCTGCTGCATCGCGTCGAAATTTGACTGGTAGGCCAGGATGGCAAAGTCCACTTCGCCGCCGGCCAGGCCCTGCAGTGCCGGCGCGGCACCCTTGTACGGCACGTGCAGGAAGCTCAGCCCGAGGCGCGCGCCCAGCGCGTCGCCCATCAGGTGGTAGATCGAGTCGATGCCGACGGTCGCGTAGGTCAGCGGCTTGCCCTTGCCTTGCTTCGCGTAGTCGATGAACTTGTCGAGCGTATCGGCGGGGATGCCGTTGCGGACCATCAGCACGATGTTGGTGTCGCTGACCGGCGCGGCCAGCATGAAGTCCTGCGGCTTGTAGCGTGCGGCCGGGTTGAGTAGCGGCGCCAGGAAGACCTCGTTCATCGAACCATGGAAGAAGGTGTAGCCATCGGCCGGCGCGGCCAGTACCTTGCCGGCGCCGATCAGTCCGGTGCCGCCACCGTAGTTCTCGACGAGCACTTGCTGCCTGACGCTCTTGCTGATCGATTCACCGAAGATGCGTGCGGCCGTGTCGCTGGCGCCTCCGGCCGGGTAGGGCACGACGAGCGAGAGCGGCTTGGCCGGAAAGACTTCCGCCGCGAGCGCCGGCAGGCTGTTGAGCGCGGTGCTGCCGGCGGCGAGGCCTGCGTACTGGAGAAAGCGGCGGCGGTTGATCGCATGCATGGTTGCCCCCATTCGCGGATTGTCTGAGGCCAAGTTCAGGCCAGGTAGCTCTGCGCCAGGTGCGTCCAGAATGCGGCGCCCACGGGCAAGGCCTTGTCGTTGAAGTCATAGAGGGGGTTGTGGACCATGCATCCCCCGTCTTCGCCCAGGCCGTTGCCAAGCCGCACGTACGCGCCGGGGCGGTGTTCGAGCATGTAGGCAAAGTCCTCGCTGCCCATGACCGGGGAGCGCTCCACCACGTTTGCTTCGCCGACCAGCCGGATGGCGGCCTCGCGTGCGCGCGCGGTCTGTGCAGCATGGTTGACGAGCACCGGGTACATGCGTTCGTAGACGACCTCCGACTGCAGGCCGAAGCTCTGGGCCTGCGCGGTCACGAATGCCTGGATACGCGTTTCGACGAGCGTGCGTACCACGGGGTCGAGCGTGCGCACGCCGATCTTGATCAGCGCGCTTTCCGGCACGACGTTGTAGGTGGCGCCGGCCTGAATCGAGCCGACCGTGATCACGGCGGACCGGAGTGCGTCGATTTCGCGGCTGACGATGGATTGCAGCCCCAGCACGATGCTGGCGGCGCACTGCATGGGATCGATGCCGTGATGCGGCATGGCGCCGTGCGCGCCGCGGCCGCGCAGCGTCACCGTGGCGCGGTCGAACGATGCCATGGCGGGGCCGGGGCTGACCCCGATCTGGCCCACCGGCAGCCCGGGGGTGTTGTGCAGCGCGTAGACCTCGTCGCACGGGAAGCGCTGGAACAGGCCGTCCTCCAGCATGCGCAGTGCACCGCCTTCGTTTTCTTCCGCGGGCTGGAAGATGAGGTTCAGCGTGCCATTGAAATCGACGGACTCCGCCAGATGGCGGGCCGCACAAAGCAGGATGGCGGTATGGCCATCGTGCCCGCACGCGTGCATCTTGCCGGGAATGGTGCTCGCATAGTCCTGGCCGGTCCTCTCCTGGATCGGCAGCGCATCCATGTCGGCGCGGATGCCGAGCGCCTTCGTCCCCTGGCCCTTCTTCAGCGTACCGACAAGGCCGGTCGTGCCCAGGCCGCGATGGACTTCATAGCCCCATGCCGCCAGGCACTCGGCAACCAGGTCGCTGGTCCGGCGCTCCTCGAAGGCCAGTTCGGGATGCGAATGGATCTTCCGGCGGATCTCGACAAATTCCGGCGCGAGGGTCTGGATGGACTTCCGCAGGTCTGCAAGGCTGGATGGGTTCATGGGCTCGGCGAATGGGATCGTGCACGCATTCTCCACGCGCATGCCCGCCGCATCCATGACGATGCTTGCGGTAAAACGTTGTATAAATTGCAACAGTCGCGAGACGAGGCAGGGGAAAGGATGGCCGAGGTACTGTGCCGGAAGCGGGCACTGTGCCCGCTGCAGATCATCGAGACCGGATCGGCACGCGGCGCGGCCGATGTGCTGGAACTGGACCCGTCAGTGGATGCGCGGCGTTGTGGCGGGAGGTCCGGGAACGGACCGGAAGGCTACTCGTTGACGCCGTTCTCGCGCAGCAGCCGCTCGCATTCGTCGAGCATGTCATGCGCGAACGCGGACTGGTAGTTGGGGTCGAGCGCTTCCATCATTTCGTGCGAGGCATAGAGCCCGGCTTCGCGCGAAAGCGTGTCCGCCAGCTGGCGTGCGAACTGGTCGCTCAGCTCCGAGAGCAGGCGGCGTTCCGACAGGGCGAGTTGCAGCTTGGAGCGTGACAGCCATTCTCCGGCCAGCGTGGCGCCCTGTCCGTCGGTGAGCCATTTGCCGTGTTCGTAATAGGCTGACAGCCGCTCGGCGGTCAGCGCGAACACGAGCGCCTTGCGGGTGTTGAAATCGATCTTCAGAAACGGTGCGGCTTTCATATTCGTGGTGATGACTGTGGCCCGGCTCAGCGTTGCGCCGTTGGCTGCGCGATGCGGGCAAACGTTCCCTTGAGCCACGAACCGATTGCCGCGATCTCCTCCAGACACACCGAATGCGGCATGGCATAGGTATGCCATGCGAGGGGAATGCCACGTGCCAGAAGGAAGTCCCGGGCGTGCTCGCCGAGGCGCGGCGGCACGACGTCATCGAGCGTGCCGTGCGCGGCGAAGACGGGTATGGCGGCGTTGGCGGCCGTGCTTGCGGCCGCCAGCATGTCGGGCGCGGGAATATAGGTGGACAGGGCGATGATGCCCGCCAGTGCGTCCGGGTGGGTGAGGGCAGTGGTGTAGGCGATCGCACCGCCCTGCGAAAACCCGGCAAGCACAATGTGGTCCGTCGCGATGCCGCGCGCGTTTTCACGCGCGATCAGCGCCCGGATGCGTTCGCATGAAACCCGGATGCCATGCTCATCGGCGCGCCGGCCGGCTTCGTCGAGCGAGTAGATGTCATACCAGGCGGGCATGACATAGCCGCCGTTGCACGTGACGGGCATGGCGGGTGCATGGGGAAAGATAAAGCGCACGCCGGGCGTGTCTTCCAGCCCGAGTTCCGGAACCACTGGCACGAAGTCATTGCCATCCGCGCCCAGGCCGTGCATCCAGATGACGGTGAAAGCGGGATTTGGCGCGGTCTCGACTTCGATCGCGGGCAGTAGTTCGTTCATGGGGGCTCCTGTGTGACAGTCCGCGCGCCGGCTTGCGCGGCGGGCAGCGCGAGTATCGCACAGGTCGGCACCCATTCCCGCGTGCCGTGCGGCGCTACAGATGACCGGCGGAGTCCGGGAGGCGCCGCCGTTGGCCAGTCAGTTTGCAGCCGCGTACTGCCGCGCTAGGCGGCAGAAGGCACGATCGGGACGGTGGTCAGTCCTGGCGCGACACGCGGTGCCGAGAAGGTCTCGATGGCAGCGGGCACGGCGGCGCGGCGCTTGTCCACCACGTCCTCGACGCCCTTGGTCGACACGTCTTCAAGGAACGCGACCATGTCGCGATAGTAGGCGACCTGCATTTGCGCCTCCAGCAGGCGCCGTTCCGCCTGGAACAACGTCAGCCTCATGTCTTGCAGTTCCCTTTCGGCAATCTTTTCCGGGGTCGGCGGACTGAACAAGTTTGCGAGCCAACGCATGGCATTCCCTCCAATGCTGTTCAACAGCGAAGAACTGATGTTTTGCCATGAGAACCAATATAGACAAGAATTCGGGAAAAGAATCTCAACCTGCCCATTCGTCGCGCCTCGCCCACAAGGATGATTGCCGAGGTGCGGAGACTCGGTTAGATTGTGCGGTCGCCGGCGCTGGCGTTTATCGCGCTATCGCGGGCTGTCCGAGGCGTGCTCCTGCGTGTGCTCCTGCGGGGGCAAGCATGAATGCGATCACAGGCGCCCAGAACGCATCCATGTAGTCCGGCAGGATGGCCGCGTCATGCGGCATACCGTCAAACAAGACCAGTTCCTGAAGATTCGAAGCTGCCTGCGCAAGACGCTCCGCATGGGCCAGCGGCAGGACTTCATCGGCGCGGCTGTGCACAAGCAGCAGCGGCAGTTCCAGCCGGCGCATGCGCGCCGCGTTGTTCCATGGATCCGGTAGCAGCCACGCCAGTCGTGGCGGCACGCGGCCTGTCTGAACCGCCGCCTCGCGCGCGGAACTGAAGCCCGAGGCGATGATCGCCCCATCCGGGGCCGGCATGAATCCACGCGCGACATCCAGCAATACCCCCGATCCGAGCGAGTGGCCGAGGACGTAGTGCCGTGTTGCGTCCGGCGTTGCCGCCAGGAACGCCCGATAGGCCGCGCACGCGTCTTCACGCAGGTGACTGACGGTCGGGCGTCCGCTGCTTGCGCCGTAGCCGCTGTAATCGAACACGAAGGTGCTGATGCCGGAATGCGAGAGCATGGCTTGCACGGGTGCCCAGTCGGACAGGCATTCGTCGTCGCCGTGGCATACCATCAGCGCGGGTGCCTGCCGTTGTGCCGCCGGCGCGTAAGCGGCATGGAGCAGGCGGTTGCCGCTGCGGAACGTGCTGTGACGCAGCGTCGCTTCGGGCAGGTCGGGTTCGGGCGGGGCGCTGGTCGGCGTGACGAAGGCCTCCCGTTCGAGTGCGCGGAACAGCACGCGGCGAGCAAGCCCGGCCACGATGGCAATGCCGGCCGTGCTGGCCAGCCAGCGGGGAATCGGGGAATCACGGACGGGCTGCATGGTTGCCATTGTGCGCGGATGCCTGTCAAGGCTAGCAGGTGTCGTGCAACTGGCACAGCCAGAAGTGTGAGGCCATCGAATAGAGGGGACTGGGCCGTTCACCCGAATATCAACTATCAGGCCGATAGGAAAGTTTTTCCTTGACTATCTACCTAGTAGTAGATAGTATTCAGGTCATGGAAGCGCTGCTCCACCGGCAAAGAAAAGGAAGCCGGTTCTGCAACGGGACCATCGCAATACACCGTGAAAGCGGTCTTTTTTTAGGTCAGGGCATCTATCTACTAGTAGATGCGAGATCAAAGAGAGACGCAGCAAAGAACCGATTCCGCGACGCCCCAGGGGAAGGTCGCCAGCCAAGGAGCCCATCATGAATGCCAAGTTCGCCAAGACCATCATCACTGCAGCCACCCTTGCCGCCGCGCTCGCCAGCGGCCTGGCCCAGGCTGCGGGCCCGCGCGACAGCAGCGTTGCCGGTGACAAGTACGGCTACAGCTTCCGCGTCGGCAAGGCCGATCCCTTCACCGACGGCGCCAAGGTCGGCAAGTTCGACCCGTTCACCGATGGCGCACGCGTTGGCAAGACCGACCCGTACACCGACGGTGCCCGCACGATAGCCGGTCTGGATACGCGTGGTGTGTCGGCAACGCCGGCACGCAGCGTTGACCCGTACCTGGACGGTGCCAAGGTTGGCAAGTTCGACCCGTTCACCGACGGCGCCCGCACGGTAGCCGGTCTGGATACGCGTGGTGTGTCGGCAACGCCGGCACGCAGCGTTGACCCGTACCTGGATGGCGCCAAGGTCGGCAAGTTCGACCCGTACACCGACGGCGCCCGCACGGTAGCCGGTCTGGATACGCGCGGTGTGTCGGCAACGCCGGCGCGCAGCGTTGACCCGTACCTGGACGGTGCCAAGGTCGGCAAGACCGACCCGTACACCGACGGCGCGCTCGCCTGACCCGCCTGCCGGCCTAGCAGGCCGGCGGCTTTATCGCCACGGCAGCCGGGTCCATGCACGACCTGGCCGGCCGCAATGGAGTCCATCATGAATTTGCGTGACAGTATCCTTCTGCTTGGCGGATGGCTGCTGGTTTGCGTGACGAGTGGCTCGATGATCACCTTCGCCGCGCAGGTCCTGCCAGGTTAAATCGCCTGATTGATTGAACCGATTGGCCACGGCACGCCCCGGTGACTCCGGGGCTGTGTCCGTTGGCACTGATAAGTCTTGGCGCTGCTATCCCCACTGCGAACAAGCCCTAAGGGATTACCCGCGCCTTCAGGCGTTCTCCTTGAGCGTCTATCTTCATGTAGATAAACTGGCCTCATGAAAACGCAAACCGTACGAGAGCAACTGCTCGAACACACGCTCGTCCTGATTCGGCGCCGGGGCTTCAATGGCTTCAGCTACCGGGACCTGGCCGAACTGGTCGGCGTCAAGACATCGAGCATTCACTATTACTTTCCGACCAAGGACGACCTCGTCCTGGAGGCCGTGAAGACGTACAGCGCGACGATGTCCGAGCGCCTGCGGTCGATCGATACGACGCTGCCCGTAACGGAGCAGGCCGCCATCTACCTGGCGCCGTTCCGCGCGAGTTGTGGGTCTGACCAGATCTGCCTGTGCGGCATGCTGTCAGCGGAGACCTTGTGCCTTCCCGAGTCGGTCCACGGGCTGCTGCAGAGCTTCTTCCTCATGAACGAGAAGTGGCTGACCGGCTTGCTGGAACGCGCCCAGCCCCACCGCACTACGCCGTTTCCGGTGCCGCCCGCACGCCTGGCGCAGGTTGTGTTCGGCTCCTTGCAGAGCGGTCTGATTTCCGCGCGCCTGTTTGGCACGGCGGACAGGGTTGAAGCTGCCGCCGATACCCTGCTGGCTGCCGTGGCCGGCTGACGCCCGCGAGCAGTGCGGCGCAAAGCCGCCATGTGGCGAATGCCGCATGGCGGCTTTTTGTTTGCGGTATCGAACGCCGAGGGAAGTCCGGCCTGAAGGCGCTTGGAGCAGGGGAATATCTTTATTTATCAAATAGTTAGCGCCGAGAGGGATGATGCCTATCGAGCCGATAGAAAAGTTTTTCCTTGACTATCTACCTAGTAGTAGATAGTATTCGGGTCATGGAAGCGCTGCTCCACCGGCAAAGAAAGAGAAGCCGGTTCTGCAACGGGACCATCGCAATACACCGTGAAAGCGGTCTTTTTTTAGGTCAGGTCATCTATCTACTAGTAGATGCGAGATCAAAGAGAGACCCCAGCAAAGAACCGATTCCGCGACGCCCCAGGGGAAGGTCGCCAGCCAAGGAGCCCATCATGAATGCCAAGTTCGCCAAGACCGTCATCACTGCAGCCACCCTTGCCGCCGCGCTCGCCAGCGGCCTGGCCCAGGCAGCGGGCCCGCGCGACAGCAGCGTTGCCGGCGACAAGTACGGCTACAGCTTCCGCGTCGGCAAGGCCGATCCCTTCACCGACGGCGCCAAGGTCGGCAAGTTCGACCCGTTCACCGATGGCGCACGCGTTGGCAAGACCGACCCGTACACCGACGGCGCCCGCACGGTAGCCGGCCTGGATACGCGCGGTGTGTCGGCAACGCCGGCGCGCAGCGTTGACCCGTACCTGGACGGTGCCAAGGTCGGCAAGTTCGACCCGTACACCGACGGTGCTCGTACGTTAGCCGGCCTGGATACGCGCGGTGTGTCGGCAACGCCGGCGCGCAGCGTCGACCCGTACCTGGACGGTGCCAAGGTCGGCAAGACCGACCCGTACACCGACGGCGCCCGCACCGTAGCCGGTCTGGATACGCGCGGTGTGTCGGCAACGCCCGCACGCAGCGTCGACCCGTACCTGGACGGCGCCAGGGTCGGCAAGACCGACCCGTACACCGACGGCGCCCGCACCGTAGCCGGTCTGGATACGCGCGGTGTGTCGGCAACGCCCGCACGCAGCGTCGACCCGTACCTGGACGGCGCCAGGGTGGGCAAGTTCGACCCGTACACCGACGGCGCACTCGCCTGACCAGAGCGGCCGGCCCGTGGCCGGCCAGCTGACATCAACAGCGGGCCTTGCCTGGCCCGGCTCCAAGGGGAACATCATGAACTTGCGTGACAGCGCGCTGATACTGGTTGGATGGGTGGGGCTCTGCCTCTTCAGCGGGTCACTCATCACGCTGCTCGCGCAAACGCTGCCGGCCTGACCGGCAGCACATTGCAAGGGGGCTGAAGCCATGAAAACACTATCCGTTCGCGAACAACTGATCGAGCACACGCTGGTGCTGATCCGTCGCAAGGGGTTCAACGGCTTCAGCTACCGCGACCTGGCCGAGTTGGTTGGCGTCAAGACCTCGAGCATTCACTACTATTTCCCGTCCAAGGACGATCTCGTGCTGGAAGCGGTGCGTGAATACAGCGCCCGCGTCCACGAGCGCATCCGCGCGATCGACACCAGACTGCCTCCTGCGGAACAGGCGCGGCAATACCTGGAGCCGGTCCGCACGGGCTTCGGCACCGACCAGGCCTGCCTGGTAGGTATGCTGTCGGCCGATGTGCTGTCGCTTTCCGAGCCGGTGCGCGACACGATGCGCGAGTACGTTCGCATGCACGAGCAATGGCTGACCGGCTTGTTCGAGCGGGCCCAGCCGCTGCGCGACAAGCCGTATCCGGTGCCGCCCGCGCAACTGGCGCAGGTGGTCTACGGCTCGCTGCAGAACGGGCTGATGGCCGCGCGGCTGTTCGGCACGCATGAGCGTCTCGAGGCCGCCGCGGCCGTGCTGGTTGGGGTCATGCCGCAATCCTGATCTGGCGCGCCACCATGTCGCACAGCCAGTCCGGATCATCGTGCGGCAGATCGTGGCCGGCCCATGGATGGCGCTGCAGCGGTACCCCCCAAATGCGCGCCAGTTGGCCCGAGCAGACCGGGTCGACCAGGCGGTCGGCATCCGAAGCGATCAGCAGCGTGGACGGGCAGGGCGGGCGGGGCCCGGCACGATAACGCGCAGCCGCCAGAAGTTGCCGCAGCGCCGAGTTCCGGCTGACCGGCGCGCTTGCCGCGATTTCCCTCCACAAGCGGATGTCGTCCTCCTTCGCATCGCTGCGCGCGCAGGTCAGCCGGTGGACGGTGTGCTCGCAATAGTCCCGGTTCTCCCAGGCGGCAGCCATGCGCAGCAAGTCAGGCCAGTTGGCCGGGCGCAAGCGCTGCGTCATGGTGCTGAAGGGCCGCATGCTGGTGTTGATCAGGACCAGCGCGGCCACCTCATCGGGATACTGGCGTGCCCATTCCGCCGCCACCATGGCGCCCAGCGACATCGCCAGCACCCGGCAGCGCCGCAGCCGACCCGCGTGTCGCAAACACTCTCGCACCGACGCTACGAGTCCCGGCACGTTTGCCGGGGATACCTCATGGCAGCGACTGCCATTGCCGGGCAGGTCCACCGCCAGCGGCGTGCCCAGTCCGGCCGCCTCCCAACGCCGGGGCAGTGTGCCCCAGTGCCGGCTTTCGCGCGTGAGGCCGCGCAGGAATATCCAGTCCGTCATGTCCCGGAGCGCTGTTGCCAGTGCGCCCGCGCCTGCTCCTGCAACTGCGCGCGGCGCTCGCCCGTCGGCAGCCAGCGCTGCGGCGCAAAGGCGATGCGTCCGAGGAAATCGAACAGGCTCACATGACGGCGCAGTACCCGCGCGGTGCGGTGTGCCTTGATCGGGTTGAACATGCCATCGCGCGAGAACAGCTGTCGCGGATTCTTCTTGATCCACAGCCAGGAGCCAAGCTCCAGCGTCATCGGCAGGAACAGGTTCTCGGGCGGCGCCAGGTCATACGCGTAGTCCCACAGGTCGCCGTGCAGCAGGTACTGGTGGCTCTGTGGCTCGAACGCATAGCCATGGTGCGGGTGCGCCTGCTCGAACATGGTCTTGAGCAGGTACATCTCCGGCAGATGCGGCATGGGACGGTGCGTGCGCGCATATGGGAACCAGATGCTGTCGCGCCAGCCGTAGCCGGAGTGGCAGTCCACCGCGAAGCTGAGCGGCCGCGACAGCAGTTCGCTCTGCACCACGCTCAGCAAGGCCTGGCTTTCCGCTTCCATGGGGCGGCCGGCCTGGCCGCGGAACCATGGCAGCCACGCGCCGATGCGCTGGCCGCCCGCCAGGAACGGTACGCGCGCGTCGGCGTCCTGCGGCGCATTGCGCATCAGGTCGACGCCATTGGGGTTGGCGCGGGTGGCGGCCCACATGCCGCCCGGGTTCACGATGGGCATGAAGACCAGCCGTACCGACTGCAGTTCTTCGTGCAACAGCTCGTCCCACTCCAGACGGCTCAGCAGCGAGCGCAGGTAGTCCAGCACCAGTTGCGTGCCGATGCGCTCCAGGCCGTGGATGCCCCCGAAAATGCCGATCGCCGGTGCATCGGGCGCCGTGGCGCCGAGCGTGGCGGCATAGACCGAGAAACGATGGCCACGCACCGAGGCTTCGCAAACCGCGCGCGCGTCCAGCACGCGGCTGCCTGCATCCAGCAGGCCCAGTAACTGTTCGTATTCGGCAAAAGCGGCGTGCTCGCTCATGGCACCAATATAGGCGCTGGGCGGCATGGCGGCCACGTGGCCGCCGGACAGGGCGCGCCCCGCATCGCTCAGGCGGCCTGTGCCCGCTGATCAGGCGCGAGCGCTTCCACGCATTCCAGGAATGCCCCCACCAGGCGCGTATGGCGCCGGCTTTCCAGGCAGTACAGGTACTCGTGCAACACGGGCGGACGCTGCGCGAACGGCACGATGCGCAGCGTCGGGTCGCGCGGCACCTCGCCGGCGGGCACGACGCTCGCCCCGAGGTTCTGGCGGATGGCTTCGTAGATGGCTTCGCGGCTGCCGATGACCATATGGCGCGGCAGTTCCTGGCCGCAGGCGGACAGCGCCGCCTCGGTGGCCTGGCGTGTCATCGAACCATGCTCGCGCACGAGCAGGTGGCATTCGGCGAGCCTGGCGATATCGACATGGGGCAAGCGCGCGAACGGGTGCTCCGCATGAACGACGAGCACCATCGGATCGGACGCCAGGCGGATACGCGCCAGCCTGCCATCCTCGACGGCGTGCGAGGAAACCGCGGCGTCGATGCGGTACTCCAGCAGCGCCTCGATCATCTGCTGCGAATTGCCGATCTCGATGCTGACCTCGACCGCCGGAAAGCGTTGCCGGAACGCTGCCACGCTGCGCAGGATGTAGTAGGGCCCGGTCGCACCAATGCGCAGGTTGCCGAAACGCAGGTTTCCGGCGTTGCGCAGCAGATAGTCGGCATTGCTTTCCTGTTGCATCAACTGCTCCACCACCGGCATCAGCGCGACGCCGACGTCGCTCAGGTCGACCCGGCTCGCACGGCGATAGAACAGCTCCACGCCATAGGCATCCTCCAGCTGGCGGATGCGCGCCGTGACCGTGGGCTGGCTCACGCCGAGCTGCCTGGCGGCCGTGGTAATGCTGCCCTGGCGTGCCACTTCGAAGAAGGTCGTGAGGAGGTCGCCGAGCATGGGATAGGGGCAGGGAAAGGTAGCGGCGCGCAGGCACCGTGCGACCGCGCAGTCTAGCGGCGCAATGTGACAGTACCGCTACGATTTCCCCGGTTAAGGGCTGATTCAGGTGCCCATGGCGGGGTCGGACACGCTGTCGGCACCGGTTTCCAGGCGTCCCGCGAAGCGCCGCGTGAACCCGCCCTGTGCCGTGCTCACGGTGAAGTCGTACCAGTTGCCTTGCAGGCCCACGGGCCAGTGCTGCTCAAGCTGCTTGCCTGCCGGGATCTCGTACGTCCACGGGCCGTCCGTGCGGTAGGCGTTGGGCCGGACGGTGAAGGTGCAGGCCCCGCTGCCGGTGTTGATCAGCGTCAGGTAGACCGCGGCATTGGCGATGTCGTAGCAGACCCGGATTTCGGGTGCGCTGGCGTACGGTGCCGTGACGGCGCTCACGTCGCCGCTGAAGGCGCGGTGGAAGCCGTTGGGCCCGAGCACCCACAGATCGTACTTGCCGCTGTCGCTGGCAAAGGCGTCCCAGCTGCCGTCCAGCTCCTTGCCGGGTTCGACCAGGTAGCGGCGCGGCACGCGGTCCAGGTGCAGGCGGTCATACACATGGAAGACGGCGGCCTGCTTGCCGGTGTTGCTGAACAGCAGCCACAGCTGCCGGCCGGCGGCATCTTCGCGTGCACTGACATGCAGTTCGTAGGGCAGCGCGCGCGAGGGGCGCGTGCCTTTGGCCTGTACCGCCATCTGCTGCGCCGCCGTCGAGGGCAGCGCCACCTGCGGCAGTGCGGCCTGGGCTGTGCGGATGGCGTCGGCGCCGGACTTGTCGCGGCTCGGCAAGGCGGGCGGGGCGGCCGAATTCGGGTTGACGAAGTTGAGGGCCGAGGTCAGGTCGCCGGCCACGGCACGCCGGTAGGCCGTGATGTTGGTCTCCGCCACGCCGAAGCGGGCCTCCAGGAAGCGCAGCACCGAGGTGTGGTCGAACACCTGAGAGTTGACCCAGCCGCCGCGGCTCCACGGCGACACCACATACATCGGCACGCGCGGTCCGGGGCCGTAGGGTTTCTGGTCGGTGTGGTATTCGCCGTCGGTGGCAACCGTCGAGGCACCGGCCAGCACGCCATTCTCATAGGCCGGCGCGCACGGCGGCGGCACATGGTCGAAGAAGCCGTCGTTCTCGTCGAAGTTGATCAGCAGGACCGTCTTGCTCCATACCGCCGGGTTTGCCGTCAGCGCGTTCAGGACTTCCTGCGTGTACCAGGCACCTTGCACCGGGCTGGAAGGCCCGGGATGCTCGGAGTAGTTGGCCGGCGCGACGATCCACGTCACCTGCGGTAGTTTGCCGGCCGCCACGTCGTCGCGCAGCGCCTGCAGGAAGCCCTGGTCGGGCATGGTGTTCGACACCCCCTTGAGCAGCGGGCTGACCGTTTCGTCGGCGCTGGTGTAGGGCGGATAGGGGCTGCCGTTGGCCGCATTGCCGCGCGCGAGGTTGGCATCGCGATACTGCCTGAAGCCCGCCAGCGGGTTGTCGGTGTAGTTGTCCGGCATGTTCTGGTAGATCTTCCAGCTCACGCCGGCGGCTTCCAGCCGCTCCGGATAGGTCGTCCACGTGTAGGGCGTATTGGAGCCCGTGAACGAATCGCCGCTGTTGTCGATGACCGGGCCGCCGTGCGTGCCGCTCGGGTCGTTGGTACCGGTCCAGAGGAACAGGCGGTTAGGGTTGGTGCCGCCGTGGAAGCCGCAGTGATAGGCGTCGCAGAGGGTGAAGGCATTGGCCAGCGCGAACTGGAAGTCCAGTTCGGCTTCGGCGTAGTAGCCCATCGACTGCGTGTTCTTGTAGGTCGGCCACTTGCTCATGCGCCCCAGGTCCCACGCATTCTGCGCATCGGGATAGGTATGCGGGGTGCCGCTGACGCGCTGGGCGTTGCCGGTCGTGCTGTCCAGGTGGTAAGGCAAGACCGTTCGCGCGGTGCCGCTGGCGTAGGTTTGCTGCCAGACATTGAGGCCGCCCGCGAGCGGGATCGGAAAGCGGTCACCGAAGCCGCGCACGCCGCGCAGCGTGCCGAAATAATGGTCGAACGAACGGTTTTCCTGCGTCAGGATGACGATGTGCTCGACGTCGCGGATGGTGCCCGTGGCGTTGTTGGCCGGGATGGCGAGCGCACGGCGGATGGCTGGCGGAAAGGCGGCCAGCGCGGCCGTGGCCGCGGCGCTGGTGCCGGCAAGCTTGAGGAAACTGCGTCTGCTGTTGGCGGTCATGTGGTTCTGTAGCCGGATAGGTTCAGGATAGTCGGCGGCCTTGCGGCGGGCTTTTGGCAGGCTCAGGGCGGCTCAGGGCGCGCAGCGGATTGCGGGCTTGACGGCGGGCGGCTGGTTGATGGCGTTGTCGCCGCCGGCCGGGGCCTGTGAGCCGCCGGACGGCGCTTGCGTGCCGCCGGAGGCGTTGTCGTCGCTGCCGCCGCAGGCGGACAGCGTCGCGCACATCAGCAGGGCGGCCATCCAGTGCGGACGCGTGGCTGCGCGCAGGATTCGGTTCATGGTGTGGTTCTCCGGAATGCTTGGGCCGTGGACGGACCGGGTCATGGGTTGAGGCTGGACAGCGGCTGGCGCGACGCGGTGATGGACTTCAGTTCGTCCAGCGTCAGCACCCGCGTCCACATGGCGAGGTCGTTGAATGCCATCACGCCCTTGAGCGATCCGGCGTTGTTCGGCACGTAGTTGTGCGTGGCATCGTCGTTCAGCCCCCAGGCCTTGGTGCCCAGGCCGTTGAGCTTGGTCACGTCGGTCGACGCGATGGCCTTGTTCTCGACCTTCTGCAGGCCCAGCACGGGGTCGATGACGTAGGCGCTGAACTTCTTCGCCGCGGCATCGACGGACAGCGCCAGGTAGGCCCACTGGTTGGCGGAGACCTTCATGCCGTTGATGTCATCGCGCTTGCCGCCGCTGCCGATGTTGAAGCGGACCTCGCAGCTTCCGAACAGGCCAAGGGCGATGCCGGCATTCGCGCCCGAGGTGTAGTTCTTGTTGGAGAGGATGGGCTCGCCCGTGCCGTTGCCCTGCGTGCAATCGGTGCGGAACCAGAAGCCGATGGTGAACTGCGGGCTGAGCGCGATGTCGGCACCGTTCTGCACGAGCTGGTAGGCATCGACGTTGGAATCGACACGCAACCCCTTGGCGCCGAAGTTGTCGTCGACGAGCGAGCCGCCGTCCGTGCCCGGCACCCACGGGCCGAGCGTGGAACCGGCCTTGGCATCGACCGCGGGCTTGGTGTCCAGGCTGAAATAGGCGGCCAGGTTGTCGCGCAGCGTGGTCGCCAGCGGCACGGGCTTCACGTAGTTGATCTGGGCCAGGTACTACACCGGCACGCCGTTGCGCACCAGCGTGTAGTTGAAGCGGTAAAGCCCCGTGGGCATGTCGAAGGCGTTGTCGACATACTGCGTGGCGCCGGCCGGCAGCCGCGCGACCTGCACGCCGTCGCGCAGCACGAGCGTTTCACCGGCGGATGCCGTGGCGTTCTGCCAGGTCAGCGCGATCGAATCGTTGTAGCGGCCCACCGCCATGCGGATGGCGCGTACGCCTGCGCCGGTGCCGTTCAGCGGCATGCCGTCGAAGCGGTTGGCGCTTGCGTCGATGGCAATGCCGGCGTGCGCGAGCAGCGTCGGCGCGATGTCCGCCTCGGTCGGCAGTGCCGACAGGTCGGCCGGCGTGACGGGTGCGGTGGTGCCGGAGCTGGCCAGTGCGGGGTTCAGCGGCTTGTTCAGCGCGATGAAGGCGGTGCGGTTCTCGACGGTCGGTACCGACGTGGTCGCGCCGGTGGCGTCGAGCCCGTGGCTGGTGGTCACCATCACGAGCCAGTCCTCGTTCGGCTGCGTCTTGCGGCGCTCTGCCACGGCGGCCAGCAACTGGCCCAGCGCCTGGTCGAAGCCCGCCAGCGCCGTGGTGTAGCTGCCGGCGCCGAAGCCGTCGGACTCGGCCGCCAGTGCCGGTGCGCTGTACTGCGCGAAAACCAGCCCGTAGCCCGATTGCACCAGCTTCACGCTGTTCTGCGTCACGCAACTGTCGGCGTTCGCGCAGTCGACCAGGGTATCGACGGCGCCGGCATCGCGCTCGCCAGTCAGCAACGGGGACACCACAGCCGAGCTGATCGCGCCGCCAAGCTGCGTGCCGGCCGTGGCGCCGGTGCGGAAGTAGCGGAAAACGCTCGGGGCCCGGGGGGCCACCGCGCCGGTGTCGTCCGTCACGCCGTGGCGGTTGGCCCAGGTGCCGGTCAGCACGGTGGCCCAGCTGGGCGCGTCCAGCGTCGGCTGCGCGGTGATGGTGCCAGGCATGCCGCCGGTGGCGGCGGGCACCAGGTTCAGCTGCGCCAGGTTGGGCAGCTCGTGACGCAGGATGGCGCCCTGCACCTGTTCATACGTGGCGCCGTCGACGCCGATCAGCAGCACCTTGCTGGCTGCCGGTGCCGGGCTTGGCGTGTTGCCCGACTCGGCGGGCGCGGCGGCAGGCGCCTGCGCCCCGTCTCCACCGCATGCAGCCAGCATGGCGGCTGCCATACCGGCCATCGCCACGTTGAGGGCGCTCCTGCCATGCGCCATCCGAGCAAGTTTCCATGCCATCTCTCATTCCCCTGTCTGTCTGCCTGTTGTGCGCAGGGCATGCCCCGCGAGATGCAGGCAGAGTAAGAGCAGGGGTTGTCACCGCAGTGACAGGGAGGCAAAGAATCCTGATGGCGGCATTCGGATTCTTGCAGGCATTGCAGACAAGGCCGGCGCAAAGGCGCCGGTCATGCCGCTGCGGCAGGTCAGCGGTGGAAGCCGGCTCCGGCCATGAGCAGCCGCAGCAGCCACGCCGCGGCGCCCAGGGCGGCCACGCTGGCGACCCAGATCAGCACCAGCCAGCCGAGGCGCCTGAGCCAGAGCGGCAACTTGACAGGGTGCGCAGCCATCAGTGGTACCCCTCGCCGTGGCGGACCTTGCCGCGGAACACGTAGTAGGCCCACACCGTGTACATCAGGATGAACGGGATGATGAATAGCGCACCCACCAGCGCAAAGCCCTGGCTCTGCGGCGGCCCGGCGGCATCCCAGATCGAGATGCCGGGCGGGATGATATTGGGCCAGACGCTGATGGCAAGGCCGGTATAGCCCAGGAACACCAGACCGAGCGCGTACAGGAACGGCGCGATGTTGGGGGACTGCCGCAGCGAACGCATCAGCCCGAGCACGCACAGCACCACCAGCAGCGGCACCGGAGAGAACCACACCAGGTTCGGCAGGCGGAACCAGCGCTCGGCAATTTCGGGGTGCGTGAGCGGGGTCCACACGCTGATGATGGCGATGACGGCCAGAAGCACCCAGCCCAGCATGCCGGTCAGGCGCACCATGCGCTGCTGCAGGGCGCCCTCGGTCTTCATGATCAGCCAGGTGCTGCCGAGCACCGCGTAGGCGACGACCACGCCCACGCCACAGAACAGCGGGAAGGGCGCCAGCCAGTCCAGCGGCCCGCCGGCGAAGCGGTGGCCTTCCATGCGAATGCCGTCGATATACGCGCCTAGCGCCACGCCCTGGAAAAACGATGCCGTGAGCGAGCCGCCGATGAAGGCGGCATCCCATACCGGCCGTTCGCGGTCATTGGCCTTGAAGCGGAACTCGAACGCCACGCCGCGGAAGATCAGGCCCAGCAGCATCAGCATGAGCGGCAGGTAAAGCGCGCTCAGCACCACCGCATAGGCGAGCGGGAACGCCGCCAGCAGGGCCGCACCGCCGAGGACCAGCCAGGTCTCGTTGCCGTCCCAGACCGGGGCTACCGTGTTCATCATCACATCGCGGTCATGGCGATCCGGCATGAACGGAAACAGCATGCCGATGCCCAGGTCGAAGCCGTCCATGACGACATACATCATCACGCCGAAGAAGATGATGAGGATCCAGAGAAGGGAAAGGTCGATGCCCATGTTGTCAGCTCCTGCTTCGAGCGGGTTGGTTGGGCGCCATCACATCATCGTCCTCAATGGCGGAAAGCGGGCGTGCGGGCGTATGTCCGAGGCCGGGCCCGCCCTGGCGTTCGCGCGTGCCCTCGTCGGTCACCGGGCCCTTGCGCACCAGCCGCAGCATGTAGGCAATGCCGACGCCGAACACGAAGAAGTAGGCCACGACGAACAGCCCCAGCGTCAGCGCGAGTTCAGGCATGTTGTGCGGCGTGACGGCATCGGCGGTGCGCTGCAGTCCGTAGACGACCCACGGCTGGCGCCCGATCTCGGTGGTGAACCACCCCGCCAGGATCGCGACCAGTCCCGTCGGCCCCATCCACAGCGCCAGGCGCAGGAACGGCCTTGACTGAAACAGCCGCTTGCCGCGCCTGAGCCACAGGCTCCACAGGCCCAGCAGGATCATCAGCACGCCCAGCCCCACCATCACGCGGAATGACCAGAACAGGATGGTGGCGTTGGGCCGGTCCTGCGGCGCGAAGTCCTTCAGGCCCCGGATCTGTCCATCGAGGCTGTGCGTGAGGATCAGGCTGCCCAGGCGGGGAATGCCCACGGCGAAGCGGGTTTCTTCGCGCTCCATGTCGGGCAAGCCGAACAGCAGCAGCGGGAAGCCCTGCTCGCCGTGGCTTTCCCAGTGGCCTTCCATCGCGGCGATCTTGGCCGGCTGGTGCTTGAGCGTGTTGATGCCATGCATGTCGCCGATCACGGCCTGGACCGGCGCGACGATCAGCAACATCCACATCGCCATCGACAGCATCTTGCGGATGGCCGGGTTGTCGCGGCCGCGCAGCAGGTGCCAGGCCCCCGATGCGCCCACGAACAGCGCCGTGGCCAGGAACGCTGCCACGCTCATGTGCACCAGGCGGTAGGGGAACGACGGATTGAAGATGACCTGGAACCAGTCGGTTGGCACGACGCGCCCATTTATGAGTTCGTAGCCTTGCGGGGTCTGCATCCAGCTATTGGAGGCCAGGATCCACGTCGCCGAGATCAGCGTGCCCAGCGCGACCATGACGGTGGCGAAAAAATGCAGCCCGGGCCCGACGCGGTTCCAGCCGAACAGCATGACGCCAAGGAAGCCTGCTTCGAGGAAGAAGGCCGTCAGCACCTCATAGGTCAGCAACGGGCCGGTGATGCTGCCCGCGAACTCCGAGAAGAAGCTCCAGTTGGTGCCGAACTGGTACGCCATGACGAGCCCGGACACCACGCCCATGCCGAAGTTGACCGCGAAGATCTTCGACCAGAAGTGGTACAGGTCCCGGTACACCGGTCGCTGCGTGCGCAGCCAGCACCCCTCGAGCACCGCGAGATACGCGGCTAGCCCGATCGTGATGGCGGGAAAGATGATGTGGAAGGAAATGGTGAAGCCGAACTGGATACGGGCGAGTTCTAGCGCGGTGAAGCCAAACATGTCTTTGTTCTCCGTGGCGCTGGCCCATCGCACGCCGTCGACTGCGCCCCCACGCCGTCAGGCGTGGCGGGCTCGCCGACAGGCGCGCCAGGGGCGCGGGCCGTTGGCGCGTGCGGTGAGCGTAGTGTACGCCGCACGCGCCGCCATGTGCCGGCAAGGGCCCACATGCTGCGGCGACATAACGTCGCAGCGGGCAGGCGCCCCCGCTCCGGGCCTTTGCCGCACGGTTCAATGCTATGCGGACGCCGGGCAGGAAAACAGAAGCAATAGAGGCGAAAAAGACCATATCAGATTGAAGCCGTGACAACCCCGGACAAAAAGCGCATATTCGTCAACTTTCTGTTTCCCGGTGATAGCTACCTGCATGGACTCCACCCTGGTCATCGTCATCCTCGGCGCAGCCGTCGCCGGCTTCGTGCAGGGCCTGTCAGGATTCGCCTTCGGCATGGTCGCGATGTCCTTCTGGGCATGGACCATCGAGCCCCGCCTGGCATCGGCGATGACGGTGTTCGGCGCGCTGACAGGGCAATTGCTGGCGGCGTTCTCGGTGCGGCGCGGCCTTTCGCTGCGCCGGCTGTGGCCGTTCGTGGCGGGCGGGCTCGCCGGCATTCCGATTGGCGTGGCGATCCTGCCGGCCTTGAATGCGCAGCTGTTCAAGGCCGTGTTTGGCGCCTTCCTGACGCTATGGTGCCCCGTGATGCTGATGGCGCAGCGCTTGCCGGCGATCACCCACGGCGGGCGTCTGGCAGACGGCGTGGCTGGGGCTGCGGGCGGGGTGATGGGCGGGATCGGCGGATTTACCGGCGTGATTCCCACGCTGTGGTGCACGCTGCGCGGGTTCGACAAGGATGAGCAGCGCGCGGTGATCCAGAACTTCAACCTGGCCACGCTGGCGGTGACCATGGCCACCTATGTCAGCAAGGGCATCGTCACGCGCGACATGCTGCCGATGTTCCTGGTGGTGGCCCCGGCGATGCTGGTGCCGTCGCTGCTCGGCGCCCGGGTGTACCTGGGCATCAGCGAGGCCACCTTCCGCAAGATCGTACTGACGCTGCTGACGGCGTCAGGGGTGGTCCTGCTGGTGTCCTCGCTGCCGGGGCTGCCAGGCCGGCCCTGACCCGGTCAGTCCGGGCCAGGGCGCGAGTCTCAGGCGATGTGGTGGACCCAGCCGAAGGTGTCCGGCTCCTTGCCGCGCTGGATGCCGGTCAGCAGCGAGCGGATGCGGCGCGTGACTTCGCCTTCGCCGCCGTCGCCGATCGCGAATTCGCCGCCGGCATGGCGCACGTTGCCGATGGCGGTCACCACGGCGGCGGTGCCGCAGGCGAAGGTTTCCCGGACGCGGCCGCTCTTGGCGTCAGCCTGCCATGCGTCGAACGCGTACGGGGTTTCGGCAACCTTGAGACCTTCGCGGCGGGCCAGCTCGATGATGGAGGCGCGCGTGATGCCGGGCAGGATCGTGCCGGACAGCGGAGGCGTCTGCAGCGAGCCGTCGTCCATGACGAAGAACACGTTCATGCCGCCCAGTTCCTCGATCCAGCGGTGCTCGGCGGCATCAAGGAAGACGACCTGGTCACAGCCTTTCTGCGAGGCCTCGGTCTGTGCGATCAGGCTGGCCGCATAGTTGCCGCCGCACTTTGCCGCACCGGTGCCGCCAGGCGCCGCTCGCGTGTACTGGTCCGACACCCACACCGTGACCGCCGACTTGCCGCCCTTGAAGTAGGGGCCGACCGGGCAGGCGATCACGCAGAACACATATTCGGCCGCGGCACGCACGCCCAGGAAGGTCTCCGTGGCAAACATGAACGGGCGCAGGTACAGGCTGCCGTCGCCGCCAGGGATCCAGTCGCGGTCGATGTCCACGAGCGCCTCGACGGCGCGCAGGAAATCGGCTTCCGGCAGGTCGGCCATCGACATGCGGGCGGCCGAGGCGCGGAAACGCCTGGCGTTCTCCTGCGGGCGGAACAGCGAGATCTTGCCGTCGGCGCCGCGGTACGCCTTCATGCCTTCGAAGATTTCCTGCGCGTAGTGCAGGACGGCGCAGGCCGGGTCGATCTGGAACGGGCGGCGCGCTTCCACCTTGGCGTCATGCCAGCCGCGCCCTTCGGTCCAGCGGATCGTGACCATGTGGTCGGTGAAGACGCGTCCGAAGGCGGGGTCGACCAGCGCGGCCGCGATCTTGTCGGCCGGCGTGGGGTTGGGGTGACGTTCCACGGTGAACTGCAATTGGTTGTCAGCGCTCATGTTTCTGTGTCTCTTCGTCTTCGGAGGGTGGTTCCGGATTTCCGATGCTATGCGTGCAAGATAGTCCCGGGTTCAGGCGAAAAGTGGCGATAGAGCCGCATTACCGACCTCTCGTCCGGGAACAGGAAGAAGTGTAACTCGACGGTGCGGTGCGGTATCGGCCAATTGGGCCCGAGGCGCTTCGTGCTGCGCGCATCGGGGCACCAAGGCGGGTCAGGCGGCGGCGGTCCTGTGCTGTCGCGCCGTGACCGCGTCGGCCAGCATGTCGAGCACCGCGACAGAGTCTTCCCATCCAATGCAGGCGTCGGTAATGCTCTGGCCGTAGGTCAACTCCGCCGGATTGTGCTGGCCCGGCGTGAACTTCTGGGCGCCCGGGACCAAGTGGCTCTCGACCATCACGCCAAAGACCGACCGGCTGCCGCCGCTGACCTGTTGTGCCACGTCGCGCGCGACATCGACCTGGCGCTGGTGTTGCTTGCTGCTGTTGGCGTGGCTGCAATCGACCATCAGGCGCCGGTCAAGCCCGGCCGCTTCAAGCTCCTTGCAGGCGGCCTCCACGGAACCGGCGTCATAGTTCGGGGCTTTCCCGCCACGCAGAATGACGTGGCAGTCCGGATTGCCACGGGTGTGTACCGTCGCGACCTGCCCGTTCTTGTGCACGCCAAGGAAGTGGTGCGGACGCGAGCCCGCCTGGATCGCGTCGATGGCGATCTTGATATTGCCGTCGGTGCCATTCTTGAAGCCGATCGGCGCCGACGTGCCAGACGCCAGTTCCCGGTGGATCTGGCTTTCCGTGGTGCGGGCGCCGATGGCGCCCCAGCTGATCAGGTCGCCGATGTACTGGGGCGAGATCACGTCCAGGAACTCGCCCGCGGCCGGCAGCCCGAGACGATTGATGTCGACCAGCAGATGGCGCGCCATCCGCAGCCCCTCGTCGATACGGTAGCTTTCGTCGAGGTACGGGTCGTTGATCAGGCCTTTCCAGCCAACGGTGGTACGGGGTTTTTCAAAGTACACGCGCATCACGATTTCCAGCGTCGCGGCGTGGCGCACGCGCTGCGCCATGAGTCGCTGCGCGTAGTCGAGCGCAGCGTGCGGGTCGTGGATCGAGCACGGTCCCATGATGACGAGCAGGCGGTCATCCTGGCCGTGCAGGATGCGGGAAATGCGCTGCCGCGTGGTCGTGACCAGCGATTCGACCGGCGTACCGCTGATGGGAAAGAAACGGATCAGGTGTTCTGGCGGCGGCAACGGGATGATGTCGTCGACGCGGGCGTCGTCCGAAACGCTGGTGCGGTCCGAGGGCCTTGGCCAGCCCTCGGCCGCGCTGTAAGTGGAGGTCTGCGGATCGTGCATGGCTTGCTCTTGATGAACTGGGGCAAAGCGCTATGGTAGCCGTTTAGCAGCCGTTTATGCCGGCCGGCCGGAAGCCGTGAGCAGGCCGGTCATGCAAGAGTCAATGGCCACGTGCTTGCGGGACGGTTTCGCGGTCGCCGAACCGGGGCCTCACGTGGGGATGCGATCGTGTCAGCCGCCGCTGCATCCGCAGCCGCCACTTCCGCCGCCACAGGCGCCGCCGCCCGCTTGTTCCGGGCTGAGAGGGTGGACGATGAAGTCGATCACCACCGCCTCGCTGTCGCGCTGGACGTACTGGATCTGAACCTGATTGCGGTAGCGCTGGCGCAACTGTTCCAGCAGCGGCTGCGGGTCGTGGTCGTTGACGAAACGCATCGTTTCGCCGTCGCCCAGGGATTCCAGCGCGCCGAAGATGGCGGCATGGCGGAAGCGCTTCGCAATGCCCCTGGCGTCGAACAGGAAGGGCGTGTGAGCCGTGTTCATGGTCTTTCCTTGCTGATTGGCTGAGGCGTAGCAGCTTAGCGTGGCGGTGCAGACGGCCTTTGACTTAGAACAACGAAATCACAAGCGTTGGAGCCTCCTCGCTGGCGGATGCTTCAGTGCGCGGTCAACTCGGCCGCTGCGCGCCGCAGGTAGTCGATCATCTGCGCGGCGCTGCTGGTCAGCGGGCGTTCGCGCAGTGTCATGACGCCTACCGGGGGCAGTTCGACGGGCACGTCCATGGCGAGGATCCGCAGGCGGCCTTCGGCCTCGAGCGCCTGCGCGGCGGAGCGCGCCATGAAGCCCGCCGCGTCGCGTTCGACGGCAAAGGTGGCCAGGGCCAGGTATGACGACGATTCGATCACGTCCTGCGGCGGGTGCAGCCCGTGCTGGTGGAAGGCCTGCTCGATCTTGACCCGCAGCGAGGCCCAGGGCGGCGGCAGGACGCACGGCATCTGCGCCAGGTCGCGCCAGCCGGGGCTGGCCTTGCGGGTGAGACGGTGCCCGCGCCTGACCACGGCCACCATGGGATCGACATACAACGCCTCGGTCTGCAGGTCCGGGGCAGCGTAGCCGGGTTCCAGCCGGCCCACGATCAGGTCCAGTTCGCTCAGGCGCAGCTTGGGCAACAGGTGCGTCAGGTCGCCTTCCTCGACCAGCACGGTGGCGCGCGGGGAGCGCTCCTTGAGCATGCCGACCGCGCGCGCCAGCAAGGCCGGCAGCGCCGCACCCATCGACCCGATGCGGATACGCCCCGATGCGCCGCTTTCCACGGCGGCGATCTCGTCGCGAGTCTGCTCGTATTGCGCCAGCACCGAACGCGCAAAACGCACCAGCGATTCGCCGGCCGCGGTGGGTTCGGTGCCGCGCGTGGAGCGCGTGAACAGCGTCAGGCCCAGCATCTTCTCGACCTCGGTCAGCACGCGCGAGACCGCTGGCTGGCTGACGGACAGGAATTCCGCCGTGCGGCCCAGGTGCCGGAATTCATCGAGCGCCACCAGCAGTTGCAGGTGGCGTAACTTGATGTTGGAGCGCAGCGCGCGATCGATATTGGCCATGGCCCGAGTCTACATAGCGAACATGTTATGAAGCAATGCCAGTTTGTGATTGGATTGTTATGTTGGGCGGGAACACAATGCAGGCACAGCGCGGGCGGCCTGTCCGCCTCATAACAACGGAGACACCCACATGACTCAAGGACTCCCCTTCAATCCGAAGCGTCGCCAGCTGCTCATCGGCGGCGCGGCGGCCGCTGCCGCGGGTACTGCCGGCATGCTCCTGCCTGGCGTGGCCCGGGCTGCCGCGGCGGAGTATCCCGAGCGTCCCATCACGTTCATCTGCCCGTGGCCCGTAGGCGGAACCGCGGACCAGTCGATGCGCGCCCTGTGCCAGGTGGCATCCGGCATCCTGAAGCAATCGATCGTGGTCGAGAACCGCGCCGGCGCGTCCGGCATGATCGGCACCAAGGCACTGGCACGGGCCAACCCTGACGGCTACACCATCGGCCAGATCCCGATCTCGGTCACGCGCTTCTCGCAGCTCGGCATGCTGCAACTGGATCCGCGTACCGAACTGACCTACCTGGCGCGGACCTCGGGCCAGACCTTCGGCATTGCCGTACCCACGAACTCGCGCTTCAAGACGCTGCAGGATGTCGTAGCCGCGGCCAAGGCCAGCCCGGGCCGGATTACCTATGCCCATGCGGGCATCGGCGGCGCCACGCACGTCGGCATGGAGCAGTTCGCGCTGGCGGCGGGCGTGAAGTTCAACGCCATCGCCTACAAGGGGGGCGCCTCGGCGCTGCAGGATGTGCTGGCCGGACAGGTCGACCTGCTGGCCGATTCCAGCTCGTGGGCCCCGCATGTCGAGGCCGGCAAGCTGCGCCTGCTGTCCACCTGGGGCGAGCAGCGCGCGACGCGCTTCAAGGACACGCCCACGTTGAAGGAACTGGGCTACAACGTGGTGGTGGAAGCGCCGAACGGTATCGGCGCGCCCAAGGGCCTGCCGGCTGCCGTGGAAAGGAAGCTGCGCGACGCCTTCCGCGCCGCGGTGGCGAGCACCGAGTTCCACAATGTGGCGGCGCGGCTGGACGCGCCCGTGATGTACCTCGACGGCCCCGACTACAAGAAATACGTGGCCACGGTCTACGACCAGGAAACCCAGCTGATCCAGAAGCTGAGGCTCAAAGAACTGCTGCAGCAAGGTTGATTGCCAAGTGAATACGAACCCCGTCATCCGGCTGCATGCGAACGACAACGTCCTGATCGCCAGAGGCGAACTGGCGCTGGGGCAGCAGTTGTCCGACCCGGCGTTGCGCGTGCGTGCGCAAGTCCCGGCCGGCCACAAGATCGCGGCCTGCGCCATTGCCGCCGGCACGCCGGTGCGCAAGTACGACACCGTGATCGGCGTCGCGGCGCGCGATATAGCGGCCGGCGAGCACGTGCATTCGCACAATCTCAAGCTGGTGGACTTCTACCGCGATCCGGGCTTTTGCCAGGACGTGCGCGCGATCGACTACGTGCCCGAAGCGGAACGGGCCACGTTCATGGGCTTCGTGCGCCCGGATGGCCGCGTCGGCACGCGCAACTTCATCGGCATCCTGTCGTCGGTGAACTGCTCTTCGACGGTGATCCGGCAGATTGCCGCGCATTTCACGCCGGAGCGGCTGGCGGCCTATCCGAACGTGGATGGCGTGGCGGCCTTCGCCCAGACCAGCGGCTGCGGCATGTCGTCGCCGAGCGAGCACTTCGACGTGCTGCGCCGTACGCTGGCCGGCTATGCGCGGCATCCGAACCTTGCCGGCGTGCTGATCGTGGGCCTTGGCTGCGAGCGCAACCAGGTGGCCGGCCTGGTGGAATCGCAAGGGCTGGAACCGGGCGTGGCCATGCAGACGCTGGTCATGCAGGACACCGGCGGCACGCGCGAGACCATCCAGGCCGGCATCCGCGCGGTGGAATCGATGCTGCCGGCCGCCAACCAGGCGGTGCGCCAGCGCGTGCCCGCCAGCCACCTGAAGATCGGGCTCGAATGCGGCGGCTCAGACGGGTTCTCCGGTATCAGCGCGAACCCCGCGCTGGGCGCGGCCATGGACATCCTGGTGCGCCACGGCGGCACCGCGATCCTGTCGGAAACGCCCGAGATCCACGGCGTGGAGTTCATGCTGACGCGCCGCGCGGTGACGCCGGAAGTCGGCCAGAAACTGCTCGACCGCCTCGCCTGGTGGGAGCGCTACACCGCCGGGCACAACGGGCAGTTCAACGGCGTGGTCGGCCACGGCAACCAGCAGGGCGGCCTGGCGAACATCTTCGAGAAGTCGCTCGGGTCGGCCATGAAGGGCGGCACGACGCCGCTGCAGGCGGTGTACGAGTACGGCGAGCCGATCGACAAGGCCGGCTTCGTCTTCATGGATTCACCGGGCTACGACCCGGTGGCGGTGACGGGCCAGATTGCGAGCGGCGCCAACCTGATCTGCTTCACCACGGGCCGGGGCTCGATGTTCGGCTCCAAGCCGGCGCCCACCATCAAGCTCGCGTCGAATTCGCCCATGTACACCCGCCTGCAGGAGGACATGGATATCAACTGCGGGCTCGTGGTGGATGGCGTGCTGTCGATCGAGGAGATGGGCCGGCGCATCTTCGACCATATCCTGCAGGCCGCGTCCGGCCAGCCGACCAAGAGCGAACTGCTGGGGCTGGGCGACAACGAGTTCGTGCCCTGGCACCTCGGCATCGTCAGCTGAGCGCTGTATCCGCATTCCTAACGCCTCTTCCATGTCCCTGACTCTTGCCAATGCCGCGCTGCTGCGCACCCAGAATTTCATCAACCAGCAATGGCGCGATGCCGGGCAGGGCCGCCGCCTTGCCGTCGCCAATCCGGCCACGGGCGAGGTGTTCGCCCATGTGCCCGACAGCGGCGATGACGACGCGGGCCGTGCTGCCGATGCCGCCGCGGACGCATTTCCCGCCTGGAGCGCCCGCCCGGCGCGCGAGCGCGCGCAACTGATCAAGCGCTGGCATGCGCTGATCCTGGCGAACCAGGAAGACCTGGCGCGCATCATCTCGACGGAGCAGGGCAAGCCGCTGAAGGAAGCGCTTGGCGAGGTGCTGTACGGCGCGTCCTACGTCGAGTGGTTTGCCGAAGAGGCGACGCGCATCTGCGGCGATATCGTCGCGGAGGCCGTGCCAGGCCGCAAGCTGCTGGTGCTCAAGGAACCGGTGGGCGTGGTGGCGGCCATCACGCCGTGGAATTTCCCGCTGGCGATGATCGCCCGCAAGATTGCACCGGCGCTGGCCGCCGGCTGCACGGTGGTGGCCAAGCCCGCCGAGGACACGCCGCTGACCGCGCTCGCGCTGGTCTGGCTGGCGCAGCAGGCAGGCCTGCCGGCGGGCGTGCTCAACATCGTCACGGCGTCGCGCGAAAGCACGCCGGCCGTGGTCGATGCCTGGCTGGCCGACAGCCGCGTGCGCAAGATCACGTTCACGGGCTCCACGCCGGTCGGCAAGCACCTTGCGCGCGAATCCGCCGGCACGCTCAAGAAGCTGTCGCTGGAGCTGGGCGGCAATGCGCCGTTCATCGTGTTCGAGGATGCCGACCTGGACGCCGCGGTCGATGGCCTGATGGCGTCCAAGTTCCGCAACGGCGGGCAGACCTGCGTATGCCCGAACCGCGTCTACGTGCACGAGTCCGTGCATGACGACTTTGTCGAGCGGCTGGCACGCCGGGTTGGCGCGCTGCACGTCGGGCCCGCCACGGACGAGCATGCGCAGATCGGGCCGATGATCAATGCGCGGGCCGTCGACAAGATTGCGCGGCATGTCGAAGACGCGGTGGCCAGGGGCGCGCGCGTGGTGACGGGCGGACGGCGTGTGCGCACGGCCGACGGCCCGCACTACTACGCGCCGACCGTGCTGATCGATGCAACGCCCGAGATGGAGCTGTCCTGCGAAGAGACCTTCGGGCCCGTGGCGCCGGTCTTCCGCTTCCGCGACGAAGCCGAGGTGATCCGCGACGCGAACGACACGCCGTTCGGGCTGGCCGCGTATTTCTACTCGAACGATGTGCGCCGCATCTGGCGCGTGGCGCAGGCGCTGGAAACCGGCATGGTCGGCATCAACGAAGGCGCGATTGCCGCCGAGGCCGCGCCGTTCGGCGGCGTCAAGGAATCCGGCTACGGGCGAGAAGGTTCCCGCCACGGGCTGGACGACTACCTGCATACCAAGTACCTTTGCCAGGGCCAGCTCGGCTGAGCGGCCACACCCAGTACCCCAGTATCCCGGACACAGAACACCATGCCCGCACACAACCCGTTCAAGGCTGCCCTGGCGGCTCGCCAGGCGCAGATCGGCTTCTGGCTCTCGATGGCCACCCCCTACCTGGCCGAGGTGTCGGCCACTGCAGGTTTCGACTGGCTGCTGATCGACGGCGAACACGCGCCGAACGACCTGCGCTCGACCCTGCAGGCGCTGCAGGTCATCGCACCGTATGCATCGCAGCCGGTAGTGCGCGCGGTGGCGGGCGAGGTCGCGCTGATCAAGCAACTGCTCGATATCGGCGCGAAGACCCTGCTGGTGCCGATGGTCGATACGGCTGAGCAGGCGCGGATGATGGTCAGCGCCACGCGCTACCCGCCGCTCGGCATTCGCGGCGTAGGCAGCGCGGTGGGGCGCGCCTCGCGGTGGAGCAGCCGCACGGACTACCTGGACGTGGCCGATGACGAGGTCTGCCTGCTCGTGCAGGCGGAAACCGTGACGGCGCTGAAGAACCTGGAGGAGATCTGCGCGGTGGACGGCGTCGACGGCGTGTTCATCGGCCCGGCGGATCTGGCTGCGTCGATGGGCTATCGCGGCAAGCCGGGGCATCCGGACGTGCAGGCCGCGATCGAAGGCGCCATGCGGACCATCATCGCCAGCGGCAAGGCGGCCGGCACGCTGACTTCCGACCCGGCACTAGCCCGTCGCTACCTGGAGCTTGGCTGTACCTTCGTGGCGACCGGCGTCGACGTGACGATGTACGCCAACGCGGCACGGCGCCTGGCGGCTGAATTCAAGCCCCAGCAGGCCGGCAGCACTGGCGGCGCACCTTCCGCCGCTTACTGAACACCACCCCGAATTCCCGATCGCCACATGCAAGCCGAAGCCCAAGCCCCGAATCCGGAAACCACCCTGCGCGCGATGCAGGCCATTGTCGGCGAGAACGCCTGCCTGAGCGGCGACGCCGACATGCAGCCCTTCGTCACCGACTACCGCGGCATCTACCATGGCAAGGCGCAGGTGGTGGTGCTGCCTGCGTCGACCGAGGAGGTCAGCCAGGTCATGCAGTGGTGCTATGCCAACCACGTGCCGGTCGTGCCGCAAGGTGGCAATACGTCGCTGATGGGCGGTGCGGTGCCTGACGGCACGGGCGCGGCCGTCGTCATCAACCTGCGGCGCATGAACCGCGTGCTGGCCATTGACACGGTCAACGACACCATGACCGTGCAGGCCGGCGTCACGCTGAGCGGGGCGCGCACTGCGGCAGAAGCGGATCAGCGCCTGTTTCCGCTGCGCATCGGCTCGGAAGGCTCGTGCCAGATCGGCGGCAACCTGTCGACCAACGCCGGCGGCACCGCGGTACTGCGCTACGGCAATATGCGCGACCTGGTGCTGGGCATCGAGGCCGTGCTGCCGGACGGGCGCATCTACTCGCAGTTGCGCGGGCTGCGCAAGGACAACACCGGCTATGACCTGAAGCACCTGTTCATCGGGGCGGAGGGCACGCTGGGCATCATTACCGGCGCGGTGCTCAAGCTGATGCCGCAGCCGCGCAGTACGGCGGTGGCGTTCGTCGCCGTGCAGAGCCCGGCGGCGGCCGTGCAGTTGCTGGGCGAGGCCAAGCGCCTGTCGGGTCAGGCCGTGACCGCATTCGAACTGATCTCGCGCCCGGCGCTGGAGCTGGTGCTCGAGTACCTGGGCAATGTCCCCTCGCCGCTGCCCGAGATGCACGACTGGATGGTGCTGATCGAGCTGACGTCGGGCACCGATGCGGAAAGCCTGAATGCCACGTTGATGGAGATCCTGGAGTCGGGCTTCGGGCAAGGGCTGGTGCTGGACGCCGCCGTGGCGGCCAGCCTGTCCGATGCGCAGAACTTCTGGCGCATCCGCGAAGAGATCTCCGACGCGCAGACCCGCACGGGCGGAAGCATCAAGTGTGACGTCTCGGTGCCGCTGTCGCGCATCGCGGCCTTCGTGGAGGATGCGTCTGCCAAGGTGCTGGCGCTCGAGCCTGCCGCCCGCATGGTGATCTACGGACATATGGGCGACGGCAACGTTCACTTCAATCCGCTGCGCCCCAGGGACCAGCCGGCGAAGGAATTCCTGGCGCAGTGGTACGCGCGCATCTCCGGCCTGGTCGATGCGATGGCGCATGCCGAGAACGGTTCGATCTCGGCCGAACACGGCATCGGCGTGGTCAAGCGTGATGACCTCACGCAGTTCAAGTCCTCCGTGGAGATTGAACTGATGTGGCAGGTGAAGCAGGCGCTGGACCCGCGCAATCTGCTCAATCCGGGCAAGGTGCTGCCGGCGCGGCGCCGATAGCGCACCGGTAGCGCCTGAATCGGCGCGTGACACGAATGGTCCAACTCGGCTAAGGTGTCTGCTGGACGATAGACCCGGGGCTGCCGTCAAGGCAGGCACCCGGGCGGACAGCCCCACACTGGAAAGACCGAGAAAGCATGAGCCAGCACGCCCCTACCACGCAGTCTCCTCTCGAAAAACCCACCCTCGACTATCCCTGCGGCGAAGCGCCCGCACCTGGCCAGGCGCATGAAATCGCGCCCGGCGTGCGCTGGCTGCGCATGCCGATGCCGCTGGGCCTGAACCACATCAATCTGTGGGCCATCCGCGATGGCGCCGGCTGGGCGGCCGTGGATTCCGGGCTGCAGACGCCCGAGACCGCGGCAGCCTGGCGCACGCTGTTCGCCGAAGGCGGCGCGCTGGCCGGCGGCGGCCTGACGCGGCTGTTCGTCACCCACATGCATCCGGACCACGTTGGCATGGCCGGCTGGCTCACGCGCAAGTTCGGCTGCCGGCTCTGGATGACGTCGATGGAATACCTGATGTGCCGCGTCCTGGCCGCGGATACCGGGCGCGCCGCACCGCAGGAGGGCGTGGATCACTACCGGCAGGCCGGGTGGACCGAGGACGATATCGAGGTCTACCGGGCCCGCTTCGGCGGCTTCGGCAAATACGTGCACGCGCTGCCGGAGAGCTTCCAGCGACTGACGGATGGCGATGTGCTGCGCATCGGCGAGCACGAGTGGCGCGTGGTCGTCGGCAAAGGGCATTCACCCGAACATGCCTGCCTGTACTGTCCGGCCCTGAAGCTGCTGATCTCCGGCGACCAGGTCCTGCCGCGCATTTCGTCCAATGTCTCGGTGTTCCCGACCGAACCGGAAGCGGATCCCATGGGTGACTGGCTGGACTCGCTCGACAAGGTCCGGCGCGAGGTGCCGGACGACGTGCTGGTGCTGCCCGCGCACAACGAGCCCTTCCGCGGCCTGCATGCCCGGCTCGACTACCTGTCGCGCAGCCAGCACCAGGCGCTCGATCGCCTGCGCGGGGCGCTGGCCGAGCCGCGCCGTGCCGTCGACGTGTTCGGGCAGCTGTTCTCGCGGCCGATCGACAGCCCGGGTCTTCTGGGCATGGCAACCGGCGAAAGCATCGCGCACCTGAACTACCTGATGCACCGGGGCGAAGCCATCCGGGAAACGGGGCCGGACGGGTTCCACTGGTACCGGATGAAATAGCGGCGGCACCTGTCCCCCGGGCACCCCTGGGGACAACAAAACTTGACTTCGCCCTCTCCGATATATATCTTAAGATATGTTTTAAGATATATCGGAGGCGCACGTGCGACATCCTTTTGCTTCATTCGACCATCCGGGCCTGGCTCATCGCTGCCTCGGGATGCGTCTTTCTCATCATTTCTTGCACCATGCGATCGGGCGTCATCCGCGCGGCGGCGGTGCATGGGGCGGGCAAGGGGATGGCGAGGGGTTTGACGGCCCGGGTGACTTTGACGGCGAAGGCTGGCGGCGCGGCCGCAAGTTCAGCGCCGAGGACCTGCAATTGCTGCTGCTCGCCTTGCTGGAGGAAAAGCCCAGCCACGGCTATGAGCTGATCAAGGCGCTGGAGACGCGCACCAGCGGCTTCTACAAGCCAAGCCCGGGGATGGTCTATCCCGCGCTGACCTATCTGGAAGAGGTCGGCTACGCCACGGTGGATACCGAGGGCAACAAGAAGCGCTACCACCTTTCCGATGCCGGCCGCGCCTACCTGGCTGCCAACAAGGACCGGCTCGACCTGATGCTGGGACGCCTGCGCCATGCCGCGCGCAAGATGGACTGGATCCGCCGCGCCATGGCGGGCGAGCCGCAGATCGAGCCGGAGCAGGGCGGCTGGGCGCCCGAGTTCGTGCAGGCCCGCATGGCGCTCAAGCGCGCGCTGGCGCTGCGCAGCGATGCCTCGCCCGACGAGCAGCGGCGCATCGCCGCCATCCTCGCGCAGGCCACGGCAGAAATCGAAGCCGGCCCCAAGGGCTGAACCGTGGCGTTGACCCTTGCGTCCGCCGTGGGCGCTGCGAGCGCCCGTCATTTGAGGAATTCCATGACAACACCGACTGAAGCCACCCACTCCATCCGCGACCTGACCGTGCAGCGCGTGCGCCATCCGCTGAAGATGCGGATGCTCCGGGTCGTCCGTACCCGGCTGGTTTCCCCGCAATTGCTGCGTGTGACCCTGCATGGCGCCGATCTTGCCGACTTTGTCTCGGCCTCGTTCGACGACCATGTGAAGGTCTTCTTCCCGCAGGGCGGCGCCGACAGGCCCGACTTGCCGGAAGTCGGGCCCAATGGCCCCGTCTTTGCCGAAGGCCAGCCGCGGCCGCCCGCGCGCGACTACACGCCGCGCCGCTACGATCCGGTGGCGCGGGAGCTGGATATCGAGTTCGTGCTGCATGGTGACGGGCCCGCATCCACGTGGGCGGCCCGGGCGAAACCGGGGCAGTACCTGGGCATAGGCGGTCCGCGCGGCTCCTTCGTGGTCCCCACGGCGTTCGACTGGCACCTGCTGGTTGGCGACGAAACCGCGCTGCCCGCCATCGGCCGCCGGCTGGAGGAACTCGGAACAGGTACGCGCGCGCTGGTCGTCGTCGAAGTGCCCGACGCAGCGGCCGAAATTCCGCTGCCGAGCGCCGCGAATGTGGAGGTGCACTGGCTGCACCGGGGCGATGCGCCCGAGGGCAGCCTGCTGGAACCCGCGCTGCGCAAGATCGCACTACCGCATGGCGAAGGCTATGTCTGGGCCGCCGGGGAATCCGCTGCGATCAAGCTGGTCCGCCAGCATCTCGTCACCGAGCGTGGCATTGCGAAAACGCGCATCCGCGCCTCCAGCTACTGGAAGCGCGGCGCGGCAGCCGTCCACGAGACCCTCGAAGACTGACCTGCACCCGAATCGCCTAAGATGACGCCAACGCAACTCGCAAGGAGGCTGCCGTGCCGGACACCACATCGGGCTGGAAAGGGAGCTGGAAAGGGTTTCAAGCCGCGGCGGCGGGCGTCGCCATGACGCTGGCCGCCTGCGCACCGGACTCGGTTCGCAACATCGAGGCCAAGGGCTTCAACGCCTACCTGGATTCGCTGAAGACGGCCTGTCCCAACATGGTCATCGGCAACAACAACATCAGCGAATGGCTGCGCAGCAGTGCCAGCACCAACGACGATGATTACGTGTACTGGCTGGACCAGACTTCGCGCCTCTACTACAAGCGGATCAGCCCGGCACAGTACCGCACCTCGGTCAGCGCAGCGCTGGCGGCCGGAAAGACGGATACGCGCGCGCTGGATTGCATCATCCGGCACTTGCCGGCGGACAGGCCAAGCAGTCCGCCGGGCGGGAAGTTGTTGTGAGGGGCCAGGTGAGCCGCCTCCTGTCGTGCCGACGAGCAGTTTTGCATGGGTCCTGCCCGCTGAAACAGACTTATCTTAGCCTCATGTCGTAAAATGACTATTCAACATAGTCATTTGGGGTGCGATGATGCGTTCGAAGAAAACTCGAGGGCTTACCATGCAAGGCATCCAGGTTTCCAAAACGGAATTCAAGGCCAAGGCGCTGGAATACTTCCGGCAAGTCGAGCAGTCCGGTGAGCACGTGGTCGTGACGGACCACGGCACGCCCACGCTGGTAGTGCGTCCATTCCATGGCCTTGACCGGGATCCGCTGGAAATCCTGTCCGGCACGGTCGTCCGCTATGACAACCCGACGGACCCGGTCGACGTTGACTGGGAGGCGGGCCGGTGATCGTGCTGGACACGCATGCCCTGGTCTGGTGGGCGAGCGCAAGCGCGGAGCTGAGTGCCAGGGCGAAGGCGGCGATCGACCGCGAATGCCGGGAAGGGCAGATCGTCGTCTCCGCGATTTCGGCATGGGAGATCGCGATGCTGGTGGAACGCGAGAAGCTCGTGCTGTCCATGGACGTGGAGAGCTGGCTGGACACGGTGGCGGAAATCGAAGCGGTCTGCTTCTTTCCGGTGGATGTCGATATATCGATCAAGTCGGTCCATCTGCCGGGGGAGTTCCACAAGGATCCGGCAGACCGCATGATCGTCGCCACAGCGCGCAGGCTCGCGGCGCCGCTGGTCACCCGGGACGAGAAGATCCGTGCCTACAAGCACGTGAAGACGATCTGGTAGCGGCATGCCGCAGACCGGCGCGCCCCGTTGTGCAATCCCCGTTGTGCAATCCCCGTATCCCCGCTAACATGAATCCCCGGCAGCCGAGACAGCGGTTGCCGACGTCGCTCGGACGGTTCCGGGCGCTTACGTTAAGGACTCCTTCATGACCGCCAGCTCTGGCAAGCGCCGCTTTGCGCGCATCGATCGCCTTCCGCCGTACGTTTTCAATATCACCGCCGAGTTGAAGATGGCCGCCCGCCGCCGTGGCGAGGACATCATCGACATGAGCATGGGCAACCCGGACGGGGCCACGCCGCCGCATATCGTCGCCAAGCTGGTAGAGGCCGCGCAACGGCCGGACACGCACGGGTACTCCACGTCCAAGGGCATTCCGCGGCTGCGCCGCGCGATCTCGCACTGGTATCGCGAACGCTATGACGTGGAGATCGATCCGGATTCAGAAGCGATTGTCACGATCGGCTCCAAGGAAGGCCTGGCGCACCTGATGCTGGCCACGCTCGATCGCGGCGACTCCGTGCTGGTGCCCGACCCGAGCTACCCGATCCATATCTATGGCGCGGTGATTGCCGGCGCCGATATCCGCTCCGTGCCGCTGGTGCCAGGCGTCGATTTCTTCGCGGAGCTGGAGCGCACCATCCGCGGCAGCTATCCGAAGCCGAAGATGATCGTGCTCGGGTTCCCGTCGAACCCGACCGCACAGTGCGTCGAGCTGGATTTCTTCGAGCGCGTGATCGCGCTGGCGCGCAAGCACGACATCTTCGTCGTGCACGACCTGGCCTATGCCGACATTGTCTTCGACGGCTGGAAGGCGCCGTCGATCATGCAGGTGCCGGGCGCCAAGGACATCGCGGTGGAGTTCTTCACGCTGTCCAAGAGCTACAACATGGCGGGCTGGCGCATCGGCTTCATGGTGGGCAACCCGGACCTGGTGGCCGCGCTCACGCGTATCAAGAGCTATCACGACTACGGCACCTTCACGCCGGTGCAGGTGGCGGCCATTGCCGCGCTGGAGGGCGACCAGGAATGCGTGAAGGAGATTGCCGCGCACTACCAGTCGCGCCGTGACGTGCTGGCAAAAGGGCTGATCGAATCGGGCTGGCCGGTGGATGTCCCGAAGGCGTCGATGTACATCTGGGCGCGCATTCCGGAGCCTTATCGCGCGCTGGGCTCGCTGGAGTTTTCCAAGCAGTTGCTGGCCAAGGCGAAGGTCTCGGTTTCGCCGGGCATTGGCTTCGGCGACTATGGCGATGAATACGTGCGCTTCGCGCTGATCGAGAACGAAGCCCGCATCCGGCAGGCCGTGCGAGGCATCAAGGCGATGTTCCGTGCGGACGGGCTGATCAAGGTGCCCGTGGCCGAGCACGCGGACGGGCTCGCCAAGGGCAAGGCCTGAGGGGCGGGAGCAGGCCTGCGTTCAGTAACGGCGCAGGCGTTCCAGGTCGAGCACGTGCACCGTGCCATAGTCGATCCTTACCAGCCCCTCCTGCTCCAGCACCTTGAGCGCGGCATTGGCCCGCTGGCGTGAAATGCCCGCCAGCAGGCCGACTTCCTCCTGCGTCAGTTCGAGCGCGGGGTCCAGTCCCGGGCACAACACCGGATTGAACAGCGCCGCGAGCGCGCGCGCGATGCGGCCTTCCACGCCGTGCAGCCGTTCGTGTTCGACCGTGGCAATGAACAGGCCCAGCCGTTCGTTGAGCTGGCCGATGAGGTACCGATTGAACGGCAGGCTGGTTTCCTGCAGCCAGCGGAAGGTCGCGGCCGGCAGGCAGGCAATGCGCGATTCGCGCAGCGCCACCACGTCATAGCGCCGTGCTTCCTGCTTGAGCAGCGATCCCTCGCCAAGCCAGCCGCCGGCCGGCACGCCGGTCAGCGTAGCGCGCTTGCCGGTGGGCGCGGCGCAATGAACCTTGACCAGCCCCTGCGCCACGCCCAGCCAGTAGTCCGCCGGTGCGCCCTTGTGGGCAACGTAGGCACCCGGCGGCACCACGCGCTCGCGCAGTTCGGCGCGCATGCGCTGCCATTGCTCAGGCGTCAGCGCGCATGCCCATGGACTGCGCGCGAGCAGCGCTTCGAGGCTCATCGCGGGTGCCGGATGTCAGCGCAGCCTGTGCAACGGATCGTCGCCCGGCTGCCACCAGTGCGCGAACAGCCCCTCGACTGCACTATGGTCCACGGCGTCGTAGCTGCTCACGCGCCAGCGCGGCGCGTTGTCCTTGTCGACAATCAGCGCGCGCACGCCCTCGATGAAATCCCCGCGCGTGAATGACTGCACCACCACCGCCAGCTCCATGCGGAAGCAGTCGGCCAGGTCGAGCCGGCGGCCGCGCAGCAGCAGTTCACGCGTGGCGCACGCAGCCAGCGGCGAGCGCTTGCGCAAGATGTCCGCCGTGCGCGCGGCCCATTCGGCGTAGCGTGGATCGTTCTGGCAGGCGAGGCTGGCGATGATCTCGGGGAGCCCCGCATCGGCCGGGAAATGCCGCAGCAGGGCCGGCAGCACTTCGAGCAGCGGTGCGTCCGCCGCGCTGCAGATCGGCTCGCGTACCAGCGCACGGCGCAGGTCGTCCAGCGGCTGGCCGCTCCAGCGAACGGCCGCGAGCGTATCTTCGAGACCGGCCAGGGTCACGCTGTTGACCGCGACATCGGCCAGCCCGCACAGCAAGGCATCCTCGGCGCCAAGGGTCACGCCGGTCAGGCCGAGATAGAGCGCCAGCTGGACCGGCATCTTCGACAGGAAATGGCTCGCGCCGACGTCGGGCACGAGCCCGATGCCGGTTTCCGGCATGGCCACGCGCGAGCGTTCGGTGACGATGCGCAGCTGCGCGGCCTGCGACAGCCCCATGCCGCCGCCCATGACGATGCCGTCCATCAACGCCACCACCGGCTTGGGATAGCGGTGCAGGCGGTAATCGAGCTGGTATTCGTCGATGAAGAACTGGCGCTGCAGCGGCGTGCCGTCGCGATGGCTGTCATACAGGGCGCGGATGTCACCGCCCGCGCAGAAGGCCTTGGGCCCGGCGCCACGCAGCACCACGGCGTCGATATCGTCCTGTCCGGCCCAGGCGTCGAGCTGCGTCGACAGCGCGACGATCATCGGGTAGGACAAGGCATTGAGCTGGCGCGGCCGGTTCAGCGTCACGAGGCCGACGCGGTTGATGACCTGGAACAGGACTTCCGGCTCGGCGCCGGTGGACGCGCCGGTGGACGCGCCGGTGGACGCGCCGGTGGACGCGCCGGTGGACGGATGGGCAGCAGTGCTTTCCGGTGTCAGTCGCATGATCGGTTCCTAGCCATTGCGCCATTGGGGCGCGCGCTTCTGCAGGAAGGCATTGACGCCCTCGCGCTGGTCCTCGCCGTCGAACAGGTCGACAAAGCGCTCGCGTTCAAGCGCCAGTGCGGCCTGGCGCGGCACACCCTGGCGCGCCAGCTGTACGAGCTGCTTGCTGCAGGCCGCCGCGCGCGGGCTCACGGCACAAGCGCGTGCGGCCATGGCCAGCGCGGCGTCCAGCGCCTTGCCGCGCGGCACGACCTCTTCCACCAGTCCGATGCGCAGCGCCGTGGCGGCATCCACGCGCTCATTGGTCAGGATCATGCGCTTGGCCCAGCCTTCGCCGACCAGCCACGGCAGGGTCTGCGTGCCGCAGCCGCATGGCAGCAGGCCCACGGCGGCCTCGGGCAAGGCCATCTGCGCCTGCTCCTCGGCAATGCGCACATCGCAGGCGAGCGCGCATTCGAGTCCGCCGCCCATGGCGTAGCCATTGATCGCGGCAATCACGAGCGGCCGCGCATTCTGCAGCGCTTCGAAGGCCGCGCCGAAGCGCTGCGCCATCACGCGTGCATGGGCGCGGTCGCCTTCGGCAAAGCCATTGAGATCCGCGCCGGCACTGAAGAAACGGTCTCCGCTGCCGGTGATGACGACGGCGCGGACTTCGGGGTCGGCGTCAATCCTGGCGACAAGATCCTGCAGTTGCTGCAGGCCCTCGGCGGTGAAGGCATTGGCCGGCGGGCGGCTGAGCGTGAGGCGGGCAATGTGCCCGTCGATGGCGAATTCGATCATGGCTGGTTTCCGTCAGGCCCCGGTCCTGGGCTGGTATTGCCGGATCACCCCGGAGAAATCGAGCTGGCCGTCGCCGGCCTGGCTCATGGCCTGGTAGAGCTGCTGCGCCAGCGCGCCGAGGAACAGCGGCTGCTTCACGCTGCGCGCGGCATCGGCCGCCAGGCCCAGGTCCTTGAGCATCAGTTCGGCGCCGAAGCCGCCCGTATAGCCGCGCGACGAAGGCGCGGTCTCGATCACGCCGGGATACGGGTTGTAGGTGTCCGACGACCAGCAGCGGCCCGTCGAGGTATTGACGATGCCGGCCAGCACGCTGGCGTCGATGCCCAGCCGCACGCCGAGCGCCATGGCCTCGGACACGCCGATCATCGAGATCCCCAGGATCAGGTTGTTGCAGATCTTGGCGACCTGGCCGGTGCCGGTGTCGCCGCAATGGACCAGGTTGCGGCCCATATTGGCGAGCACGGGCTTGACCTGCTCGAACAGCGCCGGCGTGGCGCCGACCATGAAGGTCAGCGTGCCGGCCTGCGCGCCACCGGTGCCCCCCGACACCGGCGCATCGGCCAGTGCATTGCCCTGTGCGGCGGCGGCGGTGGCCAGTTCGCGCACGGTGGCCGGGTCGATGGTGCTGGAGTCGACCAGCGGTACGCCGCGGCGCACACCCGCCAGCACGCCGTCCTCACCGAGATAGGCCGTGCGGACATGCGCGGCCGCGGGCAGCATGGTGATGACGAAGTCGGCCTCCGCCACCGCCTTGCGCGCGGAATCGGCCGAGGCCGCGCCTTCGGCGCACAGCGATGCCACGGTAGCCGCGTTGAGGTCGAACACGGTCAGCGTGTGGCCGGCCTTGAGCAGGTTGCGCGCCATGGGGGCGCCCATGTTGCCGAGGCCGATGAAGGCGATATGCATGTCGGGTCTCCTGGATATTGTCTGACGGGTCGTTGCGTCGCGTGCTTACTTCAGGCTGATGGTCGTGTTCACGCCGTCATTCACCGTGGCATCGTCGAACCAGCGCGCCGTTACGGTCTTGGTCTGGGTGTAGAACTGCACCACCTGCTTGCCGTACGGGCCCAGGTCGCCGAGCTTGGATCCGCGCGAGCCGGTGAAGCTGAAGTAGGGCACGGGCACCGGGATGGGAATGTTGATGCCCACCTGGCCGACGTCGATCTCGCTCTGGAACTTGCGGGCCGCGGCGCCGCTCTGCGTGAACACGCCGGTGCCATTGCCAAACGGGTTGCGGTTGACCAGCGCGATGGCCTCGTCCAGCGTCTCCACACCCATGACCACCAGCACCGGCCCGAAGATCTCGTTGGTGTAGACCGACATGTCGGTCGTCACATCCGTGAAGATGGTCGGGCCGATGAAATTGCCTTGCGGGTAGCCCGGGACCTCCACGTTGCGGCCGTCGAGCACCAGCGTGGCGCCTTCCTTCTCGCCGGAGGCGATCAGGCCGAGGATGCGCTCCCTGGCCGCGACCGAGACCACCGGCCCGACATCGGTGCCTGCGTCTGCACCGGCGCCGACCTTGAGTGTCTTGGCCTTCGCCACGAGCTCGGGCACCCATTCACGCGCGGCGCCCACCAGTACGATCACCGAGGTGGCCATGCAACGCTGGCCGGCAGCGCCGAAGCCCGCGCCCGCCAGCGCGTTCAGGGTTTGTTCCTTGTGCGCGTCGGGCAGCACCACGGCATGGTTCTTGGCGCCCATCATCGATTGCACGCGCTTGCCATGCGCGCCAGCCAGGTTGTAGACATGGGTGCCGACCGCCGTCGAGCCGACGAAGGACACGGCCTTGATATCCGGGTGCGTGCACAGCGCGTCGACCACATCCCTGGCGCCTTGCACCACGTTCAGCACGCCCGGCGGCACGCCGGCTTCCACGGCCAGCTTCACCAGCTCCATGGTGGACAGCGGGTCCTGTTCCGACGGCTTGAGCACGAAGGTATTGCCGCAGACGATGGCCATCGGGAACATCCACAGCGGGATCATGGCCGGGAAGTTGAACGGCGTGATGCCGGCGCACACGCCGATCGGCTGCTGCAGGGTATAGGTATCGACCGTGGCCGCCACGTTCTCGGCAAAGCCGCCTTGCTGCAGCGTGCCGATCGAGCACGCGTGCTCGACCACTTCCAGGCCGCGGAAGATGTCGCCTTCCGCATCGGCCAGGGTCTTGCCCTGTTCGGCCGTGAGGATGGCGGCGATGCGCTTGCTGTGTTCGCGGATGAGTGCCTGGTAGCGCAGCATGATGCGCAGGCGCGCGCCGATCGGCGTATGGCGCCAGGTGGCAAAGGCGCGGTGCGCCGAAGCCACGGCCGCGGCGACTTCGCTGGCGGTGGCCAGCGGCACGCGGGCCAGGACCTCTTGCGTGGCGGGGTTGACCACGTGGCGGAATTCCGTGGCGGACGATTCCACCCATTCGCCGTTGATCAGCAGCGGGACGGTCGGAACGGCGTTGGCGGTCTGGGGCAGTGCACTCATGATGTCTCCGGTCGGTTCTGGATTGGGATGCGGGTTGAGGCGGTTCGGTTGAGCGAGTGGGTGCTACAGGCTGCGCGCGATCAGCATGCGCTGGATCTCGCTGGTGCCTTCGTAGATCTGCGTGATGCGCGCGTCGCGGTAGTGGCGCTCGACGGGGTAGTCCTCCAGGTAGCCGTAGCCGCCGTGGATCTGCAGCGCCTTGGAGCAGACCCGCTCGGCCAGTTCGGACGCGTAGAGCTTGGCCTGTGACGCTTCCGACAGGCATGGCATCCCTTGCGAGCGCATCCGCGCGGCGCGGTGCACCAGCAGCCGCGCGGCATTGAGTTCGGTGGCCATGTCGGCCAGCATGTTGGCGATGGGCGGGTGCTCGCGCAGCGGCCGTCCGAACTGCACGCGCTCGGACGCATAGCGGCACGCGGCCTCGAACGCCGAACGGGCGATGCCGATGGCCTGTGCCGCAATGCCGATGCGCCCGCCTTCCAGGTTGGACAGGGCGATGCGCAGGCCCTCGCCGGGCTCGCCCAGCAGCGCGTCATGCGGCACTTCGCAATCTTCGAGCGTGATGGCACATGTGTCCGAGGCGCGGATGCCCAGCTTCTTCTCCGGCGCGTGGACGATAAAGCCCGGCGTATCCGTCGGCACCAGGAAGGCGGAGATGCCCTTCTTGCCGCGTTCCGGCTCGGTGGCGGCGAATACCACGGCCACGCCGGCGCGCTGGCCGTTGGTGACGAACTGCTTGCTGCCGTTCAGCACCCAGCCGCGCTCGGTGGGCAGGGCGCGGGTGCGCAGGTTGTGGGCTTCGGAGCCCGCCTGCGGCTCGGTCAGGCAGAAGGCCCCGATGACTTCGCCGCTGGCCAGGCGCGGCAGGTAGCGCTGCTTCTGGGCGTCGGTGCCGTAGTGCAGGACCGGCCCGCAGCCTACCGAGTTGTGCACGCTCATGAGCGTGGCGCACGCGGCGCAGCCCGCCGCGATTTCCTCGATGGCCAGCGCATAGGCCACATAGTCGGTGTAGGTGCCGCCCCATTCCTCCGGCACGATCATGCCCAGCAGGCCCAGCGCGCCCATGTCGGCAACCACGTCCTGGGGCAGCCGGGCGGCGCGGTCCCACTCGGCGGCGCCCGCGGCGAGGCGCTCGCTGGCAAAGGCGCGCGCGCTGTCGCGGATCATGGTTTGCTCTTCGGTGTAGTCGCTGTGCATGGCAGGGGCGCGGCAGGCGCGATTGAGATGGTCTTTGTCGGTCTTCAGGTGCAACAGGCGCAGTGTAGAAACCGCATGCCGCCGCTCCTATGCCAAAATCCGCCATTCTTTATGAACTCGAATGCCATCCGCCCGGCGCCCTGCGGCTGCCTGGAGCGTGGCCGCACCATGGAAAAAGGCAGCGTCGCGATTTGCTTTGTCCACCACGCCATCTCGGGGCTGCAGGCCCGCGGGCTGGATCCCGAGCCGGTGCTGCGCAGCGCCGGCATCGCACCGGCGCTGCTGGCGGTGCCGCAGGCGCGTGTCTCCACGGCCAGCTACAGCGACCTGTGGATGGCCGTGGCCGCCGCGCTCGACGACGAGTTCTTCGGCCAGGATTCCCGCAGCATGAAGTGCGGCAGCTTTGCCATGCTGTGCCACGCGGTTGCGGGCAGCCGCACCTTTGCCCAGGCTCTCGAACGCGTAGCGCGCTATTTCGGCCTGCTGCTCGATGACCTCGGCGTCCGGCTCGACCGGCACGAAGACCGCGCGGCGCTGGTCCTGACCGCGCCGTCCGCGGCACAGGGCCGGCTGCCCGGCGTGTTCGCGCAGGAAACCATGCTGATCATGCTGCAGGGCCTGATGAGCTGGCTGCTCCACCGTCGCGTGCCGATCCTGCTGGCGTCCTTTGCCTACCCGGAGCCGCCTTACGGCGCGGAATACCGGATCATGTACTCGCGCCAGACGGCCTTCGGGCAGCCGGCCACGGCGCTGGTGTTCGACGCCGGGCTGCTCGACCAGCCCGTGCGGCAGGATGAACGCAGCCTGAAGTCATTCTTGCGCGATGCGCCGCACAATGTGGTCGTGAAGTATTCGGACCGCAGCAGCGTGGCCGCCCGCGTGCGGCGCCAGTTGCGCAACCAGCGTCCCGAGCAGTGGCCGACGTTCGAGGCGCTGGCGCTGAGCCTGAACCTGTCGGCGTCATCGCTGCGCCGGCGCCTGATGGACGAGGGGGCGAGCTACCAGGAACTCAAGGACCAGCTCCGGCGCGACCTGGCGATCGACGCACTCAGCCGTACCGGCAAGCCCGTGGCGGACATTGCGGCGGAACTGGGTTTTGCCGAACCCGGTGCCTTTCATCGCGCGTTCCGGCGCTGGACCGGGTCGCGGCCCGGCGCCTATCGGGGCACGGCGGGCGAAAGCTGAGGTCTGCGGCGAGGGTATCGGGGGCCGTAGCTGCCCGACACCCTCCCTGCTCAGGCAGGCAGCGCTTCACGCACCGGGGTACTCGTGCCCGCACCCGGCTGCCTGTCGTCGTGCGCGACGATGCGGTTGCGGCCTTCCAGCTTGGCCCGATACAACGCCGCATCGGCGCGGGCGCTGAGTTGCGCCAGCGACTCCCCGGGCCGCAGGCAGGCGATACCGCCGCTGATCGTATAGCGCACGGCGGCACCGTGATCTCCGATCTGCACGCAATGCTGCTCCGCCCCGGTGCGGATGCGCTCGGCCAGGCGCAGCGCGTCTGCCATGCGCGTGGCGGGCAGCAGCACCGCAAACTCCTCGCCGCCCAGGCGCCCCACGCCGTCGGTGGCGCGTATCTGTGCCGCGGCCAGCCCGGCGAATCCCTTCAGCACGGCATCCCCTGCGGCATGGCCGTAGGTGTCGTTGACAGCCTTGAAGCGGTCGATATCGACGATGACGAGCGCAAGCGGCGGGTGGCCATGGGCAGCCCGCGCGATCTCGCGGCCGCCCATGTCCTCCCAGGCCTTGCGCGACATGACGCCGGTAAGCCCGTCGGTATTGGCAATGTCCTCGAGCCTGCGCACCATGGTGTCGTGGATCATCAGCACGGCGCCCATGCTCAGTGCCGGCATCACCAGCGCACCGAGCGTCAGGAACAGCGCGTTCAGCCCCAGCGATTGCAGGCTGTAGGGGTCGCCCATCAGCGAGAAGGCCGACAGCAGGCCGCGCGCGGCGTGGCCGGTGGCGAAGAAGAGCGCGAAGGCGGCCGTGGTCAGGTGATAGCTGCCGGCACGGCCGCGCGGCCGCTTGCGGATCAGCGTGATGCCGGTCAGCACGCACAGCACCGTATTGAAGGCCGAAACCGCGGCCACGCGCGTGGTGAAGACGTCGTAGACATAGCGCCAGGTCACTACCACCGCCATGGTGGCAAGCGCGCCAACGGCCAGCCTGCCCCAGCGCGGCTGGCCGCCGCAAAAGCGCACGCAGCCGGCATAGAACATTGCAAGCGCCCAGGCCAGGGCAGCATTGGCGGCGACCACGGAGAGCATGTCGCTGATCTGGCCGCGCAACGCGAACAGGGGCAGGGCCATGGTGACGGCCAGGTTGGCGTTGCACCAGTCCGGCACGCCCGGCAGCCCGCAGCGGCGCAGGGACCAGACGATCGCCAGCATCATGGCGCTCAGTGCCGCGGTGATCACCAGCAGCGCGGTAGGAACGGACATCAGGGCAGATCCAGTGGGCGGGGCGGCCCGACGGGGCAAAGCCGCCATGATACGGCGCGCCCGGTCCGGCCGGCCAGGTCTGCCGCGGATCGCCGCAATGGCGATGGCGCGGGGCAGGCGATCGGGAGTGCCACCGTGTCAGTCGCCGGCAGGGGAGGAGGGCTGGCCTTGGGAATCCGTCGAGGGGTCGACGCGCAGCGCCGGGTCATGCTTGAGCAGCCAGTGTGCGGCGACCAGCAACGCGACAAGGACGGCGACCATGTAGCCGCCCAGCAAGGTGACGTATTCCATGACTGACCCCTTCAGGATCCGGCTCTATGACCGGTCGTGCAGACATTATGGAAAACAGCGCCTGCCGCCACATCACCTGTTTGGGGGGTGTCCCCACCAGGGTGGGGGCAGGCCGTCGGCGTACATGGCGGCATCCGCCCCGGCCAGCAGCGCGTCGGCCGCGACGTCAGGGAACGTCTGACACGACGCCGTCGATTCCTCCGGTTGAGGTCCCCATGCCGGCGGAGCAGTCCTTCAGGCGACGACGGCGACCACATGCGCCTGCATCCGGGCCTCGATGGCGCCCGTTCCGAAGGCCTGCGCCAGCGCCTGCTCGCAAAGATCCGTGGCGCGCTGCAGGGCATCGGGCCCGCGCGACTCCAGGTCCGGGCGCAGCGGCGTGCCCTGGCACAAGGCCACCGCCGCGATACGCGCGGATTCGGCGGTGCTGGTCTCGGGCAGCGTTTCCATGGCAGGCGCCGCCAGGAAGCCGCCCTGTCGCAGGTGCCCGGCAATCTCGGCCTGCCGGTGATAGCCATGGGGCGTACGTGTCATGAATTGCGGCGGATCGTCCGGGAACATGCTTGCGAGCGCCTCGCAGACGATAGCCGTGAAGTGGTTGTCCTCAATGCGATCCCACACGTTGAACAAGAGCGTGCCGCCCGGGGCCAGCACGCGCCGGGCTTCGGCAAATGCGGCGGGCTTGTCGGGAAAGAACATGACGCCGAACTGGCAGACAACGAGGTCGAAACTGCCATCATCGAACGGCAACTGCATGGCATTTGCCACCTGCCAGTCGACCGGGCGGCTGGTGCCGACCGTCCGCGCCCGCTCCAGCATGGGCGGATTGAGGTCCGTTGCCACAATGGATGCCTGTGGCGGCAGCAGTCGTGCCAGTTCGCGCGTCAGTGCGCCCGTGCCGGCCGCCATTTCCAGTACCCTGGCCGGCTGCAGCGCGGCGGCACGGCGGGCGAGGTCCGCCGCGTACGGGGCGAAAATCATCGGCACGAGGTACCGCTCATAGAGTTCGGGAACGGCACCCGTGAACTTGTCGCTGTCGCTCTGCGGCATGATCGTCTCCCGGTGGCGGCCGCGCCGTGCTGGCCCGGCCGGTTGCTTCCATGCTAGGCGGTTGGCGGCAGCAACGACGGCAGCGGCGCCCGCGGCGGGCCCGGTTGCGAGGCGCGGGTCAACTGATCTCGATCTGGCCGTTCATCGATTCGTGCCCCGAGCCACAGAAGATATCGCAGAGGAACACGTGCGACCCGGCTGCGGCGGCGTGGATGGGAACCTCCACCTTCTTGCCGGGCGGGAGGTCCGTGCGGATGCCAAGGTCGGGCACGCTGAAGCCCATGATGACATCGAGCGCCGTCAGTTCGAGGATCACGGATTCATTCTTGCGCAGGGCAATGCGGTCCGGCGTGAACACAAAGCGCCGCGCGGTGACGGCGATGCGCCGGGGCACGGCGGCCGACGCGGTCCAGAACGGCACCGATGCCGCCAGCGCCGCCAGTGCCGCCAGCGAGGCCAGGCTGCGGCGGCGCGCGGGACAGAAGGGCGTTTGCTCGATCATCGTCATTCTCCTTTGGGGCCGCAGTCAGGTGGTGATGGGCCGTTCTTCCAGCGCCAGGCGCAACGGTGCCTGTTGCGTCCTGACCTCGCGCCACCCTAGTCCCCGGTAAGGGTGTTCGGCATCCCACGGCACGGGCTGGCGCAACGGCTGCGAGGCCGGCGGTGGCAGCGGGAACATCAGCGAACGTGCGGCGTGGTGGGTGATGTGGCCGGTCTGGTGGTGGTGTTCCTGGTGGATGTGGCCGTAGAACACCGTGACGTTGCGGTACGGGTCAAGGCGCTGCAGCACCTGGGCGCCGTCGCGTGTCGCCCAGTCCCATTGCGGATAGAGGTCGAACAGCGGCCTGTGCGTGAACACGACGATCGGGGCGTCTTTCTGCAGGCGGGACAGGTCCGAGGCCAGCCAGTCGATCTGGTCCGCGCCTACGCGCCCGGCCGGGTCGGACACATTGTCGAGGACGACGAAGTGGACGCCCTGGTGGTCGAAGGTGTAATGCGTGGGACCAAAGAATTCCTTGAAGGCTTCGCCGCGATCGAGGCTGGCATCGTGCTCGCCTGGCATCAGGTAGCGGGTCTTGACCTGGAGCGTGTCGATCTGCGCTTTGACTTCACGCATGCGCCGGCGCCGCTCGTCCGGATCGTCGGTCGTGTGGGTCAGGTCGCCCGTGAAGACAATGAAATCGGGCGGGGCGGGCAGCGCATTGACCGCCGCGATGGCCTTGGGCAGGGTGCCGCGCGCATCCGGATTCGGCGGACCCTGGAAGCCCCAGTGCAGGTCGGAAAGCTGCACGAAGTAGAAATCCTTGCCCGGCGACGCAGCCCAGCCTGGCAGGGAGGACGCAAGGACGGCACCGCCCGCGGCGGCGGCCAGGCGCAGGAAATCGCGCCGGTTGGGAACGGGGTTCGTGGACATGGTTTCCTCCTCTGGAGCGCGGCACGAGGCCGGATGTCTGTCATACCGGGCGGAGCCCGTTTCTATTCCCGCGCAGCCGCCGATATGCAGATAGACCGGCGCAACGGAATAAACTGGTACGGACGCCGGTAAACACGGCGGGGCGGAGACCATCGCGCGGACTCCGCAAGGCCTGGGCAAAGGAGTGACGTGAACGCCGCTGACGAGCGCCGCCGGTTTGCCGAGCTGGTCCTGCCGCACCTGGATGCGGCCTACAACCTTGCGCGATGGCTGAGCGGCGGCGCGGCCGAGGCGGAGGACGTGGTGCAGGAGGCGCTGCTGCGCGCCTACACCTATTTCGGCAGCTACCACGGCGACCGGCCGCGGCCGTGGCTGCTGGCCATCGTGCGCAATACCTGGTTCTCCGCGTGGAACCGCGACCGGGCCGCCCGCGACGCCGCGCCCTACGAAGACGGCGTCGACGCCGCGCAGGCGTGGCCCGGCTGGCAGGACGCCGGCGAGAGCGAGCCGCTGGGCTGCCTGCTGCGAGCCGAGGATGTTCGCCTGGTGCATGAGGCGCTGGCGCGCTTGCCCGCTCCGCTGCGAGAGGTGATCGTGCTGCGCGAACTGGAGGACCTGTGCTACCGCGATATCGCGCAGGTTGCCGCCATCCCGCTTGGCACGGTCATGTCGCGGCTGGCCCGTGCACGGCATGCGCTGGCCGCCGCTGTATCGGCACTGCGCACGGAGAGGACCGGAGTGCCGGCGGCGGAACCGGCCCGGCTTGATGGCCTGGCAGGAACGGCCGGGGAGGTGGGCAATGGAATGCAATGAGGCTCGGCGGTTGCTGCATGCCGGCGCGGACGGGGAACTCGGCCCGGCCGACCTGGCGCGGCTGGACCCGCACCTGGCGTCCTGTCCCGACTGCGCCGCGGAGATTGCCCGCATCCGTGCCCTGCGCGACGCGGTGCGCGAAGGCGCCACCTATCATCGCGCTGACAGCGAACTGCGTGCCCGCCTGATGGCAAGCCTGCCGGCGCCGCCGCGGGAAGCTTCCGGTGCGAGATGGGGCAACTTCGGGGGCAACTTCGGGGGCAACCTGGGGGGCAACCTGGGCAGATGGCTGGCCTGGGGCCATCCGGCACGCCTGGGGCTGGCGCTGGCCATGGTGCTCGCCGTGGCGCTCGGCGCCGCGCAGCTGGCACGGTACCGGTACGACGCAGACGCGGTGGCCCGGGAGATGGTGGCCAGCCACGTCAGGGCGCTGCTCTCGGGGCGGCCGCTCGACGTGGCGTCGCTGGACCAGCATACGGTCAAGCCCTGGTTCAACGGCCGGCTGGACTACGCGCCGGTCGTGCGCGACCTGGCGGCGCAGGGGTTCGTGCTGGCCGGCGGCAGGCTGGACTACGTCGACGGCCGTCCGGTGGCCGTGGTGGTCTACCGGCGCAACCGGCATCCCGTCGACGTGTTCGTCTTCCCCGAGGGAGCGACCGGGCTGCCGCCGAAGGTATCGGGATCGCGGCAGGGCTACCAGCTGGAAAGCTGGGACGCCGACGGCATGCGGTTCCTGGCCATTACCGATGCCTCCGCCGAAGACCTGCGTGCGCTGCGGCGGGCCTGGCAGGCGGCCTCGCCCGCCGCGCCCCAGCGATAGCGGCGCGGCGGCCAGGCGGCGGGGGTCAGGCGGTTTGCCAGCGGCCGTCCGCTTCGACGGCCTTGCCGTCCGCGACCAGCTTGAGCAGGTGTGCCAGCAGCGAACGCTGGGCCACCGGGTACATGCGCTCCGGCACATCGTCATAGACGCGCGGCAGCAGAGCTTCGATCGGGGCCGGCCCGAGATCGCGCAGCGCGTTGACGACCTTGGCTTCGCGATGCAGGCGGTGCCGCATCAGCAGGCGGATGGCTTCCTGCGGGCGCGCGATCAGGAAGCCGTGGCCCGGCGCGAGCCATTCCAGGTCTTCTTCCTGCAGGGCGGCCAGCGAATCGATGTAGGCGCGCATATCGCCATCGGGCGGGGCGATGACGACCGTGGAACCCTGCATGACATGGTCGCCGGTGAAGAGGGTCTTCTCTTCTTCCAGCAGATAGCAAAGGTGGTTCGACGCATGGCCCGGCGTATGGATGACGCGCAGCGTGCAGTCGTCGCCAATGGCGATGCGTTCGCCATGCTGCAGATCGCGGGCGGCGGCAAAGCCGGTGTCCTGCCACTGCGTGGGCGGCGCGGCGCGGCCGAGCACGGTCGCGCCCGTGGCGGCCTGCAGCGCAGGCGCCGCGGGCGAGTGGTCCATATGCGTGTGCGTGACCACGATCCAGCGGATCGGGCCCGGCGCGGCCGCGAGCACGGCCTGCACATGGGCGGCATCATCGGGGCCGGGATCGATCACGGCCCACTCATTGCGCGCGCCGCCGCCGACCAGGTAAGTATTGGTGCCGGGGCCTGTCATGACGCTGCCGTTATTGGCGGTGACGCGCCAGACCCGCCCGGAAAGCTGCACCGGCTCACCGGGGGCCAGCTCGTAGCGCGCGTGGGCCTTGCCGTCCGGGTCGATGCGGCCGATCTCGGCATAGCTCGACTCATTGGGCATGACCGGGCGCACGCCCGCCGCGCCCTTGGCCAGCCGGGGCATGATGCAGGCGATGTCGCGCAACTGCGAGGTGCTGGCAAAGCAGTCCTGCGCCGTCTCGAAGTGGGCGATGGACTGCAGCGTGCGGCGCGTGACATGCATCATCGGCAGGCCGCTGTCCGGGTCCGCGGCTTCGCCGGGGCGGATCCAGCGATGCTCGACGATCTCCATGCCGTCGTGGATGGCGACCTGGCCGCTGGGCGCGATCGCGACGAAGAAGCGCGTGTCGAAGCGCTTGGGCAGCCCCGGCGGCGTGAGCCAGTAGCTGTGGTAGGCCAGGCGGTCCGCCGCCAGGCGCAGGCCCAGTTCCGCGCACGCATGCGCCAGCCCGGGTCCGCCGCGCTGCACCGCCTGGCGCAGGAAATCCTGCTGCCCCGCATCGAGGTGGTCCGGCGCCAGCATCTCGCCGTCGCGATGGTAGGCCAGCAGCAATCCGGCTTCTTCAAAGCATTCGCGCACGGCCGCCAGGTAGAAGTCCAGGCCGTTGGCCGGCAGGTTCAGGCGTTCGCTGGCGGCGGCGTCGTCCAGTCCCGCGGCATGGAGATGCAGGGCCTGGTCTTGCGGATCCAGCGTGCCGCCGGGAAACACGTAGGCGCCGCTGCTGCGGTCGTTGGCGCGCTCGACGCGCCGTACCAGCAGGACCTCCATGCCCTGCGGGCCATCGCGCACGACCAGCAGGCTGGCAGCGGCGCGCAACAAGGTGGACGGCTTGGCAGCCTGGATCGGGGTTGTCTCTGTCGTTGTCATTGTGTCGGCGCGCGGGCCGGGCCGCGCGGCTGGATGTGGCAGGACCGGTCTGGCGCCGGTGCTTGGGTTGGTGCGATGTTTCGTGGCATGCAGGGACATAGTGTAGCGGCGTTGGCCGGTTCGCTCCGCTCCGGGGATTTCCGCATGGCCGGCGCCGGTGCAGAGTTGTGCCTTTGGCATTTCCTTCCGGAAGACCTACTCTGATTCCTGTACTGCACTTTACGCCGCACTTCAGGAAGGGAGGATGCCCGCTTTGTCCCGAGCCTCGTACCTATGCCTGGCCTTCGCTTTGCTGCTGGCCGCATGCGAGACGCCGCCGCAGCAGGCGACCCGGCCCGCGCCACGACCGCCGGCGGAACCCAGGATCGTGCCGAAAGTCGCGGTGGACGCCTGCGAGCAGGCCGTCACCAGCAATGTGAAAAGAGGCCACCCCGAGCCCGGCAGCATTTTCCTTCTGGAAGACCGCGAGCAGGTCATCCCGCGCCCCGGCGGCATGGCCTCGGTCACGGGCGAGGGCACGTTCGAACCTGACAACAGCCAGGCCTCGATCGGATTCCGCTTCACTTGCCTCTACAACGGGCGCACGGCCCGCGTGGACGACGTGCAGTTGCGCTACTGAGGCCCCGCATGCCGGGCCTTCGGGGGGAGAATTCGGGGGAGCTGGGCTTGCGCACTGCAATTTGTTGCAGCAGGCCGACAGTTGACCGGCAAGTGCGCTTTCCCGGGCGCCGTTTGGTTCGCTTCCACTCGCAGCCCTGCTTTGGAGGAATTGACACGTTCGGGACGTGCGGACATGATTCGGACGGAATAGATGCGCCTCCGGGGTAACTTGGCACCACGCCATTCGCCGACCCCGCAAGAAGGCCGCCAGAACAAATTTGGGAATCGGGGTCATGAAACCTTCCATCCGTCAAATGGCGGGCGTCGCGGCGCTCGCCGTCCTGCTCGGCGCTTGCTCCGCCACGCATGAACCGGCCACCGCGCCGGTCGCGGCCGTGCAGCCGCCGTCGAACCAGGCCATGAAGGCGCTGTCCGCCGAGGTCTTCACCTACGCCTACCCGCTGGTGCTGATGGACGTGACGCGCGAGCTGATGAGCCTGCGCACGCCGCCCAATACCTTCAGCCACAAGCGCACCTTCCCGGACGCCAGCTTCACCGAAGTGGTCACCCCCAATGCCGACACGCTTTATTCATCGGCCTGGCTGGACCTGTCCAAAGAGCCCGTCGTGCTGTCCGTGCCCGATACGCGCGGGCGCTACTACCTGATGCCGCTGATGGACGCGTGGACCAATGTCTTCGCCTCGCCCGGCAAGCGCACCACCGGCACGCAGCGCGGCAACTTCGTCATCACCGGTCCGGGCTGGGAAGGTCCGCTGCCCAAGGGCATGAAGCAGATCAAGTCGCCCACGGCCATGGTCTGGCTGATCGGCCGCACCCAGGCCAACGGCAAGAAGGATTTCCCGGCCGTGCACCGCCTGCAGGACCAGTACCGGCTGACGCCGCTGTCCGCCTGGCAGATGGGTGTACGCGCGGCGCCGGAAAAGCCGGCGCCGCGTTCGCCGACGCTGGACACGCAGTCGCCGCCGGTCGAGCAGGTGGCGGCCATGGACGCGCAGGCCTTCTTCAGCCGGTTTGCGAGCCTGCTGCCCGCCAATCCGCCCGCCGCGGCCGATGCCGCCATGGTGGAGAAGATGCGCCGCATGGGGCTGGAGCCGGGCGTACCGTTCAAGACCACGGTGCTGGAACCCTCCACCGCGCGCGCCGTGCAGGAAGGCGCCACCGCCGCGCTGCAGGCGATCTCCGAGATGTCGCGCAAGGGCAGCGCCGATGCCGGCAATGGCTGGGTCATGCACCGCGACCTGGGCAACTACGGTGTCAACTACGGGCGCCGCGCGGTAACGGCCATGGTCGGGCTTGGCGCCAACCTGCCGGAAGACGCCATCTACGCCTCGACCCGGACCGATGCCGCTGGCAAGGCGCTGCAAGGCAGTACCAGCTACGTCCTGCACTTTGCCAAGGACCAGCTCCCGCCCGCGAGGGCCTTCTGGTCGCTGTCGCTGTATAACCAGCGCCAGGCCTTCGTCGAGAACCCGATTGGCCGCTATGCGATCGGCAGCCGCGACCACCTGCGCTACAACCGCGACGGCTCGCTCGATATCTATATCCAGCATGAGCGCCCGGAGCGCGGCAGGGTGGCCAACTGGCTGCCGGCCCCGCCGGATGCGCTCAACATGACCCTGCGCGCCTACTGGCCGGAGCAGGCGCTGCTCGACGGCACGTGGATGCCGCCGCCGGTCGAGCGCGCGAACTGAGGCCGTTGCCGGCCGTAAAAGAAAAAGGCCGCGTCCGGGGACGCGGCCTTTCTGCTTGGTCTTGCCGGAGCGACCCGGTCAGAACTTGTAGCGCACGCCGGCATAGAGCGCGCGGCCGCTGCCGGGATAGAACACCGCCGTATTGGCGGTGCGGGCATCGGTGACCGTGCTGAAGTCGCTCACGTAGCGCTTGTTGCCGAGGTTGCGCGCATCCAGGAAGACCGTCAGGCCATGCCTGAAGTCGTAGCTGGCCTGCACGCCGAACAGCACGTACGACGGCACCTTGAGGGTGTTCGCATAGTCGACGAAGGCGCCGGTCGGCACCCAGTCGATGGTGCCGGCAATGCGCAGCCCCGACGCCTGGCTGTAGGCCAGCGTGGTGCGCAGCACGTGCTCGGGTACGCCGGCAATGCGGTTGTTGCCGTACTGCGGATCGTTGTCGAAGCGGAAATCGCTGTAGTTCCACAGTTGCGACAGCGTGACCTTGTCGGCCGTGGTGGCCACGTTCTGCAGCAGGTCGGCGCTCAGGCCGAGTTCCACGCCCTGCAGCGTGGTGCGGTTGGCGTTGAAGGTGGCGGCCGGCACGTTCGGGTTGGTCGTGAACTGCAGCAGCTGGTCGCGCACCAGCGAGCGGTACAGCGTGAGATCCCACGCCAGCCGTTCGCGGCGCCCGCGCGTGCCCAGCTCCAGGGTCCAGCCGTGCTGGGCGGAAAGCGGTACGAACTGCGTGGTGGTGCCGATGGTCTGGTTCAGGTCGGTGAAGTCCGGCACATCGGCGCTGCGCGTGATGTCGGCAAAGGCCTGCACGTCCTTGACGGGCTCCCACAGCACGCCGAACTTGGGGTTCACGCCGCTGTAGGTGGTGTCGTCGGCCTTGGGCACGGGGTTGGCGGGCAGGCCGCCGAAATCCTTGTAGCGGCGCTCGTTGTAGTAGGCCTTGGCACCGGCCATCAGCGCGACGGTGGGCACCACGTAGAGGCGGTCTTCCAGGTAGGCCTCGTAGTTGTAGGCATCCTGCCTGGCGTTGAGCGTCTGGGCGCCGCGGTTGCCCGCGACGTTGACGTACTGGCGCGCGTCATTGTTGCCGCCAAAGAACCTTGCCCCGGCGATGACCACGTTGCGCAGGCCAGCGACAGTCTGCGTTCCGGTATAGCGCGGCGCGAAGCCGTAGGTCCAGTAGTCCTGGTCGACAACCTGGAAGATCGGGTGGTACAGGCTCTTGTGGATGACCCAGGTGGAAAAATCGAGCTGGCCGCTGTCGAGCTTGACCGTGGTGACGTTGGCCAGCCGCTCGGTGCGTGTGTTGCGCGCCTGGTCGCCGGCCAGCGCGCTGGCGGAGGCCTTGGTCGGGTTGTTCAGCGCATCCTGCAGCGACAGCGTGCCGGGCAGGAGCTGGTCGACCACATAGGCGCCCACATAGAAGCGCGTCTCGACCGCCGGGCTGAAGCGATAGCCGAAGTTGGCGTTGAGCTGCTCGTACTGGCCGCGCTCGTGGTCCCGGTAGCCTTTCGAATGGTCCACGCTCAGGTTGGCCAGGAAATCGAAATTGCCGATCTGGCGCGAGACCTGGCCGGCCGCGCGGATGGTGCCGAAGCTGCCGCCGTCGACGCGTACCTGGTTGGGCGACTCCGCAGTGAAGGCCGTAGGCGTGGTGAAGTTGATGGCGCCACCGAGCGTGGAGCTGCCGTACGCCAGGCCGTTGCCGCCCTTGTAGACCTCGGCCGCGTTCAGGCCGATCGGGTCGATCTGGTAGAAGTCGCCGCTGCCATCGGCGAAGTTGGTCGGCACGCCGTCCTGCAGGATTTCCAGGCCGCGCGTGTGGAAGCCGCGCGCGATGCCCGACCCCCGGATGGACAGCCGCAGCTCCTGGCCATAGCGCTCCTGCACGTAGACGCCGGGGGCGTCCTTCAGTACATCGCGCAAGTTGCTGGCGTAGGTATTCGCGTAGCTGTCGGCATCGACAAAGCCGACCGAGCCGGCCGACTGGTACAGCGATTCGCGCTGCTTCGCCACGCCCGGCACGGTCAGCGAGCCTTCGGCCCTGGCCGTGGCGGTGACGGTGGGGAGCGTGACCGGCTCCGCTCCGGTGGCAGGAGCGGTCTGCGCGATGGCAGCGCCGGTCAGTGCGGCGGCTGGCAGCACCGCCGCGTGCCGCCAGTGTCTGGCTCTTTTCATGATTTCCCTTTGCCGGCACATCGGCATCCGCAAGGAACGGACGCCGGCGCTCTGAGTGTAATTCGACAGCCGGCAAGGATACGGAGCGCGGGCCGCTGCGGCTATGTGACACAGCGCCGCACAGGCGGCGCCCGGGTCACAGCCCCGGGCCGCAGTGTTCAGGCCTCGGTGCTCAGGCTGCGCGCGAGTTGCAGGCGCAGTCCGCGCTGTGATGATGTGCCGCCGGGACCGCCTGCTGGCGCGCTACGCGCTTCCACGCCAGAACGTCCTGGCCGGCCAGGCGGCCGCGCAGCTTGCGTGCGGCCGACACCATATTGGCCAGCGCGGCCTCGGTCTCTTCCCAGCCGCGCGTCTTCAGTCCGCAGTCGGGGTTGACCCACAGGCGCTGCGGCGGCACGACCTCGCAGGCGCGATCGAGCAGCTTCTCCATGGCGTCCACCGACGGCACGCGCGGCGAGTGGATGTCATAGACGCCCGGCCCGATCTCGTTCGGGTAGTCGAAATCGCCGAAGCCTTCCAGCAACTCCATGGCCGAGCGCGAGGTCTCGATCGTGATCACGTCCGCGTCCATGGCTGCGATCGACGGCAGGATGTCGTTGAACTCGGCATAGCACATATGGGTGTGGATCTGGGTCTGGTCCGCCACCCCTGCGGCCGACAGCCGGAAGGCGGTGACCGCCCACGCCAGGTACGCATCCCAGTCGGCGCGGCGCAGCGGCAGGCCTTCGCGCAGTGCCGGCTCGTCGATCTGGATCACGCGGATGCCGGCCTGCTCCAGGTCGCACACCTCGTCGCGGATGGCCAGTGCCAGCTGGCGCGCGGTATCGGCGCGCGGCTGGTCGTCGCGCACGAAGGACCATTGCAGCATGGTGACCGGGCCGGTCAGCATGCCCTTCATCGGGCGGTCAGTCAGCGACTGGGCATAGCGCGCCGTGTCCACGGTCATCGGCTCGGGGCGGTACACGTCGCCATAGATGACGGGCGGCTTGACGCAACGCGAGCCGTAGCTCTGCACCCAGCCGTTTTCCGTGAAGGCGTAGCCGCACAACTGCTCGCCGAAGTATTCGGCCATGTCGTTGCGCTCGGCTTCGCCGTGGACCAGCACGTCCAGGCCCAGCGCCTCCTGCTTGCGCACGGCCAGTTCGATGTCGCCGCGGATGCGCTGCAGGTACTCGAGCGCGCCGATGTCGCCGCGCCTGAAGGCGGCACGGGTCTGGCGGATGGCGGTGGTCTGCGGGAACGAGCCGATCGTGGTGGTGGGCAGCAGCGGCAGTTGCAGGGCCTGGCGCTGGCGTTCGATGCGCGTGTCGAACGGGCTGGCGCGCTCGGCCATATCGGGCGTGACCGCGGCCAGGCGCTGCTGCACGCGCGGGTTGACCACGCGGCGCGACTGGCGGCGCGAAGCCTGCACGGCATCCGACGCTTCGAGTTGCGCGGCGACGGCAGTCTCGCCCTGGTTCAGCGCCGTGGCCAGCACGCGCAGCTCGCCCAGCTTTTCCGTGGCAAAGGCAAGCCAGGACTTCAGCTCGGCATCGAGGCGCACCTCGTGTTCGAGCGATACCGGCACGTGCAGCAGCGAGCACGAAGGCGCCACCCACAGGCGCTCGCCCAGTTCGGCGTGCAGCGGCCGCAGCGTATCGAGCGCACGGCGCAGGTCGCTGCGCCAGATATTGCGGCCGTCGATCACGCCGACCGAAAGCACGGCATCGGCCGGAAGCGCGTGGCGCCAGGCGTCGAGCTGGGCGGGCGCCCGCACCAGGTCGATGTGGAAGCCCTGCACCGGCAATGTGGCCGCGCGCGCGGCATGGTCGGCCGCGCTGTCGAAATAGGTGGCGAGCAGCAGCTTCACGCCGGACCGGGCCAGCGCGGCGTAGGCCTGGTCGTAGGCGTTCAGCCAGTCGGCATCGAGATCCAGGCTCAGCGCCGGCTCGTCGATCTGCACCCACTCGATGCCACGGGCCTTCAGGCGTGCAAGGATGCGCTGGTAGGCCTGTGCCAGCTGCGGCAGCAGCGACAGCTTGTCGAACCCGGCCTCGTGCGTCTTGGACAGCCACAAGTAGGTGACCGGCCCGATCAGCACCGGGCGGGCCTTCAGGCCAAGCGCCAGCGCTTCTTCAATTTCCTCGAAGAACCAGTCGGGACCACCATCGAAGCGGGTGGCCGGGTCCAGTTCCGGCACCAGGTAGTGATAGTTCGTATCGAACCACTTGGTCATTTCCATGGCCGGCTGCTCGCGGTTGCCGCGCGCCAGTTCGAAGTACTGGGCCAGCGTCAGGCCGGCTGGGTCGAAGCCGAAGCGGCGCGGCAGCGCGCCGAGCAGGGCCGTCAGGCTCAGCATCTGGTCGTAATACGCAAAGTCGCCGGTGGCGACCGAGTCCAGGCCGCTGTCAGCCTGCAGTTGCCAGTGGCGGCGGCGCAGGCCGGCAGCCACGGTGCGCAGGTCCGCTTCCGTGCTTTCGCCGCGCCAGAAGGACTCCTGCGCGAATTTCAGTTCACGGCGCGCGCCGATGCGCGGAAAGCCGAGGATATGTGTGCGTGCCATGACGATGCTCCCAAAGGTCTTGTCTGGCGCACAGTGTCGGTTTCACCGTAGAATGAATCAAGCGACATGTTTTAAACAAAGTATGAATATATTTCATATCAATCGGATGCAAGACGCCATCAAGGGGGACCCGGCGTGATCGAGGTCAGGCATTTCCGCTCGCTGGTGGCGATCGCGGAATCCGGCAAGCTGGCCACGGCGGCCGAACGCGTGCACGTGAGCCAGTCGGCGCTGTCCCACCAGATCAAGGCGATCGAGGCGCACTATGGCCTGCCGCTGTTCGATCGCACGCGCCAGGGGCTGCGCTTCACGCCGGCCGGCGAACGCCTGCTGGCGCTGGCGCGCGAGGTGCTGGCCGCCGTGAGCGCGGCCGATCGCGATGTCGAACGGCTCAAGGGCGACACACGCGGCGAGTTGCGCGTCGTGCTGGAGTGCCACACCTGCTTTGACTGGCTGATGCCGGTGATGGACGAGTTCCGCCGGCGCTGGCCGGAAGTGGAAGTCGACCTCGTCGCGGGCTTTCACGCGGATCCGATCGCCTTGCTTGGCGAAGGGCGTGCCGACATGGTGATCGGCTCCATGCCGGCTACGCGACGCGGGTTGGAAGTTGCGCCACTGTTCCGCTTCGAGATCCTGGCCGTACTGGCCAACGAGCACCGGCTGCGCAACAAGCGGCGCATCGAGGCGGCGGATCTGGCGGGGGAAACGCTGATCACATACCCGGTGCCCGAGCAGCGTATCGACCTGATCCGTGAAGTGCTGGAACCTGCGGGAATCCGCCTGCAGCGGCGCACCGCCGAGCTGACCGTGGCCGTGCTGCAACTGGTCGCCAGCCGCCGCGGCGTGGCGGCACTGCCGAACTGGGGCGTGAAGAACTACGTCGACCACGACTATGTGCTGGCCAAGCGCATCGGCGCGAAAGGGCTCTGGAGCGAGTTGTACGCCACGGTCCCGGCCGCCATTTCGCAGCGGCCCTATGTGGCGGACTTCGTGTCGATCGTGCGGGATATCTGCGCGGCCCAGCTGGACGGCATCGAACTGCTGCCGCCCGGCTGAACCGGCAAGTCAGGCGTGCAGGGCGAGTTCGGGCTCGGCCGCGGCAGGGACGCCAGGCCGGCCGTCAGCGGCAGGTTCGTCCTCCCCGAAATCGGCCATCAGGATTTCCACGTCCATGCCGTTGCCCAGGCGCCTGACGAAGAGGTGCAGCCGATCAGCATCGGCCGCGGTCAGCGTGGCGTTCACCAGATGGCGTGCGGAGGCATCGAAGCGCAACTGCTGCAGGGCCAGGCCGGTGCGGCGCGCATTGGCCAGTACCCATTCCATGGCGCCGAGCAGATCATCGTCGGTCAGGCGGAAATCGAGTCGCAAGGTGGGATCGGCGGTGGCTGGCATGTGGCGTGGGAAGCAAGTGTATCGGTCAGGTAAATTTACCAGCGCACCGGGAAAATTGGCTTCTGAATTACCTGCCAAATGTGGACGATGGAAGAAGAATCATCTCCATGGATTAGAATATGCAAAAGATGATTCCTTTTCGTGGAGATATCCCATGGCAACCGTCCCCAAGCTCGACGACATCGACCGCCGCATCCTGCGTGAGTTGCGGCGCGATGGCCGGTTGTCGAATGCCAGGCTTGCGGAGCAGGTGGGCTTGTCTGCCACGCCGTGTTGGAACCGCGTGCGCGCGCTGGAAGAAAGCGGCGTGATCGAAGGCTATGCGGCGCTGCTTAACCAGAAGGCGCTGGGCCTGCCGGATACGGTGCTGATCGAGGTCACGCTGGACCGCCACGACGACGACATGCTCGACCGCTTCGGCGAGGCCCTGGCCGAATTGCCGGAAGTGCTGGAGGCCCACCTGCTGACCGGCGAGTATGACTACCTGATCAAGGTCGCGGTGGCCGGCACCGAAGGCTACGAGGAATTCCTGCGGCACAAGCTTTACAAGCTGCCGGGCCTGCGCCACAGTCACTCCACCTTCGTGCTTCGCACCCTGAAAAGAGAGCCCTCCGTCGCGCCCTAGACCGGCTTCATCCCGCTTGCACGAGGCCGTTGCAAGCTTCTGAACAAGCTGTTCAAAGCGCCTGCCGGCGCCGTCGGCAAGCGTCAAGATACAATTCCGCTCATAATGTCGAGCGGCGCCGGCCCCGCCGGCCCCCCTGATTTCCTTGAATACCGGTATGAACGACACAGAAATTACGCTGATCGATTCGGCGCGCCTGCCCACCCGATTCGGCGAATTTACGGCACACGCCTTCAAGGGCGTGGATTCGGGCATCGAGCACCTTGCCCTCAGCGTGGGGGACATCACGGGCGATGATGTGCTGATCCGCATGCATTCGGAGTGCCTGACCGGTGACGTATTCGGTTCCTGCCGCTGCGACTGCGGTCCGCAGCTGGAACTGGCGATGGAGAAGATCGCCGCCGAGGGACGCGGGATCCTGCTGTACCTGCGTGGCCACGAGGGCCGCGGTATTGGCCTGGCCGAAAAGATCCGCGCCTACGCCCTGCAGGACACCGGCCTCGATACGGTCGACGCCAACCTGGCACTCGGCCAGGCCATCGACGCCCGCAACTACGCGTTTGCCGCAGACCTGCTGCATCAGTGGGGCGTGAAGTCCGTGCGCCTGATGAGCAACAACCCGCTCAAGGCCGCCGCGCTCGAGAAGGCCGGCATCGTGGTGAAGGAGCAGTTGCGGCACATCGTGCCGTCCAATGCCGAGAATGAGAAATACCTGGCGACCAAGCGGTCACGGATGGGGCATTTGCTGGATTAGGCCAACGTGGCCGGCGCACTCCGGTCGTCGTGAGCTGGTCGTATGCGCCCCTGGGCATGGCCTAGGGGCGTTGTCATTCATGGCGCTGAAATGCAGAACCTCGAAGGGGCGGAGCTCAGGGTCGCGCTGTTGGTCGCGTGTGCCGTGACGCACCGTTCGCCAGCGTGCGTACATCCCGTGCCGAACCTTCCCACTTCAACGGATTTGTGTCCGGGCTGATACACTGTACGGATATACAGTTCCACCCGCCCGTGCGGCCGGGTGTCCTGCCTTGGGAGCCCGGGCCTGGCGAACGGTCATCGCACATGTGCTAAGGTAGTTCTTTGCGCTGCCATGATCTCGTAAAGGTGGCATAACCATCTGATTCAAAAGAGAAAACACGTGTCGAGCAAGCAGCTGATCCGTATCCGGGGCGCCCGCCAGCACAACCTCAAGAATGTCGACCTCGATCTCCGCCCCGGCGAGATGACGGTGGTAACTGGCCCGTCCGGGTCGGGCAAGTCCAGCCTGGTGTTCGACACACTCTATGCCGAGGGCCAGCGGCGCTACGTGGAAACCTTCAGCGCCTACGCGCGCCAGTTCCTCGACCGGATGGACCGGCCGCAGGTGGAACGCGTGGATGGTGTGCCGCCGGCCATTGCGATCGACCAGACCAACCCGGTGCGCAGTTCGCGCTCGACGGTCGGCACCATGACCGAGCTGAACGACCACCTGAAGCTGCTCTATGCGCGCGCCGCGGAACTGTTCGACCGGCAGACCGCGCAGCCCGTGCGGCACGACTCGCCGGAAACGATCTACGCGGATTTGCTCGCGCGCACGGCCGAAGGCCAGCCGCATCGCGATGCGCGGCTGGTGGTGACGTTCCCGGTCGAGCTGCCCGAGTCGGCCACCGAAGAGGAAGTCCAGCAATGGCTGTCGGTCAGCGGCTACACCCGCGTGCAGGCGCAGCGCGTGGTCGAATCGTCGACCGGGACGCGCAAGGTGCTGGACGTGGTGGCGGATCGCTTCCGTGCCGGGTCGGTCGAAAAGGCCCGCGCGGTGGAGGCGATCGAAGCCTCGTTGCGGCGCGGCGGTGGTCGCGTCAACGTCTATGTCCTGGCCGATGAAGGCGAGGGCCCGGTCTGGCGCTTTTCCACGGGCCTGCACAGCCCCGACAGCGACCTGCGCTACGCCGACCCGCAGCCGGCGCTGTTCTCGTTCAACTCCGCCTATGGTGCCTGCGAGACCTGTCGCGGGTTTGGCCGCGTGATCGGCGTGGACCTCGGGCTGGTCATTCCGGACGTGCGCAAGACCCTGCGCCAGGGCGCCATCAAGCCGATGCAGACGCCGGCCTGGAAAGAATGCCAGGACGACCTGATGCGCTACGCGGGCAAGGCCGACATCCCGCGCGACACGCCGTGGGCGGATCTGACCGATGCCCAGCGCCACTGGGTCGTCCACGGTTCGCCCGACTGGAATGGCCAGTGGAACAAGCAGTGGTACGGCGTGATGCGCTTCTTCAGCTATCTGGAGTCCAAGGCGTACAAGATGCATATCCGCGTGCTGCTGTCCAAGTACCGCAGCTACACGCCATGCGAAACCTGCGGCGGCGCGCGCCTGAAGACCGAATCGCTGCTGTGGCGCCTGGGCTCGAAGGACAACGCCGACACCGTGCTCGCGCCACCACGGCGCTTCCTGCCGCGCGGCGTGGACTGGGACCGCACGCAGCTCGAGGCACTGCCCGGCCTCACCGTGCATGACCTGATGCTGATGCCGATCGCGCGCATCCGCCGGTTCTTCGATGACCTGACGCTGCCGAGCAGCATGCTCGACGATGCGCTCAAGCTCCTGCTGGCGGAAGTCCGCACGCGGCTCAAGTACCTGTGCGACGTGGGCCTGGGCTACCTGACACTGGACCGCCAGAGCCGCACGCTCTCGGGCGGCGAAGTCCAGCGCATCAACCTGACCACGGCGCTTGGCACGTCGCTGGTCAATACGCTGTTCGTGCTGGACGAGCCGAGCATCGGCCTGCACCCGCGCGACCTGAACCGCATTGTCGAGGCCATGCACCGCCTGCGCGACGCCGGCAACACGCTGGTGGTGGTCGAACACGATCCGTCCGTGATGCTGGCCGCCGACCGCCTGATCGACATGGGCCCCGGGCCGGGCGAGCGCGGGGGCACCATCATCTTCGACGGCACGCCCAAGGACATCCGCGGCGCAGCGACGCTCACCGGCGACTACCTGGGTGGCCGCAAGCGCGTGGCGGACGCCTCGCACTGGCAACGCCGCCTGGTGGACGCTGCCGTGCCGCGCATCGTGCTGGAAGGCGCGACCGAGCACAACCTGCAGGACGTGACGGTGGACATCCCGCTGCAGCGGCTGGTGTGCGTGACGGGCGTATCCGGCTCGGGCAAGTCCACGCTGCTGCAGGACGTGCTGTACCCGGCCATGGCGCGCCATTTCGGCAAGGCCACGGAAGCGCCGGGCACGCACCGCGCGCTGCGTGGCGCGGACCTCGTCGATGACGTGGTGTTCGTCGACCAGTCGCCGATCGGCAAGACCGCGCGCTCCAACCCGGCCAGCTACGTGGGCGCGTTCGACGAGATCCGCAAGATCTTCGCCAGGGCGCCCATGGCCGTGCAGCGCAGCTATACGGCAGGGACCTTCAGCTTCAATTCCGGCGACGGGCGCTGCCCGACTTGCGGCGGTTCCGGCTTCGAGCACGTCGAGATGCAGTTCCTCAGCGACGTCTACCTGCGCTGCCCGGATTGCGACGGCAGCCGCTACCGTCCCGAAGTGCTGGAGGTGAAGATCGAGCGCACAGTGCCGGGCCAGCCCGCGCGCGCGCTGAGCGTGGCCGACGTGCTGGAACTCACCGTGTCGGAAGCCGCCACCTGCTTTACCGGCGACGCGGCGGTGCTGCGCGTGCTGCAACCCATCATCGATGTCGGCCTGGAGTACGTGAAGCTCGGCCAGCCCGTGCCGACCCTGTCCGGCGGCGAGGCGCAGCGCCTCAAGCTGGCAGGCTTCCTGGCCGAAGCCGCGCAGGCGGCGCAGCCCAAGGGGCGGGTGATCCGGCCGGACACGTCGCCCAGGCGCCTGTTCATGTTCGACGAGCCCACCACGGGCCTGCATTTCGACGACATCGCCAAGCTGATGCGCGCGTTCGGCAAGCTGCTGGACGGCGGCCATTCGCTGGTGGTGATCGAGCACAACCTCGACGTGGTCCGCGCCGCCGACTGGCTGATCGACCTCGGCCCGGAAGGCGGCGATGCCGGCGGCCGCGTGGTCTGCACCGGCACGCCCGACGACGTGAAGGGTTGCGCCGAATCCCACACCGGCCAGGCGCTGATCCACTACGACGCCGCGCTTGGCGAAGCCGGGACGCTGACGGCAGAGCGTGCCCGAGGTGACGACAGCGATGGCGTGCCGCTGCAGGCCGCGCTGCAGGCCCGGCGCGCGCGCCGCGCGATCGAGGGCGAGGACGTGGTGCGCATCGTCAACGCGCACGAACACAACCTGAAAGCGCTCAGCGTCGACATTCCGCACGGCAAGTTCAATGTAGTGACGGGCGTGTCCGGTTCGGGCAAGTCGACGCTCGCGTTCGACATCCTGTTCCACGAAGGACAACGCCGTTACCTGGAGTCGCTCAACGCCTATGCGCGTTCGATCGTGCAGCCGGCGGGCCGGCCGGAGGTGGATGCGGTCTACGGCATTCCGCCGACCGTGGCGATCGAGCAGCGCCTGTCGCGCGGCGGCCGCAAGAGCACGGTCGCGACCACATCGGAAGTCTGGCACTTCCTGCGCCTGCTGTACGTCAAGCTCGGCATCCAGCACTGCGTGCATGACGGCGCGCCGGTGACGTCGCAAAGCCCGGATTCCATCGCCGCGCAGCTCCTGCGCGACCATCGCGGCGAGCATGTCGGCTTGCTTGCGCCGCTGGTGGTGAACCGCAAGGGCGTCTATACCGATCTGGCCAAATGGGCCAAGGCGCGCGGCAACACGCACCTGCGCGTGGACGGCGAGTTCCTGCCGGTCGATCCGTGGCCGCGGCTGGACCGCTTCCGCGAGCACACCATCGAGTTGCCCGTGGGCGACCTGGTGATTTCGCCCGATAACGAAGGGCAGTTGCGCGCCTTGCTGGCGCAGGCGCTGGAGGCGGGCAAGGGCGTGATGCACCTGCTGGCGCCGCTGGACGGCCTGCACGATGCCATGCACAACGGCGACGGCACCGCGCATGTGGGCGAGGTCAAGGTGTTTTCCACCAAGCGCGCCTGCCCGGTCTGCGGCACCAGCTATCCCGAGCTGGATCCGCGCATGTTCTCGTACAACAGCAAGCATGGCTGGTGCACCACCTGCGTGGGCACGGGCCTGACGCTGACGCGCGAGCAGCGCGCGGTGTTCGACGACACCGTGCTGGCCGGCGATGACCGCGGCCGCGAGCAGAGCCTGCCGTCCGAGGAGCAGGAGCCGGAAGGCGTGGGCGATACCCCGTGTCCGGACTGCCACGGCACGCGCCTGAACCTGGTCGCGCGCGCCGTGACGTTCGACGAGAACGCGATTGTCGAGGTGGCGCGGTGGACGGTGTCGGACACGCGCCGCTGGGTCGACGGGCTGCATCTCACCGGACGCGACGCCGACATTGCGCGCGATGTCATCAGCGAGATCGGCAGCCGCCTGCAGTTCCTGGAGGAAGTCGGTCTCGGCTACCTGAGCCTGGACCGTGCCGCGCCGAGCCTGTCGGGCGGCGAAGCGCAGCGCATCCGCCTGGCGGCGCAGCTCGGCAGCAACCTGCAGGGCGTGTGCTACGTGCTGGATGAACCGACCATCGGCCTGCACCCGCGCGACAACAAGATCCTGCTCGATGCCTTGCGCAAGCTCGGCGACAAGGGCAACACGCTGGTGGTGGTGGAGCACGACGAAGACACCATCCGCCGCGCCGACCACATCATCGATATCGGCCCTGGCGCCGGCAAGCGCGGCGGCACGCTGGTGGCGCAGGGCGGTGTGGCGGACCTGGCCGCGGCCGCGGATTCCACCACCGGGCAATTCCTGGCCCGGCCCATTGTCCATCCGCTGCAGGCCAGGCGCACGGTCAGTCCCGGCGCCGCCGGCAAGCCGGCCGATCCGCCCGAATGGCTCACCGTCCACGGGGCCTCGCTGCACAACCTGCGCGATGTCACGGCGCGCATTCCGCTGGCGCGCCTGGTCGCGATCACGGGCGTTAGCGGTTCGGGCAAGTCCACGCTCGCGCGTGATGTGCTGATGACCAACCTGCTTGATGCGGTGGGACGCTCGGTGATGTCTTCGCCGGCCACGCGCCGCGCGCGCAATGCCGCGCAGCAGGAGGCCACCGCGAGGGGAGCCCGGGCCGAGAAGAAGGCGCTGAAGGTCGAACACGACTGGTACGGCTGCGACGCCATCACGGGTTGGGAATCGATCGATCGCGTGCTGGAGGTGGACCAGACACCCATCGGCAAGACGCCGCGCTCGTGTCCGGCCACGTATATCGGCCTGTGGGACACCATTCGCCGCCTGTTCGCCGACACGCTCGAAGCGCGTGCGCGCGGCTACACCGCGTCGCGCTTCTCGTTCAATACCGGCGACGGCCGTTGCCCGGCCTGCGAAGGGCAGGGCGTGCGCACCATCGGCATGAGCTTCCTGCCGGACGTGAAGGTGCCGTGCGATGTCTGCCATGGCCAGCGCTTCAACCCCGAGACCCTGGCCGTGACCTGGCGCGGCAAGAACATCGGCGAAGTGCTGACGATGGAGATCGACGAGGCGGTGGAGTTCTTCTCCGCGATGTCGAATATTGCGCATCCGCTGCAGCTCATGAAGGACGTGGGCCTGGGCTACCTGACGCTCGGCCAGCCCTCGCCCACGCTGTCGGGCGGCGAAGCGCAGCGCATCAAGCTGGTCACGGAACTGAGCAAGGTGCGCGATGACATCACGCGGCGCGGGCAGAAGGCGCCGCACACGCTGTACGTGCTGGACGAGCCGACTGTTGGCCTGCACATGGCCGACGTGGCCCGGCTAATTCGCGTGCTGCACCGGCTCACCGACGGCGGCCACAGCGTGGTGGTGATCGAGCACGACCTTGACGTGATCGCCGAGGCCGACTGGATCATCGATCTGGGCCCGGAAGGCGGCGCGGGTGGCGGCGCCATTGTCGGCGCAACCGATCCGGAGGCGCTGTCGCGCATGCCGGCCAGCCACACGGGCGCGGCGCTGGTGCCGGTGCTGGCGCGAACCGTCGAGCCGGCACGCGCAAGCGTCGGCTGACTGGCGCGGCTTCCATGGCGCGACGGGGCCACTCGGGCGGCCCTGTCGCGGCAATCTTCGGTTTTGCTGCCGCTTGCGGCCCTGGTGCGCCACCTGCGCCACATGCGCCATCTGCTGCCTTCCGTGCCGGGCATGCCTTTCGCTAGATAGTGGCGACAGGCGCGCACTTCGCGCGCGAACGGAGGTAAGCCCATGAAGCATTTCCGACCGAGCCGCGTGTTGCTGGCTGCGTTGCTCGCGGCAGCATCGATTCCTGCCATGGCGCAGTCGCCGGCAACGCCGCGCGGCGCGACCGACCCCTACACGCCGGGCGGACGCACAGGCGACAAGTTCGATCCTTACACGCAGGGCGCAAGCGCGCCCACGCGTCAGGACCTTGCCCCCGAGTCGCAGCCTTCCACAATGCCTGCGCAGCCTTCCGCAGTGCCTTCTCAGCCTGGTGCCTATAGGCCTGACACCATGCAGCGGACGCCATATCCGTATACCGAAGACAGCCCGAATCTGGGGCAGCGGCTCGGCACGCGCAACAGGTTCCTCGACGGAGCCTGACTGGTCGCGCGCAGGCTGCTGAGGCGTCGCATCCGCGTGCGGTCGCTTTTACCATCGGTTGAAATCATTGCCACCGCCCCGGGGCAAAGGAGGTAATCCCATGAGACTCAGCGACTATCCCGATCGCCGCCGCGATCCGCGCGATGACGACTACCCGCGCGGCGACGACGACTACCTGCGCAGGCCAGCCCAGCGCATGTACGGCGGCAATGACCAGGGCTACAGCGATTTGCCGGCGCATCAGCGAACCGAACGCATGCGTCATCTTTCGGCCCGCCACGGCAATCCCGAAGAACGACTGCCACGCGAAGACGAACGCGGCACCTGGGGCCAGCAGGACCGGCGGCGCGACGAGGGCGACGAGGAATGGGTCGGGCTCTACGTCGAAGAGTGGACCTGGCCCGCTTCCGGGGCGTCCCGCCAGGAACGATACGGCGAGAGGCGCCCCGATCCGCGCCGCGAGCAGGGCCGCTATCCCATGTATGTCCTGGATGAGCAACGAGAGCGGGAGCAGGAGCAGGAGCGTCATGGGCGCGAGCGCGGCTACGGCCGTGGCGATGCCGGTTATCGCCGCAGCGAAGGGCCGCGCAACTATCGCCGCGCCGACGACCGCATCCACGACGATGTGTGCACGCGGCTCGCGCATGAACCCGGGCTCGATGTGAGCGAGGTGACGGTGCAGGTACACGACGGCGTGGTGACGATGGAAGGCACCGTGAACGACCGGCGCAGCAAGTACGAGATCGAAGACATCGCGGAGTCGGTGTTCGGCGTGCGCGATGTGCTCAACCACATCCACGTGCACCGCTACGGCATGCTGGCCTCGGAGTAGGTCGCTCGGAGTAGGCCGTTGTCACAACTGAATCGCCCCGGCACTGCCCGGGGCGATTTCGTGTGGGATAACCTAGTCGATCTTCGGCGCAGAGGGAGGACGCTCCTCACGCTCGTCCGTACGGTCAGCCTTGTCGACCGGCACGCCAGCGGGCAGGCGCTCCGCCGCGCGTTCGACGTCCTCGCCGATCAGTTCCTCGGGAAGCGCTTGGTCGGGCGGCTCATGGCGCTCACGGTCGATCTGGGCCAGTTCGGCGTCGATATCCTCCGCCGGCTCGGTCAGGTCGGGGTCCAGCGTGCTTGGCACGTTGCCGCCGGCGGCCTCCCTGGCGCTGCGCGCGTCGCTGCGTTTGCGCTCGTCGTGCTCGTCGCTACGCTTGCGCGTTGACGACGCGGCAGCCTGCGGGCGTGAAGCCGCCGACGCCCGCCTGTTGGCGCCTCCTCCGGTTCGTACGGTCTTGCTCATCCTGCTCTCCGGTTGGCTTCAGATTTCAGACTTCAGACCAGACTTCAGACGTTCAGGTGTTCTCGACCGGCGGCTCGCTGGCTTCGGGACTGCCGCCGCGGCGCACCGACGGCGGCTCGCCGTTCTCGTCGGGAATGTCGTGCTCGCGCTCCACGTCGCGCCGGGGCTCGCGGCCGGGCTTTCCGCGTTCATGGTCGACATCGGGCCCCTTGTGGCTTGTCCGCTTGAGGTCCTGCCGGTTGTCGTGCTCGTGCTGGCGGTGCGTATTCATTTGCCGTGCCCTCCTCAAAACCTGGTTAGTCGGTGCGGGCCTTCAATTCGTCGGATACCGCGGTCACGCCGCGGACGCGGCGCGCCATGTCCATCACGCTCGCGCGTTGCGCGTCGTCGCGCACGGTGCCCTCCAGTCGCACCACCCCGTCGGTCGTGCTGACGCGGATATTCGCCGGATCGACGGCCCGGCTGGACGCCAGCCGCGCCCGGACTTCCGTCGTGATGTCACGGTCACTGCTGGCCTGGGTGTCACGGGGCTCGGCCGTTCGGCCCGGCGACGACGGCGCCGGGGCCGGATCTGTTGGCGCGGCATGGATAGCGCTGCCAGCGAACAGCAGCGCGGCTGCCACGGCTGGCGCGGTCGATGCGAGCTTGGCGCGCAGACGAGTGTTCATGGCGATGTCCTCCGGATAGCGGCCAGCCTTCCCGGGCAGCATGCGGCGACAACGGCCGCCACATGGTCCAGCGTCTGGCCGGCCCTTGCGCATATCTCTGCAAGCTTCGTTCCCGCACCGGCGGGCGGCAGTGCGCACGGCCATGCGGCGCAATCGCAGCAGCGCTGCTGTACTTTTTACCGCGGCTGAAGAAACTGCATGGGCGGGCGGACGTGCGCGCGAAGGTGGTCGCCCCGGCGCCCCGGCGGCACATGTGGCGCGGCATTTGCGTGCAGCCGCGTCTATAGTGAAGATCGATGCTGGCCTTGGACCGCTTGCGGGGTGGCGTCCAGGCAGCCGGCCGGGGGGAAGCGGCTCACCGATTGGGAGGAAGCTATGAATCTGGCCGCCGTCCTGTCTTCCCTCGTCCTCGCCTCGTCCGTGGCGGTGTCCTCGACCCCCGTCGAACGGCAACTGCTCGCCATGACGCCGTCGGCCTTCTCGCAACGCTTCAATACCGTCGCCCACGACACGGGCTCGGGACTGACCCTGCCGTCCTTCAAGGTCAAGCCGGGCTGGCACCGGGCCGCGCCAAGCACCGGTGTCTCGGTGCTGGTGCGCGCGAGCCAGTCCGGCTACGCGCTCGACGAGGTCGTGGTGGTCTGCCAGGAGGTCGAGCGCTGCTTCCTCACCATCTGCACGGCGGCGCTGGCGATCGACGAGTCGATCGATCCGCGCCTGCTGCAACGCTTCATCGTCGCGCGCATCTCCACGGAACTCGGCGAGGTCGGCCTGGTGATGTCGGGCCTGGCGTATATCGTCGTGACGCCGAAGGAAGACGATTACGTGGCCCTGGTGATCCGGCCATACCTGCCGCAGCAGCAGGGCGCGTCGCCCACCGAGGCGCGGGCGGGCAAGCAGTTGACGCCGATCGCCGCCCGACTCACGCGGGGCATCGCGCCGACGTTGTGACGCAGCCGGACTGCTAGGCCGGCCGCAGCAGCAGCGCCACAGGCAGCACGCCAAGCACTTCCCGCAACGGCAGGGCGCCGTCCGGCCCGGCAATGCAGGTTTGCCGCGTCAGCGCATCCATCCAGCTTCCGCACCGCCGCTCGCCCGCCTTGATGGCAGTGTGGCCCCAGCGGGCCGGCGCAATGCGGGGCAGGTCGTGGTCGACGAGCGCGGCGCCAAGGCGTGATACCACCGTCAATGCTTCGTGGGCGCCGCGTGTCCGCGCAAAGGCCAGTACGTGGCCGGCCAGCGGACCCTGCGCCATCAGCGGCTGGTAGTCGCCTTCCAGGAACAGTGCTTCCTGCGCGCGGCGCGCCGCCAGCGCGTGCCGCACGAGCTGCTGCTTGATACGTCCGTCGCGCCAGCGCGGCAGCCACTCGGCCCAGCCGGCGCCGCAGTCCAGTTGCGCTTGCAGGCGCTGATAGTCGGGTGGTCGCCGGTTGTCCGGGTCGACCAGGCTCAGGTCCCACGCTTCGCACCCCTGGTAGCGGTCCGGCACGCCGGGCGCCGTGAGCTGGAGCATGGCCTGCGCGAGGCTGTTCATGGCGCCAGCCGGGGCCACGCGCTGCGCGAACTGGCCGATCCGGACGAGCAGACCGCCGTGCGGCCAGTCCGCCGCAAGCCCGTGCAGGAAGGCGTCGCAGGCGTCTTCGTAGCCAAGGTCCGGTTGCGTCCAGTTGCCATGCAGCTTGGCTTCGCAAATGGCCTTGCGCTGCCATGCGCCGATGCGCTGCAGGAATGCGGCCAGCGCCTCATGCCGCGCAAGCGCATCGGCCTGCATCGGCCAGGCGCCTACCAGCGTCTGGTACAGCATCAGCCGGTCGGCCGGGTCGGGAGCGCGGGGCAGCGAAGCCAGCAAGCGCGCGCCGTCGGCCTCCCATGCGCGCACCGCTGCGGCCCACGCCTTGGGCAGTTCGCTCAATACCGCCAGGCGCATGCGCGCATCTTCACCGCGCTTGTGATCATGGGTGGCCGTGGCCAGCATCGCATGCGGAAAGGACCGCTGCCGCGCCGCCATGGCGGCATGGAAGTCTGCCGGCGCCAGCGCCAGCGCGGCCGGATGGCTGCCGACCTCGTTGCGCGACAGCAGCGGCCCATAGCGGTAGAACGCCGTGTCTTCGCCGGCCTTGGCGGCCAGCGCCGGCATCAGTTGCTGCACGCGACGCCGCGCCTGCGCCGGCGCGCTGGCATCCGGCTGCCGCGTGCGCAGGCAAGCCAGGATAAAGTCGAGCGCTGCCGCCTGTTCGGGTGCGAGCGTAGCGCAGGCGCTGCGGGCTGCCGTGTCGAGCATTGCCTGCCCGGCATGTGGGGCGGCATGTGGGGCGGCTTGTGGCGCGGCATGCGGGGCGGCATCGCGGCCCGAAGGCGGGCTGTCGAAGTAGGTCCGATAGACGGGGACGGCCTCCAGCAGCGCAGCCAGTGCTTGCCGCAATGCCGGCAGGGTCAGGTCCCGTGTGGCGGGTTCGACGGCCGCGCAAGCGTGCAGGCGGGCGCAGGCGCCTTCGAATTCCGTGACCAGGTGATGCCGCAGGATCTGGCGGCGCGCATCCGCGAGCGCGGCCGGATAACTGGCGGGCCGGCCCCCGGTCTGTCGCCACAAGGCGGCGAGCGGCGCGGTGCCCGCCTCGCTGTGCAGCACCGCGCTGACCTGATCCATGAAGTCATAGCCGGTGGTGCCGTCGACCTGCCAGTCCGCCGGCAAGGCCTCGCCCGCGGCCAGGATCTTCTCGACCACCAGCCACGGGCGCGGCCGGGTCGGTGCCGAGGGTCGATGGGCGGCATGCGCGTCCAGGCACGCGCGCAGTCGCCGGCAGTAGGCCGCGGGGTCGGCAAGGCCGTCGACGTGGTCCACCCGGACGCCGTCGATGATGCCTTCGCGCAGCAGGCGGAACACGAGCGCATGCGTGGCGGCGAATACCGCGTCATCTTCCTGCCGTATGCCGACCAGGTCGCTGATCTCGAAGAAGCGCCGCCGGTTGAGCGCCGTCGCCGCCGTGCGCCACCAGGCCAGGCGGTAGTGCTGGCGCTCCAGCAAGGCATGCAGGTGTTCGCGGCCGGCTTCGTGCGTGGCATCGAACCATTCCGGACGGTTCGCGGCGTGGCGCAGGAGTTCGCCCGGTGCAAGCGGAAAGTCGTGCTCGAAGTAGCGCAGCGTTGCCGCATCGCCGCCGGCGGCAGGCACCACGCGCAGCTCGCCGCGTGTGAGCGATTCCCAGTACGGATGGCCGAGCACGGGCACCAGCACCTTGCCGTGGAGGGTCGGGTCCGGCGGCTGCCAGTCGATATCGAAACATGCGGCATGCGGACTGTCCTGTCCGTGCGCCAGCACGTCGCGCCACCACGCATTGTGGGTGGCATCGGCGGCCATGTGGTTGGGCACGATGTCGAGGATCAGCCCGAGTCCGGCGTCCCGCGCGCGACCTGCCAGCGCGCGCAGCGCGCTCTCGCCGCCAAGCTCGTCGCGCACGCGCGTGAAATCGGTCACGTCGTAGCCGTGCGTGGAGCCCGGCCGCGCCTCGCACACCGGCGAGAGATAGAGGTGGCTGACGCCGAGCGCGGCATAGTAGCGGACCACCCCGGCCGCGTCCGCGAGCGTGAAGCCAGGGCGCAGTTGCAGGCGCGCGGTGGCCCGCGGCAGCAGCGGCGGCAACGGCGGCGCGCCCGGCTGCGCACTCCGGTCAGCGGACGCCGGCGCCGACGCCATGGCCTGGCGTGCCGTGGCCGGACAGCACGGCGATGCAGCTCAGCGCGGGCAGCGAACCGCTGGCCAGCGAATCGGCGTGGCCGGCGGCGGTTTCGTGAAGCATGGCGTAGCCGGGCGCGGGCGGCTGGCAGGTCACGGCCTCCCGGCCCAGGTTCAGCCAGATCGACAGGCACGCGCCGTCGCCCAGGCGCCAGCGTGCGCGCAGCGCGGCGCGCCCGAGCACGTCGACGCCCGCGCTGCGGGCGCGCGGCAGCCGGTGCATGAGCCATTCCTGCCGGATGGCGAGCAGCCGGCGGTAGTAGCGGGTCCAGTCATTCTCGACGCGCATCGGCGGTCGCGAGGCCTCGAACGTTGCCGGGTCGTTGGGGTCGGGAATTTCCCGTGCCCGCGCCTCGTCGCCGAAGGCTGCCACGCTGGCAAATTCCTGCCTGCGCCCCTGGCGCACGGCCTCGGCCAGTTCCGGAGGATGGCTGGTGAAATAGTAGAACGGCGTTTGCGCCCCGCATTCCTCGCCCATGAACACCAGCGGCACCTGCGGGCAGAGCAGTTGCAGCGCCACCGCGGCGCGCAGCGCCTCGGGATCGGCCAGGGCGGCCAGCCGTTCGCCGAAGGCGCGATTGCCGGTCTGGTCGTGGTTCTGCAGGAAGCAGACAAAGGCCGTGGGTGGCAGGTGGCCACTGGGTTGGCCGCGACGGACGGGCGCGTGCGAATCCGCGGCGGCCGACCGGAACGGCGACACTTCGCCCTGGTAGGCGAAGCCTTCGGCCAGCACGCGGGCCAGGTGCCGCAGCGGCGAATGCGGGCTGGGCTGGCCGTCCTGGCCGGAGTCCGCGGCACCCGCAGCGTAGTCGCGATAGTAGCCGTCGTGCTCGCCGGTCAGCAGGACATGCAGCGCATGGTGGGCGTCATCGTTCCATTGAGCGTCGAACCCGGCCGCGAGGCGCGAGGCGTCGTTGTGGTCGTTCTCCAGTACGAGGTGGATGTGGCGCCCGGCCATGCCCGGCCACGCGCGCAGGTCCGACGGCAGCGTCGTCAGCCAGCCTTCGTCGTCGATGGCATGCACGGCGTCGAGACGCAGGCCGTCGAAGCGGAACTCTTCCAGCCAGTAGCGCGCATTCTCGGTAAAGAAGCGGCGCACTTCCGGGCGGCGGAAATCGATCGCGGGACCCCATGGCGTCTTGCGGTCCTGCCGGAAGAAGGCGTTCGCATAGTGGTGCAGGTAGTTGCCCTCGGGCCCGAAGTGGTTATAGACCACGTCGAGCAGCACCATCATGCCAAGGCTGTGTGCATGATCCACCAGCGCGCGCAGCTGATCCGGGGTGCCATAGGCGGATTCGGGCGCAAATGGCAGCACGCCGTCATAGCCCCAGTTGCGTGCGCCGGGAAACTCGGCGAGCGGCATCAGTTCCACGGCGGTGAACCCCAGCGCACTGAGCCGCTGCAGTTGCTGCATGGCGCCCGCGTAGCCGCCGCACAGGCCGACGTGAAGCTCGCAGATGACGGCCTCGTGCCACGGTCGCCCGCGCCAGTCCGGGCAGGTCCACGGATAGGTGGCGGCCCTGGGCTGGCACGCGACACTGGGGCCGTGCACGTCGCCCGGCTGCCACCGCGAAGCGGGATCGGGAAAGGTGGTGCCGTCATCGAGCCGGAACCAGTAGCGTGTGCCATCGCCACACGGCACGACCGCGTGGAACCAGCCGCCTTCGCCCGGCGTCATGCGCACTGGCCCCATGCCCGCGATCTCCAGCCGCACCGACTCGCCACGCTGCGCGGCGTCCGGTGCCCACAGGCGGAAGCCGATGCGCCCCTCGGGCAGCCATACCGGGCCAAACGCATAGCCGTGCGGATCGTCGTTGGCCGCGGGCGCCCGCGGCGCGCCGGCCGAGAAGCTGTCCAGCGGCGCCAGTCGAGGTGTCGCCGAGGTGGCACCGGTTCCGAGAAAAAACGAATACTGGTTCAAGATCGGCTCCTGACAGTTGTGGCCGGGCGGGCGCGGCCCCGTTCGCCGAAGGCGCCGGGCACCGCCCTGGTTCTGCGAAGTCCATGCCAGGCCACAGGCCGTGGCAAGGACCGCTCCGGCCCTGCCGCTGCGTGGTCGGGATGGCGCATCCGCGCGCCGCTTTGTAGAAGATGCATGGCCCTAGTGACCTTTGCCCGCACGGATGCCGCTGTCCGCATGCCGCGGCGTGCCGCTTGCGCGGTGCAGCAGGTGGACGGGCACGGGCTTGACCCGCCAGATCCGCTCGCAGTACTCGCGGATGGCGCGGTCCGATGAAAAGTGCCCCGAGCGCGCGCACGACAGCACCGACATGCGCTGCCAGTGCTGGGGCTGCATATAGGCTTCGCAGACGCGCTGCTGGCACTCGACATAGGCGCCGAAGTCAGCCAGCAGCAGGTACGGGTCATGGCGCAGATGCTCGTCGAACAGGCCGCGGAAGACTGCTGGATCGCCATGCGAGAAGAAGCCCTGCTGGATCAGGCCGAGCACCGCGCGCAATTCGGGATTGCGGTGGTAGTAGGCGGCCGGGTCGTAGCCTGCGGCGCGCAAGGCGTAGACCGCGGGCGCGGTCAGCCCGAAGGCGAAGAAGTTGTCCGCGCCGACCGCATCGCACAGCTCGATATTGGCGCCGTCCATGGTGCCGATATTAAGCGCGCCGTTCATGGCGAACTTCATGTTGCCGGTGCCCGAGGCTTCCTTGCCGGCCAGCGAGATCTGCTCCGACAGGTCCGCCGCCGGATAGATGCGCTGCCCGCAGCTGACATTGAAGTTGGGCAGGAACACCACCTTGAGCCGGTCGCGCAGCTGCGGGTCGCGGTTCACCACGTCGGCCACGCTGGTGATGAAGCGGATCATCAGCTTGGCGTACTCGTAGCCCGGCGCGGCCTTGCCGCCGAACAGGAATGTGCGCGGCGCGAGGTCGAGGTTGGGCGCGGACTTGATGCGGTGGTAGAGCGCGATGATATGCAGCACGGCCAGGTGCTGGCGCTTGTACTCGTGGATGCGCTTGACCATGACGTCGAACATCGACGACGGGTCGATGGCCACGCCCGTGCAGTCGCGCACCAGTTCCGCGAGTGCCACCTTGTTGTCGCGCCGCGCGGCCTGCCATTGCTCGCGAAAGCCCGCATCGTCGGCGAAAGGCTCCAGCGCGCGCAGCCGTTCCAGGTCGGTGACCCAGCCCTCGCCGATGGCATCGGTCACCAGCCGCGACAGGCGCGGGTTGGACAGCGCCAGCCAGCGCCGCGGCGTGACGCCGTTGGTGATGCTGGTGAATTTCTCCGGCCACATGTCGTGGAAGTCCCTGAGCACGTCTTCGCGCATCAGGCGCGAGTGCAGCGCCGCCACGCCGTTGATGGCGTGGCTGCCCACGCACGCCAGGTGCGCCATGCGCACGTGCCGCTCGCCATGCTCGCTGATCAGCGACAGGCGGGCCAGGCGCGAGTCGTCGCCATAGAAGCGGATGCGAACCGCTTCCAGGAAGCGCGTGTTGATCTCGAGAACGATCTCGAGATGGCGCGGCAGCACGCGGCCGAACAGCGGCAGCGGCCATTGCTCCAGCGCTTCGGGCAACAGCGTGTGGTTGGTATAGGCGAAGGCCTGGCGCGTGACGTCCCAGGCCTCGTCCCACGGCAGGTCGTGCTCGTCCACGAGCAGCCGCATCAGCTCGGCGATGGCGACCGCGGGGTGCGTGTCGTTGAGCTGCACCGCGAACTTCTCATGGAAGCGCGACACCGGCATGCCGTCGGCCGCCAGCAGCCGCAGCATGTCCTGCAGCGAACAGGCGACGAAGAAGTACTGCTGTTCCAGCCGCAGTTCCTTGCCCTGTTCGGTTTCATCGTTCGGATAGAGCACCTTGGTCAGGTTTTCGGAGGTGACCTTCTTGCTGACCGCGCCAAGGTAGTCGCCGCGGTTGAAGGTCGGGAAGTCGAAGGCCTCGGTCGCCTCGGCCCGCCACAGGCGCAGCGTGTTGACGGTATTGACGCGGTAGCCCAGGATCGGCGAATCGAACGGCACGCCCACCACCGTCTTGGCCGGCACCCAGCGCACGCGATAGCGCCCGCGGTCGTCGGTGTAGTGCTCGGTATGGCCGCCCAGGCGCACCTGCACCGCCCACTCCGAACGCTGGATCTCCCACGGGTTGCCGTTGCGCAGCCAACTATCGGTTTTCTCGACCTGCATGCCGTCGATGATGGCCTGCTGGAAGATGCCGTATTCGTAGCGGATACCGTAGCCCAGCGCCGGGATCTCCAGCGTGGCCAGCGAATCCATGAAGCATGCGGCAAGCCGGCCCAGGCCGCCGTTGCCGAGCCCGGGCTCGATCTCCTGCGCGAGGATCTGCTCCAGGTCCAGTCCCAGCGCCTGCATCGCGGCCTCCACCTCGCTGTAGATGCCGAGGTTGATCAGGTTGTTGCCCAGGTGCGGGCCGATCAGGAACTCCGCGGACAGGTAGGCGACCGTGCGCGACGGCTGGTCAAGGTACGCCTCGGAGGTGCTGATCCAGCGCTGCACGAGCCGGTCGCGCACGGTATGCGCGAGCGCCTGGTAGAGGTCGTTCTGGCTGGCATGCTCCGGCGGTTTGCCCTGGGTATGGAACACATGGTCGAGGAAGGCGCGCCGGATCGTGGCACTCGACAGCGCGGTGCGGGTATCGTCGGCATGCTCGGACCTGCTGGCTTCCGTCATGGGGCGAGCTCCGTATCAAGGTGGCTCAGCGCGCGCGCGGCGCGCCGGGCAGGCGGCCCTGGCGCACCGCCCGTGCCCGTGCGCGCAAGTCCGGCGTATCGAACAGCCGGCGCACATCCGCATCGAGCCTGCGCTGCCAGTTGGGATGGCCCGCCGTGGTGCCGGGCAGGTTGGCTTGTTCGGCCGCGCCCAGCAGGTCCTCCAGGGGCAACAGGCACAGCGGCGTGCGGGTGCGGCCAAGCCAGGCCAGCACGGCGTCAAGGGGCGGATGTTCCGGGCCCGGCAGGTCCCCGCCGGCAAGACCAGCGTCGCACAGCGCCTGCCATAGTGCGGTGCGCTCGCGCACACGGGCGGCGCGCACGTCCTGCGGGGTTTCGGCTGGCGCGAGCAAGCCGAGCCGTTCGCGCCATGCAAGGTCCTGTCCCCGCCACCATCCGGCGACGGTGGGCAGGTCGTGCGTCGAGGTGGTGGCGACGGCATGCCTGGGCCAGTCCTCGGCGCGCAGGAACGGCGCGGCATCGGCCGGCGCAACCGCGGCCAGCGCATCGGGTGCGGTGGCGGCCGCTTCCGGAGGTGCCGGCGGTGCCGGTTCCGCGCGCGCGAACCACAGCACGTCGATGCCGAGCACGCCGCGCGCGGCCAGCGCGCTGTCCAGGTGCGGCGGCACGGTGCCCAGGTTTTCGCCGATGATGATGGCGCGGTGCCGCCACGATTCCAGCGCCACCAGCCGCAGCAGCACCTGCAGCGGGAAGTCCAGGTAGGCCCCGTCGCGGGCAGAAGCGCCCGCCGGTACCAGCCACATGCGCGCCAGGCCCAGCACATGGTCGATGCGCAGCCCGCCGGCATGGGCCAGGTTGGCGCGCAGCATCTCGATGAACGCGCCATAGCCATGCTGGTGCAGGCTTCGCGGAGAAAACACCGACACGCCCCAGTCCTGTCCGTGCGGGTTGTAGACATCCGGCGGTGCGCCGGCGTGGAAACCGTCGAGGATGTCCTGCTGGCGCGACCATGCCTGGCTGCCGCCCGGGTCCGCGCCCACCGCCAGGTCCGCGATCACGCCGATTGCCATGCCCGCGTCGCGCGCGGCCTGCTGGGCACGCGCGCGTCCGTCGTCGGCCAGCCATTGCAGGAAGACGTGGTAGTCGATTTCCTGCGCATGGGTCATCGCGAACGCAGCCACGGCCGGATCGGCGGGCGAGCGCAGCGTCACCGGCCAGCAGCGCCAGTCCGCCGCGCCGCTTGCATTCATGCCGTTGGCCGCTGCGCCGAGGCGGCTGGCCTGGATCGCTTCATAGCACGCGTGATCGTGCAGCGCGGTGCCGCCGCGCGCGCGGAATGCGGCGCACGCGTCCAGTGCTGCCGGCGGCAGCAGTTGCCCGCGGTGCTCCCAGAGCCAGCGCAGCACGGACAGGCGCAGCCGCGACAGCTCCGGCCAGTCGATCTCGCTGCGGGCCTCATGCTGCGCGAAAGCTGCGCCGGCGTTCAGCGCCGCGATGGCGCTGTCGACCGCGTCCTGCCCGAAGACGGCGGCGGGGTCCGCATAGAGCGGATTGTGGAACAGGCGGCTGGACGGCGAATAAGGGCTGTAGCGCTCCGGCAGCGCGGCAAAGCCCGCATGAAGCGGATTGATGGCCACGGCATCGGCGTGTTCGCCGGCGGCTGCCTGGCAGCACTGCGCCAGTGCCGACAGGTCGCCCATGCCGGTCGGCGCGCCGCGGCGCAGGCCATAGAGTTGCACCGCCAGCCCCCAGGCGCGCGCGCGCGCCGCTGCGCGGTCGGCTGTGGGGTCGGCTGTGTGGTCGGATGCGCGGCCGGCTGTGCGCAGAGCGTCGTCCACGCCGAAGCAGCGCTGCGGGGCCACCGCCAGCACAGCCTGCGCGTCGCCAATGTGCAGGCGGTGGTAGCCGCATGCGGCGACGGGCGCGAGGCGCAGCATCCCGTCTCCGGCGGGCTCGGCCGTCCCGTCGAGACGGCTGCCATCTTCAAGTTCGATCCGGTACGGCCGCGCATCCGTGCCATCGGGCCACGGCACGGCGACGGGCTGCCCCTGGTCCGCCGTGATCAGCGCAGGCAGCCCGCGGGCAGCATCCCCGGCGTCCAGCCATGCACACGAGGCCTGGCACTGCGCGGGCGTGTCGCAGGCCAGCGCCAGGCCTTGCAGCAAGCGGCGCAGCGCCGCGTCCGCGACCTGCTGCGGCCGGCCCCAGGCATCGAGCCAGTGCGGCTGCAAGCCGGCACGCCGCGCCAGCGCGTGCAACGGGGCGGATGGAGAGGGTAGAGAGGCGGTCGGCAAGGTCATGCGTCGGGCTCCTGCGGAATGCTGTGTGGCGGCGTGGCCGGGCGGGCATGCGGTGGCGGCTCGGCCTGGGCGGCGAGCAGGACCAGGGCATGGGCGGGCACTGCCTGCAAGGTCGCGCCGGCCACCGGCAGGCCGGCTTCGGGCAGCTCGGGCTGGCTGCTGTCAAAGAGCCGCTGCCAGTCCAGCGCCGGCTCGGGCAGGTGGAACACCGCATCGGTGTCGCCTGCATTGAGCAGCACCAGCGTCACCTGCGCCGGGCCGCCCTGGCCCCCCTGGCCGCCCCGCAGGGAGCGCCGGGCCAGTTCAGCGCGTTCCGCCCGGCGCAGCGCGAGCGTGCGGATGTCGGGGTCGGCCCACGCCTCGGGGCTGGGCGGCTGCCCGGCCGTGTCGAACCACGCAATATCGCCGATGCCCGGCACCGGCTCATGATTGCCGTGCGCAAAGCGGTGGGCGCCGAGGGCGTACAGCCTGCGGCGCAGCGACAGCAGGCGGCGCACCATCTCCTGCAGCGTCTGGCCCTGCGGCGTCTGCGACTGCTTCCAGTCCAGCCAGGACAGCGCATTGTCCTGGCAGTACGCATTGTTGTTGCCCGCCTGGCTGCGCCCGAACTCGTCGCCGGCGGTCAGCATCGGCGTGCCCTCGGCCAGCAACAGTGTGGCCATCATCGCCCGGGCCACGCGCGCGCGCAGTTCGAGGATGGCGGGATCGTCCGTGGGGCCTTCGACGCTGCCGTCCGGGCTCCAGTTGGCGCTGTGGTTGTTGTCGGTGCCGTCGCGGTTGTCTTCGCCGTTGGCTTCGTTGTGTTTCCCGCTGTAGCTGACGAGGTCGGCCAGCGTGAAGCCGTCATGCGCGGTGATGAAGTTGACGCTGGACCACGGCCGCCGGTGGCGCCGGTCGAACAGGTCGGCCGAGCCGGCCAGCCGCGCCGCCAGTTCGCCGCGCTGGCCGGCGTCTCCGCGCCAGTAGCGGCGCACGCTGTCGCGGAATTTGTCGTTCCATTCGGCGAAGCCCGGCGGCTGGTTGCCAAGCTGGTACCCGCCCGGCCCCAGGTCCCACGGTTCCGAGATCAGCTTGACGCGGCTGAGCACCGGGTCCTGCAGCACCGCACCGAAGAACGTGGCGTCCGGGTCGAAGCCGTTGTGATCGCGGCCGAGCGTGCTGCCCAGGTCGAAGCGGAAGCCGTCGACGTGGTAGCACTCGACCCAGTAGCGCAGCGAATCCAGCACCATCTGCAGCACGCGCGGATGGGGCAGGTTGAGCATGTTGCCGCAGCCGGTGTCGTTGAGATAGCGGCGTTCGTCGCCGGGCACGAGATGGTAGTAGCTGGCGTTGTCCAGCCCGCGCCACGACACCGTCGGGCCGAACTCATTGCCTTCGCAGGTGTGGTTGTAGACCACGTCCAGGATGACTTCGATGCCGGCCGCGTGCAGCCGCCGCACCGCGACCTTGAGCTCATGGAGCTGGCTCGTGGCGAGGTAGGACGGCTCCGGCGCGAAGTAGGACAGCGTGTTGTAGCCCCAGTAGTTGCGCAGGCCGCGCTCCAGCAGGAAGCGGTCCTGCAGGATGGCGTGCACCGGCAGCAGTTCCACGGCGGTGACGCCAAGGTCCAGCAGGTGGTCCAGGAAGCGCTGGTCGCACAGCGCGGCGAAGGTGCCGCGCAGGTGCGGCAGCACATCTTCGCGCAGCATCGACACGCCGCGCAGGTGGGCTTCGTAGAGGACCGTGTCCTGCCACGGCACGTCGGGCGGCCGGTCGTTGCCCCAGTGGAAGCTCTCGTCGACCACCACGCCCTTGGGCATGGTGGGTGCGCTGTCGCGGCGGTCCGGCGTCAGGTCGCCGCGCGCGCTGTGCAGGCGGTAGCCGAACAGCGCGTCGGACCACCGCACCGGTCCGCTGAGCTGGCGCGCGTAGGGGTCGAGCAGCAGCTTGTGCGAGTTGAAGCGGTGCCCGCGCGCGGGGTCGTACGGCCCGAAGGCACGGTACCCGTACAACGTGCCCAGCGCGGCGTTGGGCAGGTAGCCATGCCAGATCTCGTCGGTGCATTCGGGCAGCGGCATGCGCGACAGTTCCTTGCGCCCGTTGCCCGAGAACAGGCACAGGTCGATGCGCGCGGCATTGGCCGAGAACACGGCGAAGTTCACGCCGAGCCCGTCCCACTGGGCCCCGAGCGGGTAAGGTTTGCCGGCCAGCAGCCGGTCCGCGGCCTGGAGCGCCATGGTCAAGCCTGCGCCCCGGCATGCTGCAGCAGCAGCATGCCCAGCGGCGGCAGGGTGAGCGACAGGGAGGCCTCCTGCCCATGCGCCGGCACGGCCTCGGCCATGAGCGCGCCGTCGTTGCCGACGTTGCTGCCGCCATAGCAGGCCGCATCGGTGTTGAGGCGCTCGCGCCAGCAGCCGGCGAAGGGCACGCCGATGCGGTAGCCGTGGCGCGGCACCGGCGTCATGTTGGCCACGGCCAGCACCACGTCGCCGCTGCCGGGCGCGGGGCGGCGCAGCCAGGCGAAGACGCTGTTCTGGTGATCGTCGCCGACCACCCACTGGAATCCCGTAGGGGAATGGTCAAGTTCGTGCAGGGCGGGCAGTTCCCGGTACAGGGCGTTCAGGTCCCGTACCAGCGTATGGACGCCACGGTGCATGGGGTGGTCGAGCAGCGCCCAGTCGAGTTCCGCGTCGTGGTTCCATTCCTGCCACTGGGCAAGCTCGCCGCCCATGAACAGCAGTTTCTTTCCCGGATGCGCCCACATGAATCCGTAATAGGCACGCAGGCCGGCAAAGCGCTGCCAGTCGTCGCCGGGCGCCTTGCCGATCATCGATCCCTTGCCGTGCACGACCTCGTCGTGCGACAGCGGCAGCACGAATGCCTCCGACCAGGCATAGACCGTCCCGAACGTCATGTCCTGGTGGTGCCACGCGCGATGGATGGGGTCCAGCGACAGGTAGCGCAGCGTGTCGTGCATCCAGCCCATGTTCCACTTGAAGTCGAAGCCCAGCCCGCCGCTGGCGGCGCTGGCCGTGACGCCGGGCCACGCGGTCGACTCCTCGGCGATGGTGAGCGCGCCGGGGCAGCGTTCATGCACGACCGAGTTGAGTTCGCGCAGGAAGGCCACCGCTTCCAGGTTTTCGCGCCCGCCGAAGCGGTTGGGTACCCACTGGCCGGCCCCGCGGCTGTAGTCGCGATAGAGCATGGACGCCACCGCATCCACGCGCAGCCCGTCGACGTGGAAGTGCTCGAGCCAGTGCAGCGCGCCGGCCAGCAGGAAGCCGCGCACTTCGTTGCGGCCCAGGTTGTAGATCAGCGTGTTCCAGTCCTGGTGGAAGCCTTCGCGCGGGTCCTGGTGTTCGTACAGCGCGGTGCCGTCAAAATGCGCCAGCCCGTGCGGATCGGTCGGGAAATGCGCCGGCACCCAGTCCAGGATGACGCCGATGCCGCTGCGGTGGCAACGGTCGATGAACGCCGCGAACGCCTGCGGTGGCCCGAGCCGCGCCGTGGGCGCGTAGAGCGACAAGGGCTGGTAGCCCCATGAGCCGCCGAACGGGTGCTCGGTCACCGGCAACAGCTCGATGTGCGTGAAGCCGAGCTCGCAGACGTAGGGGATCAGCCGGTCGGCCAGGATTTCCCAACCGTGCGCGGGGTCATTGGCCGTGCGCAGCCACGACCCCGCATGGACCTCATAGATGGAAAGCGGGGCCGCGTAGGGCTCGACGGCATTGCGCAGGCGCAGCCAGTCATGGTCCTGCCACGGGAAGGGTGGGGCGGAGACCTGGGGTTCGGTCACGACCGACGCGGTGGCCGGGGGCGGCTCGGTGGCCAGGGCGAGCGGATCCGCCTTGTCGGGCAGTTCGGCGCCGTGCGGGTCGAGCAGGTCGAACTTGTAGCGGCAGCCGGGCCGCGCGCCCATGGCCGCCGGGATGAACAGCTCCCAGATGCCGCCGGGGTGGCGCAGGCGCATCGGGTGCCGGGCGGGCTGCCAGCCGTTGAAGTCGCCAATCACCGATACGCGCCGCGCATTGGGCGCCCACACGGCAAAGCGCACGCCCTCGACGCCGTCGATCCGGCGCCACTGCGCGCCCAGGCAGGCACCCAGCTCGAAGTGCCGTCCTTCGGCGATCAGGTGCAGGTCCAGTTCGCCGAGCAGCAGGCCGAAGGCATAGGGGTCGTGGCTGAGCTGCTCACTGCCGTCGGGCCAGCGCACCCGCAACTGGTAGCCCGGGGTGCCGGCGGCAAGGCGCCCGCTGAACACGCCTGCGTGGTGCAGGGCAGTCATGTCTGTCAGCGGCGTGCCCTGCAAATCGGTCAGCGTCACGGCTTGCGCACCCGGCACGCAGGCGCGCACGACCAGCGCGCCGCCGTCCTGATGCGGCCCCAGCACGGCGAACGGGTCGCGATGGCGGCCCTCCAGCAGCGCGCTCAGTTCGCCGTCGGCGATGGTGCCGGAGCGGCGCTCGGGCCGGTTGTCGACACGGCTCATTGGGGCTCCAGGTTTGCGGCCAGCAGCTTGCGCGCCATGCGCGCGAGGCCGCTGGCTGGCAGGTCAATCCATGCCACGCGGTTGGCGGCTTCATATTCGACTTCGTAGGCGGCGCGCTCCAGCAGGAACAGGTCGAGCAGCGGCTGGAGCTGCGCCGCTTGCACCCACGGCGCACCGGAGGCTTCCATGTGCTGGCGATAGCAGGTCAGGAAGGCATCGCTCGCGGTTGACCGGAAGCGCTCCAGCAGACCCACGCGCCGCTCGGCCAGTGCCGGGGGCAGTTCGGCATGGGTGCGCTCCTGCCGGTCGGTGCCGACCGTGGCCGCGGCGTAATCGATCGAACGCAGCAATCCCGCCACGTCGCGCAGCGGCGAGGTCTTGCGCCGCCGCCAGTCGAGCGGCAGTCCGGGCTCGCCCTCGAAGTCGACGAGGTAGGTGTCGTTCTGCGCGATCAGCACCTGGCCCAGGTGGAAGTCGCCGTGGATGCGGGTCTGCAGGCTTCCGGGCGCGGCCGCGGCCAGGCGCGTGACAAGTTCGGGCAAGGCTGCGCGGACCTTCATCAGCGTGTCGACATCGGCCAGGAAACGCTTGCTGGCGGATTTCGGATCGTCGCGCGGGCGCTTTTCGAGCAGCGCGAGCGCGCGCGACAGGGCCGCCATGGCGTGTTCGGCCCACTGGCGCGTTTCCGCTTCGGTGGCTGCCAGCGGCGCGAAGGCCGGGTCGTCCGTGGGCCGCGCCAGCACCGCGTGCAGCTCGCCCAGCCGGCGCCCGAGCGTGCCGGCCACGGAGGCGTAGCCGTTCATGGCTTCGGCAAACTCGTCCTCGTTTTCGCTGGCGGGAAGCGCATCGTCGATGACGCGGCTCAGGTAGTTCAGCGTCCAGTCCCAGCCGTTGCCCTGGTTCTGGATATAGCCCTGCACCAGCATCAGCGTGTGCGGAATGCCGTCACTGCCGGTGCGCGACACTTCGCCGAGCAGTGGCGGCGAATGCGGATAGCCCTGGGCCGTCAGGTAGCGCGTCATCTCCACCTCCGGGTGCATGCCGCCCGAGAGGCGCCGCACCAGCTTGAGCACGGCGCAGTTGTCGTAGGACAGCGAGCTGTTGGACTGCTCGGCCGACATCCACTGGATCTCTTCCTGTTCCGGCCGCAGCGCCGACAGGCCCGGCTCGGCGCGGAACCGGATCGTCTCCTGCGGGCCGTGCAACTCGGCGCCGGCCCGCAAGGCGTGGATCACCTCGCGCGCGAATGGCTCCAGCACGAAGCCGTCGGTGGCCAGGCCGACGCGGCTGCCCTGGCGCACACGCGCCATCGACAGCCCATGCGCAAGCTGCGACACGCTATCGGCGCTCTCGCGGTCCCACAGCAGGCCGAGCGGAAGCTGGTAGCGCTCGGTGCGCCCGCCGGACAGCCGGACCTCGACTTCGCCAAGATAGATTTCCTCGCCCGTGGCGGACCGCGCGAACGGCACCAGGTAGGCGAGCGACGCGCGCTGGATACTCTCGTCCTTGGCGCCGAACCAGCGCCGGCGGCGGATATAGGGCGGCAGCACTTCGGCATTGAGGATCTGGCGCGACGCCTCGGTCAGCTCGGGCAGTCCCTTGTTCTGCAGCACCAGCGTGATCTGGTCGGGCATCTGTTCCGGCGCGGTCACGTGCCACGCGGGCGGCTGCGCCTCTTCGCTGAGGACGAACCAGTAGAAGCCGTAGGGCGGCAGCGTGAGCAGGTAGGTGAGCGTGCCGATCGCAGGGAAGGGCGTGGCCCCCATCATCTCCACGGGCACGCGGCCATTGAAGCTGGCCAGGTCGAGTTCGACGGCCTGCGGCGCGCGCGACAGGTTGGCCACGCACAGGATGTGCTCGCCCTCGTACTCGCGCAGGTAGGCCAGGATCTTGCGATTGCCCGGAAACAGGAAGCGCAGCGTGCCGCGGCCGAAGGCGCGGTGCTTGCGCCGCAGCGCGAGCATGCGGCGCATCCAGTTGAGCAGCGAATGCGGATCGCGCGCCTGGGCTTCGACATTGACGGCCTCGTACCCATACAGCGGGCCCTGCAGCGGCGGCAGCACCAGCCGTTCCGGGTCGGCGTGCGAGAAGCCGCCATTGCGGTCCGGCGACCACTGCATGGGCGTGCGCACGCCGTCGCGGTCGCCGAGGTGGATGTTGTCGCCCATGCCGATCTCGTCGCCGTAGTAGATCACGGGCGTGCCGGGCATGGAGAACAGCAGGCTGTTCATCAGTTCGATGCGGCGCCGGTCGCGCTCCATCAGCGGGGCCAGCCTGCGCCGGATGCCGAGGTTGATGCGCGCGCGCCGGTCGGAAGCGTAGACCTCCCAGAGATAGTCGCGCTCGCTGCTGGTGACCATTTCCAGCGTCAGCTCGTCGTGGTTGCGCAGGAAGATCGCCCACTGGCAGTCGGTGGGCAGCTCCGGCGTCTGGCGCATGATGTCGGTGATCGGGAAGCGGTCCTCGCGCGCGATTGCCATGTACATGCGCGGCATCAGCGGGAAATGGAAGGCCATGTGGCATTCGTCGCCATGGGCGCCCGTGGCGCTGCGGCCGAAGTATTGCTGCGCGTCCTCGGGCCACATATTGGCCTCGGCCAGCAGCACGCGCCCGTGATAGCGCGAATCCAGGTGGGTGCGGATGTGGCGGATGATGGCGTGGGTCTCGGCCAGGTTCTCGTTGCTGGTGCCCTCGCGCTCCACGAGATAGGGCACGGCGTCCAGGCGCAGCCCGTCCACGCCGAGGTCCAGCCAGAAGCGCATGACCGACAGCACCTCGTTCAGCACCTGCGGGTTGTCGAAGTTCAGGTCCGGCTGGTGCGAATAGAAGCGGTGCCAGAAGTACGCCCCCGCCACGGCATCCCAGCTCCAGTTGGACTTCTCGGTGTCGCAGAAGATGATGCGGGTGCCGGCGTAGGCCTGGTCGTTGTCGGCCCAGACGTAGTAGCGGCGCGCGGCGGAGCCTGGCTTGGCCTTGCGCGCGCGCTGGAACCACGGGTGCTGGTCGGACGTGTGGTTGATGACCAGTTCCGTAATGACGCGAAGGCCGCGCGCATGTGCCGCCGCCACGAAGCGGCGTGCGTCGGCCAGCGTGCCGTAGTCCGGGTGCACGCCGCGGTAGTCCGCGATGTCGTAGCCGTCGTCGCGGCGCGGAGACGGGTAGAACGGCAGCAGCCAGATGGTGTCGACGCCAAGGTCGACCAGATAGTCCAGCCTGGCCAGCAGGCCGGCGAAGTCGCCCACGCCATCGCCATTGCCATCGAAGAATGACTTGATGTGCAGCTGGTAGATGACGGCGTCCTTGTACCAGAGCGGATCCGCATTGAGCAGCAGGGCGTTGGCGGGTTCGGTCAGGCGTTTCATCCGTGTCTCCGTGCCTTGGTTCTGCCAATGTCCGACGTCTGTCGCCGCGCCTTCATGCGCCGTGCGGATCGGCCGCCGCGGTCGGCATGGCTTCGCGCCGCGCCGGCCTGCCGATCGGGGTCACATGCCACAGCGCAAAGGGCAGCCGCGCCGGATCGAGCCGGATGCGCTGGCGCTTGCCGTGCCACGCGAAACGGTGCTCGTCCATCAGGTCCTGCACGGCGACGCTGCCCTGGTCGGGCAGTCCCCATTCCCACAGCGGGATGTCGACGGTGGCTTCCTGCGCCGCGGACGGGTCCATGCTGATCGCCGCCAGCAGCACATCGTCGCCGAAGGTCGAGCCGGTGCCGGGGACGAAGCGCGCGAAATACAGCACCGCGTCATTGCCGGCCGGATAGATGCGCAGTCCCAGATGGCTCTGCAGCGCGGGATGACCCAGGCGGACCTGGTTCAGCCGCGTGATCTCGGCCACGATGTTGCCGGGCTGCTGCCAGTTGCGCGCGCGCAGCTGGTATTTCTCGGAGTCCAGGTACTCCTCGCGCTCCTTGCCGTCGAGCACCAGCGGTGCGGACTCGCACAGCTCGAAGCCGCTGTACATGCCCCACAACCCCGACAGCAGCGTGGCCAGCGCCGCGCGGATCAGGAAGGCAGGACGCCCGCCGCGATGCAGGAAGTACGGGTTGATATCGGGCGTGTTGACGAAGAAATGCGGCCGGAAGAATTCGCGCAGCGGGCTCTGCGTCAGCTCGGTCATGTACTCGGCCAGCTCGGCGCGCGTATTGCGCCACGTGAAGTAGGTGTAGGACTGGCTGAAGCCCAGCTTGGCCAGCCGCGCCATCATCTTGGGGCGCGTGAAGGCTTCGGCCAGGAAGATGGTGTCGGGATGCCGCGCGCGCACGTCGGCGATCATCCATTCCCAGAACGGCAGCGGCTTGGTGTGCGGATTGTCCACGCGGAAGATGCGCACGCCGTGCTCGACCCAGAACATCACCACGTCGCGCAACGCCTGCCACAGCGCCGCCGCGGCAGGCGCGGCCGCATAGTAGTCGACGTTGACGATGTCCTCGTATTTCTTCGGCGGATTCTCGGCATAGCGCAGCGACCCGTCCGGACGGCGCGTGAACCATTCCGGGTGCTGCCTGAGCCAGGGGTGGTCGGGTGAGCACTGGATCGCGAAGTCCAGTGCCAGTTCCAGCCCTGCCGCGGCGGCGGCAATGCGCAGGCGCTCGAAATCCTCGAAGGTGCCGAGCTGGGCGTGCAGGGCATCGTGGCCGCCGTCCCCGGCGCCGATCGCGTAGGGGCTGCCCGGATCGTCCGGCTGCGCCCGCAGGCTGTTGTTGCGGCCTTTCCGATGGGTCTTGCCGATCGGGTGGATGGGCGTGAAGTACAGCACGTCGAAGCCCATGGCGCGGATGGCGGGCAGGCGCACGATGACATCGTCGAAGGTGCCGTGGCGGCTCTCGTCGTTGCTGGTCGAGCGCGGGAACAGTTCGTACCAGCTCGCAAAGCGGCTCGCCAGCCGTTCCGCTTCCACGGGCATCGGCACCGGATGCCGGCTCGCGAACGGTCGTCCTTCGGGCTTCTGCATGGCCGCATGCATGGCCGCGGCGGCACGCGGCGACAGCAGGATTTCGAGCCGTGCGTGGTCGTCGCCGGCGCTGGCGGCCAGTTCGTCGACCAGCGCGGCCAGCTCGGGGTGGGGGGGCGTGCCGCCTTGCGCGGGCATCAGCGCATCGGCCACGAGGCGTGCCCCCTCCTCGATCTCCAGCGATACATCCACGCCTGCAGCGCGCTTCTTTCCGATCTCGTCGAGCCAGCTTGCAAACGTATCGCGCCAGGCTTCCACCGTGAACGCGTGGCGGCCCAGTCCGACCAGCGGGAAACTGCCGTACCAGCGGTCATTGACCACATGGCGCATCGGCGCTTCCTGCCAGGTGTCTTCACCCGGCGCGCGCCACAGGACGGCAGCGGCCAGCTTGTCGTGGCCATCCATCCAGATATCGGCGCTGACTTCGACGCGCTCGCCGACCACGCGGCGCACGGGGAAACGCCCGCCGTCGCAGGCGGGCTCGACCGCTTCGATGGCAATGCGCGGCGCCTCCAGCGCGGCCACCACACTGCCAAGGCCGCTTGCGGTGGCGGCATCGCCGGGCTGGGGCACGCGCGCGGCATACCGGGCGGGCGCGGTGACGGCGCGATAGAGGCGGATGTCTGCGGGTGCCAGCGTGATGTCGGCCAGCGCATCGAGCGCGGCGTCAGGGTCGAGGCTGCCGCCCGGGCCGCCGTCCGACGGTTCCAGTCGCGATGACGCGCGCGGCAGCGTCGCCAGCACGCGGTCGACCCCGAGCTTGCCGGGGTCCCTTGTGTCCGGGTTGACTACCACCGTCAGCGCAGATTCCGTCGGGACAGCGCTGTCGCCATCACTGCTGTCAGGTGCCTGCAGGCGCGCCAGCACGGTCAGCGCGGCGTCGGGTCCGCTCAGCAGCCTGACCGACACCGCGGGCGCGGGCGGACGCGTGGCCAGCCAGGCGTTGGCCTGCAGCACTTCATGGGTGATGTCGTAGGGCGCGCCGTCGCGGGCGCCGCCGTCGTCGGCCAACGGATCATGGGCCTTTGTGCCACCGGTCTCGAAGCCCGCGGGCACCAGCAGGCCGTCGCCGATCGCGGCGGCGGTCCACAAGGCGCGTCGCGCGGACAGCGCATCCTGGCTTGACGGCGACAGCGATGGCGCTGCCAGCACTCGCCCGAACACACGCAGGCGCGCAATCTCCTCGGTCAGCCACGCGCTGCGGAAGTCCCACCATGGCAGGGAGCAGAACGCGCCGTCGAACTGCCCGGGCACCAGGTCGTCAAGCTGTGCCGGCGTCAGGCCCGGCGTCCAGGCCAAAAAGAGGGGACGCGGGCCTTGCGGCGCGATGCCGTCGCCGCGCAGCGCGGTAGTGAGCGTGGCCCAGTGCCGGCCAGGCACCCGTGCCGGCGCGCGCAGGCAGAAGCCGGCAACGCCGGCCGCGAGCGCGGCGCGCAACGGCGTGGCCCACCAATCCACCAGCGCGGCAGCCACCGTGGGCGACTGCCAGCGCAGCCGCAAGCCGGGCAGGTGGTTGTCGGTATCGTGTGGCGCAAAGGCTGGCGCGGCACGATCGATCCATGCCGGGTCGATGCCGGTGCCACTCTCCGCACTCTCCGGATAGCGGTCAAGCGAGATGTCGAGCAACGGCGTCAGGCCGTGTCGCGCACTATCCGCGCAGAGTGCCGCCAGCGCGGACAGCGTGTCGCGGCTCCCCGGCAGGACGGCGGAGCGGCCGGACAGCAGGACATGGTCGAATCCCAGCGCTGCGACGCGCCGGAGCGCGTCGTGCTGTGCGTCGGGAGGGTCGGTGATTCGGTCGATATTGAGCAGGCAGATCCGCACGTAGCATTCCCTTGGCTGGTTGGCCAACACGGGCAGGCAGACATCCGGCCCCGGCAGAGGCCCGCATGCCCCGCATCCCCAGCGGAGTGAAACTGAACAGAGCCATGCGAAGCGCGTGCCAAGCGCTGCACGGGCCTTCGAATGGGCCGGCGTATCCGGCGGCGTATCCGGGTATGGGCAAGGAGAATGGCCGAGTTCGCGGCCGCAAGCGCGCCACGGCTGCGACGGTGCGGCGTGTAATAACTGCAGGCCGCGCCGCGGCCATTGCAAAAATTGCCCTGGCCTCGCGGCGCGTGCGCTTCTTGCCACCACGGCGGGGCGACTCCCGGCCGGGTACGGTTCATGCGGGGTCCGGTGCCGGACAGGCACGGGGAGAGCGCATGCAGGACTGGCTGGAAGCGATGCAATGGCCGGCGATGGCGGCCACCGTGCTGGCGACGTGGCTCGTCGGGTCCCGCTCGGACGCGCGGCGGCGCGCCGGATTCTGGGTGTTCCTGCTCAGCAACATCCTGTGGATTGCCTGGGGCTGGCAGGGCGACGCCTACGCGCTGATCTTGCTGCAGGTGGCGCTGGTCGCCATGAACGTGCGCGGCATGCGCAAGGCGGACAAGGCCTGGCACGACACGGCCCGCGCGGGCGCCCGGCGGCCGGGGTGAGCATGGGCGTCGCGCGCCCTACGGCACGGAACGCCCCTTTTGCTCATACGGCGCCTTGATTACTGCTTGGGCAGCGGATCAGGGGAATCTCCCTTCGGGCCGCTTGGGGCCTCGGCCGTAGGCGCGGGCGGCGTGCCTTGCTCGCGCGGCTTCTTGTGGCGAGCGGTGGTGCCCGATGGCGTGCTGGACTTCTTGGCCTTGTGCGTGGGCTGGTCCGTTGCCATGCCGGTGCCACTGTGCATGTCCGTTGTGGCGGGTGCTGTCGCGCCGGGCGCTGTCATGGCGGGCGCATTGCGCGTGCCGCCCGCGCCTTCCGGGGCTGGCGGGGCGCTTGGGTTCGGCGCATTGGGCGATGCCGGCGCTTGCTGGCCAAAGGCGGGCAGGCAAAGCGCGGCGCCGATCACCAGCACAGTGGTGGCGAGGGTCCGTTTCATGTCGGTCTCCGGTTGTCGTCAGGCGACGAAGGTACGGCGCTGGTGTTCTGGCAGCCACGGCTGGTGTCGCCACGTCGGGCCAGTTCGCAGTAGTGGCACAGCCGCCCCAGCGCCAATCGGCGGCGGCCTCGCGCACGGTGATTCGCCGCATGCCGTGCCGGGCACCGGTCCGGGCGCGGATTGTGGCGCGACAGCAGGTCGGTGCTGGTGCCGGCCCCGGGGCGTACTCATCGTCCGGACCAGCGGGAGACCGACGTGCCGTTGACTTTGTCGGCGTTTTCAACCGGGTGCCGCGATGCTGGCGTCGCTCCCTGGTCGTTCGCATGGGCCTGCGTGGCGCGGCCACCGGTCGCGGATGGCTTCTTCGTTTCGCGCACGAACGTCAGATCGCCACTTCGCTCCAGCACGACCCGGGTGACGCCCTCCAGCGTTTCGGCCTGCAACGACGCGCGCAGACTGGCCTTCAGGTCTTCCTCGCTGACCATGGCTTGCGCGATGCGCGCCCGATCAATTTCGCCGTGCTCGACCACGTCGATCGCGTATCCGCCCGTGATGCGGTCGAACGCGGCGTAGCGCGACGACAGCCATCCGACCGCCCGATGCATCAGCACCAGCACCAGCGATGCCGCAAACGCCGTCGGGAAGGCGGTCGCGCCGATGATGGCGCGCGACAGCACGGCGCCGAGCAGCAGCACGACGCACAGGTCGAACGCGGTCTTCTGGGCGAACGCGCGGCGGCCCGCCACGCGCAGCAGCAGCCAGGTGGACAGGAAGACGATGATGGCGCGCACCGCGCCCTGCCACCACGTGAGCGGGTCGCCTTCGCCCATCAGGGCGAGCATGAGGCCGGTCAGGGAATCCATTGCGCATCGCCTGCGTTAACGATGACTGACGCGGCGGCAGTTTCCGTGCCAGCCGTATCGCGCACATCGCCGCTCGCAACGGGCGCTTAGAGCGGGGCGGGCAGAAGAATGTACGTGCACAGGCGCACGGGATCTTGTAATTCCTGCCGCCGCGCGCGACGGTACCTGCGCCGGGCAATATGGCGCCCATCTTGCTTGGAAGGACCTTGTAAGGACTGATCCCGCAGTGAACCGCCGGAGACAGACATGGACCGAAGCCGCCGACCCGCCAGACCGGACGTGCCATGGGACGCGCCATGGCGTGAAGCGCCGCAACCGGATGACACCGACATGCGCAGCCATTACGTGGGCGCCTATGGCGTCTTCGACTACGACCAGCCGGTGGATCCTGCGGAGTTCCCGGGGCCACGGGATGAAACTCGGCAGCGGCAACTGCCGCCGGACAGCCACGAGTGGGCGCAGGCCTATCAGCAGTTCACGGGGTTCAATGAGCGCGTGTCGCGTAGCGGGCAGGGGACTCCACCGCGCTACCGGCCAGTGGGGCCGCGCGGGTATCAACGCAGCGATGCGCGGATCCTCGAGGACATCTGCGACCGCCTGACGCGCAGTGGCCGCCTCGATGTGCGGGACGTCGAAGTCCGCGTGGACAGTGGCGTGGTCACGCTCGAAGGAAGCGTGCCAGACCGCCTGCAGAAGTACCGGGTCGAGGATATCGCGGACGACGTCTTTGGCGTGCGCGACCTGTTCAATCGCCTGCGCGTTAGCCGTGGCGGACAGGGCAAGCCGTCCTCCTGAATCAGAAAGGCGGGTGCCCCGGCATCGCCCGGTGCGGCCGGCTCCCGCAGCAGCGCGGCCTAGCCGGCAATGGCGCTGAGGTCGCGGCCGGCGTAGCTGCTGCGCGCCCGGACGCTACCGTCCTTTGCATGAATCAGCAGCTCAACCTTTTTGCGCCGCGCGAGCGCGGTGGCAGCCTGGATCGCCGCCTCCTGCGTCGCGTGGTGGGATTCCGCGTAACGCGCACCTTCGTGAATGACGTCCCAACCATTTCCGTAAGGCACGACGTGTAGGTTGCTGCCCATCTCTGTCTCCTGAGGCGCCGAGGCATGCGCCGACAATGCCATTGTGGCCTCATTTTCGCCACTGTCTATCGGTCACCCTCTGACATGCCAGGAGCAGCAAGGGCGACTCGCGGGCGAAAATTTCTGGTCATTTAGGCTTGCTCTTGTAAGCTGGACTGGGATCGCCTGTTAAAGGAGCTAGCCATGCGTGCAAGATTCGCGCGGGGACTGACTCAGTCTCCAGTCACTGTGGTGGCCCGCGCTTTCGACGGCGATGTCGGCTGGATGCCCCGGATCGGGGACCTGGTGACGGTCTACAGCCAGGACCAGGACACGGAGTTCGATATTCGCCTCAGTGAAGTCGTGTCCTCAGGGCACTGGCGGGGCGTGGTCTATGCGATCAGCCGCGGCCAGGAAGTCCTGGTCACCGCGGAAGGCCTGGAGATCGACGACGTGGTGGAAGTCATGCGCGAGGAGATCGCCGCAGTGATTCCGTGCAGCCATCCGCATTGAGAAGGCAAACGCGCCCGGCGGCAACGCAGCGGGCGCATGTCCGGAGCGGCCACGCGGCCGTCAGGATGGATCCGGCTGACGTGGCACGCCCAGCCACATCGACAGGCCGCTGACCAGCAGCAAGGCGGCCAGCAGGTACAGCGCATTGTCGAGGCTTCCCGTCTGCACCTTGATCTGCCCGATCACCCATGGGCTGACAATGCCGCTGGTAATCCCCACGCTGCTGATGAACGCGATGCCGGCCGCTGCGCCGCTGGCGGGCAGGTGGCTCGGCGGCAGCGACCAGAACACCGGCAGCGCGGCAAAGATCAGCACCGCGGCCACGGACAGGATGGCCAGCATCGCGGCCAGGCTCTGCAGGTGCAGCGTGAGCGCGGCCAGCGCGAGTGCGCCGCCGGCCGTGCACAGCAGGAAATGCCGGTGGCGCTCGCCGCTGCGGTCCGAATGCCGCGCAATCAGGATCAGCCCGACCGCGCCCACCGCATTGGGCACGACCGAGTACAGGCTGATCGAGACCACATCGGTGACGCCGAAATCGCGGATCATCAGCGGCATCCAGAAGCTCAACGCCAGCGAGCCGCAGGTCAGCGAAAAGTAGATGAACGCGAACAGGTAGACGCGCGGGTTGCGCAGCACCTGCAGCAGCGCCTGCAACGAGTGCGCCTTGACGTCAAGGCTTTCGGTGCGGGCCCGTGTCAGGAATGCCTTTTCGCTGTCGGTGAGCCAGCTGGCCTGGCGCGGTTCATCGACCAGGATGAACGCGGCGAGCACGCCGAGCACGATGGCGGGTGCGCCTTCGATCGCGAACATCCACTTCCAGCCCTGCATGCCGAGCACGCCGGCCATGTCGCGCATGATCCAGCCCGACACCAGGCCGCCCAGCACGCCGGCAACCGCAACGCCGGCGAAGAAGATCGCCATGACCGCGGCGCGGCGCCTGGCCGGGAACCAGTAGGTCAGGTAGAGCACGATGCCGGGAAAGAAGCCTGCCTCGAACACGCCAAGCAGGAAGCGCAGCAGGTAGAACTGCGTCGGCGAGGACACCGCCATCATGGCGACCGAGGCCGCGCCCCACAGCACCATGATGCGCGTGAACGTACGCCGTGCGCCGAAGCGTGCAAGCAGCATGTTGCTCGGCACCTCGCACAGCACGTAGCCGACGTAGAACACCGCGGCGCCCAGGCCGTACATGGCGTCGCTGAAGCCCAGGTCCTGCTTCATCTGCAACTGGGCAAAGCCGATGTTGATGCGGTCCAGGAATGAAACCACGTAGCACACGAACAGGAACGGGATCAGGCGCAGCCAGATCTTGCGGTACAGCGCGTCTTCTTCATGCGCGGCGTAAGCGGGGGCCGCAATCGCCCCTGAGGCCAGATTGCTCATTGCTTTGTCTCCGGTGTAAGCGCCGCCCGCGCCGGCCTTTGGCAGGCCTTCGCTACGGGTTGGGCGGGAAGGGTCGGGGCACGCGTCGCGCGTGCCCCGCAGGGTCAGCTTGCGGCGGCGGTGTCGCCGGCGATGCCTTCGCGGGCGGCCTGCATGGCCGCGAGCAGCACCTCGTGGTCGCCGATATGATTGGCGAGCAGCAGGATGAGCTGGGCATTGGCGGCCTGGCTCTGCGCGTCGTCCAGGTCGCGGTGCATGTCGATCAACGCTTCGTAGAAGTCGTCGGGACGGGCCAGGTTGGGCTGGGTATTGAGCGTGTGTGCCGCGGATTGGCTGGGCATGGCGTGGTCTCCGTATTCTGTGGGGGCGGCCTGTTGTCCGTCAGGCCTTATGCCGCCATGGCGGCCGGTTGCTGTGCACTGCCGGGCAGGTGCGCGCCGCTCGCGCGGGCCAGCGCGTCGCCGATGCATTGCGCATCGATGCGGCGCCAGCGTGCGCAGACATGCTGGTCCGGCCGGATCAGGTAGAAGGTGCCCGGTGCGGCGCTGTAGCGCTGCGCCGCAAGCCCTTCATCATCGCGCAAGACCGGGCTGGCGGACGCGGGCTGCGCCGGCGTGCCGATGAACACTAGGCGAATCGGCAAGCCGGACTGCTCCAGTTGTTCGAGCGCGACGCGGCTGTCGCTGTCGAGGCTGTCCGGCGTGCCGAATACCAGCCCGGTGAATTCACCGCCGAGATGCTGGAGCAGCCAGCCCGCGCCATGCGCATCGGAAACCGGAGCGTCCACGCAGGCCGCGCCGGGCACCATGGCGCCGCCGAGGCCGTCCGCGTCGGGCGTGTTGAGCGGCGATCCGTGCAGCACCGCTGGCACCGATAGGCGGCCGCTGTTGACCAGGCCGCGCGCAAAGGCGTGGCGACGGGACAGGCCCAGCACGGCATCGCGGAACAGGCGGCTGACCGGGCTTTTCGGCGTGATGAAATCCGTCGCGCGGGTGGAGTTGAGGAGGTTCTCGTCGGCGGCGTACTCGCGTTCGCTCGCGTAGGTGTCGAGCAGCTTGTCCGCGGCACGGCCTTGCAGCACGTAGGCGAGCTTCCAGGCCAGGTTCTCGGCATCCTGCACGCCGCTGTTGGCGCCGCGCGCACCGAACGGCGAGACGCCGTGCGCCGAGTCGCCCGCGAACAGCACGTTGCCGTGGCGGAAGCTGTCCATGCGCAGGCACGAGAACGTATAGACGCTGACCCATTCCAGCGTGAACTTCGCGTCAGGGCCCAGCAGTGCCTGCACGCGAGGGATCACGCGCTCGGGCGTCTTCTCCAGGACGGGGTCGGCATCCCAGCCGAGCTGGAAGTCGATGCGCCAGACATTGTCGGGCTGGCGGTGCAGCAGCACCGACTGGTTCGGGTGGAAGGGCGGGTCGAACCAGAACCAGCGCTCGGTGGGAAAGTCCGCCTCCATCTTCACGTCGGCGATCAGGAAGCGGTCCCTGAAGGTGCGGCCCTTGCTGTCCAGGCCCAGCAGCTGGCGCACCGGGCTGCGCGAGCCGTCGGCCGCCACCACGTAGCGGGCGGCCAGCGTGTAATGACCGTCCGGCGTTTCGATCGTCAGCGCGACGTTCTCGTCGGCCGTCCCGGCCTGGCGTCGTTCGAGTCCGACCACCTTGTTGCGCCAGCGGATCTCGATGTTGGGCAATTCCAGCGCACGATCGAGCAGGTAGCCTTCGACGTAGTACTGCTGCAGGTTGATGAAGGCGGGGCGGCGATGGCCCGCCTCGGGCAGCAGGTCAAAGCTGTAGACCTGCTGGTCGCGCAGGAACACGCGGCCCACGTTCCAGCTTACGCCGGTGTCGACCATGCGCTGGCCGCAGCCCAGGCGGTCGAAGATGTCCAGCGTGCGCTTGGCGAAGCAGATGGCGCGCGAGCCGGTCGACAGGGTGCAGTCGTCGTCGACCAGCACCACGCGCACGCCACGCTGGGCCAGATCGATGGCGGTCGCCAGGCCGATGGGCCCGGCACCGACCACGACGACAGGATGGACCCTGCCGCCCGCTTGCCCGTCGCGCTGTTCCGCGCACGGCTGGTACTCGAATGACAGGCGCTGGTAATCGATGGTCATGCCTATGTCTCCGTCCACTCTCGTTCAGTCTTATGTTCCGTCCTTGCGTCCCTCTGTCCTTCCGTCCGCGGGTCAGTCCTGCAGCGCGGCCCACATGTCCTTGTCGCGCTGCGCGGTCCAGATGCGCGGATGGCGGATGCCGCTGGCTTCGTCGTAGGCGCGCGAGACGTCGAACGGCAGGCAGTGCTCGTAGATGAAGACCTGGCCGAACTTCGGGTCCATGGCGCGGCGCGTGTGGGCCATGGCCGCCTTCAGGTCAAGCTTCTCGTCCACGGCTTCCTTGCCGGCCTGGAACAGCGTGGTGACGAAATCCTTGGTGTAGGCAATGCCCCTGCCGACCTCCTCGGGCGTGGTCAGCGCCGGACCGCGGCCGGGGACGAGCTTCTCGGGCTGCAGCGCGGCCAGCGCGTCGAGCGTGGCGGGCCAATCGGCGAGCTGGGCGTCGCCGCAGTAGCAGGCCGCGTCGTACTCGACCAGGTCGCCCGAGAACAGCACCTTCTGCGACGGCAGCCACACCACGGTGTCACCCTTGGTATGGCCGGAGCCGAGGTGGGCGATGCGGACTTCCAGCTTGCCCAGGAACAGCGTGATTTCCTTCTCGAACACCAGCGTGGGCCAGGTCAGGCCCGGCACGGTCTCGACGCCGGCGAACAGGCGCGGGAAGCGTTCGATCTCCGACTTCATGTCGGCCTCGCCGCGCTCCACGATCATTTCGTAGGTGCCGCGGCTGGCGATGATCTGCTGCGCGCCCTCGGCGAAGTACGCGGAGGCGCCCAGGACGCGCACTGCATGGTAGTGGGACAGCACGACGTACTTGATGGGCTTGTCCGTGACCGAGCGGATCCTGGCGATCAGGTCCTGAGCCATGGCCGGGGTGGCCGTGGTGTCGATGATGATCACGCCATCGTCGCCGATGATCACGCCGGAGTTGGGGTCGCCTTCGGCCGTGTAGGCATAGGCGTTCTCGGATAACTGGGTGAAGGTGATCTGCTTGGCTTCCAGGTCGGCCTGGGATGCGAATGCCTTGCTCATGCTGTCGGTCCTCTTTATGGGGGGCGGGCGGGACAGCGGCACGAGATTCCTTTGCGCGGCACCGCGCGGCTGTCTCGCCCCGTTCGTTGATCCTGGTCTGGTCGCAGCGTGTACGGTGCGTTGCGCGACGGGGTAGTGCCATCTTAGGAAACTCGAAAAAATTAATCAATAGCTAATCGGTTAGCCTATGAATAATCTTCGATCAGAGGCGAAAAGTCTCGGGTAAACACCGAACGGTGCGGCTGGTCCCGGTGACGTTCGATTAATATCTGGGCTTTCCGGAGACGACGATGGTGGCAGCGGGGCGCAAGACGGCGCGGGCGGAAGGCGAAGAGAAGGTGCAGCGCGGCATCCAGAGCGTGGAAGTCGCCGGCCGGTTCCTGGGCGCGCTCGCGGCGGCGCGTGCGCCAATGACGCTCGTTGAACTGGCGGACGCGGCACAGCTGGCGGCCGCGCAGGCCCATGCTTACCTGGTCAGCCTGACACGGCTCGGGCTGATCAAGCGCGACCATTTGTCGGGCCGCTACGAACCGGGCCCGCTGTCGCTGCAGCTTGGCATGATGCACCTGGAATCCGACCCGGCCTACCGCGCTGCCGTGCCGCGCGTGGACGAACTGGCCCAGGCCACGGGTTTCAGCGTGGCGATCAGCATCGCCGGCCCGCAGGGGCCCGCCATCGTGCGCTACGTGCCGGCTGCGGCACCGCTGCACGTGAACCTGCACGTCGGCACCGTGATGGCGCTGGCGGCTACGGCAACGGGGCGCGTCTATTGCGCGTTCCGGCCCCGTGCGGGTTGGGAGGCGATCTGGCGGCAGCAGCAGCCGCAGGCCAGCGCCGCAGATCGCGCCGCAGATCGCGCCGCGTTCGACGCCGCACTTGAAGCGATTCGCACACGCGGCATCGAACGCAGCATTGATGCGCCGAGCCCGGCCGTCAGCAGCCTGAGCGTGCCCGTGCTCGATGCCGGCGGCGCGTTGAGGCTGGTACTGACCGTAGTCGGCTCCACGGGCACCATTGACGTGGACTGGAAGGGACCGGTGGCGACGGCGCTGCAGGCGACCGCCCACGCCATCGGCACGAACCTTGGACAAGCATGAGTACGCCAGCGGCCCCGAACGATGACCGGAGCGGCGATGGGGGCAAGCCACAGCGCGGCATCCAGTCGCTCGACAGTACCGGACAACTGCTGGCGGCGCTGGTGGCGGCAGGCAGGCCGCTGCCGCTGCGCGACCTGGCGCAGGCGGCAGGCATGGCGCCGGCCAAGGCGTTTCCGCACCTGGTCAGCCTGCAGAAGACCGGCCTGCTCTCGCGCGATGCCGCGGGCAACTTCCTGTGCGGACCGCTGAGCCTCGAATTGGGGCTGATCGCCCTGCAGCGTCTGTCGCCGACGCGCGAAGCCGAGCCGGAAATCATCGAGCTCGCGGGTGCTACGGGCCTGAGCGTGGCCATGGCGGTGCTCGGACCGCTGGGGCCGACCGTGGTCCGGCTGGAGGAATCGGCACGGCCGCAGCATGTGAGCCTGCGCGTCGGCACGGTGCTTTCGCTGGTCAATACCGCGATCGGCCGCACCATGGCGGCGTACCTGCCGGAGAACGTGCTGGCTGGCCTGCTCGCGCGCGACGACCTGCGCATGGCCGGCGCCGCGCCAGCCGAGGTGCTTGGCGATGACGGCAAGCTTGCTTCGGACTATGCGGGCCGGCTGGCGCGGGTGCGCAGCGAGCAGGTCGACAACGCGCTGAGCCGGCCCGTGCCCGGCATCGACACGCTCGCGGCGCCGGTGTTCGATCATACGGGCAGCCTGGCGCTGGTGGTGGCGGTGATGGGGTCGACCGGCAGTTTCGACAGCGGCACGCAAGGTGCCACGGCCGAACTGGTGCGCCAGGCGGCGCACCGGCTTTCGTGGCGCTTTGGCGCCATGCCGGCGCCGGCTTGAATGCGCCGCAGGATTCAGCGGCTTATTGCTCCCTTATTGCTCCACGCGGATGTTGGCTGACTTGATCAGCGCATCCCACTTCTCGTACTGGGCGCGGATATAGCTGCCAAACTGCGCAGGCGTGGCCGGGAACGGCACCGTGCCCTGGCTCGCCAGCTTGCCGGCCATTTCCGGTTGTTTCAGCGACGCCACGATCTCGGCGTTGAGCCGGTCGACCACGGCCTTGGGCGTGCCGGCCGGCGCCACGACGCCGAACCAGGCCGTCAGCTCATAGCCCGGTACGCCGGCAGCCGCCAGCGTCGGCACTCCAGGCAATTGTTCAGACGGCGTCTGCGTCGTGACCGCCAGCGGGCGCACGCGGCCGTCGCGGATGTACGGCAACGCCGTGGATACGCTGTCGAACATCATGGTCAGGCGCCCGCCGATCAGGTCCGTCATGGACGCGGCGCTGCCCTTGTAAGGGATGTGCGTGATATTGACTCCCGCCATATGCGTAAACAGTTCACCCGCCAGGTGCGAGGACGAACCATTGCCGAACGAGCCATAGGTGAGCTTGCCGGGCTCCTTGCGCGCCAGCGCCAGCAACTCCGGCACGGTGCGCGCGGGCACCGACGGGTGCACGACCAGCACGTTGGGCAGGTAGGCGACGGAAGCCACCGGCGCGAAGTCCTTGAGCGGATCGTAGCCAGGCTTGTCGTAGAGGCTCTTGTTGACGGCCAGCGAGCCGAACGTACCGAACAACAGCGTGTAGCCGTCGGCCGGGGCGCGCGCCACGGCAATCGCGGCGATATTGCCGCCGGCACCCGGACGGTTGTCGATGACGACCGGTTGCCCCAGCCGCACCGACAGCGCATTGCCGACTTCGCGCGCCAGGAGGTCCGTGGCGCCGCCCGGCGGGAAGGGCACCACCAGCCGTACCGGCTTGTCCGGGTACGCCGCGAAAGCGCTGCCGGCCGCCGCCAGCGAAACCAGCAGCCCTGCGGCCGCATGCTTGAACCAGCTCTTCATCGCTGTCTCCCCTCTGTCAAGTTTTGGCGATGGAAAGCGGCAGTGTGTCGCAGCGCGTGGTTGCGCGGGTTTCGAATTGGCAAAGGCGGGGTTCGCGCGCGCGGCGCGTAGTGTCGCCGTCGCCTCAGCGCGACGCCGTCACGCGGCGGGGAGGCCCGGCACGGCCAGCGGGTTGCCGCCGCGCTCGTAAGCCTCGGCGGCCTGCAACAGCGCACCCAGTTCGCCATGGCCGTCGAGAATGGCGTCCCGGATCGTCTGGGTCACCGGAAAGGTGTCCTGGATGTCACGACGCGTACCGTGCGGCGGCAGCGGAGCCAGCGAGAGCACACCGGTGAGGAAGGCCGCTTCGGCGAAGGCGGTATCGTGCGGGCGGACATGGCGCGCTGCCTGCGCCATGAAGGTGGCGCGCCGGTGTGCCGCCTGGCTGCGCAGGCTGGGTTCGCCGGGCAGGCGCAATCCGTCCGCGATGTGCAGCAGCCGCACCCAGCGCTGCAGGCTGTGGGGGCCCAGCGCCGCAAGCAGCGCGCGCACGCTGGCAAAGCCGGCACCAGGCTGCACGCCGGTCGCCACGGAGAGCCGCAGCAACTGGGCCACCAGGCCGGGGTTGGCATGCAGTTCGGCCAGCAGCGCCTCGGAGTACGCGCCTTGCGTCAGCAGCGTTTGCAGCCGCGCCAGCGCACCACGGTCCAGGTGCGGCAGCGGTGCCGCCAGCGGTTCGGGGCGCGCGAAATGGAAGCCCTGGAACAGATGGAATCCGAGTTGTTGCGCAAGCGCGAAGTCGTCGGCGGTTTCGATCTTCTCGCCAATCAGCAGGCGGTCTGCCTGCAGCACCGCATCGGCCAGGCGCGGAAGATCGAGGCGGTTGCCTGAACGGAAGTCGACCTTGACGAAGTCGACCGCGGGCAGCGCCTTGCGAACGTCGGCCGTCAGCGCCGCCACGTCGTCGAGCGCCAGGCGGTAGCCGGTCTCCCGCAGCCACGCCAGGCGCCGCAGCACGCAGGTATCCATGGGCACGCTTTCGAGCACTTCGAGCACGAAGTGCCCGGGCGGGACCAGCAACAGCAGGTCGTCGAGCAGCAGTTGCCGCCCCAGGTTGATGAAGCCCGCATGCTTGCGCAAGGTCCAGTCCAGCCCTGTGCCACCCAGCGCAAGTGCGATGACTTGGGCCGTTGCCGCCGTGTCATCGAGGACGTCTGCCCAGTTTCCGCCGGCTTCCCGGTATAGCAGCTCATAGGCCTGCGGATCGCCGGCGGCATTCACGATGGGCTGGCGCCCGAAGTGCAGTACCTCGGCATCGCGGAGACCGGGCATGGGGATGGCGGACAGGGGCGGAAGGGGGGCTTGCATGGGGATATTCCAGGAGGAAGCCGGCAACTTCCTGATGCGGATGAATGCAGCGAGTGCGCAGAAAGGATTTCAATTGCGCTTATTCGACGGCGCCGAAAATCAGATTCGTATCTGGAGCAACGGGAAGCAATAAGAGATCGCCGCGATGATAGGAAGGGACTTCCGCAACGTCCTTGATTCGTGCCAACAATGCTGGCGCAGCAGGGCTCTCCAGTCGTTTCGCGGCGCCGCGCGGGAGTTTGCGGCACTAGAGTCGGAAAACTCCTAATGGATATTCAGAAACTACAGATTGTTCTGCAGATGCCGGTCAATAGAATCGAATTTAAGGTTTTGGTGATTTGATTCCGTAGTCAAACCAATTCTGGGAGCCACCTCCCAAGGAAGGGATCGCCGGAAACCTTTTCCTGAGATTCCTTCTTCCGAGGCCCCCATGACCCTGACAACCCGCCCGCCATCGCCTGATTCGATCCCGTGCTGCGCCGGATGCTCCATGGCACGCTTCTGCCTGGTGGGCGAGCGGGCGCCCGACAGCATCGAGCCGGCCGACATGCTGGCCCATCGCGTGGTTCGTCTGCGCAAGGGCGAACCACTCTATCTGCTCGGTGATCCGGTCGAGGCCCTGTTCGCGATCCGCGTGGGTACGCTCAAGACGCATGTCGCCACGGAGGACGGACGCACACAGGTGGTCGGATTCCATTTCCCCGGCGAAATGGTCGGACTGGACAGCATCGGCCGCCGCCAGTACGCCTCCTACGCGACGGCGCTGGAAGATGCCAAGGTTTGCATGATTGCCATCGATACGCTGCGCAAAGTGGCGGCGAGTACGCCGGCACTCGCCAGCCGGGTGTTGCTGGCACTGGACCGCCTGGCGCAGCGCACGCGTGCGCTGCAGACACTGCTGGCGCTGATGACGGCGGAAGAGCGTCTGGTGACGTTCCTGCTGTGGATATCCGAAGGACTGTCCGTGCGCGGCTTTTCGCCGAGCGAGTTCATTCTGCGCATGACTCGCGAGGAAATCGGCAGCTATCTCGGCCTGACACTGGAGACGGTCAGCCGTCAGTTTTCCCGGCTCGCGGAATGCGGTCTGATCCGGGTCAAGCACCGCAGCGTGACGCTGGTCGACAAGGCAGGGCTGCGCGCCATAGCCGCCCGTGCGGCGATCTCCGCGGTAGCGCCTGTGCCCGGCAGCCGGCGCGCAGGCAGGCAGGGCGTGCCGGCGCGGGGAGCGGGAGCGTTGGTGTCCGCCCAGGCGTGGACGGCTCGGACCTTGCCCGAGTCCGGTGCCGGCGCCAGGCATGCGGACAATGTGAAAGGCAATCCGTTCGCTTGGGAGGCTGGCAATGGACAGCAGTGACCTGGTAGGTGAGATCAAGGACGTCAACCTGGCCTATCTGCTGCTGGTGCAGCGGCTGATGCGCCAGAACGAGCCCGAGGCCCTGTTAAGGCTCGGCATCCGCAAGGAGGTCGGGCAGGCGCTGCTGGCGCTGACCTCGGCGCAGTTGCTGGGCCTGGCGCGCTCGAGCATGGTGCTGTGCCGCTTCCGTCTTGACAACGGTGCCTTGCTCGAAGCGCTGGCGGGCATCAGGCCCCGGCACGAGCTGTGCAATATGCATATGGCCATCGTGCTGGCCGCGCAAGCCCTGGAGGAAGGACGATGAAGACCCCCGCGCAACCAGCACTGGCGCGCAGTGCACTGCAGGATGCCAGCGACACGCAGCTTGCCATTGAGCTGATCAGCCTGGGGGCCCGCCCGCAGGTCGTGGAGGCGGAAGTGGCGCTGTCGCACAGCCGCGTGTACCGGCTGTACCGGGAGCTGACGGGAGGGTCCCCGCCGAAGGGCATGCTGCCATTCTCGGCGGACTGGTTCGTGACGTGGCGGCCCAACGCGCATGCGTCGTATCTGCTGAACGTCCATGAATTCATGCGGCAGCGGGCCGGGCTGCCAGGCATCCGTGCAGTGCTCGACAGCTACCGCGTGTATGCAGGCCATATGCGGGCCAGCGACGAGGAATGCCTGATCAGCTTCACGCGATTCTGGACACTGGTGCGCTTCCGCGAAGGCGGCTTGCTGCAGCTGTCGACGTGTCGTTGCTGCGGCGGCCGCTATGTCACGCATGCCTATGAACCCCAGGCCTCGTTCATCTGCAGCCTGTGCGAGCCGCCATCGCGGGTGCGCCGCGGCGTGCACCGAACGTTGCCGGCCGGCGTGGCTGAGCCGGCCTCGCCCATCCCCGGCGGCCTGCCGGTTGTTGCCGGACCGGCATTGGGGGCGGCTGCGCCGGCACCGCAGCGTGGAAGGGCGGGCGCTGGCCCGGCGGCAGGAGCGCCTCTCGCACGCTGCCGAAGACGCACTCTCTGAGTTCGACGCGTGTTTCACCTTCGAGAACGCGTCCTGCCAGTTCGAACTGATGCGGCGCTTCCACGACCAGTTCGAACGGTTCCGCAAGACCTGCCGGCCGGTCGCCGGCGACTGGCCGGACTGACCCGCAACGTGGCCTGCGCCAACGGCAATCGCTGAACGCAGGGAGGCGGGTCTCGGTCAGATGCCCGCCATGCAGGTGTACTTGATCACCAGGTAGTCCTCGATGCCGTAGTGCGAGCCTTCACGGCCCACGCCGGACTGCTTCACGCCGCCAAACGGCGCGACCTCGTTGGAGATCAGTCCGGTGTTCACCCCGACCATGCCGTACTCGAGCCGCTCCGAGACACGCCAGACGCGGCCGAGGTCGCGTGCATAGAAATAGCTGGCCAGGCCGAACTCGGTGTCGTTGGCCATAGCCACGACATCGTCCTCGGTCTTGAAGCGGAACAATGGCGCCAGCGGGCCAAAGGTCTCTTCACGCGCGACCAGCATGCCCGGCGCGACGTCGGCCAGGATGGTCGGCTCGAAGAACGTATGGCCAAGCCCGTGCCGATGGCCGCCCTGCAGCACGCGCGCGCCCTTGCCAAGGGCGTCGGCGATATGCTCCTCGACCTTGGCCACGGCCTTCTCGTCGATCAGCGGGCCGATGCGCACGCCTTCGTCCATGCCATTGCCGACCTTCAGCTTGGCGACTGCGGCCACCAGCTTCTCGGCGAACGCGTCGTAGACCTTGTCCTGCACGTAGATCCGGTTCGCGCAGACGCAGGTCTGGCCCGCGTTCCGATACTTGGAGATGATGGCGCCTTCTACCGCGGCATCCAGGTCAGCGTCGTCGAACACGATAAAAGGCGCATTGCCGCCGAGTTCCATCGACACCTTCTTGATGGTGGCTGCGGTCTGCGCCATCAGCATGCGGCCGACCTCGGTGGAGCCCGTAAAGGTCAGCTTGCGCACCAGTGGGTTGCTGCTCAGTTCGCCGCCGATGGCACCCGCCGACCCCGTCACCACGGACAGCACGCCGGCCGGGATGCCCGCGCGTTCCGCCAGCACCGCGAGCGCCAGCGCAGTCAGCGGGGTTTGCGACGCCGGCTTGAGCACCATGGTGCAGCCCGCGGCCAATGCCGGGCCGGCCTTGCGGGTGATCATGGCCGCCGGGAAATTCCACGGCGTGATCGCGGCGCACACGCCAACCGGCTCCTTGGTCACGACAATGCGCTGATTGCTGATCGGCGCCGGAATCGTTTCACCGTAGATGCGCTTGCCTTCCTCGGCAAACCATTCGATGAACGACGCCGCGTAGGCGATCTCGCCCTTGGCCTCGGCAAACGGCTTGCCTTGCTCGGCGGTCATGATGCGCGCGAGATCATCCTGGTTGGCCAGGATCAGCTCGAACCACTTGCGCAGCAGCGCCGAACGCTCCTTGGCCACGCGCGCGCGCCAGGCCGGCAACGCACGGTTGGCGGCCTCGATAGCCTGGCGGGCTTCCGCGGCGCCAAACTGCGGCACGTGCGCCACGCGTTCGCCCGTGGCCGGATTGGTTACATCGATGTGGCGTTCGCCGTCGGTCCAGCGTCCGTCGATATAGCACTGCTGGCGCAGCAGGGTGGGGTCTTGGAGCTTCAGCATGGTCGTTCGTCCGTTGAAAGGATTGGCGGGAGGCGTGGCGCGATCAAGGCATTGTAATCGCCACTGGACATCCTCGCGGGCGGGCCCGGACTAGTAACTGCGTGCTTGGTGGTGTGCGGGAGCCGCTTATGGTCCGCACGAGTCCGGCCCAGGGATGCCCGGATGCCGTGGTTCAAGCATGGATCGCGCCCGCGCGGTGGTGCGTTCGGGGTGGGCGATTCGCCGGTCGAAGAAGACGGCGGGAAGGAAGGTGTGGCGTGATTGCGCTGTGAGCGGCGCTATCGACAGATCAACTGGCTTTCGGGCGATCCGGCTCGATGCCCCAATCGCCAAACTCCAGCCAATCGTCGCCGAGCAATTCGGCAGGATGTTGTGTGCGGCTGGAGCCATTGCCACAGCCCATGGCGTCCACCGGGCAATACTTGTCGCAGCCCCAGCAGATGCGCTCGGGGTGGCTCGGGTGTAGCGGGAATTTCTTTGCCATGGTGTGGCGGGCCGAACGCTGTGCCGATGTAACGAGAATATTGCAATCAGTATGGCGCTGCGAGCCGGGACATGGTTTGCCGAAGATCAAGGGCGGGCGCGAAGCAGCCACGAGAAGCATTCCGCCTGAAAGCCTTAACCGGCTCAGAAAGAGAGCGCCTGGGCCGCCAGTTTCATCAGCAGGCCGCTGCTCAGGCAAAGCGTCACCCACCCGCCCAGGATCAGCGCATTGTCACGAATGGTCATGATGTACTCCAGTTTCGGTGGGCGACGTGCGGCGTGCTTCAGGCGTGCGCGCCATCGCTGTACGGATCGAAGCCGCGCGCCGGGCTGGTCGAAACGCCGCTGCGATCCAGGCCGGCTACCGTACGGGCGCCGTCGATGTACGGGTCGGCTGTCCGGAACTGGTAACCGTAGTGGTCGCCGGCGTGGGCGTCTGCCACAAAGCGGGCACCGTCGCTGTACGGATCGGCATTGCGCACGCGGTACTCGTAGCCGTAACGGTCTCCGGGGTGGGTGCTCGTCGACGGGGCGGCATAGGCGGTGCCGACCGCGGCAGCGAGCGAAAGCAGGAGGGCGGATGCAACGGTACGGACAACGATGGTGCGCGACATGATGATCTCCGGTCTGGTTGAATTTTTCAGAACGCTTACTGTTTCAGGCGTGTCGTTCATGTGAGCAACTATAGACCGGGCATTGCGGTGTTTCCGAGCCGCGTTTAGGATTGCTTGTTCAATAATTTTGAATGTATGACACCCCGCATGAGTGGCGTCATGGCCAGAAATAAAAAGCCGGAGGCGGCATCAGAAATGCCAACCTCCGGCTTCAGGCAGGCACCGGTCGGCGCCTGCGGGATCGGATGTGCCGATCAGGCCTGGACGGATTCCAGGGCTGCGTTCAGCGTCTTGCTCGGGCGCATGATGGCGGACAGCTTTTCGGCGTCCGGCATGTAGTAGCCGCCGATGTCCACGGGCTTGCCCTGCACGTCGGACAGTTCACCGATGATGGTCTTCTCGTTGTCGGTGAGCTGCTTGGCCAGCGACGCGAACGTCGCAGCCAAGGCGGCGTCTTCGGTTTGCGCGGCGAGTTCCTGTGCCCAGTACATGGCCAGGTAGAACTGGCTGCCGCGGTTGTCCAGCTGGCCGGTCTTGGGCGACGGGCTCTTGGCGTTGTCCAGCAGCTTGCCGGTGGCGGAGTCCAGCGTCCTGGCCAGGAGCTTCGCCCTGTTGTTGCCCGACTTGATGCCCAGTTCTTCCAGCGATACGGCCAGCGCCAGGAATTCACCCAGCGAGTCCCAGCGCAGGTGGTTCTCTTCCACGAGCTGCTGCACGTGCTTCGGTGCCGAACCGCCCGCACCGGTTTCGTACATGCCGCCACCGGCCATCAGCGGCACGATCGACAGCATCTTGGCGCTGGTGCCCAGTTCCATGATCGGGAACAGGTCGGTCAGGTAGTCGCGCAGGATGTTGCCGGTCACCGAGATGGTGTCCAGGCCGCGGATCACGCGCTCGAGCGTGTAACGCATGGCGCGGACCTGCGACATGATCTGGATGTCGAGGCCCTTGGTGTCGTAGTCCTTCAGGTAGGTCTCGACCTTCTTGATCAGTTCGGCCTCGTGCGGACGGTATGCGTCCAGCCAGAACACGGCCGGCATGCCCGAGTTGCGGGCGCGCGTGACGGCGAGCTTGACCCAGTCGCGGATCGGCGCGTCCTTGACCTGGCACATGCGCCAGATGTCGCCCTGCTCGACCTGCTGCGTCAGCGCCGTCAGCACTTCACCGGTGGCGTTGTCGACGATGCGGGCTTCGCCGTCTTCGGGGATCTCGAAGGTCTTGTCGTGCGAACCGTATTCCTCGGCCTTCTGCGCCATCAGGCCGACGTTGGGCACCGTACCCATTGTCACCGGATCAAACGCGCCATTGGTCTTGCAGAAGTTGATGATTTCCTGATAAATGCGGGCGAAGGTCGATTCCGGGATCAGGCACTTGGTGTCCTTGGTGCGGCCGTCGGCGCCCCACATCTTGCCGCCGATACGGATCATGGCCGGCATCGAGGCGTCGACGATCACGTCGTTCGGCGCGTGCAGGTTCGAGATGCCCTTGGCCGAGTCCACCATCGCCAGCTCCGGACGATGTTCGTGGCAGGCGTGCATGTCGCGGATGACTTCTTCCTTCTTCGATTCCGGCAGCGTTTCGATCTTGGTGTACAGGTCCACCAGGCCGTTGTTGACGTTCACGCCCAGTTCGTCGAACAGCTTCGCGTGCTTGGCGAAGGCGTCCTTGTAGAAGACCTTGACGGCGTGGCCGAACACGATCGGGTGCGACACCTTCATCATCGTCGCCTTGACGTGCAGGCTCAGCATGACGCCGGTCTTGCGCGCGTCTTCCATCTGGTCTTCGTAGAAGGCCAGCAGGGCCTTCTTGCTCATGAACATGCTGTCGATGACCTCGCCGGCCTGCAGCGAGACCTTCGGCTTCAGCACGATGGTCTTGCCGCTCCTGGTCAGGAGTTCCATGCGGACTTCACGTGCGTTGTCCAGGGTGATCGATTTTTCGCCGTGGTAGAAGTCCCCGTGCTTCATGTGGGCCACGTGCGTGCGCGAGGCCATGCTCCACTCGCCCATGCTGTGCGGGTGCTTGCGCGCGTAGTTCTTAACGGCGGCCGGGGCGCGGCGGTCGGAGTTGCCCTCGCGCAGCACCGGGTTCACGGCGCTGCCCAGGCACTTGGAGTAGCGCTTCTGGATGGCCTTTTCTTCCTCGGTCTTCGGGTCTTCCGGGTAGTCCGGAACCTTGTAGCCCTTGGCCTGCAGTTCCTTGATGGCGCTGACCAGCTGGAACACCGATGCGCTGATGTTCGGCAGCTTGATGATGTTGGTGTCTTCCAGCTGGGTCATGCGGCCCAGTTCGGCGAGGTTGTCCGGCACGCGCTGTTCTTCGGCCAGGAATTCGGGGAACTCGCCCAGGATACGGCCGGCTACCGAGATATCGCTGGTCGTGACTTCAACGCCGGCCGGCTTGGTGAACGTGCGGATGATAGGTAGGAAAGCACTGGTCGCCAGCAGGGGGGCTTCGTCAGTCAGGGTGTAGATGATGGTGGGTTGCTGCGTACTCATTGCTTGCCTCTGGATCGGGGGGATGTCAAAGAATAGAACCACGCGCCGGCGACTGGACCATTCAGCCTCCGGCAAACACAGAATTTTGCCTCACTTTGCTTTCGGGCGGCTGACTTCCGCGGCAATTCTTGCGCGGAGATCGCCAATCCGCCCTGTTTTGGTGCGAAAATCGAGTGGCAATTTGGTCACTTCAGGCGGGCGGGGCCGAATTTCCGGGGCCATGCCGTCCTGGCCGGAATATTTTGGGTTCCGCACGTGTTTACCCGTAGAGCCGTCGGGCAAATCCTGCGCCGGACGACTATCCTCAGGTCGTGGGGCCACAGGCGCCACGGCGCTGGCCGACACTGGAGAAAGGTCATGCAATTCCGAAATGGCATTTGGCTGGCGGCCACCGCGCTCGTGCTGGGCGCGTGCGCAACGCTGCAGCCGGTCGAGACCGGCCAGAAGATGATCGGCAGCACCGAGGCCAGCGTGCGCGACGCCTTCGGCAAGCCTACGGAGACCTACCCGCTCGGTGACGGCACCAGCCGCTGGATCTACTCGAAACAGCCGCTGGGCTATGCAGTCTACGCGGCGGATTTCGATGCGGGCGGCAAGCTGGCGAACTTTCGCCAGATGCTGACCGAGCAGGAGATCTATACCGCGCGCCCCGGCGTCTGGACCAAGCGCGATGTGGCCGAACGCTTCGGCATGCCGCGCGAACCGGTGCAGTACTACCCGTTGATGAAGCGCGAGGCGTGGTCGTACCGCCTCTACGTCGCCGGCTATCAGCCCGCGCATTTCAGCGCCTACTTTGACGACCGTGGCGTGCTGGACCGCACCATGATCATCGTCGATCCCCTGGGCGGCGACGACCACAGCAGCAGCAAATAGGAGAACGCGCACCCGGGCGCGCAGGCGGCCATCGGCTCAGCCGGTGCCCGGGATATCGTCGGCCAGCACCCAGCGGTCTGGCGCGTCTTCGTGGGCGGCGGCCAGCAGGATGGCGTGACTGCAATCCTCGCACTGGTACGCGAAGGCGTACCCCGCTGCCGTAAGCACCTGGCCTCTCCTGGCCAGGCGAGCATGGGGCGGGAAATGACCGGGCCGATCGATCTGTGCCATGCAAAGCGCACATAGGGACATGGCTGACTCCGAGGAAGCGTCCGGTATCGGATGCAAGAAAATGCTGTAGTGCAGCAATTCCAGTATACGAGGCCACCGCGGCCACGGCGAAGCAAAATCCGGAGCAACCGGCGAACGCACATGGGTGTTTTTTTGCGTCGCACAACGCTGCTCTGGTGCTGTCAATGCCACTTCCTACATCCACATTGCTCGCCGCCCGGCAGCGCAACGAGGACTTGCCCTATGACTTCCGACGCACCAAAGTATGAGGTGGGCCGGCTGGGCCGGTCATCCACGGGAGACTGGGCATGGGCAAAAAGAAGCAGGGCGAGCGCGATGCAGACAATGCCGGCGCCGCCGGCGGGAAGATGACGGGCAAGCAATACGACGAGGAGCTGTTCCGGCTGCATGTGGAGCTGGTCAAGCTGCAGGACTGGGTCAAGGCTACCGGCGCCAAGGTCTGCATTCTGTTCGAAGGCCGCGATGGCGCCGGCAAGGGCGGCGTGATCAAGGCCATGACCGAGCGCGTGAGTCCGCGCGTATTCCGCGTGGTGGCGCTGCCGGCGCCAACCGAGCGCGAAAAGAGCCAGATGTACGTGCAGCGCTATATCCCCCACCTGCCTGCCGCCGGCGAGATCGTGATCTTCGATCGCAGCTGGTACAACCGGGCCGGCGTGGAACGGGTCATGGGATTCTGCAGCGACGAGCAGGTGGACATCTTCCTGCGTGGTGTACCGCTGGTCGAACGGGCCATCACCCAGTCGGGCGTGGTGCTGCTGAAATACTGGCTGGAAGTCAGCGAGGCAGAGCAGACGCGCAGGCTGCAGGACCGCATTACCGACCAGCGCAAGACCTGGAAGCTGACCGACATGGACCTCAAGTCGTACTCGCGCTGGTACGACTATTCGCGCGCGCGCGACGCCATGTTCGCGGCGACGGATACGGACGAATCGCCGTGGTTTGTTACCCGTTCCGACGACAAGCGGCGCGCCCGGCTGAACATCATCAGCCATGTCCTCGATCGCATTCCGTACGAGGCAATGCCGCGCAAGAAGCCGAAACTGCCGGCCAGGCAGAAGCCGGAAGGCTACAAAGAGGCGGACTACCCATACCGGCGCGTGCCCGAGCGCTTCTAGTCCGGCCGTATCGCGACTGCAGGAAGGCCGCCGGACCGCCCCGCCGGAAGCCTCCGGGAGGGGGCGGCCGCGCAGCGCCGATCCGCATTGGCGCCGGCCCTTATCGCTTCATGATGGCCGTCAGCGTATCCACGAACGCCAGCGCAAGGCGTGACAGCGGCTCCGTCTGCACGTGGAAGATCTGCACCGATGCATTGACCTTGGTGCGCACCGGGACGGCCACCATGTCGGGCCAGTCCTGCCCGAACACCGTCATGGCATCGACCAGCGCAATGCCTGCGCCCGCCTGGGCGAGCGCCCTGGCCACATGGGCCTGTTCCACCTGCACCCGCATGTCCGGCTGGCTGCCTTCCCGGCCAAAGACCTCATGCACCAGCAGGCCGAAGGGCACGTCCGGCCCGTAACCGATCAGGTCTTCGCCCGCCAGGTCGGATGGACGCACCGAACTCCGGGTACTGAGGCGGTGACCGGCCGGAATCAGCGCCACGATGGGGTTCTTCACCAGTAGCCGCGAATCCAGGTTCGGGTGCGTCAGCGGCATGTTCGACACCGCCAGATCGGCCTGCCCCGAAATCAGCCCGCGCAGCATGTTGACCGGAATCTGCGTGCGCACCACCACGCGCACGGCCGGGTGCGCGCGGCGAAAGCCTGCAATCGCACGCGGCAACACCGTCTGGCCAAGATTGGGACTGCACGAGATGCGCAGGCTGCCGGTGCGGTTGGCGGCCAGGTCCTCCGCGATTTCGTTGACGCGCTCCACGCCTTCGTAGACCGCGTTGACCTCGCTGAGCAGCCGGCGGGCTTCCGGCGTGGGGTGCAGGCGTCCCTTGGTGCGCAGGAACAGGGTCAGGCCGAGCCGCTGCTCGGTATGGGCGAGCAGCCGGCTGATGGCGGGCTGCGACACATACAGCAGCTTCGACGCGCCACTGATCGAGCCGGTCAGCATGACCGCGCGGAAGACCTCGATCTGGCGAAGGTTCATCTTCATGGCATTAACACGGTGTTAAGGGATGCAGATATATAAGCATATGACAGTTATGGTCGTCATCCCTACACTGGGTTCCATCGACACGCCGCTCAAGTCGCGCAGGACCAGTGGACATGGCGCTGCACCAGCGCGCAGCGCAGCGACGCACCAGGCACCACGGCGGGGCCGGGCCAGTTTGCGATCCGGTGCATAAAGCACTTGTGGCGTGCAGGCATTTCATCACTCGATCAGACGATCAGGCGGAAAGGAGACTGTATGAGCGACATCCATCTCACCTACATCAACGGCAAGGACATTGCGCGGCTGGAACTGACCGATGCCGAGATCCTGGCGGCGGTAGAGCAGGCCCTGGTGGCCCAGGGCAACGGGCAGACCGTGATCGAGCCGCGCGTGCACCTGATGCCGGACCCCGCCTTCAACGGCCACTTCAATGTGCTGCGCGGCTACGTGGCGCCGCTGGGGCTGGCCGGCGTGAAGATCGTGGGTGACTACGTCGACAACTACAAGCTCGGCCTGCCGTCGGAAATGGCCATGCTGAACCTGTTCGACCCGCGCACCGGCATGCCCGTGGCCATGGTCGATGCGACGTTCATCACCGACGCCCGCACCGGCGCACTCACGGCGCTCGGCGCACGGCATCTCGCCCGCCGCGACAGCAAGGTGCTCGGCCATATCGGCGCGCGCGGCACGTCGTACTGGAACGTGCGACTGCTCGACAGCCTGTTCGACTTCGACGAGATCCGCGTGCATTCGCGCCGCCCCGAAAGCCGCAACAGCTTCGCGGCGCGGCTGGAGCGCGACCTCGGCAAGAAGATCATCGTGACGGAGGATTGGGAGTCGTGCGTGCGTGATGCCGATATTGTGGTGGAGGCCTCGCGCCTGGACCGCCCGACGCCGATGCTCAAGACCGAATGGATCAAGCGCGGCGCTTTCGTGGTGCCGTACGGAACCATGAGCGCGGTGGAGCTGTCGCTGACGGACATCATGACCAGGATGGTGGTGGACGACTGGGGCCAGTGCAAGGGTGGCATGTTCGGCTCGCTGCGTGCCCACGTGGAAGCCGGCAAACTGTCGGAACAGACCTTGTACGCGGAGCTGGGCGAGATTGCGGCGGGGCGCAAGCCGGGCCGCCAGAGCGATGACGAGACCAACCTGTTCTGGCATCGCGGCCTGTCGCTCAGCGATATCGCGCTGGGCCACGCCATCCTGCAGAAAGCCGGCGAGCGCGGCCTGGGCCAGCGCCTGGTGTACGCATGATCGCCAGCGCACGCATGTACGCCGTGGCCGCGCCGGTGGCGCGCGCCTGGCAGGCGCTGTTCACGCGCGTGGCCGAAGTTGCGGGCGTGGACATGGCCTACGTCGAGCACGCCGCCCCGGCACCGGTCAGCGCGCTGTGGGCGCGGCCGGACGGCGCCTGCGTGTTCATGTGTGGCTATCCGTATGCGTGCGCGCCGGCCGGCCGTGAACTGCTGGCTGCGCCCGTGCCGTCCGCGCCGCGCTACCAGGGGCGGCCGATCTACTTCAGCGAGTTCATCGTGCGTGCCGGTTCCGCGGCGCAGACGCTGCCACAGACGTTCGGTGGCCGGCTCGCGTGCATGCTGCCGGAGTCGAACTCGGGCTATAACGCGCCGCGCCACTTCCTGATGCGGCAGGCACCGGCCGGCACGCGCTCGCTCTACCGGCCGACAGCACAGCCCACGCCGACGCCGCTCGCCACCATCGACGCGGTGATCGACGGCGCGGCCGACGTCGGCGTGGTCGACAGCTACGTGCTCGACCTGCTGCGCGGCTACGCGCCGGAGCGGATGGCGCAACTGAAGACCCTGGCGCATACGCCGGGCGCGCCGATTCCGCCGCTGGTGGCCTCCGCCGGGGTCGGCGTGGATACCTGTACCCGCCTGCGCGAAGCGCTGCTGGCGCTCGACCGCGACGCTGTCGGCGCGGCGCTGATGGCGCAGCTGGGGCTGGCGCGCTTCGCCGCTGTGCAGCCTGAGGACTATGCCTGCCTCACCGCGCTTGCCCGCGAGTCGGACGACGCCGCCTTTGCCCTGACCATGGAGGAGGCGGCCGCATGACCCTCGATGTCGAGACCCTTCCACTGCACGGCCTGAAGGTGCTGGATTTCTCGCGCGTGCTGGCCGGGCCGTTCTGCAGCGCCATGCTGGCCGACGCCGGGGCCGAGGTGGTCAAGATAGAACCGTTCGAGGGCGACGATTACCGGCAGATGGGCCTGCAGGTCGATGGCCGCAGCGCCAACTTCGCCTTCGTCAACCGTGGCAAGCGCAGCGTGCGGCTCAACCTGAAGCAGGCCGGCGCACAGGCGGTGATTGCGCGGCTGGCACGCTGGGCCGATGTGGCGATCGAGAACTTCACGCCGGGCGTGGCGGATCGCCTCGGCATTGGCTATGCGACGCTGTCAGTGCTGAATCCGGGCCTGGTGTATTGCAGCATTTCCGGATTCGGACAGGAAGGGCCCTGGGCGAAGCGGCCGGCCTACGACACCATCATCCAGGCGCTGTCCGGGCTGATGGACGTCACCGGCGCGCCCGACGGCGAGCCGACGCTCGTCGGTGAATCGGTCGCGGACGTGGCGGCCGGCATGTTTGCGTCATGGGGCGTGATGGCAGCGCTGTGGCAGCGTGAGCGCACCGGCCGCGGCCGGCATCTCGACGTGCCGATGTACGACTGCCTGCTCAGCATGATGCCGACGCTGGTTTCGCGCGTGGCGGCGGGCGCAGCGGCGGCGCGCGTCGGCAACCGCCACGCCAATTCGGCGCCGTTTGGCGCATTCCGCGCGGCCGACGGCCTGTTCGTCCTCGCGGTGGCCAACAACCGCCTGTTCGCGCGGCTTGCCCAGGCGCTCGGCACACCCGAGCTGGCCGCAATGCCTGCGTTCGCCACCAACCAGGCGCGCAAGCAGCATGAAGCCGAACTCGCTGCCCGGATCGAGGCCTGGGCTGCCACGCTTTCAGCGGGCGAGGCCGTACGGCGCCTTGCCGAGGCTGGCGTTCCGGCAGCACCGGTCTTGCCGGTGGCGGCCAGCCTCGACAGCGAACATGCGCGCGAGCGCGGGCTGCTGGTGCAGCGGCAAGGCGCTGGCGGCGCGCGCGAATGCCATGTGGAACAGCCAGTCCGCTTCGGTGCCATGCCGCGCGGGCAGACCCCGGCCGCGCCGGAACTCGGTGCCGACACGGCGCACGTGCTTGGCGGGCTGGGCTTCGATACTGCAGCCATCGACGCGCTGCGGCAACAAGGAGTGATCTGATGCAGACAGAATCCCGCGCCGCCGCGCAGGTCGACGACGAAACCTTTTCGCAGATGCTGGACGCCACCGAACGCTTCGTGCGCGAGGCGCTCATGCCGCGCGAGCAGGAAGTCGAAGACACCGACCGCGTACCCGACGAGATCATCGACGCCATGAAGGCGCAGGGCTATTTCGGCCTGTCGATCGCGCCCGAGTATGGCGGCAGCGGCCTCACTGCCGAGCAGCAGGCGCACTTCCAGATGGTCCTGAGCCTGAGTTCACCGGCATTCCGCTATGTCTACAGCTCCAATCTCGGCATCGGTTCCCGCGCCATCTCGCTGGACGGCACCGCGGCGCAGAAGGCCGAGTTCTTGCCGCGCCTTGCCACGGGCGAACTGGTCGGGGCCTTTGCGCTGACCGAGCCGGGCGCCGGATCGGACGCAGGCAGCCTGAGTACGCGCGCCGAGCGGCAGGGCGGCGACTACGTGCTCAACGGTGCCAAGCGTTTTATCACCAACGCCACGCGTGCCGATGTCTTTACCGTGATGGCGCGCACCGACCCGTCGCAGCCCGGCGCGGCCGGCGTCAGCGCCTTTATCGTCGACAGGAACAGGCCCGGCCTGACCGTGGGCAAGCCCGAGAAGAAGATGGGCCACCGCGGCTCCCAGATCGCCGACGTGGTCTTCGACAACGTGCGCGTGCCGGCGCGACGGCTGATCGGCGGCGAAGAGGGCAAGGGCTTTCGCACTGCGATGAAGACGCTCGATCATGGCCGCATCAATATCGCCGCGATGGGCGTGGGCATGGCACAGCGCTTGCTTGATGAAGCCGTGGCCTATGCGGGCGAGCGCCGGCAGTTTGGACGTGCCATCATCGATTTCCAGCTCGTGCAGGCCATGCTGGCCGATTCCGAGGTCGAGATCCAGGCCGCGCGCGCCATGACGCTGGCCGCGGCACGGCAGATCGACACCGCGCGCAGCGCGCTGAAGGAAGCGGCGGCGGCCAAGTACTTCTCGTCCGAGATGCTGTGCCGGGTCGCGGACCGCGCGGTGCAGGTGTTCGGCGGCGCCGGCTATGTCGCCGACTATCCGGTCGAGCGCATGTACCGCGACGCGCGCCTGCTGCGGCTCTACGAAGGGACCAGCCAGATCCTGCAGATCGTGATCGCGCGCGCGCTCGGCAGCGAACGGGGGCTTCGCGTCGCCTGAAGCCGCTGCCCATCGTGCACCTCAAGCCAAGCCTGACCATTGTTACGTACTGACGCAAGGGGAACTGCAATGAAGCTATTCAGCAAGATCGCCGTCGATCGCATTGCCCAACGCTGGCTGCTCGCCTGCGCCACGGCATGCATACCCTGGCTCGCTTTCGCGCCGGCAATGGCCCAGGGCGCGGCGGGCTATCCCGCCAAGCCGGTGCGCATGGTGGTGCCGTTCGCCGCCGGCGGTCCCGCCGACGTGCTCGGGCGCGTGGTCGGCGAGGGCATTTCCAGGGCCATGGGCCAGAGCGTGCTGGTCGACAACAAGGCCGGCGCCGCCGGCACCATCGGTGTGGACATGGTGGCCAAGGCCGCGCCGGACGGCTACACGCTCGCGGTCGTGCCGGTGGGCAATATTGCCGTGAACCCGGCCCTGATGCCGAACCTGCCGTACAAGCCGGCCGACCTCGCGCCGGTGGCCATGCTGGCCACGGCGGAGAACGTACTCGTGGTCAACACGTCCACACACGTGAAATCGCTGCAGGACCTGCTCAGGCTGGCCGCGCAGAAGCCGGGGCAGCTCACCTTCGCTTCGCCCGGCGCCGGCAGCCAGGCGCACCTCGCGGGAGAACTGCTGCAGCAGGACGCCAACATCAAGCTGATCCACGTGCCCTACAAGGGTGTGAGCCCGGCCATGACCGACCTCGTGGGCGGCCAGGTGACGATGATGTTCGCGCAGCTGTCCGCCGCACTGCCCTATATCAAGGCTGGCAAGCTGGTCCCGTTGGGCGTGGCCAGTGCGCGACGGTCCGCGGTACTGCCCGATGTGCCGACCATTGCCGAGCAGGGACTGCCGAAGTTCGAGGCGGTGTCCTGGTATGCACTGATGGCGCCCGCCGGCACGCCGCCGGACCTGCTGCGCAAGCTCAGCAAGCAGACGGAAGCGGTGCTGGCGGACCCGGCGCTCAAGGAGAAGCTGGGCACGCTGGGCATGGAGGCGGCCGGCGGCACACCGGAGCAGCTTGCCGCGACCATCCAGAAGGAGAGCGCACGCTGGGCCGGGCTGATCCGCCAGCGGCACATCACCATCGACTGAACGCCGGCCAGACGTTCCGGCGCGCGGTGCGGTGGCGGCGGCAGGATGGCTTCGCCAGCCTTGCCACGCGTGGCTCCGGCCTGTCAGGCGACCTCGCGCTCTGCCATCTGCGGCACCGCCACCGGCGCATGGGCGCGCACGTGCTGCACCGCCGGATATCCGGCCGCGAACACCAGCCGGCCCGCGCACCAGGTATGCGTGACCAGCGGCTGGCCCGCGATGCCGGCCACGGCAATCACGTCGGCGCGCGCGCCCGGCACCAGCCGGCCGCGGTCATTCAGCATGCAGGCATCGGCCGGATTGGCCGTGACCAGCGCAAGCGCTTCGTTCAACGGCAGTCCCGCCAGCTGCGCGGCAGCGAAGGCCGCGGCGATCAGCGTCGACGGCTGGTAGTCCGAGCACAGGATACGACCGACGCCCGCATGGATGGCATCGATCGCGCGCATCGAACCGCTCTGGCTCTTGCCACGCAGCACATTGGGCGCGCCCAGGATGGTCGGCAGCGCCCGATCCGCGGCGGCCTGCGCCGTCTCCACGTTGATCGGGAACTCGCTCATGCGCACGCCGAGCGCGTGCATGGCGGCAATGCGCTGTGGCGAATCGTCGTCATGGCTGGCCGTCGGGATCTGCAGGCGCTGCGCCGCCGCGAGCAGGCGCTGCACGCGCTCGTTGGCCCCCTCAAGCTGCGCGGTCTTCTTGTGCGCGGCGTCGACAGCTTCCTCGCGGCTCATGCCGTGGTTGCCCATCATGTACGACAGGTAGGCGTCCAGCGTCTTGAACTGGCCTTGTCCGGGCGAATGGTCCATGACCGAGAGCAGGTCGACCACGCCTTCGGCCATCAGCGCTTCGAGCACCGGCACGGCGCTGGCATCGGTCACCTCGTAGCGACAGTGGATGCGGTTGTCGACCAGGCTGTGGCTGCGGTAGGCGGCCACGGTACGCACGAGTGTCGAAGCGGTCTCGTTGTTGCGCACGCCGAACTGGTTGCTGGCGAACGACAGCGCGTGGTACGGCGTGGTGATGCCGGCCGCCGCGTTGCGGCGATCGATCTGCGCCACGGCGAAATCGAGGGGGAACATCACGCCCGCGCGCGGCTCGGCTTCCTTTTCGATGGCATCGGAATGGACGTCGATCAGGCCAGGCATGACCGTGTGGCCGTGCAGGTCGATGACCTCTGCTGAGGCGGGCACGGCATGCGGTGCCGGCTCGATGGCGGCAATGCGCCCGTGCTCGATCAGCAGCGCGCTGTCATGCAGCACGCGGTCGGGCAAGACGAGGGTGGCGTGCGTCAGGTAGGTGGAAGACATTTCCGGTTCCGGTTTCGGTAGGCAGGGCATTCAGGCGATGGCCGTGGCCGGCTGCAGCGGCAGCAGGCGCGTGGCGACGGCTTCGCGTACGGCGTCGTCGTGGAAGATGCCGATCAGGCAGCGGCCTTCGGCCAATGCTTCGCGAATCAGCGCCACCACCACGGCGCGATTGTCGGCGTCGAGCGAGGCCGTCGGTTCATCGAGCAGCAGGATCGGGTGTCCGCCGATCAGTCCGCGGGCGATGTTCACGCGCTGCTGCTCGCCGCCCGAGAACGTGGCCGGCGGCAGGTCCCACAAGCGGCGCGGCAGGTTCAGGCGCTCCAGCAGCGCGGCGGCGCGCGCGCGGGCCTCGTCGCGGCCGGTGCCGCGCTGCTGCAGCGGGTCGGCCACGACATCCAGTGCCGCCACGCGCGGGATCGCGCGCAGGAACTGGCTGACATAGCCGATCACGTCGCGGCGCAGCTTGAGGATGACCTGCTCGGGCGCATGGCTGAGCGTGACCCACGGCGCGTGCGGCGCCGTGGTATCGCGCAGGCGGATGGTGCCCTCGGTGGCCAGGTAGTTGCCATACAGGCAGCGCAGCAGCGTGCTCTTGCCGGTGCCGGACGGGCCCGACAGGACCAGGCACTCGCCGGCGGCGGCATCGAAATCGATGGCGCGCAGCACGGGCAGGCGGATGCCGCCCTGGTTATGCAGCGTGAACATCTTGCCGAGGCCGCGGACCTCGATCATGGCTTGCTTGGGTTCGGCGTGTGTCATGGTCAGCCTTGCAGGATGGACGAAACCAGCAGCTGCGTGTACGGATGCTGCGGGTCGTCGAGAATCTGGTCGGTCAGGCCTTGCTCCACCACGCGGCCGCCTTGCATGACCAGCGTGCGGTGGGCCAGCAGCCGGGCCACGGCCAGGTCGTGCGTGACGAGGATGGCGGCCAGGTCGAGGTCGGTCACCAGGCGGCGCAGCAGGTCGAGCAGGCGCGCCTGCACCGAGACGTCGAGCGAGGCCGTCGGCTCGTCCATGAAGACCAGCCGCGGATGCGTGACCAGGTTGCGCGCGATCTGCAGGCGCTGCTGCATGCCGCCGGAAAACGTCGACGGCACGTCGTCCAGGCGCGCCAGGTCGATTTCCATCTTCTCCAGCCACGCGCCGGCGATCTCGCGCAGGTCGCCATAGTGGCGTTCGCCGACGGCCATCAGCCGTTCGGCGATATTGGCGCCGGCGCTGACCTGCATGCGCAGCCCGTCACGCGCATGCTGGCGCACGAAGCCCCAGTCGGTGCGCGCCAGCAGGCGCATGCGCGCGCTGGAAAGCGTGGCCAGGTCGGTCAGGCCGCTTTCGCGCATGTCGTAGCTGACGCTGCCGCGTTGCGGCGGCGCCTGCATCGACAGGGCTTGCAGCAGCGTGCTCTTGCCCGACCCGGATTCACCCACGACGCACAGCACTTCGCCGGGATAGAGATCGAAATTCACGTCCTGGCAGCCGTGTACGCCGTCCCAGGTGCGCGTGAGATCGCGGACGGAAAGCAGTGGCGTGGCGCTCATTGTGCGGCTCCTTCAGCCTGCTGCGCGGCGACGCGGTCGCCGCAGTACTCGGTGTCCGAGCACACGAACATGCGCGTGCCGGCATCGTCGGTAATGATCTCGTCGAGGAAGCTGTCGGTCGCGCCGCACTGGGCGCAGCAGTGGCTCCATTTCTCGACGGTGAACGGGTGGTCGACGAAATCGAGGCTCTTGACCGCGGTGTACGGCGGCACCGCATAGACGCGCTTCTCGCGCCCGGCACCGAACAGCATCAGCGCGGGGCTGCGGTCGAGCTTCGGGTTGTCGAACTTCGGAATCGGCGACGGCCGCATCATGTAGCGCTGGTTGACGATCACGGGATAGTCGTAAGTGGTGGCGATATGGCCGTGATGGGCAATGTCCTCGTACAGCTTGACGTGCATCGAGCCATACTCGGCCAGCGCGTGCATGGTGCGGGTCTCGCGCTCGCTCGGCTCCAGCCAGCGCAGCGGCTCGGGAATCGGCACCTGGAACACCATTACCTGGCCCGCGCGCAACGGCGATTCGGGGATGCGGTGGCGCGTCTGGATGATGCTGGCCTCGGCCGTGCGCTCGGTCGTCTTCACGCCCGTGACGCGGGCGAAGAAGCGGCGGATATTGATGGCGTTGGTGGTGTCGTCCGAACCCTGGTCGATCACCTTGAGCACGTCCTGCGTGCCGATGATCGCGGCCGTGACCTGGATGCCGCCCGTGCCCCAGCCATAGGGCAGCGGCATTTCGCGGCTGCCGAACGGCACCTGGTAGCCAGGGATCGCCACGGCCTTGAGCAGCGCGCGGCGCAGCATGCGCTTGGTCGACTCGTCGAGGTAGCCGAAGTTGTAGTGGTCGTCGCGGGCCACGGTGGCGGGCACGGCGGTAGCGTCGGTCTGACTCATGATCTGATTCATGCCAGCGTCTCCTCCTGAGGCTGGATAGCGGGGGTGGCCACTGCGGGCGCGCCATCGGGCCGGGCCGCTTCCTGCTCCGCGCGCAGGCGGCGCAGCAGTTCCAGGTTGGCCTGGAAGTCCACGTAATGGGGCAGCTTCAGGTGCTGCACGAAGCCCGAGGCTTCGACGTTGTCGCTGTGGTAGAGCATGAATTCCACGTCATTGGCCGGCGCGTCGGCGGCTTCGCCAAGCTCGTCGGCGCGCATGGCGCGGTCGGCCAGCGCCATCGACATGGCCTTGCGTTCGCCGTAGCCGAACACCAGGCCATAGCCGCGCGTGAAGCGTGGCGCCTCGTTGGCGTTGCCGGTGAACTGGCTGACCATCTGGCATTCGGTCAGCTCGACTTCGCCGATCGTCACCGCAAAGCCCAGCTCTTCCACGAACAGCTCGACTTCCGCCGTGCCATAGCGGATCTCGGCCGCGAACGGGTGCGAGTTGCCGTAGCCGCGCTGCGTGGAGTAGCCCATCGACAGCAGGAAGCCTTCATCCGCGCGCGCCAGGTTCTGCAGGCGCGCGGCGCGGCCCGCGGGCAGCGTCAGCGGTTCGCGGGTCAGGTCGGGCGGGGCCGGGTCGCCGGCGGGAATGGCATCGGCTTCGACCAGTTCATCGGCTTCGAGCAGCGCGGTCACGCGTGGCATGTCGGCGGCCAACGGCTCGGGGGACGGTGCCAGCGGCGCCGGATTGCGCTCGGCTTCGAGCGAGAAGTCCAGCAGGCGCTGCGTATAGTCGTAGGTCGGGCCGAGCACCTGTCCGCCGGGAACATCCTTGAACGTCGACGAGATCCGGCGGTCCAGGCGCATCTTGCCCGTGTCGACCGGCTGGGTGTAGCCAAAGCGCGGCAGCGTGGTGCGGTAGGCGCGCAGCAGGAAGATCGCCTCGATCTGGTCGCCGGCGGCCTGCTTGAGCGCCAGCGCGCCCAGGTGCGGATCGTACAGCGAACCCTCGGCCATCACGCGCGAGACCGCCAGCGGCATCTGCTCGCGGATCTGCGCCAGCGTCAGCTCGGGCACCGCGGTGTCGCCGCGGCGGTAGGCATCGAGCATCTGGTAGGAGTTGAGGATGGCGCGCTCGCCCCCTTTGACGGCTACGTACATGTCAGTCCTCCAGTTGCGTGGTGCGCGTCAGCGCGCAGAATCGGTCGCCACTGGTCAGCAGCAGATCGACGCCGAGCGGGAACGCGGCATGGTTGGCGCGCCAGTTCGTGCGGAAGTCGTCGGGCAGGCCGGCCACCCGCAGTGCCTGCGTGGTCTCGATGCCGGGACCGCGCAGCGACAGCGCTTCACCCTCGGCAAGCGACGCGACTTCCACGATGAGCGTGGCCGACCGGTCCGGATAGGCGGGCTCGCCCTGCGCGCACGCGGCCAGCGGCGGCGGCGCGTGGCCGGCGGGAACGCAGACAAAGGTGGCGGCGCCGACCTCGTCGACCAGCGGGCAGCCGCAGTGGAATCGCAGGAAGGCGCGCACCGCGGCGGGCACGTCCGCGGGCAGCCAGATCGGGGTGTCGGCGTCGGCCAGTGTCAGGAGCAGCGCAGCCTGGGCCGGCGAGAGGCCTTCCGGCACGCCGCTGCCCACCGGCAACGGCTGCACGGTGCCGGGCCGGGCCATGGCATCGAGCGTGGCGCGGAACACCTGCTGGGCGTCTTCGACCGGATTGCCGAAGCCGGGCAGCAATGCCGCGCTGGCGGCGGCGGGGGTGGATGGGAGCGGTTGCATGTCAGTCTTCTCCGCGAACCATGGTGAAAAACTCCACGCGCGTCTGTGCGGCAACGCCCGCGCGGCTGGCCGCGCGTTCGGCGTGGGCCCGGGCGAGCGGCCCAAGCACGGTGTCCTGCACGCGCTGGTGCCAGTCGGCGCGCTGGAGCAGGGCGTCCAGCACGGCCGCCTGCTCGGCATGGCGCGTGCCGCGTCCCTGTACGTAGGCGACGCCCGCCGTGCCACCGCCGGCCCCGCCTTCGAGCACGACGGCGCAGCGCGTCACCGAGATTTCGCCGAGGTTGAATTGCGCGCCGGTGCCGCCGGCACGGGCGCGCACCATGGCCATGCCGGCTTCCGGCCTGCGCAGCAGGCGGTAGGCGGGCAGGGCGCCTTGCCCGGAAAGTTGCGCGTAGGCCGCGTCGAGCGCATCCGGCTGCGCCAGCGCCAGGATGCGCAGCCACGCAGCCCGGGCTGCGCTGGCATCCGCCGTGGTATCGTCTTGCATCGTCACCCCTATACGTCTATACGTTTAGATGTTAACTGTATCAGCACGGCGACACTAGAACACACTGGCATGAAGCTTTTGTGACGGGCCCGGCCAATGCTCGAACACGAACGTCGCCGGCCGGGGCTGAGGCACAATGACGGGGACGGACCGGAGGACCACAGGCGCGCCTTGGCATGCCTGCAGTGAAATCCGCTCCGGTGAATGCTTGATGACAAAAGGCAAGGCAAGACAATGTCTGATCGAGAAGTCGAACGGGGTTCCGGCGTGGCGGTATGGCGCCAGATTGGCGAGGCGCTGGCGCAGGACATCCGCAACAAGCTCTATGGCCCCGGTGAACAACTGCCGCCGGAGCCGGAGCTGGCCAGCCGCTTCGCGGTCAACCGCCACACCATCCGCCGCGCCATGGGTGAGCTGGAGCTGAACGGCCTGGTGCGGATCGAGCAGGGCCGCGGCACCTTCGTGCAGGAGCACGCGATCGATTATGCGATCGGGCGCCGCACGCGCTTTTCGCAGAACCTCGCGGCGCAGGGCATGCGCGGCCATATCGAGATCCTGGACAGCCGCGTGATGCGCGCGCCCGAAATGGCCAGGCACCTCGGGCTGCCACGGACGGCGGACATCCTGCACGTGCAGATGATCGGCAAGGCGGAAGACCGCACCATCGACGTCGCCGACCACTACTTCGACAACAAGCGCTTTCCCGGCCTGGCCGAGCAGCTGCGCGAGAAACTGTCGATCTCGCGCGGGCTGGCGCACTTTGGCATTGCCGACTACACACGCAAATGGTCGCGCATCACGGCGGCGATGCCCAGCGCGCCCGTCGCGCGGCTGCTGAACCAGCCCAAGACGCGCCCCGTGCTGCAGGTGGAAGCGCTGAACGTCGATATCGACGGCGCGCCGTTGCAGTACAGCATGACCCGTTTTGCCGGAGACTGGGTGCAGCTCACCGTTTCCGACGGCGACTAGCGATCCACCATCCGGGCATCGAGAACGATTCCGTGACGACCAGGAACGATGGCGCCCCGCCGCATTGGTCTAGACATCTGGCTGTCACGCACCGGCGCTAACGTATCGACCATGCATATCACTAGCCAAGCTACTACGGCCCCGCTCGCGGGGATCACAGGCCGCCGCGTGCTGGGCGCGGGCGGCATCGTCCCGGCCACGCTCGGGTTTCACGACGGCTGCGTGGCGCAGCCCGTGCCGCAGACGGGGCCTTGCCTCGACGCGGGCGACCTGCTCGTGCTGCCCGGCATCGTCGACATCCATGGCGATGCGTTCGAGCGTGCCGTGATGCCGCGCCCCGGCGTGAGCTTTCCGTATGCGGGCGCGCTGCTCGACGTGGATCGCCAGCTGCTCGCGCACGGCATCACCACCGAGTTCCACGGCGTGACGCTGTCGTGGGAGGGCGGGCTGCGCGGCGAGGCCTACGCGCTGCGGATGTTCGAAGCGCTGGCCCAGCTGCAGCCGGTGCTTGGCGCCTCGCACAAGGTGCACCTGCGCTTCGAGGCCTACCACCTCGACGGCGTGGAAACCGCGCTGGCATGGATGGAAGCCGGGCGCGTCGGGCTGCTGGCGATCAACGACCACCTGCCCACCATGGCCCGCCGCATCGGCGATGAGCGCAAGGTCCTGCAATACGCGGAGCGGGCGGAGTGCGACATGGAAACCTTCCGCAACCGCCTGCGCGCGGCCAGCCGCCATGCGCAGGATGTACCGGCCGCCATGTCCCGGCTGGTAGCGGCGGCGTGCGGCGCGGGCCTGCCCGTGGCGTCGCATGACGACCCGGACCTCGCCACGCGCCAGCACTACCACCGGCAGGGTTGCCGCATCGCGGAGTTCCCGCTCACGGTCGAGACCGCGCGCCTGGCCCGCCAGCTCGGCGACGATGTCGTATTCGGCGCGCCGAATGTGGTGCGCGGCACCAGCCACACCGGCGCGCCCAATGCCACGGAAATGGTGTCGGCGGGCCTGTGCACGGTGCTCGCGTCCGACTACTACTACCCGGCGCCGCTGCAGGCCGCCTTCCGGCTGGCGCAGCTCGGCGTCGTGGACCTGCCCGGCGCCTGGAAGCTGGTGTCGCGCAATCCGGCGCGTGCCGCGGGCCTGCGCGACCGCGGCACGCTGGCACCGGGCCTGCGCGCCGACGCGATCGTAGTCGATGACCGCCAGCCCGGGCTGCCGCGCGTGGTCGCGACGATCGTCGGCGGCGAGCTGAAACATGCCGCCCTGTCACTTCCCGTGACGGACATCTCCGGTGCCAGGTTCGCCGGCAATGACAGCAAGGCGGCCTGATCATGCAAGCCCATCGCTACGCCATCTACCTGGCCCCCGGCGAACCGTTCCGCACGTTCGGCAGCCAGTGGCTCGGCCGCGACGCCGACACCGGCACCGCGCTGCCCCATCCGGACCGTCCGCAGGCTTGGGTCGACGCGCCCGCGCACTACGGCCTGCACGCCACCCTGAAGCCGCCGTTCAGGCTGGCAGCGGGCACCACGGCACCGATGCTCGACGCCGCAGCCCGCGCCTTCGCGCGGGAACAGGCTGCGTTTGCTGCGCCGCTGGTGCTGCGTTCGCTGCGCGGCTTCCTGGCCTGGTGCCTGGACGAGAAGAGCGCCGGAGCCCGCGTGACACACGCGCTGGCCGATGCCTGCGTGCAGGCTTTCGAGCCGTTCCGCGCACCGGCCACCGCCGGGGAAGTGGCGCGCCGCAAGCCCGATCAGCTCACGGCGGCACAGCGCCAGATGCTGGAAACCTGGGGCTACCCCTATGTGTTCGACACCTTCAAGTTCCATATCACGCTGACCGGCATGCTGGCGCCCGCGGAGGCCGAAGCCGCGCTTGCAAGACTGTCCGACGATTGCCGCACGCTGCTGCAGGCGCCGCTGCGGGTGGACGGTATCAGCGTATTCGTGCAGCCGAAAGCCGGTGATGACTTCGTCGTCGGCAGGCATTACGGTTTCGACGGCGGCGTGGTGGACGGAGCGGGCACGGCCTGCCTGGAACCATGAGCCCGCCCGTGAGCATCGACGGCAGCGGCCTGTTCTACCTCATGGGGCCATCGGGCAGCGGCAAGGATTCGCTGCTGCGCGCGCTGCATTCGCGACTGGGGCCGGACGACCGCGTGGTCGTGGCCCATCGCTACATCACGCGCGATGCGGATGCCAACGAGGCATCCGTCTCCCTTTCCGCTGACGAGTTCGAGCGCCGTGCCGGCCTCGGCTGCCTGGCTTTGCACTGGCGCAGCCATGGCCTGCACTACGGCATCGGCCTGGAGATCGAGTCGTGGCTGGCGCGCGGCCTGAAGGTCATCGTCAACGGCTCGCGCGAGTACCTGCCGCATGCGGTGGCGCGCTACCCGAAGCTTTGCGCCGTACATGTCCGCGTCAAGCCGGAAGTGCTGGGGGCACGCCTGCGCCAGCGCGGCCGGGAATCGGAAGAGGCGATCGCGCGGCGCCTGGCACGCGCGACTGCAGACTTTGCCGTACCGGCGCAATGCCGGCTGGTCGAGATCGACAACAGCGGCGCGCTGGACGATTCGACGCAAGCCTTCGCGCGCCTCGTTGGCGTCTGACCGGCGTCTGACTGGCGTCTGACTGGCGTCTGACCGGGTGACGGGGCGCCTACAGCGCCGTGCTGAAACTGATGCCGTGCTCGGTGAACCCGAGCCCCCGATAGAACGCATGGGCACGCAGGCGCCGCGCGCTGGAGGAAAGGGCCAGCTTGCAGGCGCCGGCTTCACGCGCCAGCCGCATGGCTTCGTGCATCATGGCCTTGCCGATGCCCGTGCCGCGCGCGGCGGGCGCGACCACGACGCCTTCAACGATGGCCTCCGGGCGTCCGTCGTGGACCATGACCGGGAACAGCAGCAGGCTGAAGGTGCCCAGCGGCACGTCGTCCGCATCGACCATCAGGTAGCAGCGGTAGAACGGGAAAGCCCGCATCGCCGCGTAGCGCTCGCGCATGGTGGCCAGCGGCAGTTCCGGCTCGTCGTCCATGGTCGCGAGCAGGGCAGCAAGCTGCCGGAGCTCTTCGTCGCTGCCTTGCACCTCGCGCACTGCCATCACCGCATCGCTCATGCCGCGGGACGTGCGCAGCGCGCGGCCATGTCCAGGTAGTGCGCGAGCGGCGGCGTGGGCAAGTCCACTACCTTGGCCAGGTCGTCGTAGCGGCGCAGGCGCACGGCGGCGTCGGCATGCGGGCCCGCGGCGAACGCGGCGCCCTGGGCCGCGTCGTACGGGCCGCCCTGCAGCGCAAGGCTGTGGACGGAGGCCGGCGACAGCGTGCCGAAGTAGCTTGCATCCACCGCGCACAGATAGCGCTTGGCGGCGACGTGCAGGCGGATCGGCTCGGTGACGCCCGGACCGAAGAGCTCCGCCAGCGCGTCAGCCGCGGCTTCCTGGTGGCGCATGTCGGTGGTGCTGCTTTCGGCCAGCATCAGGTGGCCGACGTCGTGCAGCAACGCCGCGACGATCAGCGGCTCGGGTTCGCCGGCCTGTTCGGCCAGGTGCGCGCACTGGAGCGCGTGGGCGGTCTGGCTGATCGCCTCGCCGCCATAGTAGGCGGTGCCGTGGCTGGCAAACAGCGATTCAATGCGGGGCAGGGTCAGCATGGGATTCTGCACAGGGTGGAGTTCGTTCGCTCAGACCAGTACCTTGCGGATCTGCGCCGAGACCACGTCGATCGCCGTCACGAACACGATGATGATGATCATCACGGCGCAGGTCTGGCCGTACTGGAAGCTGCGGATGATTTCCCACAGCACGGTGCCGATGCCGCCGGCGCCGACGATGCCCACTACCGAAGCCGAACGCACATTCGACTCGAAGCGGTACAGCGCGAACGACAGCCACAGCGGCAACACCTGCGGAATGACGCCGTAGACGATCTCTTCCAGCGGACCCGCGCCGGTGGCGCGCACGCCTTCGACGGGGCGCGGGTCGATGGCCTCGACGGCCTCCGCGAAGAGTTTGGCCAGTACGCCGGTGGTGTGGATCCAGAGGGCCAGCACGCCGGCAAAAGGACCCAGGCCGACGGCCACGATGAACAGCATGGCAAAGACCATCTCGTTGATGGCGCGGCAGGCGTCCATGATGCGGCGCGCTGGCTGGTAGACCCATGCCGGCACGATATTGGCCGAGCATAGCAGGCCGAACGGCACGGCCATGACGACGGCAATGGCCGTGCCCCATACCGCGATCTGCACGGTCACGAGCATTTCGTCGAGATAGTGGCGCCAGTCGCGGAAGTCGGGCGGGAAGAAGTCGGCGGCGAACTGGGCCATGTTGCCGGAATCGCGCAACAGGTCCAGCGGGCGCATGTCGGCGCCGTTCCAGGACAGGGCAAGCATGGCCAGCACGATCGCCCAGATCAGCATCACGGAAATCGGTGTGCGCGGCGGCCGGGCCTGGCTGCTCGGGGAGGGCGGCAGGGCGCGCCTGGTGGAGGCGGTCATGGGGACAGTCCGATGTGGCGAGATGACAAAACAAGAGACGGCGGCTGGCGGCACGTGCGTGCGCCACCCGCCGGGGGGATTACTGCGTGCTGACGGCCTTGTCGAGATCGGCCAGGCGGCGCGACACGTCGGCGAGCTGCTTCTGCTTGTCGGCCGCGGCCAGCGTGGTATCGGTCTCGATGCGCGCCTTCTCCTTGGCCAGTTCGATCTGGCGGATCGGCACGAGCTGGGCGTCGCTGGACGGACGGAAGCCCTGGTAGGTCAGCGTGGCCAGCACCTGCTTCTCGCGCGCGGCGTCGGCACCCTTGCCGTAGTTGACGAAGAAAGTCTGGATCTTCTTCTTCATGTCGGCCGGCAGGTCCTTGCGGTAGACCATCGGGTCCGCCGGGATCAGCGGGGACTTCCACAGTACGCGCACCATGTCATACGGGTTCTTGCCCGTGTTGATGCGGTAGCGCTCGAAGTTCTCAGTGTTGTTGACGGCCACGTCGACCTGCTTGTTCAGCACGGACAGCAGGTTGGTTTCATGGTTGCTGATGCGCACGGCCTTGAACAGGGTCTTGGGCTCGACCTTGTTGGCGGCCCACAGGTAGTAGCCCGGCACGGCGGTGCCGGAGGTGGAGTTCGGATCGCCGGCGCCGTAGCTCAGTTCCTTGCCGCGCTTGATGACGTCTTCCACGCTCTTGATGTCGCTGTCCTTGTTGACGATCAGCAGCGACCAGTAGCCCGGGTTGCCGTCCTTGTCGATCACGGAGGCGAACACTTCGCCGTTGGCGCGGTCCACGGCTTCCATGGCCGACTTGTTGCCGAACCACGCGATCTGAACCTTGTTGAAGCGCATGCCTTCAATGATGCCGGCGTAGTCCGAGGCAAAGAACGGCTTGATGGTGACGCCCAGCGACTTGCTGAGGTCGTCGATCAGCGGCTGCCAGGCCGACTTCAGGTTCGACGACGATTCCGTCGAGATAAAGCCGATGTTGAGCGTCTTGGCGTCCTGCGCAAAAGCGGGCATGGCGACCACGCCCGATGCGACCACGGCGAGAAAAGTTCTGCGAAGCATGGATGACTCCGGTTGGAAATCGATCAGGAGAACGTCTTGGAAACGTCTTGAAAAAGAACAACGGGCGACAGCTGTCAGGCCGTCGCGAGATTCATGGGTGCCAGCACGGGAGCGGCAGCGGGCATGCTTTCCGGCTCGCTGGCCAGGGTGTCGTGCAGCAGTTCTTCCGCCTCGGTACCGTACAGATCGCGCAGCATGCCGGGCGTGAGCGCGGCGGACGGGCCGTCGTAGACGACCTTGCCATGGCGCAGCGCGACCACGCGCGGGCAATAGCGCATCGCTACGTCCACCTGGTGCAGCGACACCACCACGGCTACCTGGCGCGTGCGGTTGATCTGCGACAGCAAGGACATCACGCGTCGCGACGATTCCGGGTCCAGCGAGGCGATCGGCTCGTCGGCCAGGATCACGCGGGCGTTCTGCACCAGCGTGCGGGCAATGGCGGCGCGCTGCTGCTGGCCGCCCGAGAGCGTCGAGGCGCGCTGGAACGCATAGTCGTCTATACCAACCTGGGCAAGCGCATCAAGGCCAGCCTGGATCTCATCGGCCCTGAACAGGCGCAACAGGCTGCGCCACTTCGGCAGACGCGACAGCATGCCGACCAGCACGTTGGTCATGACCGGCAAGCGTCCGACAAGGTTGAACTGCTGGAACACGAAACCGATTTCCGAGCGAACGCTGCGCACGTTTCGAGCGAGGCGTCCGTTGCTCTGGACGGTGCGGCCGTTCACGAGGATTTCGCCGCAGCGGGCATCGCTGGTAATAAAGCCGGCAATGTGGCGCAGCAGCGTAGACTTGCCGGAGCCCGAGGCGCCCAGCAGCGCGACCATTTCGCCGGGCGCGACGCGCAGCGTGACATCGTCAAGCGCCTTGCGGTCTGCGCGGAACGACTTGGTCAGGCCGCGTACTTCGATGGCATGCATCATCTCGACTCCCTTGCTTGAATGACGAGCGCATTCTGGCTGCGGCCCATGACAGAACGATGACGAATGACGGGGCCGCCGCAAGCAGCGGGAGAGGGGCGTAGAGGGGACGTAGCGGGGACGTAGCGGGGACGTAGCGGGGACGTGCAGTTGAATTTCGTCACACAACAGTCATAATCGCTTTACAGAATGATCCTCAACCGGGCTTCGATGCAATCGCTGATGCGCGTGACGATTCGTATGATCACCGTACCGGGAACCCCCGGACGGGCGGCCCTTCACAGGGCGGCTGTTTACCCGACCTCGGAAGACGGCGCGGACCCGCTGATGGTGAGCGACTGGAGCCAGCGCGAGCCTGAAGTCTTCCTCGCTGCGCAAACGTGGGCGCGAAGCCGCGCTTTCATCATTTCCAATCCGCGCAGCGGCTCTTTCTACGGCGGTCGGTACGGTCGGTACTAGCCGTTAGCGCCGGGGGCGACGCACCCGTACGGTGCGCAGGTCGATACGGCACAAGGATGGCCATGAGGCCATCGTGCTTTCGCGCGTATTGCACGCGGATTGCGCTTCCATCGCCGAATCCAGCGCATACAATCCTCTAGTCAAACCAGCATTTCCGCCACGATAGCGCCGGACTGCCAGCCGGCCGTGGGCGGGACGGTGCGTGCGTCCTTTGCAGCGGGATGACCGCGGACTCTCAAACTCGAACAATAAGCGGAGGTGCCGTCATGGTCCGTGCCCGTCTGTTCGGCATCGTGCGGTCCTGCCTGGCGACCGCCTGCGCCGCCTTCCTGCTTGCCCCGGCAACCGGGGCGCGCGCGGCCGAGGTGACCGGCGCAGGATCCACCTTCGTCTACCCCGTGATGGCCAAATGGGCGGCCACGTACTACACCAAGACCGGCAAGGCGATCAACTACCAGGCCATCGGCTCCGGCAGCGGCATCCAGCAGGTCAAGTCCGGCATGGTGACGTTCGGCGCCACCGACATGCCGCTGCGGCCCGAAGAGTTGCAGGCGGCGGGCCTGGCGCAGTTCCCGCTGGTGGTGGGGGGCGTGGTGCCGGTGGTCAATCTCGACGGTATCGGCGCCGGGCAGGTGCGCCTGACCGGTGCGCTGCTGGCGGGAATCTTCCAGGGCAAGATCGTGAACTGGAATGACCCGACCATTGCGCAGGTCAATCCCGGTATCGCCTTCCCCGACCAGAAGATCGTGGTGGTTCACCGCAGCGACCGTTCCGGCACCACGTTCAACTGGACCGACTACCTGTCGAAGGTCAGCAACGACTGGAAGAGCAGTGTGGGGTCCGGCACCACGGTCAAGTGGCCGGCCGGCGTAGGCGCCAACGGCAACGAGGGGGTGTCGCTGTATATCCGCAGCGTCAAGGGTGCGATCGGCTATGTGGAGCTGTCCTACGCATTGCAGCGCAAGCTGCCTTATACCGCCTTGCAGAACCAGGCGGGCGCGTACGTCCAGCCGACGCGCGACACCTTCAGCGCGGCCGTTGCGTCCGCGAGCTGGATGCCGCAGCAGGACTTCTACCAGGTCGTCACGAACGCACCCGGGGCCAATGCCTGGCCCATTGCCGGCGTGGTGTTCGTGCTGATGCCCCGCGCACCCAATGGCAATGGTGGCACCAAGGATGCGCTCGCGTTCTTCCGGTGGGCATTGCGCGAAGGGCAGGCCGACGCGGCCATCGAACACTACGTAGCGCTCCCGCCGACGCTGATCGATCAGGTCGAAGCCTATTGGGGGCAATCGTTCAAGCAGGGCACCAGCCCCGCTGTGCGCAGCGTCGGGGAACCATAGCTTCGACCGCGCGGATGCGCCGGCGCCGCTTCGCCAGTCATGGTGCCGTCACGGCATGGTGCTATTCAGGCGGTATGCCGTTGCCAAGCGATCATTGCCGCCCATGCCTGCGTTTCCCCCCGACCTGAAGCGCGACTCCCGTCGTCCGTGGCTGCGCCGCGGCATGGCAGGGGCCGCATTGATTGCCCTGTCGACGCTGGCGCTGACCGCACAGTGCCGCCAGGAAGACCTGTGGCTGCCCGGCATGACGCGGGACAGCCTGTGGCAGCACGTGAGGGAACGCTGCCTGATGCCGGATCGGGCGCGCCATGCCGATTGCGCGGTGGTTGACCGCGAACGCGGCCTGGTGCTGTACAAGGACGCCATCGGCCCGAGCCACTACCTGGTGATCCCGGACCACAAGGTGACCGGCGTGGACGATCCGGCGCTGTGGGACGACGACAAGACCCAGAACCAGTGGGCGTTCGGCTGGGAAGCGCGCGACATCGTCAGCCAGGCAATCGGCCAGCGCGTGCCAGACAACCTGGTCGGCCTGGCGGTGAACTCGCGGGCATCGCGCAGCCAGGACCAGCTTCACATCCACCTCGATTGCATCAGCGAGGCCGCGCGCGCGTTCATTGCCGAGAACGCCGGCAAAGCCAGCGAAGGCTGGGGCGAGTTCCGCTTCCAGGGCAAGCCGGTGCGCGCCGTGCTGATCCCGTCATCCGACCACACGCTGCGCTTCAATGCCTTCGACGCGGTGCGGACAAGCCTGCCGCAGCCGGAGCGCGTAGCGGACCGCGGCGTGTTCGTCACCTATGTGGCGCGCCCGGACGGGCCGTCCGGATTCATGGTCGTCGACCAGCCCGTCGACGGCGCGTCGGGCAGCACGGGCCATGCCAGCGATTTCCTGGACCGCGCCTGCCGGCTCGGCCGGGCGCCGCAGTGACGTGGCAGGCGGTTCTTCACGAGGCATGTGGCGCGAGACCAGACATCGGGTGGTGTCTGGTCAAACGATGCCGAGAAAAGGATCTGAAAGGACCTGAAAAGGACCGCATCACCGGCGCCTTTGTTCTACGCTGGTGAGCATCCGACCCGAGAGCGCGGGGAATTCATGGCGTCACCATCACAATTCATCCAGTGCTACGCCAATACGCCGGAGTCCGCCCCGGGTGCCTGGCACTGGAACTGCCCGATCTGCTTCGGTCGCTTCTGCGCCGGGGCAAGGCACGCAATGGGCCGTGGCGTCAGCTTCGCGCTGTATTGCCACCACGACGAACGGCTCCTGATTGCCCGCCCGATGGCTGGCGACCAGATCGAACTGAGCCTGACCGGGCCATTGCCCGAAAGCGCGGCCATCAAAGCCGTGGCCGCGGCCAACGCCGACGGGCAGCGCGTCGTCTATCAGCAGGATTTCACGCATTGATGCTCCCGGTTGCCTGACCGGGCCGAGAAGCCGGACACCCATGGACCCATGGACGTCTCGCGCCGCGAGGCGCGAGACATGTCATGCATGTGCCTGCGCGTCAGAACACCTGACGGATGCCCACCGTCGCACCAACCATATTCTTCTGGCCGGTCATGGTCGGATAGCTGAAGGCAAAGGCCGTGGCCACGCTGTCAAAGCTCAGGCCGCCGTTATGGGCGTAGCCCAGCGACAGGTACACGTCCGTGCGCTTGCTGAAGTTGTAGTCGGCAATGAAGCTGACCTGCTGCATATTGGCCGGGTTGGTCTGCGGCGACGTGGCAGCCGTGCGTGCGCCCTTGACGTCAGCGTAGTAGTACGCCAGGGACAGGCCCAGCGCAGGCGTTGCCTGGTAGTTCACGCCGGCCCACCAGTAGTCGTCGCGCAGCAGCGTGGCGCCATTGGAGAACTCGCCCTTGTTGTAGCGGTACCCCGCCGTGAACTTGAACGGCCCGGTGTTATAGAGCGCGGCGGCGCCGTACTTGCTCATCTTGCCCGGCTGGCCCGTCACGGCGGCCGGGCGCCAGATGTCGGCGCCGACCGAAAAGCCCAGGCCGTTGCCGTTCAGGTACATCAGCGAACCGCCGTAGGCGGTGTTGTCGGTGAAATGGCCCGGCACTTCGCCCGCGCCACCGTTGGCAAGCACGATGTTGGCGTTCTGCACGGCCGTGCCGGTGCCGAACGAGAAGTGGGCCACGGCCTGCAGCGGTCCGAACTGGCCGGTGTACTTGACCATATTGTCTTCGCGGTAGTTCAGGCCCATCCACCAGATGCCCGGCTCGTAGGTGGCGGCAAAGCGCAGCGGCGCGAAGTTGGCCATGCCGTCGAAGAACGAGGTGTACTGGCGCCCGAAGGTCACCTTGCCAAACGTGTTGTTCTGCAGGCCGACAAAGGACTGGCGGTTGAACAGCGGGGCGCTCTGCAGGACGCCGGTGTCCCACTTGAAACCGCTCTCGAGCACGAACAGTGCGGAATTGCCGGCGCCCAGGTCTTCCACGCCACGCAGGCCCCAGCGCGAGGCGGACAGGCCGCCCACGCTCGGCATGCCGAAGCGGCTGCCGCCCTGCGTGGGCGTGGCGGCGGAAGAGGCCACCCGGTTGACGTATTCGACCGACCCGTCAATCACCCCGTAAAGCGTCACGCTGGTCTGTGCGTGCGCCGCACCGCCAAGCAGGCCAAGCGCTGCCAGGGCGAAAAGCGATTTCTTCATGCTATGTCTTCTCCTGTTGGAATTTTTTCGTTGCCGCCGGGTACCCGCCTCCGTCGGGGCCCGGACGCCGGCGCCGCGTGTGCGCGACGCCAGCGACAAGCCGCTTGCTCGTCTTCATGCATTAGAGCGTCGGGCGCGTTTCCCGAACCCATCCAAAAGGGAGTGGATCAGGGTGCGGGCGTTGCAATGGCGCCGCAGTCCGGGTAGGTGGCGACTACCTATTGACGATGCGCAAGCAGACCTGCCTCCGCACTGAGTCAGGCAGTCCGGGCCTCTTGCAGCGAGGCTTCCTGCAGCCTGGACGCGCACCGGGCGTCATGGAAGTCGGCGGTACCGAAGAGGATCTCCGCGACCACGGCGCGCTTGAAGTAATGCCCGACGGCATACTCCTCGGTCATGCCGATACCGCCATGCAGCTGGATGGCCTGGCCGCATACATAGCGCGCCGCACGGCCCACCAATGCCTTGGCCTGGGAGGCCCGGTGTTCCTGCAACGCGGGCCCTTCGTTCTGCAATGCGGCGAGCAAGGCGTAAAGCATCGAGCGCGCGAGTTCCAGCTCGGCGGCCATGTCGGCCATCCGGTGCTGCAGCGCCTGGAAGCTGCCGATGGCCACGCCGAACTGGTGCCGGGTCTTCAGGTACTCGGCCGTCAGCTCGATGGCCCGTTCCATGCCGCCGACCAGTTCCGCGCACAGCGCGGCGATGCCGTGGGCGAGCCCGTGGCGCAGGGCCGGCAGGCCAGCGCCGGGGGCTCCCAGCAGGTCATCCTGTGCCACCCTGACGTCCTGAAGCAGGACATCGGCCGCCTGGCTGCCATCATGCAGGCGCAGGGCCTGCATGCCGAGGCCCGTGGCATGGCTGTCCACGAGGAAGAGCGAGATGCCCTCGGCGCCCGGGGCGATCTTCGCGGAAACGATGAACCAATCCGCGTCTTGTGCGCCGAGCACGAGCGTCTTGCGCCCGTTCAGTACGTAGCCGCCGCTGCAGGGGGTAGCGACGGTATGCACCACGGCGGGGTCGCCGCGCGCGGGCAATTCGCTGCAGGCCAGCGCCAGCCGCTTGGATCCGTCCGCCACGGACGGCAGTACGCGGGCCTGCTGGGTCCCGGTACCCGCCGCGGCCATGGTCTGGGGTGCCAGCACCGCGCAGCCGAGATAGGGCTCGATGACCAGGCCGCGGCCAAGTTGTTGCGCAATCAGCGCGGTGTCCGTGACCGACCCGCCCAGGCCGCCGTGCGCTTCAGGCAGGGCAGCGGCCAGCCAGCCGTTCTCGGCAAAGGTGCTCCAGTTGGCGGCGCTGCCGCCCTGGCCGGCCGCGACGAGGGCCGCCCTTGCATCGAATCCATAGGCGCGTTCGACGAAGCGGCGCACGCTGTCCTGCAGCAGCTGCTGTTCGGAATCCAGGTTGAAATTCATAGGGTATCGGGCTCGCAGATCACAGTTGGAACAGCATCTTGGCGATGATGCCGCGCTGGACTTCGCTGGTGCCGCCGTAGATGGTGGAGGCGCGGCGGAAGAACATCTCGGCGGCGATGCCGCGCAATTCATCCTGCATGGGCAGGGCTTCGGCAGGCATCTGTGCCGCATGGGAACCGGGGTAGGCCACGGCGCCATAGTCGCCGAGCAGCTCCACCATGAATTCGCTCAGTTTCTGCTGAAGCTCGGTGCCACGGATCTTCAGCATCGATCCCATCGCGTGGGCGTTGGGGCTGTGGTCCGATTCCATCGCAGCCACGCGCCTGACCATGGTTGCGATCGCCTCGAGGTCGGCCTCGTGGCGCGCGAGGCGCAGGGCGATCTCGTGGCGCGCGATCAGCGGCTGACCGCCGCCTTCGGTAGCGCCAACGATCTGGCGGATGCGGCGCATGAAGCGGCGCAGGGTGGGCAGGTCGGCGGTGGACGCGTGCTCGTTGTTGAGCAGGAATTTCGTGATCTTCCAGCCTTCGCCTTCGGCGCCGATCAGGTTGCCCGCCGGTACGCGCACGTTGTCGAAGAAGGTCTCGTTCAGGTGATGGCAACCGTCGATGCTGACGATCGGCCGCACCGTGATGCCCGGCGATTTCATGTCCACCAGCAGGAAGCTGATGCCCGCCTGCTTGCGCACCGTCGTGTCCGTGCGCACCAGCATGAAGATCCAGTCGGACTCGTGCCCGTAGCTGGTCCAGATCTTCTGGCCGTTGACGACATAGTGGTCGCCGTCGCGCAGCGCCTGCGTGCGCAGCGAGGCGAGGTCGGAGCCGGAGCCCGGCTCCGAGAACCCCTGGCACCACAGGCGCTCGCCGCGGAAGATCGGCGGCAGGTGCTCGGCCTTTTGTTCCGGAGTGGCAAAGTGATTCAGCACCGGGCCGACGAGCTTCTGCGCAAAATTGTCCTGCGAGGGAGCACCCGCGGCCGTGGACTCCTCGTCGAAGATCATCCGCTGCTGCACGCTCCAGCCGGTGCCGCCATGCTCGGCGGCCCAGTACGGAGCGCCCCAGCCGTTGTCGTTGAGGATGCGCTGCCAGCGGACCAGGTCAGGCCGTGCCGAGCGCGCGCTGTCCTTGCCGCGCCTGAGGTCCGGCGGCAGCTTGTGGTCGAGGAATGCGCGTACCTCCTGCCGGAACGCGTCGAGCGTGGGGTCTGGACGGAAGTCCATCTTGCGGTCTCCAGATTGGGGATGGTGTCTGCCGGGACGGCAGGCGTACAGATGAGCGGGGCGGGCGATCGAACGTCCGCTGCGACCCGGGCCCGGCCACAGCAGGTTCGGGTCGCATTGCATCGAGCGCCACGTACGGCGCCTTGCTGCAGCCGGCGGCATGCGCCGGCGCGCATCGCCGCCCTTGCGGCGACGATGCGGAGGGAGGCTGGTCTCCGGTTACTGCACGTTACCGGCGACGGCAACCACCTGGCCGGTGATGTAGTTGGAATCCGGCGAGCAGAACAGGTACACGCCGCCGGCGGCTTCTTCCGGCGTGCCGCCACGGCCCAGCGGGTTGCGCTGCGCGTGGCTCTTCAGCATGTCCGGGTTCAGGCCCACGCGGATCTCGCGGCCTTCGATATTCACCGTGGCGCCGGCCTTGGCGTCGGCGGACGTCATGCGGGTGTGGATCAGGCCAAATGCCACCGCGTTGACGTTGACGTTGAAGCGACCCCATTCGCGTGCCATCGCACGGGTCATGCCGATCACGCCGGCCTTGGCGCCGGAGTAGTTGATCTGTCCGGCGTTGCCGTTCAGGCCCGACGTCGACGAGATATTGACGATCTTGCGGTACACCTCGCGGCCGGCTTCCTTGTCGGCCGCATGCAGGGCCTTGAGGTGCGGATAGGCCGCGCGCAGGATGCGGAACGGTGCCGTCATGTGGCAGTCCAGGATCGCGTACCACTGCTCGTCGCTCATTTTCTGCACCACGTCGTCCCACGTGAAGCCGGCGTTGTTGACGAGGATGTCGATGCCCTTGAACGTGTTCATGGCGGTGCCGATGAAGCGCTCGGCAAAGTCGGGCGCCGCGACGTTGCCGACGCAGGCCACCGCTTCCACGCCCATGCCTTTCAGTTCTTCCACGGTCTGGTGCGCCGGTTCGGCGTCCAGGTCGTTGATGACCAGGCGCGCGCCTTCGCGGGCCAGCCGCATGGCGATGGCGTTGCCGATGCCGCGTCCCGATCCGGTGACCAGTGCCACCTTGCCTTCAAGTGCTCCCATTTCTGACTCCTGAATGTGTTTGGGTCTTACAGGGCGACGACCGCGTCGCCCAGGATCCTGGTTTCGCCATACTGGTTGGCGGTCTGGATTTCCAGCTTGATGCGGTTTTCCCCGCCGGCGTGAAGCTTCTCGACCACGCGTCCGGTGCAGGTGATGCGGTGGCCAAGATGGGTGATGCCGACAAAGCGCACGCCGAAATCGCGCAGCTGGCGCTGGTCCACCCACAGCGTCAGCATGCGGCCCAGGTAGGCCATCGACAGCATGCCGTGCGCGAACACGTCGGGCATGCCGGCCTTGCGGGCGAAGTCGGTGTCGATGTGGATCGCGTTGTGATCGTTCGACGCGCCGGCAAACAGCGCCAGCGTGGTGCGGTTGATCGGCTCCAGCGTCAGCGGGGGCAGGGTGTCGCCGACCTGGATCTGGTCGAAGCTCAGATTGCTCATTCGATGTCTCCGGTTCAGCCGTTGCGTTGGACCAGCACGCCGCGCAGGTCCGCCACGTGCTCGCCATCCTGGTTGGTCACGCGCGTCTCGCGCACGACGAAATCCAGCGCGCCACCCTTCTTCTCGTAGATGTCGGTGATGGTGGTCCTGAAGTGCAGCGTGTCGCCGGCATACGCCATGCGGTGGTAGGTGAAGGACTGCTCGCCGTGCAGGATGCGCTCGACCTTGATGCCAAGCTCGTCGCGCCAGCCCGTTGGCGGGTTGACCAGTTCCAGCGAGAACAGGAACGTCGGCGGCAGCGGCAGGCCGCGGTGGCCGGCATCGCGCGCGGCGGCTTCGTCGGTGTAGACCGGGCGCGTCTCGCCCGTGGCCTTGGCGAAGAAGCGCAGCTGGCTGGCCGGCGCGGTGGTGCGGAAGTCCGCGATCACCTTGCCGATGTGTTTCTTGTCGATCATCTCGATTGTCTCCGTGGGATCGTTGCCGTGCGCCGGCCGTCAGCCGGCCTTCTGGTAGACCGTGACGACGCAGGCGCCGCCCAGGCCGACGTTGTGCGCGAGCGCGACCCGCGCGTCCCGAACCTGGCGTGCGTCGGCCGTGCCGCGCAGCTGGTGGGTCAGCTCATAGCACTGCGCCAGGCCCGTTGCGCCGAGCGGGTGGCCCTTGGACAGCAGGCCGCCCGACGGATTGACGACCCATTTGCCGCCATAGGTGTTGTCGCCGTCGTTGACCAGCTTCTCGCCGTGACCCTCGTCGCACAGGCCCAGCGCTTCATAGGTCAGCAGCTCGTTCTGCGCGAAGCAGTCATGCAGCTCGATCACGTCGATGTCGCGCGGGCCGATTCCGGCTTGCTCGTACACACTCGCTGCGGCCGCTTGCGCCATGTCGAAGCCCACCACGCGAATCATGTCCCTGGCGTCGTACGTGCTGGGCGTATCGGTGGTCAGTGCCTGGCCCGCGATCAGCACATCAGTGCGCAGGCCGCGCTTGCGGGCGAATTCCTCGGACACGACGATCGCGGCGGCGCCGCCGCACGTCGGCGGGCAGGCCATCAGGCGGGTCAGCACGCCATCCCACAGCATGGGCGCGTTCATGACGTCCTCGGTCGAGACGACGTTGCGGAACACGGCCAGCGGGTTGCGCGCGGCGTGCTGGCTGGCCTTGGCGCGGATCTTCGCGAAGGTTTCCAGCCTGGTGCCGTACTTGTCCATGTGGGCCTTGCCGGCGCCGGAGAACTGGCGGATGGCGCTGGGCAGGTCCTTGCGGTCGACCAGCTCATCCACCACGTCGAGGGCGCGCTCCAGCGCCGGGGCGCGGTCGTCCCAGCGCGACCGCAGTGCGCCCGGCTGCATGAACTCGAAGCCCACGGCCAGCGCGCAGTCCACCGCGCCGCTCTGCACGGCCTGGCGTGCCAGGAACAGCGCCGACGAACCGGTGGCACAGTTGTTGTTGACGTTGATGACCGGGATGCCGCTCATGCCGACGCGGTACAGCGCCTTCTGGCCGCAGGTGGAATCGCCGTAGACATAGCCGGCGTAGGCCTGCTGCACGTCCGTGTAGGACAGTCCGGCGTCTTCCAGCGCCTGCTGCACGGCGAGGGCGCCCATCACGTCATAGGTCTCGCTGGTGCCGGGCTTCTTGAACGGGATCATGCCGACGCCGGCGACGAAGACTTTGCGGGTCATTGATTTGCTCCTGAGGTATCTGCAGTGTTCGGGGCGTGGCGTGCGTTACAGCTTGCGCGAGATCAGGTCGCGCATCACTTCGCTGGTGCCGCCATAGATGCGCGTGACGCGCGAATCGGCGAAGGCGCGTGCCACCGGGTACTCCATCATGTAGCCGTAGCCGCCGTGGAGCTGGACCATGTCGTCCAGCGCCTTGCCCAGCGCCTCGGTCGCGTACAGCTTGGCGATGGCCGCTTCTTCCAGCGTCAGGCGGCGGCGGATGTGTTCGCCGAGGTAGTGGTCCACCATCAGGCGCACGGCAATCGCCTGGGCCTTGATGTCGGCCAGCTTGAACTTGGTGTTCTGGAAGTCCCACACGGTCTGGTTGAAGGCCTTGCGGTCCTTCACGTAGGCCAGCGTGTGTTCGAGGCAGACCTCCAGCTTGGCGGCCGCGCTGACGGCGATCGACAGGCGTTCCTGCGGCAGTTCGCCCATCAGGTAGGCAAAGCCCTTGCCTTCCTCGCCCAGCAGGTTGGCGACGGGCACGCGCACGTTGTCGAAGAACAGTTCGGCGGTGTCCTGGGCGTGCTGGCCGACCTTGTCGAGCTTGCGTCCGCGGCGGAAGCCCGCGCGGTCGGCTTCCACGACGATCAGGCTGACGCCGCGCGCGCCGGCTGCCGGGTCGGTCTTGCAGACCATGATGATCAGGTCGGCGTTCAGGCCGTTGCTGATGAAGGTCTTGCTGCCGTTGATGACGTACTCGTCGCCGTCGCGCACGGCGGTGGTGCGGATGGCCTTGAGGTCGCTGCCGGTGCCGGGCTCGGTCATGCCGATGGCCAGGATGGATTCGCCCGAGCAGACCCTGGGCAGCCAGCGCTGCTTCTGCGCTTCGCTGCCGATCCGGTTGATGTACGGGGCGATGATGTCGGAGTGGACACCGAAGCCCAGCCCGCTCACGCCGGCGCGCGCCATCTCCTCGTTATAGATGGCGGAGTGGCCGAAGTCGCCGCCGCCACCGCCGTATTCGGTCGGCAGCGTGACGCACAGCAGGCCTTCGCGGCCGGCCTTGAGCCAGGTTTCGCGGTCCACCTTGCCGGCCTTGTCCCATTCGGCCTGGTGGGGCACGCATTCGCGCTCCAGGAAGCGGCGCACCGTGGTGCGGAACATTTCGTGGTCGTCGCGATAGATCGTACGGTTGATTTGCATGGAAGGCTCCGGAGGAACTGGGGTCAGGACGCGCAGGCCACGTGGGGCGCGGGTTCGGTTTGAAACAGCTCGTCGACAAGGTGGGCCCGGCGCGCGCGCGTGGCCGCCTGGTTCACGTAGCCCTTGTCAGCGATCTCGTTGGCATCGATCGAAGGCGGCTCGGCCATCAGCAGCACGCGGCGCACCGCCAGGCTGGCGCCGGCGCTGCCGCCCTTGAGTCGTTCGCGGATGGCATGGACGACCACGGGGTGGCGCACCAGCGTCTGCGCGTCGGCGTCGGCCAGTTCAGGCGCCAGCCGGCGGCACGCGGCCAGGTTCGGCCAGGCCAGCGCGGCCAGGTAGTCGTGGTCGTGGCCGCAGATGACGGCGTCGGTGATCAGCGGCGCGCACTGCTCGACCAGGCCCAGGCGAACCGCACCGGTTCGTACCCAGGTGCCGTTGGTGAGCTTGAAGTCTTCCACCACGCGGCCGGCGAATGTCACGCCGCATGCCGGGTCCGCAGGATTGGCCAGACGCACCGCGTCACCCAGGCAGAAGTAGCCTTCGTCATCGAAGGCGGCGGCGGTCAGGTCCGGCCGCTTGACATAGCCCGCGAACACGAAGGGTCCGCGCATGCGGATCTCGTAGCGGCCGTCGCCGCCTTCGAGCGGCACCAGCTTGACTTCGCAGCCCGGCATCGGCACGCCGACATTGCCGGTCTGGTCGGTCGGCTGCGTGCAGTAGATGCCCATGCCGCTGGTTTCGGTGCAGGCCAGGCCGGAGCAGAACGCGATCCGCTCGCCCACGGTGGCCTCGGCCGCGCGGTGGATGCGGTCCCATACGTCGCGCGGCAGGCTGGCGCCGCCGTACGAGAAATTGACGGCATTGGCGAACAGGCTGGCGGCCAGCGCCGGATCGCGCTCCAGCTCGGCGGCCAGCATGGTCCAGGCCGACGGCACGCTGGTGAAGATGGCCGGCGACACTTCGCGCAGGTTGCGCACGGTGCGCTCGAACTGGCCGGGCAGGGGCCTGCCGTCGTCGATGTGGTGCGTGCCGCCTAGCACCACGGTGCGGCTGAGGCTCAGCACGCCGCCGAGCCCGTGGTGCCATGGCAGCCAGCACAGGAAGGCCGGCTGGCGCCCGGTCAGCGCGGCGTAGGTGTCGGCAAAGTACGTCGCGACGGCGGCCAGGTTGCGGTACGACAGGGCGACGCCCTTGGGCGTGCCGGTCGAGCCCGAGGTGAAGAGGATGCGGCCAGGCTGTTCCGGGCGGATCGCGGCATGCGCCTCGGCCAGCCGGCGCAGGCGTGCCGGCGTGAGTTCGGTGGCGGCGAGCTGGCTCCAGGCCACCTGGCCCTCGGTGGCGCCATCCGTGGCGCCCTCCACGGCGATGACCGGCGCATCCGCACAAGCCAGCGCTGCGATGGCGCGCTCGAACGGCGCGGCCGATTGCACGAACACCGCGGCGGGTGGCACCAGTTCCGCCACGCTGCGCAGGCGGGCGAAGTCGCGGCTGAGCAGCGAGTAGGCCGGCGAGACGGGCGCGGTCGGTACGCCGACATATTCGGCGGCGAGCAGCAGCACCGCCTGTTCGATGGAGTTGCCGGACAGCAGCATCAGCGGGCGGTCCTGGCCCAGGCCCATTTCCAGCAGCGCGGCGCCCACGGCCTGCACCTGCAGCCACAGGTCGGCCCAGCCCAGCGAGCGCCACTCGCCCCGGGCATCGCGTTCGCGAAATACCGGCAGCGCACCGCGGCGCGCTGCCCAGTGGGGCAGGAACTCGGGGAGGCCGTGCTGGGTCAGGTCGCCGGGCGGCGTCGCGCAGCGCAGCAGCACGGTGCCGTCGGCGCGGGTGTCCACCAGCGTGTCGCGGCTGGGGAAGACGGTCGGGCGGTAGCGTGCCCGTTGGTCGCCGGATGGGCTGCCGGATGGGCCGCCGGATGGCGCGACCGGGACACTGGCGGCCAGGGATACGGTCATCGTATGGTCTCCTCGGTGTACGGGATGCCTTGCGTGGCACGCCCGGCGCTCGCCGCCTGCATCGCTGGCAGGGCTTGGCGCTGGTATGGCGCGGGTATGGCGCTAAGTTACCGGGGAGGGGTGGGGTGGGTGAACCACCCGCGTCAGGTGGCCGGGATGGTCAGCCGTGCCGCTTGCCAGGCTGGGCAGGCAAGGGCACGGGAGTTTGCGCGCCGGAAGGCAGGTCGGAGGGGGAAGGGTCGGGCGAGCGCGCCGGGCTCAGGCGTCTGGTCCGAGCCCGCGGTCGCGCATGCGCGCCACGGCCTCGTCGCGGCTGCTCACGCCAAGCTTGCGGAAGATGTTCCGCAAGTGCCACTTGACGGTTTCCGGGGAGAGTCCGAGCGTGCGGGCAATCTTCTTGTTGGGCAGGGCCTGCGCCAGCAGTCGGACCACGTCCGCTTCACGGTCGCTGAGTTCTTCCTGTCCGGCCAGCGCCTGTCCGGCAGCGCCGTCAGTGGCGCTGTCAGGGGCGCCGGCGGGCATCTGCGGCAGCGCCAGCGCTGCCGCCTGCAAGCGCTCGATATAGAAGCCGAGTACGGGGTCCGGCGGTTCGGCGGCGTTGGCGGCACTGACCAGCAGGTCGAGCGCCCCCGGGTAGGCGTCCATCAGCGCGCGTACCAGTCCCAGCCTGTGCCCCAGGCGCAGTGCCGTCATAGCATGGGTGTTCGCCGTGTCCGTGTCGCCGCGGCGCGAAGCAATCACGGCGGCCAGGATGTGCTGCTGCGCTACGTGGCGCTGCCAGCCACGCGCCTCGCAGTAGGCGCGCAGATCCGTGACACGGCGCGAGGCCTCGTCCAGGTTGTCGTGCGCCAGCGCGACCAGGATGCCGGCGCGCTCGGCCGACAAGTGGATGGCGTCGAGCGAACCCCGCGGCGCATGCTGGTGGCGCAGCGCCACCGCGCGCAACCGGGCCAGCACCGCCTCGGCCGTATCGATGTCGCCGCTGACCACGTGCAGCAGCACCTGGTAGCCCAGGCTCTGGGCGATGAGCCGGTCCAGCCGGAACTGGATACCGTACTCTTCCATGCGTTCGAGTTGCGCAAACGCGTCCAGGCGATGGCCGCTCAGCCAATGCGCAGCGGCCAGCACGGTGTGCACGCGCAGCACGGTATCCGGGATGGAAACCCGTTCGAGTACGTCGACGCGGTCTTCCAGCAGGCGGCGCGCGGCTTCCAGGTCGCCCTGTTCGTATAGCGTCTCGCCGAGCAGCGCCGCGGCAAAGTACTCGGGCTCGGAGCGGGTGCTGCCGACCTGTTCCACTTCGCGCAGCACGTCGCGGCAAACACGCTCCGCTTGCAGCATCTTGCCCTCCAGCGCGTAGCTGAAGGCGACCATGCAGCGTCCGTTGAGGCTGCCGCTGGCGGTGCCGACCAGCGGCGCGCCCTCGACCATCAGGGGCTGCGCCTCACTCTGGACGCGGCGCGCCTCGTCGAACTCGCCAAGGTGCATGTAGAGCCAGGTCAGCAGGTTGTTGCGGCCGCCGACGTAGAACGGTTCGAGCTGCGCGGGCGGCTGCAGGATCTGCGGCAGCAAGGCCTGCGCGCCGGCGGTGTCGTCGCGCAGCACCATGATGCTGAAGCGCTGCAGCGCCAGCCGGTAGCGCAGGTTGTCCGCGTCCGCGGGCAGGTCGGCTTCGATGCGGTCGGCAATGGCCGAGGCGGTATCGGCGTCATGCATGGAGACGTGCATGCGCAGCGTCAGCATGCGCAGTTCCAGGCGTTGCTGCACCTGCTCGGCCGGCAGCAGCCGCAGCAGCGCAAGCGCCTTGCGCGTTTCACCGCGCGACATCAGCCTGGTGGCGTAGCGCTCGACAAAGTCGGCGGCGGTGCCGGGATCGCCGGCCAGCATGGCGTGCCGCACCGCCTCTTCGAGCATGCGGTGATCGCGGAACCACTGCCACGCCGCCGTGTGCACCGCGCCTTGCTGCCATTCGCTGCGCATCCGGAAACGCTCGGCGAGCGTCTCGCGCAGCAAGGGGTGCAGGCGGTACCACGTCTCGCGCCCGGTATCCTCGACCGGTGCGATGAACAGGTTCTCGCTTTCGAGCCGGGCGAGCAGCCTGAGTACCTCGGCCTCGCCCTGCCCGCTGTCGCTCAGTGCGGCGCAAAGCGAGGCGCTGAAGCGCTCGCACGCGGCGGCGCGCACCAGCAGTTCGGCTTCGTCCGGCGCCAGGCGCGACAAGACTTCGCGCTCGAAGTAGTCGGCGAACGCACCGGCATTCTGCACGTTGGCGCGCACGAAATCGCCGGCGAAGCTAATGCCGCTGTCATGCTGCTTCTTGCGCTTCCAGTGGGTGGCGAACAGTTGCAGGCCGGCCACCCAGCCGTCGGTCAGCTCGTGCAGCGTGCGGGCGTCGCGCGGACTGATGTCGCCGAGCTGGGCCGCCAGGAACCGGCCCGACTCCTCGGCGGTGAAGCGCAGGTCGCGCTGGTCCAGTTCCAGCAGCATGCCCTGGTCGCGCAGGCGGCCCAGCGACAGCGCGAGCGCGGAGCGGGACACCAGTACCAGGTGCAGGTTGGCCGGTGCGTAGTCGATCAGCCATTGCAATGCATCGCGCACACGGGCTTCACTGGCATGATGCAGGTCGTCGAGCACCAGCGTCAGTTCGCGCGGGCAGGCGGCAATGCCGCGCACCAGCGCAATGATGGTGCGTTCCACGCCTTCATCGTCCAGGCCACGCCCGGCCAGCAGCATGGCTTCGCGCGTGATGGCCGGGCTGACCTCGGACAGGCAGCCCAGCAGGCGGTCCAGCCAGCGCGCGAGGTCGTTGTCCTCGGGCTCCACGGTGAGCCAGGCCATGTCGAAGCCCAGCCCGAGCAGCTCCAGCCGCCAGGCCATCAGTGCCGCCGACTTGCCGCACCCCGCGGGCCCCTGCAGCACGATGCAGCGGCGCCGGCGCGCCTCGGTCAGCTGCGCCAGCAGGCGCTCCCGGGCCACGACGCGCGCGGCGCCGCGCGCCATGCCGGCACGTGCCGGCGTTGGCATGGCTGGAGAGGGAGGGGACGTATCGGTCCGTTCAGGCATGGGCGGGACACTGGGAGCGGGGTTGTCGGCGGGCCCGTGGGCCAGGCGCCATGTGCGAGCGATTGTACGGCAGATGTCCGCAATGAGACGCCCCTGCGCCGGCCCCCAAGCCTCGCGTGCGCCACTCTGGTGGACGGCGCCCCTTCGCATCGGGTGCTGGCCCGAGGGAGACCCCACCCGAAAAAGGTAGGGCGAGCTCCGACGCCGCCATGTAGTGGCCATCCTCCCATATAGTGGCGCCGGAGTACCGGCTGCAGTTCGCCTGGCCGGCACGCAATCCTGCCCCGTGCTCCCTGAAGGCTGATGGAATCTCACCCACCCCTTGCCACCCGGTTCGTGCCGCCGCGCTTGTCCCAGCGACTGGTTCCCCGCGACGCCCTGGTGCAGCATCTGCACGCGGCGCGCCATTGCCGGCTGACACTGCTGTGCGCGCCGGCGGGCTATGGCAAGTCCATCGCCATGGCGCAGTGGCGCAAGCGCCTGGTCGCCGAAGGCGCGCGCGTGGCATGGCTCACGCTTGGGGCCGAGGACGACTCGCCGCACGCGCTCTGCGCGAGCCTGCACGCCAGTTTCCGGCAAGCCGGCCTGGCCTTGCGCTGGCAACCTTCCGCCAGCGTCGATGCGGGCACGGTGGTGCGCGACCTGATCGGCGCGCTGGCGGGAGCCGCGGGCGAGCTCTACCTGATGCTCGATGAAGCGGATCATCTGCGCCGGCCTGCCGCGCTTGCCGTCCTGCAGTCCCTGCTGGATGCGCCGCTGCCGGACCTGCATGTCGTCGTCGCCGCCCGGCGCGAATGCGCGCTGGCACTGGGCCGCCTGCAGGGTGCCGGTCAATTGAACGCGGCCGGCCATGCCGAACTGGCCTTCAGCCTCGCCGAGACCCAGGCCTTCCTGGCACGCCGCGCCAACGCACCATGCCGGGCCGGTGGCGCGGCCCTGGACGCCGCCGTATGGCTCCATGAGGACACCGAAGGCTGGGCGGCTGGCCTCGAACTCATCGCCGGCCAGTCGGGCCCACACCTGGCGGACGGTGGCACGGACCCGGTGCCGTGCCCGCCGGCGTTGCAGGACTACGTTAACGAGGCCGTCCTGCCGGATGTGCCTGAGGACCTGCTGCACTGGGCAGCGCAGGTTTCGCTGCTGCGCCGCTTCAATGCCGCGCTGGCCGCGCATGTGACGGGCGATCCCGATTCCACCGGGCGGCTGGCGCAGGCCCGTCAGCTGGGTCTGTTCCTGCAGCCGGAGAGGGCACCGGGAGGCCATGGCTGGTGGCGCTTGCACGCCCAGTTCGGCGCCGCGCTGCGCCGGCGTCGCGCGGCATACCTGCGCGACGCCGCAGAGCTGCATCGCCGCGCAGCCACATGGCTGGCACAGGCGGGCCACGTTGCCGACGCGCTGCCCCATGCCATGCTGTGCGCGGACGATGCTCCGGTGATCGCTGTACTCGGTGCCGTCGCGCCGGACCTCCCCGCCGTCAGCCAGTTGCGGGAATTCCTGCGCTGGCTGGAGCGGCGCCCGGCCGGGCGGGCCATCGATCATCCCTTGCTCTGGCTGACCGCCGCATGGGCCTGCGTGGTCTCGGCCCGGCCCCGTGAAGCGCTGGACTGGCTGCGGCGCTGGCAGGAATCCGGCGCCGGCGATGCCGGGACGATTGCGCGTCACGCGGGCCTCATCACGGCGACGCTTGCGGTGCAGCGCGACGATCTGCCCGGCGCGCTGGCCATCTTCCAGGCGCTGCCGGACGGCCCGATGGGCGGCCCGGCGCTGGAACACATGCGCATGGCGCTGGCCGCGCGTTGCGGCAGCATCGCGGGACGCCGCGCGCCCCCGGTGGCGCCGGCACGCGGCGACACCAGCGAACTGGCGCTCATGCGTAGTGGCACTGCGGCCGCGACCGCATGGCTGGAGGGGCATGCGCGCGAAGCGCTGCGCCTTGGCAGCCAGGCACTTGCGGCGGCCGAGCGCGCGCATGGCTGGCGCTCGATTGCCGCCTGCCTGTGCGCCGTGACGGTCGCCAGCGCACTGTATGAGCAGGACCAGCCTCACCTGGCGCGCGAGCGCCTGGCGGGACGATTCGGGCTGGTGCGCTTCGCCACGCCGGACGTGCTGATCGAGGCAGCGCTGTGCCGCGCACGCCTGCAGGCGTGCGGTGACGCGGTCCATGAAGCGTTGGCCGGCCTGGCCGAGGCGGAATCCGTTTTCCACCAGCGCGGCCTGCCGCGCGGCGTGGCATGGATGCTCGCCGAGCAGGTCCGGCTGGCACTGTCGGTCGACGACCGTCGTCACGCGGCACGTCTGCAGGAGGCGCTTGACGACCTGTCACGCTGCCACGTCGCGGACCATCCGCGTGACCACGAGATCGCTGCCGCGGCGGCACTCTCGCGTGCCCGTGCGATGCTGGCGGCCTCGGATCCCGGACAGGCCCTGGTGTCACTGGAAACGTGCCGCTCGCACGCCGAGGCATGCGGAAAGGCACGCCTGGTGGCCTGCGCCGAACTGCTGCAGGCGCTGGCCCACGAGGATCTCGGCCAGGCCGGCGCGGCGCGGACCAGCCTGGCATCCGCGCTGGCCGCGGGCGAACGCCTCGGGCTGGTTCGGACCTTTGCCGACGAGGGCGAACGGGTGCGCAATCTCTTGACGCATGCCGCGCGCGAAGCGCCCGGCGGCCACGCGGGCCGTCTTGCCGTCTCCTGGCAGGCCGGTACAACGCGCGATACCACGAGCGGTACCACGCGCGAGCCGGCAAGCCAGGCCGATGCGCCGCCGCCGGCCCCCCTGGTTGCGAGCCCCGGTCAGATCGGCAGCGCGCTCGGCAATGTCCTGACCCGGCGCGAGCGGGAGATCCTGGCCCTGCTGGAACAGTCCATGACCAACAAGCACATTGCACTGGTGCTCAACCTGAGCGTGGACACTGTCAAGTGGAATATGCGCCAGATCTTTAGCAAGCTCGGCGTATCGCGGCGCTACGATGCCATCCTGAAGGCGCGCAGCGCCGCGCAACTGGCTGCTGGCAACGTGAAGTAGCGACGCAGGAAAACCGGGGGAAAGGAGGGCGGCCGCCGGTTTGCGGCGGCCTCGGCCATTATCGCGGCCATACCGCGACCATTATTCGGCGGTGGCGCCGCTGGCCTTGATCAGACGTGCCATCACGGGCTCGGTTGCATCGAATTCGCGCCGGAACTCGGCCGCGCTGTTGCCGACAGGCTCCAGCGCCATCGCGTCGAGGCGTGCGCGCATGGCCGGCGACTGCACCGAGGCGCGCGCCTCGGTCTCCAGCCGCGACAGGATCGCCGCGGGCGTGCCCGAACGCGCGAACAGTCCAAGCCATGCGGGCGAGCGCATTTCCTGGTCGCCCATGCCGGTTTCGACCACGGTCGGCACGTCCGGCATTTCCTTGATGCGGTTGTTGCCCATCACGGCCAGCGCGCGCAGGCGGCCACTCTTGATATGCGGGCCGAGCGTCGTCACCGAACCGATCGCCCAGGAAATATTGCCGGCCAGCATGTCCTGCACCATCGGCGCCTCACCCTTGTAGGCGACGTGGGTCATGTCCAGGCCGCGCGTCTGGTTCAGGTGCGCGCCCACCAGGTGCGGGAAGGTGCCCACGCCATACGAACCGAAGCTGACCTTGCCCTTGTTCTTCGCGGCCCAGGCCAGGAACTCCTGCACGTTCTTCGCCGGCACGTCACGCGTGACGGCGAACACGATCTTGCCCACCGCCACTTCGGACACGAAGGCCAGGTCCCTGCGCACGTCATAGGGAACGTTGGCATACAGGTAGGGCGTGTTGATGAGGGGCCCCGAATGCGAGAGCAGGACGGTGTAGCCATCCGCTGCCGCACGCGTGACGGCCTGCACGGCGATCACGCCGCCGCCGCCGGGCTTGTTGTCGACGATGATCGGCTGGCCCAGGCGCTTGCCCATGTCTTCGGCCAGCGCACGCGCCACGGTATCGGTAGCGCCGCCCGGCGGGCCGGGCACGACGAAGGTGATGGGCCGCGACGGATAGGTCTGGGCCGCGCACATCGCGCCCCATGCCAGCAGGCCGAGAAAGAGCAGTGGTTTGCTACGCATTTCGTTTCACCTCGATCAAGTGGAAGGACTGAACTGCGCGCGCGGCGCAGCCATATCGAAACGGTATCCCGCGCCTGGCGTGCGGAAACCCTCAGGTTTGGCGGGGCGGGTTTTCCCTTGCGCGGGTTTGCCCGTTCCCCATGCGCTGCGTGGCAAAGACGCCGGTGGTCTGCAGCACCATGCGGCCGTCAACGGTCAGGCAGCAGGTGCCGTTGGTGATGCGCTTGCCCTGCTTGACGAAGGTCACCCTGGCTTCGATCCAGTCGCCTTCGCGCACGGCGGCAAGGTAGTCAACGCTGAGATGCGCCGTGCGCGGGACCAGGTCCGGCAGGTCCCGGCGCATGACGATGCCGTAGGCGCTGTCGGCCAGCGCCGCCAGGTAGCCGCCATGGGCGATGTCCTGGATATTGAGATGCTGCGCGGCCACGCGCGCACCGACCACGGGCTCGGTCTCGTGCAGGTACACCGGACCGAACAGATTGATGAAGCCGCAGCGCGTCGCGAGCAGCCGGAAGCCGGGCGGGACGGGCGCGACGGGCGCGACGAGCGCGACGTCTTGCCGTGCCGGCAGCGTGCCGCATTCGAGGGCAATGGATCGGGTGGCTGACATGTTTGTACGGGAAGAAGAGCTCCGGCCGGCGGGCCGGAGCGAAAAGCTTGCCGCTGAGCGGCGGCAAGGTGGAGACAACGGAAATGGTGTGGCTCAGTCCGCGCGCTGGAAACCCAGGCCAAGCGCCTGCAGGCGCGCCACGGCTTCGGCATCGAAACCCCAGTCGCGCAGCGCCTCGGCCCCGTGCTGCCCACGGCTGGGCGCCGGACCGCGCACCTCGGAAGGCGTGCCGAGAAAGCGCGGCGCAGGCCCGGGCTGGACCACGCCATCGATCTCGATGAAGCTGCCGCGCGCACGGTGCTGCGGATGCGACGGCGCCTCGCTGAAGTCGAGCACGGGTGCCCAGCAGGCATCGCTGCCTTCGAACACGGCACACCATTCGTCGCGCGTACGGGTGAGGAAAGCCTCTTCGAAGCGGCGCCGCAGAACGGGCCAGCCGCTGCGGTCATACTGGGCCGGCAGTTCCTGCCCGGCCAGCCCGAGCTTGTCCAGCAGTTCGGCATAGAAGCGGCCTTCCACCGGGCCGATCGCCATGTATTTGCCATCGCGCGTGCGGTAGCTGTCGTACCAGGGCGCGCCGCCGTCGAGAACGTTGCTCTGGCGCTCCTCGCGCCAGTTGCCGGAGGCCAGCAGGCCCCAGATCACGGCGCCCAGCTGCGCGGCGCCTTCGGTCATGGCGGCGTCCACCACCTGGCCCTTGCCGCCGCGCTGCACGTTGAGCAGGGCGGCGACCACGCCCAGGGCCAGCAACATGCCACCGCCGCCGTAGTCGCCCACCAGGTTCAGTGGCGGAACGGGCGCCTCGCCCGCGCGGCCGATGCCGGACAAGACCCCCGACAGCGCGATGTAGTTCAGGTCGTGGCCCGCGCGGTCGGCCAGCGGTCCGGTCTGGCCCCAGCCGGTCATGCGGCCGTAGACGAGCTTCGGGTTGCATGCCAGCGCGACATCGGGCCCCAGGCCGAGCCGCTCCATGGTGCCCGGGCGGAAGCCTTCGATGACCACGTCGGCGCGTGCCACCAGCTCCAGTGCCGCGCGCTGCGCATCGGGCCGTTTCAGGTCCAGCGTGACGGAGCGGCGCCCGCGCCCGGTCACGTCGACGCGCTTGCCGCCATTGCCCTTCGGGCCGAGGTCGGCCGGTGGCTGGGGGCGGTCGATCCGTACCACGTCGGCCCCCATGTCGGCCAGCAGCATCGCGCCGAATGGCCCCGGTCCGATCGCCTCGAATTCCACGACGCGGATGCCGCTGAGTACGCCCATGACTGTCTCCCTTTTTCCTTGTGCACTGGCGCGAAGGCGCCGTTGGTCATGGCAGCAAGTAGAGCAAATTCACGGGGGGCAAACACCCACCCGTATCAGGTTGCCACCGGTTGCGGGGAGCGGGCAGGGGGCTTCGCGGTCCTAGAATCGGTTTGCCGGATCCGCCCCGGGCGCAGCCCCGCGGAGGGTCCGGACAACGAAGACAGGAGCGAGAAGTGGGCAGTTTGCAGAGAATGCGCGCCGCGCCGGAGCAGGAAGAGGCCCCTGCGCGGCTGCTGCCGGCGCTGAGCGAACTCAGGCGCGAAGTCCGGGCGCTCAGCCGCCACGCGCACCGCGTTGCGCTGGCGCGCGCGGCGGGCGGTGTGGATGACTACCGCCGGCAGTTGTGCGCCTTGTTCGAGCAATGGGTGGACGAAGGTGCGCCGCAGGTGCAGGTCGTGTGCTTCGCGTCCGCGGCGGAATTCGGCCTGCCCATGCCGCGCCACGCCGAACGCTGCCGCCAGGCCGTCATGCGCGATGGATCGCCGGCGCTGCGCGCGCTTTACTGGGCGGCATTGCATCGCACGCGGCACCGCGTCGGCATCACGGCGCCGATGAGCGACGATGCGGCAACCGGGAGTACGGCGACGATGCCGACGGAGCACGTACCGGCTGCAGAGCCTCGCCCGGAGACACCGCCACGGCCGCTGTGCCTGCGTTGCGAGCGGTTGCGGCGGGACGCGCGCTGCGCCGGCGGGCACGGTGCGCTGCGTCCGCTGGGCGTCGCCCGCGCGCGCACCTTCGGCGACAGCGCGGTGTGCCAGACACGCGAGCACCAGTGCGAGGCCTGCCAGACACGCTGGACCGAGCATCGCAGCGCGGCCACGCCATTCACCGGCTGGACCATCGGCCGCCGCCCCGCCATGGACTGACGGGGCGGCCAGGCACTTACTGGCCGGTACCGGCGACCGCCCTGGGCCGGATCGCGTCGGCCGTGCCCTGGATGAACGCCTTGATCTTCTCGACATCGTCCATGCTCAGCTTGCCCGTGAAGTCCGGCATGCCGCGGACCATGGCCGGCCCCTTGAAGATGAACTTGTCCAGGTTCTGGATGTAGGCCGGGTGCAGATAGCCCAGGTTGGGAATATTGCCGCCACGGTCCACGCCGGGCACGCCATGGCAGGCCACGCAGTTGCTGACGTAGAGGCCGGCCCCGGCCTTCACGTTGGCCGGGTCGTAGCTCACGCCGGACAGCAGCTCGCCCACGCGCGCCCTGACGAATTCCGGCATGGGCGCCTTGCCGCCGATGGCGAACGTGTAGACCGTACCGGGACCTTCGCGGTCCGCCGCGCGGCGGAACACCCCGTAAGCGCCACCCCAGCCCACTGCGATCGACACATACTGCCGGCCATCGACCATATAGGTCGTCGGCGCCGCGATCACGCCCGTGCCGGTCGGCGTCTCCCACAGCTTGTCGCCGTTGCGCGCGTCATAGGCGATGAAGCGGCCATCGGACGTGCCCTGGAACACCAGGTTGCCGGCCGTGGTCAGTGTGCCGCCGTTCCACGGCGCGACGTAGTCCTGCGTCCACGCCGCCTTCTGCCGCACCGGGTCCCACGCGATCAGGCGCCCGAACGGCTTGTTGGCGGCGCTTGCGGCGCCAAGGATCTTGCCCGTGTTCCAGCCGGTGTTGCTCTGGATGGCGCCCGGCGCGGTGGCATTGAAGCGCCAGCGCTTGTCGTCCATCAGGTTGGCCGGCACGTTCTGCGCCGGCACGTAGACCAGCCCGGTCTGCGGATTGAACGACATCGACTGCCAGTTGTGGCCGCCGTAGGGTCCGGGGATCGCGTCATAGGGCTTGTCGGTCGCGCGCGCCTCGGGCACTTCGGCGGGGCGGCCGTTGGCGTCGTAGCCCGTGGTCCAGTTCACGTCGACATAGTTCTTCGCGGAAATGAACTGCCCGTTGGTGCGGTCGATGACGAAGAAGAACCCGTTCTTCGGCGCATGCAGGATCACCTTGCGCGGCTGCCCGTCGATCTTCAGGTCGGCCAGGATCATCGGCGAGGTCGAGGTGTAGTCCCAGTTGTCGCCTGGGGTCTCCTGGTAGTGCCAGGCGTACCTGCCGGTGTCCGGGTCGAGCGCGACGATGGAGGCCAGGTACAGGTTGTCGCCGCCCGCGGGGCTGCGGGTACGGTGTGCCCACGGCGAGCCATTGCCGGTGCCCACGTACATCAGGTTCAGGTCGGGGTCGAAGGTCAGCGTGTCCCACGCCGTGCCGCCACCGCCCGCTTCCCACCACTTGCCGGCCGGGTCCCAGGTCTGCGCGGCGCGCGCCATCGCGGCATCCTCGAACGGCTTCGACGGGTCGCCCGGCACCGTGAACCAGCGCCACTTCTGCTCGCCGGTGCCGGCGTCATAGGCTGTGATGTAGCCGCGCACGCCATACTCCGCGCCGCTGTTGCCGATGATGACCTTGCCCTTGAACACGCGCGGCGCGCCGGTGATGGTGTAGGCGCGCTTGTGGTCGACGATGGTGTCCTTCTCCCACAGCTTGCGGCCGCTGGCGGCATCCAGCGCGATCAGGCGGCCGTCATAGGCGGCGACGTACACCTTGCCCTGGTATAGCGCCACACCGCGGTTGACCACGTCGCAGCAGCCCTTGTAGCCGATGGACTTGTCGACCTTGGGGTCGAATGTCCACAGGCGCCTGCCGGTGCGCGTGTCGATCGCATGCACCACGCTCCACGATGCGCTGACGTACATCACGCCGTCGACCACCAGCGGCGTCGCCTCGACGCCGCGCGTCGATTCCAGGTTGTAGGACCAGACCAGCCCCAGTTCGCGGACATTGCCGGCATTCACCTGCCCGAGCCGGCTGAAGCGGGTCTCCGCATAGTCCAGGCCATGGCTTGGCCAGTCGTGCGTGGTCGCGGCATTGTTGCGGATGAAGTCGCCGTCGACCTGGCGCGCGGCGGCACCGATGGAACCGGTCGTAGTCTTGCCGGGCGCGTTGCCGGCTGCGGCCACGACGGATGCCGTGGCCGCCAGGGCGAGCAGGGCGGCTGCACGGGCCACGACGCTGGTTTGCGCCGCGCGGCCGCGCCGGAAGGGTTGGCTCATGATGTCTCCTCTTGCATCAAGGTTGGAAGGGTCGGAACGGCCAGGCGGCGGCCGGTCCAGCGACACTATCGAAGTGGTTCGCTACAAGAAATGGTTCTTCGCCGGATTGCGGGAATGGGGAAGGGTTGGGGTTTTTCGTGCTTGACATGCGCTGTCGTTTCGCCGGCGTAGCCGGCAGGGTTTTGATTGGTTTGTCGTGCTTGGCAGACGCCGCTGTTTCGCCGGCGTAGCCGGCAGGGTTTTGATTGGTTTGTCGTGCTTGGCAGATGCTGCTGTTTCGCCGGCGTAGCCGGCAGGGTTTTGATCGGTTTGTCGTGCTTGGCAGATGCCGCCGTTTCGTCGGCGTAGCCGGCAGGGTTTTGATTGGTGTGTCGTGCTTGGCAGACGCTGCTGTTTCGCCGGCGTAGCCGGCGACCTACTTTCTGTCCAAGCGACAGAAAGTAGGCAAAGAACGCGTCGCCTGAGCGGCTGGCTATCAACGATGCGCTCCTTGTGTTCGAAGGGCGTTGGTCTCGCGAAGCTTGGCTATTGTTCCGGCCTGCTACGCCTAGTGATTCAGAACCTGTGCCTGCGATAACCGGCTTTTGAACGATCCCCATGTAGGGCTCGGGTACAGCGTTCCAACAGCGCCAGCGGTGGGACGCCTTCGGCTGCGCTGCGCGCACGTCCTAGTCGGGATGCGGGCGGCATCGATGTTGCTGGCGCCAGTGCCTCCCGCCCCTTTCGGTCCTCTCACGCTACTTCCCCATGCTGCCCTTACGCTTATTACCCTGATTGTTTTCCGCTGAGCCGCGCGCAGCGCAGCCGTAGGCGTCCCACCGATGGCATGCTTAGCAGGGGCCACCAAGTAATCCGGGTTCGCTCATCCGACGTCTCTATCCTGATCATCTACGCGGCAGGCAGTCTGGCTATGCCCTGTACCGTCTTCACCCCATCGGGCCGTTCGTCAACCACGAAGACGCGTTTTTGCCTACTTTTGCCGCTCGGGCAAAAGATGGAATGAACGCGCCCCGGCCTTCCGATCAAAGGCGCCGGTAGTTCAGTTGCTTCTGGGGAACGT
>NZ_CAJPUY010000011.1 GCF_905397275.1 Cupriavidus yeoncheonensis | reverse complement strand
CCAGCGCAGTATTGCCGCGCTCAAACGCCGGGCCACGGCCCTCGGGTTCCAGGTCAATCCGATAGAGGTGGCCACATGAACACAACCACCTTCACTTCTGTTTCTTGAGAGGAGCAACAGCCGCAGGCCCGTATGCGTGCCCTGAGATGTGGGCGCCGGTCATACCGCCGCGTCGTACTGATGGATCTGCGCCGCTAGTCGTTGCAGCAACCGGTTCGCAGCAGGCGAAAGCTGGCGGCCCACGCGCGTGATCAATTGAGCCTCCGGACTTTGCAGCAACCGGTTCTCGACTGGGATTGCCGTCAATTGGCCGGCTTCCAGCTCAGGGGCAACCGCGATCCTCGTCAGAAACGTGAAGCCGAGATTGTTGGTGATGAACAGCTTGAGCAAGGTGACCGAATTCGTTGTCAACGCTGGCGTCAGTCTGACGCGGTCGAGCAGCATCGCCGCCTCCACCAGCCGCCGCGTGCCGTGCTCCGGATGCGTCAATGCCAGCGGATAAGGAAGCAAGTCCTGCAGCGTGACCGATCCGAACTTGCCGGCGAGCGGAAAATCCGGCGCAACGACCGCTTGCATCGGTTGACGCGATTCAGCGCGGCTGACGACCTTAGGGTCGGGCGACGGGTTGAACGCTAGCCCGATGTCAGCCTCGTCCTCGGCCACGCGACGCACCACTTCGTTGGTGCTGCACTGGTCAACTGTGAGCGAGATTTCCGGGTGGCTTTCGCGGAACTGCCGTATCGGGCCGCCGACCATCGTCGACGCGAAGCCTTCACCCATGACGACAGTGACATTGCCGCGGCGCAGTCCGCGCAATTCCTGGATCTTCGAAACGAGATCGGCCTGATGGGCGCGCTGCTGGGAGAAGTACTCGAGCAGCAGCACGCCTGCCTCGGTTGGTTTGACGCCGCGCTTGTTACGCTCGACGAGCGGCGTGGCAAGTTCCTCCTCGAGCAGTGCGATCTGCCGACTCACGGCCGAGGGCGCGATGTCCAGGAAGTCGGCCGCGGCGCGCACCGTGCCACAGCGCACCGCTTCATACAGGTAACCAATACGGCTTTCGGTGTAGGGGGCTGGCATGCGGTCGTCCCAGACGTGGCGTGTAGGCGCCTATTCTGGCACGCCAGCGGAATTGGGGAGTATCTGTATCAGCTCTTCAGGGATCTTCGGCAGTGTCGCGCTCATGCCGGCGATCTCCGCGTTCTTCTGCTTCGTTCTGCCTGGTACAAATGCTCCGGTAGGTCGTGTCTTGCCTCACACAAAATTCTGGACAGGCTCCCGAATCCAGGCACATCAGGCCGCCGCAGGCCGGTCCGAGGCCGTCCCGAGCCCGTCTTGGGCCTTGCGCCTTGCTTGCCCAGGGCATTTGAAATTCCTATGCTCCGCTGCCAGTCCTCTACCGCTCCGGTTGAAACATCAGCAGGTGCATGCCATCGTCTATCGGCAGCCAGTAGGGCACGACCTTCATGCCGATGCAAACCTCATCCAGCGCACAATTGACCAGGTTGGCAATCACATTGACGCCGACATCGAGGGTCACCGACGCGACCACATAAGGCTCGTGCCCACGAAAAGCCGCGGCGCCGCGCCGCACCACGGTCCATGAGAAAATTTCGCCGCGACCCGAGACCTCGCGCCATTCAATGTCGGTCTTGCGGCCGGTGAAGATGCTGGTTGGGCGCGGGTAATGCTGATATTTTCCGGTTGCCCGGCAGTACTGGATGACCAATTTCTTCTCGCGTGTCGCCGCCCAGAATGGTTGCGTGAATCTGGATGGCTTGATCGCGCGCCTGACATCAAAGGTATCGTTGAGAAGATCGGGAGTAGCTGTTGCCATTGTCGCCTCGCGTATTGATCATGCGTTGGGAGCCAGGACCAGGGCGCTGCTCGTGCCCCAGTTGCGCGAGTAATTGATCCAGCCGATGCCACTCACCAGCGCATTGGCGGTATTCCTTACCTGACGCGCACCGCCCTCGCCCATCAACTGCCTCACTGCCTCGGTCAGGTTGTGCGAACAGCATGCCGCTTGCCCCGCCGAGATCTGGCCGCCGCCGGTATTCAACGGTAGATCACCATCGAAGGCAAAGTTCATTTCGCGGATGAACTGCACGCCCTGACCAGGCCCACAAAAGCCGAACGCCTCGAGCTGCAGCATGATCGCGATGATGAAATCGTCGTAGGGATGAAACGATGCAACATCCCTGAGCGCGATTCCTGCCTGGGCGAGGGCGCGTTTGCCGCAAACTTCGTGGCCACTGCGGGTAACATCGACGAAGTTCTCCCCACCCAGGAAGTTGGTTCGCTCCCCGTAGCCGATCGGTGTGACGAACTTGTCGATGCCCTTTTCCCTGGCGCGTCGCCTGCTGGTCATCAGCAGGCCGGAAGCGGCGTCGCAGCGCATGACGCAATCGAGCAGACGTATCGGGTCGGCGATCATGCGCGAGTTGAGGTAGTCATCGATAGTAATCGGCTTGCGCAGCTTCTCGCAGGCGTTGTCGTTCAACATGGCATGGGCACGCTGGGTGACCGCGAGCTTGCCCAGCATCTCGTAGTCAAGTCCATACTGATGCTCGTAGCGCCGCGTCAGCAAGCCGAAAGCGTCGGGGGGGCCGAATACACCGTACGGATCAGCCCACTCGCGGCGGAAACTTCGGTCACCTCGGTTGTTTTCCGCCACGCCAGTATCGGCGAACAGCAGCAAGACCGTGGTGCACAGGCCGGCATCGATCGCTGCCGCGGCACGTGCGACGCTGCCGGTGGCTGAACAGCCGCCGATATGCACCTGGTCGCAGTAGTCGAGTTCCAGGCCGAGCTGGTCGGCCGTAACCTGTGCCCAGAAGCTCTCACCCGCCGCTGTCAGCCCGAACCCGGCCATGACCAGGCCGTCGATCTCCGCCTTCTCGAAGCCGCTGCGCTCGAGCAAGGCGTCGAGCACCTCGGCATCAAGCTCCCAGACGTCGCGGTCGCTCTTCTCCATGATCTTGGTTTCGGCATAAGCGACGATCGCCGATTCGCGTAGGCAGTTCACAGCGCCCCTTCCCCTCCCGGCGCCTTGATGGGCGCCGCTTTCTTGTTCAGGAACTCGCTCAGACGCGCGGTCGTTTCGGGGCTGAGGGTATATTCACTGACCAGCCGCTCGACGAAGATGCCATCGTCGTAAGACATATCCCGGATGCGCGGCAAGGCATTGGTGATGGCGAAATTGGTCAGCGGCGCGTTGGCGCAGATGCGCCGGGCCAATGTGACGGCCTTCTCCAGCGCCTGCCCCTTGGGCACCACATACTGCACCGCGTTGAAGCGCAGCGCCTCGTCGGCGTTCAGCACGCGTCCCGTCAACATCAAATCCGTCATGAGGGCGGTCCCGATCAGCCGGCTGATCCGCACCGAACCGGCGCCGCCGACGAAGATGCCACGCTGGCCTTCAGGCAGGGCGAAGAACGCCGTTTCGTCGGCGACCCGAATATGGGTGCTGGCCGCGGCCTCGAAGCCGCCACCGATGGTGGCACCATGCAAGGCAGAGACGAAGGGTATCCTGCCCCGAGCGATCAGCTCAGTGTCGTAATTGCGAGGATAGGGCAGTTTGTGGTCCTGGCCGCTTTCCCACATCGACGCGGCGTAGGCGAGATCCAGCCCACCGCTGAAGCACTCCCCATGACCGAACAGCACGCCGCACCTGGCCTCTTCACCCGCGCGCATCACCGCCGTATGCAACTGCTTATGCAATTCGTCGTTGAAGGCATTACGCTTTTCCGGACGGTTGAGACCGATAATGGCAACGTCGCCATCGAGTTCATAACTCACTACTTCCTTGCTCATTTCTTTCTCCTTCGATGGTTCGTTCATTTCACGAGGGCAACAGCCCGGTCATCCCTGCGCCACTGCATCGACGTGGGCGAGCAAATTTCGTTTGAGCAACTTGCCGGTGTCAGTCATCGGCATGGAGGGCAGCACGCGAAACAGTGCCGGTTGCTTGTAGGGCGCCAGTTGCTCCCGCAGGTAGCCGCGCAGTGCTTGCTCATCAAAACCCATGCCGTCGCGAAGCTCGAGGAAGGCGATCACCCTCTCGTTGCCATCAGGCTCTCGCTGCCCAACGACCGCCGAGCGCCGCACGCTGGGATGCTGATTGAGCACCGCTTCCACTTCTGCCGGATACACATTGAAGCCGGAGCGGATGATGAGCTCCTTCAGTCGGCCGACGATGAACAGCGCGCCGTCCTGCCCCAGCCGCCCAAGGTCACCGGTGGCATACCAGCCGCCGGGACGGAACGCCTGCCGGGTAGCCTCGGGATCTCGAAAGTAACCTGGCGTCAGATACGGCCCGGCGAGCCAGATCTCCCCGGTCTCTCCTACCGCTACATCGCGATGGTTGGCGTCCACGATGCGAATGGACATGCCTTCCAGGAGATAGCCTGCGGCGGTGTCCTGGCGCCGCACGTTGCTTGTGGTGGCGCAGCCGACCGGGGCTTCCGAGCTCGCATAACCGTGGTGCAGCGGCAGGCCGAAACAAGCCTCCACGCGCTCCTTCAGCGCGATATCGAGTGGACTGCTTCCCGTGTAGATGTAGCGCAGATGCGGCGCTGATGGCCGGTCAATGCCATGCGTCTCGAGGTGGGCAAGGAGGCGCGAATACAGCGCCGGCGGACCTTGCAGTTGGCTGACCCGATGATGGGCGAGTGCGTCGAGCACATCAGCGGCAGAGAAAGTCTGCTGCAAGACCAATGTTGCGCCCGAAAGGAGCGACGAGGCCAGCACGGCGGCAAGGCCAAAGATATGGGTCATCGGCACGAACAAGCACAGGCGATCGTCGCGACCCAGGCCGCGCGATTTGCATGAGACGCGCGCGGCATGCAGCACGGCCGCGTGGGTCACCATGACGCCCTTTGGCCTTCCGGTGGTGCCGGAGGTGGAGATGATCGCCGCGACGCGCTCGGCTTCGCTGCCTTGTTCGGCGACTGCCTCAAGGCGCACGTCGCTGTGCATGAGTCCGTCGAGCGTCGATGAGCGGGCCTGGTGGCGCCCGGCATGGGTCATTGCCGCCGCAGAGACCCCCGTGGTGAAGTAGATCAGCCGCGCATCGACCAATTGCGCAAAGGCATCGACTTCGCCGGCTGCCATGCGGGCATTGACTCCGGAGGACCAGGCGCCGACGCGACTGCAAGCGAGCAGCAAGGCGATATGCTCGGTGCAGTTTTCCGTCACGATTACCACCCGATCGCCGGGGCGCACGCCCAAGGCGAGCATTTCCGTCTCCAGGGCGCTGGCCATCGCGCCGACCTCGGCATAGGTCACAGTGCGATCGGGGAGATGGATGAATTCGCGGTCGGGCTCACTCGCGAGCCACGGCTCGAGGAGTTCGTGGATGCGGCTTGGATTCATGGGTTCTCCAAAAGGAAACAGATTCGGGCGCGATGAGTTGCCTGGATCGGCAATGCGCCTCGGCGCACCAGTGCCATCAGCCGAACACATTCAAGGCATGCCGGGCAATGGCGGCCTTGAGAACGTCGGTCGGCCCATCGGTGATCAACATGCTGCGCTGATCACGCCAGAACTTCTCGATCGGCAGTTCGGTCGAGAGTCCGATACCGCCGTGGACTTGCATGCATCGATCCGCAGCTTCAAAGGATTTGCTGTCACCGAAATTCTTCACCATGTAAGCTTCCGTGCGAATGTCCTCGCCGCGATCGTGTTTCCACGCTGCGTGCCTGACCATCAGTTCGAGCTGGTGCCACTCCAGGTAGGAATCGGCGATCAACCATTGCACGCCTTGCCGTTCAGCAAGCGGCTTGTCGAAGGTCACCCGCTCCTTCGCGTAGCTCGCGGCCAGTTCGAGACAGCGCTCCATCACCCCGCAGGCCTTGGCGCCGTGACGCACCCGAAGTACGGTGAGCACTTTCTGTGCGTGCTTGAAGCCTTCGCCTTCGGCGCCGATGCGATTTTCCACCGGCACTCTGACATCGTCGAAGGCGATTTCCCAGGGCGTGTCGTCAACCAGCATCTTCTGTGCGCGCAGCAGTTTGACCCCGGGAGATTTCATGTCGACGATGAAGGCAGAGATCCCGCCGTGCGAGCCCTTTGTGCGGTCGGTCGCGGCCATCAGTTGCGCATAATCGGCATCAGCCGCGCCCGTGATGAAGCGCTTGAAACCGTTGATCACGTAATGATCGCCGTCGCGCACGGCGGTAGTCTTCATGCCTCCGGGGTCCGAACCCGCATCGGGCTCGGTCTGGGCAAAGCACCATTTCAATTCGCCGCGCAATGTCGGCAAGAGAAAGCGCTCCTTCTGCGCAGCGTCGAGTTCATAGAGCACGGGGTACACCGTCGCGCCGAACGGATTGATTGCCCGCACCGGCAAGGCCACCGTGCGGGCGAGTTCCGACCACACGATGGTCTTGGCGAGCAGGCCGAAGCCCAGCCCGCCGTATTCGACGGGCACATCGAACTTGTCGAGTCCCAATTCTTTCCCGAACGCCTCGACGCGGGCACGCAGTTCGGGAATCAGCTTGTCGTCCTTGCGTGCGGTGAGTTCGGCCGGAATGAGCTCCTGATTCACAAAGCGGCGCAGCGAATCCTTCAGCATGCGCAGTTCTTCCGGCAACGCAAAATTCATCATATCGTTTCCGTCCATACCCATTTCCTTTCAGTGCCGCTGCGTGCGCGCACGGCGACGGCGTGCACGCGGCTGCCGTTGGCCGCGCTGGCTAGCGCTCAGCGCGATGAATTCGACTCGATGTACTGGTTGAAGAAGGTCACCATCTCCGGCGGCAACCTTTTCAGTTCGACAATGACGCGCTCGCCGTCGGCACCATGGACGAAATGTGCCGGCGCCAGCGTCACCTTTTCGTACTGCGCGATGAATTGCGGATCCTTCGCCATCCTTTCCACGGCGCTGCGCAGTTCAGCGACGGCAGCGTCGGGGGCATTAGGCGGCATGAAGATCACCCGCGGCGTGCGCGAGATCCGGTTCAGGAACTGCAGCGCTTCCCACTTCGGCCCGCTAGGGTTCGCATTGGAGCCGTGGACTTCGCGATAGAGCTCCAGGAAGGTGGGCACATCGGGCAGGTTGGGACTGCGTCTGAGGTTGCCTTCGCCGCGCTCGTACTGGAAGAGCGGAATCGCGAGGCCCTTGTCCACCAAATTCAGCTTGGCAAAGGAGTTGTAGCCGGGCAAGGAATTACTGACCAACTGGATGTCGCCCTGGAGCAGCGCCACTTCGGCCTCACGCGTCCCCTTGTAGCCGGGAATGATCCGGTATTTGGCGCCGAGCAGATCAAGGGCCAGACTCTGGCGCAACGCCGACCAGTCCGAACCGTTCGAAAGCACGGCGGCGCGAAACGTATTGACTTTGGCAATGTCGGCAGGTTTGGCGATGCCCGGGGCGGTGTCACGCCGAATGTATAGCAGGTTGGTCTGCTCCATGCCGGCAATGAACTTGAGGTCGTTGAATTTGACCCGCAAGTTCGGATGATTCAAGATCTGCTGCATCGGGTCCCAGGTAAAGAAACCGATGTTGAGGTTATTCGTCTCGGAGACGTCGCCGAGTTGGTTGACGGCGATCATGCCGCCGGCTCCGGCAACGTTGCGAACGACGACGGCGCTGGTGCCTTTCAGAAAGCGCGGCAGATGTTGCGCAAAAACGCGCCCCTCCAGGTCGGTGGGCCCGCCCACCGGGAAATTGACAATCACATTGACCACGCGGCCAGCAAACTCTTGCGCATGGGCAATACCCGTGCCGGCGCAGAGCATCGCCAAGACGCAGGCAACGCTGCGAAGCTTAGTCATCAGACGCATTTTTCAAACCTCCTAATAGCCGACATGAAGTGAATCGCGACGCCTGTAGCTCCGCTGATCGAGTCTGCGGGCGTCGCGGGCACAACGAATCGCTTGGCGCAATCCAGCTCTTCTCCGTTTCGCGGTCAGCAGGCGGCGTGGATCAGAATCACCGAAGACTCCGCCACGCGCGCCCCCGCATGCCGCGAACTACCCTAATCTGCGCCCTTGGACGTGAGGAACACGTTCACCCACCCAGCGCGTTGACGCGAACGACGCGCCGCGGATCGGCCTTGAAAGAAAGTTACGTGAGCGCCGCCAGGTGGATGATGTGGGTGACGCCGTAGCACTCAGTCATTGCATCCAGTTGCTCGGCATCGGCGACGTCGAACCTGCACGAACTCTCCGCGTGCCAGCGGACGCACCGCCTTCAAGGCTGCAGCCCTGGCCTGCACGGACTCCTCGACCAGCCTGGCGAGATCATCGTGGATGAACTTCGACTCGCATGACTGAATCCGTAACTTCTATATAGGTGTACGAAGCATATAGCTTGTGATTTTGACTTTCTTCTAGGGATATCCATAAGTCCTACATAGGATAAAGTGCGGCGCATTTCACGGCTGATGGGCTGGTTGTACACGATGCCATGCTGTTCCAGGACGCGCGTGTAGATACCGGGTGCATGGGTGCGCCCACGCGGAAGAGGTGAAGTATCCAGGCTCATCGAGTCGCCCGAGGCTCGCTGGCAGAAGTCGCGGTCGCGCGGGGCGCCCCTCGAGCAGCAGCACGGAGCCAGCCTTGCGCTCGGCGAGTCTGGTGGCAAGCGTGGCGCCCCGACTCGCCGGCGCCGATCACCACGTAGTCGAAAAGTTTCGCTATGTTCCATGTTCCGAAAGGCCCCAGCGATGTCACGAACGGCCCACCCGGGTCGTGGGCGTGGCGGCGGTCTGGACCCACACGCTCTTGGTCTGCGTGTATTCGTAAAGCGCCTCGACGCCGCTCGTGCGCCCGTAGCCGCTGTTCTTGTAACCGCCAAATGGCGAAGCAACATGCACGGAGCGGTAACCGTTGATCCAAAATGTGCCGGCGTCCACCTGGCCCGCCACACGGTGCGCGCGGCCGACGTCGTTGGTCCACACCGCGCCAGCCAGGCCGAATTCGCTGTCATTGGCGATCGCGATCGCTTCCTCCTCCGTGTCGAACGGAATCGCGGCGATCACGGGTCCGAAGATCTCGGTGCGGGCGACTTGCATGGCGTTCGAAACGCCGGCGAACAGCGTCGGCTTGACGTAATAGCCGCCTGGCTCGAAATCTGTGGTGCCGGCCGCGAGCTGGGCGCCTTCTGCGACGCCCGCAACGATCATCCGCTTGATGTGCTCGTACTGGCCGCGGTTGCTGATTGGCCCAATCTCCGTCGACGATTCGAGCGGATGCCCGATGCGCAGTCGGCGCGCGCCGTCCGCCACCTTGTCGACCAGTTCGTCGTAGACTCGGCGCTGCACGAGCAAGCGCGATCCAGCGGTGCAGCTCTGGCCCGTGCCCGAGTAGACGGCTGCCTGGGCGCCAATTGCGGCCATGTCGAGGTTTGCGTCTTCGAAGACGATATTCGCGGACTTGCCGCCGAGTTCAAGGATGCAGGGGATCAGATGCCGCGCAGCAGACTCGGCGATCTTTGCGCCCGTTGCGGGCGAGCCGACGAAGACGACCTTGCGCACGATGCTGTTCGCGATCGCCGCCTGCGCCGTCGTGTGACCGTAGCCGGCTAGCACGTTGACGAGTCCGGCGGGCAGGCCGGCCTGTTCGGCCAGCGAGGCGACCGCCAGCGACGTGAACGGCGTCAGCTCCGATGGCTTTAGCAGCGCGGCGTTGCCCACGGCGATGGTCGGTGCGACCTGCCAGCCGAACGACAGAATCGGGATGTTCCACGGCGTGACATGGAGGATGGTCCCGTACGGCTCGCGGCGCGTGTAGTTGAGGTGCGTAGTCGGCACGGCGATTACGTCGCCATGGAACTTGTCGGCCCAGCCCGCGTAGAACTCGAACATCTCGGCCACCATCTCGGCCTCGCGGCGGCTGTCGCGGATCGGCTTGCCGGTCGAGATCGACTCGAGGCGCGCGAGCGCTTCGCCATGCTCGCGGATCTTCGCCGCCACCGCGAACAGGGTGCGCCCGCGCGCGGCGTGGGTCATGCCCCACCAGGTCTTCTGCGCCTCTTGCGCGGCCATACAGGCGAGCGCGGCCACGTCGGCGCCGGCGTCGCGATAGCTGACGCTCTTTTCGCCGGTCGCGGGGTCGAACAACTGGATTTCGTCCCCGCTGCCCGGAATCAGCTTGCCGCCCACATACGAGCCGATTTCCGTGGCGCCCGGAAAGAACTCGGCGAAGGCCGCCACCAGGAATCCTGCTTTCGATTGCTCCATCGTGAATGCTCCAGTCAGTTGTGTTCGTCCGGGGCAGTATGGTTGGAGGGGGAGGCCTGATCAATGACGCACGATGAGCAATCGTGTTCTGAAAAAGAGAACACTAGCGCAGCGTGCTACTTGATGTGAAGACAGTGGCGCCGCTGTTGACTGGCTTTGTCCCGAGACACCAAATAGCAGTCCCGAAATGTCAAATGACCGGTCTTATCTCGCCAATACTGGCTCGCTCGCGCGAAGGGGTTATTTCGGTGCAGTGAAAGACCGCGGCCCCGACGTTCACGCAGACGAGTAGCACGTTCGGGGCTGCCCTTACGGCAACGCGATGCGGCTAGAGAACGTCCAAAACTTGCGTGATCTGGGCGGCCTGCGCAGCAGATCCGTTCGTCTCCCAGCAGTTGGATGTCTCAGATGGGTCTGCTGCCGGCTGGCACAGGCGCAGCGGATCAGGGGCGAGAGGACGCTTGCCAGCAACCCGTCAACGCCCTGTTTCCGATAAGGCTCACAATCGTAAAATTCGGCCGCCGAACGCCCGTGGATCACCTCACCCCCGGTAAATCGGCTACTGTCGGCAGGCAGCCACGCGGTAATCGGATGACGGGTTACAGGGCTGAACTGACGCCTGAACGTCCGACTGATGACATATCTGAACGGCGGCTCATGGCCGATCTCGCCATCGGATCGTTGGCCCCGCGAATCGGCGATGAACCTGAATAAAGGCCTCGCTCACCTTGTGCTCCGGCAGCGCGGCGCACGGCATTTGCTCCATCAGCGTGCGCTCACTGCCTGCCCGCGCGGGCCAGACGCCACGCCATGGTCCCCAGCAAACTCACCGCCACAAGTAGCGACGCCCACAGCACGAGCATGTGGCGACGCCCTGGATCGGAGTCGGCCGGTACGGGTGGTGACGCCACTTGCCCGGCAATGCGCGCCGTCCCGATGGCAGGCGCGGCGCCGACCAGCAAGTCGGCGCGCGCGACTGGGCCGGCATCGCCCGTGCGCGGCAACGGTTCGCCGACGGCCAGCACGAATGGCGGGCTACCGCGTGCCACGAACGTGACGGTCGCGGGTCGCCAGCCCAGCGCCAGCTCCGGCATGCCACCCAGGCCGCCCTGGCCATTCTGCAGGGTCAGGCGCCAGTGCGGGTCCGTATTGCGGGGGATCACGAGCGGCGCGCTTAGCTGCTCCCTGCCCGGCTCGCTTGCCGCGGGATCCGCCAGGCGGTACAGCCTGACCTCGGCGACGGGGGACCAGGGGACGCCCGCGTCGGACCGCGACCGCAGCGTTCCCGTCACCACCGTATTCGGCTGTGGCAGCCGAATGCGCACGCGCTCGGCGGGGAAGCGGCCGCCGGCATCGAACAGGTACTCCCCGGGCCCGCCCTGCATCGCCTTCAGGCCCGCGCGCCACTGAAATGCGGCAGCGGCCGTGGCCTCTGCGACGGCCGTGGTCTCGGCCCTGACGCCACCGGGAGCCGGCGCTGTGTCGCGCCACGTCAGCCGCACGTAGCGCGCGCGCAAGCCCCCGAGTTCGATGCGATCCTGGCTCAGCACGCCGCCAGCGCGGCTGGCACGCAGCAGTTGCGCGCTGCCGCCAGGGGTCCACTGACGCAGATCGTCGCTGGACGCCACATCGACCTCGCCACGGAAGTCACCCCCCGCCCCACCGACACCGAGCCCGATCACCAACGCGGACACCGGCTGCCGCAAGCGGCTCAGGTCGACCAGCCAGGTATCGGCGCCGACGTCGGACGGTGCCGCGCTTGCGGCGCGCAAAGCGCCATCCGGGCCGATCACCACGCCAAGGGATGGCGTGGTGCCGCGTCGTGCCAGGGGCGGCAGCGGGAACCATGGCACCTCTTGCAGCACGGGCGATGGCGCTGCGTCAGCCGCCGGCAGGTCCAGTGCGTACGGCACCGGCTCGCCGGAACCGTTGCGTACGCGCAGGTCGGCAAGACCGGCGCGCCGGCTGCGCGCGTACACCCCCGCGTCGAGCGTGACGGTATAGAACGCGGCGCTCCCTTCCGTCGTCAGCGGGAAGCGCTCGGCATGCCCAGGCGCCGGAACCAGCGCCGGCACGAGCGCGGCGAGGGCGATCCACCTGCGCATCATGCAGACTCCTTTGCCTTCGGTGGCAGCGGTGAGAAATAGCCGATCAACAGCAGCAACACGCCGATGCCGATGAACGCCACGATGCGCTCCATGCCCCGCACGAACGACAAGTCGAGCAGGAACAGCTTGGCCACCGTCACGATCAGCAGCACGCCGCCGATCCACCACGGCATGCGCGCCGCCCGGCGCGTGGCGGTCACCATCATGACCAGCGCCAGCACAGCCCAGAACACCGACAGGGACGCCTGCACGAGCGTGGAGCCCGTCAGGCCGCTCAGGGTATAAGGGACGCCCGCCCAATGATGCAGCGTGCGAAGCAGCACCGCGTTCAGCCACAGGAACACGGTCCCCGCGGCGAGAATGGCAATCCCGCGCAGCCAGTCGGCGCGGCTGGCGCCGAAGGTACCGGGCAGGTTCATCGCCGAGAGGCGCTTGCCCCACAGCAGCAGCGACAGCAAGGCAAGCGCCTGGGCCACATCGAGCGGGTTGATCAGTGGCACGTAAGGCAGCGGCGCCGCGTTGCCGTCGCTGACGATGCTGGCGAGCGTCCACAGCCACAGCAGGACGGCCAGCGGCGCGGCACCCCACAGCAGATAAGCGCGCACATAACGCACGACCGGCCAGCGCAGCCGCCAGCCCCATGCCGCCAGCAGTGCCAGCAGGCCGCCATAGCCGAACGCCCAGGCGCTCCAGCTCCAGGCGCCCTCTGGCACATAGGCACGCAGCCGCCAATAGGCTTCAGTCGACAACAGCGCGCAGAGAACCCAGAAAAGCCAAGCATGGACCGGCCCGAGGATCGCGTCGGATGCCGCCGCCTCGCGTTGCTGGCGCCAGAGCAGCAGGTAGGCGGCCGCGAACGCCAACAGCCAGACCAGCGCGCCAGCCCCGCCCAGCGGAGAGGCCGCCGGGACGAAGCAGACCGACAGCGCCAGCAGGCCAAGCACCGGGCCCAGCGCCAGCGACGGCACGCCCGCGAGCGGCCACGCGAGCAAACGCCGGGCGAGATGCGACAGCCAACCGGTGGCAACGGCCAATGCGGCCAGCGCCTCGATTTCCGTGCGCAGTGTCCAGCCGTCGCGGGTCGCCCACCGGTCGATCTCCGCCACCGCGCCGCCGAGCCACCACAGCAGGCCCCAGATGCCGGCGACGACGGACAGCGCGGTGGCTTCCACGAGGAACTGGCCGGGCCCCGCGTCGGCGGGTCGCGCGCTACCCGGATCCGCGGCACTCGATTCGGCCGACGCCGGTCCGGCCGACGCGAGGGCTGCCGTCCCGTCGGCACGCGTGCGCTGCCCCTGCAATTGCCAGCCGCTGAAGATGCCGGCCAGCGCAAGCAGGAGCGTGCCGAGGTAGCGGTTGTTCAGCATCGGCCAGACGGACTCCGGCAACGGCGCCGACAGCACCGACGAAAGCAAGGCGCCTCCCGCCAGCAGTTGCAGCACCAGGCCAGTGCCGACCGCAAGCCGCCGCCGCTGGCGCAATCCTGCCCAGACTATGGCAGCGCCCTCGACGGCCCAGACTGCCGAAGTCGTCTGTCCGTCGAATGCCAGCGGCACCACCAGGGTGGCGAAGATCACGCCAAGCGCCAGCATCGACTCGAACATCAGCCCGAGCCGCGCACGACGCGGCAACAGCCAGGCCGCCAGCGCCAGGTAGTACGCCGCGAGCGCGAGCGCGCTCCACGCCATGGCAAAAGGGATGTCGCGCACCATGGCCGACTGCAGTCCGATGGCCACGAGCGGTGTGCCGAACACCAGCGGGCCGTCGACATAGCCGAGCAGTTTCACCCGCCGGCGCAACGCATACAGCAGGCTGATGCCCGTGTACATCAGGAAGAAGAGAACCAGGAAGGGCTCGGTCGTGGCGAACAGTGCCCGCTCGTATCGCAGCACGCCCCACGCCGTGCCGATGACGAAGGTAAAGACGAAGCCGAGCAGATTCAGCGAGCGCCACGCGCGGAACCAGGCAATCGCGAGGATGCCGGCGTTGAGCAGCGCGTAGTAGCTGAACAGGGCCACGTGGCTGCCCGCGCCGGTGGAAATCAGCACCGGCGCGAGAAAGCCGCCCACGCTGCCCGTGACCGCCAGCACCGGCGCGTCCTGCAGGATCGAGATGCCGGCCGCCAGCGCGCACACCACCACCAACAGGGGAAACGCCAGCGCCGGCGGCAGCAGCCCGTAGAGTCGCGTCGCAGCAAACACGGTCAGGTAGAGCACGCCGATGCCACCGCCCTGCAGCACCAGCGCGTAGCCGGGCCGGCGCTCACGCAACCACCAGCCCAGGCCGAGCAGCACCACCGCGCCGGCCGCCACGCCCGCCATGCGCAGTTCGACGGGCAGCAGGCTGTTGTCAGACGCGTACTTGAGCAGGAATGCCACGCCGAAGAAGAGAATCAGGATGCCGACGCGCACCACGCTGTTGCCGCCCAGCAGCCAGTCGCGGGCGGCGGTCCAGAGACGTCCGATCTCGTCCGGCGCCATGGGACGCTGGTGTGACGGCGGCGGCGCGGCGGCGGTCGGTTCCGCAGGCGCCCCGGCCTCGATGGCAAACGCTGGCGGTGCCGACAGCGCAGCGGAACGCCCGGTCTCGCCCGGCGAGTCCTCTGGCGCGCCTGGCTTGGCGCCAATCGCCTCGTTCGCCGGGATTGCCGGGATCCCCCTATGCGGCGCCGTCGTTTCACTTTCCCCGGCCACCATCGCGCTGCGCATTGCGGCGAGTTCCCTGCGCAGCGCCTGGAGCTCAAGCTCCAGCTTCTCGACCCGGCTGGCGAGTCCCGGCTGCGAAGCGGCGACCGGCCTGCCTTCCGCGTCGGTGCGCCAGCGTGGACCTGCCGACGCATTGGACGGGCCCGGCCGATCGGTCACCATCAAGCCGAAGCCAAAGCCCAGCACCGCGCCGAGCGCGGCGCCGGCAATGCCGCCGACCGCAGCCCCGATCACCAGACCGATCACGCCGAATAGCCAACGCATCCGATTCCATCTCCAGAGAGAATCCGGCAGGTGCCGGAATGCACCCAAGTGTAGCGCGGCGACCCTCTAATGCCGTCCCCCTTGACGCAGGTTGACCAGGGAGTCCATGTGTGGCTATTGTTGCCTGGTAGATCGGCCGAGCCAGCTTCCTGGCAGACCACTTGCTGGCAGACCACTCGCTGGCGCGCTCCACGCTGTATCGGTACTCAGGACATAGAAATGCTCGGAGATTCTGGTCGTAATGGTTCTGAAGGCAGCGACCGAACCCTGCAGTATTTCGGCTGGATGACCCTGTTCATCTATCTGGCAACGCCGGCCGGCGCGCTGGTGGATATTCAGACGTCGTACATACTCAAGAACCAGTTGCACGCGACGGCGACGCCGATCTCCGCATTCCGCTTGCTGACCGGCATACCCGTGTACATTGCGTTCGCTTTTGGCCTGGCGCGCGACCAATGGAACCCGATGGGACTGCGGGACCGCGGCTTCTTCCTGATGTTCGCGCCGGTCACCGCGGCGACATGCATCTGGATGGCGTTTTCAGGCTTCTCATATGCGAGGCTGCTTATCGGGATGCTGCTGGCCATGACGTCGTCCCGGTTTGTCGCCGCGGCCTATCAGGGCCTGATCGCCCTGGTGGGCCAGGAAAAGCTCATGTCGGGGCGCCTGAGCGCGCTGTGGAACGTGATCGGGTCCGTGCCCGTTGTGGCGGGAGCCTTCGCTTCCGGGTATGTATCCGATCATCTTGCCCCCACGGACGCCTTCTTTCTGGTCGCGGTGTTCAACCTGCTGATTGCCGCGCTGGCGCTGTGGAAACCGGCTTCCGTCTTCGGGCATCTCTACGAGAAGCCGCAGGCCAGAGGCACGGACTTTGTCGGAAATGTCAGGCGGCTGGTCCAACACAAGGCGGTCTATCCGGCGGTGCTCATCTGCTTCCTGTGGAATTTTGCGCCGGGATCCGCCACGCCACTGCAGTTCTACCTGACCAATGCGCTGCATGCCTCGGATTCGATTTACTCGTACTACAACGGCATCTTTGCCGCCGCATTCGTTCCGACCTTTCTGCTCTATGGATTCCTGTGCAAGAGGGTGTCGCTGAACAAGCTGCTGTGGTGGGGAACGATCATCGCGGTGCCACAGATGATTCCGCTGGCATTCATTCACTCGGCCGATCTCGCCCTTGTGTTGGCGGCGCCGATAGGACTGATGGGCGGCATCGCCACGGCGGCATACTTCGATCTCGCGATCCGGTCCTGCCCGCCGGGCTTGCAGGGCACCCTGATGATGCTGGTGGATGGCGTTCTCGCGCTCTCGGCGCGCGCCGGCGACCTGTTGGGCTCATGGATCTACAACAGCGACGCCACGCACGGCTTCACCTATTGCGTGATCGCGACGACCGTGGTGTATGCACTGATCCTGCCCCTGATTCCGCTGGCGCCCAAGGAATTGATTGCGACCAGGGATGGCGAATCCAGCCCGGAGATCGAGGGCGGAGTGGCTCAACCAGATTCGTTCTGAGGCCGGCCTTACATGAAGCCCGGGTTGCGCGGGAGATAGCGCGTCCAGTCGCCGCAGTCGTGCGTAGCCATCAGCACCATCGGAAGCGCGAATCGCATGCCCTGGCCGGCCGCGATCGCCAGTGCATCGCTCGTGCCGGGAACGAACACGGAGATCTGCCCGGCATCCCCCGCGACGGCCATCGCCAGCGCCGTGCGGAATGCGCCCGGCATCGCATGCGCGTGCATGACCGCCAGGGGACCTATGTGGCCCGTTGCGGCAACGTAGGCGTAGCCGACGCGCTCGCCTCCATCCTCGAGAAAGACGCCTTCCATGCCGGGAACGCCGAGCAGGTAGCGGTGATGCTTCTCTCGCGAGACGCCCAGGACCGCAATGTCGATCTGCCGCAGCATGTCGAGATCCAGGGCCGTGGTTCGGATGGGCGTCGTGCGAAGCGCTGACCCGTGCGCGCGACGCACCAGGGCATCACGCTCGGCGCTGCACAAATGGATAGGCACGCGCGGGAGCAAGCCGTGCCGCACATACAGTGCCTGGGACACGACGTTGAAGGCGAATGTGATCAGGCTCTTTTCTCTCGCGCCGGCCTGGCTGGCATGCTGCATGGTACGGTCCAGCAATGCATTGCCGATGCCCTGCCCCTGCCGGCCGGGTGCAACGAACAGTTCCGCCAGGAACCAGAGCCGGCCACAGACCCAGCTCAGGGCAAAGCCGACAATCTCGCCATCGTCATCGGCCAGCCACACGCCGCGCGGATCGTCCCGGAGGCAGAACGCCTGGAAATCCGCAGACCGCGACGTGGCGATCGGCCCGAAGCCGTGGCGCACGGTCAGGTCGTTGATGCTGCGGGCTACCAGTTCTTCAGCGCGTGCCAGTTCGTCAGCGCTTGCAGGTCGGAAAACGAGCGGCATGGGCACCTCCAGCATGACAACCACTGGAGGTATAGCAGAAGGGCACGGCAGGGCCAAGCGCGCTGGCAAGGGCCGCGCCGCGTCGGTTTCTCGCCGAAGGCGGCGCACCGCCTTTGCGCAGTCACGAGCGACGCCGCACCGTGCTCCCGGGGCAGGACTGGAAAACGGCTATGACGCGGTGCGCGCCGCCCGGGTCGTCAGCACAATCTTGCCGATGTGCGTGCCCGAATCCATTAGCGCATGCGCGCCGCGCGCATCGTCGAGATCGAACGTCCGATACATGACGGGCTTGACCGCACCGCGCCGGATGTGCGGGAACACCGCTCGTTCGAGATCCTCGATCAACGCCGCCTTTTCCTCGTGCGTGCGCGAGCGCAGCGTCGAGCCGATGTGCGTGAGGCGCTTCGCCAGCATCGGGAACAAGTCGAGTGACTGCGCCGGTCCCTTGATCACACCGATCTGGACAATGCGGCCGTCCATCGCGGCCGCTGCGTAATTCCGCGCGACGTAATCGCCGGCAATGATATCGACCACCACATCGACGCCGCGCCCGCCCGTCGCGCGCGTTACCGCCTCGACGAAATCTTCGTTGCGGTAATCCACCGCGACGTCGGCGCCAAGCGCAATGCTCGCGTCGCGCTGCGCATCGGAGCCGACTGTCGTGATGATCTTTGATGCGCCAAACGCCTTGGCGAGCATCGTCGCGGTGGTGCCGATTCCGGATGCGCCGCCGTGGATCAGCACGCTATCGCCTGCCGAGAACTTGCCGCGCTGGAACAGGTTCAGCCATACCGTCAGAAACGTCTCCGGCAGCGCGGCCGCCTCGACCATCGAGAGACCTTCCGGGATCGCCAGCGTGTTGCTCTCGTGCGCGACCGCGTATTCCGCGTAGCCGCCGCCCGGGACCAGTGCGCAGACCGGATCGCCGACCGCGAACCGGGTCACGTCGCGCCCGACGGACACGATCTCGCCCGCGACTTCGAGTCCGGGGATGTCCGACGCACCCGGCGGCGGATCATACAACCCTCTGCGCTGCATGACATCGGGGCCGTTCACGCCGGCAGCGTGAATGCGGATCAGTACTTCGCCGGCCGCCGGCGTGGGAACGGGCCGCTGCACCGGCGCCAGGACATCAGGGCCGCCTGGCTGCGTGATCTCGATTGCGGCCATCGCCACGGGAATGGTATGCGTTGCGTGTGTCACGACTTCATCCTTTCAAAAAGCCGGATGCACTGCGGATTCGAACAACTTGCCTGACCGGTGCATCGGTTGAACAAAGTGTAGGGAAGCCGCCGATCCTTGACACGCAGCGAATTCCCGATCGTATGATGCAAATCTGCATCACGCAGGAGGCCATATGAACTGGGACGACGCGCGCATCTTCGTTGCGCTCTATCGGGAAGGGACCTTGCGGGCCGCTGCACGCGCGCTCGACATCGACCAGGCGACGGTAGGCCGCAGGCTTGCCGTGCTCGAGCACGCGCTCGGGTCGACGCTGTTCCTGCGCACCTCGAATGGCTATGCGCTCACGCAGGTCGGCAAGCTCGCGATCCGCGCCGCCGAGGCGATGGAGCAGTCGGCGCACGATCTGGTGCGCCACACGCAAGGCATGGACAAGCGCCTCGCCGGCGAAGTGAAGCTCTCGACGACGGACGCACTTGCGCAGGAATACGTGGTGCCGGCGATCGAGCGCCTGCATGCCAAGCACCCGGACGTATCGGTGGTGCTCGATACGACGACACATGTCCTCAATCTCGCGAAGCGTGAAGCCGACATCGCTGTGCGAACGGTCAAGCCGCGCAATCCGGACCTGCTTGCCCGTCGCCTTGCGAGCTGGGAAGTGGGGCTGTTTGCCTCGTCAGCCTATGTGCGGCGCCATGGCGAGCCGGTAGCAGGGGAGCGCTTTTCGGGGCACGATCTTGTCGTCTATCAGCCGCATTTCGCCAAGGCACGCGCGCCGTCGTTCGTCGGAGAACCACTGACGGACGGCCGCATCGTCGCAAGGTTCAACACGAACCTGACGCTGCGCGCGGCGCTCAAGGCCGGGCTCGGCGTCAGCGAGCTGCCGGTGCCGATGGGCGAACGCGATGGCCTCGTGCGGATCTGGCCAGAGCGCTCCAACGACGTGTCATATGAGATCTGGCTCGTCACGCATCGGGATCTGCGGCACACCGCGCGCATCCGCGTGACGATCGACGAGATCGTCCTTGCGTTCGGTCGATAGCAACGAAGGCGCGGCTCGTGACGACAGCCATTGCCACCATGAAAAGACGCTCTGTTTCCCGGCAGAGCGTCGCGATCATCAGACTCAGGAGGCCGCCGACTGCACAAGGTCCTCGACGCCGGGCTGCTCCTTCGTCCGGCTGTGACCGGTTTTGCTGGCGCAGCTCTCCGGAACACCGGCACTTGGCGTTACGCCTTGACTGCGGAGGTGCGCTGCGACCGTCTCGCACCATTCGAGCAACTGGTGCTTGTCGAGATCCGCGACGACGTCTTCACCGAAGAGATTTGAAAGCTCGAGCGCGACCCCCGAGAATTCGGCGCCATCGTCTCGAATGGTCAATACGCCGTCGCCATCGTGGTCGCACATCTCGATTCTTGTGGATGACATAGTCGTTACCTCCTGAGGCTCCGCAGCCGTCACTTGATTCGTAACCGTCATGTCAGGCGCACCTGCCTTGTCGGTCGAATGGCCAGCGTCTCTATGCTAGAAGATCGGCTTCCCTGCCCCAAGGGGATATACACGGCACAGGGGCTCACGGTCAGGCGACCTGGCGATCGCCGGCATGTGACGCCGGCATGAGACGGACAGCAAGCATTTTGCTCCGACGACACAGCGTTAAGTGTCCTACCTCACGCGCGCCACAACGCGTACTTGGATACCTCGCCGACTATCGACTAGCTTGAAAATCTCGGGCCGCTTCGATGGGGATTCAGAATGAAGAGGGTCATAGAGCGCCTGGCCGCGATGGTGATCGTTGGCTTCGCCGTGAGCCTTGCCGCAGTCACGAATGCGCGGGCCTCCGACATCGTCTGTAAATCGCCCGCCGGGGGATCCCCGGTTCACTGCGATGACTCGCAGGGCGCCGGAATGCGATGCTCACTCGACACCGACGGCTCACGCGCGCGCACACACCAGCGGCACCTGATCTGCGAGTCCGCCACGCTGTCGGCGCGCTACGAGCGCATCTACGCCGAGCAGCAGAGGATGTTGCGCAAGGGCACCATCCAGGACGCGGACGTTGCGGCCTGGCGTGTCCGGCGTGATGCCTGCGACTCGGCACGCTGCCTGGAAAGCATGTTCTCCAGGTTCTGGCGGGACCGGGATGCGATGCGGAATGCGCCGGGCCGGCCAGTCCCCCGGCCCCCCGCCGCTGCGGCGATGTCGGATTCGGCCAGTCCCGGGCCGGCTTCGGCTGCTGCGCCGACAAAGCACGCGCAAGAAGCGCCGACGTCGGCTGAGCCGCATGCCGCGCAGGTCAGACCACTACCCAACGAATCCGCCCGGCCGACCGCAACCCCCTCTCAAGCACCGGCTGCCCCCGCCGTTGCGAAGCACATCGACAGCAGCCCGGGCAAGCGCCATTCGGCCGCGCTTGCTGTGGAGAGCCTGTTGTCCGGGCTTGCCGTCCTGGGCATGGGCGCGGGATTCCTCTGGACGCGCCGTGCCGCTCGCGCAAAGGATGGGCCGCCTTCTGCCATCCCGCCGGCCATGACGATCGCCTATGGCCTGCTCCTTGTGAATGCGCTGCTGCTGCCGTTCACGCTTGGATTGAAGTAAGCGCGCTGGCCCGCATCTCAGCCAGCCCGGACCAGCCTGCGCGCCGTTCGATGGCCTCGCCGGCTGCCAGGCAAAGCGCCTCCTGAAAGCGCCCCGCCACCAGTTGCACACCCATCGGCGTACTGCCTGCCATGCCGGTGGGCACCGACAAACCCGGCAGGCCGAGCATGGCCGGCGCCAGCAGCGGGCTTTGCGCGTCCAGGATTTCGCGCATGGCGGCATCGCCCTGCTGGTCCGCGTCGACCGCGAACGGGCGCTGCCATGAGACCGGCATCAGCAGCAGCGGATACTGCGCAAGGAAGAGCTGCCAGTCGCGCAGCAGATTGGAGCGCAGGGCCAGCGCGTCCATATAGCCCACGAGGTCGAGATCCGGGGCCAGCCGGTACATGCTGCCGAAGGCGCGGCGGATCGCGTCATCGCCGTCGGTCTCTACGGCTTGCCGAACGCTGGCCCTGGTCTCGTTCATGGTGAGTGCCAGCCACAGCTCCGCCGCCTCGGTGAAGCGCGGCGGAGCGACTTCCTCGACCGTATAGCCGGCCTGTTCCAGCCATCGTGCCGCCTGCGCGACCGCCGCGACGACCCCGGGGTCTGCGCGATAGCCCGGCAGCGAGGTGCATACGGCCACTCTGGTACCAGCCTTGGAGGCATTGGCCGGCTGCGCAGCATCCAGCGGCACGGGCGTCCACCATGGATCCCTGGCATCGGCCGTGGACATCGCCGCCAGCGCGAGGTGCAGGTCCGCCACGCTGCGGGCGAGCGGCCCCTGCACCGAGGTCATGTGCATGCCGATGGTGCGTTCCCGCGACTGGGACGGGTTGAACGCCGGCACCCGACCGAAGCTCGGCCGCAGGCCTGCCACGCCGCAGGCATAGGCGGGATAGCGGATCGATCCGCCCTGGTCGTTGCCATGCGCCAGCGGGCCGATGCCGGCTGCGACCGCTGCCGCCGCGCCACCGCTGGAGCCGCCGGGGGTACGCGTGGCGTCGTAGGGATTGAGCGTACGGCCGTGCGGGGCGTTGTCGGTGAACCAGCGCATCGAGAACGCCGGCGTATTGTTGCGGCCGATGATGATGGCGCCCGCCTTGCGCAGGTTGGCGACCACCGGGCTGTCGACGGTGGCCACGGTGTCGCGGTATGCCGTCACGCCATTGGTCGTGGCGTGCCCCGCCTGGTCCACGTTCACCTTGATCGTCATGGGCACGCCGTGCAGCGGACCCACCGGCTCGCCGCGTGCCAGCATGGCATCGGCCTCGGCCGCGGCGTGCAGGGCCTCGTCGGCCAGCACCTCGGCCACCGCGTTGAGACGCGGGTTGACGTCGTCCAGCCGGGCCAGGCAGCTTGCCGCCGCCTCGCGGCACGAGATTTCGCGGGCGGCGATATGCCGCGCGAGATCGACGGCGCTCAGGCGCCACAGTTCGTTGCTCATGGATGGTCCGTTTTGGTTGTAGATACGAAGGAATCGATGACGTGCACGCCTGCACCGCGTCGCGGCAAGCGCGCTCAATCGGCCTTGATGCCGGCGCGCCTGACGGTGGCGCCCCAGCGCGGCACCTCGCTGCGGATCAGGCTGGTGAAGGCCTCGGGCGTGGAGGGCATGGCCTCGATCGACAGCGCGGCATTCGCCTTGACCACGGCGGGATCCGCCAGGGCCTTGTTGAGCGCGGCGTTGAGCTTGCGGATGACGGGCACGGGCGTGCCCGCGGGCGCCACCAGCCCGCCCCAGGCCACCACGTCGATACCCCTGATGCCGCTTTCCTCCATGGTGGGCACATCCGGCAGCACCGGCACGCGCTGCGGGCTGGTCACGGCCAGCGCCTTGATCTGCTTGCCGGCAATGAACTGCTGGATGCCCGAGACGTTGTCGAACATCACATCGACCTGGCCGTTGACCATGTCGCCCAGCGCCTGCGCGCCGCTCTTGTAGGGCACGTGCAGCATCCTGATGCCGGTGCTGCCCTGCACCAGTTCACCCGCCAGGTGAGCGCCCGAGCCGATGCCCAGCGACCCCATCACCACCTTGCCGGGGTGCTGCTTCGCGTAGGCGACCAGCTCGGCCAGGTTGTTGGCCGGCAGGTCCTTGCGCGCCACCAGCACGTAGGCGTTGCCAATGGCCAGGCCGATCGGCGCGAGATCCTTTTCCGGATCGTAGGGCAGCCGGGTGTAGAAGGAGCGGTTGACCGCCAGCGTGACCATATTGCCGTAGCCGATGGTGTAGCCGTCGGCAGCGGACGTGGCCACCAGCTGGGTCCCGACGATGCCGCCGGCGCTGGGCCGGTTGTCGATCACCACCGGCTTGCCCAGTTCGCGGCCCATCGCCTCGGCGATCGGGCGCAGCGCCACATCCACGCCCGCGCCGGCCGCATAGGGCACCACCATCCTGAGCGGCCGCTCCGGCCACTCGGCCCGGGCCAGCAGCGGCGCGATGCAAAGTGCCGACATCGCCAGGGCAACCATCGCCCGCACGGCGACGCGGCCGGCGACCGCTGCTGGCGGCCCTCCGGTACCCGCCGGTGCGGCCAGTCGTTCTGTCGGGGTGCGCTCTCTCTCCATGTGTCTCCTCGCTGTTCTCTGTGCATTGGCATGGGGTTCACGACAAGGCTACGCAGATAGAATGAAAGCCAAAAGACGCCGAATTCTTGAGGGTGACAACTACGAGTTGTCGTCAGATCGCCAGCAAGCGCAAGACACGCCGGCTCACAGACCGGGAAGCGAGGGAGACAACGTGAAGGACCATCACCTGAAGGCGTGGCTGAGCCTGGTGGACACCGGAAGCATCCGCGGCGCGGCGCGAAGCCTGCACCTGAGCCAGGCCGCCATTACCAAGGCCATCCGCGAACTGGAACAGGACCTGGATGCGCCGCTGGTCGTGCGCAGTTCGCGCGGCGTGACGCTGACAGAATGCGGCCGGCAGCTCACCCTGCGGGCGCGGCTGGCGCAGGCGCAGCTTGCGCTGGCACGGCAGGACATCCGCCAGCTGCAGGGCGGCAAGCAGGCGCACGTATCGGTAGCGGTCACGCCGATGGTCTTCCTGAGCCTGCTGCCCGACGTGATCCGCGCCTTCCGCCAGCGCATGCCGCTGGCCGAGCTCACGCTGGAAGAAGGCATGATGCCGCTGGTGCTGCCCGCGCTGCGCGACGGCACCGTCGACTTCGCCGTCGCCGGGCCGGGACCGCAGGCCATCGGCAGCGAGTTCGTCTTCGAACCGCTGCAGACGCTGGAGATCATGGTCGCCTGCCGCCGCGGCCACCCGCTCGAACACGCGACCGAATGGGAACAACTGCTCGATTGCGAATGGCTGATGCACCTGTCGCCGGGCAGTCACCACACCTATATGCTCGACCAGTTGCGGGAGGCTGGTATTCCCGTGCCGGCACGGATCATCAAGGCCAATACCTTTGGTGTGAGCTGGAACCTGATGACACGCAGCGACACGCTGTTATCGTGCCCGGCTGGGCTGCTTGGGGTGGAACCGTATGCGCAGCAGGTTAGTCGTGTGCCATTGCGGATGCCGTTGCCGGCGATCACGCTGGGGATTCTGACGCTGCGCGATACGCCGCTGTCGCTGGCGGCGGAGACGATGGCGGAGTTGTTCAGGAGGGAGATTGCGGTGAATGGAAAAAAGTTGGCGGCGGGATGAGTCGTCGAGCGAACCGTCGCGCTCCAGGCGACGTTCAGAGTATGCAAAGCTGCCATGTAGCTGACCGCGGCCTTCGGATCACTGACTGATCGTCATCCACCGGTCTCCAGATGTAGAACCCGAACTGTTGCTGCAAATCGGCAATGACAGCGTTTGGCAATGCGGGAAACAGTTGATTCGTTGCCGTTTCAGCCTCAAGCGCATAGCCGGAAGCGATAATTCCGGAAGCCAGCCTGGATGCCGTGGCGTGCGATCAACGTTCAATCTGCACGCGCATCGACCGCGCGTCTGGCAAACCCAGGGCTTCCGCCGCAGCATAAGAGAGATCGATAATCCGGCCTTTGACGTATGGTCCGCGATCGTTGATGCGAACGACAACCGACTTTCCGGTTGCCAACGATCTGACGCGCACATGGCTGCCGAGCGGCAAGGTTCGATGGGCGGCAGTCAAGGCGCCGCTATCGTAGCGTTCTCCGTTTGCGGTCAGATGCCCCTGGAACGTTGCCGAATACCATGACGCCTCGCCCGACTGCAACATCTCGTGCTCGTGCCGAGGGCGACAGGAATCAGCACCGCACGCAGCATGCCTGGACGGAATCTGTCCGCAAGCCGTGAACAAAGCGCAAATTCCCAGGATTCCCGAATAGCGAAGTGATAGCACCATAGACCACCCGTCAGTTATCGAGACGTGGTTCTAACGCTCCCCAAGAGTTCGCGTTGGCGGCGTGGCCGGGTTACGTGACACTTTGACAATATTTTAGGTGACAAGCGACGCCCCGGAAGGCCAGAAGCAGCCGCCCATGTTTTCATCGACCAAGGATCGGGGTGCTTGCCTAGTCTCACTCCAGCCCCGAGAATCAACCTTCAGCGCTGCCGCCAGCACCCTCGTGTAACCAGGCTGCCGCGGCAACCCCTACGCCGGAGAGTTAGATGGATCACCAACCCCCGCCTCCCACCCCCCGCCTGCTCCCCGCAGCCTGGTTCACCGTGGTCGGCGCCTCTTACCTCCTCACGGCCCTGGCGCTGTGGACGGTGCTGCAGGCCAACCTTGTCGCCGCCCTGCTCTCCGGCCTGCTGCTGTACTCGCTGGTCGACGTCCTGGCCCCGCGCCTGAAGCGCCTGAACCAGCGGCACGACGCCCTGGCGGTAGCCATCCTGTCCATCGTGATCCTGGTGGCGCTGTCGCTCGGGATCTGGGCACTGGTGCGCTTCGTCAGTGGCGAGGGCACGCTGGACGCCCTGCTGGACCGTGTCGCCGACATCATCGACCAGTCCCGCGGCCAGTTGCCCGACTGGGTCAGCGGCGCGCTGCCAAGTACCGTCGAGGAACTGGCCAACACCATGATCCACTGGCTGCGCGAACACGCGCAGATGGCGCAGAAGCTGGGGGCCGAGGTCCTGCGCACGCTGCTGCATATCATCATCGGCATGATCATCGGCGCGATGGTGGCACTCTACCGCGCGGTGTCGCGCCCCAACCGCCGGCCGCTGGCGACGGCGCTGGTGTCGCGGGCCCGGGCGCTGCAGGTGGCGTTTGCGCAGTTCATCTTCGCCCAGATCCAGATCTCGACCATCAATACGATGCTGACGGCGATCTACCTGCTGGTGGTGCTGCCGTTGTTCGGTGTCCACCTGCCGCTGTCGAAGACGCTGGTGGTCATTACCTTCGTGGTCGGGCTGCTGCCGGTGCTGGGCAACCTGATTTCGAACACGGCCATCGTGGTGGCGTCACTGTCGGTGTCGCTGCCGATTGCGGTGGCGTCGCTGTTCTACCTGGTGGTGATCCACAAGTTCGAGTATTTCCTGAACGCCCGCATCATCGGCGCGCGCATCCAGGCGGCCGCGTGGGAACTGCTGATCGTGATGCTGCTGATGGAAACGCTGTACGGCATTCCGGGCGTGATTGCGGGCCCGATCTTCTACGCATACCTGAAGCGCGAGCTGACCATCGGCGGGCTGGTGTGATGCGCGGCGGGGCCGCGTGGCCCCGCACACGCTGGCAGGACTAATCCACGCCCTTGTCCGCCCCGCCCCCGCTCTCCACCCACGAGCGCACAAAATCGATATGCGTCTGCATGGCCGTGCGCGCCTCTTCCGGGCGGCGTGCGCAGATGGCGTCGCACACCGTGCGATGCTGCAGCAGCAGGAGCGCGGACGTGGCCTCGCCCTGTTCGCGCAGGCCGGTGCCGCTGATGGTGATGTGTTCGCGCAGCATGCTGATGACGCTGGTATGCAGGTGCAGGAACATGGTGTTGTGCGAGGCCTGCGCGATGGCATCGTGCAGGCGGGCGTCGGCCTCGGCTTCGGCCTGCTTGTCGTCAACCAGGCGGGCACGTTCAAGTTCAGCCATCAGGCCGCGGATGCGCGCGCGGTCTTCATCGTCGCCGCGCAGCGCGGCGAAGTAGGCGGTGGCGCCTTCCAGCACGCGGCGGAATTCCAGGATGTCGTCGCGCAGCGCCGGATGGTCGGCCACCAACTGGCCCCAGGGCGAGGCGATGCCTGAGCGCAGCTGGTCGGTCACGTAGACGCCCGCGCCGCGCCGGCTTTGCAGCAGCCCGCGTGCCGCCAGGCGCTGGATCGCCTCGCGCACGGTGTTGCGCGCGACGTCGTATTGCTCGGCCAGTACGCGCTCGGCCGGCAGCCGCGCGCCGGCGGGCCAGGTGCCATCGAGCAATGCAGTTTCGATGCGCCGCATCACTGCTTCGACGCGCCCACGACCGCGCCCGTGCGATTGCGTCCCCGTTGCCATCCCTTTTTTTCCTTGCTGACGTTCCCAGACCGCTGGCCATGGGCCATGTGATGTCCGCGTGAATTGGTCCAACCAATTTGTACTGTAGCGCGGAAGCGGGAATTATGCGCCCGAACGTGCGATTTCAGCGCGTATGGAGCGAGACATGAAGGACAGGCAATACCCCACCGCTGCCCCCACGCAGGTCTATCTGTTTGCGACCTGCCTGGTCGACCTGTTCGTGCCCCAGGCCGGCCTTGATGCCGTGCGGCTGCTGGAGCGGGAAGGGCTGACCGTTCACTTCCCGCGCGCACAGAGCTGCTGCGGGCAACCCGCCTACAGCAGCGGCAATCCGGACCAGGCCCGTGACGTGGCACGCGCGCAGCTCGACCTGTTCAGCGAGCCGTGGCCGGTCATTGTCCCGTCCGGCTCCTGCGCCGGCATGATGCGGCACCACTGGCCGCAGTTGTTTGCCGATGATCCCGTGGCCGGTCCCAAGGCGCGCGCGCTGGCCGAACGCATCTACGAACTCACCGAATTCCTTCTGCACGTGCTCAAGGCCGACTTCAGCCAGGCGCTGCCGGGCGGCCAGGCGGAGCGAATCGTGCTGCATACCTCGTGCGGCGCGCGTCGAGAAATGGGTACGCGCGCCCATGGCGTGGCGATGGTCGATGCCTTGCCCGGCGTAACGCGCGTGGAGCACGAGCGCGAATCCGAGTGCTGCGGCTTTGGCGGCACGTTCTCGCTCAAGCATCCGGATATCTCCGGCGCGATGGTGCGCGACAAGGTCGCATCGGCCTGCGCCACGGGCTGCAACCGGCTGGTATCGGCCGATTGCGGCTGCCTGCTCAATATCGGCCACACGGCCGCGCATGACGGCGCGCCGCTGGAGGTCGAACACCTCGCCAGTTTCCTGTGGCGCCGTACCGGAGGTGCAGCATGACCGCACTCACGGCACGCGAACGCATGCTGGGCCGGCTGCGTGCCGCGGCACCGGCAACCCGTGCCACGACCACGGCGGAGATCGATGGCCGTATCGACGCGCACTACGCCGGACGCGCACCCGTTGCCAACGGGTTCGAGGAGCGCGTCGCATCGATGCAGGCCGCGCTGGAGGCCTCGCACGCCCAGGTCTGGCGCACCACCGCTTCAGCATGGCCCGCGCTGCTCGCGGACCAGCTCGCGCTGGCCGGTGTGCGGCGCCTGCTGCTGGACCCGTCGCAAGCGGCCGGCGCGGCGTTGAAGCAGGCCTTGCCGGCGCAGGTCGAAGCCTTCGGCTATGACCGCCCGATCGAGCAATGGAAGGCCGAACTGTTCGACACGGTCGATGCCGGCTTCACGGTCGCGCGCTCCGGCATTGCCGCCACCGGCACGCTGATCCTGGCGCCCGACGCGGGCTCGCCGCGCACGGTATCGCTGGTGCCGCCGCTGCATGTGGCGCTGGTGCATGCCTCCACGCTGCATGCGGACCTGCACACGGCCGCGCGCGCCGAACGCTGGCGCGATGGCATGCCCACCAACCTGGTGATGGTGTCGGGCCCGTCCAAGACTTCCGATATCCAGCAAACCCTGGCCTACGGCGCGCATGGTCCGCGCCAGCTCTGGGTGCTGATCGTCGATGACAGCAACGCAGGGAGCCAGGCATGAGCGAAAGCACGCTGCACTTCGTCCCGTCGCAGGACTTCAAGGCGCGCGCCCGCGAGGCGCTGGACGACCCCAAGCTGCGCAAGAGCTTTCGCGGCGCGATGGATTTCCTGCAGGGCAAGCGCCTGGCGCAGTTCCCGGATGCCGATGAGCTGGAACAGCTGCGCGACCTGGGCGAGGCGATCCGCCAGCACGCGCTGGCCCACCTGCCCGACCTGCTGGTGCAGCTCGAAAGCAAGCTGACCGCGGCCGGCGTGCAGGTGCACTGGGCCGAGACCGCCGACGAGGCCAACGCGATCATCCATCGCATTGCCGAATCGAAGCAGGCGAAGCGCGTGATCAAGGGCAAGTCGATGGCCAGCGAGGAAATCGAGCTGAACCATTACCTGGCCGAGCGCGGCGTGGACTGCATCGAGTCGGACATGGGCGAGTACATCGTCCAGCTCGCCGGCGAGAAGCCGTCGCACATCGTCATGCCGGCGATCCACAAGACCAAGGGCGATATCGCCGCGCTGTTCGAGCGGCACATCCCCGACACGCCCTATACCGAGGACGTGGACGCGCTGATCCAGACCGGCCGCCGCGCCTTGCGCCAGGCCTTCGTCGAGGCGGATATCGGCCTGTCCGGCGTGAACTTCGCGGCGGCGGATACGGGCACGCTGTGGCTGGTGGAGAACGAGGGCAACGGGCGCCTGTCGACCACGGTGCCGGACGTGCATATCGCCATCATGGGCATGGAGAAGGTGGTGGCGCGGCTGGAACATATCGTGCCGCTGTCGAGCCTGCTGACGCGCTCGGCCACGGGCCAGGCCATCACGACCTACTTCAACCTGATCTCCGGCCCGCGCCGCGAAAGCGAGCGCGATGGCCCGCGCGAAGTGCACCTGGTGCTGCTCGACAACGGCCGCACGCAGGCCTATGCCGACGCGCAATTGCGCGCGACGCTGCAGTGCATCCGCTGCGGGGCGTGCATGAACCATTGCCCGGTCTATACGCGCATTGGCGGCCATGCGTATGGCACGACGTATCCGGGACCGATCGGGAAGATCATCTCGCCCCATCTGCTGGGGCTGGAGGCGACTGCCGACCTGCCCACCGCATCGAGCCTGTGCGGCGCATGCGGTGAGGTCTGCCCGGTGCGCATCCCGATTCCGCAACTGCTGGTGCGCCTGCGTACGGAAGCCAACCGCGACCCGGAGGAGCAGGTCGCGCATCCGCTGCGTGGCCAGGGCGCCAAGTTCAGCCGCGGCGAGCATCTGATCTGGCGCTTCTGGAGCGGGGCGTTCTCGCATCCGAAGGCTTATCGCATGTTCCGGTGGGCGGCTACGCGCTTGCGTGCGCTGACGCCGGCGAGGCAGATGGGATGGACGCAGCATCGGAAGCCTCTGACGCCCGCGGCGCGGAGTTTGTCGGATCTGTTGAAAGAAAAGGGGCAGCCGGAGTAGGAGACCGGCTGACCATCTCCCCTCTCCCGCAAGCGGGAGAGGAAAAACACCGTCGCGACAGGCGGATCGGCCAGGCGCCGAACAATAAATATCTACTGAAACTCCAATCAAGCAGGAGACCGAGCATGCAACCCTGGACCCAAATCTATACGCCGCTGGGCAGCCTCTGGCTGTCCGCCCTGGCGGCAGCCATTCCCATCCTTTTCTTCTTCGTGGCCCTGGCGTTGTTCCGCCTGAAGGGCCATGTGGCCGCGGCGGTGACGCTGCTGCTCTCGCTGGGCGTGGCGATCTTCGCGTATGGCATGCCGGCGCAGCAGGCGCTGGCGGCGGCGGGCTTCGGCTTTGCCTATGGCCTGTGGCCGATTGCGTGGATCATCGTGACCGCGGTGTTCCTGTACAAGATCGTGGTCAAGACCGGACAGTTCGACGTGATCCGCGCGTCGGTGCTGTCGATCACCGATGACCAGCGGCTGCAGATGCTGCTGATCGGCTTTGCCTTCGGCGCATTCCTGGAAGGCGCGGCCGGCTTCGGCGCACCGGTGGCCATTACCGCCGCGCTGCTGGTGGGGCTGGGCTTCAATCCGCTCTATGCCGCAGGCCTCTGCCTGATCGCCAACACCGCGCCGGTGGCCTTCGGTGCGATGGGTATTCCCATCATCGTGGCCGGGCAGGTAACGGGCATCGACGCGATGCACATCGGCGCGATGGCGGGCCGCCAGCTTCCGCTGCTGTCGCTGATGGTGCCGTTCTGGCTGGTGTTCATGATGGACGGCGCCAAGGGCGTGCGCGAAACGTGGCCGGCCGCGCTGGTGACGGGTGCCAGCTTTGCCGTGACGCAGTACTTCACGTCGAACCATATCGGGCCCGAGCTGCCGGACATTACCTCGGCGCTGGTCAGCCTGGTGTCGCTGGCTGCGTTCCTGAAGGTGTGGAAGCCACGCAGCGCCTCGCAGCGCGCGGGCGGCAATGTGGGCGGCGGCACCATGGCGATGTCGGCGTTCGGCGGCGGCGGCTTCAGCAACGGCGTGCAGAACGGCGGGCAAAACGGCGGCAAGCGCAAGTCCCCGTACACCGCTGCGCAGACGATCCGCGCGTGGGCGCCGTTCGGCATCCTGACGGCCATCGTCACGGTGTGGAGCCTGCAGCCGTTCAAGGCGCTGTTCGCGGGCAACGGTACGCTGGCCGGCACGGTGCTGAAGTTCAAGGTGCCGGGGCTGGACCAGCTGGTCGTCAAGGCCGCGCCGATCGTGGCCTCGCCCAAGCCGTATGAAGCCGTGCTCAAGCTCGACCTGCTGTCTGCCGTCGGCACCGCCATTCTGCTGACCGCGCTGATCTCGGCCGTGCTGCTGCGCATGAAGCCGCGCGACCTGGTGTCGACCTTCGGTGAAACGCTGGTGGAACTGCGCCGCCCGATCCTGTCGATCGGCCTGGTGCTGGCGTTTGCGTTCGTAGCCAACTACTCGGGCATGTCGTCCACGCTGGCACTGCTGCTTGCGGGTACAGGCGCGGCCTTCCCGTTCTTCTCGCCGTTCCTGGGCTGGCTGGGCGTGTTCCTGACGGGCTCGGACACGTCGTCGAACGCGCTGTTCTGCTCGCTGCAGAACACCACGGCGCACCAGATCGGTGTGTCGGACACGCTGCTGGTCGCGGCCAACACCACGGGTGGCGTGACGGCCAAGATGATCTCGCCGCAATCGATCGCGGTGGCCTGCGCGGCGACCGGGCTGGTGGGCAAGGAGTCAGAGCTGTTCCGCTTCACCGTCAAGCACAGCCTGCTGTTCGCGGTGATCATCGGCATCATCACCGTGGTGCAGGCCTATGTGCTGCCCGGGATGATCCCGGGCTAAGCCGCTCCGGCCGCAGGCGGGTTTCGTCGTATCCGACGATGCCCGCCGGCAAGGCGGCCTCTTAGCATGATCTGATCCGCCCGCAGACAAGGGCCGGGCTCATCCATCCTCAAAGGAGACAGATCATGCCTTTCACCCCATTCGACCTCACCGGCAAGGTGGCGCTGATAACCGGCGGTAACGGCGGCATCGGCCTCGGCATGGCCGAGGGCCTGGCCCAGGCCGGTGCCGATGTCGCGATCTGGGGTACCAACGCGCAGAAGAATGCCGCCGCCGCCGAGCGGCTGGCCCCGTATGGGCGCAAGGTCCATACCGCCATCTGCGATGTCGGCAATGAATCTTCCGTCGCCGCGGCCATGGATGGCACGCTCGCCGCGCTGGGCCGCCTCGACGGCTGTTTCGCCAATGCCGGGGTCTCGGCGCGCGATACGCGGTTCGAAGAAATGGGTACGGAGGACTGGCATCGCGTGCTGCGGGTCAACCTGGATGGGGCGTTTTTTACGCTGCGCGCGGCGGCCCGGCAGTTGCTGGCGCAGGGAAATGGCGGTGTGCTGGTTGGCACCGCCTCTGTGGCCGCCATCGAGGGCGCGGCGCGCAACGAGCATTACGCGGCCACCAAGGGCGGGCTGATTTCGATGATGCGCGGGCTTTCGGTGGAATATGCGCGGCACGGCATTCGCGCGCACTCGGTGCTGCCGGGGTGGATCAAGACGGAAATGACCGCCAATGCGCAGGCGAATACGACCTTTCAGGAAATGGTCGGAAAGCGCGTGCCGATGCGGCGCTGGGGCGAGGGTTCCGACTTCGCGGGTATCGCGGTGTATCTGATGAGTTCGGCTTCGGGGTATCACACGGGGGATACGTTTGTGATTGACGGAGGGTATACGTTGTTTTGATGGCTTTCGTGCCTGGCGGGTGCGGCTGTTTCGCCGGCGCAGCCGGCGACCTCTCGCATCATCGCCTACTGCTGCGCTGCGCGCGGCTCAGTCATCCGGGTGTTCCGGCCGTAGCCCGAACGACCGCGTGGCGACAATGCCTAGCGCTGTGAATTCACAACTTCGATGCTCACATCGCCGCTTTGCCGAAGCACGTCCACAAGAGCGGTCACATAGTTCCTTGATCCAAGGACATCCCGTCGCACACAAAGGCTGAGCGTCCGCCTGGCCCAGGCGTCGCTCAGTGCCACGACACGCAGGCCTTCCACATTGATCGCCGCCAGGGCTGAGCGCGGGACGATCGCCACGCCCACTCCCGACCGCACCATCGATGCCACCGCGGCGAAGCCGGCTACCTGGATCCTTACGTCGACGCGCCTGCCTTGCTCGCTCGCCTTGCTGAGCAGGAAGGAATGAATGGCGGAGCCGTTCTGCTGGCTGACAAAGGGGAAGGCCAGGCAGTCGAGGAACGCGACCGGCGCTTTCTTTTTCCACGACTGGGATTCGGCCAGGAGCAGGACGATCTCGTCTTCGTGGTACGGGTAGTAGACCAGGTCTGGATGTGGCTCGTCCCTTGTCAGGATTCCGATATCCGCGCGCCCTTCAACCACGGCGACCAGTACGTCCCGGCTGAGGTGCTCCTCCAGCGTGATTCTCGCCTTGGGATGGGACTGCAGGAAGCCCTGCAGGTCGCCCGGCAGGAACGATGCTATGGCGCTGCTGTTGGCGTAGAGGACAAGCTGGGCATGCACGTCTTCCGAGAACGGCGTCAGGCTGGCCTGCATCTGCTCGATTTCCGTCAGGCAGCGTCGGCAGTGGTCGACCATGATCTGGCCCGCCCGGGTCAGGGAAACGCCGCGCGCTTCGCGCCGGAACAGCCGTGTTCCGACGATCTGCTCCAGATGCTTGATGCGCAGGCTCGCGCTCGACGGCGCAAGGAAGCAAGCCGAGCCGCCCTTCGACATGTTGCCCGCGTCCGCCACGGCGACGAGAAGCCTCAGATCCATGATGCTGCAATGCATCAGCTTTTGCATTTCTCAAACCCTGGTGTTGGAACAACTCGTTTGTCAGTACCGCACGATTACGCGAAAGTTCGCCAAAGTTCGGACAGCCACCATTCTGTTCGAGCCTTTGAGAAACGCAAATACGGGAAGAGATGTATGACGAGAATCATCGAAGAGCCCACATCGCGAATCGCCAGCCTCGCCAGCGCTATCGACTCACTGCTGGCTTCCGAAGCGTGTTTTGATCCTCGCGTCATCCAGCGGATGATTCGCGACGCGTTCCCGGACGGCAACTGGCTGCCCCGGCCGATGTGCCAGCCCGGCGACGAAGGCTATGCGCGCCATGTCCTGCACAGCGATGCGGCGGACCGCTACACCATCGTCGCGCTGGTCTGGACGCAGGGACAGCACAGCCCTGTCCATGCGCATCACACGTGGTGCGCGCTCTGCGTCGTCGAAGGGGAACTGCTGGAGGAATTCTTCGCGTACGACCCCGATGGCGCGGCAGCAGTCCCTGCCGGCAGCGCTTGCCGGCAGGTCGGCGAGGGCAGCAGCGGTACGGCTGGCCTCCATCTGATTCATCGCGTCGGAAACGCACGGCCCGGCACCGCCATTTCCGTGCACATCTATGGCGTCGCGACTTCAGAGATGTCCAGCGGCATCAATCACGTGCTGCCCGTCGTCGAGACGGCGGCCGCATAAGGAGGCGCGACATGAACACCATGAACCATTGGCGGCGCCTTGAGGCAACCTTGCGCGGAGAGTTTGCCGACAGAGTGCCGGTCGCACTCTGGCGCCATTTTCCCGTGGACGACATGGATGCGGGCAAGCTGACGCGCCTGACCCTGGAGTGGCAACAGAAGTGGCAGTTCGACCTGCTCAAGTTCATGCCGCCCGGTACGTATGGCGTGGAGGACTGGGGCGCGAAGACCGCCTATGCGGGCGCCGCCAATGGCGCACGGATCGTGACCGAGCCTGTCGTCAGGAGGACCGAGGACTGGGAAAGGATTCGCCCGATAGATCCGCGACTCGGGGCTTACGGGCAACAGAACTTCGCGCTCGCGCAGACAGCGCGGAATCTCGGGGGCGCGGTACCCATCCTGCAGACTGTTTTCAGTCCGCTCACCACGGCGCGCAAGCTCGCAACCGAGCGATTGTTTGCCGACATCAGGTGCCATCCGGAAGCCGTCGATGCAGCGCTGCGCGTCATCACCGATGTCACCATCGGCTTCTGCCTTGAAGCGATACGCGCGGGCGCGCACGGGATTTTCTTCGCTACGCAGCTGGCATCGCACCGCCTGCTGACGACCGCCGAGTATGAACGGTTCGGGAAGAAATACGATCTGGAGATCCTTGATGCCATTCGCGGCCAGTGCCGCGCGAACATGCTGCATGCCCATGGCGACGACATCATGTTCAATCTGCTGTCGGACTACCCCGTCGAGTTGTTCAACTGGCATGACCGGCTGACGGACCCCGACCTGAGGCGTGCCAGGCGGCATTTCCCCGGCGTGCTTGTCGGCGGACTGAATGAACACCATACGCTGCTGCACGGGGGACGAGGCGCCATCACCCATGAAGTCCAGGATGCCTGTGCCCAGACAGGTGGCCGGAAACTCATTATCGGACCGGGCTGCGTGCTGCCGGTAGCGACGTCCGATGCCTCCATTCAAGCGGTACTGGATGCCGCGCAGCTTGCTGAAGCCCAGGCGGCATAAGCGTTCGACGCATCGCCGCCGGTATCGCCAGGTTATCTACGGAGAATGAAATGCTGAAGCATCTCATCAGGATTGGCGCTGTAGCAGCCGTACTCTCTGCCAGTCACACCAGCATCGCCGAAACATGGCCGGAGCCGTCCAGGCCGATCATGCTGATCGTCCCCGCTCCGGGCGGGAGCGGGACCGGCGACACGATTGCGCGAGTCCTCGCGCAGCGCCTCAAGAAGGAGCTGAATACGTCGGTGATCGTGGACAACCGCGGCGGCGCCAACGGCAATATCGGTGCCGGCGCGGCGGCTTCGGCGGCCCCGAACGGATACACCTTCCTGCTGTCATGGGCCGGCACGCTGGCGGTCAATCCAAGCCTGTACCGGAATCTTCCGTTCAACCCGCAGACAAGCTTCGAACCCGTGGCCCTGATTGCGGACGTACCGAATATTCTGGTGGTGAACAGCAGCCTGCCGGTGAAGTCGCTGCAGGACTTCATTGCCTATGCCAGATCACACAAGGGGGAACTGAACTATGGCAGCTCCGGCAACGGGAGTTCCATGCATCTTGCGGGCGAGCTGTTCGATCGCGAGACCGGGGCGGAGATGACGCATGTCCCGTACAGTGCGCCGGGTACCGCCACCACCAACCTGCTGGCCAATGACATCCAGGCCATGTTCCAGCTGGTTCCCGGCATCGTCGGCCAGGTGAAGGCCAACAAGGTCAGGGCACTGGCCATCATGTCCACCAGGCGATCGCCAGCGCTGCCAGACGTACCGACCACGGCCGAGCTTGGCTTTCCTTCGTTGCAGTCGTCCACCTGGTTCGCGGTCCTGGCGCCGAAAGGAACGCCGAACGACATCGTCCGCAGGATGAATGTCGCGATCAACAACGTAGTGGCCGATCCGGAAATCGTGAAGGTCTTTACGGAGATGGGTGCCAGCCCGCTGGGAGGCAGCCCGGAGCGGGTGGCGTCCGTACTGTCCGCGGATCTGGTCAAGTGGCGCGCGGTCGTGAAGCGCGGCAATATCCAGATGCAGTGAACTGGTGCTTGGATTGAATTGGGGGGTGCCATCCACGCGATCCATGCAGTCGTGGACGGCCCCCGGAACCGTTTCAATCTTCCTTCGGCAGGAACTGGTCCCCTTCCGTCAGCGGCGTAAACCGATATGTCGCGGGCGTCCGGCTCAGCTTGACCGGCGCGCCCAATCCGCGATAGCCGCCGTCCATCTCCACCACCATCTCGCGATGCACGGTATGCGGATGCTGCAAGGCATCCGGCACCGACAGCACCGGCGCGCACGGCACGCCCGCGGCGACGAGCGTATCGGCCAGGACCTTGCCATCCATCTCGCGCATCCGCGCTTCGAGCTCGGCCTTCAGGGCGACGCGATTGACCGACCGCGCCCCGGCGGTGGCATAGCGCTCGTCATCGGCCAATGCAGGCACCTGCAAGTATTCGCAGAGAATGCGGAATTGCCGGTCATTGCCTACGGCAAGGAAGATCGGATCCGTGCCCGTGGCAACCGTGTCGTACGGATAGATATTCGGATGGGCATTCCCGGTCCGCACCGGCGTCTTGCCATTCATGAACCAGTTCGCCGCATGCGGATGCAGCAGCGACAGGCCGGAATCATACAGTGCCGCTTCGACGAACTGCCCGCGCCCGCTGCGTTCGCGCTCCTGCAGCGCCAGCAGCACGCCCAGCGCTGCATTCATGCCCGTCACCATGTCGACGACCGGCAGCCCGACGCGCAAGGCATCGCCATCCGCCTCGCCGTTGATGCTCATGAGCCCGGCCATGGCCTGCACGGCGGCGTCATAGCCAGGCAGGCCACCGAGCGGACCGTCCGCACCAAAGCCCGAGACTCGGCAATGCACCAGCCGCGGGAAGCGCGCCGACAGCGTGTCGAAGCCGAGCCCCCACTTCTCCATGGTGCCGGTCTTGAAGTTCTCGACGAGCACGTCCGCGTCTTCGAGCAGCGCGAGCAGCACGCTGCGGTCAGCCTCGGTCGTGAGGTCCAGCTTCATCACGCGCTTGTTGCGGTTCAGCCCGAAGTAGTACGACGCCACGCCGTCCTTGAAGGGGGGGCCCCAGGTGCGCGTGTCGTCGCCCTGCGGCGGTTCGATCTTCAGCACGTCGGCGCCGTGATCCCCGAGGATCTGGCCGCAGTACGGGCCGCCCAGGATGCGCGACAGGTCGACCACGCGGATGCCGGCCAGCGCGCCCGTCTTGGATTGCGTCATGACATCGCTCCTTGTCAGTCGAGTTGCGCGCCGGACTTCTGCACGACGGTGCGCCACTTGCCGACCTCGGACTTCACGAAGCCACCGAGCTGCTCGGGCGTGGTGGACGGTGCGAACTCCAGGCCCTGCGCCTGCAGCGTCTTGCGCACGTCAGGCTTCTGCAGGGCTTCGGCGAAGGCATGGTTCAGCCTGGCGATGACCGGCGCGGGCGTGCCGGCCGGGACGACGACGCCGAAGAACACCGATACGTCGAAGCCGGCCACGCCCTGCTCGGCGACCGTCGGCACGTCGGGCAGCGCCTGCGAGCGCGCCTTGGTGGTCACGCCCAGCGCGCGCACCTTGCCGCTTTTGATGAACGGCAGCGCGGTCAGCACGTCGGTGAAGGTCATGCTGACCTGCCCGCCCAGCAGGTCATTGAGCGCGGGGCCGGTGCCCTTGTACGGCACGTGCTGGAAGTCGGTGCCGGCCAGGTTGTTGAACAGCACGCCGGCCAGGTGCGACGACGCGCCATTGCCCGACGAGGCATAGCTCAGCTTGCCCGGATGCGCCTTGCCATAGGCAATCAGCTCGCCGACGTTCCTGGCCGGCACGCCCGGGTTGACCACCAGCACGTTCGGAAGCTGGCCGATCTGGATCACGGGCGCGAAGCTCTTGACCGGGTCGTAGTTGATCTTGCGGTAGAGGCTCACGTTGATGGCGAGCGGCGCCGAGGTGCCGAACATCAGCGTGTAGCCGTCCGGTTCGGCACGCGCCACGGCTTCGGCGCCGATATTGCCGCCGGCGCCGGCGCGGTTCTCGACCACCACGGGCTGGCCCAGGCTGGTCTTGAGGGCCGCGGCCAGGGTACGCGCCATGGCATCGGTGGGGCCGCCCGGCGGGTAGGTCACCACCATCATGATCGGCTTGGAGGGGTAGTCCTTCTGCGCGAAGGCGGGGGTGGCGCTGACGCACAGCGTGGAGGCGGCGATGGCCGCGATGCGGTGCCAGAGTTGCATGGCTTGTCTCCTGGTATGAGTCGTCTCGCATTGCCCTCGGGGATGTCGGGCGATGCGATGGACGGCACCGGGGTTCGGTGCCGTCGGGGGCTAGGTGTTTTTGGTAATTCAGGGGAAGGTCAGAACACGTTGACCTGGTCCACCGCGCCGGCGGCACGCACGACGCCATCGGCCGGCGGCGCGACGGTATCGGCCAGCCATTCCGGCTCGGCCTGCGCGGACAGCGGGTCCTGCGGCAGCACGCGGTGCCGCAGCACCAGTTGCGCGAGCCGCATGCGGCGTACCGAACCGATGCGCCCGGCTTCCCAGGCCATCGCCACGGCGGTGGTGACGTGGTACAGGCCCGAGGCGGCCTGTCGGGCCAGCAGGTCGCCGTCGGCGCCGGCTTCCGCCGCGCTCGCGGCAAAGGCAGAGGCGCGCTCGATGGCGGACTCGAAGGTGGCGCGGGCCGTGGCCTGCAGCGGCGTGTCGGCCAGCAGGCCGGCCAGGTGCGCACGCAACGCCGGCAGCGAGCCTTCGCGGCGGATGGCGCGCAGCACGTCCAGCGCGACGATATTGCTGGTGCCTTCCCAGATCGAGCCGAGGTGGGCGTCGCGCACCAGGCGCGGATCGCTCCATTCCTCGATGTAGCCGCAGCCGCCGCGGATCTCCATGGCGTCGCCAGTGACCTTGCGGGCGTCACGGCACGCGCGGAACTTGATCAGCGGCGTGAGGATGCGCATGAGGGGGTAAGCGTCCGCTTCGCCGGCATCGGCGCGGCGCAGCGCTTCGGCGGTCTGGAACACCATGGTGCGCGCCTGCTCGGTCGGCAGCGTCAGCTTCAGGAGCTGGCGGCGCATCAGCGGCATGTCTTCCAGGCGCTTGTCGAAGGCCTTGCGCTCGCGGGCGATGAACAGGCCCTCGGTCAGCGCACGGCGCATCAGGCCGGCGGCGCGCACGCCGTTGGACAGGCGCGAGTTGTTGATCATGTCGGCCATCTGCACGAAGCCGCGGCCCGGTTCGCCGACCAGGTACGCGCTCGCGCCTTCCAGGCGGATCTCGCCGCTGGCCATCGAGCGCGTGCCGAGCTTGTCCTTGAGGCGGATGATACGGAAGCGGTTATCGCTGCCATCGGCCAGCTTGCGCGGCAGCAGGAACAGCGACACGCCCTTGTGGCCGGGCACGGCGTTGCCGGCCTCATCCTCCACGCGGGCCAGCACCATGGCCAGGCCGGCGTCGGGGTTGGAGCAGAACCACTTGTCGCCGATCAGGCGCCAGCCGCCTTCGGCCTGCGGGTCGCGCACGGCGCGCGTGGCGGTGGCGGCCACGTCGGAGCCCGCGCCCTGCTCGGTCATGAACATCGCGCCCTGGAACAGGTCTTCGAAGACCTGCGTGGTCAGGCTGGGCAGGAAGCGCTCGACCAGCGCCGGATCGCCGAACTTGCGCAGCGTGCGCGTGAGCGAATCGGTCATCGACAGCGGACAGCACAGGCCAAACTCGGCCTGCACCAGCATATACGTGAGCGCGTACTTAGCCGCCGGCGGCATCGGCTTGTCCCAGCCGAACACGCCAGCCCGGTGCGAGACCGCGGCCAGGCCGAACTCGGAAAACGCCACGCGCTCCAGTTCCACGTAGGCGGGATGCTTGTGCACGCGTTGCTGGTCGACGCCGCTGCGGGTGCGGTGGGTCAGCGTGGGCGGGTTCTGGTCGGCGATCATTGCCAGCTCGTCCAGCACGCCGCCGGCCAGTTCGCCCATGCGCTCCAGGTGCGGCTGCAGCACGTTCAGCAGGTCCGCCGGCAGGTACAGCGGCAGCAGCGCGCGCAGTTCCGGGTCGGCGGTGTAGAGGCTGCCGCCCTGGCGGTCGGGTACGGGGTGTTCGGCCTGCGGCGCAACGGCTTGGGCTTGGGGTGCGGCATGACGCACGGCACTGGTCATGAAGGTCTCCTGGATTGGCCTGGCCCGCCACCCGCCCGGCTGGCTTGCCGGCGCGCGGACCTGTTTGCACCCATTATTGGATTCCCATGGATTCGCGTCTAATTCTAAAATTGGCTCGATCAATATGTTTTTTATATCGCCATGGAATTCCGACACCTGCGCTACTTCCTGGTCCTGGCCGAGGAACTGCACTTCGGCCGTGCGGCCAAGCGGCTGTCCATCTCGCAGCCGCCGCTGTCGCTCAATATCCAGCAGCTCGAGGCCTCGGTCGGCGCCAGGCTGTTCGAGCGCGACAGCCGCGGCGTGCGGCTGACGGCGGCCGGGCGGGCCTTCCGCGAATCGGCCACGGCGCTGCTGGCGCAGGCCGAGGCGGCGCGCGTGCTGGCGCGCGACATCGAGGCCGGCGCGGTCGGGCGGCTGCGCGTGGGCTTTGTCGGGTCGATGCTGTACCGGGGCCTGCCGCAGTACCTGCGCGACTTCCAGGCGAACTTTCCGGGCATCCAGGTGGCGCTGACCGAGCTCAACTCGCAGGAACAGATCGACGCGCTGCTGCACAACGAACTCGACGCCGGCTTTGTCCATACCGGGCGACTGCCGGACGAACTGAGCGCCGTACTGGCCCACCGCGAGCCCTTCGTCTGCTGCCTGCCGCAGGACCATGCGCTGGCGGCGCAGGCCGAAGTGGCGCTGGCCGACCTGCGCGCCGAGCCGTTCGTGCTGTTCTCGCGCAAGGCTTCGCCCGACTACTACAGCCGGATTTTCGAGATGTGCGCGGCGCGCGGCTTCTATCCGCAGATCCGGCACGAGGTACGCCACTGGCTGTCGGTGGTGTCGCTGGTGTCGCAGGGCATGGGCGTGGCGGTGGTGCCGGCCGCGCTGGCAAGGTCCGGCATGGCCGGAGCGGCGTTCCGGCCGCTGGCGGATGCGGCGGAGGTGCCGTCCGAGGTCTACTGTGCCTGGAAGGCAGCGCCGGACCATCCGGCACGAGATCATTTCGTGGCAATGGTGCGGTCGGCCACGGCAGCGCAGGCCTGAGGCTTCCGCACCCCAAAGAAAAAAGCCACCAGTCCAAGGACGGGTGGCCGTGAAGTACGCGTGGAACGGGGTGTTCAGCGTGAGTGCAGCTTAACTCCCGGGCCTTGTCACACCAATAACACAAATGCAGTAATTGGAACCGCCGCGCCGCTCAGCACCTGTGCCGCCGGCCCAGGCCGAAGGTGTTGCCCGGGTTCAGGGCGGCCACCTTGTCGTAGCGCCAGGCATCGCGTCGTGCACATGCTGGCAAACAGGCGCGCGCCTTTGCATGGGATCGAGTATCGTTACGCCCCAAACCCTGCGGCTTTGCCCGTTGCGCGCCCGGCGCCGACATCGCGGCCCAGTTGAGATACAATGAAAACGATTTTCATTTACGTACCCTGGCGGGATCGCGCCGTCCGCGCGGCGGCAGTCCGCGCCTTCGGACTGGAAGCATGATGCAGTTGTCTGAACTTCCACGGCGCACGCCCGCCGTAGTGCAAACGGTGGACGACGCCACGCCCGGTGATCCGGTTGCGCGCCGCCTGCGCGAACTTGGCTTTGTCCCCGGCGAAGTGGTGCAAGTAATCGCCTTCGGCCCTTTCGGCATGGACCCGCTCGTCGCGCAGGTCGGCTTCACGCGCTTCGCGCTGCGCCGTTCCGAGGCGGCGCGCATCGGCGTCGAAATCGTCAGCGCCACCGTTACCAGCATTGCGCCGGCCAGCGAAGCCGCCGGCCAGCCTGATACACCGGCGGCCCAACGCACCGCCTGAGTTCTTCCCGACCATGTCTGCAGCTCCCACTTCTTCCGCCTTGCGTATTGCGCTGGTGGGCAATCCCAACTGCGGCAAGACCGCGCTGTTCAACCGCCTGACCGGCAGCCGCCAGAAGGTGGCGAACTATGCCGGCGTGACGGTGGAACGCAAGGAAGGCTTCTTCGTCTCGCCGGCAGGCAGGCAGATCCGCATCCTGGACTTGCCGGGCGCGTACAGCCTGCACGCGGCCAGCCTCGACGAGGCCATCACGCGCGACATCTGCATGGGCAAGCGCCCCGGCGAGCCGAAGCCCGACCTGCTGGTCTCGGTGGTCGACGCCACCAACCTGCGCCTGCACCTGCGTTTCGTGCTGGAGCTGCGCCGCCTGGGGCTGCCCATGGTGGTGGTGCTCAATATGAGCGATGCGGCGGCGCGGCGCGGCATCCATATCGACCGCGAGAAGCTCGCCGCGGCCCTCGGCGTACCCGTCGTGCAGACCGTGGCAATCAAGCGCGAAGGCGCGGCTGCCCTGCTCGGCGTGCTCGATGGCACGTTGCCGCCCGCACCGCCGGCACTGCCGCCTGCCGATGACCTCGACGTTCATGCCGAGGTCAACCGGCTGCTGCAGGCCGCGGTGTCGATGCCCGCGCGCACCGCCGCGCTGGACGACCGCCTTGACCGCATCGTGCTGCACCCGGTGCTGGGCCTTGCGCTGCTGGCCGTGCTGCTGTTCCTGATGTTCCAGGCGGTGTTCTCGTGGGCCGCGCCGTTGATGGATGGCCTCGAAGGCGGCGTGCACTGGTTCGGCGAGATTGTCGGCACGCAACTGCCCGACGGCATGCTGAAGAGCCTGCTGGTCGACGGCCTGATCGCCGGCCTGGGCAGCGTGATTGTGTTCCTGCCACAGATCCTGATCCTGTTCCTGTTCATCCTGACACTGGAGGAGTCCGGCTACCTGCCGCGCGCGGCCTTCCTGCTGGACCGGCTGATGATGGGTGCCGGGCTGTCGGGCCGCTCCTTCATTCCGCTGCTGTCGAGCTTCGCCTGCGCGATCCCCGGCATCATGGCCACGCGTACCATCCAGGATCCGCGCGACCGGCTCACCACGATCCTCGTGGCGCCGCTGATGACCTGCTCGGCGCGGTTGCCCGTCTATGCGCTGCTGATCGGCGCATTCATCCCGCAACGCACGGTGATGGGGCTGTTCAACCTGCAGGGGCTGGTGCTGTTCGCGCTGTACGTGGCGGGCATTGTCAGCGCGCTGGCGGTGGCCTACGCGCTCAAGTATTTCCGCCGCGACCGCACCGACCATCCGCTGCTGATGGAACTGCCGTCGTACCGCATTCCCAACCCGCGCGACGTGGCGCTGGGGCTGTGGGAGCGTGCCCGTATCTTCCTGGCGCGCGTCGGCAAGGTGATCCTGGCGCTGACCGTGCTGCTGTGGTTCCTGGCCACGTTCCCGGCCCCGCCGGCAGGCGCGACGGGCCCGGCCATCGATTACAGCTTCGCCGGCATGATCGGCAAGGCCCTGGAGCATGTCTTCGCGCCGGTGGGCTTCAACTGGCAGATCTGCATTGCACTGGTGCCGGGCCTGGCCGCGCGCGAGGTGGCCGTGGGCGCGCTGGCAACGGTCTATGCGCTGTCCGGCAGCGAAGACGCGGTGACGGCGCAGCTGGCCCCGATGATCGCGCAGCAATGGTCGCTGGCCACGGCGCTGGCGCTGCTGGCGTGGTACGTGTTCGCGCCACAGTGCATTTCCACGCTGGCGGTGATCCGCCGCGAGACCAACTCGTGGAAGGTGATGGCGGCCTCGGCCGCCTACCTGGCCGGCCTGGGCTACCTGGCCGCGTTCATCACTTACCGCGTCGCCCTGCTGTTCAGCTGACGCCATGAGCCTCTACCACGCTGTCGAATCCCTGCTGGTCCCGTCGATCGTGCTGGCATGCGCGGTGTCGGTGGCGGCCCGCTACGCGCCGCGTACGCGCGAACGCTTCAAGGCCGGGCTGGCCGCGCGCCTCGGCGGTCCTTCCGCCACCGGCTGGCGCGCGCGCCTGGTGCGCTGGCTGGCCCCGCAGGCCGCGGCCGGCTGCGCCAGCGGCTGCGATGACGGCGGCTGCAATACCTGCGCCTCCAATAGCGCGAGCCCTCAGGGCACGCCGGACAAACCGGCCGAACAGGTCATCCGGCTGGTACGCAAGCGCTGATTCGGGCGCTCTGGCGCTCGTTTCCCCCCTTCGGATTTCCACGCAGAAACGGGTACGCTCGTGCCCTTTGGTCGCGCCCGCGACCGCTCCTCGGCTCCTCGCGACAAGGCCCATGGGCCCGATATCGCACGCCTGTCGAGGCGATGCATCCCTTGCGCCCGTGCACGCAGAAACGGGTACGCTCGCCACGCTGCGCCGGGCAACGCCGCTCGATCTTCCGTTCCAAAGCACGTAAAAGCGCGCGCGCGATGCCAATGAAAAGGTGCCGCAACGACTAACTGGCAGGCACGCAGAAATGGGTACGCTCAGCATCCCTGACCATTCATCCGCTACGCCGTAAACGCAGAACGCCCTCCTGCGGAGGGCGTTCGGGGCCACGGGACAACTGGCCCGCGCTGGCTACTTGACGGTACCGACTAGCTTCACCGTCACCGGCTTGCCATCCGCAACGTTGGTGCAGCTGACCGTGATCGTGAAGTCGCCGGCGGCCATCGGTGACACGATCTTCTGATTGTCGCCGACGCCCGGCGACAAGGTGATCGGCCCGGCGGGAACCCAGGTCCAGCCCGTGCACGCAGTCGATGCCTGGTCGTCGCCGAAGTGCTTCAGGCCCACGGTGACAGGGATCGGGATGCCCAGCATCGTCAGCGTGAGCGGCTGCTGCACGTCAGGCATCAGTGCCCACTCGGGGTTCTCCACGACGTTGAGGCTGGCCGTCGGCTTCGCCGCCAGCTTGGTGCTGATTGCCGTGACCGTGAGCGTGCCCTGCACCGGACCGGCGCCCTTGGCAAGGCTCGTACTGACCGTCACGTCATGCGTGCCCGCGGCTTCCGAGGCCGACAGCGTCGACGACGTCGGTACGTACGTCCAGGTCCCGTCGAAGTCCGCGGTCACGTCCTGATCGTCGTTGCGCAGCACGCGGGCGCTGAACCGGGCCGGATAGGTGCTGAGCACCTGCAGCGCATTGACCGGGTCGCCATTCTGCGTGGTGACCACGCGGTATGTCGCGGTGCCATTCTTCTGCACGGTGACAAAGATCACGCCGCCGAGCAGGCGGCCATCCGGCGCCGTCACCGACACCGACACGTTGGCCGTGGCGGCAGCGGTGGTGGAGCTGTTGCTGGCCTTGAGCGTCGCGCTGTTCTGGTTCGGCGTGACCTGTACCGCGGTGCCGCTGCTGGACCAGGCCCAGCCGCTGCCGTTCGCCGACACGTCGTTGCCGTTGTTGTCGACCAGCGATACCTTGACCGGCAGCGACTGGCCGTCGGTCATCGACAACGAGGTATTCGGGACCGACAGGCTATAGGTCGTGGCCGAAGCCGGGACCACGGTGATGGTCGCGGACTGTGCCGGCAGTTGCACGGTGGAGTTGTCCGCGGCCTTGACCGTGGCCACCACCTGCACCGTGGTCGTACCGGGATTGACGCCGGTGATCACCGCACTGCCGATTGTCGCCGTGCTGCCCGCGACCGAGGCCACGGCGGTGTCGACCGAAGTCCAGGCAAAGCTGGTGGACGACGTCACGTCGTTGCCGCTGTTGTCGACGGCAACCGCGCTGATAGTCACCGTGCGGCCGACACCGACTTCGGCGGAGGTAACGTTCAGTTTTGCCGCGTAGCTTACGGCGGGGGTCGCCGCGGGCGTCGCGCTGCCCGATCCCCCTCCTCCGCCCCCGCACGCCGCTACGAGGAATGTCGCCGCAGCGCACACGAGCCCGCCCAGCCAGGTCCTTGCCGTCATGATTTCCCCCCCGGTGTCATTTGCTTTTTCCCGCGCTACCAGCCTATGCGTAATGGCTGCGTCGCTGTACCGTCCAGACGATTGAGCGCCGGCGTACATAATCGGCAAACCTTCATCCTTTCGCCGAGGCCACGCCGGCCGCGGACGCGCTTTGCGCGATTGACGGTCGCCGGGTGTGAGCAACGTCCCATCCCTTTGGCTCAGAGGACAATCCCGGAGGCAACGGCCGGCAACATGCGCGAACGGCTGCCGGCGCATGCGTGGGGCAGCGGTGCCGGTCAAGACAATGGGCTTGAAATAAATCGGAAGGACAGCGGGTCGCCACCGGGACCGATGGGCCGCAGCAGGCTGATGCCGCAGTGGCAGCGCGAGGCAGGCAAAGAAAACCGGTGTGCCCCGCCCCCACGGGGCACACCCGGAAAGACGTCCCTGCGGACGCCCACGACATGCCTGGAACCGGCCGCGAGCGCGGCCATGACGCAAAGGTTAAGACCAGCTCCGCGGCCACGCCACGAATAAATCCGCATGTATTTAGAAGCCGCCGCTGCCTGCCGCGGGGAGCGCGCCTGCGCTGCGCATGCCGCGCTGTGGCGCCATCGCGACGACCCTACTCCGGATAGGGTTTCCCTTGTTCTCGGTCAATGTCCTGTCCGGGCCGCTCGGCCAAACTGGCTCCCGATTTCTTACCAGACCAAAGCAGAAAGCCATGAACAAGATCTCTCTCCGGACCCGGGTCGCCAGCACCGCCATCGCAGCACTTGCCATGTTTGGCGCCGTTTCCACGCCCGCCTTCGCCGCCGATGGCGAAACGCAGGGCAACTGGATGGTTCGCCTGCGCGCCACCTACCTGGACATGGCCGACAAGTCCGATGCCATTCCCGCGCTGGGCGTACCGTCGGACGCGATCACGGTCAACAACAAGTGGATCCCCGAACTCGACGTCACCTACTTCTTCACGCGCCACATCGCTGCCGAACTGGTGCTCACCGTGCCGCAGAAGCAGGACGTCTCCCTGAATGGCACCAAGATCGGCACCTTCAAGCACCTGCCGCCCACTCTGCTGGTGCAGTACCACTTCCTGCCGGACGGCACCTTCCGTCCGTACGTGGGCGCGGGCCTGAACTTCACGCGCATCTGGGGCGCCGATATCGCCGGCAATACGCTGCAGCTGGACAACTGGAGCGTGGCACCCGCCCTGCAGGTCGGCATGGACTACAAGCTGACCAAGAACTGGTTCCTGAATGCCGACGTCAAGAAGGTCTGGCTGGCCAGCAACGTGAAGGCCGGCGGCGTCAATGTCTCCAAGGTCAACCTGGACCCGTGGCTGTTCAGCATGGGCGTGGGCTACCGGTTCTGACCGGGCCAGGCTCCAACGAAAAAGGCCAGCGCTTCGGGCGCTGGCCTTTTTCGTTCCTTGCCAGGATATTCGCGCGACGGGCCGGCCCTGTCGTTCAGCGGAACGCCGGCTCGTCAAAGCTCCGCAGCTTGCGCGAATGCAGCTGCTCGACGCCGTTCTCGCGCAGGATGCGGACAGCCTCCAGGCCGATGGTCATGTGCTGGCTGACCCGCTGGCGATAAAACGCATTGGCCATGCCGCGCAGCTTGAGCTCGCCGTGCAAAGGCTTGTCCGAGACGCACAGCAAGGTGCCATAGGGCACGCGCAGGCGGAAGCCATTGGCCGCCACGGTCGCGCTTTCCATGTCGATGGCGATCGCGCGCGACTGGTTGAAGCGCGCATAGAGCGCCTTGGACTTCAGCTCCCAGTTGCGGTCGTCGGTGGACACCACCGTGCCCGTGCGCATGCGCGTTTTCATCTCGCCGCCGGACAGGCCGGTCACGCGCACCACCGCTTCCTGCAGCGCCACCTGGATCTCCGCGATCGGCGGCACCGGCACCCACGGCGGCAGGTCGTGGTCCAGCACGTGGTCGTCACGCACGTAGGCGTGGGCGAGCACATAGTCGCCAAGCTGCTGCGAGCGCCGCAGGCCGCCGCAATGGCCCACCATCATCCAGCAGTGCGGACGCAGCACGGCCAGGTGGTCGGTCATGGTCTTGGCATTGGACGGGCCCACGCCGATGTTGACCAGCGTCACGCCCAGCTTGTCGTCTCGCACCAGATGGTAGGCCGGCATCTGCGGCAGCGCGCGCGGGCGGGCGGCGTCGTCGGGCTCGGCAGCGCCAAGCTCCTGCACCACGTCGCCAGGCTCGACAAAGCGCGCGTAGCCGCCGCCGTCGCTGCTGGCCATCAGCGAGCGGCCGAGCCCGATGAATTCGTCGACGTAGCGCTGGTAGTTGGTGAACAGCACGAAGCGCTGGAAATACTGTGGCGCGGTGCCGGTGTAGTGGTACAGGCGCTGCAAGGCCAGGTCCACGCGCTCGGCCGGGAACAGCGACAGCGGCCACGCTTCGCCCGCCACCGGCTCGTACGTGCCGTTGGCGATGGAATCGTCGATGCGGCTCAGCTCCGGCAGCACGAAGGACACTTCCAGTTCGCGCGCCTGGGTGTAGCTGATGTCGGTCGTGGAGGCCTCGATCACGAATGGCAGCGGGATCGGCCGGCGGCTCAGGCCGACCACCACGGGCACGCGGTGATAGCGCATCAGCCGTTCGATCTGGTCGCGATAGTAATCGGCGAGCAGGTCCGGGCGCGTCACCGTGGTGCCATAGACACCCGGATAGGCCACCGTGCCCCATGACGGCCGGCTGTCGGTCACCATGGTTTCGATATTCACGGAGATGCCCAGGTACGGGTAGCACGCGTGGGCCGCCGAGGGCAGCGGCTTGCCGTTGGCGAACGCGTCGAAGCGCGCGCGTACGGCGCTGACCGAAGCGTTGTAGATCTCGCGGATCCGGGCCAGCGCCGCGTCGGCGTCGGAGAACTCAGCCAACTGATCGGCCGGGTGGGCAGAAGAGAAGATGGGGGCGTTCATGGCAGCCATCATACCGCGCTGCACACGCCAGCGGCGCGGCCAAGGCGCGGGGGCGGCAGCAAATTGACGTGTCCGCGCCCGCTCGCTACACTCCGCCAATTGCGCGGCCGGGCTTCCCGTGCCGTACTCGACTCGCCGCCCCCTGGCAGGGGGCGGCGATGGGCCGTACATGCGTTGCTGGGGGAGCCGCCGATGGAAATCCGTAATCTGTTGCCTGGAGAGGTCGAGGCCGCCAGGCAGCTACTGATCGACAACGGCTGGAACAACCGCGTAGGCAGCGCCGAGCGCTTCGCCCGACTGGTCGCCAATTCGCAGCACGTGGTCGTGGCCGTCGACAAGGGTGAAATCGTCGGCTTCGCGCGCGCGCTTTGCGATGATGTGTCCGATGGCTTCCTGTCGATGGTCGTGGTCGCGCCCAGTCATCGCCGGCAGGGCATCGGTCGGGCGCTGGTGCGCCAGGTCATGGGCAACGATCCCGACATCACCTGGGTGCTGCGCGCGGCGCGCTCGTCCGAAGCGGCATTCTTCGGCCAGCTCGGCTTCACGCCATCGATGGTGGCCATGGAGCGCCGCCGGCCCTGAGCCCATCGAGGCCGCGGCCTGCCAACGCGCCGGGCGGCTCCTTTCGCTCACCTACTGCGCGCCCATCTTCCTGCGCATCTCCTCCACGCTGCCGATCTGGCGGAACAGCGGCCCGCCGGGCGCGAACTTGTCCGCGCTGGCCAGCGGCCCCACCACCACCGGTTCAAACCCCGCATCGCGCACGAGCTGCTCCGCCACGCGCAGCGCGGCCGGGTCATCGCCGGCAATCGGCACGGCGATGCGTTCGCCTTCGCGATGGTGTTCCTTGGCGAAGTTGGCCGCGCCCATGAAGTTGAACGCGCGCACCACGCGCGCACCCGCGAGGTACTTGCCCGTGGTGATGCCGATGCCGTTGCGCTGCGCCTCGTCGGCAATGGCGCCGTCCCGCTGGGCGATGGCATTGGTCGCATCCAGCACGATCTTGCCCTGCCAGGCGCCGGGGTTCTCCTGGCTCAGTTCCGGCAGCGCCTTGTAAGGCGTGGCCAGGAACAGCACGTCCGAGAATGCCAGGGCATCGGCCACCGTGCCCGCGCGCGCCAGCGGGCCCAGCTCGTCGACCAGCGCCTTCAGCGACTCGGGATGGCGCGAGGAGAACAACACCGGATGGCCCGATTTCACCCACAAGCCGCCAACGGTCCCGCCAATCCGCCCCGAACCGATCACGCCGATCTTCACCGGCTGCCCGCCAGCACTGGCGCCGCCGCCTTGCGCGCAGGCGCCCAGATTGGGCACGGTCAGGGCGAGCATGGCGATGGCACCGGCGGCGCCAAGCAGGCGGCGACGGCCGGGATCGACATCAGTTCCGGTGGTCGGCATGGGCAGTTCCTCCTGGTTCGCGAATCGGGACGCGGTCCCCGGGCGCAACCCGGGGCCACCTGAAAACTCTAGGCAAAAAACGGCGGGTCGACAGCCGTTGCAACTTGGCAGTACCTGCCTGCTGGACTAGATTAGGTAGCATTTGCGCCACACGCGTTCATCCACGTCCAGCCCGCAACCGTTGCCCGCGCGACGCAGCGCGACAGGGAACCCATGGCCCGAAGCCGTTGCCGCACTCGTCCGCTCCGGGTCGTGCCTTGCCTGGGCGCGCTGGCGCTGCCTGTGTCATGGCCTGTGGCAGCGCAACAAGACACCAACGAAGCGGCGGCCGACCAGGTCCACAACCTGCGCGAAGTCACGGTCGTCGCGCCCACCCCGCTGCCGGGCTTCACGATCGAGCGGCAGGCCTTTGCCGGCAATGCGCAGACCGCCACCGACGGCGATCTGGAACGTGTCAAGGCACCGAACCTGTCGGCCTTCCTGGCCGAAACCATGACCGGCGTGGTGGTCAACGACGCGCAAGGCAATCCGTTCGCCCAGGACATCCTCTATCGCGGCTACCGGCTTTCCCCCACGCTCGGGTCGGCGCAAGGGCTGTCGCTGTACCTGGACGGCGTGCGCCAGAACGCGGCGCTGGGCGACGTCATCCACTGGGCCGCGATCCCCGAGGCCGCGCTCAGCACCATTACGCTGGTGCCGGGCAGCAATCCGCTCTATGGGCTCAATACGCTGGGCGGCGCGCTGGCGCTGCAGACCAAGTCCGGCGAGACCCACCCGGGCGTGGAGGCTGACCTGAGCGTGGGCAGCTACGGCCGTGCGCGCCTGGATGTCAGCGCCGGCCAACGGCTTGGCGATGGCTGGCACGCCTACGTCGCAGGCACGGGCTGGCGCGAGGACGGCTGGCGCGACCGTTCCGACAGCGACCTGGGCAACCTGTTCTTCAAGCTGGGCCGCTCCACCAGCGGCACACAATGGCATGTGAGCGTGCTGGGCAGCAACAGCCGGCTGACCGGCAATGGCCTGACGCCCGACAGTCTCTATGCCGCCGACCGCCGCGCCATCTACACCGCGCCTGACGAGACGCGGTCCCGTTCGCTGCAGGTGGCCCTCAACGGCGCGCACCAGTTCAACGCGCAGGACCAGCTGCAGCTGACCCTCTACCTGCGGCAGACCCGCACGCACGCCAACAGCGGCGATATCAGCAACGATTACCTCGACACCGCGCTCGGCTGCCAGGGCCACGCCGGCAGCGCGGAATGCGAGGCCGACGATGCGCCGGCCAATGCCGTGCTCAATAGCGCCACGGTGCGCGAGACCAGCTACGGCGCGTCGATGCAATGGTCGCATGACGGCGACACGCACCGCTTTGCGCTGGGCGCGGCGCTCGACATGAACCGTTCGCGCTACACGCAGACCACGCAGCAGGCCAGCTTCGACGATGCCCGCAATACCGTGGCCGATGCCGGCGCGCCGGTGCTGACCCAGGCCGCGCTGGACGGGCGCGACAGCACCATTGGCCTGTTCGCCACGGACACCATGCGCTTGCTGGACGGGACCTTCCTGACGCTGGCGGCGCGCTGGAACCAGGGGCGCCGACATACGCTGCTTAGTCTCCCCACCCAGTCCGACGAAAGCTTCACCTATTCGCGGCTCAACCCTTCCCTTGGCCTGACGCATCGGCTGCTGGAGCGGCTGGTGGTGTTCGGCTCGGCCTCGCAGGGCACGCGCATGCCCACGGCCATCGAACTCGGCTGCGCCGATCCCGCCAACGCCTGCCAGTTGCCCACGGGGCTGCAGGCAGACCCGTTTCTGCGGCAGGTGGTGACCCGCACGCTGGAGTTCGGCGGGCGCTGGCAGCCGGCCGATGCCACCGAGGTCACGCTGGCGCTGTACCGCAGCGACAATCGCGACGACATCGTGTTCCAGCGTTCCCCGGTCAGCCCGCTGGGGTACTTCTCCAACTTTCCGAAGACGCGCAACCAGGGCGTGGAGTTCGGCCTGCGCCAGCGCCTTGGCCGCCTGACGCTGCGCGCCGGATACAGCTATACACAGGCCAGCTACCAGGCGCAGGGAACGCTGCAGACACCGTTTGCCGCGCCCGTGATGGTGCAGCCCGGCACACGCCTGGCAGGCATCCCGCTGCACAGCTTCAAGCTCGGCGCCGACTGGCGCGCCACCGCGGCGCTGAGCGTGGGCGGCGACCTGCTGGTATCGTCGTCGCGGCCGGTGGCCGGCAACGAGGATGGCGCGTTGAGTGCGCCGAACGCGCAGACCCCGGGCCTGTCCGATACCGGCGGCTACCTGCTGCTGAACCTGCGCGCGAGCTGGCAGTTCCTGCCGCGCTGGCAGGTCTACGGCCGCATCGACAATGTGTTCGACCGGCGCTACGCCACCTATGGCCAGGCCGGCTACAACCTGTTCCCGGGCGGAGCGCTGCTGCAGCCGGGTGCCGCGGTGCCGGTGGAGCGCTTTGTCGCGCCCGGTGCGCCGCGGCTCTTCCTGGTCGGCGTGCGCTACGAGTGGGACGGACGATGAACCACCGGCGTCGCACCCCGATGTCGCCGATTTCCCGCAAAGGAGCCCCTGTGACCTCCCCATCGACCTCCCCATCGACATCCCCATCGACATCCCCATCGACATCCCCATCGACATCCCGCTGTGCCGCCGCGCTGCTGGGGCTTGCCGCGGTGCTGGCCGGGACGGGCCAGGCCCGCGCCGCGCAGGCCTTTGTTTCGACCGAAGGCGCCGGCATCGCCGTGATCGACCTCGAACGCATGGAGCGGCTGCCAGGCCCGGCCACCGCGGGCAAGGGTCCGCGTGGGCTGGCACTCACCGCCGACGGCAAGTACCTGCTGACGGCAAACAAGGAGACCGGCGACATGTCCGTGATCGACGTGGCGGCGGGCAAGGAGGTGAGGCGCGTGCCGATCGGCCAGAACCCCGAATTCGTGCGCGTCGCCGGCGGCGAAGCCTTTGTCACCTTTGAGCCGGGCGAGCGGGCCGGGCCACCGGGAAAGCCGGGCGCGCCAACGCCGCCCAGGGAGACGGGCAAGAGCGACGACAAGCCACTGCCGGCAGAAATCGCCGTGGTCGACCTGCGGACCTGGCGCGTGGCGCGCACGATCCGCAGCGGTCTGGAAACCGAGGGCATCGAGTTCTCGCGCGATGGACGCCTGATGCTGGTCACCAATGAAGGCGACGATACGGTCACCGTCTACGAAAAGGCGAGCGGCCGGCAGCTGCAACGCCTGCCCATGCCCGCCGGCTCGCGTCCGCGCGGCATCCGGGCGAGCCCCGACGGCAGCCGCTATGTGGTGACGCTGGAATCCGCCAACGCATTCCTGGTGCTGGCCGCCGACGACTACCGCGTGCTGCGCACCGTACCGACGCGCACCGGACCCTATGGCATCACGTTCGATCGCAGCGGGGCCCGCGTGTTCGTGGCGGCGTCGCGCGCGGATACGCTGCAGGTGTTCGATGGACAGAGCTACGCGCCGCTGGCCGATATTGCCGTGGGCAAGCGTTGCTGGCATTTCAGCTTCACGCCCGACGACGCCCGCCTGCTGGTGGCGTGCGGGCGTTCGAACGCGGTGCAGGTGTTCGACGCGCGCACCTACCAGCCGGTGCAGCAGATCGACGGCCTGCCGCTCGCGTGGGGCGTCGTGACTTATCCGAAGAGCGTCGGCTCGATCGACGCCCCCTGAGGCGCCAGCCGCCGGGCGGCTACACGGCTACTGGCGCGCGGCCATGGCGCCCGCCGCGGCCTTCGCGCCGGCCTGCTCGGCAATCGCGCGCGCGGTCAGCCCGCGGTCGTCTTGCAGGGCCGCATCGGCCCCGCGCGACAGCAGCAGCTGCACGACCTCGCCCTTGTCGTAGCCGGCCGCCCACATCAGCGCCGTCAGCCCATGCTGGTAGCGCGCGTTGACATCCACGCCGGCATCGAGCAACTGCCTGACCACGCCCGCCTGCCCCTGTCCGGCGGCGTAGACCATGGCGGTCTTGCTGATGCGGTCCGTCGCGTTGAGGTCGGCATGGCGCTCCAGCAGCATCGCGGTAATGTCCTGGTAGCCGCCATACGCTGCCGCCATCAGCGGCGTGACACCCTGGAGGTTCGGCTGGCTGACATTGGCACCGTGATCGACCAGCGTGCGCGCCATGCCGGCCAGCCCGCGCTTGGCCGCAGTGATCAGCGCGGTATCGCCGATCCGGTTGCGCGAATCGACCGCGGCGCCTTGTTGCAGCGCGCCGCGCACGCCGGCCTCGTCACCAGCGCGGGCCGACGCCAGCAGCCGGGCATTCAGGCTGACGTCATCCTCGGCACGCACTGGCACCTGCAGCCACAGTGCCCCCAGCAGGCACAGCCCCAACATGGAAACTCTCTGCACTGCGCGGTTCATCTGCGACTCCTTTCGGCTCTCACGGAGCGGCTGCCGCTAAGTTTGGTGTGCGCAAAGCACAAATTCAAGCGCAGCGTGGAATGCTGCAATGCAGGGATCATTGCGCGGTTTTTGCGCTGCAGCGCATAAGCCCGCGCCTACTGGTTGTCTTGTGCACATTCTTGCCTATACTGCCCTCACCTCGGACCACTTCGTTGCGCGGCCGGGCCAGTTCGTGCGCCGCGCTGATGTCCGACCGAGCGCCAGCGCATGCACTGCCGGCGCACGAGACAGGCGCGCCGGGGCTACAAGAATCGAAAAAAGGAGCGTCCCATGCTCTCTGTCCGTCGTCTCTCCCGGCATGCCCTTCCCCTGCTGCTCCTGACCCTGGTTGCCTCCGCCGCGCACGGCGCCGACGAGGTCCAGGGCAGTGCGACCACCTCGGGGGCGCCAATGTCCGGCGCGCTGCGTCCCGTCACCCAGGCACAACTCGACGGCGCGCTGACCAACAGCAACGACTGGCTGCATTCGAACGGCTCGTATGGCCAGACGCGCTACTACGCCGGCAGCCAGATCAACACCAAGAACGTCGCCAGGCTGCGGCCCGCGTTCATCTTCCAGACCGCCGTGATGGAGTCGATGGAAACCGCGCCCATCGTGGTCAACGGCGTGATGTTCCTCACGACTTCGTACAACCACGTCTACGCCGTCGACGCGGTGACCGGCAAGGAATTCTGGCACTACAAGCACAAGATGGGGCCGGTCACGACCTTCTGCTGCGGCCCGAATAACCGCGGCGTGGCGATCAGCGGCGAGCGTCTCTACATGGGCACGCTCGATTCCAAGCTGGTGGCGCTGGACGCGAAGACCGGCAAGCTGCTTTGGGAAACGCAGATCGCCGATCCTGAACTGGGCTATTCGGAAACCATGGCACCGGTCGTCATCGACGACAAGGTGCTGATCGGCACGAACGGCGGCGAGTATGGCATCCGCGGCTTCGTCAAGGCGTTCGGCGCCAACGACGGCAAGCTCCTGTGGACCTTCTACACGATTCCCGAGAAAGGTCATGAAGGCGTCTGGGCCACCAAGGACGCGACCGGCCGCGACATGAAGCGCGACATTGCCGCCGAGAAGAAGATGCTGGCCGACAAGGGCAGCGACTTCTACAAGAAATTGGGCGGCGGCGTGTGGATGGCACCCGCAGTGGACCGCGCCAACAAGCTCGTGATCTTCGTCGTGGGCAACCCGTCGCCTGACCTGTACGGCGCCATCCGCCCGGGCGACAACCTGTACACCGACTCGATCGTCGCCATCGATCTCAACACCGGCGCCTACAAGTGGCACTCGCAATATATCGCCCATGACGTCTGGGACCTGGACGCGGTCAGCCCGCCGATCCTGGTCGATGTGCGCGACGAGAAGGGCGCCATGATTCCCGGCGTGATCCATGGCGGCAAGACTGGCCACGTCTATGTGCATGACCGCCGCGACGGACGCCTGATCCGCTTCTCGGATGCCATGGTGCCGCAGGAAAACATGTGGACGCTGCCGACGGCGGCCGGCGCGCGCATGCTGCCCGGTGCCAACGGCGGCGTAGAATGGTCGCCCATGGCGTTCAACCCGAAGCTGCGCCTGGCCTATGCGGCCAACCTGCACCAGCCGATGACGTACCAGGTGGAAGACGCGCCGTACCCGGGCGGCAAGCTCTGGCTCGGCGGCGCCTTCAAGACGATCCCGAGCGAGCAGCAGTGGGGCAAGCTGTCGGCGGTCAATATCGATACGGGCAAGGTGAAGTGGGACTTCAAGACCGACCAGCCGCTGATCGGTGGCGTGCTGGCAACCGCGGGCGGCCTGGTGTTCAACGGCGAGGGCAATGGCCTGTTCCGCGCCTTTGACGCGGCGACCGGCAAGAAGCTGTGGGAGTTCCAGTGCGGCGCGGGTGTCAATGCGCCAGCGGTGTCCTACATGGTTGGTGGCAAGCAGTACATCGCCGTGGCCGCGGGCGGCAATACGCAGCTCGACTTCAAGCGTGGCAACAGCATCTTCGTCTTTGCCGTGCAGTAAAGCCCGACGCGGGCAACGCGTCATGGCAGACCTGATTCCACAGCGCCGCAGCCTCCCGTCAAGGCGACTGCTGGCGCTGGGACTGCTGCTGTGCGCCGGCGGCATGGGCGGCATGGCCCGCGCGGACCCCACTGCCGGACAAGCCAAGGCCCAGGTATGCGTGGCCTGCCACGGCCCGCAAGGCAACTCGACCAACCCGGCCCACCCGCAGTTGGCCGGCCAGAACTCCCGCTACCTCTACCTGCAGTTGCGCGACTTCAAGGAAGGCCGCCGCAGCAACTCCGACATGTCGCCAATGGCCGCGCCACTCTCGCGCGAGGACATGCTCGACCTGGCCGACTATTTCGCCGCGCAGAAACCGCTGCCTTCCACTTACAAGGTCGACGCCGCGCGCGTCGAAGCGGGGCGCAAGAAGGCCGCGGAGGTGCTATGCACCATGTGCCACCTTGGCGGGTTCTCGGGCCAGAACGAGATCCCGCGCGTGGCGGGACAGCACTACGCCTATATCGTGAAGCAGCTCGAAGACTTCCGCGCCAGGCGGCGCACCAATGACGCGGGCAACATGACCAGCGTCTCGCGCAACCTGAGCGATGACGATATCCGCAACCTTGCCAGTTACATCACGAACCTGAATTAGCGTTGCGGTGCGAGCTTGTCCTCGCGGATCGGGCCAAACTCCACCGGCACCCACTCATAGCCGACCGTGTCCCGGCGCACGTGGCCAATGCCCGGGAACGGCAGGTGCGCGCCGCCGACCCACAACCTGCCCTTTGCCGCATCGGCCAGGATCCGGCCGCGCGTGATCGCCGCGGCATGGCTGTCGACATCGAACTCGATCGACACCGATGGCCGGCGGAACTGCACCGCATGGTTGTGGACGATGTCGCCCCACAGCAGCAGGCTTTCCTTGCCCGAGGTGAACAGGTAGCCGGTATGCCCCGGCGTGTGGCCGTGGGCAGCGACCGTGCGCACGCCCGGCACCGGCTCCGTCCCCGTGACCGCGTCAAAGGTACGGAAGCGCTTGGCGGCCTGGTATGGCGCCACGGCATCGCGCGCCATGCCGAACAATGCCTGGCTGTCCTTGCCGGCCGCGGCGGCATTGGCATCGCTCAGCCAGTAGTTGGCGTCGGCATTGTCGACGTATACCGTGGCATTGGGAAACACCGCCTGCCCGCCGGAAACGAGACCGCAGGCATGGTCCCCGTGCAGGTGCGTAAGGAGCACGGTGTCGACCTGCGCCGGCTCGTAGCCGGCCGCGCGCAGGTTGGTGGCGATCTGGCCCAGCGTCGGCCCGAAGCAGCCCGCAGCGCCGGCATCGACCAGCACGAGATGGCTGCCGGTATTCACCACATACGCATTGACTGCGGTCTGCATGCCGGGCGTCGAGCTCACGAAACTGCGTGCCAGCAGGCGCTGCACTTCGCGCGCACTGGTGTACTTGAAGAGCTTCGGGTCCAGGTCGATGTAGCCGTCGTAGAGTGCCGTCACCTCGAACTGTCCCACCATCATGCGGTAGTAGCCCGGCGCCTGCGTCCTGACCTGCGCGGGCGGCGCGGCATGCGCGGCGGGCATGGCCGGCGGCAAAGCCGAGCCAGCGAGGGCCACGCCGGCAACGAGGGAACCGGCAAATCGACGGGTCCTCAAGGCATTCGGCAGCTTCATGTCACGTTCCTGTTTTGATTCGCGTTCCGGACGCAGGCGGCTGGCATGGCCGGGCCGTCGCGGAGATTTTGCCGATGCAGCCAGCCGAATGCGTATCTTAAGGCGCGACAAGGGCTAGCGGTTAGCCCCCATGCAAAAGCGTACCTACTTCTGCGTAAGTCAAACGGGGCCGATGGCCCCGTTGCAGGTGAAATTCGCGCTCCCCTTATTCAGGCTGTATATTCGCGGCCTTGATGATGCGGCCCCATTTGGCCGATTCCTGCTGCTGGAAGCGGGCGAGTTCCGCCGGCGTGCTCGTGAACACTTCCGTGCCGGTGCCCTGGTAGAAGCTCGCGGCGGTGTCGCTGCGCGCGGCCTTCACCAGCATGGCATTGAGCTTGTTGACCACCGCGGGCGGCGTGCCGGCCGGCGCGTACGCCGCGAACCAGTAGCTCATCTCATAGCCCTTGACGCCCGCCTCGTCGATGGTCGGGACATCCGGCGCCAGCGGCGAGCGGGTCTTGCCCGATACGCCGAGCGCGCGCAGCTTGCCGCTCTTGACCTGCGGCAGGCCGGTGGCGGTATCGGTGATCATCATCTGGATCTGGTTGCCGAGCAGGTCGGTCACGGCCAGCGGGTTGCTCTTGTAAGGCACATGCAGCAGTTCGACATGCGCCATCTGCTGGAACAGTTCGCCGGCGATGCGCGACGACGAACTGCCGCTGCCGAAGCTGAGCTTGCCTGGCTGCTTCTTCGCCAGCGCGATGAACTCGCCCACGGTCCTGACCGGCAGTTGCGGGTTCACGACCATGATCTGGCCACCGCGGCCCAGCGCCGTGACGGGCGTGTAGTCCTTGACCGGGTCATAGGGCAGCTTGCGGAACAGGTGCTCGTTGGCGGCGTGCGTGGTGTTGGTCGTGATGAGGACCGTATACCCGTCGGCACTGGCCTTGGCGACATCGCTGGCGGCAATGAAGCCGTTGGCGCCGGGCTTGTTGTCCACCACCACGGTGACCTTGCTGTCCACCGTCACGGCCTGCCCGATCGCGCGCGCCAGCTGGTCGGTGGCGCTGCCGGCCGCAAACGGCACGACGAAGCGGATCGGCTTGTCCGGATACTCGGCGAGCGCCTGTGCCGCGGGCAGCGCGGACAGGGCGAATACGGCGGCGGAAAGGATCCTGTGGATACCTGGCATGGATGTCTCCTGTTAAGGGGTCTTTATTGGATAGGGAAGCCGGCAAGCGTCTGCTCAGGTGCCCGGCGCGGCCAGCCGCGGCGGCAACGGGATCTGCAACTGCAGCACGCGGAACGACAGCGCCTTGCCGTGCGCGTCGAGATTCAGGGCGTCATTGACGCCGCCGTCGAGCACGCCGTCGATGACGAAGTTCATGGCCTGCAGCGACGGCACGAGATAGCGCGTGACAGCGGTCGGCTGGCGGTCGCGGAACAGCGTACGCACGGCGTCCTCGGTCACGTGTTCGACCAGGTGGCCGAAATCGCGGGCGTCGTAGGCAATCACGCTGATGTTGGAACGGTTGCCCTTGTCGCCGGTGCGGCCGTGGGCGAACTGGTAGAGCATTGCAGTGGCGGTCATGTCGGGGCTCCGCTCAGTCGATGAAGGTATGGCCGGGCGCCACCGCGTCGCGCGGGACCAGGCAGGACATGGCATTGAGCCGCGCGCGCTGCGCCGTGCGCACGCCGCCGCCGCCCGCCGGGCCGCACGTATACAGCGCATTGACCTCGCGCAGCAGGGCCTGCGCGACCGCGACGTCCTCATGCGCCAGCGCGGCGCGCAGGCGCACGTCCTCGGCGGCCGCTTCGTGCGGGCCCGCTTGCGCAAGCATCCGGCCCGCATCGTCGGCGAGTACGCTGAGCACGCCGATCAGGTCGAAGCGGATGGGCACGTCATGCCCGAGCAGCGCCATGCGCCGGCGCACGATATCGGCGGCCAGCCGCGCGCGCGCGGCGGCATTCGGGCCGGCGTAGGAAATCTCGCCTTCCGCCATCCAGCCGCCGTGAAAGAACAGGTTGGCCTTGAGCTGTTCCGGCCGCGCATGGCCGCGCACATGGCGCACCGCGACGCGATCGGGGCCGAGTTGCGCGACCGTGACCGCGCTGATATCCGCCACCACGTCCGGCGTCAGGTACGCCGCCGGGTCGTGGACCTCGTACAGCAACTGCTCCTTGACCGTGCGCAGGTCCACGCAGCCGCCGGTACCCGCGGCCTTGAAGATCTCGATGCCGCCGGCTTGGTCAAGCTGCGCGATCGGGAAGCCCACGGCATGCACGTCCGGCACGTCTTTCCTGCCGGGATCGGCAAAGTAGCCGCCGGTGACCTGCGCGCCGCACTCGAGCAGGTGCCCTGCCATGGTTGCCGCCGCGAGCCGGTCCCAGTCCTGCCAGGACCAGCCGAAGTGCGCCATGGCCGGTCCCACCGCCAGCGCGGGATCCGCCACGCGGCCGCAGACCACCACCTGCGCGCCGGCCTGCAGCGCATCGGCAATGCCGCGTGCGCCGATATACGCATTGGCGCAGACGAAGCGCGCCTCGGGGAAATCCGGCCCGACGATGGCGCGCAGCAGCGCGCGGCCTGCATCGTGCGACAGGTCATCCCCCTCCACCACCGCCACGCGGGGCGCCGGCAGCCCAAGCTCCCGCGCAAGCTGGCGCACACGCGCCGCCGCGCCGCGCGGATTGGCCGCGCCGAAGTTGCCGATGATGGGAATGCCATTGGCCAGGCAGAGGGCGAGCACGGGCGTCAGCAAGGCATCGAGCAAGGGCTCGTAGCCGGCCGCCGGGTCGTTGCGCCGGGCCAGCTGCGCCAGCGCCAGCGTGCGCTCGGCCAGCGTCTCGAAGATCAGCGCGGCGGGTCCGCCTGCCGCGATCAGGGTGCGCACGACGGGCAGGGCGGCATCGGTGCGGTCGCCGGAGAAGCCGGCGCCGGAGCCGATCAGCAGGGGAGCGGTCATGGTGTCTGGGGCGGTTGATTCGGTTCCAGGTCATTCTAGGGCCGGTTCAATCAACCAAAAAATGGATTATTTGGATTAATCTAGCGACTTACCAGATGAATCTGGCGGGACCGCCATGAACCTCTCCGTCAAGCACCTGCGCGCCTTCGTGGCGCTTGCCACCCATCGCAACTTCACGCGCGCCGCGCGTGCGTGCCACCTGTCGCAGTCGGCGTTCAGCGCGCTGGTCCAGACCCTCGAGGAGCAGGCCGGCAGCCGCCTGTTCGAACGCACCACGCGGCATGTCGAGCTGAGCGCCGACGGCCTGCGCTTCGAGGAAACCGCGCGGCGCCTGCTGGCCGATTTCGAAGCCGCGTTCGAGGACCTGCGCGCCCACGCCGAGCGCCGCAAGGGCCGCGTCAGCATCGCGGCGCTGCCGTCGATTGCCGGCGGCGACCTGCCGCCGTTGCTGGCGGCTTTCCGGCAGCGCTACCCGGGCATTGCACTGGAGCTGTTCGACCAGCTGGCCGACGGCTGCATCGATATGGTCCGGCGCGGGCGTGCCGACTTTGCGCTGGCCCCGGCGCCTGCCCAGGACGACGACCTGAGCGTCGAGCCGCTGGTGCACGACACTTTCCACCTGGTCTGCCCGGCGACGCACGCGCTGGCGCGCAAGCGCCGCATCACGCCGCAGATGCTGGCGGGCCAGCCATTCATCCACCTGTCGCGGACCAGCAGCGTGCGCCAGCACCTGGATGCCGCGCTGCATCCGCTGAAGCTCAGCGCCGTGATGGAAGTGGAACACCTGGCCACGGTCGCCGCGCTCGTGCAGGCCGGGCTTGGCGTCAGCGTGGTGCCGTCGCTGGCGCTGTTCCAGTTCCTGCGCGAGGGGCTGGCTATCCGGCCGCTGCAGATGCCGTCGCTGGTCAGGGATATCTGCCTGGTGCGGCTGCGCGAGCGTGGCGACTCGGCCGCGGCGGCGGCAATGATCGATTGCCTGCGTGAACACTACCGCCGCCGGGCCTGAGCGCACGCAGAATTGGGTACGCTTTGCGGGTTTTTGCCCCGCTGCTGCGCCCATGCAGCGGGGCATGCGAGGCAGGGCAAAGCACCACGCAGAAATGGGTACGCCCTGCCTTCGATGACTCAGCGGATCAGCTTGCCCGTCGACGAGACGATCGACATCTCGACAAAGGACGACCCCGTGTGGCGGGCCGGGCTGTAGCTGATGAGAATGCCGCCGAGGTCGTAGTCGCGCAGGTTCTCCAGCGCCGCGACCAGGCGCTCGCGGGTCAGGTCGGGGCCCGCGCGGCGCAGCCCTTCCACCAGCACCTTCGCGGACATGAAGCCCTCCATGCCGGCGTTGGTCGGGTCCACGTTCTGCTGCCGCGCCAGGCTGCGGTACTCGCTGGCCAGTGACATCTGGCTCGAGTTCATGCCCGGTACGACCTGCGTGATGATGAGCCCGCGGGCATCCGGGCCAAGTTCCTTGATGAACGAGTCGGCCGCGTTGTTCGACAGCGTGACGAACTGCGCCTGGCTGCCGGCCTTGCGCATATCACGGATCACGCGCGCCGCCTCCGAACCCGAGCCGATCACCAGCACCGCCTGCGGATCGGCCTTGTTCACCGTCGCCACCTGCTGCGTGATGTCGCCCATCGGACGGGCAAAGCTGGCGGACGCTGCCGGCTGCACGCCACGCGCCTGCAGCGCGATGTTGAAGCCCTCGAATACATCCTTGCCGAACCCGTCGCTGGCGTAGACGATGGCGATGCGCGTCATGCCCGAGGTCGCCAGGTGGTTGATCGCACGCGCGACTTCATCCTGGTACTTGGCGCGCACGTTGAAGACGTAGCGATTGACCGGGCGATGCAGCGTGATCGCGCCGGTCAGCGGCGCCACCAGCGGCACCTTCTCCGTCGCGATGATCGGCAGGATGCTTTCGTTCTGCGGCGTGCCGCGCACCATGAAGAGCGCGAAGACCTTCTCGTCCTGCAACAGCTTGCGCACATTGTCCGGTGTGCGCTTCGCGTCGAAGCCATCGTCCAGCGTCACCAGCTCGATGCGACGTCCCGCGACACCGCCGTTCGCGTTGACCGCGCGCAGGTATACCTGCGCGCCTTCGATCTGTTCCTTGACGGAACCCGCCACCGGCCCGGTCACGCCTGCCGATTGTCCGATGCGGATCGCCGCCTTGCTGACACCCGGCTCCGCCAATGCCGCAGGCGCGGCGAAACCCAGCGTGGCGGCCAGCATGCCGCACGCAAACCATATTGCCTTCATCGTCTTGACCCCTCCGCCTTGGTGGCGTGCTGTTGTTGTAGCGTGGCTGTCGCCGACGGCTCCGCCATGCGAATCACACTGACGGCGCGAATGCCACGCTTCGCAAATTACCCGAAGCAGGGTGTCGGGGCAAACGGCGGATAGGGAGGGTGTTGCTGCGGCATCACACCGGCGCCGGCTGCCGGCGCGGGTGCGATGCGGGGACGCGCGTGCAGACGCGCATCATGGCGCGCCACGCGGGCGCGCGGGGAGAGGAGTGCCGCCCTGCGTTCAGGACAGAAAGGCGTGCCTCAGGGGAATGCCGGCACGGCCGGATCCAGGCCGGCGAACGCGGCTTCCGGATGGGCCTGCTGCAGCAGCATTTCGACTTCCTCGACACGGCCGCGCGGTACATCGACCATCAGCAGGATCTTGCCCGCTTCGATGTCCTTCTCGAACGCGCGCAGGCGGCTGTTGGGCGCCGAGCTGCCGATCATGCTCGCGGACCAGGCACCGAACACCGCGCCGAGCACGGCCAGCACGCCGACCAGCCCCCACTGTGGAGTGTCGCTGACGATCGGGAACATGGCTACGACCGCACCGGCCAACAGGCCCACGCCGCCCCCCACCATCAGCCCCATTTCTGCGGCGTGGATGATGTCGGAAGTCTGGAACAGATTGGCTTCATGCAGGCCCGTCATGTCGGCGCCGTCGCGCGCCACGAAGTGGATGTGGCTGTTCTCCACGCGGGCCAGCAGGAGGTCGTCCATCGTACGTCGGGCACTGGCCAGATCGGGCAACAACCAGAAGATGCGTTTGCGCATGTCTCTCTCCTTTTTCAGGCCGCCCCGGCTGTGCGTGTGCTGCAAGTACCGTCTGCGGGACGGGGTTATTTCTTTGTACGCCGTTCATGCAGCGAGTGCAAGGCGGCGTATCCGGTGGCCTGGCGATGTGACGCGCGCGTCGGTCACGCGCGCCACAAACGCCGGAACAGCGCTTCAGAATGTGATCGGCAGACGCACATTGACCTGCAGGTCAGGCGTATCGCGCGTGAGGCCCGCGCCCACCGAGAGGTTCAGCGTGTAGCGGTTGTTGAAGCGATAGGAGTAGCCCACCAGCAGCGTGCCCTGCGTCACGCGCACCGACCCTGGCACCGTCTGCCCGTTCTGCTTGGTCGGCCAGATGATGGCCTGGTCGTAGCCGATCGAGAACGAGGCATGCTCGTTGAGCGCCAGGCCCATGCCGAAGCTGAACTCGAAGATGTCCCCCGGGGCGATCTTGCCCAGGAACTCCTTGTCGCCATTGAGCACGGTGCGGCTGACATTGTCGCGCGCGAAGTTGTGCAGGTAGCTGAAGGTGCCGAAGAACACGGCCGGGTCGGTCGGCAACAGCCAGGTGATGCCTGGCTGAATCGCCTGGAAGCCCGTACCGGTAGGCAGGCCGAGGGGCAGGCCAGTGCCGGTCGCGTTGCCAACGCAGCGCGTCACGCAATCGGTGACGACCTCGAACGGGTCCTTGCCGGTGTTGGACTTGTAGCGCAGCCAGCCGATGAAGTACGGCATCTTTTCAGTGCCGTAGTTGAGCTGGTAGCGCAGCGTCGCTTCCACGTCGCCAAGGCCGCTGCCACTGGAATTGAATACGTTGTCGACCGCCGTGCCGGTGAAAATCTCACGACTGACCGTGGACCCGGAACTGTGGACGTATGGCACCTTCGCTTCAATTTCCAGTCGCTTGGTGATGCCGTAGCGCAACGCGACGGAAGCAAGGTATGTGGTGGTCTTGACCTCGCGCACGTCGACAAGGCCGATCAGGATTGCGGGAATTACCGTGTAGCCGACCAGGGCAACACGGTTGTTGGAGGAGTAGCCGTACTGGAAACCTGGCTCCACTACCAGCTTCCCTTCGCCGGTCAGCACGCCGGGCTGGTCGGTGATCGGCGCGATTTCTGGCGGCCGCGTATCACGCTCGGGCGGACGACCCACGGGCTCGTCCACACCGGCCACCTGCGAGTCCGCCGACTCACCCTGCTGAGGTTGGCCCTGCTGAGGTTGGCCCTGCTGGGGTTGCTGCCCCTGCTGGGCCTGCACGGGAGCCTGCTGCGGCTGGCCCACAACCTGCTGCGGCGCATTGACGGGATTGGGGGTACTCTGCGCGGCGCTGGCAGCTGCCGCGGCGGTCGCGGCATTGGTCGCATTGTCCCCGCCCGTGATGCCCGGCCCCGCACCACCACGCTTTCGCGCCAGGACATCGTCGCCGATCACGCTGCGCAGTTCCTTGATCACAGCGTCCTGCTCGGCCAGCGCCCGCTTCATGGCTTCCAGCTGGCCCTGTTGCTCGGTCAACTGGTGTTGCAGGGCTTCGATGCCTGGAGCAGACGATGGCCCCACATCCGGCGAGGTCTGGGCCTGTGCCAGCCCTCCGACCAATAGCAACGTCGAGCATCCAGCGTTCCGGATGCTCTGCATCGACCGCTTGTTCATGACGTCTATCCTCCCCCGGGACGGCGGACTGATTAGGCAGGAGTCCGCTACCTGCACTGCGCTATGCCTTCGCTACGACTACCTCATGCTCGCGGCCCGCATCAGCGCGCTGTTCAGCGCCGTATTGGCCAGCTGTGACCGGAATGCCTGCAGTGTATTCACGCCTGCGTCGATTGTCATCACACTCCGGATGCTCTGGTTGTTCAACGAGTTCTGGACTATGGTTCCCGCCGAGCCCGCCAGCGCTCCCACGTTCGCAGTATTGCCCGGACCATTCTGGATAATGGTCAGGGCCCCGTTGGTGATGACCTGGCCCGTGGCCGTGGCGATCGTCGTCATCGGCGAGCCGGCAGCTCCGGCTGCGCCGGTCGCTACGGAGCTTGCCCCTGCGGCCGAGGCACTGCTGGAGCCTGCTGCCCCCGCACTGCCCGTTGCACTGGCTGAGCTGCCGGCGCCTGCCCCGGCGCCTGCCCCGGCACCCGCCCCGGCGCCTGCCACCGAACTGTTGACAGCCGCCTGGGTCGCACTGACGATCGACGGCCCAAGGGTCGAGGCCAGGCGTGAAGCCTGCTCCGTCGTGATTCTGCCCACATCCGGAATATTAAGGCTGGTCGCCACTGTCAGGGCACCGTTGATGTACACGGCGCGTTCGATGCCGAACGAAACCTGCAGTCCGCCTGCATCAAACCCGCCCCGCATTTCGTCGAGCCGTTCCTGAGCGACGGGCTTCCAGCCCGTCATGTCGCCGCGCGCGGCTGCAACAGGGGGGGCCGGCTGCGCATCGTCGCCGCTGGCGAGCGCCGCCTGCGCCGGAACCGCGCCTGCATCGAGCGGGTCCGGCAGGGTTTGTTCGTTGGCATGCACGGTACCGGCATAGGCCATGCCGGCCCCGAGCAGCAACATGACGGTTGCCTGCCCCGCCGGGCCGCATCGGCCGCCGGGCAGGCAAGGAAATGAAGCGGATGTCTCGAGCATGATGTGTTCCTCAGAAATCGCTGGCGCCATGCTTTGGCATGACGGTGAAGAACAGGCTGTCCCGGTTGACTCCCATCCAGTAAGGGCCCATTGGCGCGACGCGCCAGTCGGCTGCAAGATTGAACCGTGCCAGTTCGGTACGGTTATGGATCACGAAGAGCAACTGGCTCTCCCAGATGCTCTCGAAATGTTCGCGGGAAATGGAGCGCGTGCCGCGCGCAGGATCGCCGATCAGTACGCGGTTGCCCTTGACCCCTTTGACCACCACGAAGTGGTGGTAGCCGCCTTCGGAGATCAGCACGATCGCGGGGATCTGCGTTTCCTCCAGCTTGGACAGGGGCAATTCATAACCATCGGCCAGATAGCCCCGCGACTCCAGGAAGCGCTTCATGTCCAGCAGGGAAAAGCCCTCTCGCCGGATCTTGTCCTGGTCGCCATTGACGAACATGTTGGCAAATGCCAGTTCCTCGCTCACGGATTCGCCGTACTGGAAGGTCAGCAGCGTCGCCACGGCGGCTGAGCCGCAACTGAAATCGTACTGCTGCCGGACCGTGGTCTTGAAGCGGGCTTCGCGCAGGCTGGTCACCGGCACGCTGTAGTATTCGCCGACCGGCCCGTATATCGCCACCCGGTCCGCGAGCGCGGGCGACGTGCTTCCCAGAGCCAGCGCGAACGACAGAACCCCCTGCACCACCCGTCGAAACATCGTCATCACTTGAACTGGACGTTGATGATGGTCGCGTTCTGGATCAGCACGCTGTTGCCGCTGTTCTGGATTGCAGTCGGTATGCCCGCTGCATTGGCAAACGCGCCGTCCGACACGATATTGTTGCCGGATATCGGGTTGACGGTGCTGTTATCCGCCACCGTGCCGTGCAGGCGCATGTCGTTGACGACCAGTTCGGCCCCACCGCGCACGCCATCGAGCTTGTCGCTCGCAACTGCCACTACCTTCGGGCCGAACGGGTTGCGCTGGGCCCCTGTGCTCAGGTCCGTCTTGGCGACGGCCTCTGTTCCAATGCCAATGACGCTGGCCCCGCTGGCTTGCGCTGCTGCGGAGGCAGGGTCCGCCATGGGATCCGCCATGGCTTGCGCGAAGGGCCAAGCCAGGAATGCCGTCCCCAGAATGGTGACTGCGGTGCGAATCGGTCGCATGGTGCGTCTCCTTGTTGCTCGCCGCGACCAGGCCCCATCCGACCCGGTCGCGGCGATCCTCACAGGCTGACATGCCAGGAGACAGGCATCATCCGGCGCGAACCACACCCCGGGGATGCCGCTCCTGGCCGCGTGAAGCTTCCATCGGCGCCATCCGGCCTGCCATGATTGCGACTGGCCGGACGGCGCCGCTCAGACTTCACTTGCCGACATTCAGGTTAGCCTGCATGTTGACGCTGTGTTGCACCAGCGAACCGGCACCATTGTTCTGCGTGGCGATCATGATGCCAGCAGCCGTCTGACCAACGCTGGTCATGACGTTGGACATGGTGAACGAGCCAGCACTGACGGCGATGTAGCCACCAGCACCGCCGGCTCCGCCGACCGCACCGTTGCCGGTACCGCCGGTACCACCAGCGCCGGTGCCACCCGCGCCGCCGGCACCACCCGTAGCACCCACCGCACCGTTGCCGGCCGTGGCGCTACCGTTGCTGGCAGAGCTCGATGCGCTGCCGTTCGTGGCAGCACCGCCGGCACCGCCGGCACCGCCAGCGCTAACCTGCGTCCCGCCTGCGCCGCCAGTGCTGCCGGATGCGCCACCCGACGCCGTCGATGTCGCCGCACCGCCAGCACCACCAGCACCACCGGTACCAGTGCCAGCACCGCCGGCTGCGCCTGCGCTCGAGGTTCCTGCGCCGCCCGCACCGCCGGTCGCGCTGCTCGCGCCGCCCGTGCCAGTGCCTGCACCAGCCGTGTTGGTACCGGTCGCTGCGCCACCTGCGCCGCCTGCGCCGCCTGCGCCACTGGAGTCGTTGCCCGCACCGTTGGCTCTACCGCTGTTGCCACCCGCGCCGCCAGCCGAACCAGCCAGACCGCCCAGGGCACCGCTCGCACCGAGGGCGTCACCGCCGCCGGAGCCAGCCCTGCCGCCGCGGCCGCCAGCGCCAAGCGAAGCGCTCAGAGCACCGCCGCCCTTGACGTATGCATCGCCACCGCCGCCGCCCTTGCTGCCGGCAGCGCTGAGCGCGTCGCCGCCATAGGACTTGGCGTCGCCACCGCCGCCCGCCCAACCAGACGCCTTGCCGCCATTGCCACCATCACCAGCGTGCGCGCCAAAGTTGGTGGCGCTGCCGTTGGTGGCGCTGCCATTGGTAGCGCTACCGCCCGAACCGCCGCTGCCGCCGTTGCCGCCGTTACCGCCGTTACCGCCATGTCCGCCTTCGCCGGTACCGCCATAGCCCTTGCCGCCGGCACCACCGGAACCGGCAGTCGTATTGCCAGCGTTGCTGGCATAGTTACCTACCGGAGCGAAGGAGTTATTGGAGACTGTCCCGTTCAGCTTGCTGATCGCCAGCGCCTTGCTGTGGTTGAATGAATTGGAGAAATTGGCTGTGGCCACGCTGCCGTTCGCGGCGGCCGCATTGCCATAGCCGCTCATGTCCTGATCAGCGCGATTGATGGTCTTGGTCGACGTCTTGGTGATGGTTTTGGTCGAGGTCCTGGTCGAGGTCCTTGTATCGGTGTCGGTGCTGGTGTTGCCACTGACATTGACCGAGTGTGAATTCTCATTCGCCTGGGCACCGCCGCCGCCCTGAGTCGACGTAGCCGTCGCAGTCTGCGTGTTGCTCGTGCCACTATCGCCTGCGTTGGTTGTCGGGTTCGCCATTGCTTGGCTGCCAAAGCCGAAGGCCAGGGCAATCGCCGACGCTAGTAAAGTCTTGTTCATATGAAGCTCCCAGGAGAATTTCACACAGCGGCTCAGCCCCCGTCCAACGCTCATCCCGAACGATGGCTGGAGGTTCGGTCCGGCACCGCGCCAAACCAGACTCCCCTTGCGCATAATCGGTGCCAGCTTCTGCACTCGAATTTGCAATCCCTTGCGCGACAAGGGCTTGCCAGACATTGCGGGGAACTTTCCGGGGCACTGGGCGATCTCACCCCGCCTTCGCCGCAGTGCATCGCAACCGACATGTCACACCGATGTGACACGGAGTCCCGCCTGCCTGCTGGGCGGTTTTTCGCCCCAGAGCAGAAACCTATTATTTTCAGTGGGTTAGCGGCCGTCCTCGGGAATGCCCGATGCGCCTGAGTGCGTATCGGCGCTGAAACAGGGTGCCCGGCGATGCACAGGCCGGCAGTCCTTTCTGTGGCCTGGCGCACCCCGGATATTGCCTTGGGGTCGCATGCCGCAAAGCCCGATGGCAGCGGCTCAGGCAAGACATTGCAGGGTCCCGCGCCCAGCCGGAATCGGGCCTGCCGAGCTCAGGTGCACCGTTGCAACAGATTTGCGGTCGCCGCGGTGCCGAAACCCGCTCATTGCACTGTCCATCTAGGACTTATGTCTGATCTACAGTACATTAGAGGCATTACAGACTTGTCATGTCCCCGCAAGCGAAACCATGAGCGAAGCCGTCGTTCCCCTGTATCACCAGATTTACGTGGTACTGCGCCAGCAGATCGTCGAAGGCCGCTTTGGCCAGGGACCGCTGCCGGGCGAAATTGACCTGGCCAAACAATTCCACGCATCGCGCGTGACCATGCGGCGGGTGTTCGACCGGCTGGTCCAGGAAGGGCTGGTGCGCCGGCACCGCGGGCTGGGGACCTTCGTCAACCCACATCCGGTCAAGCCGGCCACGACGACCGAAGAGCGCGGCGCCAGCCTGCTCGACAACATCATCGACATGGGCCAGAAGACGGCGGTGAAGGTGATCTCGATCGACGAGGTCCACGCCACGCCGGAAGTGGCCGAGGCGCTCGGGCTCTCGCCCGGCGATCCGGTGGTGAAGATCATCCGCGTGCGGCACTACCGCAACCGGCCCCTGTCGCATATCACGGTCTACCTGCCCGCCGAACTGGGCCGCACGATCACGCGCAAGGCGCTCGAGGAGCAGCCGGTGCTGCGCCTGCTGGAAAGCAGCGGCGTGCGGCTTGGCCGCGCCAGCCAGGTCCTGTCGGCGCGCCTCGCCGACGTGGTGGTCGCGCCGCTGCTCGACGTGCCGGTCGGTGGCGCCTTGCTGGCGGTGCGCCGCGTGGTCAAGGACGCCGACGGCCGCCCGGTCCAGTTCCTGCTGGGCCAGTACCGGCCGGATCGCTACGAGTACCGCATGGAGCTGTCCCCGGCCGGTGCCGACAGCACCAACGTCTGGGTGGAGAACGAAACCCGCCCCGGCCTGCGCGACTGACGCCGGGCCACCGCAGGCGCGTCAAGCGCCCTGCCACGCCATTGGGATGGCCCCACGCGGGCGCGATCCCGGGCGATACTGCGCACTCGTGATCACTTTTCGCAAGGAGCTGCCGTCATGCCGTCGTTCCGTCCGCGCACGTCCCCCCATGGACGTTCACTCGCCCCCCGACTTCGCGCCGCTGCAGGTGCCTGTGTGCTGGCGTTGTGCGCGATCCCGATGACGGCTGATGCGCAGATCGCCGGCGGCAAGGCCGTCCGCATCCTGGTGGGCGCACCGGCCGGCGGCACCACGGACACGCTGGCCCGCAGCATCGCCCAGGAAATGTCCCATCAACTGGGGCAGCCAGTCGTGGTCGAGAACCGCCCCGGCGCGGGCGGCAACATCGCCGCCGACCTGGTCGCCAAGAGCGCGCCCGACGGGTCCACGCTGCTGATGAGCTTCACCAGCCATACCATCAACGCGACGCTCTACAAGAAGCTGCCCTTCGATCCGGTGCAGGACTTCACGCCCATCACGCTGGTGGCCACGGTGCCCAGCGTGCTCGTGGCAAACCCGCGGCTGCCCGCCAACAACGTACCCGAACTGATCCAGCTGGCGCGCTCGCAGCCCGGCAAGCTGAACTTCGCCATCGGCTCGGTCGGTTCGTCGGTGCACCTGGCCGGCGACATGTTCAAGATGATGACCCATACCTACATCGTGAACATTCCGTACAAGGGCACCGCGCCGGCCATCACGGACCTGCTTGCCGGGCAGTGCGACCTGATGTTCGCGAGCACGCTCAATGTCCTGCCGCACGTGCGGGCGGGCAAGCTCAAGGTGCTGGGCGTGACCAGCGCCGCGCCGCTGCCGCAGTTTCCGGGCGCCGCGCCGATCGGCGCGACCGTCAAGGGCTTCGAGTCCAGCGCCTGGTTTGGACTGTTCGGACCGGCCGGGCTGCCGGCGGACGTGACGCAGGCCCTCTACCAGGCTGCCCACAAGGGCCTGGAGGCGCCGGCCGTGCGCAAGCGGCTGGAGGCGGACGGCGCGCAGCCGCTCGGCACCACGCCGGAATCGTTCGCCGCGTTCGTGAAGCAGGACGTGAAGCGCTGGGCCACCGTGGTGAAATATTCGGGAGCCACCCCGGAATGAACATGGCCGCTGTCTCCGCGCCCACCCGTCCGGCAACGCTCGCCCAGAAGCTGGTGGCACGCGCCAGCGGGCAGGAATATGCCGAACCGGGTTCGCTGGCGATATGCCGGGTCGACCTTGCGATGTCGCACGACTCCAGCGGTCCGCGCCGTGTCGCACCGCTGCTGGAGACGCTGGGCACGACCGTGTGGGACCCGTCGCGCTACGTGGTCGTGACCGACCACTTCGTGCCGGCCAGCGACCCGGCGGCCGAAGCGATCCTGCACTTCACGCGCGACTGGACGCGCCGCAGCGGCGCGCACCTGATCGACGGCGAGGGCATCTGCCATGTCGTGCTGCCCGAGCACGGCCATGTGCTCCCCGGCCGGTTGATCGTCGGCGGCGACAGCCACAGCCCGACCGGCGGCGCGTTCGGCGCCTACATGTTCGGCGTGGGCGCCACCGAGATGGCCGGCGTGCTGGCCACGGGCGAGATCTGGCTGCGCGTGCCGCAGACCATCCGGCTGCAATGGGACGGCGCGCTTGCGCCCGGCGTCTGTGCCAAGGACATGATGCTGTTCCTGTGCGCGCGGCTGGGCCTGGGCGGCGGCCGCTACGAAGCCATCGAGTACGCCGGCAGCGCCGTGGCGGCCCTTTCCATGCAGGAGCGCATGACGCTCGCCAATATGAGCGCCGAGCTTGGCGCGCAGACCGGCCTGGTGGCGCCCGATGCCATCACGCTGGACTGGCTTGCGGCGGCAGGCGTGCCGGCGCCGACTCTGGCCGGCATCGACCTTGCCCACTGGCGCACCGATGCCGGCGCGCCGCTGCTGGCCACCCACGTTTTCGATGCCGGCGCCCTGCCGCCCCAGGTGGCCGCGCCCCATTCGCCGGCCAACAGTGCGCCGGTGGAGCAGGCTGCCGGCGAAGCCGTGCAGATCGCCTACCTTGGCGCCTGCACCGGCGCCAAGCTGGACGACCTGCGCATGGCCGCGCAGGTGCTGCGGGGCCGGCGCGTGGCACCCGGCGTCAGCCTGCAGGTGGCGCCTGCCTCCGTGCGCGACCAGCAGCAGGCGCAGCGCGAAGGCACCCTGGCCATCCTTGCCGAGGCCGGCGCCGAACTGCTTCCCAATGCCTGCGGCGCCTGCGCCGGCTATGGCGCCGCGCGCTTCCCCTCCGGCAGCCGGGCCATTGCCTCGACCGCGCGTAATTTCTCCGGGCGCATGGGCGATGCCGGCAGCGCCGTGTGGCTGGCCTCGCCGCTGACGGTCGCCGCCAGCGCCGTGACCGGGCGCATCACCGATCCCCGTACCCTGCTCTGAACCAGGTTTTGCGCATGACCGAGCCCTCCCTTCCCGCGTCCGCCGGCCGCATCTGGCGCTTTGGCGACAACATCGATACCGACGCCATGGCCCCGGCGGTATGGATGAAGGCCACGCCGGAAGTCCTTGCCTCGCATTGCCTCGAAGGCCTGCGTCCGGAATTCCCAGGCCATGTGCGCCAGGGCGATGTGGTGGTAGCGGGTGCCAACTTCGGCATCGGCTCTTCGCGCGAGCAGGCGCCGCAGGCGCTGCGCCATCTGGGCGTACGGGCCGTGGTGGCGCCGTCGTTTGGCGGGCTGTTCTACCGCAACGCCATCAACCTCGGCCTGCCGGTGCTGGTCTGCCCGGACACGAGCCGCCTGGCGGATGGCGCGACGGCCACCGTGGATCTGGAAAATGCCGTGCTGCAGCTGGACGATGGCACCACCGTCGCCTGCGAGCCGGTGCCCGCGTTCCTGCGCGAGATCCTGGGCGCGGGCGGGCTGATCCCGCATCTGAAAGCCAGGCTGGCACGCGGCTGACGCGCCTGTCCGGCGCTCAGGCCGGCCACGACGCCGCGTCGCGCAGCAACGCCAGGGCTTCGTTGTCGCTGGTCTGGGTGAAGTCCAGGTAGAAGGCGCCCACCGCGCCAAAGTTCGCCGGCGTGTTTAGGCAGATGACCTGGTCGGCGGCGGCTTCCAGGCTGGCCAGGCCATCGACGGAGCCCACGGGCACGGCGGCGATCACCTCCGCGGCGCCGGCCATGCGTACGCCTTCGAGCGCCGCGCGCATCGTCGCGCCGGTCGCCACGCCATCGTCGACGACGATCACCGTGCGCCCCGCCAGGCGCGGCAACGGCGCGCCGTTACGGTAGCGTTGCTGGCGCCGCACGATCTCGTCGAGCTGGCGCCCGCGTTCGGCATCGAAGGATCCGCTTTCGACGGCACGCTGTACCCACGGATCGTCATTGACCACGGTATGCGAGTCCCGTCCGGCATCGCCTTCCACCACCGCGCCCAGCGCCAGTTCGGGGTAGCCCGGCGCGCCGATCTTGCGCACCAGCAGCACGTCCAGGCGGGCACCGATGGCGCGCGCCACCTCGAACGCCACCGGCACGCCGCCGCGCGGCAGCGCCAGCACCAGGGCGGGAGTGCCATCGCGCGGCTGGCCGACACCGAGTTCGGCCAGGCGGCGCCCCAGGTAGAGGCCGGCCTCACGTCGGTCGGCAAAGCACGGCGGCATTGGCATGGCGCGCTCCTGCAGGATGGTCGGCGTGACGGGCACACGGGGCAGGATGGAAACCCCTCAGCCACTATAGTTCGCGCTCCGCCGGCATGGGCCGGCTTCGCATTGGATCCGATACGGCAACAGTGTGTTGCACTGCGGCAGGCTGATCGCCGCGGCCAGGCCCGCTAGCATGTTTGTCAGGCGGCAACCCCGCCAGGATCGTCGAGGCGGCCAGTACGGCCGCGCCACCAGTGAGCCTGACATGACTTCGCAACACCCTGCCAGCAACGAACAAGACATTGCCCGCCTGGACAACGAGCCGGACATCCCGTTCGGTTCGCTGGATGCGGCCGCCATGGTCGAACTGCCTTACACCTTCCGCCAGACCGGCACCTGCACACAGTACTTCCGCGAGTTCTTCAGCTGAGTGGCGCCGGGTTCACACCCATGGCCTGGTCGCACAGCGCGACCAGGCGCTCCATCATGTCGCGCGCGGCGGCGGATGGCTCCGGCTGCGCGTGCAGCGTGAGTTCGATGGCCGGTACGGTGCCGAGCCATGGCTGGTCGTCAAGCAGGCGATGCGGCGCCGACGCCAGCCGGCGCGGCAGCAGGCTGATGCCCAGGCCGTCGGCCACGGCCGCGCTGATACTGGCCAGGCTGGCGCTCACGAAGCCAATGCGCCAGCGGCGCCCGCTGGCGTCGAGCGCATGCGTCATCTCGCCCCGGTAAAGGCCGCCGCTCGGGAACGCCACCAGCGGCACCGGGTCGCGCGCCACGGCCGGGCGCGTGCGGCTGTCGATCCACGCCAGCGGCTCGGGCCAGCACGCCACCCCGGCGGCATGGCCGACGCGCTGCTTGACCAGTGCCAGGTCCAGTTCACCGTCCTGGAAGCGTTGCCAGAGATCGTGGCTGAGCCCGCTGGTCACCTCCAGCCGGATACCCGGCCAGGTATCCGCAAACCCGGCCAGGACCGCGGTCAGCGGCTGCGCCGCGAAATCCTCCGGCACACCCAGCCGGATCTCGCCCTGGCCTGAGGTCTGGCGCACCTGCTCCACGGCTTCCGCCATCAACTGCTGCAAGCGCCGCGCATAGCCCAGCAGGCGCTCGCCTTCGGGCGTGGTGGTGACGTAGCGGCCACCCCGGTCCAGCAATTCGCAGCCGAGTTGCTCCTCCAGCCTGCGCACCTGCTGGCTGACGGTCGACTGGGTCAGGTGCACGCGCTGGGCCGCGCGCGTGAAGCTGCCGCTCTCGGCAACGGCGACAAAGCTCTGCAACAGCGCGGGATCGAGGCGGGCGTCATGCACGGTGATGAGGTATTTGATTTTCCACTAATGGAGATTTCATCATTTAATTTCCCAATCGCCAAGACAGGGCGTAGATTGACGGCTCTCCCTTATCTCCCTTATCCGCGCCACATCCGCGCGGGCCGCTTTGACAGTGCCCTCGCACGGTGAGCCGGCGCTTACTTTACCTACGCTATGGCAACCCACGAACAACTCATGCACGAGGCGGTCGACCTGGCCCTGATCAACCGGGGCCGCGGCGGCCGCCCCTTCGGCGCGCTGCTGGCGATCGACGGCGAAGTCGTGGCGACGGGCGTCAACGACATCGTCCACAGCCACGACCCGACCACCCATGCCGAGATGGAAGCCGTGCGCGCCGCCGCCCGCAAGCTCGGCCGGCCAGACCTGAGCGGCAGCGTGGTCTACGCCAGCGGACATCCGTGCCCGATGTGCCTGGCAGCGATGACCATGGCCGGCGTGCAGGCGGTCTACTACGCCTTTGACAATGACGACGCCGCCCCCTACGGCCTGTCCAGCGAAGCCGCCTACCAGGCCCTGCGCCTGTCGCTGGTGCCGCCGCCGCTGCCGCTGCAACGGGTGCCGGTGGATATCTCCGCCGCGCAGCTTTACGGCTCGCGCGCGCCGCGCGATTGAAGGCATGCCGTTCGACGCATCGCACCGCGCGCCACCGCGCTGGCTGATCCTGGCCGCGGTCGTGGCGATCGGCCTGAACCTGCGGCCGTTCCTGACGGCCGTCGGGCCGCTGGCCGCCATCATTCGCGCCGGCACCGGACTGGACTACGAAGGCATGGCGTGGCTGACGCTGCTGCCCATGCTGCTGATGGGCGCCGGCGCGTTTGCCGCACCGGCCATCCGCCAGCGGCTGGGAGCACGCCGGGCGGTGCTGGCCGCGCTGGCCGTGCTCGGCGCGGGATCGGCGCTGCGCGCGCTGGCGACGGACGGCGCGATCCTGGTGGCCACCGCGGCCCTGTGCGGCCTTGGCGTGGCCGTGGTGCAGGCAGCCTTCCCGGGCATCATCAAGCAGGAATTCCCCCGGCGCGTGGCCCCGGTCATGGGCCTGTATTCCGCCGCGCTGATGGGCGGAGGCGCGCTGGGGGCGCAGCTTGCTCCGCTGATCTCGGACCTTTCCGGTTCCTGGCAGCAAGGCCTGGCCTGGTGGGCGCTCCCAATCGCTGCAGCGCTCGTCCTGGCCTGGCGGGCCCTGCCGGCCGCAGCCACGGCTGGGCCCGCCGCCCGCGCCGCGCACCGGCCGGCCAGCCAGTTGCTGCGCCGACGCCGCACGTGGATGCTGATGGCCTGCTTCGGCGCGATGAACGGCGGCTATGCCTCGCTCGTGGCATGGCTGGCGCCGTTCTACCAGCAGCATGGCTGGAGCGTGGCGCGCAGCGGCAGCCTGGTGGCGGCGATGGCGGTTGCCCAGGCCGCCGCCGCGCTGCTGCTGCCCACGCTCGCAGCCAGCCGCCAGGACCGCCGCGCGTGGATGGCCGCGGCACTGGCCATGCAGGCCGTGGGCTTTGCCGGCCTGGCGCTGTGGCCCGAATGGTCGCCCTATGCCTGGGCTGCCATCGGCGGCGCCGGACTGGGCGGCTGCTTCGCCCTGTACCTGGTGGTGGCCCTCGACCACCTGCCGGACCCCGACGGCGCGGGCGCACTGAGCGCATTGATGCAGGGTGGCGGCTTCCTGCTGGCCTCACTGGCGCCGTGGATCACCGCGGCACTGCATTCGCACTCCGGCGATTTCGTGATCGGATGGTGGTACCACCTTGGCTGCGTGGCGTTCGTGGCCGCACTCACCATGCGTCTGGATCCCGAGCGCTACGCCAGGTCCATGGCTGGCGCCGCGGCCCATCCGGCGTAGTCGGCCGCCCGTCGACGGCTCAACAGCTCTTGTACGGCAGGATCTAGCCGGCATCGTGCACGCGGTCGCCATTGGGGCCGGGCTCGCGCTGCCGTTCATGACGTCTGCGTTGTCGAGCGAAAAGGGCGTCCCGGGAGGGCTTCACACGCTGGCCGGCCCGCCACTCAGCGCGGCATGGCCCGCTCGATGGCCACACTGACATCGGCCGGATCGGGCCCGGTGTTGGGCGGCAGCGCGAACAGCGCGCCCGCAGCCGGCGTCAGCCCCTGCACGATGCGCAGGGCCAGCACGATGAGCATGACTGGCATGGCACCTCCTGCATGGCTGGCGGGGAACGCCACAACGCGCGCAAGCTTCGTGCCAATGCCCTGGCGCCTTCCCGGACCACGCGCGGCACCGGACCAGGGAAATCCTGCGCCAACCTGACGCACGACCGTGCCGGGCGTACCCAATTCTGCGTACGACTTCGCGACCACCATGGCAGCACGCGGGCCATGCTGCGAGGCGCCCCCCGCCAAATCCTTTGCAAGGTTTATTTCCGATGTAACGCCACATTACCCCTTGCAGGGAAAGGGCAGGCACTCGGACCAGGCCGGCATGCCACCACCGAACCCTTGTGCGGCAAGGCTTTGCGGGCCATTCCCCGAAGCAGCCGGGGCGCCGCGCAACGCATGCGTCATGTGAGACAGACTTACAAGTGCAAGCACGCAGCGCGGGGCCGCGTCGCTACATTGAAGCCGTGTTCAACGCGAACGATCCGGAGCCCGACATGAAACGCGCCCTCTGCCTGGCCGTGCTGCTGTCCACCACCGCAGCGCTGCTTTCCGCCTGCATCGTGGTACCGCCGCGCGGCGGCCCGCCGCCCCGCTACTACCACTACCACGACCGCTACTGATGGACACCGCCCGGTCCGTCAACCCGACACCAGGAGAACCACGATGAAACGCCAGCTCCTTCTCGCCGCAGCCGTCCTCGCCGCCGGAGGCACCTTCGGCCTGCTCAGCCCCGCGCAAGCCCACGACGGTCCCGGCGCCTACGCCTACGGCCACCCGCCGCCGCCGCCGCGCTACGAGCCCCGCCCTCCGGCACGGCCGGGCCAGGCGTGGGTGCCCGGCCACTGGGCCTCCCGCGGCGGCCACTATGACTGGCGCGGCGGCTACTGGCAGGCGCAGCGACCCGGCCAACGCTACGTGCCGGACCGCTGGGTACGAAGCCCGCATGGCTGGGTCATGCGCCCCGGCTACTGGGCGCGCTGACGCGCGGCCCACCAACCTGCCTCGCCTGACATGGCCCGTCCAGGTTGGTGGCAAGCCTGCGCAGCAGCTGTGCCGCACGCTGCTCCGGCCTCATCCCGAGGTGGCAAGCCTCTCTCATCCAGAAGCATTAGATCGCGTGTCCGGGCGTGCGCAGCGAGCGGCGCAAATATGGAGAAATACGATCGAATGAGGTCGTTTCATAATTGCGTCACTAAATATCCCTTGATTTTCTCTTGCCCCCCGAAGGGGTTATAAACTCGGCACGGCAAGCCCCTGAATAATCAAATCGGTTGCACGCCTGCAACCATTCGGCAAAGTGATGTCTCAGATGTGATACGGTTGCCAACGCCCGTCTGCATGGCGCTCTCACAACATTCCCCCACCAAATGGAGGGATTTTGGGCGCGTATTATGAAGTCCCCTTCATTCATCCTTCACCCCCCGCCAATTAGCGCCGCTTGCAATCCATACCACCACCCCATAAGATGGTTTTAAGCCGATTTAGGAGCGAGTAAGTTTCGGGTTTGGGTTCGGGTCATCTTCCAGCCGCCGACAAGTTCCGAGCAGAAAACGGAACAGGCCGGACATGGAAGCACGGGGGTCAGGGCAGTCAGCGGACCGCAGCGCGCGTCCGCTTGCCGTGCAATGTCTCCCCATACGCAAAGCGCCCGCATTCCCTCCCGAGTAACGGGGAGTGAAACAAATGAACGCCTTGCTGATCGAGGAGCATCCTCTGCTCCGTCTCGGGCTGCTGCAGATGCTCGAGAACATCCAGGATTCCGGTCACGTCGCAGCGCTCGCGCCTGACGAACTCGGACGACACGACAATGTGCCGCACAACGCCGACCTGCTGGTCTTCGGCATGCCCACCGACACACGCATCGGATGGGCGCAACTGCAGGTCGCCCGCGAGTTGCTTTCGCCCCAGCGCATCCTGATCCTCGCCGACCAATTGCCGCTGCACATGCCTGACGCCGAAAGCGCGCGCGGTGTATGCGGATGCCTGCCCAAATCGGCATCGCTGGCGGTCATCGAGGCAGCCATCCGGCTCGCGGTTTCCTCCGTGCAGGGCTTGCTGTTCAGCGCCGAGACCGGCACCCTGCCGTCGGCATCGCGTCCGGCCATGCCAGTCACGCAATCGCTCGCGTCCGCCACGCCGCTGCCGGCCGCGGCGCCGCCCGAGCAGCTCTCGCTGGCCACGTGCGCCAGCTCTCCGCGCAGCGCCTTGCGCAGCAACGTTGCCGTGCGCGACCTCACCGGTCTCAAGCCCGGCCTGCCATTGTCGGGCAGCGCGCGCCCGGTCGAAGAGCCGCATGCCGAGGCCGAACCGAGCTACGACGAAGCCGAGATGCTCAAGATCACGCCGCGCCAGTATGAAGTGCTGGTGCTGCTGGCGCGCGGCTATCCGATCAAGACCGTCAGCCGCATGCTGAACATCTCCGTGGCCACGGTGAAGAGCCATGCCTGCACGCTCTACCAGCGCCTCAAGGTGCGCAACAAGGGCGAGGCCGTCTACGCCGCCTTGCAGCGTGGCGCCACGCTCGAATGGGTAAGCGGCGACGAGCGCGTCACGCGGGACAGCAGCATGCGCCCCGTGATCGCACGCCACGGCGAAGCGGCCGTCTACGAAGTCGCAAGCCCGACGATCTGAACGCCAGCACCGGCGCCGAGACCCGCGAGACAAGCGGGCCGGCGCTGCCCCGGGCCATGCCGGGGACCGAAGGGGTCAGCCATGCACGCCAGCACTTTCCTGCCTACGTTTTCCGTGTGCATCTGCACGCGCGACAATCCGGACGGCTTGCGCGAAACACTGCGCTCGGTCCTGGAGTCCACCATGCCGCCGCACCAGATCCTGGTGTCCGACGACAGCCGCAACTACGACACGCGGCAGATGATGCGCGAGCAGTATGCCGCGATCCCGTATCTCGAAGGCCCACGGCGCACGCCGGCGGCAAACCGCAACCGGCTCGTGCGCGCCGCGACCGGCTCGCACGTGCTGTTCATCGACGACATGACCCTGCTGGGCGAGACCTTCCTGCAGCAGATGGCCGAGCGGATCGCGGATGACTATATCCACCGGGCCCAGGTTGGGGAGACGGTGGCGCCGTTGATCCTGACAGGCATGGAAATGCGGGGCGGTCGCTGCTGCAGGCCCTGCAAGGCATCATTCCTCGGCTATCCGTCACCCGAATACCGATGTGGTGAACGGCCAAATTCGGTGGTGCTGCATTGCGCGGTGTTCCCGCGCCAGCTGTTCGAGCATGGGCGCTTCAATGAACAGCTCTCCTGCGGCTATGACACCGTGGAACTGGTCGATCATGCTGTGCATGAACGAGGGCATCGCATTGAACTGGTGCCGAGTGCGGTGAACCGGAGTCTCGCCACGACGGCTGCCGCCGAGGAGGCCGAGCTCAACGATGCCTCGCGGTTCTATGCGACGTTTCGCGGCTATCAGCGTCTTCGCCACCGTTCCGTGACGGCGCTGGCATTCGTCCTGCTCGCATCGGGCGACATCCTGTGCCGGCATGTGCGGACCCAGGGCCTGCAAGGCGCCGGCACTGCCTGGCGTACCCTCAAGCATATCCGCGGGTTGTTGCGCGAAAGCACGCCATCCGGATCCGGCCTCGGCCGGGAAGGCAAGGCGGCGTAGCCCGCCCCCGGCTCGCCGGACAACGGCTTCAACCGTTCGCCAGGGCTTCGCTGCCGCCGCCGGCATCGACCGTGGCCGCTTCTCGCCGGTAGGCGGGGAAGTAGCGCGTCATGTCGGACAGCACTGACCTGTCTCCCCCGCACAGCGTCAGATATTTTTCCGGATGGACGATGACCCGATGTGTCCGGAAGGCGTGGGTGTCGGGAGAAAACCCCTTCTTGAAGTGGAACAGGGAATCCGAGGAAGAGCCGCCGACGCCGCCGCCCAGGTGAAAGCGTTTGAGACCGGATTCGCGTCCCCAGGCGCGCACGGCATGTGTGATGATCTTCTGGGGCTGGCGATGGGCGTATCGTTCGTCCATCCCATAGAGATGGGCCTGAATGATCCCGGCCGCGCGCGCGACTGTGACCAGCGCGGCAGCAATAATGGCCCCGCCTTCCTCCGCGACAAACAGCTTGAGGCTGGCTCCGAGGCCGCCCGTCAGAGCTTCATAGTAGCGATCGTCGAAATGGTAGTAGTCCGCGGCGTCCAGCCGCTCCATCGACTGTCTGTATAACTTGATGAACGTCGGCATCGCCTCGAAATCCTGATCGATGCGGGCTGTCACGCCTGCTTCCAGCGACTTCCGGATGTTTCGTCGGTGACTGCTGCATGTCTCCTGCCAGTGCTCCTCCGCTGTCTTGGCAAGGTCGATCGAGACGGTCCTGCCTTGCTCAACGAGTTCTCCCACGGCGCTGTGCCAGTCCACGTTCAGCAGAGGATGCAGCCGTATGAACCAGGAGATGCAGCCTGCTTCCCGCAGGCGGTTCACAATTGCAGCCATCGCCTGATCAAGGAAGTCCTGCGAAACGGCATCACTGACAGCCGGTCCGCCGTATCCATATGGCGACACGGCGTCCCATCCGCCGGCGTCGACCTCTCTGCGTATGATGGGCACGAGCAATTCATTCTCGCCATCGGTAGCGTAGACCGCGCATGCCTTGCCGCCGTCGCCAAATTCGGCTGCCCGCATCCAACCCGGCAGATGGTAACAGTCGTGCGAACAGCGCTTGAGCACAGCCAACCATTCCCTTGCAGAGGACCCCAGGATTGTGACTCGAATCATCTTCTTCCCCCCGAAATCGCATCATGAACCGCTGACATGGTCAGTGAGCATGCCACGTGCCGGCATCGGGACAATGCGATCAACAGCCATCACGGGACGTTCTGCCTGCAGATCGACTCCCATCTCACGATAGTAGTCCCTCCTTGTCGCTTCCGACCATTGCATAGTCCGCTCCGGCACCATCGATCCTGCAGGGTAAATTGCAGTGCCCCTCCCATCAGAGGACCGCGGTCGCGTCAGTTAGCGCCGCCTGGGATGCCACCTCTGCAACGACCTCGGCCGTCTTGCGCATGTGAGCTTCCGTCAGCGTAGGATGCACGAGGAACATGAGGCTGGTCTCACCGAGTTCGCGCGCCGCCGGCAACCTTTGCTGGGGTCTCAACCCGGTGCCTTCAAACGCCTTTTCCCGATAGACCTCGGAGCAACTGCCGGCGTAACACGGCACACCTCGTGCACTGATTTCTGCCACCATCCGGTCCCTGCTCCATCCTTCGCGCAACGCATCCGGCCGCACGAAGGCGTAGAACTTGTACCAGGCATGCTCCATATGGGGAGGACATACGGGCAACCTCAATGCCGCACATGACCGCAAGGCCTCCGCCAGCATCGCTGCGTGATCCGTGCGCCGCGAATGCCACTGGGGCATCCGGCCAAGCTGAATGCGGCCGATCGCGGCCTGCAGTTCCATCATCCGCCAGTTCGTGCCGAACGAGTCATGCACCCAGCGGAAGCCCGGCGGATGCTGGCGCTCGTAGATGGCCTCCCAGCTCTTGCCATGATCCTTGAATGACCACATGCGCGACCACAGTTCGCGGTCATTGGTGGTGACCATCCCACCCTCGCCGCCGGTCGTCATGATCTTGTCCTGACAAAATGACCATGCGCCCACATCGCCAATGGTTCCCACCGCACGGTTCCTGTACTTCGCTCCGTGTGCCTGCGCGCAGTCTTCAATCACCTTGATGCCGTGATCGCGTGCAAGCGCCATGATCGGATCCATCTCGCATGGCAGTCCGGCCAGGTGCACACAGACAATGGCACGCGTACGCGGCGTGAGGACGGCCCGGATGGTTGCAGCGGAAATGTTCCCGCTATCCAGTTCGATATCCGCAAAGACTGGCCGGGCGCCCGCATTGATCACGCTGGAGATGCTGGCGATGAAGGTGCGCGGCGTCACGATGACATCATCGCCCGACCCGATGTCCAGCGCTTTCAGCGCAACGTCCAGCGCAAGCGTGCCATTGGCGAGCGAGACGGCGTGCGCAGCGCCTGTCCAGCGGGCAAACTCGGTTTCGAACTCCCGACATAGAGAGCCGGTCCAGTAATTGACCCGGTTTGAGAGCAGTACCTCTCGGATGGCATCGGCCTCGTCAGCTGTAAAGCTGGGCCAGGGGGCAAATTGCGTATCCAGCATGTCTGTGTCCCAGTTTTCCTTCCTCTTGGAAGTCGAACCGCAATCTGGAAGCGCCACCATGGCGACCGTTGCAAGCGACCAGAGTCGGTACCTAGAGAACCTCCACGCCATACTGCCTCGGCCGGGCCGTCCCGTGCGTTCGGAAGCGCACGTTTACGCATTGCAGCACACGCCGCGAAAACAATAATTGCTTCATGGGAAGCAACATGGACACATGGGGCCGCCGCGGCCTTGGTCACGCGTGCAAGAAGAACGAACTTGAGAAGAACGCAGCGGGAGCCGCCGAGGCATGAATACCTACCTTTCGAACTGGCTGACCGCCCTTCCGCGACGCGGCAAGATTGCCTTGATGGTCTGCGCCGATCTCGTGGCATTGCCGCTGTGTTTTTCGCTCGCCTTGTTCCTGCGAGCCGGCAACACCGCGTTGCTTGAGCAATACGGCATCGCGCCGTCGCTCATCATCGCCGCGTGCACGATCCCTGTGTTCACGTACAGCGGGCTCTACCGCATGGTGGTCCGCTACTTCGACCTGAAGGTGCTATGGACATCGGGCGGCAGCCTGGCTTGCCTGGTCGGAATGACGTACGCCCTTTCGTTCCTCGTGAACTTCAGCCAGCTTCCGCGCACCGGCCTGCTGATCTACTGGTTCATTGCCTTTGCCTATGTGGTCATTTCCCGCTTCGTTGCCCGCGCTATTCTCAGTCATGCCAGACAACGCAATGAAGGCGAAAGCCAGACCAGCGTCGTGAAGGCGGCCATCTTCGGCGCCGGAGAGGCCGGCTTCCAGCTTGTCAGCGCCATGCGCCGCAGCACAGGACACAAGCCCGTCTGCTTCTTTGACGACGACTACAGCCTGGACAGAAAGATCTTTGCCGATCTGCGCGTGTACTTCAGCGACAACATGAAGGAGCACATCCATCGGCTTGGCGTCAACGAAGTGGTCCTTGCGGTTCCCTCTCTTTCGATCAACCGTCGCCGCCAGATCGTAGAGAAGCTGCACCGATACGGCGTCAGCGTCCGTACGCTGCCTACGTTGCTCGAGCTGGTGGACGGAAAGATCACCATGCAATCGATCCGCGACATCAAGATCGAGGACCTGCTCGGCCGAGATATCGTGCCGCCGCGTGAAGAGCTCTTTGCCAAATGCACCCATCGAAAAGTGGTGCTGGTCACGGGCGCGGGCGGCTCCATTGGCAGCGAACTGTGTCGCCAGATCGCGACTCAGTCCCCCCGCAAACTGATCCTGCTCGACCATTCCGAGTTTGCGCTTTACCGCATCGAACAGGAACTGCGCCAGAAGTTTCCGGGGCTGCAGTTGCTCAGCCGGATTGGTTCCGTCTGCAATGCTGAAGCCCTTGCCGCGACGATGCGCGGCCAGCAGATCGACACGATCTATCATGCGGCAGCCTACAAGCATGTTCCCCTGGTTGAAGAGAACATGCCCGAAGGCATCCGGAACAACGTACAGGGCACGCTCAACATCGCCACCCTGGCGGATCATTTCGGGGTGCAAACCTGCATCCTCGTCTCGACTGACAAGGCCGTGCGCCCTACTAACATCATGGGCGCAAGCAAGCGCATGGCCGAGCTGGTATTCCAGGCGTCCGCAGCCCGGGCAAGCACACGAACGACCTTCGCGATGGTGCGCTTTGGCAATGTCCTCGGCTCATCGGGCTCGGTCGTACCACTGTTCCGGCGCCAGATCCGCTCCGGCGGCCCGGTCACGATCACGCACCCGGACGTGATTCGCTTTTTCATGCTCATACCGGAAGCTGCGCAGCTCGTGATCCAGGCTGGGGCGATGGCCAGGGGCGGCGAAGTCTTCGTGCTGGACATGGGCAAACCCGTGCGCATCGTCGAACTGGCGCGCACAATGATCGAAATGTCCGGGCTCGTCGAGCGCACACGCAAGAATCCGAGTGGCGATATCGAAATCAAGTTCGTCGGCCTGCGCCCCGGCGAGAAGCTTTACGAGGAGTTGCTGATCAGTGACGACGTCACGCCCAGCGAGCACGAACGCATCATGTGCTCACATGAGCCGTTTCTCGGCGCGGATGAGTTGCACCGGAAGCTCGACCAGCTGTTTGCTGCCTGCGAATCGCGCGACGAATTGGCGATCCAGACGGCAGTACAGTCGATCGTGCCAGAGTACGCACCATATAGTTCTTTGGAAGAGGTCCGCTCCCCACCAGAAGAGCTGATCTCCGCTGGCGATTCCCAAGACATCCTGCAAGCCACCATACGAAAAATCGCTGCGCGCGGCCTGCTGGGCGAAGATGCCGACCAACAGGTACCCGCAGCCAGTGCGATGGGGGGTGGCAGTACGGGCTGATCGCGTGTATCGGCGGCGCGGCACAAGCCTGGCGATTGCGCGCATCGAACCGCGCGCGCGAACCCTCAAAGTAGCAGTTCTCCTGCACGGCTTCCCATGCACGCTCCGTTACTGAGGCCATGGTCCCCGGTTGCCGACGCCATTCGTTCGGCGACGCACCAATTGAACCTCAACGCATATGCCTCCTTGCCCATAATGGCAGGTGAGATGGTGGCATGCTGCGCCAAGACGTCCACAGGGCACCGAATCGAAATGTTCAAGATCCTCCTGCTATTGGGCTCGATCGTCCTATTCTTTCTGTCGGTTGTCATACCCAATTCCATGCAGAACGCAACTGCCGCCTGCCTGGTCCTTTGCGCGGTGTTCGCGCTGCCCAATATCCGGCTGAACCGCAACTTCCAACTATTGCTGTCGCTCTATCTCCTGTCCTGCGCGGTTACCGTCTTCTACATCCTCGTGGGCCTGTCGGCAGGTGCGGTCCAGGAAGCCGTACAACAGACGGTCATCATCTACATCCTGTCTCCGCTGCTGTGGATACTGATCGTCTCCGGCTTGACGAACCTTCTCGACGACGAGGCGTTCCGACGCTGGATCATGGTGTTCATGATGCTGTGCGTCTCGACGGTCCCGCTGTTCTTTTATCTGTTCCTGCAGGGCTATGACGACGCGGTGCACTTTTTTATCAAGGAAGCCAATGTCGACCTGACTGAGGGCAACGTTGCAGCGACCATCCACGTCTACGGTTCCTTCATTTTTCTGTCTGGCGGCATGTTCGCCGCGCCGGGGCTTGTACGCGGCAATGCGGCCAGAGTCTTGGTCCTGTCAGCGCTGGCGGCCGTTGCAATCACGTCCGGTCGTTCCGCCCTCATGATCTCGATCCCGACCGGCGTGTTGCTCGGTCTTGTTCTGAATTCCCGCATGGCCCCATCCGCAGCGTCGCCGAGGTCAGCTCGGGGCTTCCGCTCCGTCCTCCAGACAGGTCTCGTCATCTGTGCAATCCTGCTGGCGATGGCAATGACGCTCGACGATATCAGCCTCCCGTATATCTTCTCCAACATGGTCGAGAAACTTACATCGGGTGGCGGACCTGCCCGGGCTGAACAGTTCAACGCTTTGATGGATGGCGTGGCACGCCACTGGGCACTCGGCAGCGGTCACGGCATAGGGGTCAACTACCTGAGAAACGACGACTATCCGTGGCGCTATGAACTCGTCTGGGTTGCGACGATCCTGCGTGTCGGCGTGATCGGCAGCCTGATCTACCTGCTCCCGTTCCTGACTTACGTCGTGGTCTTCCTGCGCCGATGGTCTGCGCGACGGCTATCGGAGCTGGATATCTTCTTCTTCGCCGGCTTCGTTACTGCCTTCCTGGCTTCCAATACCAACCCCTACGTCGAAGCCTTTACATTCCAGTGGATGTACATCCTGCCGACGGCACATCTGCTGAATCGGGGCAGCGCCCGCAACGGAGCTCGGCAATGACGGGGGCACGCGTCCTGGCGCTGACCAGGTATGGCCGGCTTGGCGCGTCGTCGCGCCTGCGAGGCTTGCAGTTCCTGCCATGGTTCGAGCGTGCCGGCCTGTCAACGACCGTACAGCCGCTGCTGCCGGATGCTGTCCTCAGCAAGAGGTACGCCCGCTCGCGCTACGGCATAACCGCCCTGCTTGGTTCCTATGCCAGACGGTTGCTTGCCCTGGCAGGACAGCGAGACTTCGACCTGATCTGGATCGAGAAAGAAGCGCTGCCCTGGCTTCCGGCGTGGCTGGAACGTGCCCTGCTCAAAGGCATACCGTACGTACTGGACTATGACGATGCGCAGTTCCATGTCTATGATCTGCACCGATCGAACCTTGTTCGGCGCGTGTATGGTGGGCGCCTCGACGCGTTGATGTCGGGCGCGCGCCTTGTCGTGGCAGGCAACGAGTATCTTGCGGAACGAGCGCGGCGTGCCGGCGCGGACTGGGTGGAGATTATCCCGACAGTCATCGACCTGAATCGGTACGGCATCCGTCCCAGACCGAGCACAGGCGGATCGGCACCACTGCGCATCGTCTGGATCGGCTCACCTTCGACCGTCCGGTATCTTGACGGGCTCAGGACGGCGCTGGCTTCGCTCGCCGACCGCCATCGCTTTGTCTTGCGCGTGATTGGCAGCGAGTTCGTCGCGCCGGGTGTCGAAGTCGAGTGCGTACCATGGACGGAAGAGACGGAAGCCGCTTCCATCGGCGATTGCGATATCGGCATCATGCCACTGATGGATACCCCGTGGGAACGCGGCAAGTGCGGCTATAAGCTGATCCAGTACATGGCATGCGGATTACCGGTGGTGGCCTCGCCGGTAGGGGTCAACCAGGAAATCGTGCAGGACGGTGTCAATGGCTTTCTTGCACACAGCGAAGCAGACTGGGTCGCGAAGTTGTCACACCTGCTCGAAAGCACGGAACGACGACACCGCATGGGAAGCGCCGGGCGCGGCATGGTCGAGCAGTGCTATTGCGTACAAATGGTTGGCCCCAGGATGGCGGCGATGCTGTCGCAGGCTGCGGCTTCGGTCCGATGACATGCAAAGACTTCCTTGTGTCGTGCCCTGGTTCTCCCGGTCGAAAGCCGAAGTCCGGCCGCCGTCCGCATCCCATGCCTCTTGTCGCGGACGCCGTGTATGAGAACTGCTCACATTTCCTGGAATCTGGTAGGGCTTGGTGTCCCGGTCGTGATTGCAGCCCTGACGGTGCCGATGCTGCTTCAGCTCCTGGGCGCACCGCGGTTTGGACTGTTGACACTGGCGTGGGGGTTGATCGGCTATGCGACAGCCCTGGACTTCGGCATCGGCCGCGCCGCCACGCAGCAGATCGCGGCGCTGCGCGGCGCCACGCCCCCTCAGGATGATTCCATTCCCGGCGTACTGAAGACCGCTGAGCGCATTACCCTGATAACCGGCTTCGTGGGCACCGCTGCCATCTTGCTCCTGCTGGCTTGTGGTGCCGATGCGCTGCTAAAGGTCGACCACGTGCCGAGGGCCGAGATACGCTGGGCCATGGCACTGCTGGCGCTTGCGCTGCCGCTGCAGGCGATCACCGCGGCCTATCGCGGCGTGAACGAGGCCTATCTGAACTTCCGGGGCGTCAGCATTCTGCGCATGCTGCTCGGTGCCGCGAACTTCGGGATTCCATACCTGGTTGCGCTCTTCAGCCCGAAGCTTTACTGGCTGGTGCTCAGCCTGGTGCTTTCGAGAGCGATTGCCGCATGGATGTATCGATGGCTGGCGAGGCGCTGCATCGGCCTGAAACCGGGTTCGCCAACGCCACCATACTCCCGCGACCTCGCCCGCAAGCTTGCCCGCTTCGGGGGATGGTTCACGCTCAGCGGCGTGCTTAGCCCGATCGTTTCGACAGCGGACCGATTTTTTGTGGCGTCGATCGTTTCATCGGCGGCAGCGGCCGCCTATGTGATCCCGTATGAGATGGTCGCGCAAAGCCTTATCCTGATCGGCGCCGTCACCACGGTAGCGTTCCCGTATCTGAGCCAACGCCGCGTCAGTGCACCGGACGACGCCAGGCGCCTGTTCTACATCGTGCTCGCGCTCTCGCTGCTCGTCATGTCAGTGGTGGCGGCAATCTTCGGCTTTTTCGGGCATTCGCTGCTGACCTTGTGGCTGGGTAAGGCTATCCCCCCTGGCGCCGACGAGATCGTCCGGATTCTGAGTCTTGGGCTTATACCCTTTACGATCGGCTCAATGTACATTGCGTTGCTGCACTCGGCCGGCCGTACCAGCGTGACGGCCAAGATCAATCTCGTCGAATTTCCGATATTCCTTTTGCTGACCTACGTGCTGATTCAGCAATTCGGCATTGCCGGAGCAGCCTATGCATGGGTGCTGCGACTGGTGGTCGACGCGATCCTGCTGGTGATTGCAGCGGAGAGTGGACTGCTGCACAGAATCCTGAGATGGCCGGTACATCGAGCCGTCGGGGCACGAGAGGGCTGATCCGTCTTGCGACGAACGGCCGGACCCGTTCGCAGCACGGTCCGGTCAGACCGTGTTCCGCGGTCGCTCTCCGGCTGGCTGACTTACCGCATGACGGCGTAGGCCGGGGACCAGTCGACGCCAAGGGTGGTGCCGTTGCCATCGGTCAGGCGCACCCAGCCCAGCAACAGCTTTCCGGCCTGCTCCGATGGTGAGGTATTGCGCACGAAGGTCCCTCGGGCCCAGCTGCCGCCCTTTGGTAGTGCGCCCTGCTCGGTAATGCCCTGGACATTGATGCGTGGCAGTTGGACATCGCCCACCCAAACCGTCCAGTCGGAGTAGGGACCGTTCACCGCGCAATCCCGGATCGCGCAGTTCTCGTACTTCACTGTTCCGTCCTGGCGGTAAGTCCTTGTCCACGACGGGCTATAGCCGATGTCCACGGACAGCACGACATCCTTCATCTCCGGATTCAGCAGGTACACCCCGGAAATCGTGGAATAGTGCCCCTTTTCCGGATTCACCACGCTCCCGCTGATACGCGTGTTCATCGCCTTGCCCACGCGGATGCCACGCTGGCAGGTATTGTCCGCATTGATATGGATGCTGCTGTTGACTGGCCCTGTCCTTGCCCCCGTATCGCTGCCGATTCTTGCGCCTTCCCTGACATGCTGGACGTTGACCTCGATATGAATGGACTCGCAATCCGCCACGATCACCGCGTCGCCGCGCGCACGCGTAAATGTCGTGGAGCCCTTCGCAATCAGGTTCCTGACGGCGTTGCCAACCACAAAACAGTGGTTGATGGTCTGCGTCACGGCCTTGAATTCGTCCTTGACCGTGGGTGCGCATGTGTTCTTGACCACGAACGATCCCACCGAGACGCCTACAACGTTGGCCGAGTTCCCTTCGCTGTTCCCACTGATTCCGAGGCCCGAGGCGCCACTGGTCACGACCGAGAGCGATCCGATGCTGAGGTTGGTAACCGACTGGTAGGGGTGGTCCAGCTCGACGTCAAGTCCGCCCGGCATGATCGCCCCATTGATGGTGCCGCCGACGCGAAATGACCGGAATGAACCAATGCTGATATTGTCCCCGCTGATAATCGACAGCGCGTTTCGTCCATCGTCTTCCGAGTTGTAGGCATCAAATACGCCGATGTTGATGCCGACCGGATTGGCGCTGTTCGCCAGCCAGTCGGACTGGCCGATGTACAAGGCATCGCCCCGCACCTCGCGCGCGCGAAAGCTCGGGATTTCCAGATTCGTCGCACCGGCGATGCCGACCAGAAATATATGCTCGCGAGCAGGCTGGCGCAGCCTGTTGCCGTGTCCGCGAAACTCCAGCTTCACGCCGTCGCATCGCCCGATAAGGAGACCAACCCACGCCCCTCCGAAACTGGGCCGGCCCTGGGGCATGGGCTTGAGCAGCAATTCCCCGAGAAACGAGATCGTCGTGTTGTTGTATGACGCGTCCAGCATCGTGACGCCGCCGGCCATGATCTGTCCGTCGGGAATGAGCAGTGTCTTCCCGCGGGCTGCGTTGATTGCAGCCTGCAGGATGGCGGTCTCGTCCGAGCCGTCCATCTTGGCGCCAAACTCCCTCAGGTTGATCACGTCCCGGGAGGCTCGCGGCCTGGATGACTCCTCCTGACCGATTGTCGGAGCAGACTTCGCAGCCAACAGGGTGCCGGCGCTCAGCGCGAGACCGGTCACGAATCGGCGTCTTGGATCGCTCATGGCTGGACAAGCTCCCACTGTCAGGATTTCCGATCCCCGGCGCGTACGCTGAGGCCGCGACGCCGAGGCCTTCAGTCAACGACCGGCATCGCGTCGTCAAACCCCATTTCGTGCAGCATGGTGGCATTGACTTTATGGACGTCGTACTTGCTCTCGGCAATCTGGCGCGAACGCTGGCCCATGCGCACCACCATCTCCCAGTCTTCGATCAGGCGCAACATGGCCTGCTCCAGCCCACTGACCGACTTGACCGGCACCAGCAAGCCATTTTCGCCGTCAATGACTGTCTCGCGACAGCCTGGCGCATCCGTCGTGATGATCGGGCGTCCCATCGCCATGGCCTCCAGCACGGAACGCGGCGTTCCTTCCCGGTAGGACGGCAGCACGTAGATGTTGCAGCCGGCGATGGCGGGCCGAACGTCCGTCAGCCGGCCAAGGTAGTCGATGCTGCCATCCGCTACCCATGCGTCCAGCTCCTGCTGTGCGATCGCATCGGGGCCGCTATCGATCCAGCCCACCAGACCGAAGCGCGCCCTGGCCCCGCGCGCGCGGATGCGGCGCGCGGCTTCGGCATACTCGCGCACCCCCTTGTCGCCGAGCAGACGGGCAATCAGCAGAAAGCGGGGCCCGTCCTCGGGCAACGGCGCAACCCAGAAGCTTGCCGTGTCGACGCCTGATCCGTTGACGACGCAGGAATGTTTGCCAGGCGACAGAATCTCTGTGCTGCGGAACAGGGCCTCATCATCGGGGTTCTGGAAGAAGATCGTATGGGCGCGGCCCAGCGCCATTCCATACATCAGCTTCACCACGGCGCGCAACGTCGTCCGTTTCTTGTCGTCGCCAAAGGCATAGCCAAGTCCCGTGATCAACGCGAAGCGCCTGGGTACGCGCGCCATCCAGGCGGCCAGCATGCCATAGATCACGGGCTTGATGGTGTAGCTCATCACGAAGTCCGGCCGGACCCGCCGCATCAGCCGATGCAGTGCCAGCAATGTGCGTACGTCGGCCACGATGTTCTTGCCGGTGCGTTCAAGCGGAACGGGATGCACGATCAGGCCTCTCGCCTCCAGGTCCGCCTGAACGGGATTGCCCGGCGACAGGTCAGGCGCGGCGACATGGACTTCCAGGCCTCGCTCCTGCAACGCCTCGAGCAGCGGCCCCCGGAATGCGACCAGCGACTCCGCCAGGCTTGCGATCATCAGGAAGCGCATGCTGCCCTCCACTGGAATGCCGTTGCGCAAGCGGGCTGCGGCGCGTGGCCTCGTGCGCCCTCGGTTGCCAGCCAGGATTGAAACATGAGGACACACCAGAGGGGATGCTGCCAGTTCCTTCGACCCGACAGGTGCTCCGACCAGCGCCTGCGAATCGGCTCCGGATTCAGATATCCCTCGCGCTGCAGGCGCCCGGCATCGAGCAGGTCTTCGGCCCAGTCGCGCAACGGTCCGCGCAGCCAGACGTCGATCGGAACGCCGAATCCCATCTTTGGCCGCTCTATCAGCGCGCGCGGGACATAGCGATCCAGCACGCGCCGCAGCACCCACTTGGTGGTGTAGCCGCCTTCTTCCTGGCGGATCTTGCAGGCCATCGGGAGACGCCACGCGAACTCGACCACGCGATGGTCGAGGAACGGGATGCGCGTCTCAAGGCTGTGCGCCATCGCCGCACGATCTACCTTGGTCAGGATGTCATCGGGCAGATAGCCAAGCATGTCGGATGCCATCATTCGTTCTACGTCGGAAAACGGAGCAAGCTGTCCCATGGCCTGGTCCAGCAGTGCGGGCGGCTCGGTGCCGCCGATGACGACGGCCTCCGGTGTCGACCATTGCGAAACCATGCCGCGATAGAGTTCGGCGGCCGTACGCGCGGCCATCACGCCGGCGCCCTTGTGGATCTTTTCGCCGAGATTCGCCCAGCGCGCCGACACGGGTAGCGATGCCGCGATCCGGTTGATCTGGCTTGGCGAGAGACGAGTCAGTCCCCATGCCGCCGCAGCGCGCAACGAGCGCGGGACAGGTGCGAGGCGATGCCAGAGTTCTGCGGTGATCTGGTAGCGGTTATAGCCGCCGAACAGTTCGTCGCCCGCATCGCCCGACAGGGAAACCGTAACGTGCTGCCTGGCAAGCTCGCTGACAAGCAGTGTCGGGATCTGCGAGGAGTCGGAGAACGGCTCATCATAGATCCCCGGGAGCTCTGGAATGATCGTCCGGGCGTGTTCCGGAGTGATGTACAGCTCGGTATGACGGGTGCCCAGATGCGTCGCGACAGCCTTCGCATACTCGGCCTCGTTGTAAGGCGTGCCATGGAGGCCGATCGAGAAAGTACGGATCGGCTGCGAGGACTGCGCTTGCATCAGGGCAACCACAGTGGACGAATCCACGCCGCCGGAAAGGAATGCCCCCAGCGGCACATCCGCCATCATCTGGCGGCGCACGGCGTCGGCAAGCAGCGTGTCCAGTGCTTCCACCGCTTCCTCGTCGCTCCCCTCGAAGGGATGCTGCCTGCCTTCCAGTGCAGCGGTGACTCCGGACCAGTAAGCGCGCAGCACGGGCTCCTGACTTTGCATGGAGACCGTCAACAGGTGCGCCGGAGGCAGCTTGGCGATACCTTGATAGATGGAATGGGCGCCGCCAACGTTGTTGTGCCGCATGTACAGCCTGAGCGCGTCCCGGTCGATACGACCTTCAAAGGCAGGATGAGCGCGCAGCGCCTTGAGCTCCGAGCCAAACATGAAGGTGCGGCTCCTGCCTGCGCCTTGCCACCCATAGTAAAGCGGCTTCTCGCCAAGCCGGTCTCGCGCCAGCGTCAGCACGCGTGTCTGGCGGTCCCACAGTGCAAAGGCGAACATGCCAACGGTTCGGCGCACGGCCTCCTGCGCCCCCCAGGCATCGATCGCGGCGAGCAGGGTCTCCGTGTCCGAATGGCCTCGCCATGGCACCGTGACCCCCGCCATTTCGAGTTCCTCGCGAATCTCCAGGTGGTTGTAGATTTCGCCATTGAATACGATGACATAGCGACCGCTGGCCGCCAGCATGGGCTGCTGTCCGGCAGGGGAAAGATCGACGATGGCCAGGCGCCGGTGCGCGATGCCGAACGGCACGTCGTGATCGCACCAGAGGTCACCATGGTCGGGGCCGCGGTGCCGGATCCGGTCGGCCATGCCGGCAAGCATCGCAGCACGATCCACTGGGGCAAGCGACCCGCCAAGTACTCCTACGAATCCACACATTGTTGTCTTCCGCTAACTCACTGTTGAGTACAGGCATCCTGCGCCCGATGCACCTGCACGTACCAGTGCATCGCCTCAGCCAGTCCTTCGCGGATGCGGTGCGTCGGCCGGTATCCAAGGATTCCTTGCGCCTTGCCGATGTCAGCCTGGCTGTGGCGCACATCGCCCGCCCGGAAGCCGCGATAGACGGGCTCACTGTTTGCAGCAATGCCGTATGGGACGAGGCCGTCGCGCAGAAGCTGAAACAATGTGCTCAGCGTGGTGCGGTCGCCCACCGCGACATTGAAGGCCGCGCCCTGCCCCGCCCGAGGCTCGCTCAGGGCGGCAAGCAGATTCGCCTGAACGGCGTTGGCGACATAGCAGAAGTCACGGCTGGTCTCTCCGTCACCATTGATGTAAACCGCTTCGCCACGCAGAAGCGCAGCAATCCATTTCGGGATGACGGCCGCATACGCGCCATTCGGATCCTGCCGCTGGCCGAATACATTGAAATAGCGCAATCCCGTCGCGTGCACCCCATAGCAACGGGCGAAGACATCCGCGTACAGCTCGTTGGCGTACTTGGTGACCGCGTAAGGACTGAGCGGCTTGCCAATGCGCTCCTCCACCTTCGGCAGGCCCGGGTGATCGCCGTACGTGCTGCTGCTCGCCGCGTAGACGAAGCTTGCGACCCTGGCGTCGCGGGCCGCGACAAGCATATTGAGGAAGCCGGAGATATTGACGCTGTGAGTCGAGAGCGGGTCTTCCAGGCTGCGCGGAACCGAGCCGAGCGCGGCCTGGTGCAGCACGAATTCCACCGGGCGGAAATCGCCCGCCTTTTCACAGGACTGGTCCGTCTCGAAGCGCATCGCGCGCCGGCAGTGTTCGAGGTTTCGGATATCGCCTTCGATGAACTGGAAATTTGCCCATTGCCGCGGCAATACCAAGCCCCTGACCTCGTCGAGATTGCCGCGATGGCCGGTCGAGAAGTTGTCGAGACCGACGACACGCTGGTCGAGCCGCAGCAACGCCTCGAGCAGATTGCTCCCGATGAACCCTGCCACCCCGGTGACAAGCCACGTCCGCGGCGTGGCCGCAAGGCGTATCTTGAGGTTCCCGTAGGCTTCCGGTTCGGGCAGCAACTCGCTCGCTTCCGGCGCATCCGATCCGTCGGCCGGGCACGTGCGGCTACAGTCGTGCATCGACTTCGCTCCTGGGCAGAATGCCCTTCACATCAAACAGCACCGCGTGGGACTTGCCAAAGGCCTTGATCGCCCGGACTCCCATGGAAACGAACTGGCTGTGCGGAACCGCGAGGACAATGGCGTCGTACTCGTCATGTCGCGGAAGTTCGCGCAGGCATGCGAGACCGTATTCTTCCTCGGCTTGCTCGACGTTGATCCACGGGTCGTAAACATCGACCTCTGCGTTGTAACCGCGCAGCGTGGTGACGATGTCGACCGCCTTGGTATTGCGAACGTCCGGGCAATTTTCCTTGAACGCCAGCCCGAGCATAAGAACGCGGCTGCCCAGTACAGGGATGCCCCGGCGCAGCATCAGCTTGACCACCTCTTCGGCAACATGGATGGCCATCCGGTCATTGATGCGTCGCCCGGCCAGGATCACTTGCGGGTGATAGCCGACCTCCTGGGCCTTGTGCGTCAGATAGTACGGGTCCACGCCGATGCAGTGACCGCCAACGAGACCCGGCCGAAATGGCAGGAAATTCCATTTGGTGCCCGCCGCCTTGAGCACTTCGAGCGTGTCGATGCCCAACTTGTGGAACAACAGGCTGAGTTCGTTGATCAGGGCAATATTGACGTCGCGCTGCGTGTTCTCGATGACCTTTGCGGCTTCGGCCACACGGATGCTGCTCGCACGGTGGGTCCCCGCGACGATGATCTTTCGGTAGAGTTCGTCGACCGCGTCGGCGACCTCCGGCGTGCTGCCGCTGGTCACCTTTCGAATGTCGGGCAACCGGTGTTCCTTGTCGCCGGGGTTGATACGTTCCGGGCTGTAGCCGCAGAAAAACCCGTCGTTGAACCTGAGGCCGCTGCAACGCTCCAGCACCGGTACGCAGATCTCCTCGGTAGCGCCCGGATACACCGTCGACTCGTAGATCACGACCGCACCGTCGGCCATCGCTTCGCCGACGAGTTCGCTGGCGCGAATCAGCGGTGTCAGGTCCGGGCGCTTGGCCCTGTCCACAGGCGTGGGTACGGTAACGACAAATATCTGGCAGCTCTTCAGCTCCGCGGGATCGCTGCTATAACGGAGATGCCTGGCGCTGCGCAGTTCGTCGGCGCCAACCTCCAGCGTCGCATCGTGGCCGCCACGCAGTTCATCGATGCGGGCGCCGTTGATATCGAAGCCCACGACAGGTCTGTGTTTGCCAAATTCCACGGCGAGCGGCAGACCGACATAGCCCAGGCCAATGATGGCAATTTGTGCACTGCTCAGGTCCATTACCGTGATCTCCGGGGTGACCAGCCAAGACCGCTGCGGCGTGGGCAGGTTGACTTTTCCCGGATTATCGAGGAATGACTTCGACTTGTGCGCTGGGCTTGGTGTCTTGCCGTACAGAGGATCCGACGCCTGCGCGGGTGCCGATCGACTCCTGCGGACGGCTGTCGTCCGGCTGGTGGAAGGCGACGTTGCACGGTTGCGAAGGCATGAAGAAGTGACGCTTCACCGCCAGCTTCTCAGCCTTAGGTATGACCCGGCGGGCACCAGAAATCGCTTGCGCGCTACCACGTTTCGAGGCGTTGCCGGCATTGTGCGAGAGCGCACCGAAGCATGGCTGCCGACTTCCTATTCTGGCACTGCGGGACGAGCGTCCGGCGCCATGTCCCGCAGCATCCTTCAGCATCCAGAAGGGAGACGGCCATGAGACCGAACCCACGGGGCACGGAATCAGGTGAAGTCAGTTCAGGACGCGCCGCGGCGTTGATCGAGGCCGGACGCGTTGCTTCCGACGCCGAGAAGGTTGCTGGATTCAACCAGCAATGCCCCGGGGCACAAAGCAACGTCTCGGATCCGGGCCGTGCGCAATGCGGCTGCAACGGCCCGACAGGTGAAACGGCATGATCCGCTCGGTTCTTGTCATCTGCATTGGCAACATTTGCCGCAGCCCGATGGCCGCCTGCCTGCTTAGGCGTGCCTTGCCGGAATGCGACGTCACTTCGGCGGGGCTTTCTCCGCCGGTGGGCGCGAACGCCGATTCGCGCGCGATCCGCCTGCTCGCCGACGAGGGTTGCGACCTTGCCGACCATCGCGCGCGCGCCGTCGACGAGACCATGGTAGCCCAGGCGGACCTCGTTCTGGTCATGGACAGCGAACAGCGCAGAGAGATGGAGTCGCTCTTTCCGCAAGCCAGGGGAAAGACGTTTCGCCTGTGCGAATTCGTCCATGTAGACGTACCGGATCCCTATGGCGGCTCCTTCAACATGTTCAGCATCGTGCTGGGCCTGATCAAGCAAGGCATCGCAACCTGGTCAGCCCAGATCCAGGCGGCAGAGTCCGCGTCCTCCGTCGGAGACGAGCCATGAAGACAGCGGGGTTGGGCGAGGAAACGACCTCAGGCCGGGACGCTCGCACGGCTGCGGTCGATCTGACCGCCTACATTGACGTAGTGGTGCGATACCGCTGGACGTTCGTAATCACGATTGTGCTGACGGTCGCAGCGGGGGTCCTCTATGCGGTTCTTTCGCGCCCGATCTACCGGAGCGATATCGTGGTGCAGCTGGAACAGAGCCGCAGCGACCCCGCGGCACCCAGTTTGAACAGCACCTTCGCTCCCCTCTTCAATCACAAGCCCGTGGCCAACGCCGAGGTCGAGCTGCTGCGTTCGCGCATGATCGTGGGCAAGGCCGTCGACAACCTGCGGCTCCACATCGAAGCGACGCCGCGCTACTTCCCGCTGCTGGGCAAGGCCATCGCCAGCTTCAGGACGGGACTCTCCGTACCCGGCCTGTTTGGCTGGGGCGGCTTCGCCTGGGGTAACGAATCAATCGTCGTGGATCGGCTCGATACCCCAGCCACGATGGAGGGCCGCAAGATCCTGCTGACGGCACTGGGCCATGGCAGCTACAAGGTGGAATTCAGCAGCGACAATGCGTCCGCGACAGGCTCGATCGGGCACCCCTTGTCGATCGAAACCGCTGCGGGGACCGTCAATCTCCTTGTCAGTGACATCTCGGGCAATCCCGGAACCCGCTATGTACTGCGCAGACTTGCACGCAACGACGCCATCGCCCAGCTCCAGGGGAGCCTGAACATCAGCGAGCGTGGCAAGGAAAGCGGCGTCATCGGCATTTCCCTGGAGGGAACTTCGCCCGAGAAAACTGCAGCGATCCTCAACGATATCGGACAGGCCTATGTCGACCAGAATGTGCGCCGCATGGCCGAGGAGGCGGAGAACTCGCTGTCATTCCTTGAAAGTCAGCTCCCCCGGCTCAGGCAGCAGGCCGAAGCCGCGGAATCCAAGTACAACGCCACGCGCAACCAGCGCGGTACGGTTGACCTCGGCGAGGAATCCAAGCTTATCCTTGCCCAATCGGTGCAGATTCAAACGAAGCTCCAGGAACTCAGGCAGCGCCGCCAGGAACTGGCAGCACGCTTCACCGCCAATCATCCGTCCATCGGACTGGTCGACAGCCAGATCGCCAGCCTGACCGCTCAGCTCAACGAGGTTTCCGCGCGGATCCGGAAAGTCCCCGACGTCGAACAGCAGGTGCTGCGCTCGATGCAGGACGTCAAGGTCAGCACCGACACGCTCAAGTCACTGCTCAACGACGTGCAACAGCTTCGGCTGATGAAGGCCAGCAAGGTCGGTAACGCGCGCCTGATCGACCCCGCAGAAGTTCCGATCAAGCCCGTGCGCCCGAATCCGGGCATGATCGTGATGTTCTCGCTGGTCCTGGGCGTCGTTGGCGGCGTGGTGCTGGTGATCGTGCGCCACGCCATGGATGGCGGTGTCGCCGACGCTGACGAAATCGAACAGCAGACGGGCATGACGGTATACGGGACCATTCCCTTCAGCCTGCTGCAGGGACACCAGGAGCCCGTTGGCGAGGCGGCAGGCACACTGCTGGCTCGCGATCATCCCGATGATCCGGCAACCGAGAGCTTGCGCAACTTCCGTACTGCATTGCAATTCGCGCTCGCCAGCAGCAAGCGCCGGATCGTGGCGTTTACGGGTCCCTCGCCCGGCGTCGGAAAATCATTCGTCTGCGCCAACTTCGCTGCCATTGCCTCAACCGGACGCCGCGTGATACTCGTTGATGCGGACTTGCGGCGCGGCCGGCTGCACCAGCGCTTTAGCCAACCGCGCAGCCCCGGATTGTCCGAGTTGCTGATGGGTGCGCCCATGGACCGGGTGGTGCGGCACGAAGTGGCGCCCGGACTTGACTTCATCCCGACCGGCTCCGAACCTCCAAACGCCGCCGACCTCCTGTCAGGCCAGGAAATGCTGAAGCTTCTTGACCACCTCTCGTCTCGCTATGACCTGGTTCTCCTTGATACGCCGCCGGTACTGGCAGCCTCAGACGCTGCCATTCTTGCGAGCAAGGCCGATGCCGTGTTCCTGGTAGCGCGTGCGGACACCACGACAATCGATGAACTGATGTCTTCCCAGCGCGAGCTACGGCAGGCTGGAGCCGAGGTCAAGGGGGTGCTGTTCAACGGACTCAACGTCGAGGGTCGCTGGTATCGATCGCACTATTACTTCGGCAAGTACCGCTACCTCAGCCATTACCAGCAGAAGCCAAAGCGCGCGTGAGGATCCGGACTCCACCGGGGGGCGCCGCCTGGCGTCGTCCCCGGTCGGAAAGCGGAGCACGCAATGCAGCGGTACCGCTTCAGTGCCGCAGGATCCTCGGAAGATCGCCGACCAGCATTGCATAGGCTTTCCAGGTGTTGCGGACATCGTCAATGTTTCCGCGTATCAACGAGAATGCCGTGCGCGTCAGGGGCTCGATACCCAGCGTGAGCGCAACCAGTGCCGCGGCACGGGCAGGCTTGAAATGCTTGCGGCCGTAGAGAAGCCGGCTCCTCAGCGAATAGAACAGTCGATGTGCCCGAACCTGCCGGGATGTGCCACCACCCGCGTGAAATGCCTGTGCGGTGGACAGGTAAACGACTTCATAGCCGGCGCGGCGCACGCGAAGCGACAGATCGAGATCCTCGAGATAAACGAAGAAGCGCTCATCGAAGCCATCCAATGCTTCGAACAGCTCGCGCGGCATCAGGTAGAACGCGCCGATCACATGGTCGACGCGTCGCGTCTCGTCATGCGACCAGTCAGCCATATGGGTGCTCAGCCTGGAAAACGCAGGAACCCGGTTCAGGCCCGTGGCCTGCGCGAGAAAGACGGCGAAGTCGGGAAACCTGCTGCAGCTTCGTGAAACCGCTCCGGACTGGTCTATGAGTTGAATGCCCGCGACGCCGACACCTGCGTTCTCCGGCTTCATCAGGTATGCGACCGGCGTGGACAGGGACTCTCTGAACAGGCGAGTGTCAGGATTCAGGAATAACAGGAATCTCGCGGAAGCGACTGCCGCGCCCTGGTTGCAGGCAGCCCCGAATCCGCGGTTCTCGGTATTGGCAACGATCCTGAGCCTGAACGGCAGCTCAGACTGTATGTCCGCGACCCTGGCCAGCGAATCATCCGACGATGCGTTGTCGACGACGATAACGGTTCCGACCAGGTCCGCATGGTGTTCTTGAATGCTGCGGACGGCATCGAGAAGCTGGCTCCCGCCGTTCCAGTTGACGATGACGATATCCAGCGTGCCGTCAAGACTTGATTGAGTCATTCTCCACTCCATCCGGCTAGCATCGCCAAGGTACCCGTTGCCATACGAGCGTCGTGCAACGGCGATCGAGCCTCCTGCACATTCATCCGGACTTCGGATACAGCCATGTAGATGGTGCCATCGGCAAACCGGCCGATGTAATCGGCCTGATGGCTTAAGCCCTTCCACCGGTCTGAGGGATCCTCGAGCCCGGCCATCGACAGTCCGCATGGAGAACCGGCGCTCTTGCGCTACAGGCCTGCAGCGGGTGCACGCAGATACACCTGCAAAGGGTTCGTCCCGGTCACTGCGCAACGCTGCCGGCGTGGCATGAGAGCGCCAGAGCAGGCCGGCGAGCCAGGCCAGGCGTGTCGCCAGGGCCGCCCGAAACCAGTGTGCGACAACGCACCGATTCGACAGGTGTGCACTCCTAGACTGCGCCTACTGGGAGGACTGCGCATATGCATTGCACGTCCAACGTCTTCCTGCAAGGAGAATGCCGTGAGACCGTCTAATTCCTGCATTCATTCGCCGAAGCCTGCTGGAAATCGCAACAGGTTCTTCTCCGCAATGGCTGTCGGCGCCGCCACCTTTTTGCTGGCTGCATGCGCAGCACCGGGCATGTACTTCGACAAGAATGCCGCGGTAAGTGCCATCGGGCCCGATGTCGTACCCAAGGTAACACCGATCACCCTGGATCTCGTCCGCGAGCTCCGCAATAAGACCCGCGCCGACAACGAGCACGTCGAGGAGCTGTACGCGACGCCGAAGCCCTACCAGATCGGCCCGGGCGACATCATCTCGGTGGTCGTATGGGACCATCCTGAACTGGTCTTTCCGACGCAGACTTACAGTATCGGCGCGGCCTTCGAGATTCCGACGTCAAGCGGCGGGTCCAACGTCCCCGGTTATGTCGTCAGCGCGCAGGGAGACATTCAGTTTCCCTATGCGGGCGTCATGAAGGTGGGCGGCAAGACCGCAAACGAGGTGCGTGACCAGATGGCGCGAGTGCTGTCGCGGGTGGTCAGGGACCCGCAGATGACGGTGCGCGTGCTCGGCTTCCGCAGCCAGCGGGTGTATGTCGACGGCGAAGTCAAGATTCCCGGCATGCAAGCGATCGACGATGCGCCCATGACGCTGGTGGAAGCCATCAACCGCGCAGGCGGTGTGCTCAGCCAGACCGGCGATAACAGCCGCATCCGTGTCACCCGAGGTGAGCGCAGCTGGTATGTCAACGTCCCCGCGCTGCTGGCCAAGGGCGTTGATCCGGCACGGATCCTTCTGCGCTCCGGCGACATCGTGCGTGTGGAGCAGCGCGAGGACAACAAGATATTTGTGACCGGCGAAGTCGTCCGACCGTCGTCACTACTGATGCGCAACGGCAGGATGACCCTGAACGAAGCGTTGGGCGATGCAGGCGGGGTCAACCCGACCTCGGCCAATGCGGAACAGATCTACGTCATCCGCAAGGCATCCGATGGTGAACCCAATGTCTTTCATCTGGACGGCAACTCGCCCGTGGCAATGGCGATTGCCGAGGGCTTCGAGCTTGAGCCCAAGGATGTTGTGTACGTGGATGCAAGTCAAGTGGTTCGCTGGAGTCGCGTGATCAACCAATTGATACCGAGTACGCAGCCGGTGTTCAGCACCGCGACTGCACTGAAATAAGGGGGCCAGCGCGCAATCCGCCTGACCCATCCGCCCGTTCGGGGCGTGATGGTCCGGGGATCGCAAATCAGGCGTTGCGTCTGGCAAGCCATGACAACACACTTCCCCGTTCCGAGACGAACGGGCCGGTGGAAGTGTCAGTCCAGGGAGGCATTATGAGAATCGTCAACACGCGGGACAATGGCCACACCGGCATGGAAGACAACAAGACGGCCATGGACCTGACAGCATACCTCGATGTGTTCGTGCGCTATCGCCGGACCTTCGTTTCCGTCGCGGCAGTGGTCATCTGCTCCGGCTTGTTCTATGCACTCATTGCCGGTCCGGTCTATCGAGCCGACATGACCGTACAGGTCGAGGAGTCGAACACCAACACTGCGGCCCGTGCCGTAACCAGCATCTCGCCGGTATTCGACGTGAAGCCAGCCGCTTCGGCAGAGATAGAACTGCTGCGCTCGCGCATGGTGGTCGGAAAGGCCGTCGATAACCTTCGCCTGTATATCGAGGCGAGCCCTCGCTATTTCCCGCTGATCGGCGCGGCAGTCGCCAACTTCAACCCGGAGCTTTCCACCCCGGGACTGTTCGGGTGGGGAGGGTTCGTTTGGGGACATGAATCCATCGTGGTATCGCAGCTCGATGTGCCGGCTGCGATGGAGGAACGCAAGATCGTTCTGACGGCGCTGGGCGGGGGGCAGTATCGCGTCCGGCTGAGCAGTGACGGCAGTGAAGCCACCGGTCAGGTGGGGGCCTCAACCGTCGTCGTCACCCCGAGCGGACCCGTCACCGTGCGGGTGGATCGACTCGATGGCCGCGCCGGCAGCCAGTTCGTCCTTCGACACCTGCCGCGGAACGCGGCCATCTCGCAGTTGCAGGAACGGCTGATGATCGGTGAGCGAGGCAAGGAGAGCGGCGTCATTGGTGTGTCGCTGGCGGGGACGTCGCCAGCGCTGACGGCTGCCATCCTCAATGAAATCGGCAACGCGTACGTAGGACAGAACGTGCGCCGCAAGGCTGCGGAAGCCGAGAAGTCGCTGACATTTCTTGAACAACAGCTGCCGCAGCTGCAACAGCAGGTCGATGCTGCCGAGACACGGTACAACGCCATGCGCAACCAGCGCGGCACCATCGACCTGAGCGAGGAATCGAAGCTCATCCTTGCTCAGTCCGTCCAGATCCAGACAAAGCTTCAGGAACTGCGGCAAAAGCGCCAGGAACTGGCTTCGCGCTTCACCGCCAGCCATCCGGCTATCTCGCTGATCGACAGCCAGATTGCCAGCCTGGCGTCGCAGCTGAACGGCGTATCGGGGCAAATCCACAAGTTGCCGGACGTCGAGCAGAATGTCTTGCGCCTGATGCGCGACGTCAAGGTCAGCACCGAGTTGCTTCAGTCGCTGCTTAACGACATCCAGCAGCTCAAGCTCATCAAGGCCAGCAAGGTTGGCACCGCACGGGTGGTCGACGCGGCGGAGGTGCCGCTGCGGCCAGTACGCCCTGATCGGGTGATGATTTCCGTGATGTCCCTGGTGCTGGGCCTGCTTGCCGGGCTGCTGTCGATCATCGGGCGCCACTTGCTCAATGGCGGTGTTGCCGACCCCGACGAGATCGAGCGGCAAACCGGCATGACGGTCTACTCGACCATACCGTTCAGCAAGCAGCAGTCGCTGCTGGCGTCCGGAGGCGGCTTGCTGGCCCATCAGCAGCCCGATGACCCGACCATCGAGAGCTTGCGCAGCTTCCGCACCGCACTGCAGTTTGCCATGGCGGGCAGCGCCAGCCGGACGGTGGTGATCTCCGGCCCCGCCCCGGGCGTCGGAAAGTCGTTCGTATGCGCGAATTTCGCCGCGATTGCCGCGGCAGGCCGGCGCGTGGTGCTCATCGATGCCGACCTGCGCCGCGGCTGCCTGCATGAAACCCTCGAAGCCAAGCATGGTCCGGGCCTGGCCGAAGTGCTGCTGGGTGCGCCGCTCGAGCAGGTGCTGCAACGACAGGTCGCACCGGGGTTGGACTTCATTTGCACCGGCACCAAGCCGCCCCATGTCGCGGACTTGTTGCTGAGTCCTGCCATGGACGCCCTGCTCGATCAGCTCAAGTCGCGTTATGACCTGATCCTGATCGATACGCCTCCGGTACTCGCCGCTGCCGACGCAGGCATCCTGGCTGCCAAAGCCGGTACGGTGTTCCTGGTTGCCCGCGCAGAGCAGACCACGATCGACGAACTGGTCGCTGCCCGTCGCGCGATCCGGCAGGCCGGGGCCGACGTCAAGGGTGCGCTGTTCAACGGGCTTGTGATCGAGGGTCGGTGGTATCGGTCTCATCAGTACTTTGGCAGATACCGCTATCTCAGCGAATACGGGGCCGCCCAGTCCAAACGCGCCTGACCGTGGCCCCAGGTCGGATTCGTCCTGGCTAGCGGGTCCGACGCCGCTCTGATGCCGTTCGCCTTTCCGGAGGGAAAGCCGTCATGCCGCTTCTTCACGCCCCAAGCCTCGTTTCCGTCGTGATCGCCGGAGCTGGCGGCCTGGGGCTGGAACTCTACGACTACCTTAGCGGCGAGGCCTTGCCCGTGGCCGGTTTCATTGACGACACGCCCGGCAAGGTGCCCGACGGCGTGGACCTGCCCAACCTTGGTCCGATCCGGCAGTTCACTCCCGCGCCACATCAGGGGGTGATGGTCGCGATTGGTTCGCCTGCGGCACGCCGCGACGTACTCTCCTGGCTGATACAACGCGGCACGGCGGTGCCGTCGTACGTCCATGCCACAGCACTGGTTTCGCCCTCGTCCCGCCTTGGCGTTGCTGCGCTGATATTTCCCTTCACTGTGGTCAGCCGGGACGCGTCGGTCGAGGACGGCGTGGTTGCCAATGCCTTCTGCGGAATCGGCCACGGGGCCTACGTCGGACCGTGCTCGGTGCTTTCACCTCATGTCGTGCTGAACGGAAACTCTGCCGTGGGACCCGGATGCTTCCTGGGCACCCGCGCCACCTTGTATCCGGGCGTGAGGATCGGAGCGGAATGCACGGTGGACTCCCACACCGGGGTGTCTGCCAACGTGAAAGACAGGCAATTCATCACCTCCGGCGCTTACCAGATTGCTTCACGCCGTATTCGCGATGAATAGGACCGCTGCGCCGTAGATCGGAAGGCGTGCGTCTGGCTGGCAGAATGCGGCATCAGGAGCGCAGGCGCCCCTGGATAATGGTCACGACGGTCCGGCCGGACACTGGGTCGATGCCGATCTTCCGCGAATAGCGCTCGGTGACACCGATCCAGTCCAGCCCTTGCGACCACAGACGAACCCGAACCGGATAGATCGACACGGGAACCATCACGACCAGAACCATGCCTAGCATGAACCGGTTCAGCGTCGGCGCCGGCACGACCGGCATATGCCGGCACGAAGGACGCAGATTTGCCCATGCAACCACGAACCCGACTCCCGTACCGATCAGGGTTTCCGCGACCGTGTGATAGTGGCCTGCGATCAGCGCAGTGGCCGCGAGCATCGCCACGCTTATGCCGGCCTTCATGCCGATCCGGGCTGTCCTTTCGCTCCAGATCGAACCCAGCACGGTCAATAACATCGGATAGACGGAAGCCGTCAGCATGGCGTGCCCGCTGATGCTGTAAAGGTTGGCAGCCGGAATGGACCACCCACCGAATTCAAACGCCAGCTTGCCGGCTACGATGACGGCCGCGCCGGCGCAAAGCGTGAAAATCCAATAGAAGGCCTGCCGCCACAGTCCCTGGAATGTGAGACGAAGCGCAACGAACGCTGCAAGCGGAACCAGGAACGAGGCCTCGCCAAAACGGGCTACGAGAGACCAGGGAATATGCACGATGGCTCCAGGTTGTCGACCCCGTCCGGGTCGGCGAAACGCGGAATCCGGCTCATGGCTTCACGCGACATCCAACATCCGGAGCACCCTGTTTGTCCCCCCGGAACCGCGGCGCCGAGAACTCTCCGGCCGCGCTGATCCCATCACGCGCCAGGACCTTGCTGACCGTTCGCCACAAGATCACGATGTCCAGCCATACCGATACATGATCCACGTACCAAACGTCCAGCCTGAACTTCTCCTCCCAGCTGATCGCGTTGCGTCCGCTGATCTGCGCGAGTCCGGTGATGCCCGGCGGGACGTCGTGGCGACGCGCCTGTTCCGGCGAATAGAGCGGCAAGTACTCCATCAGTAGCGGGCGCGGCCCGACCAGGCTCATATCCCCTTTCAAAACGTTCCAGAGCTCAGGCAATTCGTCGAGACTGGTGGAGCGAAGAAAGGCGCCGAACTTCGTGAGGCGGTCCGGATCGGGCAGCAATTCGCCATCCGGCCCTCTCGCATCCGTCATGGTGCGAAACTTGAGAATCTGAAATGGCTTGCCATGCAGTCCCGGCCGCACTTGCCGAAAGAACACGGGAGTACCCAGCCTCAGGCGGACTGCGCAGATCAGGATGAGAAGGGGGATGGCGAGCAGCAGCAGGCCCACCGAGGATAGAACAACGTCAAAGATGCGCTTCATGATGCTTCCTGCCAGATCATTGAGACTCGGTCTTTGACGATGCAAGCCACTACGTTCGCAGTATGGATGTTGAACACCGCAGGACGAGGCTTGGACTCGCCTGATATTGTGCCCCGGCCATCTGCCGCGAAGACAGACCATGACCGATTCGCACCATTCGCTAAATATAATCGAACGGGAGTGTGTCCCGACGATCGATATGTGGCGACGGGCACAGTACGTCGTTCACCCTTACATCCCGCGGTCGCGCTGCGTGACCCTCGCCGTCTGCTTCACCAGCGCGACATGATCAGCGTCGCTCGCCTGGCGATAGCTCCTGATCCACGCGCGAACCTTGATATCGATGGAGCGCTCGACAATGCGGTAGACAAGTGCCGCCACAAGCACCGACGCAAACACCAGCGTTAGACAGATCAGGTCCCCCGGCAAGAGGCGAAGCTTGTCCGCTCCGGTCAGCACCCGCGCAAATGCGGGAATCGTGAATGCCTGCAGCAGGTACAGGGAATACGATGCGTCACCGACCTGCTGCAGGAGGTCACTCCCCTTCCAGCCGCCTGCGGCTTCCCTGAGGATCACCCCCGCTACCAGCAACGCCGCCGGAATCCCCGCAAAAATGACCCGGTGCGCCATGTCGGAGCTGGGCGTCCCGATGCAGAAGCCCAGCACGCCCGCGGCAATGATGACAGCGGAAGTCCGCCTGGAAACTCTGAAGCCGGATCGATAGGCCCAGGCGAAGACGCAGCCGAATATGAACTCCAGCAACAACGGATCGGTCAGGAACCTGAAGATGTACGCCGACGGTCGCGTCAGTGACAGGATGGAAAGCCCTGCGAAAAAGACGGTGAGGACCAGCCGGCTGCGTCGTTCCGCGAAACAGAGCGACACCGCGAACACGGCATAGAAGAACATCTCATAGGTCAGCGTCCAGCCAACATAGAGGACCGGGTAATAGCTGCCGCTTTCCCTGACCTCGTATGGGACGAAGAGATAGGAGGTCACCGCCTGCATCAGCGTGAACTCCGTCGTTTTCAGGCCCGGTGCGATCCACACGATCGCCAGCATCAGGCTCGTGAGAAGCCAGTACATCGGGGCAATGCGCGCAATCCGGGCGGCCATGAATTCCCTTGCCGCACCAAGGCCCCGGTCTCGCCCCGCGGTCGTCATCACCATGACGAAGCCGGATATGAAGAAGAAGATGTCGACACCGGCCCATCCCCACGCCGCCGCGTGGCTCACGATCCCTGGCTTCCAGCCGTGGATCTGTATCGTCGCGGCGGCGTGATAGGCAACGACCGCCATCGCCGCGATGGCGCGCAAGCACTGGACGGAAGACAGCCTTTGCTTGGACATGGGTTCCTTTGCTCCGATCGTGGCTTGAGCGACTACGTACCCCCAAACGGGGGCCGTGTCGTGCCATTCTGAGCCACGGCAAACGTCGACACTGTTACCCATCTCACACATGCCGTGTTGCTGCGCGGTGCTGCCATGCCCCGGGGATCAGCGGTTCTGTTGGAGAGCGCACCGAAGCCGCGCGGCGGCATCGGTACAGTCAGCGTCGACGATCGGGCAGGCCGCGCGCCCGGAGTTGACCGGTGCAGAGGATCCACATGAAATCTACGACCGTACCCGGCGAGGGCGGTGGCGGACTCGATGCCACCACGCCAGCGTCTGCTCAACCTCACCCGCTGCACGGTCCGGACGCGATCTGGCAGGAAACCAACTGCTATATCGACCTGTGGATCGAGCTGCTGCATGCCTGGGGACTCGACCCGCGCGCCGCGCTGCCGTTCACGGTCGCGCAGGACTTCGAAGGCGACCACTTCACGTTCTTCAAATACCCGCAAGCCGATCTGGAGACTTTGTACGGCACGGTCGTCCAGGAAATGGCGGTCTATGACACGCTGCAGGCCCATATCGTGACGCAGGTCGAACGCGGGCATACGGTCCTGGTCGAGGTCGACAGCTACTACCTGCCCGACACTCACGCAACGGCGTACCGGCGCGAGCACGTCAAGACCACGGTGGCGATCGATGACATCAACCCCCAGGCGCAACGGCTCTCATATTTCCACAGCCTGGGATATCACAGCGCGCAGGACGAGGACTATCGCGGCCTGCTGAGGCTGTCGCCGGAACTGCACGGCAACGGCAACATCCTCTTTCCCTATGCCGAATGCGCGAAGCGCGTACGGCCCGCGCTCGCCATGCCAGCCATGGCCGACGCCTCGGTCGCGCTGATGCGCCAGCACCTGGAGCGGCTGCCCTCTATCAATCCCGTCAGCCACTGGCGACAGGACTTCGACGAGCACATGGACACGCTGCTGGCGCGCGACGAGGCCTACTTCCACCTCTACACCTTCAATCTGCCGCGCCAGCTCGGCGCGAACTTCGAGATGCTGCATCACTGGCTGCGGTGGCTGGCCGAGCAGGGTGGCGGCAGTCCGTTGACCGCTCTGGCCGCAGACGCCGCATGCGCCATCGCAACGGAAGCGAAGGTCCTGCAGTTCCGCCTGGCCCGTGCGGTCGCGCGGCGCCGTGCCGACCCTTGCACGCAGAGCCTCGAGGCTTTGGAAACCAGCTACGACAAGACGATCGACAGTCTGGTTGCGGCCTTCGGCGGCGCGGTCGCGGCAGCCGCCTAGTGTCCTGAGTTGGAAGTTCGTTGCAGAAATAAGTCTGTCGAGAATGTGTGCGAGCCTAGGAGTGAAGCACAGCAAGGCTGGAGCCTTGCGAGCATTCGCGACGACGGATCGTGCGCCTTATCGGCGGACTTATGCAACGAACTTGTAACTCAGGACACTAGAATTGTCGGCGATTCGCGTCGCCTCGCATGCGGCGCGCTATCGCACACACCTCGCCCACTGCGCCCGGCAAGTGACCAGCCGTCATCCGTCGTAGCCAAGCGGGTGCTCGGCATTGAGCGCGTAGATCTCGCCAGAGGGCGCTGGCGCGGCATCGCCGCCGGCCTTGCCATCGAACACGAGCCGCAACCGCCGGCCGCCGCCCGGCGCGAGATGGAACCAGTTCTCGCTGGCGTGGTAGGCGCGGTCTTCGATATGCACCCATCGGGCAAAGCGCCGGGCCGTGACGGTGATCCACCAGTCGTCACTCACGCGTTCGAGCCGGGCCTGCAGATCGGGCGCCTTGAGTGCGGCAGCGCGACGATCGGGCAGATACACGGCCTGGCTGAGCGGCTCGCCGCCCTCTCCCGCAAGCAGCGTCGCCTGCACCACGTCGTGCGTGGGTGGACCGAAACGGTAGGCGTAGGTGAAATCAAAGAACCGGTCGAGCAGCGCGGCCGCCTCCACGCACTCTGCACCGTGGGCAGGCAGCCGCAGAAGCCGGCGCGCCTGGGCCACGACGACTTCGCCATCACGCAGGCAACGCAACTCCAGCCACAACGCGCGCGCCTGCGCCGTTTCGTTGAGCACGTGAAGGTGCAGGCCGTTGAGGCCTTCGTCGGTGATCAGCACCTGCAGCGGCTGCCAGGCCTGCCTCAGTGCGTGCCAGGCCGATTTGGGACGGCCGCAGGCATCGACGATGCCCCAGCCGGCGCCCGGCAGCAGATCCTGGAACTGCCAGACCAGGCCGCCCGCGCAACTCGACCCGACGCGCCGCCATTCGGCGAAGACATCGCTCATCACCTCGGCGACCACCGCGCGCGACAGCATCAGGTACCGTTGCGGCTGTTCGTACCGCAGGCGCGCGGGGTCGACGTCATACAAGGTGCGCAGGTAGTGTTCGCGCACGTCCTCGAAGTCCCACGATGCACCGGCATCGCGTGGCACCCTGGCTTTCCAGCGCGGGGAATGCAGCGGCGGCGAGCCGCTCTCCGCGAGCGTGCGGTCGCACGGGACATTGGCGAAGGCCAGGCATTCGGAGGCGAACCGTACCTGCGCCAGGCGCGCATCGGCCAGCGGACGCTGGTAGGCACCCACGCCGTAATAGTGGCTGACGCCGGTATCGGGCTGGAATGGCAACGCGCCTCCGGTGGGCGAGTTGCCGACATACACGATATCGGGCCGATGGGTCGCGACCAGGTCCGGGATCAGCGCGTCGAACAGCGGTTGCTTCCAGTCGCCGCGCGCGGCACCGAGCATGGCGGCCTGCTGCTCCGCTTCGCTGCCGCCGCAGACTACCGCGACACTCGGGTGGGTACGGGTGGAGGAGAGCCACTCTGCGACTTCCCGTGCAATGTCATCCGACAGGCCAACGCCAGGTCCGATGCTGCCGTAGTCGAAGTTGGCGAACATGAAGTCCTGCCAGACCAGCAGGCCAAGTTCGTCGCAGACGCGATAGAACGCGTCTCCCGGATAGCACGTCACCCCGCTCACGCGGACCATGTTCATGCCGCCGGCGCGCGCAAGATCCAGCCAGTGCCTGGAAGCTTCATCGACATCCGCGAGCCCCGGCAGATCCATGCTCGAAATACAGGCCCCGCGACAGAATATCCGTTCGCCGTTGAGGTGCAGCGCGAACGCGCCCGACTCATCCTGGCCGAGCGATACGCTGCGAAAGCCGACCCGTCCACAGTGGACGGCGCGGCCGTCAATGGTCGCTTCGACACCGTAGAGGTGCGGCTCGCCATGCGTATGCGGCCACCACAGCCGAGGGTGCTCGACCCGGACGACGCCTTCCAGCGTGTGATCGTCGATGCGCGACAACCGGCCCGGATGGCGCAGTCCCGCCTCGTCGCGGATCTCGAACGATGCGGAATCCGGCGCCGGCGCCAGGAAGTGCAGGCGCACCGTGACCTCGCCATTCTGCTCCTGCACGCGCGCCCACAGGTCGGCGCGCAGGCCATGCAGGATGTCTTCACTGGCCGGATCGAGCAGTTCCACCGGCCGCCAGGGCCCGACCGCATGGACCGGCGGGCACCAGCCCGGCATGTGGCCAAGCAGCGTCGTGCGGACCGCGCGCAACTGCGCCGGCACGATCATCCTTGGCTTCCAGCGCACCGGACCGCGCTGCTTGCGCAACCACGGTTCGAGCGCGCGAAAACAGATGTGCAGCACGTTGTCGCCAGCCAGGTCGACGTCGACCTCGTGCGCGACGAACATGTGCCGCGTGCTCAGTACCAGCGTGCCGTTCAGCCAGATCTCGGCGACCGTGGCAAGGCCGTTGAAGCGCAGCGTCTTCCGCCCAAGGCCCGAAAACGCTGCGCGATACCAATGGTCGTGCACGTGCAACGGGGTCGGCGCCGCGTCGTCCCAGCGCCCTGCGGCGCGCAGCGCGCTGGCGACGGTGCCCGGCACGGGGGCCGGCAACCACGCAATGCCCGCCGGCAATGCCGCGGGACTCTGCGCGGCGCCGGCGGCGGTTTGCGCCCAGGTCCATGCGCCGTCCAGCGCGGCGCTGACGATGCCAATCCCGGCACGGCTGACCGGCACGGCTCGCCAGATCGGCACCAGGCTTGTGTCCAGGCAGTTCTGCTGCGTCATGAGGCGCTCGTCACTGCGGGTCAGAGGCCCCCGAGCGTCTCGCGCACGCGCCGCGGCCACTTCGCCAGTTCGAAGCCATGGTGGCGCAGCAGCGCCAGCGTCAGGCGCTCGATGCCGAAGCCGACGCAACCGGTGTGGGCCGGTTCGCCGTCCGCCGTGCGCAATGGCCAGGCATGGGCGAAATGGTCCATGTGGTAGTTGAAGCTCATGCAGGCCGTAGGCGGCGCGCCATCGTTGATCGGCACCAGCAGTTCGAACTTCAGCTTCAGTTCGCGCTGGCTGTCGGCGACGATCTTGCCGCCGCGGCCAAAGAACGGGTCGTTCGCCAGATCGACCTCATGGGGCAGCTCCAGCATGCCGGCAAGCTGCCTGCCGCGCTCGATCCACACCTGCCGGAACGCGACGATCTGCCCGGCCGTACCGAGCCGCACATATTCGCGCTGCCGGAACATCTGCATGCGTGCCGGATCGATCGACGGCTCATGACGGAAGCAGTACGTCAGCACGTCAACCACCATCCCCTCGGCGGACATGGGCCCACGCGCCGCCACCACCGGATACACCGGATAGCACGCGGCGGGCGCCAGCACGACATCCGTCGGGCGCTGCTGGTCGGCCCATTCCTCGCCTTGTTCAAGCCGGGCCAGCAGGCGGTGGTGGTCGCGGTCACTGCCGCAGAAGCAATGCACCGTACCCGCCAGTTGCGGAAAGCTCTTGAGGTACTCGCTGGCCTCGAAATCCCGGCGCGGCATGGCGGGAGGAAAGCGCATCACCTCCGCGTGCTGGTCGGCGCCAAGCTTGCTGATGGCGGCGTTCAAGCCATCGGCGATGCTCTCGAACAAGCCACTGCGGCCGTAGATGCCGTCGACCGCGCTCGCATACAGCAAGCGCGCATCGATCAGCGCCTGGCGAAAGGCCCTGCGGCCGATGTCCGGATCCGGCGCGGGCGTTGGTGCGGCATAGCTGCTGCCGGAAGCGGCCGGCGATTCGTCGCCCGGCGCGTAAGTGTTGCTGGCATCTTCCATTGTCGGCTCCTCAGGCGGACCGGTCCGCCAGCAACAGGTTGGCGGTGTTGGTCAGGATGCGATCGTTGTTGATCATGAGCGGCGCGGACCACAGGTCCCGCAGGTGGCGACCCAGGCTGAAGGGCGTGCCATGCTTGTAGCCCGCCATGCCGCATACGAGCATCGCGATATGCACCGCTTCCAGCGCCATGGCCGACACGCTGGTCTTGAGGCCGTTCATCTCCGCCGCCAGGTTGAAGATCGCCGACATGCTCTGGCCAGCGTCACGCTCGCGCTGGTGAGTCAACGCGAGTTCCAGCCTGCCTTCCAGCATCTGGATGATGGCCACGGCTTCCGCCACCCGCGTGGCCGATGGCGGCAGCGTGCCGGGGCGGGCGCGGGCCTGCCCCTGGAACAGCGACTTGGCACGCTGGACGGCATCCGCCGCGATGCCGGTCCACAACGCGGACCACAGGATGTGCGACACCGGGGTCATGGTGGCGTCGGCGATCTCGCCGAACGGCACCGGGAGAATCTGGTCGGTATGGCCGCGGGCCTCCAGCCTGAAGCCATTGCTGCACGTGCCCCGCATGCCCAGCGTATCCCACGCCGACAGGCTTTCCAGCGCGTAGTCGGGCTTGAGCACACTGATCATGACCTGGTCCGACGGCGAAGCATCGGGACTGCGCCGCGCGGTCACGAGGATGCCGTCCGCGTGCGCGCCATAGGAAATGGTCGGCGCCATCTTGAGCAGGTGCAGGCTGGCGCCGTCGACATTGACGGCGCAGCCGCTGTTGCGCAGGGCGCCGCCGATGGCTTCTTCGGAGGTGGCCGAGGCCAGCAGCAACTGCTCGCCGGCAAGGCGCCGCAATAGCTGCGCATGCCATGCGCTGTCGCTTGCATGGTTGACCAGGCACGCCACCTGGATCTGATGCATGGCGTAGATCATCCCGGTCGAAGCACAGGCGCCGCCAAGGATGCGGCAGACCCCGGCGATGGTCTCCAGCGACGCACCGCCGCCGCCGAAGGCAACCGGCACCATGGCACCGAGCAGTTTCTGTTCGCGCAGGACCGCAAAGGCCTCGTGCGGAAAGCGCGCGTCACCGTCAACCGGGTCCGCGTGCCGGGCCGCCTCGGGCACCGCCAGTTGCGCGGCGGCCAGCCAGTGGCCGGCATCCATGGCATCCGGCAGCGGATGCGCCAGTTCCACGCTGGCAAGAACGGGTTTCATGCGGCCTCCTGTTCTTGCTTGATCTGCTCGGCCGCGGCGGCCAGCGAGCTGATACTGCGGAACAGCTGGCGGGTCAGCAGCCGATCGGGAATCTCGATGCCGAACTCGTTCTCCATCGCGAGCATGACATGCACCGTAGCCAGCGACGAAAGTCCTGCCGCATACAGGTCGGCCTGGTCGTCCAACGACTCCACCGGTACATCGAGCCGGGCGACTTCCGAAAGGATGGTACGTATGGCTGCTTTCATGCTTGCGCTCCCGTGGCGGGTTTTTTACCCGTGTGTTTCGCCTATTTGGCCTAAACCAAAGGAACGCATCGGTGCGCTGCCACACTAACGTTGCAATTTGGAATCATCCACCCTGGTGATGCCCTTGCCGGATGGACGTGCATTCGTCTTGAGAGGGGAAACTTGGCGCAGGCAACTGCGTGCGACCCGACTGGCATCGGGCGCCAGCCGGGTCACGCAGAAACGGGTACGCCCGGCTGCCGCCGGGCTAGGTCACGCGGCTTTCGTGTCCGAGGCGTTCCCTGCCTCGGCGGCGTGGTTCGCCAGCGCCGGGTGCTTGACCTCGGCGCGCGGCAACGGCATCCCCAGGTACGGATTGATGCTGTTGAATTCCGCGCGGTTGCTGCGCCGCTGCACTACGCCGTTCAGGATGCCGCCCATCAGGCGGGCATCGGCGCGCGCCAGGCGCTTGAGGGTTTCGTTGACCTGCTCCGCCGGGGTGACGTCGGCACGAATGACCAGCAGCGTCGAACCCGCCAGGCTGGCGACCAGCGTCGCGTCCGCAACCGCCATCACCGGCGGCGTGTCGACGATGACCAGGTCGAAGCGGCCCGCGCAGCGACGCAGGTTGTCCGCCAGCGTTGGCAGCATCAGCAGCTCGGACGGGTTGGGCGGCGTCAGGCCATGGGTGAGAATGAACAGGCCGTTGACCACGGTCGGCCGGACCGCCTCGGCAATCGGCAGACGGCCGGCCAGGACTTCGGCAAGGCCGCCTTCGGCGGGCTGGTCGAACCAGTCGGCAATCTTTCCGCGGCGCAGGTCCGCATCGACGAGCAGCACGCGCTGGCCCGCTTCCGCGAACAGCACGGCGAGATTGACTGCGGAGAAGGTCTTGCCAGCACCCACCGCGGGGCTGGTGACGGCCACCACGCCATCAGGTGCCGAGCGCAGCGAGAAATGCAGCGCCGCGCGCAGGGTGCGCAGCCCCTCGACGGCGAGCGAATGCGGCGCCCGCCTGGCCAGCAGGAAATGGTCATGCAGCCCCTGCCTGAGGAGTCGTTCGCTTTCCGTGTAGTCGCTGTCGGTGCCATCGAGGACCGATGCATCGACCAGCGCGGTGCCCGGGCGCGGGGCCTCGAGGCGGCCGTTCGCGCGCAGGGCAAAGCCCGCGGCAATGCCCAGGCGCCGCTTGGCATCGATCTCGCGCTCGAGCTCCGCCTGTTCCTCGCTGAAGGCAACATCGGCAAGCATGGCAATGCCAAGCCGCTGCTCGGCATCGTTGGCGGTGCCCACCGATGGCTTGAGGCGCTGACGCACGCCGACACCGGCCACGCCAAGGCACAGCCCCAGCAGCATGCCGCCGGACACGAATGGCCACGCACCGGGCCCGACCGACCGTGCCGGGACGATGGCCTTGTCGATCAGGCGCATCTGGCTGGAGGTGTCCGAGCGCAGCAGCGACAACTGCTCGACCTTGGTGCGCAGCGTCATGTACATGTCTTCGGCCACCTTGACGTCGCGCGCCAGCGCCACCGACTCACGTTCCGAAGCCGACAGGCTCTGCATGCGGGCGTCGATCTCCGCGCGATCGCGTGTCATCTGCTGGATCTGGCTGTCGACGGTCTTGACCTCGTTCGCATCCGTGGTGAAGCGCTGCAGCAGCTTGGTGCGTTCCATCCTGAGCGCGGTGATCTGGCGCTGGTACTCCATGCTGTTGTTCAGGAACGATTGCGCGTCACGGCTCGGTTGCATGGAGCCGGTGCGGGCGCGATAGCGGCTCTGCGCCTCCTCGGCGCGCGCCAGTTCGGCCTGCACGCGCGGCAATTCGCCGCTCAGGAAGGCCAGCGAGTCGGCGGCGTCGCCGCGGCGCTGGGCGGTCTGCCCGCTGATGTAGGCGCGCGTCACGCCGTTGACGAGCGCGGCGGCCGCGTCCGGGTTCCGATACTGCCAGGCGACGCGGACCGTGCTGCCACCGGCCTCCGCACTTTCGCTTTCGACGGCAAGGCCTTGCCGGATCGCATCGGCGGTGCGTGCCGGGTCGTGGCGCGTCAGCAGGAAGCGCGTGCCGGGCGCGGCTTCGATGCGCGCCACGCGCAGTTCCACGCCGTTGCCGGCGGCATTCTCGCCGACCACGCCTTCGACGAGCGGCGTGTCCCGGTAGCTGATGCGGTAGCTGCCATCCTGCAGCACTTCGAACACCATGGGCTGGTCCACCAGCCGCTCGGGCACCGCCAGGCGGTCCAGCAAGAGCCGCTCGCCGCCCCATGCATAGCCCAGCCACGCGCCACGCGGCTGGCCCGGCGTGGACCACCGCTCGAACAGCACGCCAAGCAGCGGCGCGCGCACAGGGTTCGCGGTGATGTCCAGGTGCAGTTGTTCGATCACCGGCGCCACCACCGCGCGACTGCGCAGCAGGCCGGCGTCGAGCTGCGCGCCCGGCTGCGGCTGTCCGGCATTGCGCGCGCTGGCATCCTTGCCCTCCACCTGCACGAGCGCCTGGGCACGGTATTCCGGCGGGGACGACAGCGCCACCACGCCGCCGATCGCGGCACCGACCGCTCCCGCGGCGACGATCCATCCCACGTGGTCCAGCAGTACGCGAGCCTGCAGGGCCCGCGCCACCGGGGCTTCACGCCGGGGGATCTCCCGGTCGGCCGGCGCACCGGCATAGGACAGTCTGCTCACGGACACTGCTCCTCAATGCGATGAAGGCCGGTCACGCAGCATGCGCTGCGGCACCGGCCAGATCTGTTCAAGCGCCGCCTGGCGGCTTCAGGCATGCGCCAGGGCTGGCAGCAGGCGGTCGTATTCGCGCTTGACCAGCTTGTAGCACTCGCAGGAATGCTTCTCCAGGCCGCAGCGGTCCAGCACCGTGATGTGGCCGCGGCTGTGATGGATCAGGCCGAGGTCTTCGAGCTTGCCGGCGGCTTCGGTCACGCCCTCGCGGCGCACGCCGAGCATGTTGGCGATGACCTGCTGCGTGATCACCAGCTCGTTCGAGCTCAGGCGGTCCACCGCCAGCAGCAGCCAGCGACACAGTTGCTTGTTCAGGGAATGGTGCCGGTTGCAGGCGGCCGTCTGCGCGATCTGCGTCAGCATGGCCTGCACGTAGAGCAGCGTGATCCGTTGCAGCGAGGGCGTGCGCGGCAGCTCGCTGCGCAGCAGGCGCGCGGGGATGCGGTAGGCCAGGCCCGGACTGCGCACTTCGACGCGGCAGGGCATGGTGTCGCCGCCGGTGACCACCGGCACGCCCACCAGGCCTTCGTTGCCGACCGCGGCGATTTCCACGGTGGCACCGTCTTCGAGCAGCGACAGCAGCGATACCACCGACGTGGTCGGAAAGTACACATGGACAATGCGTTGTCCGGAGTCGGTCAGCAGCTCCCCGGCACGCAGGCGCACCAGCTCGACATGCTGCGCCAGGATTTCCCATTCATTGCGCGGCAATGCACTGAGCAGATAGTTGGCATTCAGATCCGAGCGATGCGTGATCATTTTCGTACCCCCCTGTCCCATCCCGTATCCGGGCAAGAATCTACCTGCCGGTGTCGCCCGCCCCGTCGCGCTGCCACAGGGGCCGGCCGCACCAGGCCGGTCGGCCGCCGGCTTGTCCCGCCATGCCGGCGCTTGGCATTCGTCTCCTCCGAGCCAGGCCTGCCGCGACCCGAACCATGCGGCAACGCACCTGACCCCGTGTCTGTATTTAGCGCTATGGATCGTCGATCGGACAGTAGGCAGACGGCTGGTGCGCCGTCATCCATTGGTAGGTCGGCCGGAAAGCGGTCATCCCGGCAGCGGGTGCGCGCGCCTGTCCGTGAACAGGCGGGCACGCAACGGCACGGCTAGCCGCCGTAGTGGACGGGGTCGTCCTGGTTGAGCGCCCACACCTTGCCGGCGGGGGCCATGTCGGGTTGAGACGGGCCTCCGCCTTCATGCAAAAGGCGGATGCGGGTGCGCCCGCCGGGCGCGAGATGGAACCAGTCCTGCGCCGGCTGAAGCACATGATCCTCGATATGCACCCAGCGCGCGAAGCGCGTGGCCGATATCTCCAGCCACCAGTGCCCCGCGTCTTGCAGCATTTCGACTTGCAGGCCCGCCTGCGGCAGCGCTTCGGCGCGACGATCCGGCAGGTGCGCCGCCTGGCTGAGCGGCTCGCCAGTGCGAGCGTCCGACAGCGTGGCCAGCACGACATCGGCCGCGTCGGGCGATCCGCCGAGCTGCGGACGCGGCGTCAGCACGAGGGACTGATGCGCCCCCAACTGCAGCACGTGCCCGGCCTCGGCCTGCACCTGCATGCCGTTCCGGATCCAGCAAACCCGGATGCGGACGTCTCGCGCGCCCGCGGTCTCGTTCAGCAGGTCCACGCGGATGCGGCCCTCGGCATCGGTCCCGAGCAGGACCTGCAGCGGGCGGCACGCGGCGCGCATCGCATGCCAGGCCGACTTGGGGCGGCCCTGCACATCGACGACACCCGCACCATTGGCGAGCGCCACATCGCGCAGCGCAGGCACCAGCGCCAGTCCGGACCGGCCGCCTTCACGGCGGCAACCGGCGATGAAGTCGCTCGCCAGTTCGGCGGCGAGCGCGCGCGACAGGCGCAGGTAGCGCTGCGGATCCGCGCGGCGCAGCTGCGGCGGATCCACGCCATACAGGGTGCGCAAGCAGCGGTCGCGCGCGTCCTCGGCATCCCACAGCGTGCCGCTCCGGTGCAAGACGCCGGCCTTCCAGCGCGGATCGCCAAGCGCTTGCGACAAGCCGAGTGCATCCAGCGTGCGCGCGCAGGGCACGCCGGCGATCTCGGGCAGGCACGCGGCATCGGGCAGGTTCATGCCTTCACGCCAGAGCAGCATGCCGGCGGCATCGCAGGCACTGCGCAAATCGGCAGACGGCGCACAGTCGCGATCGAGCACCAGCACGTTCATGCCGGCCCCGCGCGCGAGGCGCATCCAGTGGCGCGCGGCCAGCGGCGACGATACGAGTGCGGCCAGCGCGGCGGCGTCCAGGCGCGCGCCGCGGCAGAACACCGGCACATCATTGATGCGGGGAAAGGGATCGCGTCCATGCCTGTCGCCCCGCACGCTGCGCAAGGCGACCCGCCCGCAATCGAGCACGTGACCACCGGCTTCGGCCAGGACGCGATACTGCGCCGGCCGGCCATGCGTATGGGGCCACCAGAGCCGGGGAGCGTCCACGCGCACATCGGCCGCCAGCGTAAAGGCATTCACGCGGGCATTCGCGCGGGCATCCGCGCGCACGAGCGGCGCATGGACAACGCCACCCGCGCCGCAGAGGCTCAGCCTCGCGTGCGCCGGTGCCTCGCGATGCAGGTGCAGGCGCGTCGAAACACGGCCCGCGCCATCCTGAAGCCCGGCGCACAGCTCCACCGCGGCATCGGCAAGGACATCGCTGCCGCCCAGTTCAAGCATCTCGATGGGCTGCAGCAGGCCGACCGCGTGCAGCGGCGTGTCCTCGGCCGCGGCATGCCCGATGACGCGGGCCGACTGGAACGCCGGCGCCGAGCGCCAGCTCAGCGTGCCGCGAGCCGCGTGCAGTCGCGGCACGCTGGCCCGGAAGCAAAGATGCAGGGTGTTGATGCCGGCCAGTTCCACTTCGGCATCGCAGGCATCGCATAGTGCCTGCGGTGCGGCGATCGGTCGCCCGTTCACCCATGCCTGCGCCGCGCCGGCCACGCCGCGCAGGCGCAGCAGCCGGCGCCCGGTGGCGGCAAAGCGCAGGCGGTACCAGTAATCGTGCCGATGCACGGCGACCGGCGTTGTCTCTTGCCAGCGGCCCGCTACGCGCATGGCGTCGGCCACGGTACCCGGCACCGGAGCCGGCAGCCAGGCGGCCCGCTCGTCCAGGCACGCCGGGCTGTGCGCGGCACCAGGCAGCGTTTCCAGCCACGACCAGTCGCCCGGCACGCGCGGGACGGCGGGTGGACGCGCATCGCCGCGGCTGCGCGCGGCGGTGGCGGGAACCGTCACGTCTTGCTCCCCGCGAAGTGCCGCGCCAGCACCGGCACGCACGCCTGGTAAGAGGCTTCGAGCTGGTCCAGGCAGTCCTCGCAGGTGTCGGGCTTGCGGCTGATCACCGCGCGCATCAGCCGGAACTGCATGACCATCGCCTCCGAGGCCATCGTGTAGCAGGCCTCGGCCGTCTTGTCGGGCACCTGCTCGCCCTGCATGACCAGCCAGCGCAGATAGCGCGCGAGCAGTTCGAAGTTGGCACCGAGCTGGCGCAGCACGCCGGCCGCATAGTGATGAAAGCCCGGCTCGCCGCGCGCCATCAGGCGCTCGAGATGTTCGGGGAACGCAGCGCGGAAGGTGCTGACCGGATTGTCGGGCGGGCGGTTCGCCAGGTGAAAGCGAAAGAGCTCCAGGGATGCCTGCAGCAACGACGCCTCGCTGTGCGTGCAGGGATTGCGGCGCACCACGTCGGCATGGGTGAAGATCTGGACTTCCGGGTTGCGTGCGCCGGGCCCCCGGCCGAAGAGGGTGGTGTAGTCCTCGCCGCTGGCAGTGTGATAGCCGTCGGAATGGAAATAGCCCACGGCCAGCGCATCGGGGATCATCACGTCGATGCCGATGCACGAAAGCGTCCGCTGTCGGTGGTAAGCCGTGCCCGGCGCAGGCGGCAGCTGGCTGCTGTCGACCTCCATCACCACGATGTTGCCGCGGCTGGTCTGCGCGGCTACGTGGTTCTCGAGCGAGTCATACAACGTCAGCGCATGGATGTTCAGGCCGAACAAGCGCTCGAGATCGGCGTCGGGTATCCGGCATTGCGTGAAATGGTCCGCTTCAAACGCCTGCCTGACGGTGCAAGGCAGCACAGCTATCGGCGGCAGGTCCAGGCCATGCAGCAGTTCAATCCATAGATCGACGTGGCTGTTCACGTGCGACCAGACCGGATTTCCACCGCGCAAACCCGGACCGCCGCGCCCACGCATCTTCGTGTCGCCGTACACTATTGGCCTCCGCGCGTGCCAAGACATTGCGTTCGCGGGCGCGCACGGACCGGGCTGCAAACGCCAGTGCGCCTGCAGTTCGATTGCCCGTGCATCTCCTCCTGTCCTGCGCGCCTCCCTCGACCGTATCCACTGTTGCCTGACCAGTCGTGCTGGCGATCATTGCGCGGCGCGTTCCCGGCAGTCTGTTGGACGGCGCACAGAGTTCCGCGGCCCTGCGCGCGGCGGGTCGCGCAGCGTGTCGCCGCATGCCTGCGGCATGGTTGAAACAGGGATGAACACCTGGCGTGCAGCCCCGCACGCATGGTGCTTCTGGCCGATGGAGGCCGGGACCGCGATTGCCTATCGTCGATGGGACGTGCAAGTGCACTACGTGGCTTGCACGGTTCAAAGCCCGCATGGTCCCCCGGTCGGCGGGCTTCTTTTTTGTTCCTCGCGGAATGGAGGATGGGGGGTGGGGGTGATGATGGGGTTGCCGCGCCTGGCATGCGCCGCTGTTTCGCCGGCGTAGGCGGCGACCTACGTGTCCGGGCGACAGGGAGCAGGCAAGTAGCGCGTCGCCTGGCGGCTGGCCATCAGCGAGGCGCTTCTGGCATCAACGTCGCTGGCGCCGGCGCGTCCCATCTCACGCGGCAGCGCACGCGGCGGTCCACATTTCAGGGAACAAATGACGTCGGCAGCCGGTGCCGGTGCTGAGCAATGATGAGCGCCTTCAGGCTTTCCACGCGCAAGCGGGCCTCACGTTCGCCCGCTTCGCGTGCCGCTTCGGCTGCGGCCAGTTCGCAGTCGAATTGCCGGCCATGCAGTTCACCGCGGTACAGCAGCGGTTCATCGCTCTGCGTCGCCAGCCGGATTTCGAAGCAACAAGCCCACTTGCCTCGCCCTTCGCGCACGGCGAAGCCGCGCACGATGAGGAATTCCAGACCGCACTCCATACGACCCCCTTGCACTCCCGCGGCGGCGGCCTCTGAAATGGGGACCAGCTTCTGTCGCAGGCAAATCAAGCATAGCCGCGTTGCGCGCGGTTCGCCCTCATCCGGTGGCCGTAGTCCCCACCGGGCAAACGAGGGAGGACAAGGGCGTGCCGCCGCCCAGCGTGAGCGCGGTGCGCGGGAAACACTGGCCGCCGGCCCAGATCAGCGCCATCGCGGCGCACACGAGTTCCGACGATACCGGCGCTGCCAGGCAGCCGCTCGCACCCAACAGCGCGGCATGCAGCATGAGCGAAGCATCGAGCCGGTCGGAGATCACCAGCCAGCGGCGCGGCGCCAGCCTGGCGTGCAGGCGGTCAAGCAGCGCCCGTTGATCGCCTTCGACTCCACTGCAATCGAGCAGTGCGAAGTCGGCAGGGTCTTGGGCTTGCTCGGAAAGAATGGAAGCATCGGCCTGGTCGAGCCATTGCGGCGCGCGCCAGCGGATCGGGCTGGGCAGGCTGAGCGCCTGCAGTCGGCGGGCCAGGACCCGGCACATCACTTCGTTGCTGGCAATCAGATAGGTCGACATTGATGGTGCAGGGTGGCGGGCCTGGCCGCAGAAGCAATACCACCGTTGGAGAATCGGGGCACGGTGTGCCCCGCCTGCCCGGCACGGCATGCGGAGCGCGCCACGCGCCGCGCGCAAGTGCATGCCAGTGCCTTCACCTAGAACGTAGCAACCCGCCGCAGCGGCTGCCTCATGCTTTTGGATGAGCCAGGCTCTCCAGAAGGATGAGACGGCGTGGCTGCGACTATGCCGCCGCCATGCCCGCGCCCGCGGAGATCTGCGGCTGGCCGGCGGACGGCGGACCGGCCCAGTTGAGCGTGGCGCCACGCTGCAGCGCGACGTAGACCGCTTCGCCCTTGTTGCGCACATGCAGCCGCTGGTACAGCGTGCACGCATGCGTCTTGGCGGTGGCCACGGAGATGTTGAGGATCCGGCTGACGGTCTTGATCGGATAGCCGCGCGCAAGCAGTGCGAGCACCTCGTACTGCCGCTCGGTGATATTGAGCAGGTGCGCGCCGGCCGACGGCGTTTCGAAGCCGCCCACATGCGCCAGCGACAAGGTGCGCGGCGCCGGCTGAGCCGCGTCCTCGATGTGGACCGTCCCCCCGATGGCCAGCACGCCATGGCCGCGTTGCAGCGCCACGACGTTCCGGTCCTCGCCTGAGGCCGCCGCGCCGGACAGCACGCCCGTATCGATCATGGCAGCGGCCGCGCTTTCCATCTGGATGCGGGACGGAAAACACTCGCCGCCGGCCAGCACCAGGCGCACCGCCGCGTCCAGCGCCGCGGCGCTGCTGTGCTTGTGCATGCAGCCGCGCACGGACTCGGGCAACCCGGTGCTGGCAAGGGCGGCGGCCGGAGACTCGGCCAGTACGAGCACACGCTGCGGCTGCAGTTGTTCGCACAGGTCGGCAAGCTGCTGGCAGCCGCTGCCATGGTCGGACGGCAGTCCGAACACCAGCAGGTCGGCACCATGCAGCCAGAGGTCAGATTCAATGGGTGCCAGCGGATCGATATCGATCAGGTCCCCGGGTATATGTGCTTGCGCCAGCAGATGGCGCAGCCCCAGGCGCAACAGTGGATGAGGCTCGATCAAGAGGATGGTGGCCATGGCCGCTCTCTTTTCTTGTAGCGGCAAGCGCGAACCCAAAGACAACCCGCACTTGCAGTCGGAAAATGCCTCGCTATCCTGCGGGATGCATCTTCCCTACGATCCGACAGAGCTCCAGCCCCCTCAGCCTGCCCGTCCGGCCAGCCGAGGGTCCCTTCCCCTGGAGGTGTCAAACCGCCCCGTTTGCGTCTATCCGACGCTTATCAACCCGATGGCGTTCTTAGACGCCATTGAAATCAGATGTAAGAAAACGTAACTCTGGTAACAAGCATATGAAACGGTCTTGTCGAAAGCAAGACTGGGCCAACCCGCGCGGGTTTTCCCCATGATCAATATTCATGATGCGCGCGGGCCGTTAACTATCGCAGCGCGAAAGGCTGAATGTGGCGCGACAGGCGCGTCAGTACCCGCACTGTGTGGAAAGCGATGCTTCGCTGGCAAATCCGCACGCTTGACGCCCCCCGATCGGGTGGTATGGCGACATGGACTTGAATGCCGCTCCCCGCTGAAGAGGGGTGCCCTGAATTTGTGTCAGATATCGCGCGAAAGCCACTTGCAGTGCCGGCCAGGCTCCCGCTGCCTAGCGCCGTTTCCAGTGCAGGATGAGCCAGGCCACGCTGCCAATAACGATCCCCCAGAAGGCCGAGCCCAGTCCGAACAGGGTCATGCCCGAAGCCGTGGCAAGGAAGGTGATGACCGACGCTTCACGGTGATCGTCCTGCGAGATGGCCTCCATCACGTTGGACATGATGGCGCCGACCAGCGCCAGCCCGGCAAGGACCGCGACAAAGGCGTGCGGCAGCGCATCGAACAGCAGCACGATGGTGCCCGCGAACGTGCCGCCCACGAGGTAGAACACGCCATTGGCGATGCCCGCCACATAGCGGCGCGCGGGATCTTCATGCGCATCCTTCCCCGTGCACAGCGCCGCGGTAATGGCTGCCGTCACGATGGTGATGCCGCCGAAGCAGGCAACCGCGGCGCTGGCGAGGCTGGTCGCCGCAAGAATGGGCCGCGCCGGCGTGCGGTACCCCGACAGGTGCAGGATTGCCATGCCGGGCAGGAACTGCCCGGTGAGACTGACGATCACCAGCGGGATGGCCAGGCTCAGCGTCGCGCCGAGCGACCAGTGCGGCGCGGTGAAGACGGGCCTGGCCAGCGCCAGGTGGAGATCGCCCGCGTGCGTGAGCCCCAGCGCCGTGGCCACCGCGACACCGACGGCCAGCACCACCACCATGCAGTAGCGCTGCAACCAGCGCCGGCACACGAGGTAAGTCACGATCATCACGCCCGCGAGCAGCGGCATGGTTCCGGCGGCCTTGAATGCGCCCGCGCCGAACTGGAACAGGATGCCCGCCATCATGCCGGCCGCGATGCCGCGCGGAATCCGTTGCACCAGCCAGTCGAAGCTGCCAGAGATCCCGATCACGAACAGGATCGCCGCAGCGCTCACGTAGGCGCCCACTGCGTCGGCAAGACCCAGCTGCGGGAACAGCGTCACCAGCAGCGCCGTCCCGGGCGCGGACCATGCCGTGATGACCGGCACCCTGAGCCGCCAGCTCAACAGCAAACCCGACACGCCCGCGCCGATCGAGATTCCCCACACCCACGACGTGACCATCCCGGCCGGCAGGCTGGCCGCGTGCGCCGCCTGGAAGAAGATCACCAGCGGGCCGGAATACGAGATCAGCACGGCAAGGAAGCCGGCCGTGATCGCGGACAGCGACCACGCGCTGCCGGCGCGTTCCGCGGGGCTCTGGGCGGACGAGATGAGGGGTTCTTGCATGGGGTGGTGAAGGCGCGGGGTCCTTCTTGTCTCCGTTCCGGGTCTTCTTCTGCGGGACGCCGACAAGCCGACAGGCCCCCTGTGGCGCACATCCCGCTGCCGTTTCGTGCCGGGGGCGCGAACCGAGGATAGACAAATGCCGCGCGGATCGTCCAACACTGATTGGGTATCGGGTTGATACGCGGGAGGTATGGTGGTGGTCGTAAATGGAATGCGAGCGAGCGGGGGGCGAGCTTCAGCGTGTTCTGCCTACTCGGGCTGCTGAAGGATCGGCTTGAATCGGTGCTGGATGAAACGGGCTGGGTGAAACGGGGCTTGCCACCTGATCGACGCTCCCGGGGCCAGGCAGCAACATTGCCCATTGCTCTGTTGATGGTCGGCAGCCCTGCGAACTGCCGGCCGTTGCCTTACCCTTTCACGCACACCACCTGCCGCAGCGTGTGGACAACCTCCACCAGGCTGCGCTGCGCGGCCATGACGGCATCGATGTCCTTGTAGGCCATGGGGATCTCGTCGATCACCGCCGCATCCTTGCGGCATTCGACGTGCGCGGTAGCCTTGACCTGGTCGGCCACCGTGAAGCGGCGCCTGGCTTCCGTGCGGCTCATCGCGCGGCCGGCGCCATGGCTGCATGAGCAGAAGCTCTCGGGATTGCCAAGGCCGCGCACGATGAAGCTCTTGGCGCCCATCGATCCGGGGATGATGCCCAGCTGGCCCTTCTGCGCCGACACGGCACCCTTGCGGGTCACGAACACCTCCTCGCCGAAGTGGCGCTCCTTTTGCACGTAGTTGTGATGGCAGTTCACCGCATGTTCGTCGATACCGAACGGCTGTTGAATCACGCCGCGCGCGGCCGCAATGACGGCGGCCATCATCACTTCGCGATTACGGCGTGCATACTCCTGTGCCCAGCCCACGGCTTCGACATAGTCGTCAAAGTGCAGGCTGCCTTCTTCAAAGTACGCAAGGTCGCGGTCAGGCAGGTTCGCGATATGCCGGCGCATGTCCTGCTGCGCGAGCTCAATGAACAGCGAACCGATCGCATTGCCCACGCCACGCGAGCCGCTGTGGAGCATGAACCAGACGCTGCCGGCCTCGTCCAGGCACACCTCGATGAAATGGTTGCCCGTGCCGAGCGTGCCCAGGTGCACGTAGTTGTTGGTGCGCTCGAGCTTTGGGTACTTCTGCGCCAGGCGCCGGAAGCCAGGCGAGAGCGTCTTCCATACGTCGTCGACGTGATGCGGGGTACGCTGGCTCCACGCGCCCGGATCGCGGCGGCCTGGCGCGCGGCCATGCGGCACGGCCTTCTCGATCGCACTGCGCAACCGGGCCAGCGAATCGGGCAGGTCGGCAGCCTTGAGCGTCGTGCGAACGGCCATCATGCCGCAGCCGATATCGACACCGACCGCTGCCGGGATGATCGCGCCCCGCGTCGGGATGACGCTGCCGATCGTCGAGCCTTTGCCCAGATGGACATCCGGCATCACCGCCAGATGGCGATAGATGAAGGGCATGCTCGCCGTGTTGCGCAACTGGCGGCGCGCGTCTTCCTCGACGGCCACGCCCTGCGTCCACATTTTCACGGGCTTGCCGTGGGCGAGCTCCATGAGCTGATAGTCGGTTTCACTCATTTCCGTTTCCTGAATGCGCGGCCTCTGCAACCTCGACCAGGCCCTCAGTTTGCGCGGCCGCATCGCCTGGCTCAAGCGCCTTCGATAGCGACGCCAACAGCAGTTCATATCGATGCATGAACCCCGACAGTTGTGCTTCGCCGGGTCTCTCGCCGAGCAACTCGCGCTCCAGCGTGTGCAGCATGGACGCCAGTTCCGCGGCGCCAAGTGTGGCCAGGATCCCCTGCATGTTATGCGCGAGCAGGCTGGCATCGCGGTACCGGGCTTCGGCGACCGCCTGACGCAGATGCCGGTGAAAATCCATGCGCTCGGTGAGGATGCGGTGCACGAGGCCAAGATAGATTTCGCTGCGCCCCAGCAAGCGGGCAAGTGCGCGTTCCATATCCAGCCCGCGGATCGCGCGCAGCGATGCGAAGCACGCGGGCTCGCGGACCGGCTGCGCAGGCTCGGCCGGGACCGCCGCGACGGCTTGCGGTAGTGCCGCCTTGCCGCGGCCAAGCGTGCGCACCATGACCTGGTAGAGCTGCGATGGCTCGATCGGCTTGGAGACGTAGTCGTCCATGCCTGCGGCAAGGCATCGCTGGCGGTCTGCCTCCAGCGCGCTTGCCGTCAACGCCACCACCGGGAGCGAGGCATGCCGCGCATCGCTGCGGATGCGGCGGGTCGTTTCGAGCCCGTCGAGCATCGGCATCTGGACGTCCATCAGCACGAGGTCGAACCGCCCTTCGGCGAGCAGGTGCAGGGCCTGCTCGCCGTTGTCCGCCAGCGTGACTTGCATGCCTGCCCGCGTCAGCAGCGCATGCGCGACTTCCTGGTTGATCGGATTGTCTTCCACCAGCAACACCGCGCACCCGCGCAGTTCATGCGGCGCCGCAGCGGGCGCAACGGGATGCGTATCGTCATCGCGCGGAGTTCCCGGGCCCGTGGCACGCGCCGGGATCGCGGTGTTCATGCTGGCGATGCCGGATTGCCGTGTCGCCGGCTTCGGTACGCCCAGGCCGATCTCCAGCGCGAACACGCTGCCGACACCCACCTGGCTCTGTACGGCAATGCAACCGCCCATCAGCTCGGCCAGGCGCTGGCTGATGGCCAGGCCAAGGCCCGTGCCCTCGAAGCGCCGCGCCGCCGAACTGTCGGCCTGGTGAAACGGGCTGAACAGCGCGCGCAGCGCTTCCGCGGGTATCCCGACCCCGGTGTCGCTGACCTCGAAGCGCACGGCCACGACGTTGTCGTCGCCACCGCACGCGTGCACGCGCAGGCGGACGTGGCCGGTATCGGTGAACTTGAGCGCATTGCCAAGCAGGTTGATCAGGATCTGGCCGATACGCTGAGAGTCGCCGATCACATGGAGCGGCAGTGCGCAGTCCAGTTCCGTACACAAGGCAATGCCCTTTTTGCGTGCCTGCTCGCGGAACAGCGACAGCACGTGGTCCAGCAGGCGCGCCAGCGCGAAGCTCGCGGCATCGACCGCAAGCATGCCGGCCTCGATCTTGGAGAAGTCGAGAATGTCATTGACAATGCGCTGCAGGTGCTGGCACGACTCTTCGATGCGCGCCAGATAACGCCCCTGCCTGCCGACGTCCGACTCCGCCATGGCGAGGTGCGTCATGCCGCTGATGCCGTTCAGCGGTGTCCGGATCTCGTGGCTCATGTTCGCGAGGAACTGCGACTTGGCCCGTGCGGCCGCTTCGGCGGATTCACGAGCCTCCATCAGTTCGCGCGTGCGCTCAGCCACCTTCGATTCGAGCGTGCTGGCGAGATTCTCTAGCGCCTTGCGCGTGCGCTCCTGCTCGGTAATATCGGTGACCACAGTACCGACGCCGATGACCCTGGCCTGATCCTCGCTGCGCAACGGAAACTTTGCGACACGATAGACCCGTTGACGGTGAGGCCGCTGGTCAATTGTATACACCTCGACGTGAGTTTTCCCCGTGCGCAGCACTTCGGCGTGGCCGCGCTCGCTGATGCCCGCAACACTCCGGTCCGGCCAGATCGTCCACGCGTTCCTGCCCAGGATGTCGTTGAGCGGCAGGCCGGCGAGTTCGCAATAGGTGTCGTTGGCCATCTCGACCATGCCGCCGGGGCTCATGTAGGCGAGACCCGCCGGCACGTTCTTGCGGAACGCCTCCCACCGCTGGGCGTTCTGCCGCATTTCGCGCCGGCTGCGCCAGTGCAACGCCGTCAGGGCAAGCATCAGGCAGACAGCAATCGTCGTCAGCGCGACGATCGCCTGGCGCGCCAGATGGAACGAGCGGTACGCCTCGTCCGTGTCGAGTTCGACAATGACGCCCATCGCGCTGTCGGAGAACCAGTGCCCGACGCCGATGACAGGGCGGCCGCGATAGTCGAGATAGTGGTCCAGGACGCGCGTCTCACCCTCCGTGCCGCCCCGCAGTGCCGCCGCGACTGCGGTCAGTTCTCCGCTTCCCTCCGCGGCCATCGCCGGGCCACCTCCGCGCGGTCGCGCCGGGACTCTGGCACAGAGGCCGAACGGCGCCGCTTGCTTCGCCGCACCGTCCGGCAACGGATCGCCGCCAGGCAGGCCGGGCGACAACAAGCGGCCCGCTGCATCGATGGCATAAGCCTTGCCGCTCTTGCCTGACCAACCCACACGCAGAATCTCGAACAGGCGGGCGCGCGGATCGGTACGCAGGCAAAGGAAGCCGACCGGGTCCCCCACATTGCCGATGCGGGCACAAACCTGCTGGAACAAGGTACCGGCGGGCTGCTCGCCCTCGGGCGTGAGGATCGGCATGGGGGACTGGTTCGGCCGTGTCACGACGAAGTCCTCGTGCTCCGCGCGCTCCAGGGCCTCGATCACGACACCAGTCGATACCGGCTTGCCGACGTAGGCGCGGCTGCTTGCCGCAACAATCATGCGAGTCGGCGAGATCAGGCTGTAGCCTTCGAAGCCCCTGCTGCGGAACACGGGCGTGATCCACGCCTCATATCGATCGCGCAGTATCGGGTTGTCGGGCGCCTTGGCAATCTGGCGTGCCAGTTCGATCTGGTACGGGTTCTCGATAATCGTCCGCAGCCGCGTTTCACTGTCCTCCCTCAGCATCCCGATCATGCGCGTGACGGCATGAAGCGCAGCCTGGCGCTCGGCCTCCACGCGGCTGCGTTCCTGGGAGTGCAACGTGCCGATGACATGGATGCTCAGCAGCAGGATGAGCCCCACGGCGGCAACGGTCATGCCTGCCGTCTTGCGTACGTCAGGGGCAGCAAACCTGCCGGCGCGCTGCCAGAGGCGCCTGAGACCTTGGGGGGCCGGGCCCGGCATGGAATGGATTGGATTCACGGGAATGGAGCGTGGAGGCGGAGGCTGGCATCAGCTGGCCAGGGTACGGGGGCCGAGCCGACGCCGGGCTGGGCTGGGCTGGGCTGGGCTGGGCTGGGCTGGGCTGGGCTGGCGACTGGCGACTGGCGATAGGTTCAATGTCGCCCGCGGGCAGCGGGGCGTCGGAGCGCATTATCCGGGCCCGTCCGCGCGACGGGTATCGGGCATTCCCCGGCCGCCGCTAGAGCCCCCGGGGAGCGCGGCGCCGGGCAATTCGGGCACGCAGAATTGGGTACGCTTTCGCTCTTTGCGAGCCTCATCCGAGCGAGCGCCCAAGCACGGGGAGCCGACGGGGAAGCCCTGCAGTGGCGTGTCCGCTCGGCAAAAAGGACAAATAAAGTGTGGTGACTCGCACAAAAATAATTTACATTGACTTTGCTGCCGCAAAAGTGGCCTGCTCGGAATCCACTTTGAATAAAGTTGTTATAGTTCAGTCACTTACGTGAGAACCTGCGATGAGTGAAGATCACGGCGCATCGGCCGCAACCAAGCTGACCCGGACGGAATTCGCCGTCGTGCGCGCCTACGCGCAGGGCATGCGGCCGGTCGACATCGCCAACCGCTATCTGTCCGATCCGGACGATGACGATGCGCTGACCGAGAACCAGGCGATTGCGCGCATCCTGGCGCTGCGGGATCGTCTCGTCCAGTTTGCCCTGCAGCATGACCGCCCGGAGATCGCCGAGATGTTCGAGGCGCTTCGCGGTCGCTCCGACGTGGGCATGACGCGCAGGGTCGATGCCCTCTCCTCGCTGGAAGGCCTGGGACAGGGCCGCCCGGCGTCGGGGCACGAAGTCGGGCTGTGGTTTGGCCCCAGCCTCGCCCGCCGTCTCACCGAGGCCGGCATTCACAAGATTTCCGATCTTGCCAGTCTGGCCAATGCTCGCGGTAGTAGTTGGTGGCGTGCGGTACCGCGGATTGGCCCAAAGTCGGCGGAAGTGATTACAAGATGGATGATTGAGCAGCGCAGACCGCCAAAAGATGATAATAAGGCACTTATTGAGGCGTATGTCGTGGCGCCCTCTGAAGTCTCGCGGCGCCCCGCCATCATCCCGCTTCCACTGGGTCCACAAATGGCGTATCCGGTGCCGCTGGAGCATATGCAACAGCAGCCGTCAGACCTTCCGACTTCGGGCACCGCGAGATCGGACCTAGAACTCGTGCGGCAATGGCTGGACGCCAAGCCGAGGTCGCCGCATACGCGAAGCAGCTACCGAAAGGAAGCCGAACGACTGCTCCTCTGGCTCGCGAGAGAGCGTCTGCGGCTAACCGATATCACCGTGGAATCCCTGCAAAGATATGCAGCGTTCTTGCGGGCGCCGGAGCCGGCCGCGTTCTGGTGCGGGCCGGCAAGCCCCCGGGATCGCGTGCATTGGCGTCCTTTCGAGGGGCCGTTGGGCGCCAGTTCGCAGGCTGCGGCGCTACGGGTGATCAGTGCAATGCTGAAGTCGCTGTCGAAGGCTGGGCTGTTCGAGGGCAGCATCGATATCGTCGAAACGCCAGAGGCCGACGCTGGCGCGGTCGGATCAGACGGACCTGGCGGACTCGCGCGCAGCGACATCGACGGATTCCTGGACTGGTTGGGCAGGCAAGTCGAACCGAAGTGGCAGGCGGCGCTCGCTGCCGCCCTGCTGGTCAGGGATGGCTTCAGGCTCAGCGAGCTTGCCAGCATTCCGTGCGAGGCGTTGCAAGTGAAAGAATTTGAAGCTTGCCTGAGTTGGCATGAGGCTAAGTCGCGATCCCGCGCCATTGCCCCGGATACCCTTGCGTCATTGCAGAAGCATTGGGTACGGAGGGGCCTGACGGCCTCCCCTCCTCCTGGCGCGGCGCTCCTGGGCCCAACCGGTTATCCGCCGACTCGCCGTGGCACCGCGAAGCGCCTGGCGGGCCCCGCTGCTGGCTATGGAGCCAGTGGTCTCGATCAGTTGTTGCGGGCGGCGTGGAAGACCTACGCGGGGACGCAGCCGAAGGAACTGCCAGCGTTCACACCCAGAAAAATTCGGTCCGCAGCGGCATGAAGCCGGATACAGGCGAGGGCCATCACACCGCCCTCGCCGTGCGCGGCATCGGGGCCAGCTTGTTTCAGAGCAGCGTCTTGTCCAGCCCGAAACGCGTCTTGAGTGCTTCGACCAGCGCCTCGCGCGCGCTGCGGTCGCTGAGCTGCACATCGAGCATGACCCGGCCAGAGTCCCATTCTTTGATGGTGCCGAGCAACTGGCCAGCATCGGTACGAATCTTGTACTGGCGACTGATTTCCTTCACCTTGCGCGACTTGCCTTCCTGCGCATGCTTGCGGATCGATTCCACTTCTCTGCTGGACAAGCCATCGGTCATGATGCGCGTCGCCAGTTCTCGCGTGCGATCCTCGCCGGCGAGCTTGAAATAGAGCGTCAGCTCATAGCCCGCCGCGATGCCGATGGCGTTCGGCCGTTCGCGCATGACGCCGAGCACCGATTCCGGCAGCCGCAGCAAGGCGAGCGTCTTGTTCACCGTGCCGGCGGAGATGCCGGTCAGTTCGCAAATATCCTCTTCCTTCTGCACCTTGCCCTCATCCAGCAACTGGCGCCAGGCGATCGCGTTGTCGAGTGCCGACTGGTCCGACCGCTGCTCGTTGAGCATGAATGACAGGCGGTAGAAGTCCAGATCACTAAGATCATTTTCGACAAAGCACTCCATCTCCAGCTTGCCGGCTGATGCCAGGGCTCGCTTGCGATAGTGGCCATCGATCAGGATGTAATGACCAGGACGCGACGGATCCGGTGCGGCCAGGCCTGGCGTCTTCTGCCCGTGCGTGGCAATCGACGCTGCGCGCTCCTGCACGACGGCGGGGTCGTAGATGCGGCGCGCATTGAGCGGGTTGTCATGCAGGTGCGACAGGAGAATCCGGACCAGGGGGCGAGAACTCTCGGTTTCCGCACTTTCAGCGCTGAAAGGCGTCGTCTGTTCCTGCATGCGAGCCTGCAACAGCCCGTTCGGATGCTGTGAGATTGCCGCTTCCGCCCGTGCGAAGCGGTCCATGGAATCGTTACGGGTCTTTTCCGCCGCCATTCCGGCCAGCATGCCTGCCTTCAGGCTTTTCAGTTTTGTAGCCATGCCTTAATGCTCAATCAAAGACAACACTTCATCGACCATCATGTCGACCTCCTGCACGGCTTCACGCGCGCCGGCAACACCATGGACGGTGCATCCGATTGCCTGGCACTCCCGGAATGCCGATCGTGAACCGATCATGGAATTCAGAAGCGGAACCTCCCCATCGTCGCCAAGAATCTCGATCGCCTGGCGCGCAATCGAGACCCGACGCTGCACCATGTTCGCCATGACGCGAATCAACAGCGTTTCATTCTGAACCTGGGCATGTTGCGCGAGCGTTTTCGCTGCGACTGCGGCCCACAAGTCAGGCGGCGACGGGACCACGGGAATAATGGCCAGGTCGGAAATCAGCAGGGCACTGGATGGCGCTGCGGAATGCACGGCTGGCGGACAGTCGACGAATATATAGTCGTAGTCATTCACGAATTTGCGAACTTCCCTGTGCATCGCGCCACCGGAGGGCGCCAAACCGATCACCGAGGCCGGGAACGGGCGCTCATCGCTGGCCTGGGCCGCCCATCGTGTCGCAGTGCCTTGTTCGTCCATATCGACAAGCATGGACCGGGCGCCGCGCAGGCCCAGTGTTCCGGCCAGATGCATGCTCACCGTAGTCTTGCCGCACCCGCCCTTCTGGTTGAAGACTGTGATGATTTTTGCTGCCACAAGGACCTCTCTTTCAGCGCTGAAAGCGCGGTTAACTTTAGGCGCCACTTTAGCCAAATCCAGGTGGCGCATCAACCAGCTTCTAATTTTTTATAAAATTTGTAGTTAAGCTGAGGATCGCCTTCCATTTACCGAGACCCGTGAAACCGTCAATGTTTGATATTTCTGCTTGAAATGCGGCAGACAGTCCGCCTAAAGTATTTGTAGTGCGCTCTACGGCGCACATGACAGACCAGGACAAATCTGGTTATGATGCGCCCTACAGTCGAGTCAAGTCGTGTCAACCTCGTCGGCTTCCGTTCGGTATCTACGAGAATTCAACGTGCTTGAACGGTTGTTTGCGTGGTGTAAAGAACTTGCTTCAAAAGGAAATTCCTATGGCAACCGGTACGGTCAAGTGGTTCAACGAAACTAAGGGCTTTGGCTTCATTACCCCGGACGACGGCGGTGCGGATCTGTTTGCGCACTTCTCCGAGATCCAGGGCGCTGGCTTCAAGACCCTGAAGGACGGTCAACGCGTGACCTTTGAGGTCAAGCAAGGCCCGAAGGGTCTGCAGGCATCGGCTATCAAGCCCGCCTGATGAGCGTGCGCCACGCAGCTTGCTGCGTGGCCACCGCCCGAATGCAAAAAAGGCAAGCCTCGCGCTTGCCTTTTTTGTTGACCGCGCGTTGATCAGCCCAGCTTGCGCACGCTGGTTCGGGACGGCTGCAGGATCAGGGCCTTCGAGGAATCCGCGTCGACCTTGGCGCCTGGGTAGACCACCAGCACGTCCTTGAGGGCCTTGCGGAACAGTGCGCGGAACTTGCGCTCGCTCTCGGTCTCCGTGCCGAACTGCATTTGCAGCGCTTCCCACGGAATCTCGGTGCGTCGCTGGATCGTAAAGAAGCGGTACGTCAGCCACGAGTAAACGTCCAGCGCAAACGGCGACTGCTTGAGCGCCTTCAGCGCCCGCATGTCGACCGGTACTGGACGGTTCACCAATTCGTTGAAGAACGGCTCAGAGAGCACCACGAAGCTCTCGAACATGGAGCCCTGCCCCGGTTGCATGGGATCCCACCACGTCGACAGCTGGTCGGCCAGCAGGTAACCGACGCGGTCGATGGACAGCGGCTCATGGCTGCTGTTCTGGTTCTGGCTTGGCATGGACTTGTTCTGGACGATCGCGATGGTCGCCGAGAACAGGCGGATCATCTGCTGTCGGACCAGCGTCATTGTGCCGCGCTTGCCGCCCGTCGCCATCGGAATGCCGAGGTTGTACATGAATTCCGACAACGAATTGCCCAGCGAGATGCGACGGTCTTCCACCGTTCCGGTGAATTCCCCGCGCTTCTTCTTGGCCATGATTTCCTTGCCGATCCAAGCGAGCATCAGACGCGGATATGACCCATAGGGATAGCCCAGCGATACCGTCTCGGAAACCAGCTTCTGCCGGCCATTGCTCGCGCGCTCCGAACGCTGCTGCGTGAAGTAGCCGGGTTGGATCATCAGCGAAATATTGCCGCTGGTACGCGTCCACACCGGAGGCGCGCCCTTGGGTGCGCGATACGGCAGGGTCACCTGCACGCTGGCCCGACTGAGAAAGCCGACTTCGCCGCTTTGCCACGCGTCTTCGCGCTCCATGGCTTGCGCCTCGTCGAACAGACGTTGAAATTTCTCGGACGGAACCAGGTTGTTCTCGTTGCCAGGAACAATGATGCGGGATGGCTCGCCGTCCATATTCAGGACGGAGCGATCCCCCGCGGCGACCGGGGAGCGTTTGATGGGCATATTGGCGTGCTTCGGATTACCCGCCTTTTTACGCGAACCCGTAAACCTTGTCACGCAGAAACGGGTACGTATACGTTCCTGCGGTGTTTACGTGGATGCCGATGGGGTTGAGGCCCCGTGTTTACCTTGTTGATGGCAGGCTGGCGGTCGGTGGGCAACCCGCAGGGGTTGTCCACGGATGGCCAGTCCTTGGCTACAAGTAAACGATACAGATACGGGTTAACTACTTGTAAACCGTATACGGAGAGGTCAGGGCATTGATTTCAAAGCCGATTTTAACTGTCGGCGAACCAGATTCTGCGCATAACCGTACTCGATTCTGCGAAGCGCCGAACCCGAATCTGCGCAAGACCGAACCTGTTTCAGCGCAAGGGCCGAACCGGATTCTGCGTGGATAACCTGTTGTTCCCACAGGCTTTTCCACAGAAGGACGGGACATTAGCGTACCCGTTTCTGCGATGAAAGCGCAGCTTTAGGTGCTTTGTTGGGCGAGAGAGCCTGTTTCACGGAGTTATCCCCGCAGAAATGGGTTCGCCTCCAAGTATACCCATCAGCTTTCGGCCCTCTTGCGTACCCGCTTCTGCGTCCGCCTGGGATAAAGCGTACCCGATTCTGCGCTCGGACCCCGAGCAGCCTTCGGTGCGCCTCAGCGTACCCAATTCTGCGGCGTACCCGATTCTGCGCCCCACGGCATTCGACTGTGCCGGCCCTTCCGTACCCAATTCTGCGGCGCTGATGCCTGCCGCGTTGGGGCTTTAGCGTACCTGATTCTGCGAACGATCCCTTGCTTGCATCAGAATCTCCAGCGGCTATTTCTATTATACATAGGCTTTACAGTAAAAGCTAGTGCTCACATTTCGACGTATACGTGATCGCCGGCGGAAACCCGAACCGTACCTGTTTCTGCGTGGATTGCTCCGTTGAACGTCGCCCTGGAATGGCGGCATCACTCGACGCAGCTGCCAGCCGTACCCATTTCTGCGCGTCTTCGTCTAGGGCGAAACAAGAAAAAGCGTACCCAATTCTGCGTGGTGCTTTGACAGGGATTCCTGGAGGGATGAATTCCGCGCTGCAACATCGGGCGTACCCGTTTCTGCGGGCGGTTGTGATGCGGTCGGGAGCGGCAGTCCGGACCGCTTACGCAGCCCTGGAACCCAACGCACTCCCACGCAACCCGCTTCCTGCGTACCCATTTCTGCGAGGAGGATGCAGAGTCCGCGATCAAGCCTGGCGCGTGGCGTACCTATTTCTGCGGATGAGAGACCAGCAAGGCGTACCCATTCCCGCGTTGTGCGGCGCAATGCGCTGGTTTGGAACGAATGGATCCGGCCATGGGCGTACCCGTTTCTGCGGGCGGGACCTCTCCGCGGACTAATGCGCCAGAGCAGGGGAAGGTCTGGCCAATATGGGCCTAGGAAGGGGAGCGAGAAAGGCGCCGGCAGTGGTATGCGCCGGCGCCGGGCACAAAAAAACCCGCCTCTGGGGCGGGTTTCTTGTCGTGGCGCGTATGACGCGCCGCGTGCCAGCTTACAGCGGGGTGATGTTCGCGGCTTGCAGACCCTTCGGGCCGTTCTTGACTTCGAACGAAACGCGTTGGTTTTCCTGCAGCGACTTGAAACCGTCCGAGCGGATTTCCGAGAAGTGGGCGAAGAGGTCGTCACCGCCTGCGTCCGGCTTGATGAAGCCGAAGCCCTTGGCGTCGTTGAACCATTTAACGATACCGGTTTGCATGATTTGCTTTCCAGAAAAAATAAAATAAAAGAATGGCTTATACGCCACTCTACACGGAACTCAAGGAAAGGACACCATGGACAACCGAAGTACCAGACGGTGGCTAACGAATGAACTGTTGCCTCGTCGCTTGAATCTAGTGCGATTTATACGGGGGTTCGATGCTACCGTCAAGCCCGGGATGGCCCGTAGTCGGGGCTGGCATCACATTCCGGCGCTGTGGGATCATCACGCCCTTTGCATATCGTTCATGCGTCGGCGCAGGCACGTGAGCGGCAAATCTGTACCAGAGTACGTTTGCCGTAACCTGCGCGCCGGGCTCGCCTTTGTCATGGCCGCCGGGACTTCGGTCCTGCGCCCGCTGCGCAAGCAGCAGGCCGATGCCATAACGATAGCCTTTCAGGAGACCCTTGATGTCGATACCGGAACCCGCTTCCAAGGCGGGCGGCCCAGCCGCAAGCCAGCCCGCGCTCTCTCTGTTCGAGCGGATCTTCAGGCTGTCCGAACACCAGACCGATGTGCGCACGGAAGTCCTGGCGGGGATGACCACATTCCTCACGATGGCGTACATCATTTTCGTGAACCCCTCGATCCTCGGGGATGCCGGCATGCCCAAGGATGCGGTCTTTGTGGCCACCTGTGTGGCTGCCGCGATCGGCACGCTGATCATGGGCTTCTACGCCAACTATCCGATCGCCATGGCGCCCGGCATGGGCTTGAATGCCTACTTCGCGTATACGGTGGTGAAGGGCATGGGCTTCGCGTGGCAAGCCGCGCTGGGCGCCGTGTTCATCTCCGGCTGCCTGTTCCTGCTGGTGACGCTGTTCCGCGTGCGCGAGATGATCGTCAATGGCATTCCGCATTCGATTCGCGTAGCGATCACGGCCGGCATTGGCCTGTTCCTGGCAATCGTCGCGCTGAAGAACGCGGGCATCGTCACGGCCAGTCCGGCCACGCTCGTCACCATCGGTGACCTGCACCAGCCGTCCGCTGTTCTCGCGATCGTCGGCTTCTTCGTCATCGTTGCGCTGGACCAGCTAAAGGTGAAGGGCGCCATCCTGATCGGCATCTTGCTGACCACGGTGCTGAGCTTTCTCTTCGCGGGCAATACATTCCACGGCGTGTTTTCCGCGCCGCCGTCGATCAGCCCGACGCTGTTCAAGCTCGATGTGTCCGCGGCGTTGTCGATTGGCATTATCAACGTGGTGCTGGTCTTCTTCCTGGTGGAACTGTTCGATGCCACTGGCACGCTGATGGGCGTTGCCAATCGCGCCGGCCTGCTCAAGGCCGGCCGCATGGATCGCCTCAACAAGGCACTGATGGCAGACAGCACCGCCATCATGGCAGGCTCGTTCCTGGGCACGTCGTCGACCACGGCCTATATCGAAAGCGCATCGGGCGTGCAGGCCGGCGGGCGCACCGGCCTCACCGCCGTGACCGTCGCGGTCCTGTTCCTCGCCTGCCTCTTCATCGCGCCGCTGGCCGGCACGGTTCCCGCCTATGCCACCGCGCCGGCACTGCTCTATGTCTCCTGCCTGATGCTGCGCGAGCTGCTCGATATCGACTGGAATGACGCGACCGAAGTCGTTCCTGCCGTGCTGACGGCGCTTGGCATGCCGTTTACCTACTCAGTGGCCAACGGCGTGGCATTCGGCTTCATCACCTATGCGGTGCTCAAGCTGCTGACCGGGCATGCCCGTCAAGTGCCGGTGATGGTGTGGATCATCGCAGCCGTGTTCATCTTCAAGTTCTACTATTTGCCGGGGCACTGACACCGGGCGGCCGCAGCCATTGCCTGTCCGCAATGCACGCTGCGACGCCCTGGGCGTACCCGTTTCTGCGTGCATGGCGAGACCAAGCGTACCCGTTTCTGCGGGGCAGCCACGATATGGCAAATTGCAGCAGAAGCGTGTCGCCGCGAAAGATGAGGCGGGTGAGACGCTTCATACGCGCTTCATCCCAAAGGATGAGTCCAGCATGAGTTTGGTCGGACATCCCCCACTCGGGGCTGGACAAACCGCTGCAAATGCACTGAACTAGAGGCGTGGCAAACGGGGGGCGCGTGACGCGCCCCTTCTCGACTCCGGTTCATCCGGGCAAGGCGCCGACGAGCGCCGTGATACAACTTCGGCAAGTCCGCCCGTCGTGGGACACATCCGATCAGACCGTATTCCAATACGGCATCGCCACCACGAAGACAGAGCGCGCGGACAGACGTGCGCCAGACAAACAACAATTTCAAGACAGAAGAGTGGTAAACGCGAACGTGTAGTGCCGGGGGTGTTGTACAACGGGGATCAGATCATGACCGCAGGAGAAATCCGGCGACCCGCCATCGGGCCCATCAGCGAGTCCGCCAATCGTTCTATGCATCGCACCTGGGCCGTACTGGGAGAAGCCACAGGTGATTCAGCGACCCGCGCGATCCGCCATGACGGTGCGGCGGTGTCCGACGTGACCGCGCTGCTCGAGGAAGGCGCTTTGTCCTCGACCGCGCGCCAGGCCATCGAGAACCTGCTGCGGCGACATCGGCTGCTTGAGGCCGAGCTTGTCCGCCAGCGCGAACTGCTGCAGGAATGGATCCTGAGCCAGCAGACCTACAAGGCCCTGTACTACCAGTATTCCGGGCAGACGCCCGAGGCGCCGCGCGTCGAGTTGATGCGCGAGCGCGATGCAGTCCGCCGCCGTCTCCAGGAGAAACTGCACCTGGGCAGCGATGCTCTCGCTGTCATGGGCGAGCCAACGCATAGTCAGTCCAGTTCGTGATACCGACGTCGAGTCCGCGGCGTGCGCACCGGCCGGGAGGGCCGGAGTTGATGCGCCGGGAAGCCGGGATGAACAATAAGCCCAACGTCCGGGAGATCGTTATGGACCGACTGTGCAAGGCGCCGGCACGCGCTGCGCAGGTCGTGGTCGTGTCGCGTCATGAGGATTTTGGTTTTACCCCTGCCCAGTTTGGGCCGGGCTGGGACGTGCGCCGCATCCAGCAGGTGCGCGACCTGGAGCGTGTCGTGCGCGGGAGCGCGCCCATGGCGGGCGTGATCGACCTGCAGGCTGAATATAGCGATGCCGAACTCGCGCAACTGGAGCAGAGCCTGCAACACCAGCACGTGACGTGGGTGGCGATCACCACCGACGCGCGGCTGGCGGACCCGCGCGTGCGCCTCCTGATCCGCGACTACTGCGTCGACTACGTGCGTACGCCGTTCTCGCATGACGAGCTGCTGTACACACTCAAGCACGCACACGGCATGGCCTGCCTGCATCACGGTCGCACCACCGAGATGGCGCCGCACGGCGCGATGATCGGGGAATGCGCGCCCATGCGTGCGATGTTCCGTTCACTGGCAAAAGTCGCGCACAACGAAGCGCCGGTATTCATCTCGGGCGAGTCGGGCACGGGCAAGGAACTCGCTGCCCAGGCGATCCACGAAGCCTCGAGCCGGCGCAAGGGGCCCTTTGTCGCGATCAACTGTGGTGCCATTCCGTCGCACCTGGTGCAGTCGGAGCTGTTCGGCTACGAGAAGGGTGCCTTCACCGGTGCGAACCAGCGCAAGATCGGCTGGATCGAGCAGGCGCAGGGCGGCACGTTGTTCCTCGATGAAATCGGCGACCTGCCGCTCGAAAGCCAGGTGGCGCTGTTGCGCTTCCTGCAGCAGGGCACCATCACCCGGCTGGGCGGACACCAGTCCATTCCGCTGGACCTGCGCATCATCTCGGCCACGCACGTGGATCTGGTGGCGGCGCAGGCCGACGGCCGCTTCCGCTCGGACCTGTTCCACCGGCTGTGCGTGCTCACGCTGACCATTCCGGCGCTGCGCGAGCGTGGCGAGGACATCCTGCTGCTGGCCAATGCCGTGCTGACCGAGCACGGCCACGAGGCCCACCGGCGTATCCGCGGATTCTCCGCATGCGCCACGCAGGCGATGATGCAGTACGCCTGGCCGGGCAATGTGCGCGAGCTGATCAACCGGGTGCGGCGTGCGATCGTCATGACCGACAACCGCAAGATCACGGCGGACGACTTGCAGCTGCACGGCGGAACGGAGTTGCCGCGCAAGACGCTCGATGCCATTCGCGAAGAAGCCGAACGCGAGGCGATCCGCAGCGTCATGGCCAGTCACGGCTTCCACGTCGTGCCTGCCGCGCGCGAGCTGAACGTGTCGCGCGTGACGCTGTACCGGCTCATGCACAAGCACAACATCCGCGTGGAAACGCAGCCGACCGCAGGCGAGTAGCAAAAGAACCCATCGCGCTGCAGTTCGCGAGGCAAGACTCGCGCACCTCAGGCGCTCCAGGGAAAGGGGAACTGGCGACGTCCGCTCGCCGGTTCCCCTTTCCCCATGCCTTGCGGCACGTCAGCGCACAACGGTGGTGACCGGCACGGGAGGCTTGCGGCCCGGCCCGGCCGTGTCGTCTGTCCCGGCCGCCGGCGTGGCAGCCAGGTTCATGCTGATCTTGCCGCGCGTATTGCGCGGCTGGGCATTGCCGCCGCCGTTGTTGTGGCGGCCGGGCGCTGCGTCGCGGCGGTCCAGGCCGTCACGTGCCTGCCGCTCACTCGGCGTCGCGGCGCCCGGGTCCTGCTTGAACTGCAGATCGCCCCACGCCCACCCAAAGCCGCGCACATAGATATCGTTGCTGACGGCGGCATGTGAATTGGCGCTGGCATTGTCGGGCCGGTCGAAATAGGCATAGCTGGCCGCGGCGGCGCCGGTCGAGAACAGAGCCAGGGCGGCGGCAAGGCATCCGGCTTTCATGGGTGGCTCCTCCCTTGGGTGGAAAAAAGTGCCCGCCGGGGGACGGAGCACAAGTTCCTGCTGGCTTGCGGCGCTTCCCTGGCGGTGCGCCGTGGCCCAGGTCTAGTGTCCCGTCCGGCGCCGGTACGCCAAAATCGCGAGCGCCCGGCTCCATAGCGCGCAAGGCGATACGGGCTGCACGGGCAAACGCGGATACGGCAGCAACGGCGCCGACAACAGGTCGATGACGGACGGTGGCGGTCCTGCCAACCGGTGCGAGCGTCGGCGTGCCGTCATGCGTGCTGGCGGATGACGCATGGCTGGGGCTCCTCCTGCATTCTGTAAGTCACTACCCTATGGCTTTTACGTCTCCCTGTCAGGCAGAGAGCGACAAGTGTGCCAATGGCCGCAAACGCTTGTTTTATGCGGCTGTCAGGTAGGCACGGCGGGTTCTTGGCCGACTCGCGCCGCGGCTAACGACAAATCGGTTACGCCGCTGCAACGCCGGCATCCCGCGTCGCGCGCAGTCACGGCCCGCGTGCACAGGATTCACATGCCGTGATCCCCGCCCCGCGCGGGATTACACCGCGGCAGGCCCGCAGCCCGGCGATTCCGGCGCGGTTGCAGCGCTGATACAGGGGCAGTGTCGGTGTCACTTGCACACTGCCGGGGTCGGGCACGCAGAAACGGGTACGCCAGATGTCCTGCGGGACTATCCGGGCAGGCACCTCAGCGTGCCGGGGACGAGGGTTGCGCCGGGGGCGGAGACTGGCCTGCACCGCTCGCCGGAGTGCCCGAAATCGGCTTGGGGCCGGGCTGGCTGCGCTCGCAGCCGCCGGCCAGCAGGCTCAGTCCGAGCAGCAGCATGGCGGTCAGGGTCCGCGCCGGGATGTTGTGGATCACTGTGCCTCCTTTCGCAGTCCTTGCGGTGCAGGTCGCGTCGCAGGCGCTGGCAGGCGTGCCTGATCTTACTGTAGCAGGTTGGCCCCGCACTGCCGGGCACGGCCCCCAGGCTCGGTAAAGCGCGCCGATGCGCAGTATCATGAACGCAGGTGCCGCGTCCGCTGCGCCAGGCACAAGGCATTGCCGCGGACGCTGCGTTCTGTCCGTAGTGCTGCGAAGGTTTCCCGAGCATGGCTGCCGAAGAACATAACCTGCCGGACAACCAGAATCGCCCCCCTGGCGATCATCCATCCCGTCCGTCCCCGGGCCTTCGGCGCTACCTGCCGGACCGCCACACCGGCGAGCGCACGGTCCGCGTGGTCACGGCCGCCGTGCAGTCCTGGTTCGCCCACCGCGCGGCCAGCAAGGGCGCCGCGCTGTCCTTCTATATGCTGTTTTCGCTGGCTCCGGTCCTGGTGCTGGTGATCTCGATTGCGGGCCTGTTCTTCGGCGCCGAGGCGGCGCGCGGCGAGATCTTCGAGCAGCTTCAAAGCCTGGTCGGCGAGCAGGGCGCCAGCGCGATCCAGGGCATCCTGGCCGCCACGCATCGTGCCGGCGGCAGCGGCCTGGCCGCCATGATCGCCACCGGCATCCTCTTTGTCGGCGCGACCAGTGCCTTTGCCGAACTCAAGAGCAGCCTGGACGATATCTGGCATGTGCCCGTGCCGTCCACCGCGGGCTGGCAGCAGTTGCTGCGCTCGCGCCTGCTGTCGTTCAGCCTGGTGCTGGTGCTGGCGTTGATGCTGCTCGTATCGCTGATCGTGAACGCCGCGCTGGCCGTGGTGGATCGCTTCTGGGGACAGTTGTGGACGCAGTCCTGGTTCGCGCCGGTGGCGGACGTGCTCTCCACGGGGTTTTCGTTCGCCGTGGTGACGGCGCTGTTCGCCGTGATCTTCAAGATGCTGCCCAATGCACGCATTGCCTGGCGCGACGTCAGCATGGGCGCGATCATCACCGCGCTGCTGTTCTCGGTCGGCAAGCGCGTGATCGGCATTTACCTGGGTAACAGCGCGGTGGCGTCTTCGTACGGCGCCGCGGGTTCGGTCGTCGCGCTCATGCTCTGGGTGTATTACTCCGCACAGATTTTCTTTTTCGGCGCCGAACTCACGCGCCAGTACGCGCTGCAGTTCGGCAGCTTGCGCGGCCAGCAGGCGGAGGCGTTTCCCGGGCAGGGCGGCGAACCGGTAAAATAGCGCCCCATTCCCTTTCGTGCGTGCCCGCAGTGCCGGCCCGACCGCCCGCGTGCGGTCCTCGCTGTTGCCCGGCCGGCCCCCGCATGCCGGGCCCTGCAATCCTCCCGATCCTATCCGCTGCCGTGAGCTCGCTCGTTTCCGAAATTGCGCGTCGTCGCACCTTTGCCATCATTTCCCACCCTGACGCGGGTAAGACCACGCTGACCGAGAAGCTGCTGTGGTTCGGCGGCGCGATCCAGGTGGCCGGCGAGGTGCGCGCGCGCAAGGCCGACCGCCACGCCACATCGGACTGGATGGAGCTGGAGAAGCAGCGCGGCATTTCCGTGACCTCGTCGGTGATGCAGTTCCCGTACCGCCGCGAAGCTGCCGACGGCAAGGCCGAAGAGAACATCGTCAACCTGCTCGACACGCCGGGCCACGAGGACTTTTCCGAAGATACCTACCGCACGCTGACCGCGGTCGACTCGGCCGTGATGGTGATCGACTCGGTCAACGGCGTGGAAGCGCAGACCATCAAGCTGCTCAATGTCTGCCGCCTGCGTGCGACGCCTATCCTCACCTTCATCAACAAGCTCGACCGCGAAGGCCGCTCGCCGATCGAGCTGCTCGACGAGATCGAGGACGTGCTGCAGATCCAGTGCGCGCCCATGACCTGGCCGATCGGCATGGGCAAGGCGTTCCGCGGCGTGTACCACCTGATCGACGACAAGGTGCAGCTGTTCGACCCGCACGGCGACAAGGGCACCGCTGCGATTCTCGACGGGCTCGATAACCCGGAACTGGACCGCATCCTGGGCAGCCAGGCGGATGAGCTGCGGCTCGAGATCGAACTGGTGCGCGGCGCTTCGCACACCTTCGACAAGGACGCATTCCTCGCGGGCAAGCAGACGCCGGTTTACTTCGGTTCGGCGATCAACAACTTCGGCGTGCAGTCGCTGCTCGATGCGCTGTGCCAACTGTCGCCGCCGCCGCTCGCGCGCCAGACCGAAACGCGCGTGGTGGAACCACAGGAAGCCAAGTTCACCGGCTTCGTGTTCAAGATCCAGGCCAATATGGACCCGCGCCACCGCGACCGCATTGCCTTCGTGCGCGTATGCTCGGGCCGCTTCGAGCGCGGCATGAAGCTGCTGCACGTAGCGCAGGGCAAGACCGTGGCGATCAACAACGCCATCACCTTCATGGCGCAGGACCGCAACACGACGGAAGAGGCCTACGCGGGCGACATCATCGGCGTGCCCAACCACGGCACCATCCGCCTGGGCGATGTCTTTACCGAAGGCGAGCCGCTCAAGTTCACGGGCATCCCGTCGTTCGCACCGGAATTCTTCCGCCGCGCGCGGCTGAACAACCCGCTCAAGGTCAAGCAGCTGCAGAAGGGTTTGCAGCAGCTGGCCGAAGAGGGCGCTACGCAGATGTTCCGCCCGCTGGTGTCCAACGACCTCGTGCTGGGCGCGGTGGGTATCCTGCAGTTCGACGTGGTGGCGCACCGGCTCGAGCATGAGTACGGTGTCGACGCCATCTTCGAATCGCACGAATGCGCGACCGCGCGCTGGCTCAGGGGCGAGCCGGGCGAGATCGAGAAGCTGATTGCCAAGGCCGGCCACAATGTGGCGCTCGATGGCGCCGGCGATCACGTCTACCTGGCACCCAGCATGGTCAACCTGCGGCTCACGCAGGAGAAGTTCCCCAACGTGCAGTTCCTGGAAACGCGAGAGATCGTCTGACGTCAGCCCGTTCAGAAGGCAAAACGGCCCGCAGCAATGCGGGCCGTTTTGCCTTGCCGGGACTGCCGGATCAGTACGACAGCGTTGCCTGCACGTGAAACGTGCGCGGCATGCCGACGTATTTGCCGAAGTTCTGGTCGTTGGAGCGCGTGAAATACCGGCGGTCGAACAGGTTCTTGATGCCGAACGCGACCTTGGCATGCTTGCCGATGTCATAGCCGGCGCGGATGTTCGTCAGCATATAGCCCGGAATGTCGCCCAGCGCGCCGTTGGCGCTTTCGGCCGTCTGGTAGACGGTGCTCGTGGACGGATCGCCCGGCGAACGCTGCTTGGATTGCGCAAAGGCATCGACGTTGAACGACCAGCGGTTGCGCTCGTAGCGCATGCCCACGGTGCCGACGTGGCGCGAGTAGAACGGCAGGTCGCGGCCGGCAAAGTTGCCCTGGTTGAACGTGGCCGACGTGTAGGTGTACGTGGCGTAGGCCGACAGCCCGGCCAGCGTCGGCGCGATCTTGCTGAAGTCGTAGCGCAGGCCGGCTTCGACCCCGCGGTGGGTGGTGGCGCCGAGGTTGGTCCACTCGCCATTATTGAGTTGCAGTTCCTGCGAGAAGTCGATGTTGAACAGCGTCAGCTCGCCGGCCCAGCCGTTGAGCCCTTCCACGTGCGTGCCGAGTTCATAGGTCTTGGCCTTCTCGGGCTGCAGGTTGTTGGTGCTCTGGACGATCTGGAAGTACTGCATCGGGCCGAACGACACGCCCGCATTGGCGAACACGTTCCACTTGTCGTTCACGTGGTACATCACCGACAGCGAGGGCAGCGGCTCATTCGCGCTGACATCGGAGCGCACATCCGGCTTGCCCGGCGTGAGCGCGGTCGCGTATGAGCGGATGAACTCGTAGCGCAGGCCCGGCGTGATGGTCCAGTTGCCGATATCGATGGTGTCGTCGATATAGACCGCGTTGGCGGTCGTGCCGCCGACGCTGCCCGAGGTCAGCTTCATCGGCGCGTTGGCGGCGTCGAAGGTGCTGCCGGGCAGGTAGCTGGCCGTGCGCGTGGCCTGCTCTTCGGATGCCTCGCGCAGGAAGCGGTAGCCCACGCCCACTTCGTGGCTGATGCTCTCGCTGCGGAACACCTGCGCGTAGCGCGGCTCGATCGCGAAGGTGTGGTAGTTGCGCGGCGCGCCGTTGAGCGTGACGGTCCCGTTGGAAGCCGGTCGGCTCTGGATATTGCTGCCGCGGAAGCTGTCCGTGTAATACGTCAGCACTTCCCACTTGCGATCGGCGTCGGCGTGGCTGTACTTGAGGTTGAAGTCGGTGCGGCGGCCGCTGAAGTTGTCGAACGGCCGGGTCGACTGGAACGGGTTGGCCGCGTACTCGGCCGCAGTCAGGCCGCCGGGCATGCCGGCCAGCGCCTCGTAGTAGTGGAAGCCTGCCGTAATCTGGTCGGTCGACGAGATCCGGTACGCGCCCTTGAGCATCAGGTCGTCGATATTGACGTGGTCATTGCTCTCGCGATAACCGTTGCCGTAGGTGCCCGAGTACAGCAGCGCGCCACCGAGTCCCTGCTCGTTGGTGCCACCGACGAAGACGCTCGGCGTGGTCTTCACGCTGCCGCCGTGCGAGTAGATGTCGCTCTCGACCGATGCTTCGGCCGCGAAAGTCTGCGGAATCGCGCGCGACACGAAGTTGATGATGCCGCCCACGTTCTGCGGACCGTAGCGTACCGAGCCGGCGCCGCGTACGACGTCGACGTCCTGCAGGTTGCCCAGCGCCAGCGGCGCCATCGACAGCTGTGGCTGGCCATAGGGCGCGACCGCCAGCGGAATGCCGTCCATCATGATGGTGGAGCGCGGCGACAGGCGCGACGTCAGGCCGCGTACCCCGACGTTGAGCGAGATGTCGCTGCCGCCGGTGCCGTTGCTGTCCTGAACCTGTACACCGGGAATGCGGCGCAGCACATCGCGCACATTGGTCGCCCCGCTTTCCACGAAGGTCTCGCGGTCGACGATCGTGCGCGCGCCAGGATGCTCCAGCACTTTTGCGGCGTTGGGGTTTTCAAGCCAGTTTCCGACCACGGTCACCGAGTTCAACGTGGTCTCGGCGGCATTCTTCTGGGCATCGGCGGCCTGGGCAGACAGGGAAACGAAAAGCAGGGCGGCGCCGAGCGCACCCCCGGTAGGGCGAAAAGCGGGCTGCAAAATGAGAGGTCCTGGAAAACGTGCAGCGCAAAGTGGAGAATGCGTTGCGTCTGGGCGCGATTATAAATGCGAATGATTCGCAAACGCGAATTCACGTAACAGGGGGGTCGTTTCCATGCATCATGTTTGATACATTGCGACATGGTTGACCGAATCGTGGGCGAATGTCGGCTGTTGTAGGCACGAAGAACCGTGCCTCGCCTTAAAATGACCGCTTTGCCGTAGCGCGCGCGTGCGCTGCCTGATGCGGCGCCTTCCGACGTTGTCCTGTCCGGCCTGCCGCCGGCGATCTCCAGTCCATGTCTTCCCCTGCCGCCACTACTGCCGAAGCGTCTGACAGCGTCTTCGGCGATACCTCGTTCCGTCGCTTCTGGTTCGCGCGCCTGTGCACCACCATCGGCTACCAGATCTTCACCGTGGCGGTCGGATGGCAGATGTACGACCTGACGCGCGACGCGTTCATGCTCGGCCTGGTGGGGCTGGTGCAGTTCCTGCCGTCGGTGGTCCTGATCCTGATGTCCGGGCACGTGGCCGACCGCTTCGACCGCCGGCGCATCGTGCGGACCTGCCAGGCGCTGGAAGCGCTGATCGCCGTGGCGATGGCAGTGGCAAGCCTCTCGGGCCGGATCAACCCCGAGCACATCTTCGTGTTCGTCGCGCTGATCGGCGCCACGCGCGCGTTCGAGACGCCGACGCTGCAGGCGCTGCTGCCGAGCGTGGTGACGCCGCGCCAGTTGCCGCGCGCGGTGGCGCTGGCCAGCTCGGCGGGGCAGGCCGCCATCATCATCGGCCCGGCCATTGGCGGCTTTGCCTATGTCGCGGGGCCGGGCGTGGTGTATGGGCTGAGCGCCACGCTGTTCGCGGTCGCAGCTGTCCTGGTCAGCGGCCTGACGTTGCGCCAGCCCGTCCAGCGGCTGACCGCGCCGGTGAGCGTGAAGACGCTGTTTGCGGGGTTTGGCTATATCCGCAGCCGGCCGGTATTGCTCGGCGCGATCTCGCTGGACCTGTTCGCGGTGCTGCTCGGCGGCGCGACGGCGCTGCTGCCGATCTATGCGCGCGACATCCTGCACACCGGCCCGTGGGGCCTGGGGCTGCTGCGTTCGTCGCCGGCCATCGGTGCGCTGGTCACCGCGCTGTGGCTGGCCCGGCATCCGCTCAACCGCCGCGCGGGCAAGGTGATGTTCGGCGCCGTGGCGGTATTCGGCGCGGCCACGCTGGTGTTCGGCGTGTCGCACTGGCTGCCCTTGTCGATGGCCGCGCTGGTCGTGCTCGGCGCGTCCGACATGATCAGCGTGGTGGTGCGTTCGACGCTGGTCCAGCTCGATACGCCCGACGACATGCGCGGGCGCGTGGGCGCCGTCAACTCGGTCTTCATTGGCGCGTCCAACCAGCTGGGCGAGTTCGAGTCCGGCGTGACGGCGGCGCTGCTGGGCCCGATTGGCGCGGTGGTCCTCGGCGGCGTGGGCACGCTGCTGGTGGTGGCGCTGTGGATGCGCATGTTCCCGGCACTGACCCACCGCGACCGCCTGCACGACCATCCGGGCTGAGCGCCGGCATGCGAGCGTACCCGTTTCTGCGTGGGCGCCACGACGTCACGGACGCCACCGCGGTGGATCGCGTATAGTCCCCCGGACACATCCGACGCGCATGGCCGCCCCTGACACCCGCCTCCCATCCGGCACCGATCCGCTGCGACACCATGCGGTGTTCAACGCGCTGACGGGCTCGCGCGCGTCGCTGGAGCGCGCCACCGCACTCGGAGACGGACTCGGCCTGGCACTGTGGCGCAACCGGCATGACGACACCGCGTACGCGCAGCCGGGCCATCACACGCTGTCGGTATACCTCGAAGGCGGCCACTCCACGTATCGGCTCGACCAGCCCGGCAACCTCGGCGCTCCGGGCCGCCTCTGCGTGCTGCCCGCGGATCATGAATCACGCTGGCACGTGGGCGGTACGCAGCGCTTCCTGCATCTCTATTTCGATCCCGAGTACGTAGCCTGGCACTGCATCCGGCTGCTCGACCGCGAGCCGCGCGGCCTGCAGCTGCGCGACCTGACGTTCGCGCAGGACCCGTACCTGTTCGCGCTCGGCCAGCGCCTGGCCGCGCTCGACTGGCAGGCGCCCGACGCGCGCATGACGGGCAACGCGCTTGCCCATGACGCCGTCACGCACCTGCTGCTCAGCCATGCCGCGCACCGGCCCGGCACCGACTGGCGCGGCGGGCTGTCCGTCACGGCGCGCCGCGCCGTGCGCGACTGGATCGAGGCCCATCCGGAACAGAACCCGACGCTCGGCGAACTCGCCGCGCTCGCGGGCCTGTCGGAATACCATTTCGCGCGCATGTTCCGCGTGAGCTTCGGCATGCCGCCGCATGCGTGGATCCTGCGCGCGCGGCTCCAGCGCGCCATGCGGCTGCTGAGCGATGCGCGCCTGCCGCTGAACGAGGTGGCGGCGCGCGCCGGCTTTGCCTCGGCGAGCCACTTCAACAACCGCTTCCGTAGCGCGTTCGGCATCACGCCCGGCGCATGGCGCGCCGCCCGCGCGCGTTGATCGGACGCGCCGCCGGCCGCAGGTGCCGGAAACCATTTCCTTTTGCGCTTGCCCTCTGAAAAGCAGGGTTGCGATTGCGTCGTTTGCCGGCGAATGTCCGAGATCGCATAGGGTTCAGGAGGCTGATCCCAGACTTCGCGGAGGTGTGTTGACACCGAGCGCTATCGCGACGCGCGCACGCAGAAACGGGTACGCCCAACAGCCAGGAGCCGCTTTTGAGGAACTGGAATATCGACGCCGACAGCAAGCATGTGCTGGAGGACGCCGGCTGCAAGATCGCCGTGCCGATCCAGCAAGAGCGCATGCCGGACCCGGGCGTCACGCCCGGGTCCGTGCCCCCCACGGCCACGCCGGACCCGCGCGCGAACCCGCTGCGGCGGGCAGGCTAAGCGCGCGCGTCCTCGTCGGCGAACAGCGTACAGGCTCCGGCCTCGGCGTCGCTGACGTTGCGTCGGAAAGTCGCGAACAGGTCGCGTCCGACGCCGTGGCGGTTGGGGCTGAGGTCGGGGCGCACGGGCTCGCGCGCATCCCACTCGGCATCGGGCACCAGCACGGTCAGCACGCCGGCAGGCGCGTCGACGCGCACCATGTCGCCGCTGCGCACGCGTCCGATGCCGCCGCCGTTCAGCGCTTCCGGACAGGCGTGGATGGCCGCGGGCACCTTGCCCGAGGCACCGGACATGCGCCCATCGGTCACCAGCGCGACGTGGAAGCCGCGGTCCTGCAGCACCGTCAGCGTCGGCGTGAGCTTGTGCAGCTCGGGCATGCCGCATGACGCCGGCCCTTGCCATGGCAGCACCGCGACGAAATCGCGCTCCAGTTCCCCGCGCTTGAACGCAGCGATGACGTCGTCCTGGTGCTCGAACACGATGGCGGGCGCTTCCACCACCTGGTGCTCGGGCTTCACCGCGGAGGTCTTGATCACGGCGCGCCCAAGCCTGCCATCGAGCAGCTTGATGCCGCCGTCCGGCAGGAATGGCTGCGCGGCACCGCGCACGATGGTGTCGTCCAGCGTGGCGGTCGGCCCGTCGATCCATTCAAGCTTGCCTTCGCGCAGCACCGGCTCGCGCGTGTAGGCCTCCAGCCCGCGGCCGACTACGGTGTTGACGTCGTCATGGAGAAGGCCCAGTTCGAGCAGCCCGCGGATCACCACGGACAGCCCGCCCGCGGCCTGGAACTGGTTCACGTCGGCCTTGCCGTTCGGGTAGACGCGCGCCAGCAGAGGCACCGCGGCCGACAGTTCGTCGAAGTCATCCCACGTCAGCAGAATGCCGGCCACGCGCGCCATGGCGATCAGGTGCAGCGTGTGGTTGGTCGAGCCGCCCGTGGCCAGCAGGCCGACGACGCCGTTGACGAAGGCGTGCTCGTCCAGCACCTCGGCTACCGGCGTATAGCGCTCGCCGCCATGCACGAGGCGCAGCGCCTGCCGTGCCGATTCGCGCGTGAGCGCCTCGCGCAGCGGCGTGTTCGGGTTGATGAAGGCCGTGCCCGGCAGATGCAGTCCCATCATCTCCATCAGCATCTGGTTGGAGTTGGCCGTGCCGTAGAACGTGCAGGTGCCGGGGCCGTGGTAGGAGCGTGTCTCGGCTTCGAGCAGTTCCTTGCGGCCGATCTTGCCTTCGGCGTAGAGCTGGCGCACGTGCGCCTTTTCGTCGTTGCTCATGCCGGTGGTCATCGGCCCGCCGGGCACGAACACCGCGGGCAGGTGGCCGAACGACAGGGCGCCCATCACCAGCCCTGGCACGATCTTGTCGCACACGCCCAGGTACAGCGCGCCGTCGAACATCTGGTGCGACAGCGCTACCGCCGTGGCCAGCGCGATCACATCGCGCGAAAACAGCGACAGGTCCATGCCGTCCTGCCCCTGGGTCACGCCGTCGCACATGGCCGGCGTGCCGCCGGCGAACTGCGCGGTGCCGCCAGCCTCCAGCGCCGCTTCCTTCAGCCATTGCGGAAAGGCTGCAAGCGGCTGGTGCGCCGACAGCATGTCGTTGTACGCCGAGACGATCGCCAGATTCGGCCGTTCGTCGGCCTTGAGACGGATCTTGGCCTCGTCCGGCATGGCCGCCACGGCGTGCGCAAGGTTGGTACAGGAAAGCTGGGTGCGCTCGACCTTCTGGCCCGCCATGGCGCGGGTGCGGTCGAGGTAAGCCTGCCGGGAAGGGCCGCTGCGCGAGACGATGCGGGCCGTGACCCGTTCGAGGACTGGGTGACGAGGCATAGGATTCTCCTGCGGGGTTGCTTCCAGCCTAGCGCACTTCGCGGCACGCTGCACGCGCCACGGGACCGGCTCGGGTCACGCAGAAACGGGTACGCTTGTGGCTCGCGCGCCTCGCCAAGCGGCGCCGACTCACGTAAACTGCCCGGAACTTATGCGCCGCGGGCAGACACTCAATCCATGGGGCCGCATCGGGCAGGGCCGCGCTCGCAGCGCTCGCAGTGTTCTGACCGCCATCCTTCAAGGAGTCCACGGTGAGCATGCCTGATTTCGACATGGTGCTGTTCGGCGGCACCGGCGACCTGGCGCGGCGCAAGCTGTTGCCATCCCTTTTTGACGCCCATCATGCCGGGCTGCTGCATCCGCAGGCCCGTATCCTGGCCACCGGCAGCCAGCCGCTCAGCCAGCAGGACTACCTCGATTCGCTGGAGCAGGGCGTGCGCCCGGGCCTGGCGCATGCGCCGCCCGAGTCATGGGCCGCGTTCCTGGCCCGCATCTGCTACGTGCAGGCCGATGCACGCGTGCCGGCGCACTTCGACGCGCTCGCCGAAAAGGTACTGTCGCGCCGTCCTGAAGTGGTGGTGTGCTACCTGGCCACCGCGCCGCACCTGTTCGTGCCGATCTGCGAACAGCTGGCGCGCACCGGGCTGAACACGCCCAATGTGCGCATCGTGCTGGAAAAGCCGCTGGGGCACGACCTCGAATCCTCGGAAGCGATCAACGCTGCCGTGGCGAAGTTCTTCGCCGAGGATCAGATCTATCGCATCGATCACTACCTGGGCAAGGAGTCGGTGCAGAACCTGATGGCGATCCGCTTCGGCAACGCGCTGTTCGAGCCGCTGTGGCGGCGCGAATGGGTGCAGGACGTGCAGATCACCATTGCCGAGGAGCTCGGCGTCGAGACGCGCGGCGACTTCTACGACCAGACTGGCGCGCTGCGCGACATGGTGCAGAACCACCTGCTGCAACTGCTGTGCATGGTGGCCATGGAGCCACCGGCCAGCCTGTCGGAAGACGCCATCCGCGACGAGAAGATCAAGATCCTCAAGGCGCTCAAGCCGATCACGCCGCAGGCGGTGGCCGAGAAGACCGTGCGCGGCCAGTACCGGGCCGGGGCCATTGGCGGCAAGCCGGTGCCGGGCTACCTCGACGAGAAGGGCATCGCCGCCGACAGCCGTACCGAGACCTTCGTTGCGATCAAGGCCGAGATCGCCAACTGGCGCTGGGAAGGCGTGCCGTTCTACCTGCGCACCGGCAAGCGCATGCAGTCGCGCGTGGCCGAGATCGTGGTCCATTTCCGCGATGTGCCGCACGCCATCTTCCCGCGCCCGCTGACGCTGTCGCCGCAGAACCGGCTGGTGATCCAGCTGCAGCCCGAAGAGAGCATCCGGCTGTACTTCCTGGTCAAGCAGCCCGGCGACACGCTGGAGCTGACGCCGACGTCGCTCGATCTCGATTTCGCCAACTCGTTCAAGGTGCGCCGCGCCGGTGCCTACGAGCGCCTGTTGCTCGACGTGATCCGCGGCCGGCTGGGCCTGTTCGTGCGGCGTGACGAGCAGGTGCAGGCGTGGCGCTGGGTGGAGCCGATCCTCGACACCTGGGAAGAGAGCAACGTGCCGCCCAAGCCGTATACCGCCGGCACGTGGGGCCCGGCCGCCTCGTCGGCGCTGATGTCGCGCGACGACGCCCTGTGGCATGAGGAAGCCTGACCCGGAGACACGGCCATGCGCGAGTTCGAACATGCAACGTTGATGGACCAGGCCGAAGCGCTGGCGATCTCCGTCGGCCATGCGCTGGACCTGGCGATCCGCGTCAACGGCTGGGCCGTGCTCGCGGTGTCGGGCGGGCGCTCGCCGGTGCCGATGTTCGAGCGCCTGCGCTACCGGCCCGTGCGCTGGGAAGCCGTGACCGTCACGCTGGTCGACGAGCGGGTGGTGCCGCCCGACCATCCCGACAGCAACGGCGGGATGGTCCGCGCGCACCTGCTGCGCGAGGCCGCGGCCAGCGCCGCGTTCGTGCCGCTGATCGCTGACGCCGACGAGGTCGCCGAGCCGGCGCGCGCGGTGGCGCGCCTGAACCAGGCGTTCCGCCAGCCCGACGTCGTGGTGCTGGGCATGGGCGAGGACGGACATACCGCGTCGCTCTTTCCCGACGCGCCCGAACTGCAGGCCGCGCTGAGCGACCCCAGGCCCGGCTACCTGGTCACGCATCCGGCGGCCGCGCCGCATGTCCGCGTGACGCTGAACCTGGCCGCGCTGCTGGGCGCCGAGCGCACGTTCCTGGCCGTCGCCGGCGAGGAGAAAGGCAAGGTACTGGACCGCGCCAAGGAAGGGCCTGCGCCCGCCTTGCCAGTCAGCATCTTGCTGGCCAACCAGCGGCGCGGCTTCGATATCTTCCGCGCGTGAGCGATGCCATGACTGCTTCGGCCGTGCCTGTCGGCGATACCACCTACCCGCGCACCTACCCGCGCCTGCTTGCCGACGTAGGCGGCACCAACGTGCGCTTCGCGCTCGAAACCGCGCCCATGCAGATCGGCGCGGTGACCGCGCTGAAGGTGGCGGACCATCCGTCGCTCGAAGCGGCCATGCGCCACTACCTTGACGGGCTGCGCGCCGCCGGTGCCACGCTGCCGCGTCATGCGGCCATCGGCCTGGCCAACCCGGTCACGGGTGACCAGGTCAGGCTGACCAACCACGACTGGGCTTTCTCGATCGAGGCTACGCGGCGGGCGGTGGGCCTGGAGCGGCTGGTCGCCATCAACGACTTCACCTCGCTGGCGCTGGCCTTGCCTTACCTCGGCGCGAGCGATCTCGTGCAGGTGCGGCCCGGCCAGGCCGTGGCCACTGCGCCGCGTGCGCTGGTGGGACCCGGCACCGGGCTCGGGGTCTCGGGGCTGGTGCCGTCCGCCGCCGGGGTCGCGGTCGCGCTGGCGGGCGAGGGCGGCCATATCGAGCTGATGCCCGTGACCGACGACGAGTGGATCGCCTGGCAAGCCGCGCACCGCACCCTCGGACGCGTGTCGGCGGAGCGGCTTTTGTCGGGCATGGGCCTGTCGCATATCCACGCCGCGCTGTCCGCAGAAACGGGTACGCCCCCCGACGTGCCGCTGACGCCGGAGCAGGTCACCACGGGGGCGTTCGAGCGACACGATCCGCTCTGCGAGCGCACCATGGCGGTCTTCTTCGGCCTGCTCGGCTCGGTTGCGGCAGATGTGGCGCTGGTGCTGGGCGCGCTCGGCGGCGTCTACCTGGGCGGCGGCATCCTGCCGCGTTTCGTGCCGGCGCTGCAGGCGTCCACGTTCAACGCGCGCTTCGTCGCCAAGGGCCGCATGCAGGGCTACCTCGACAAGCTGCCGGTGTATGTGATCACCGCCAGCTATCCCGCGCTGCCGGGGCTGGCGCGCGCGCTGGCGGATGCGCTCCATCCCGGCCAGCCACAGATCGGATAAGAGATCGGATAAGAGATCGGAAAAGACATGCGCGTGTTGCTGGTGGAAGACGATGCCATGATCGGCGACAGCGTGAAGCTCGCGCTGCGCCAGGAAGGGTTTGCCGTGGACTGGGTGCAGGACGGCGAGGCCGGACTTGCTGCCGCGACGCCCACCGGTGGCTGCGCCGACGCGGCCTGCTATGACGTGGTCCTGCTCGACCTCGGGCTGCCGCGCCTCCCGGGCCTCGACGTGCTGCGTGCCCTGCGCGCGCGCGGCGTGTCCACGCCGGTGCTGATCCTGACCGCGCGCGACGCGGTGGCAGATCGCGTGGCCGGGCTCAATGCGGGCGCGGACGACTACCTCGTCAAGCCGTTCGACCTGCAGGAACTGGCCGCGCGCATGCACGCGCTGGCGCGCCGCGCCGAAGGCCGGGCCGAGCCGGTCCTCAGCTACGGGACCATTTCGCTCAACCCGGCGACGCGGGAAGTGACGCTGAGCGGCGAGCCGGTGCGGCTGTCCGCGCGCGAATTCTCGCTGCTGTCGGCGCTGATGGCGCGCCCGGGCAAGGTCTGGTCGGTGGCGCAGCTGCAGGAGCGCCTCTACGGCTGGGATGACGAGGTGGGCAGCAACACCGTGGAGGTCTATATCCACGCGCTGCGCAAGAAGTTCGGCGCCGCGCTGATCCGCAATATCCGTGGCGTGGGCTATGTCGTGCCCCGGCTCGAAGAGGAAGCAGGACACTGATGCGCTCGATCCAGCGAACCCTGCTGTGGTGGCTTGCCGCCGGCCTGCTCGCCGGCATCGCCATGGCGACCGTGCTGATCTACGGGCAGGCCCGCCAGGAAGCCAATGCCCTGTTCGACTACCAGATGAAGCAGGTCGCGGCCGCGCTGCCGAGCCAGTTCGCCGTCCCGGTGGCGCCGCCGTTTTTCGTCGAGGGTGGGGCCGGCGCCGACCTGCTGCACGCGGACGAGGACGTGGTCATCCATATCTGGGATGGCTCCGGCCGCAGCCTGTACCTCTCGCACGCGCATCCGGCCCTGCCGGCGCGGGCGGAACTGGGTTTCTCCAATGTCAGCACCGCCGAAGGCGAATGGCGGCTCTACAGCATGCAGCTGGGTCCCGCCGTGGTGCAGATCGCGCAGCCCATGAGTGCGCGACGGACGCTGGCCGCGCGCATGGCGCTGCGCACCGTGGCGCCGCTGCTGCTCCTGCTGCCGTTGCTGGCCTGGCTGGTATGGATGGCGGTGGGCCGCGGCCTGCGGCCCTTGCGCGAGATCGCCACCCAAGTGCGGGCGCGCGACGCCAGCTCGCTCGCGCCGCTGGCCGTGCGCCCGATGCCGGACGAGATCGCGCCGCTCAGCCACGCACTCGACCAGCTCCTGGCGCGGCTGTCGCATGCGCTGGACACCCAGCGCGCATTCGTGGCCGATGCCGCGCACGCGCTGCGCACGCCGCTGACGGCACTGCAATTGCAGGCGCAATTGGTGGAGCGCGCCGAAGATCCGCAGGCCCGGCGCGAGGCGCTCGGCAAGCTGCGCCAGGGCCTGGAGCGCCTGACCCATCTGGTGGCTCAGTTGCTGACGCTGGCGCGCCAGGAGCCCGGCGCGGTGACGCTGCCCCATGACCCGCTGGACTTGCCCGATCTGGCCGCCGGCGTGGTGGCCGACATGGCCCAGGCCGCGCTCGACCGGGAAATCGACCTCGGCATGGACGCGGACAGCCTGCCGGCGGCCCGCCCCATACGCCCCATACGCCCCGCATGCCCCATACGTATACGCGGCGATGCCGATGCCCTGCGCATCCTGCTGACCAACCTGATCGACAACGCGCTGGCGTACATTCCGCGCGGCAGCCGCGTCGACGTGCAGGTGAGGCACGTGCAAGGCGGCCATGAGGTGGAACTGGTGGTCAGCGACAACGGGCCGGGCATTCCGGCAGCCGAGCGCGGGCGCGTATTCGACCGCTTCTACCGCCTGCCCGATGCCCCGACGGGCGGCAGCGGACTCGGGCTGGCCATCGTGGCCGAGATCGCGCAGTCGCACGGCGCCCGCCTCGTGCTGGAGGACGCGGCTCCGGGCCTGCGCGTACGCGTGACGTTCCCGGCCGCCTGAGCAGGCAAGCGAGCAGGTAAGCCGCTCAGACCGGCGTCAGCAGCGGCTCGCCGGCGAAGTGGCGGCGGGCATTCTCGAGGAACTGGTCCACCGACGCCTGGATCGCTTCCGGCGACCAGCCGCCCATGTGCGGGGTCAAGACGAGGTTCGGGCAGTCCAGCAGCACCATGGGGGGCGCCGGTTCGCTCTCGTAGACATCGAGGCCGGCACCGCGAACCGTACCCGCGTGCAGCGCTTGCGCGAGCGCGGCGGTGTCCACCACGCTGCCGCGTGCGATGTTGACGAGAAAGCCGTTCGGGCCCAGTGCGGCCAGCACGCCGGCGTCCACGAGGTGACGCGTGCCGGCGCCGCCGGGCGTCGCGATGACAAGGTAGTCGGCCCACTGCGCCAGCGCGCTCACGCTGTCGAAATACCGGTACGTCGTGTCGGTACGCGCCGTGCGGTTGTGATAGCCGATTTCCAGGTCGAACCCTTCGCCACGCCGCGCGATGCGCCGGCCGATGGTCCCCAGGCCGACGATGCCCATCCGCCTGCCCGAGAAATTCGGACTCAGCGGCAGCGTGTCACGCCACTGGCCGGCGCGCGTGGCGATGTCCAGTTGAGGTACCGCGCGCACCGCGGCCAGCAGCAGCGCCATGGCGTGGTCGGCCACGCAACTGTCATTGGTGCCGGCGCCGTTGGCCACGGCAATGCCGCGCGCGCGGGCATGTTCGTGCGCGATGTTCTCGTAGCCGGCGCCCAGCGCGCAGACCAGTTCGAGCCGCGGCATGGCGTCGATTTCAGTCGCCGTCAGGCCGATCGAGCCCATCGTGAGCACCGCCCGCGCCGTGCTGCCATGCGTGGCTACGGCGTCGGCACGCGCGGCCGCATCGGGCGCGTAGTGCACGGTGAATCGCTCGCCAAGGCTGGCGAGGTGTTGTGGCGACATCGGGTTCAGGACAAGCAGGACGGGCTTCATGACGGGAGACTGCGGGGCACTGCCGTGGTCACGGCGTATGGCGGAAGGGAGACGAGGCGCACATTCTAGCGCCGCTGCGCCATATGCGCCGGCCGGCCCTGTCCCTGCCAGGGTGCCGCGCGAATGTGTCCGGTAAAGAAGATGTGCCCAATGGCGGGCACGCAGAAACGGGTACGCCTGACCAGGAACAGCGTACGCAGAAACAGGTACGCACGCAGAAACGGGTACGCATGGTGGCGCCGCGCTTCAGGAAAAGGCGGCGTTTGTGCTCTCCGGCGCGGCACTTGCGGCAGCAAATCCCGGGCGTCTCGACGCTTTTGCCATGCACGCAGAAACGGGTACGCTTTGGCACGCGCGTATCATCGCGCTGTCCTTCACTTCCGGAATTCATGCATGCGCGCGATCGGCAATTTCCTCTGGTTCATCCTTGGCGGCGTCTTCATGGGCCTGGCCTGGTGGCTCGCGGGGCTGCTGGCCTTCTGCTCGATCGTCGGCATCCCATGGGGCAAGGCCTGCTTCGTGATCGGCAGTTTCACGTTCTTTCCGTTCGGCAAGCAGGCGATCGGCCGGCGCGAACTGAACCAGCGCGACGACATCGGCACCGGCGCACTCGGCATGGTCGGCAATGTGCTGTGGTTCCTCTTTGCCGGGATCTGGCTGGCGATCGGCCACGTGATGTCGGCCATCGCCTGCTTCGTGACCATCATCGGCATTCCGTTCGCCATCCAGCACCTGAAGCTCGCCGGCATCGCGCTGGCACCGATCGGGCAGACGGTGGTGAGCAATGAGGTGGCCGAGGCCGCGCGGCGCGATGGGGCGCGTGCGCACGTGGATGGACTGAGGCGCTAAGCGTCCCCGGACTGGTTGTCGCGCATGGCGTGGGCAACCAGCCGGTCGAGCAGACTCCCCAGCACCGCCTGCTCCTCCTCGTTCAGGCAGCCGAAGATCTCCTCGTTGCGTCTGGCGATCATCGCAATGGCCTGCCGATACATGGGCTTGCCTTGCGGCGTCAGTGCCAGCACCACGCCGCGCCCGTCGGCCTCGCTTGCGGACTTGCTGACCAGGCCGCGATCCACCAGCGCTTGCGCCGAGCGGCTCGCCTGGCCCTTGGTCAGGTTGGCCTTCTGCGCCAGCGCATTGACCGATAGCGGCGCGAACGCGCCAATGGCGGCCAGGCAGCGGCCTTCGCTGAGCAGCAGGCCGCATTGCTCGAGGTAAGCGTAGGCGCTGTCCTTGTCGCTGAGCTTGTTGACCTGATGCAGGCGGTAGGTCAGGAACTGGTCCAGGCGGGGCAGGGCTTTCATATCGGATCCGTGCGGGGAGACGGGACTTTACACCCGCGGGAACTTTACACCCGCGCCTCGGCGGTTTCGATCAGGTCGAGCACGGGGGCGAGCGCTTCCTGTCGGCTCATCAGGCCCAGGCAAACCATGGCGAGCAGCAGCGGCGCCTTGTCCTGGCCAACGCCGGCCACGGCTTCGCACAGGCGGGTGTAGGCGAGATCGAGTTCTTCAGCTTGCATGGCGGACTCCGTCAGCGGGGGGTTGCAGGAAGGGGGCGAGGACGTCGCGGACCTGCTCCGCTTGCGGCGCGCGCCAGCGCGCGAGGACATAGCCGTCCGGACGGATCACGTACAGCGTGCCCGCCTGCGCGCCATAGCGCCCGAAGGCGTGGCCATCGAGATCGGCCAGCGCGCCGGGCTGCGGCGTGCTGCCGGCGGGAACCACCACGCGAAGCTGCAGATTCGTGGCATGCGTCTGCGCAAATGCCGCCAGTTCAGCCGGTACAGGCGCGCTATTGCCGAACCACAGCAGCGTGAAGCGCCGCCCGAAGCTGGCAGTCAGGTGTTCGCCGTCCAGGCGCGCTTCCGGCGCGGGCATGCCGGGTGCGGCGCCGAGGCAGTCGTTGCCGAAGTCCGACGGGCCGTTCAGTGCCGAGCCCGCGGCGGTATAAGCGATCGGTGCCGACTGGCGCGGGTTGATCAGCGAGCGCACCGCCGGCTGGTCGAGCGCCAGGCGCAGCGTCGCCTCGCGCATCAGGCTGAAAGCGAAATTGGGCGGCGCCATGAACTCAGTGCTCTTGGCACCGTAGGCAATATTCTGCCGCGTGGCATGGACGCGTTCGGTCGAGTAGGAATCGAGCAGGCTCGCGTCGGCGCGGCCCTGGATGACCCAGGCGAGCTTCCAGGCCAGGTTGCCGGCATCGTCGAGCCCCGAGTTGAGCCCGCGCACACCGAAGATCGGCACCAGGTGCGCCGCGTCGCCGGCGAACAGCACGCGGCCATGCCGGTACGCATCGAGCGTCAGGCACTTGGCGTTGTAGATCGAGATCCACAGCGGTTCCCACGGTTCGGTCTCGCCGATCATGTCGAGGTGGCTCTGCACGCGCGGCAGCACGTTTTCGGGTTTGACGGCTTCGACCGGGTCCTCGTCGTCGCGGATCCGGTAGTCGATGCGCCAGACGTCATCGGGCTGGCGATGCATCAGGATGGTCGAGCCCGGATTGGACGGCGGATCGAACCAGGCCAGCCGCTCCACGTCGCGCCGCGTCTTCTGCACGATATCGACGATCACGTAGCGGCCTTCGTACTGCGTGCCCGCCATGCGCAGGCCAAGCTGTTCGCGCACGGTGCTGCGGCCGCCGTCGCAGGCCACCAGCCATTGGGCGCGGACCTGCCGGATGCCCTGCGTGGTCTCGAGGTCCGCGCCGACGCCGTCGGCCTCGTGGCGCACGGCAGCCACGCGCGCGCCGAAGCGCACGTCGGCGTGCGGACCGCAGGCCAGCGCGGCCTGGTGGGCGAAGGCCTCCAGGTAGTACTGCTGAATATTGACCATGGGCGCGAAACGCTCGCCGGGTTCGCTCGGCATGCGGAAATGCAGCACCTCGGCATCGCGGTAGTAGCTGCGTCCGCCCACCCAGGGCAGGCCCTTGTCGACGGTGGCCTGGTCGGCGCCGACCCATCCGAGGATCTCCAGCGAGCGGCGCGACATGCAGATGGCGCGGCTGCCCGCGCAGTAGCCGTCATCGGCCTCCACCACGAGCGAGGCAATGCCGTGCCGCGCGAGCAGTGCGCTCAGGGCAAGCCCGACCGGCCCGCCGCCGGCGATCAGCACCGGAACGGAAGACGGCCACGGCCGCGCTTCGGTGGCCGGCGGCGCGGGGATTGCCGTGCAGGCGGGGGCGGAAAGGTCTGGCATGGACAAGCTCTGCAATGTGGTTGTGTGCGCAACTATATCGGCGAGATAGTTGCGCACGAAACTAGTGTAAACCCCGCCGGACGGATCTCTCGCCTATGCTTTGCCTGAAGCACTTGTCCGGCACTCTGTCCCTTGTCATGCCTTCCGTTCCGTCAGAAGCCGCTCCCCGCCTGAACTGGCTGCCCGCGCCCGGGAGCTGGCAATACCATCTGCTGCTCGGCGCGGCGGGCATGCTGGTGCTTGGGCCGCTGGGCGGGATTGCCGCGGCGTACATGAACTTCTCGCTCGGCTTCTTCGTCGGCGGGCAGGTGCTGGCCGGCATCCTCGGCTCGGTCGTGACTTGCGGCTACGGGGCACCGGGCCGGCACGGGGCCAACTACATCCAGACCGCGGCGGCGTCGGTCGCCGGCATGGGCGGCATGGCCGTGGTGATCCAGGCAATGAGCTGGCTCGGGCTGGCGCAGCCGCCGCTATGGCAACTGCTCGGATACTTGCTGTGCATCGGCATGTATGGCGTCGGCGTTGGCATGCTCTATACGCCGCTGCTGGTCGATCGCATGCAGCTGACCTTCCCGTCAGGTCTGGCCGTGGCCAATATCCTGCGCGCGCTGACGGATCCGCTGTTGCTGCGCCGTTCGGTGTCGCGCCTGGCTGGCGGCATGGCGGCAGGGCTGGCCAGCGGGCTCTGGCTGGCCCGGCTGGCGCCGCTGGCGGCATTCGATGTGTCAGCCTCGACCCTGGGGGCCGGGATGATCGTCGGCGCGCGCATCGGCATCGCGGCGCTGACGGGCGGCCTCGCGGGCTGGATCATGACGCCGACCTTCGTCTCGATCGGCTGGCTGGCCCCGGGCGATCCATTCCGCAAGATCACCTTCCTGATCGCGCTGGGCATGATCGTGGGTGCGGCGGTGGTCGACGTCTCGTTGCTGCTGGCACGTGCATGGCGACAGTGGCGGGGCGGGGCTGCGGCCGCGACGCGGCAAGCCAGCGGGGCCGACATGCGCTGGGTGGCCGCATGGGTGCTGCTCTGGGGTGCGGCCGTGGTGGCCGCGGGCGTGGCCTGGTTCGGGCAGCCGCCGGGCTACCAGCTCATGGCGGTGCTGCTGGTGCTGGTGTTCGCACTGGTCAATGGTATTTCCGTGGGCATGGTGGACCAGAACCCGATCTCGTCGGCATTCGTGCTGTGCGTGATCCTGATGGCCGCTGCCGGGCTGCGCGCGCCACATGTCGGCCTGATCGCCGCGACCGTGCTGCTGGTGTCCACCGCCGAGGCCTGCGACATGCAACAGGACCGCTCCACCGGCTGGCGCCTCGGCAGCAGCCGCATGGTGCAGTTCGGCTACCAGGTGGCCGGGATCATCGTCGGCGCGCTGCTCGCCGTGGCGCTGGCGCGGCTGTTCATGCAGGCGTATCCGGTGCTGGCGCTGGACCAGACCACGCTCACGGCCGACCAGCAGCCGGCGCGCTGGACTTCCGCCATGACCTACAAGATTGTCGGCGTGCTGCGCGGGCTGGCCGAGGCGCGCGGCTATCAGCACCTTGCGGTCATCATCGGGATCGCGATCGGCCTAGTGACGGAAGTGCTGCGCAAGGCGCTGCGGGCGCAAGCCGGATACCGGCGTTTCGCAGTGTCCGGCAAAGCGGGACGGACGGTGGATTTCGCGCTGGACGCTGTCCTGCTGCCTTCTCCCTATGCCTCGTCGTTCGGCGGATTCGTCAACCTGCCTGCCGCGGCCTGGATGGCGGCGGGCGGCGTCGTGGCGGGCCTCGCCGAACGGTTCGGCGCACGCCGGCCGAGCCGGTCCATGCCGGAGGACATGAGCACCATGTCGCTGATCGGCGGCGGGATGATCGCCGGCGACGCGCTCGCGGCGATGGCCATCGGCATGGCAGGACTGCTTGCCGTCACACGTGGCTGAATGTCAAATTTTCTTGACGCTTCTGTTCAATATCGGATGGATTGTCAAATCAGATGGCGCGCGTACCATTGGCGCCCATACTGTCGAATTGGCTTGATCGGAGAACCACCATGGCCCTTGACCAGGAATCCTTTGCCCTGCTGCGCGCTTCGGTGCAGCGCTTCATCGACGAACGCCTGAAGCCGGCGGAAGACACGCTCGAAGAGATCGACGACGTGCCGGCCGACATCGTCGCCGACATGAAGGAAATGGGCCTGTTCGGCATCTCCATCCCCGAAAACTACGGCGGCATCGGCCTGTCGATGTCGCAGGAATGCGATGTGGTCTATGACCTGGGCCACACCGCCTTCGCGTTCCGTTCGGTGTTCGGCACCAATGTCGGCATCGGCTCGCAGGGCATCCTGATGGATGGCACTGAAGCGCAGAAGCAGGCCTACCTGCCGAAGATCGCCAGCGGCGAGCTGATCATCTCGTTCGCGCTGACCGAGCCGAACGCCGGTTCCGACGCGGCTTCTCTGCAGACCAGGGCGGAGCTGGATGGCGACCACTACGTCATCAACGGTACCAAGCGCTTCATCACCAACGCGCCTCGCGCCGGCGCCTTCACGCTGATGGCGCGCACGGGCGGTGCCGGTGCTTCGGGCATCTCGTCGTTCATCGTGCCGGCCGACACCCCGGGCATCTCGCTGGGCAAGCCGGACAAGAAGATGGGCCAGCGCGGCACCAAGACCTGCGACGTGGTGCTGGAGAACGCGCGCGTGCCGGCCGCCAACATCATTGGCGGCGTGCCCGGCGTAGGTTTCAAGACCGCGATGAAAGTGCTCGACCGCGGCCGCCTGCACCTTTCGGCGCTGGCCTGCGGCATGGCGCACCGCCTGATCACCGACGCCGTGGCCTATGCCAAGGAACGCAAGCAGTTCGGCAAGCCGATCGGTGACTTCCAGCTGATCCAGGGCATGCTGGCCGACAGCCAGGCCGAGCTGTACGCGGGCCTGTCGATGATGCGCGACTGCGCGCAGCGCTACGATGCCAAGCCGGCCGGCAAGAGCGATCCCGAGGTCAGCATGCTGGCCTCGTGCACCAAGATGTTCTGTACCGAAATGGTCGGCCGCATCGCCGACCGTGCCGTGCAGATCCATGGCGGCGCAGGCTACATCGCCGAGTACAAGGCAGAGCGCTTCTACCGCGACGTGCGCCTGCTGCGCCTGTATGAAGGCACCACGCAGATCCAGCAGCTCATCATCGCCAAGCACCTGCTGCGCGACTGATGGCAGTCACGGCGGCGGGACGCGAGCTGGGCAGCCTTCCGGATGGCCGTGGCGCGCGTCGCCTGCGCGCCGTGGTGGCCACCTACCGGACGGACTTCCCGGCTTACACGCTGGCGGTGTCGCCAGCCGAGCTGATGGCGCTCAGCGCCATGCCCGGCGACCTGGCGGCAGCGCGCGATCCGCGCGCGCATGCTCACCTGGAACGCCTGCGTGAAGATGTGCATGACAGCGGCATCGCCCTTCCCGGGGCAATCGTGGTGGCGGTGAGCGGTGGGCGCATGCATTGCGAATGCGACCACTTGTATGCGCTGGAAATGCGGCCACAGGCCGGCGACCGGCTCATCGTGATCGATGGCTATGAGCGCCTGCTGGCGCTCGCCCACAGCGAGCGCCGCCACTGCCAGACGCTGGTGTCGGCGGTGCTGTGGCATACCGCGATGCAGCCGGCTGCCAATTCATGCACAGACGCCGCCCAGGAAGTGGCCGGCAGTGCGATGGTGCAGTCAGCCGCCGCGCGCTGGGCCAATGCCGCGCGCATCTGGCACTGAGCACTATTACCCGATTGCGCACTTGGAAGGAAACATGCCGCCGGTTGGCGGCATGTCTGTTTCTGGAGGGACCCGGAACTGGCGCCCGCGCCTTATTCGGCGGGCCAGACGCAGTCCACGTCCCGCAGCAGGTGTCCGGCGAGAATGTAATCGCCAAGCCGCGTGGCCCTGGCTTCCAGATCGAGCAATTCGTGGTCCGTCAGCGTGCCCAGGTCGAACTGACAGTAAAGGTTACGTTGCCGGAACGTTGCCTTGACCTTGGTGAGGCCCTCGATCAGCGCTTCGCGCGAGCGTACGGCGATACTTTCCTGGCCGCGATACTGCACCTTGATGCCGCGCTTCTCCCCGAGCCTGCCGAGTTCGACGGCGTCCTGCCATCCGGTCTCGTAGTCAAGCTCCAGCCCCAGCACTCCTTCCGCGGCGAGAAGCCGGAGCGCTTCCGCCTTGCTGCCAGCCCGCACGTTTGACATCCACACCTCTTGTCTCTACTTATACTGTACGAATATACAGTCAACACCAGGGCACGGCAAGGGGCGTGCCCCGTTCTGGCGCCCGGATGCCGGCGCGTCGGCCCATTCTGGCCCGTCTCCTTGTCGCCTGCGTGACAATGGCTACGGACGTGCGGCCGGCGCCTCGCCCGCCGCGGTGCCATCGGGCGTCGGCGCGGCGGCGAAGTCGCCCGCGTAGACCTGCGACAGCCCGGCCGGGCGCACGTACTTGCGAATCGTCGCATTCACCGCCTCGGGCGTGGCCGCACGCAAGCGCGCTTCCAGTTCTTCGGTGTAGGCCATGGTGCGGCCGAGGTAAAGCTGATTGGCGAGCGCGCCGGCCAGTGCGCCGTCGCTGCTGCGGCCCACCATGCCTTCCTGCAGGATGCCGCTGACGGCTTCGGACAGCTCAGGGGCGCTGATGCCGTCGCGCACGAAGCGCTCCAGCTCCTCGGCCACGGCACGTTGCAGGCGCTTCAGGTTCTGCGGGGCGTATTGCGCCTGCAGGCCGAAGCGGCCGGCGCGGTCCAGCGCACCCACATTCATCCAGCTCGACGCACCATAGCTCAGCCCTTCCTTCTGACGCAGGCGGTCAGCCAGCCGGCTGCGCAGCGAGCCGCCGCCAAATACGCGGTTGGCAATCAGCATCAGCGCATAGTCGGGCGCGTCGCTGGTCAGGTCGATCGGTTCGGCTGCCACGTAGACCGCATTGGCCTTGCCGGGCGTGGCCAGGGTAAAGTCCGCCGCGGTGATCGGCACGAAGGGCCTGTCCACGCGCGCAAACGGCTGCTGCGCGCGCCAGTCGCCGAACAGCTCGCCGGCCTGGGCGGTGGCCGCGTCGGCGTCGAAGTCGCCGACCAGGCTCAGCTGCGCATTGCCCATGCCGTAGAAGCGCGCGTGGAAATCGCGCACCTGCTCCAGCGTGGCGGCCTTGAGCGCGGCAATGCTCTCGTCGAACGTGGGCGCGTGGCGCGGGTCGCCGACAGGGTAGGGGTCGCCATGGCGGCCCAGCGCGTCGGAGGCCATCACGCCCGGTTGCCGGCGCACGCTTTCGATATCGGCAATGGTGGTGCTGCGCAGCGTGTCGAATTCAGCCTGCGGGAAGGTCGGCGTGCGCAGGATGTCACGCACCAGCGCCAGCAGTTCGGGGAGCTGTTCGCGCCGGGTTTCGAAGCCAACGGTGACGCGCTCGGAACCGCCCGAGACCATCACGCGCGCGCGCAAGGCCTCGATGCGGTCGGCAAGCTGCAGGCGGTCCATGCTGCCGGCACCGCGCTTGAGCATCGATGCCGTCAGGCCGCCTACCGTGGTCAGGCCCTGCAGGCTCTCGACATCGCCCATGCGCACGATCAGCGTGCCGTTGACCACGCCGCCGCGCGTGGGCTTGGGCAGCAGTGCCAGCTGCATGCCGTTGGCAAGGGTCTGGCGCCGGGTGTGGGCCTCGATATTGGCCGGACTCGGATCAAACGCCGGCACCGCCGCCAGCGCCGGCTTGCCCTGGTAGCCGGACACCTGCGCGGCCACGTCCGGTGTCGCGGGAATCTGCGCGCGCGGCGGCTTGTCCTGCGGCATGAACAGCCCCACCGTGCGGTTCGAGGTCTGGAAGTAGTTGAGCGCGACGCGCTGGACGTCTTCGAGCGTCACGGTCTCGATGCGGTCGCGTGCGATCAGGAACAGGCGCCAGTCGCCCTTGGCAATGGCCTCCGACAGCGCAATGCCGAGCGCACCAGGATCGTTCATGTAGTGCTCGTAGGCATTGCGCATGCGCACGCGCGCGCGTTCAAGCTCGTCGGGCGTCACCGGCGCTTGGGCAAAGCCCTCGACCTGCGTGATCAGCCCCGCGCGCGCCGCCGACATGGGCTGGTCCTTCGATGTTTCGGCCATGAAGAGCAGCGTGCCCGGGTCTTTCATCGCACTGAACGAGGTGCCGACCGAGGTGGCCTTCTTCTGTTCCACGAGCGCCTTATACAGGCGCCCGCCGGGCGTGTCGCCGAGAATGATGGTCAGCATCGCCAGCGCTGTCGTATCGGGGTGGGCGCCGGCGCTGACGTGGTACTGCGCCGCCACCAGCCCGCTGTCGCCGGGCCGCATCACCACCAGTTCCTTCGCGCCTTCCTGCGGGGGCTCCATGGTGTGCTCGGGCGGCAGCACGCGCGCCGGGCGCGCGATCGGGCCGAAATAGCGCTCGATGCGCGCGAGCGTCCAGGCCATGTCGAACTTGCCGGCGACCACCAGCACGGCATTGTCTGGCTGATAGTAGCGGCGGTAGAACGCGCGCAGGTTGTCGATGCCGACCTGTTCGACATCGCTGCGCGCGCCGATCGGCGCCTTGCCGTAGTTATGCCAGCGGAACGAGGCGGCCATCATCTGCTGGATCAGCATGCGGCCCGGGCTGTTCTCGCCCATTTCCATCTCGTTGCGCACCACCGTCATCTCGCTGTCGAGGTCGGCGCGCGAGATGACGCTGTTGACCATGCGGTCCGCCTCCATGCGCAGCGCCCAGTCGAGGTTGTCGTCGCTGGCGGTGAAGGTCTCGAAGTAGTTGGTGCGGTCCTGCGCCGTCGTGCCGTTGGAAGACATGCCGCGCCGCGCGAACTCGGTCGGGATGGACTTGCCCGGCAACGCCGGCGTGCCCTTGAACAGCAGGTGTTCCAGCAGGTGCGCCATGCCGGTCTCGCCGTAGTTCTCGTGCCGGCTGCCGACCAGGTAGGTCATGTTGACCGTGGTGGTCGGCTTGGCCGCATCGGGTGCGAGCACGATGCGCAGGCCATTGGGCAGCCGGTACTCGGTGATGCCCTCGACCGAGGTGACTTCGACCGCGCTTGCACCCGCCTGCGCCGACGTGGCCGCAGTGGCCGGGGCCGCCGCGGCAGCCGCTGGCAGGCCCAGCCATAGCAGGCCCGCGAGCGCGAGCGAGCAGGTCAGCGGAAGCGGTTTGGCTGGGCGCATGGAATCTCCGGGAAACATCGCAGGCTGGTGATTCTAGCCGGACTCCGTAGTACGGACTGTGCTCCATGGCACGGCCGCTGGCCAGAGGGGAATGTCCGAATCCAGCGGGTGCGCGCGTGCCTGAAGCGGTAGCATGCCTGCATGGAACTCGATCCCGATACCTGCTACAAGGCCGTGGCCTCGCACGACCGCCGCTTCGACGGCCGCTTCTTTGTCGGCGTATCGTCCACGGGCATCTATTGCCGGCCCGTGTGCGCGGTGCGTACCCCGAAGCGCGAGAACTGCACCTTCTACGAAAGCGCCGCGGCGGCGGAGAAGCAAGGCTTCCGTCCGTGCCTGCGCTGCCGTCCCGAACTCGCGCCCGGCCACGGGCTGGCCGATCTTTCGGGCCGCCTCGCGCAGGCCGCGGCCACGCTGATCGACGAGGGCTTCATGGCCGATGCCGGCGTGGCCGCGCTGGCCGCCCGCATCGGCGTGACCGAACGCCACCTGCATCGCCTGTTCACGGCGCAGTTCGGCGTGTCGGTGCTGGAGTACGTGCAGACGCAGCGCCTGCTGCTGGCCAAGCGCCTGTTGACCGATACCGCGCTGCCCGTGACCGAGGTGGCGCTGGCCGCGGGCTTTGGCAGCGTGCGCCGCTTCAACGATGTGCTGCGCACCCGCTATGGCCTGACGCCCGTGGCATTGCGCAAGCGGGCGTCGGAAGGCGTGGCCGACCGGCTGGTGTTCGAACTGGGCTACCGGCCGCCGCTGGCATGGCCTGCGCTGCTGGGCTTCCTGGCGGTGCGCGCGGTGGATGGCATCGAACAGGTGCGCGATGGCGCCTATGCCCGCACGCTGGCGGTGGAGGCCGGTGGCGTGGTGCATCGCGGCTGGCTGCGGCTGGATCATGTGCCCGCACGGCTGGTGTTGCGCGTGACCCTGTCGGCGTCGCTCGCACGCGTGATTCCGCAGGCGCTGGGCAAGGTGCGCCGGCTGTGCGACCTCGGCTGCCGGCCCGATATCGTCGACCGCCATCTCGGCGAGCTGGCCGCCGATGTGCCGGGCATGCGCCTGCCGGGCAGCGTCGATGGCTTCGAGATCGCGGTGCGCGCCGTGATCGGGCAGGTGATTTCGGTGGTGCAGGCACGGCGCATTCTGGCGCGGCTCGCGCAGGCGGCGGGAGACGCCTTGCCAGCGCCAGCCATGCCCATCGGCGGGTGCGTGCCGTTGACGCATTGCTTTCCATCGGCCGCGGCGCTGTCAGCGCTACCTGACACCGCCATGGCCGCCGCCAGCGTGTCGCCGGGCAAGGTGCGCACGCTGCGTGCGCTCGCGCAGCGCGTCGCCAGCGGCGCGTTGCCGCTGGAGCCCCACACGGCGCCCGAGCAGACCGTGGCCGCGCTGCGCGGGATCGACGGGATCGGCGACTGGACCGCGCAATACGTCGCCATGCGCGCGCTCGGCTGGCCCGACGCGTTCCCGGGCACCGACTATGCGCTGCGCAAGGTGCTTGGCGTGAACACCGTGCGCGCGATGCAGACGCGTACCGCGCAGTGGGCGCCGTGGCGCGCTTACGCAGCCGTCCACCTGTGGCACCGCTATGAAGCGATGAAGGCACAGGGCGACGGCGCAGTGGTACCTTTGGCGGACATGACTGCTGCCAATTCCGATATCGAGGTGACGACCGAGGTGACAACATGACCAGCTACCGCCTGATCGACAGCCCGCTTGGCGCCATGCTGCTGCGCGCGGATGGCAGCCTCCTGACGGGGGTCTATTTCGACGGGCAGAAGTACTACCCGCACGGCGCGGTGCCGGGGGCTGTGCCCGAAGGCACCGCGCGCCTGTTCGACGACGTGGCCGCGCAGATCGCGGCCTACTTCGACGGATCGCTCGAAGCGTTCTCGATGCCGCTGCGGCTGGCCGGGACCGGCTTCCAGATGCGTGTGTGGGAGGCGCTGCGCGCCATTCCGTTCGGTGAGACGGTGTCCTACGGCCAACTGACCCGGCAGCTCGGACTGCCGCATGGCCATGTCCGCGCGGTCGGCGGCGCGGTGGGGCGCAACCCGCTGTCGGTGATCGTGCCGTGCCATCGCGTGCTTGGCGCGGACGGAGACCTGACCGGTTATGCGGGCGGCACCGACCGCAAGCGCGCGTTGCTCAGGCTGGAGGGCCACGCCGCGGCCGCGCGCCTGCCGATCATGCAGCAGTCCGCGCTCGCGTTGGCCTAGGCGCGGCAGCGCAGCCAGCATGGCCCGCCTGTTCATCGCCGTGGAAACGCCGCGGACGGTCGCGGCGCATCTGGTGGGCATCGTGCCGGCGGCACGCGGCATCCGCCCGGCGCCTGCGGCGCAGGTACACCTGACCTTGCGCTTCCTGGGCGAGTGCGATGCGGGGCAGGCCGAACGCATCACCGCTGCGCTCGACGCGCTGCGCGCGGCGGATTTTGCGCTGCGCGTGACGGGCGCCGGCCGCTTCCGCGGCCAGCAGGGCAGCGTGCTGTGGGCCGGCCTTGCGCCCTGTCCCGCGCTCGACGCGCTCTATGGGGCCCTGACTGATGCCCTGCAGTCCGCGGGCATCGCGCCCGAGCGGCGGCAGTTCCGGGCGCACCTGACACTCGCGCGGTGCCGCCCCACGGTCCCTGACGCCCTGCTGCGCGACTGGGTCGCCGCGCACCGGGAGCTTGCCGTGCCGTCGTGGCAGGCGCGGCGTTTCATACTGTTCGAGAGCCGCCTGGACCGGCACGGTGCCACGCATGAGGCGATCGGCGCGTGGCCCCTGATGGCCCCCGATGACGCGCACAGCATGGCGGGCGTACCCGTTTCTGCGTGAGCGGAATCCGCCCGCCGCAGCGCGAAAGCGGCGCAAACGCTACCCCTCAAAAGTCTGTGCTCAAGTTTCGCCACAGAATGCCGAAGCCCATGCCATGAGTCTTGCCGTCGAATGCAGCGTCCCCTTAATATGTGCGGCGCTCGGGCGCAAGCCGATCCTGCCGCGACGCCCCCTTCCGACGCGCGGTGCTGCCATTCTGATGTTGCGTGATTCCATGAGCCTCCAAGATTCCCCCGAATCCACCCAAGCCGGTTCCGGCCCGCAAGACGCAATCGATGCGGAGGCGGGCATGGCGCAGCCTGACGAGCGCTACCGCCTCACCCATACCTCGCAGATCGGCACGGTGTTGCGGGACCTGTCCTGGCAGAAGTGCCTGCTCACGGTGCGCACGCGTACCGGCCATCAGTTTGTGACCTCGGTCCTGCACATGGATCCGGTCAACCGCACCTTTATCTTCGACTGGTGCAATGCCGATGCCGAACGCCATTCGCTGATGACTTCGGACGAGAACGCGTTCTCGGGCCTGCTGCGCGGCGTGCCGGTCAACTTCATGGTCGGGCGTCCGTCGGCCACGCGCTACGAGGACGGTCCTGCGTTCATCGTGGAGTTTCCCGAGAAGCTCTACCATTTCCAGCGCCGCCGCCATTTCCGCGCGCGCACGCTGGTGACCAAGGGCTACCGCTGCGAGATCCGCAATCCGGACAACAGCGTGCTGGCCCTCGATGTCGCCGACCTGTCGCTTTCCGGCGTGGGCCTGCGTTCCAGGACGGTCGGCGAGGACCGGCTGCCGGTCGGCACCATGGTGAGCCGCTGCCGGCTGGACTTCCGCGAGCTGGGCAAGCTCGACATCGACCTGCAGGTCGTGGGCCACTGGCTGGTGGGAAACGACGACAGCGCCATCCACCACTACGGCTGCGCCTTCGTCAACCCGGACGGCCGCATGGAGAACTTCCTGCAACGGCTGGTGTTCTCGCTGGAGCTTGCGCACCGCGGCTGATGCGGCGGCTTATGGTGCATTGTGGGTGGCTGCATTGCCCGCTCGCATCGCGGCACCGTGCCGGTCGTGCGACGGCGACAAGGAGCGCGACCATGACCCGCAGCGGTCCGGCCCCGGCAGGCGCCCGGCCGTGATCAGGAGGTAATGAGGCGGCCGATGGCCGCGGCGGCTTCGCGCATCGGCGGCAGCAGACGCGTCACCATCTCCGCCTCCGTCACCTTGGCCGCGCGCACGCTCACGCTGATGCCCGCCAGCACGATGCCGGCGGCCGAGCGCACCGGCACCGCGATCGCGCGCAGGCCCGGTTCCAGCTCTTCATCGACGATCACGTAATCCAGCTCCCGGGCACGCTCGAAGCAGCTCTCCAGTTCCTGGCGCGACACCTTGGTCTGCAGCGTGCGCGGCCGCAGGTCCGCATGCTCGAAGAAGCCGTCGAGCACCGACGCCGGTTGGTGCGCCAGCAGCAGGCGCCCGTTGGACGTGCAATAGGCCGGCAGCCGGCTGCCCATGCCAAGCGAGTAGTTGACCACGCGCTGCACTTCCGAGCGCACCAGATACAGGATGTCGGTGCCATCCAGGATGGCCAGCGTGCAGGTTTCGTGGATGCGCGCGCTCAGGTTGTCGAGGATCGGCTGCGACAGCGACACCAGCGACGTCGACGAGAAATACGCATGCCCCAGGTGCAGCACGCGCGGGCGCAGTGCGAACTGCCCGTCCTGCTGGCTGACGTAGCCAAGCTGCTCGAGCGTGTACAGGCAGCGGCGCACCGACGCGCGCGACAGCTGCGTGCGCTGCGCCACCTGCGAGATCGTCAGCGGGCGCTTGCGTTCGGAAAATGCTTCGAGCACGGTCAGGCCGCGCGCCAGCGACAGCATGAAGTTCGGATCGCCGGAGAAACTGCCGAGCAGGTCGGACTGGGGGTGGGCAACTCGGACCGTATCGGCCTGGGCCTGGCCGATGCCAAGGGGGCGGGTAGTCTCCATCATGCTTGTCTTGTTCGATAATCGCGCAATCTTAAACGGAGTTGGCGCCGCGGGCCAGCGGTTTCGCTATCGCAGGAAGGCAGCGCTCCCGGCCGACCAGCGCGGGTGCTCGTCAGAGCTTCTGCTGGGCTGCGAGCGAGAAGATCTTCGCCCAGCGCCGCGCGTGATGGCGCGTGGGCATGGGAATGCGCCAGAGCGGCCGGGCATTGTGCTCGAGCCGCAGGGCCAGCAACCAGGCGCCCGCATCGGAGACCGGCTCGGCGCCGGCGATGTCGGCGAAGATGAAGCGCGATTGCGCGTCGCCAAGCGTCACCGTGCCGAGCTTGCGTTCCGCATCGACGCGCAGGGTGCCCCACGTGCCGTCGAGCGAGAGGATGCGCTCGCCGCGGATGCGCACGCCATGAATGGCGCGCCAGCGCCGCACGCCGTGCGCGACCAGTGCGGCCAGCAGCGCAACGGCAAGCGCGACGGCGCCGGCACCCGCAAGGGCGCCGAACGCGGCGGCGACGGCATGGTAGAGACGGATGTACCCGTAGATCAGGGCGCCGATGAGGGCAAGGCCGAGCAGGATGAAGGGCACGTTCGGATCCGCGCGTGCCGGGCGCGCGGCCCGGCGGTCAAAGCAGCGATTCTACCGGTGCACCGATGGCCCGGCCGCGCCCCTCCGCCCGCATCAGAACTTGTGCCGCACGCCCAGGGCCACGCCGAGCATATTGCTCTGCCCGTTGCCAAGCACGTAGTTGTTGCCGAGCGCCAGGCTGTTGGCATAGAAGGTTGCCAGCGATTCCAGCATCAGGCCGGCGTTCTTCGCATAGGCCGTGGTCAGGTAGACGTCGGTGCGCTTGGAGAACGAGTAGTCGGCCACGAAGGAGATCTGCCACGGGTTCGGCACGCCGGTGTTGCCATACAGGTTCTTGACGTTGTCGTAGCTGTATTCCAGCGTGAGCTGCACCGCCGGCGTGACCTGGTAGTTCGCGCCGATCCAGTAGTAGTCATCGCGCTGGATCAGGGTGTCGCTGGCGTTCCTGTTCTGACCCCAGCGGTAGCCGCCCATGATCTTGGCCGGGCCAATCGCATAGCTGCCACCCACCACGGCCTTCTTGACCGTCCCGCTGCCGGTGCCGATGGTGGGATTCCACTGGTCATAGCCCGCTGTCGCGGCGAACGGGCCGATGGTGTAGACCAGGGCCGCCCCATAGGCGGTGTCGCGCCGGAACTGGCCCGGGACTTCGCCGTTGCCGCCGATCGGAATGGGCAGGCCCACGGATGCCGGCAGCGCGACCCCCGCGCCGAACGACCAGTGTGCAAGGGCCGCGACCGGACCGAACTTCCCGGTGTACTTGACGGTGTTGTCTTCGCGGTAATTCGGGCCGGACTGCATCACGACCGGCTCATACTGCGTCGCGTAGGCGGTCGGCGAGAAGTTGGCGAGCGCCTCGAACATCGAGGTGTACTGGCGGCCCAGGCTGAGCTGGCCAAAGCGTTCGTCCTGCACGCCGACGAACGCCTGCCGGCCGAACAGCCGTCCGCTTTGCTGCAAGGCGCCGTTGTCGGTGCCGAAGCCGCTTTCCAGCACGAACACGGCCTTGAGCCCGCCGCCCAGGTCCTCCATGCCGCGCATGCCCCAACGAGAGCCTGAGAGGCCGCCGGAGGTGAGCCGGAAGACATCATGGCCGGTGCCTGGATTGAACTGGTTGGCCGAGGTCGGCACGGCGCCGACGTGATTCACGTATTCGATGTTGGCGTCTACCACGCCATAGAGTGTGACGTTTGACTGCGCAACGGCGGCCAGGGGGCACGCCAGCAGGGATGCAAGGGCCGTTCTTTTCAGTGACATGCTCGATCTCCTGTCTTTTTTCTCTGGTCCGGGCGGACTTGTCAGCATTCTTTGTGCTGCAATCACTGCGCTCGCAAGGCCTTCGGGAGCCTGTACGAGCTTAGGCGTACGATCCGTCTCCTGCCAGCAGGTCGCGCAGGAGCGTTGCGTCCTCGCGACGGTCGCCGGCCAGCCGTAGCGGGCACCGCCGCCGGGCCATGACGCGCCCGGCTTGCTGCCGGCCAACGGTGTCGGATGCCTCGGAGGGAGAGGCGCCTCTTGTATCGAACTTGTCGCTGCGCGGACCAGGGCGCGTACTGGCCGGTCCGCGCACTGGCGCCCTATGCCTTGCGCGCCCGGAGGAACCTGAAGAACTCCACGCCTTCCTGCAGGCGCCGCTTCATCATGTCCCAGCTCATCAGCATCTCGCGGACGATTTCCCAGATCTTCGATGGCCTGAAATAGAACCGCTTATAGAATTCCTCCACGCCAAGGTAGATCTCTTCGCGCGACAGGTGCGGATAGCCGATGGTCGAAGCCTGGGTGCCGGAGTCGTTGAGGAGGGTGATGACCTTGCTGTCATTCAGCCATCCGTTCTCGACCGCCTGCTTGTGCAGGACCGTGCCCGGATAGGGCGCCGCGAGTGACACCTGGATGGTGTGGGGGTTGATCTCCTTGGCGTACTGGATGGTCTTCTTGATCGTTTCGTGCGTCTCGCCTGGGAGCCCGAGAATGAACGTGCCGTGGATCTTGATGCCGAGCTTGCGGCAATCGTCACTGAAGCGGCGCGCCATATCGGTCCGCAGGCCCTTCTTGACGTTCACGAGAATCTGGTCGTCGCCGGATTCGTAGCCGACGAGCAGCAGCCGCAAGCCGTTCTCTTTCATCACCTTGAGGGTGGAATAGGGCACATTCGCCTTGGCATTGCACGACCACGTCACCCCCAGCTTGCCCAGGCCGCGGGCGATCTCTTCCGCTCTCGGCCTCAGGTCGGTAAAGGTATCGTCGTCGAACATGATCTCCTTGACCTCGGGCATGTTGTCCCGGATCCACTTGACCTCTTCCAGAACGTTCTCGACCGAACGCGTGCGATAGCGATGCCCGCCGACGGTGTGCGGCCAGAGACAGAACGTGCAACGGGATTTGCAGCCGCGCCCCGTGTAGAGCGAGACATAGGGATGCTTGAGGTAGCCGCTGAAGTAATTCCGGGTCGTCAGGTCGCGCTTGTAGACGGGTGCGACGAATGGAAGCTGGTCCATGTCTTCCAGGATCGGCCGGGCGTCGTTGTGCATGATCGCGCCATCGGGCAGCCGATAGCTGAGCCCGAGGATCGACGCGAAAGGCAGCCCCTGCGCGATGTCGCGGCAGGTGAAGTCGAATTCTTCACGGCACACGAAATCCAGTGCGTCGCTTGCGGTAAGCGAGCCGTGAGGATCAACGGCGACTTTTGCGCCGACCATTCCGATCAGGATCGCGGGCTTGCGGCGCTTGAGATGTTCCGCGAACTGGATGTCGCTGGGGAACGACGGAGAGCTCGTATGAATAATGACCAGTTCGTACGGCTCGGCAATGTCCAGGGTCGCTTCCAGCGACAGGCCGTCTGCGGGAGCATCCACGAGGCGGCTATCCGGGACCATTGCAGCGGGCTGGGCGAGCCACGTCGGATACCAGAAAGACCGGATCTCTCGCTTCGTCTGGAAGCGCGAGCCCGCTCCCCCGTCGAAGCCGTCATATGAAGGTGCCTGCAGAAACAGCGTTTTCATAAATGTCCTCGAAGAAAGTAGTCGGCTTGACTGCGATCGTCACCGGTATGAACTCGCGAAACCGCGGCAATCACAGGGGGAGCAGGATGCGGCTCAAGAATACTACGACTTGCGGGCTGGACATCGCGAAAAAGTTGGCCGGTCCGCAGGCATGGCGCGATGACATGGAGGGCGGCCGGTCACATGTACCGGTTGCCGACCGCCACGCTTAATGGAAAGGGCACTTAAGAGCGGTGATCGGGCCGTGATCGCATGCCGCCTTCATCCGGCATAAGCGAAGCGCTCTGTACTATATTTGGTCGAGTCCGAAGGAATCAGCGTGGCGCTTGGTGCACCAATGCGGGAGGTGATGTGTGGCGCTCAATCACGACAGCACAGCCGGCGTGCCTGTGGGCAATGGCCAGCACGTCAGTCCGGCCGAATTCCTGCTGATGGCGGGCTTTCTCGCCTACCAGGCTCCCCGGGCGGCGGTCGATGCCCGGGCTGCTGCGCGACGCGTCCTGGATGCCGTGCTCGGCGCGGCGGCCGCTCATGGATTCGCGCATTCGGCAGCGCTCGAATCGATGATGGCCAGCGCCGAAAAATCTGCGCGCGTGTGGCGGCTTGCGGAGCAGGCAACCACCGCCGTCGGCGATACGTTCGCTTACCTGCAAGTGATTCGCGCTGCCGGCGTGATACTGGAGACGGACCCCTGAACGTGTCATGACACCGGCAGCAAGCGCCCGGCGGCTCACCGCCGGGACGCTTGCCGCGCGCGTCATGAAAGCTTCCGACCCAGCGTCTCGGGCACCATCGCCAGCCCCAGCAGCGAGACCAGGCCGCAGCCGATCAGGTAGAACGCAGGCGCGTTCGGACTGCCCGTCATGTGGATCAGCACGGTCGAGAACAACTGGGCGAAGCCGCCGAACACCGCGATCGCCACGTAGTAGGTCACCGCCATGCCGGTGGCGCGCAGGCGCTGCGGCAGCACCTCGCTGACCAGCACCAGCGTGGCGGGCGAGGTCATCGCCATCGGGATCGCCAGGCAGCCGACCACCACCAGCAGGCAGGTCAGGGACGGGAAGGCATTGATCACGACGAAGGCCGGGTACGCCATCACCAGCAGCGCCAGGCGCGACCACCACACGATGGTGCGGCGCCCGAACCGGTCGCTCATCCAGCCGGCGATGGGGCCGAAGATCACCATCATGCCCGCCGCGACAAAGCCGGCCCAGACCGCGTCGCCGCGCGGGATGTTGAGCTGGAAGGTGGCGTAGTTGGGCAGGTAGTAGGCGATCAGGTGTACGGCGGCGGCCAGGCCGGTCATCAGCAGCACGCTGGCCACCAGTTCGCGCCAGTACTGGCGCATCAGCTGCCAGCCGCCGGCGGCGGCCTTCTTGCGCGCGGGCGGCTCCAGCGTTTCTTCCAGGCGGCGGCGAATGACCTGGCCGACCGGGATCACCAGGATTCCGATCAGGAAGGCCACGCGCCAGCCCCAGTGCTCCAGGGAAGCCGGGCTCAGGGAATGGCTGAGCACAAGTGCCACCAGTGCGGCAAAGACGGCGGCAATGCCCTGGCTGGCGGTCTGCCAGCTGGTGTAGAAGCCGCGCGAACGTTCGTCCGCGTACTCCATCAGCATCGCAGTGGCCGAACCCATCTCGCCGCCGATCGCGAAGCCCTGTATCAGCCGCGCCACGATCATCAGGACCGGGGCCATGATGCCGAGCTGGGCATAAGGCGGCGTCACCACCAGGATCAGCGCGCTGAACGCCATCAGCCACATCGACAGCAGCACCGCCGGCTTGCGGCCGCGGCGGTCGGCATAGGCGCCGATCACCAGCCCGCCGAGCGGGCGCATCAGGTAGCCCGCGCCGAACGTGCCGAACGACAGCAGCAGCTGGCCAAACGGATTGCCCACGGGAAAGTAGAGCGGAATGATCAGCATGGCGAAGAAGTTGTAGACGCCGGAGTCATACAGCTCCAGCGCGCCGCCGATGGTGATGGCCGTAATGGCCGACGCCTTCGACATGGGTTTCTTCTGGTCCGCGTCCTGGCTGGATACCGGCGGGTGCGTCGGTGCGGCCATGGTGGTGGGGTCGAGGGGCATTGCAACTCTCCTGGCGCGGCAGGCCGGTGAGTCCTGTCCGGCTGCCGCGTTGTCTCAATCTGAAATCGATGACGGGCCTCGGGCGGTTCCGTCCACTTGACCTGGTTCCGGTTCCGCTACTCGGGCTGAAGCCCCGCGCGGCGCACGGCGAGCGGCCATTTCTTCTGCTCCGCCTCGATGAGGCCCGCGAATGCCTGCGGGGTACTGCCGACCGGCTCGAAGCCCTGGCTGGCCAGGCGCTGCCGGACGGCCGGGTTGCGCATGACCTTGGCCAGTTCCCCGCTCAGCCTGGCCACCATCTGCGGCGGCGTGCCGGCGGGCGCCACCAGGCCATACCACTCGCTGGAGTCGATGCCGGCAACGCCAGCCTCGGCCAGCGTCGGCACGTCGGGCAACTGCGGCAGGCGGTGCGTGCTGACCACCGCGAGCGCCTTGAGCTGCCTGGAGCGCAGCAGCGGCTCCACCACCGGCAGGCCCGGGAACATCAGCTGGACATGGCCGCCGACCAGGTCGGCCAGCGCGGGTGGCGCGCCCTTGTACGGCGCGTGCACGATATCGACGCCGGCCGCCCGCTTGAAGGATTCGCCAATCAGGTGAAGCTGCGTACCCGGCCCCGAAGAGGCGTAGCTGAAGTGCCCGGGACTGGCCTTGGCTTTCGCCACCAGCTCCTGTACCGAGCCGGCCACTGCGGGGTTGACCACCATGACATAGTTCAGGCTGACCAACTGCCCGACCGGCACGAATTCGCGCGACAGGTCCACCACGGTGCTGCCTTGCAGGCTGCGGTTGATGATCATCGGCGTGGTCGCCACCAGCAGGGTGTAGCCGTCCGGGGCTGCCTTCGCGGCAGCGGCTGCGCCGATGTTGCCGGCCGCGCCGGGGCGGTTCTCGATCACCACCGGCTGGCCGAGGCCGCCGGACAGCTGCTCGGCCACCACGCGCGTGGCCATGTCCACACTGCCGCCGGCGGGCCACGGCACGATGACGCGGACGACGTGATCCGGATAGGCGCCCTGCGCCCATGCTCCGGTCATCATCATGGCCGTGAGTCCGATCGCGCCAAGCACCTGCCGCCTGCATCGCGTCTGCAATGTCATAACTGTCTCCTCGCTTCTTGCCGGTATCCCGCCGCGGCGGCGGGACACCCGTGCGTTATTCCAGCCGGAATCCCGTCTGCTTGATGGCCAGCGCCCATTTCTTCTGCTCGGCGGCCATGAAGGTCGCGAACTGGTCGGGCGAGCCGCCGGCAGCCGGCTCATACCCCTTGCTGGCCAGCTGCTGGCGCACGCCGGGCGCATTGAGCGCCTTCTCGATCTCCTTGCCCAGCAGCGCGACGATGTCCTTCGGCGTGCCGGCCGGAGCCACCAGGCCGTACCATTCGCTCGCCTCGATGCCGGGGAAGCCGGCCTCGGCCATGGTCGGGATCTCCGGGAACAGGGGCAGGCGCTGCTTGCTGGCCACTGCAATGCCCTTGAGCTGGCCGCCCTTCACGAACGGCATCACCGCCGGCACGCCGTGGAACATCATGTGGATATGGCCGCCCACCATGTCGGTGAGCGCCTGCGGGCCGCCCTTGTACGGCGCGTGGACGATATCGACGCGGGCCATGTCCTTGAAGACTTCGCTGACCACGTTCTGCTGCGTGCCGGGGCCTACCGATGCGTAGCTGAGCTTGCCGGGCTCCGCCTTCGCCCGGGCGACGAGATCCTTGACCGAGCCCGCGACGGACGGATTGACCACCAGCATGTAAGGCGAACTCGCCATCAGCCCGAGCGGCGCGAAGTCCTTGCCCAGGTCGAACGGCAGGTTCTTCTGCAGGCTCGCGTTGATGGCCATCGGCGCGCTGGCGACCAGCAGCGTGTAGCCGTCGGGCGCGGACTTGGCAGCCGCGCCGGCGCCGATATTGCCGGTCGCGCCGGGACGGTTGTCGACCACGAACTGCTGGCCCAGGCTCGCGGTCAGCTTTTCGGCCACGGTGCGGGTGACGGTGTCGACACCACCGCCTGCCGGCCACGGCACGATGATGCGCACCGGGCGGTTCGGGTAGGCGCCCTGGGCCAGGGCGCTGGCGGCACAGGCGGCAAGCGCAATGGCGCCAAGGGTGCGGCCGGCGCGGTGCAGTACGGATTTCATGGGTTGTCTCCTCGTTATCGTTGGATGGTCCCCGCGCCGCCTTGCAGCGGGGGCCTCTCTACACCAGTCTGGTTCAGGCCGCCACGGTCGGCTTGATGTCTTCGTTGCGGACGTCGCTACCGTCCCACTGCGCCTTGAGCCGTTCCCAGCGCGCGCCGGTGGCGGCGAGGTTGCGTGCCTTGACGTGGCCATAGCCGCGGATGTCCATCGGCAGCCGCGCGATCTCCAGCGCCAGCTCCAGGTTCTGCGCGGAAAGCTTCGGCAGCAGCGCCTCGATGCAGCCGCGGTACTCCGCGATCAGCGCGCGCTCTTCACGGCGCTCGGCGGTGTAGCCGAACGGGTCGAGCGCGGTGCCGCGCAGGCCCTTGAAGCGGGCCAGCACCGCGAACGCCTTGCGCACCCAGGGACCATAGGCAGCCTTGAGCGGCACGCCGTCCTGGTTCTTCCTGGCGAACAGCGGCGGCGCCAGGTGGTGCACCAGGCGGAAGTCGCCTTCGAACATCGACTCGATCTGCTTGCGGAACGCGGCGTCGGTGTGCAGGCGCGCCACTTCGTACTCGTCCTTGTAGGCCATCAGCTTGAACAGCGAGCGCGCCACGGCTTCGGTGAGGCGGGTGCCACCCGTGACGGACTCGGCGATCCGGACGCGGTCGACAAGGGCCTCGTACTGCGAGGCATAGGCGCGGTTCTGGTAGGCGGTGAGGAACTCGACGTGCCGGGCCAGCAGGTCTTCCAGCGTCGGCTTGCGCACGAACTGGATCACTTGCGCGTTGGCGGGACGCGCCGGGACGCGCGACATGTCGTGCGCGCACATCCGGCCCCATTCGAACGCGGCCTTGTTGCTGTCGACCTGCACGCCGTTGAGTTCGATGGCGCGCATCAGCGCGGCATGCGACAGCGGCACGCGGCCCTTCTGCCAGGCGTAGCCCAGCATCATCAGGTTGGCATAGATGGACTGGCCCATGACCTGCTTCGAGACCTGTTCGGCGTCGAAGCTGCCAACCTGGCCGCTGCCGACTGCCTGTGCAATGCGGCCGACGGCTTCCGCGGTCTGCGGATCCCAGTCCGGATTGCGCACGAACGCGGCGGTCGGCGTGACATGGCTGTTGAGCACCACGTAGGTCCGTTGCGTCGACATGGCGGCGAGCGAGGCCTTGCTGGCGGCCACCACCGTGTCGCAGGCGATCACCAGGTCGGCCATCGCCATGTCGACGCGGCTGGCGTGCAAGGCGTCGGGACTCGCGGCGATCTGGATATGGCTCCAGGTCGAGCCGCCCATCTGCGCCATGCCGGTCGCGTCCTGCGTGATCACGCCCTTGCCTTCCAGGTGCGCGGCCATGCCCAGCACGCCGCCGATCGTCACGATGCCGGTACCGCCGATGCCGGCCACGACGATGCGCCGGGGCGTGGCGGCATCGGGCAGCACGGGCATGGGGATGTCGGTCGGGACGGGCTGGTTCTTGCCGCCTGCCGACGGCTTCCTGAGCTGGCCGCCTTCGACGGTGACGAAGCTCGGGCAGAAGCCCTTGGTGCAGGAAAAGTCCTTGTTGCAGGTGTCCTGGTTGACCTTGCGCTTGCGGCCGAACTCGGTCTCCACCGGTTGCACGGCCAGGCAGTTGCTCTCCACGGAGCAGTCGCCGCAGCCTTCGCACACCAGTTCGTTGATCACCACGCGCTTGGCGGGGTCGGGCATGGTGCCGCGCTTGCGTTCGCGGCGCTTCTTGGTGGCGCAGGTCTGGTCGTAAATGATGGCGGTCACGCCCGTCACTTCGCGCAGTTCGCGCTGCACGGCATCCAGCTCGTCGCGATGGCGCACGGTGACGCCGGCAGCCAGGTTGCTGACGCCCTTGTATTTCTCGGGCTCATCCGTGACCACCACGATCTGGCGGGCGCCTTCGGCGGCCAGTTCGCGCGACATGGCCGGTACATCGAGCTGTCCGTCCACCGGCTGTCCGCCGGTCATGGCCACGGCGCTGTTGAACAGGATCTTGTAGGTCATGTTCACGCCGGCGTGGATGGACTGGCGCACCGCCAGCAGGCCGGAGTGGTTGTAGGTGCCGTCGCCAAGGTTGGCGAACATATGGTTGCGCTTGCTGAACGGCGACTGGCCCATCCAGTGCACGCCTTCGCCACCCATCTGCGACCACGAGGTGGTCGAACGGTCCATCCACACCACCATGCCGTGGCAGCCGATGCCGGCCGTGGCCACCGAGCCTTCCGGCACCTTGGTACTGGTGTTGTGCGGGCAGCCCGGGCAGAACCACGGCAGGCGATCGGCGCTGCGCGAATCGCCCTGGGCCGTGGCGCGTTCCTTGGCCTCGATTTCCTTCAGGCGCACATCCATGCGCGCGGCCACGTCGGCGGGCACGCCCAGCGCCTTGAGACGCTGCGCGATGGCCTTGGCGACCAGTGCCGGCGACAGGTCGGCCTTGGCGCGCAGCAGCCAGTCCTCGGCCGGCTTGCGGTGGCTCCACTCTCCGCCCGCGCCGTCGGCATGCTGGTACTTGCCGAACACGGCCGGGCGCGCGTCGGCGGGATAGTGGTAAAGCTCGTCCTTGAGTTGCTGTTCGATGAGCGGGCGCTTTTCCTCGACCACCAGCACTTCGCGCAGCCCGTGCGCGAAGTCGCGCACGCTGTCGGGCTCCAGCGGCCACACCACGCTGACCTTGTGGACCCGCACGCCCAACGCGCGGCAGGCCGCGTCGTCGAGCCCCAGGTCGAGCAGGGCCTGGCGCGTGTCGCTATAGGCCTTGCCGCTGGCGATGATGCCAAACCGGTCGTTGGGGCTTTCGACGACGTTGCGGTTCAGCCGGTTGGCGCGCACGTAGGCGAGCGCCGCCGGCCACTTGAACTCCATCATGCGCGCCTCGGCCGCCAGCGGATCGTCGGGCCAGCGGATATGCAGGCCGCCCTCGGGCATGGCGAAGTCTTCCGGCAGGATGATGCGCGCGCGGTCCGAGTCCGTGACTACCGAAGCGCCCGATTCCACCACCTCCTGTACGGTCTTCATGCCGGCCCACAGGCCACTGAAGCGGCTCATGGCGAACGCGTGCACGCCGAGGTCCAGGATGTCCTGCACGTTCGACGGGAAGAACACCGGCAGGCCGCAGGCGATCAGGGTCTGGTCGCTCTGGTGCGCCAGCGTGCTGCTCTTGGACACGTGGTCGTCGCCGGCCAGCGCGATCACGCCGCCCAGGCGCGAGGTGCCGGCCAGGTTGGCGTGCTTGAGCGCATCGCCGCTGCGGTCGACGCCGGGGCCCTTGCCATACCAGATGCCGAACACGCCGTCGTACTTCTTGCTGTCCGCGTCGAAGTCGAGTTGCTGCGAGCCCCACACGGCGGTAACGCCAAGCTCCTCGTTGACGCCGGGTTTGAACACCACGTGGTTGTCGGCCAGGTACTTTTTGGCCCGCCACATGGCCTGGTCATAGTTGCCGAGCGGCGATCCGCGGTAGCCGGAAATGAACGCCGCGGTGTTGTGGCCGGCCAGCGCATCGCGCCGGCGCTGGAGCAGCGGCAGGCGCACCAGGGCCTGCACGCCGCTCATGAAGGCGCGGCCGGATTCGAGGGCGTACTTGTCGTCGATCGACACGGCTTCCATGGCCTTCCGGGCGTCGTCGGGGAGTATTGGGGCGTTCATGGGCGGATTCAGCCTGTGTGGTTGTGGGGTAGGGGCGGCCGGCGTCTGCCGGTGGCCCGGATACTGTTGATATCGCGTTGATGTCGTCGCGGATCCGGCTAGGCCGGGAACGGGATGGCCAGGGTGCGGCCGAGTTCGCCCAGCTCGCGCGCAATCGCATCGGGCAGGGCAATGCCGCGCTCGCGGCCCTCCCGTTCGAGTGTGTCGCCGCGATGGCCGGGGAGCCTTGCGTCGCCGCCACCGGCAGCGAGGTAATTGCCAGTCCATTGCGCCATGTAGTCGGCGAACAGGTCCTGGCCGGCGAATGCCTCGGGGCGGACCAGCCAGACAAAGCCGCCCTGGCGTCCGACCGCGCCGCCGCTGCCGACGCTGTTGCGCTCGGGGGCAAGCGAACCCGCGGTAGCGGACAGCGCGCCTGCCAGGCATTCGACCATCATGGCGATGCCGATGCCCTTGTGGCCGCCGGTCGGCAGCAGCGAGCCGGCCAATGCACGCTGCGCGTCGGTGGTCGGCTTGCCGTCGGAGTCCAGCGCCCAGCCTTCCGGAATGGGTTTGCCTTCACGCGCGGCGAGCAGGATGTGGCCGCGCGCGGCGACGCTGCAGGCCACGTCGAACACGATCGGTGCCTGGCCCGGCAACGGGCAGCCGAAGGCGATGGGGTTGTGCCCGATGGCGGGGCGGGCAAAGCCTTCCATGCCGAGCATGGGCGGCGTGCGCTGTCCGACGATGCAGAACGCGCCGGCTTCGGCCGCGAGCAGCGCGTGGATGCCCAGTGCGCCGAGGTGGCCGCACGACTGCACGGCAACCAGTACGCTGGCACTCGATGCCAGCGCTTCGAGGCCCAGCCGCACGGCTTGCGGCCCGGCGACCTGCCCCATGGCCCCATCGGCATCCAGCACGATGCCGCCGGGGAAAGTACGGTGCGACATGGCGGCGCGCGGGTTGAAGTCACCGGCGCGCAGGCGCTCGACATAGGACGGCACGCGCGTCATGCCATGGGTCTTGTAGCCGCGCAGTTCGCTGCGCACCAGCGCGGTGGCGGCCTGCACGGCATGCTCGGGCGCCACGCCGCACGATTCGAATACCGCGGACGTCCAGCGCTCCAGGCTTTGGGCGCTCCATCGAATGGTCATGAAGATTTCTCCCGTACGATCATCAGCCGCTCGGTGAACGGCGCGGCGTAGACCGACTGGTAATAGAGCGGCTGGTCGCGCAGCGTGTAGCCGCGCATTTCCATGATGAAAGCAGGCGACTCGGCGTCGAGCCCCAGCTCGCGCGCGGCGATTGCCGGCGCCGGGCCGAAGCGGATCCACTGGTCCACGCGCAAGGTCGGCAGCGAGAGCCGCTGGCCGATCAGTTCGCGCAGGTTCTTCTCCAGCGCCTCGCGGTCCAGGCCGCCCAGTTGCGCGAAGTCTTCCTCGCGCAGCCAGAATTCGCTGTACAGGTCGAAGCGGCCGCCGACATTGATCACGCGCTCGATGCGCACGTAGCCGTCGCCTTCGAGGAAGTCCGACCACGGGCCCTTGCGCTTGATGCGCTTGACCGAACGCGCGTGGACGTAGGACGGCAGTTCGTTGCCGTCTTCATCGCGAAAGCGCAGGTAGCGGACATCGGCGGGCGCCACGCGCGTGCCGGACACGAAGGTGCCGCGGCCCTGCTCGCGCGTGATCAGTCCCGAGTGCGTCAAACGGATCAGCGCCTTCTGAATGGTCCCGACGCTCACGCCATGGATCGCGGCCAGCTCGCCTTCTGAGGGCAGGCGGTCGCCTTCGCGCAGGGCGCCGGATTCAATGGAGCGGATGATCGCGTCGGAGACGCTGTTGAGTTTGGTCATGGTTGCTCAGAGGCTCAGTGCGAATCGACTGATCGCGGTCTCCCGGATATCGAGCACTTCGCTGGTCAGCTGCGTGCCGGATGCGACGTCCATCGCATAGGCATAGAGCTGATCGCCAAGGTCCGAGATTTTCTCTCCGTGCTGCAGGATCCCGCTGACGTCGAAGTCAATGTTGTCGGCCATGGTGCGCAGCGTATTGACGTTGCCGCACACCTTGACGGTCGGTGCCACCATGCTGCCGATCGGATTGCCCACTCCGGTGCCGAAGAAGGTGAGCTGGCACCCGCCGGCGGCAAGCGCAGTCAGATTTTCCACTGCCGCGGCCGGGGCGTCCATGAAATGCAGTCCCTTCTTCTGCGGTGCCTCGCCATAGCGCAGCACGCCCACCAGCGGCGAGGTGCCGGCCTTGGCCAGGGCGCCGAGCGCTTTTTCCTCGACCGTAGTCAGGCCGCCGCGCTTGTTGTCGGGCGAGGGCTGGTCCTCGCGCATGTCGACGCCGCGCGCAATGGCCAGGTTTTCCATATTGCGCACCGCGCTGACAAAGGCCTCGCGCACGCGCCCGTCGGTCGCCCGATCGGCGAACAGGTGGTCGGCGCCGATGAACTCGGACGTCTCGGAGATGATCACCGTGCCGCCCTCCGCGATCACGAGGTCGGCCATGCGGCCGATCACCGGATTGCAGCTCAGGCCCGAAGTGGTATCCGATCCGCCGCATTCCACGCCGATCACCAGCGACGACACCGGGCAAGGCACGCGGCGCGCGCGCGATGCCTGCAGCGAAAGCCGCGTGGCCTTGCGCGTGCCTTCGGCAATGCAGTCGACGGTGCCGTTGGGCTGCAGGTGGACCTGCTCGACGGGCTTGCCGGTGGCCTGGATGCGGCGCGCGACTTCTTCGGTGGAAGACGGCTCCAGGCCCACCAGCAGCACCGCGGCGATATTGGGATTGCGGCCCAGGCCCGCCAGCGATTCGAAGGCGAAATCCAGGTCGGCGCCGAACTGGCCGCGCACGAACAGCGTGGTGACCGGGATGCAGCCGCCCACGGTGCGCGCAATGGTGCGCGTCACCGGGTTGCAGTTGTCCATGACGGAGACGACCGCGACCCAGTTGCGCACGCCGACCGCGCCGTTTTCGCGCGGGTATCCGAGAAAGGTGGTTGCCATCTGTCTTAGCCCTTGTGCAGGTCGCCGCGCGCGCGCGCCGACTCGATGTTGTGAACGTGCATATGCTCGCCGGCCCGGATCGCGTGGCTGGCGCGGCCGATTACCTGGCCGTACTTGAGGATTTCCTGGCCCGGCGAGGTCTCGGTGACGCACACCTTGTGGCCGAACGGAACGTCCTGCAGCAGGACCAGCTTTCCGGTTCGCTCGCCTTCCAGGGCGCAGGCGTCACCGGCTTGGCCGGCGTCCAGCAGGGTGGCCACATTGTCGGCCGGGTTGAGTACGATGGCTCTGGGCATTGATGAACTCCTGTATAGGTGTTGAGATCCAATGTAGAGAATCGCGCCACGCTTAGTCAAGGACAAACAGGCCTATCCCCGAGAAAACCACTACTCGTACGTAGAAGTCCTATATAGAAGTTGTTGACATCGAAGACGCGCCTGTCTATCGTCATAGCAACGGAGCCGCCTGGATGCGGCGCCGGCTCCCAACCAAAGAGGACAGGCATGAAGGTGGCATCACACCTCGTGAAGATTGCGAAGCTCCAGGCACTGCGTGAACGCCTGGATCCGCTCGAGGATTTCGAACTGTGGTTCTGGGCAGGCATGACGGCGGGTACGCATGCGGTCAATGCAGCACTGCACCAGGCCGGAATCACGCTCGACGACGACATGTTTGCGACGCAGCCGGGGGTCTATCTGGTGCCCCAGCCGGACGGCAACCTGAAGGCGGCGTTCCGCCCGCTTGGCGACGTGCTGCATGTCGGCCGTCCCAAGGTGGAGGCGCCGGTGCCGGCGGACATCGCGGCAATGATGGAAGACATGGAGCAGATCGAGCACTACCGCGATCCCTGCCTGCGTGAAGGCCTGGTGCCGACGCCGGCGATTGCGCAGAGCTGCGACGCGGCGCTGCAGCGATGCCTGGGCGCGCTGGCCCGGCGCACGGAAGGAGGCGCACATGGACATTGAAGCGCACATGGCAATCGCACGCCGCATTGAGGCATCGATGCAGAAGTGCGAGCCCACCGACTACGAGATGATCATCGAAGCCGCGATGCTCGCTGGCACGAACTGGCTGAACATCCTGCTGCACAAGCTGGGCACCACGCCGTCGCAGCAGGACGTATTCCACAGCTACCTGCTGACCGTCAATGAATTCCGGCGGCTCGCGGTGGCGGCGGAAAAGCCGCTTGCGGCGCTTGTGGCCATCGAGGACAGCCGCCCGCCGTTCGTGCGGGGCAACCATGCCGGCGGCGAGGCCGCGGCCGAACGCGCGCTGGCGCAGCTTGCGCTGATCCGCGCGTCGGCGCTTGGCGCGACGTGAAGCGGCAACGCGTGAGCCGCAGACAGATCAACAGACAACGACAGAGTCAGACAAGGAGCCAACAGTGAAGGCAGTCCGCGTAGTACCAGGCCCGGAGGGCGGCAAGGTCGAAGTGCAGGATATTCCCGTACCCGTCGTGGCAGCGGGCCAGGTGCTGGTGAGGGTCCGTGCATCGGGCCTGAACCGCGGGGAAATCAACCAGGCCAAGGAGCTGCGCAGCGGCAATACCATCACCACAGGCGTCGAGTTCGCCGGCGAAGTGGCTGACGTCGGCGAAGGCGTGAGCGGCTGGCGCAAGGGCGACCGCGTGATGGGCCATGGCCGTGGCTGCCAGGCCGAATATGTCATTGCCGACCCGATGGCGCTGATCGCGGTGCCGGACGGCATGTCGTGGATCGACGCCGCGGCGTTCCCCAATGTGTTCATCACCGCGCACGATGCGCTGGTGGTGAACGGGCAGCTCAAGGCTGGCGAGTCGGTGCTGATCAACGGCGCTTCGGGCGGCGTGGCGTTGGCCGCGATCCAGATCGCCGCGCTGATGGGCGCCAAGCCCGTCATCGCCACTTCGCGTTCGGCGGCCAAGCTGGACAAGATCAGCCAGTACGGCGTGGACGTCGGCATCGATTCGTCGAAGGACGACCAGGTCGAAGCGGTCATGGCGGCGACCGGCAACAAGGGTGTCGACATCATCATCGACACGGTCGGCGGCCCGGTCTTCGAAGCCAATATGAAGAGCCTTGCCGTCAAGGGCCGGCTGGTGAATATCGCGCGGCTCGGTTCGGCCACGGCCCAGATCGACCTGTCGACGCTCTGGCTCAAGCGCCTGCAGCTGATCGGCGTGACGTTCCGTACCCGCACCGAGCAGGAGCGGCTGGAATGCATCCAGGCCTGCGCGCGCGACATGCTGCCCTTCCTGCGCGCCGGCCGCGTACGGCTGCCGATCGACCGCACCTTTGCCATGACCGACATCGGCACGGCCCACGAATACATGAAGCAGGACCAGCACGTCGGCAAGATCGTGCTGCTGGTCGACTGATCCAATCAGACGAAACGAGGAGACATGATGACGATTCAAATCAAGCCGTTGACGGGGTCCGTGGGCGCCGCCATCACCGGCGTGAACCTGAACGACCCGATCAACGACGCCACCTTCGAGGTCCTGCATCAGGCCTTCCTGGAGCACGGCATGCTCGTCTTCCGCGGCCAGTTCCTGCAGCCGGCGGCACAGGTGGCGTTCGCGCGCCTGTGGGGCACGCCGGTCCAGGGCAACCCCTTGCTGAAGGGACTGGCGGAGTTTCCGGAACTGTTCCAGGTCACCAAGATCCCCAAGGAGACTGCCTCCACCGAAGCGTGGCACTCCGATTCGATCTACACCGCCGTGCCGCCGAAGATCTCCATCCTGTCGGCCGTCACCATCCCGGTGGGGGGGGACACCATGTGGTGCAACCAGTACCTGTCGTACGAGCGTCTGTCTCCTACCCTGAAGCGCCTGATCGAAGGGCTGCGCGCCACTTTCAGCGGCGGCCGCCTGGCCAGGATGACCGGCTCGGACAAGGTGCCGACGGCGGTTCATCCCATCGTGCGCACGCATCCGGAAACCGGCCGCAAGGCGCTGTACGTCGGTCACCCGGATACGGCCCTGTGCATCGAAGGCATGACCGAGGCGGAAAGCCGCCCGCTGCTCGACTTCCTGTACGAACACTCCACCACGCCGGACAACGTCTACCGCCACATGTGGCAGGAAGGCGATGTGGTGATGTGGGACAACCGCAACACCATGCACTACGCCGTGCATGACTACGGCAATGCCGAACGCGTGCTCAACCGCGTGACGCTCGAAGGCGACGTGCCCCGCTGAGCGGCACCACCATACCGGCACCGCCCCGGCCGCTGTTGGCCGGTGGCGAGTTGCCCGGCGCACTGACCCGCGGGACGGCGCGGGACGGCGCGGACCACAGGAGAGTGAAGCATGCAGATAGGGATCCCGACTGAGACCCGGGCGGGGGAGGCGCGCGTCGCCGCCACGCCAGAGACGGTCAAGAAATACGTCGCACAGGGCCATCAGGTCGTGGTGCAGGCCGGTGCCGGATTACGGGCCAGCCAGCCGGATGCCGCCTATGAGGCCGCAGGCGCCGCCATCGGCAGCGCCGTCGAGGCGCTCGGCGCGCAACTGGTGCTGAAGGTGCGCGCGCCCGAGATCACCGAGCTGGCGCACATGAAGCCGGGGGCGGTGCTGGTTGGCATGCTCAATCCGTTCGATGCCGAGAACAAGGTGCGCATGGCCGCCGCCGGCATCACGGCGTTCGCGCTCGAAGCCGCGCCGCGCACCACGCGCGCGCAGAGCATGGACGTGCTCTCCTCGCAGGCCAATATCGCCGGCTACAAGGCCGTGCTGGTCGCCGCGCACCACTACCAGCGCTTCATGCCGATGCTGATGACCGCCGCGGGCACCGTCAAGGCGGCACGCGTGCTGATCCTCGGCGCCGGCGTGGCCGGCCTGCAGGCCATTGCCACGGCCAAGCGCCTGGGCGCGGTGATCGAGGCCTCGGACGTGCGCCCCGCCGTGAAGGAGCAGATCGAATCGCTCGGCGGCAAGTTCCTGGACGTCCCGTTCATCACCGACGAAGAGCGCGAAATCGCACAGGGCGTGGGCGGCTATGCCCGGCCGATGCCGCCGGACTGGATGCGCCGCCAGGCCGAACTGGTGCACGAGCGCGCCAGGCAGGCCGACATCATCATCACCACCGCGCTGATCCCGGGCCGCAAGGCACCGGTGCTGCTGCAGGAAGCAACCGTGCAGCAGATGAAGCCGGGCTCGGTGGTGGTCGACCTGGCCGCCGCGCAAGGCGGCAACTGCCCGCTGACCGTGGCCGACGAAGTGGTCGAACGCCATGGCGTCACCCTGATTGGACACACCAATCTCGCCAGCATGGTCGCGGCCGACGCCTCGGCGCTCTATGCCCGCAACGTGCTGGACTTCCTCAAGCTCGTCATCGACAAGGAAGGCCAGTTCACGCTCAACCCGGAAGACGACATCGTCGCCGCCTGCCTGATGACACGGCAGGAAGAAGAGGCCCTGGCCTGTTAAGGAGAGTTTGATGGAAATGGTGAACCACACGGTGATCAACCTGATCATCTTCGTGCTGGCGATCTACGTGGGCTACCACGTGGTCTGGACAGTCACGCCCGCCTTGCATACGCCGCTGATGGCGGTCACCAATGCAATCTCGGCCATCATCATCGTCGGTGCCATGCTGGCAGCCGGCCTGACCGAGGGCGGCGTTGGCCGCACGATGGGCACGCTGGCGGTGGCACTGGCCGCGGTCAATGTGTTCGGCGGCTTCCTGGTCACGCAGCGCATGCTCGAGATGTTCCGCAAGAAGGCCCCCAAGGTGAAGGCCGAAGCGAAGGCCCCGGCGCATGCCGGCGGCGAACTGGTGGAGATGCCGCGATGAATGCCCTGTCCATGAATATGGTGACGCTGTTCTACCTGGGTGCGTCGGTCTGCTTCATCCAGGCGCTGAAGGGCTTGTCACACCCGGCTTCGGCCCGCAAGGGCAATGCCTTCGGCATGATCGGCATGGCGCTGGCGGCGCTTACCACGGTGGCGCTGATTGCCAAGCTCAAGAGCGAGTTCCTCGCTGCCGGCGGCGGCGCGGGCGCAGGTTCGGGCCTGGCACTGATTCTCGCGGGACTGGTCGTCGGCGGTGGTATCGGCGCCTATGTGGCGAAGAAGGTCGAGATGACCAAGATGCCGGAGCTGGTGGCGGCGATGCACTCGCTGATCGGCCTGGCCGCGGTTTGCATCGCCGTGGCGGCCGTGGCGGAGCCAGCGGCCTTTGGCATCGCAGCGGCGGGCTCGCATGAGATCCCGCTGGGCAACCGCATCGAGCTGTTCATCGGCTGCTTCGTCGGTGCCATCACGTTCTCCGGTTCGGTGATCGCGTTCGGCAAGCTGGCCGGGCGCTACAAGTTCCGCCTGTTCCAGGGCGCACCGGTGGTCTTCCCCGGCCAGCACATGCTGAACCTGGCGCTGGCGGTCGCGATGGTCGGCTTCGGCATTGCGTTCTTCATGACGCAGGACTGGATGCCGTTCCTGGTGATGCTGGCCATTGCCTTCGTGCTCGGCGTGCTGATCATCATCCCGATCGGCGGTGCCGACATGCCGGTGGTGGTGTCGATGCTGAACTCGTATTCGGGCTGGGCGGCGGCGGGCATCGGCTTCTCGCTGAACAACCCGATGCTGATCATCGCAGGCTCGCTGGTGGGTTCGTCCGGTGCCATCCTCTCGTACATCATGTGCAAGGCGATGAACCGCTCGTTCTTCAACGTGATCCTGGGCGGCTTCGGCAGCGAAGCGACGGCGGCAGGCGCGGCCGGCTCGCAGGCCCAGCGCAATGTGAAGTCGGGTTCGGCCGACGATGCCTCCTTCCTGATGGGCAATGCCGAGACCGTCATCATCGTGCCCGGCTACGGCCTGGCCGTGGCGCGTGCCCAGCACGCACTGAAGGAACTGACCGAGAAGCTGACCGAGAAGGGCGTGACCGTGAAGTATGCGATCCACCCGGTGGCGGGCCGCATGCCGGGCCACATGAACGTGCTGCTGGCCGAGGCCGAGGTGCCCTACGACCAGGTCTTCGAGATGGAAGACATCAACAGCGAGTTCGGCCAGGCCGACGTGGTGCTGGTGCTCGGCGCCAACGACGTGGTGAATCCATCGGCCAAGACCGACCCGAAGTCGCCGATCGCGGGCATGCCGATCCTGGAGGCCTACAAGGCCAAGACCATCATCGTCAACAAGCGTTCGATGGCCGCCGGCTACGCCGGGCTGGACAACGAACTGTTCTACATGGACAAGACCATGATGGTGTTCGGCGACGCCAAGAAGGTAGTCGAGGACATGGTCAAGGCCGCGTAAGCGGAGCCGCCACGCGGATATCACAGCACACAGGAGACATGGCAATGAAGCAGCACGATGGGCGCGGCCTGGAACCGTTTGCCGACCTGGAGGGCAAGGTGGCAATGGTCACCGGCGCCTTCAGCGGGCTTGGCCTGCATTTCGCGAAGACCCTGTCGCGCGCGGGCTGCAAGGTGGCATTGGCCGGACGGCGCGTGGGCGAAGGCGAGGCGCTGCTGGCCGAACTGCGCAAGCAGGGCGGACAGGGGTGCGTGGTCGCGCTCGACGTGAGGGATCCCACCTGGGTCGATGCGGCATTCGAGGGCGCGCGGCGCGAGCTCGGGCCAGTGCAGATCGTCGTCAACAGCGCCGGCATCGCCACCACGGGCGCGGCCATGGAGGTGGACGAGGCGCAGTGGCAAAGCGTCATCGACACCAACCTGAACGGCGCCTGGCGCGTCGCCCAGCGCGCCGCCCGCATGATGCGCGACACCGAAACGGGCGGCAGCATCATCAACATCGCCTCGATCCTCGGCCTGCGCGTGGCGCAGCAGGTGCCGGCGTACACCGCCGCCAAGGCGGGGCTGATCCACCTCACGCGCTCGCTGGCGCTGGAGTGGGCGCGCCATGGCATCCGTGTCAATGCGCTCGCGCCGGGCTACTTCGAGACCGAGATCAACCGCAGCTTCTTTGAGACGGAAAGCGGACAGGCGCTGATCCGGCGCATCCCCCAGCGCCGGCTCGGGCAGCCGCGCCAGCTCGACGGCGCGCTGCTGCTGCTGGCCTCCGACGCCTCCGACTTCATGACCGGCACGGTGCTGCCCGTCGACGGCGGCCATTCCATCAACTCGCTTTGAGGCAAGCTTCCATGTTCACTCCCTGTCCCACCGAGCGCAGCAAGGCCATCGCCGACCGTGTCGAGGCCTTCGTGCGCGACGTTGTCGCGCCCTACGAGCGCGATCCCCGCAACGCCGGCCACGGTCCGACCGAGGACCTGGTACACGAGCTGCGCGCCAAAGCCCGCGAAGCCGGCGTCATGACGCCGCACATCCTGCCCGACGGCAGCCACCTGACGCAGCTCGAGACGGCCGCGGTGCTCAAGCGCTCCGCGCTGTCGCCGCTGGGCCCCGTGGCCGTCAATACGATGGCGCCGGACGAGGGCAATATGTACCTGCTCGGCAAGGTCGGCACGCCGGAACAGAAGCGGCGCTTCCTCGACAAGCTCGTGAGCGGCGAGGCGCGCTCGGCCTTCTTCATGACCGAGCCGGCCGAAGACGGCGGCGCGGGCTCCGATCCGTCCATGCTGCAGACCATTGCCGTGCAGCAGGGCGACCACTGGGTCATCAACGGCCGCAAGATGTTCATCACCGGCGCGCAAGGCGCCTCGGTCGGCATCGTGATGGCGCGCACGGGCGGCGACGACAAGGTCCAGTCGACCATGTTCCTGGTGGACTTGCCGGATCCCGCCATCCGCATCGAACGCGTGCTGGACACCATCGACAATTCGATGCCGGGCGGCCATGCGCTGATCGTCATCGACAATCTGCGCGTGCCGGCCAGCCAGGTGCTCGGCGAGGTCAACGAAGGCTTCCGTTATGCGCAGGTACGGCTGTCGCCGGCGCGGTTGTCGCACTGCATGCGCTGGCATGGTTGCGCCACGCGCGCGCACGAGATCGCCACGGACTACGCGACCCGGCGCAAGGCGTTCGGCAAGCTGCTGATCGACCATGAAGGCGTGGGCTTCATGCTGGCCGAGAACCTGATCGACCTGCAGCAGGCGGCGCTGATGATCGACTGGTGCGCCGGCGTGCTCGATGGCGGCGTGCTCGGCACCACTGAAAGTTCGATGGCCAAGGTGGCGGTGTCCGAGGCGGTCTACCGCGTCGCGGACCGCTGCGTGCAGGTCATGGGCGGATCGGGCGTGTCTCGCGATTCGATCGTCGAGCAGGTGTTCCGCGAAGTGCGCGCCTTCCGCATCTATGACGGCCCCACCGAAGTCCACAAGTGGTCGCTGGCGAAGATGATCAAGCGCACGGCCCTGAGCGGCGAGGCGAGCCATGGCTGACGCGCACGACTTCGCCGGCACGGTGCCGGTGCGCGAACAGCACCGCTTCGACCAGGCGGCGCTGGAGCGCTGGATGGCGCAGAACGTCGAGGGCTATGCCGGGCCGCTGACGGTCGACCAGTTCAAGGGCGGGCAATCCAACCCCACCTACCGCCTGCGCACGCCGGGGCACAGCTATGTGCTGCGGCGCAAGCCGCCCGGCGAACTGCTAAAGGGCGCGCACGCGGTGGAACGGGAAGCGCGCGTGATGGCGGCGCTGGGACAGGCGGGCTTTCCGGTGCCCCGCATCCACGGACTCTGCACCGACGATGCGGTGATCGGCAGCTGGTTCTTCGTGATGGACCTGGTCGAAGGCCGGATCTTCTGGGATGCGGGCTTCGCCGATGTGCCGCGCGACGAGCGCGCCGCGTACATGGATGCGATGAACGCGACGCTGGCCAGGCTGCATACGATCGACCCGAAGGCCGTCGGGCTCGGTGACTACGGCAAGGCGGGCGGCTATGTCGCGCGCCAGGTGGCGCGCTGGTCGGGGCAGTACCTGAACGACGAACTGGCCGGCCGGCATCCGGCGATGGACCGGCTGGTCGACTGGCTGCCGCGGCACCTGCCCGCCACCGACGACGTTGCCATCACCCACGGCGACTTCCGGGCCGACAACCTGATCTTCCATCCCACCGAGCCACGCGTACTGGCCGTGCTGGATTGGGAGCTGTCGACACTGGGCGATCCGCTTGCCGACTTTGCCTACCACGCCATGATGTTCCGCATGCCGCCCGATATCCTGGGCGGCATCGCAGGGCGCGACCTGGCGGCGCAGGGATTGCCGGATGAGGCGGCGTACGTGCAGGCGTATTGCCGCCGCACCGGGCGTAACGGCATCGGTGACCTGGACTTCTACATCGCCTTCAATATGTTCCGCTTCGCGGCGATCCTGCATGGGGTCAAGGGGCGCGCTGCACGCGGTACGGCTTCCAGTGCCGAGGCGCATGCCATGGGCGAGCGCTTTGCACGGGTGGCTGAATTGGCCTGGGAACAGGCGGAACGGGTGAGGGGATGAATTCGTTGGGGGTTCTGGCGCCTGCCAGGGCCGATAACCCGATCATCACCCTGTCGCAGATTGGCAAGCGCATGTCCCAGCGGGCCAAGCATGGAAGCCGGGGACGCCAGATACTGGCGAGGTCAGCCTGTGACGGCATGCAAAGTAGCTGTGCGTCGCAAGCGTGGGGCTTGAGGATTCGCTGAAGGATGGACCAGGGAAAACATCGTGAACGCATTGAACGGCTATGACTACGAGGATCTGCAGCTCGGCATGACCGCGAGCTTTGCCAAGACCATCACGGAAGCCGACATCGAACTGTTTGCCGCCGCCTCCGGCGATACCAACGCCGTACACCTCGACGAGGATTTTGCGAAGACAACCCCCTTTGGCGGACGCATTGCCCACGGCATGCTGACCGCAAGCGTAATCTCGGCGGCGCTGGCCAATCGCCTGCCCGGCCCGGGCACGATCTACCTGAGCCAGAACGTACGCTTCAAGGCGCCGGTGAGGCCCGGCGAAACCGTGCAGGTCACCGTCACGGTCACGGGCCTTCATCCGGAGAAACAGCGCGTCGCACTCAGCACGGTCGGCAAGGTCCAGGACAGGATCGTCGTCGATGGAGATGCGCTGGTCATGCCGACATCGGCAAAGCCGCGCATGCGATAGCGCAACCGCGTCGCTTGCCCCGCGAAGTCAATGGCTCGTCCGGAACGCGATGCGTCCAACCGGAGAACCGCTCCGTGTGCGAACTGCCGCAGAGGCTTCTTCTCCATCCGCATGGAATCGAGATGTGCGGCATGGATGCTTGCTGCCAGCGGTTCAAGTGCTGCAAGGGCCGCCATTGCAACGGAGGTGGCGAGACGGAGGCGTCGGCCCGAGTAGACCAGTGTTGATCCTGCGCGGCTTTGTGCAGGCTCGGAACTACCACTGTCATCGAAGGCAATGGCCTTGGCACGACAAGTGAAGATCGATTTGCCCGCAAGCTGTACCTTGGGTTTTCCACCAAGTCCGTCTCAGGAATCCTCTGAGACCACAGGAGCATGACAATGGCTGCAGCGAATATGGCGCTGAGCCGGGCTATCGAGTACGGCCAGCGTCACCTGAGCCTGAATGTCCGACGCGGTCTCGTGTTGCTTTTCCTGCTCGTCCAGGCGGCATCCATCGGTGCCTACCTGTCGTTTGACCGGGCGCGGATCGAGGGTGACACCGTACGCATCCTGCGCAACACCGCCTTGCTGAGGGCGGAGCAATTCGATGCCAGATTCCAGGCCATGCGCTATCAGTTGCGTGTGGTTGGCGACGCGGTGCTGCTTAACCAAAACGTCCCCCTTGCCAACACCGAGCCGTTCCTCGCGCAGGAACTGACCCGTGGCTGGCTGGACGCACTGCTCATCACCAACGCAGAAGGCGACATCATCGCCAGGAGCGGTGACTTCCCGATCGACGAGGCTCTGGATGGCACCACACTCTCGCTCGACAGCTTTCGGGATAGCCCCGTGTCCAGGGACCTTCGCCAGCCGGGCGTGAACGAGGGGCTTTTTTTCTGGCGTGGCAATGGCAGCCGTTCGGATTCCCGAGGCTTCCTCACCTATCGCGCCGTGTACGACGCAGAGGGCCGCTACCTCGGCGGCGTCATTGGCTATCTCGCCAATGCCACCCTGGAACGGCAGTACCTGCAAATCGGGATACGGGGCTTTGACCTCGGCGCCGGAGGTGTCGTGACCGTGGTCGACCGAGACAGCGGTCACGTGCTAGCCCGGATGGGTGGGTACGCGCCCCTTCCCGGTCATGCGGACGCGTCCATCGCAAGTCAGATGGTCCTGGCCGGCGATACAGCGTTGCGGGCACACCGCTTCGTCTCGCTCATCGACGGCGCGCGCCGGCACGGTGTGTTCCTGAACATCAACCAGGGCAAATGGGTGCTGGTGGTGGCCGCATCCGACAAGGCCTTCCTGCATGGCTGGCGTCTGCGCACGTGGCTGGGCGCCGGCGCGTTTCTCGCCATGGCCATCCTGCAGTGGATGCTGCTGCACTATGCGAACGACAAGTTCCTGCAACGCGAACACCTGTCCCGGCAGGCCCTGCACGATCCCTTGACCGACCTGGCGAACCGTCGCCGCTTCGACGAGTGGGCCCGGGTCGCGCGCAGCCAGGCGCTGCGCCATGGACAAGCCCTGTGCGTGATGTCCTTCGACCTGGACTTCTTCAAGCGGGTCAACGACACCTACGGACATGATGGCGGCGATGCCGTACTCCGGCACGTGGCTCACCTGCTGCGGAGCTCCCTGCGTGAAGGGGACATCGCCGCCCGCTTCGGCGGCGAGGAATTCGTCGCCGCCCTGGCGCATACTTCCCTGGAGGGGGCCATGGAGACGGCCGAGCGTATTCGCGCCAGCATTGCCGCCGAACCGGTGAAGTTCAAAGGCCAGACCATCGCGATCACCACCAGCGTCGGAGTCGCCCAGATTACGTCGGACGAACTCGCCGCGAACGACGGCATGGATGCTGCGCTCGCCCGCGCCGACCAGGCGTTGTACCAGTCCAAGAAGAATGGACGCAACCGGGTCTCTGTGGCCAGCGCAGGAACCGCGTTTCGTAACCGCTAACTTAATCAAGAACAAGTCAGTCCTGAAAGGGTCCTGCGGCCGTGTTCGGCCAGAAGCGGTCAAATGGAAGCGTGCCCGATAGCAGTCGTTGGGAACGATGAATTCCCCGTGCGAGTCGGTGTCCTAGCCGCGCTGGCCTTTCGTGTTATTCCTGCGACTCGAGGCTCACTGGCATCGCCTGCAGAATTTCAGCCAGCAGTTCGTTTTGCGCCTGCGTATCCTTAACATCTAACGCTCGGTTGCTCCATTTTTCCTTGAGCTTCCAGTCGATGCCGAACTCGATTCCATTCATCGTAGATGGGTCGAGGCTGTGTGAAAACGTCTCGATCACCTAGACTGAGTCAACGCATTCAGACTGGGGGATCGGATGAAGCGATTCATAGAGGGAGAGGACCGCAAGCAAGCTTCACTGCTTCCAGAATGCCTCGATGATTTCATCGCCGAGGACAACCCCGCCAGGATCATCGACGCATTTGTTGAAGAGTTGGATCTCGAGTCGCTCGGGTTCGAAGGTGCCAAACCTTCGACTACAGGTCGCCCCTCATATCATCCTGCAGTCCTGTTGAAGATATACATCTATGGCTACCTCAACCGGGTCCAGTCCAGCCGCCGTCTGGAGCGCGAATGCCAACGCAATATAGAGCTGATGTGGCTTACCGGTCGACTGGCGCCGGACTTCAAGACGATTGCAGACTTTCGCCGGGATAACAGCACTGGCATTCGCAATGTCTGCCGTCGCTTCGTTGTTCTGTGCCGCGATCTTAAGTTGTTCTCACAGGCCCTGGTCGCCATCGACGGCAGCAAGTTCAAGGCAGTCAACACTCGGGACCGCAATTTCACTGCTGGCAAGGTCGACAAGCGCCAGCAGCAAATAGAGGAAAGCATCCAGCGGTATCTGGGCGCGCTGGAGACTGCGGATCGCACGCAGCCAGCGGAGATAGAACTCAAGACAACTCGACTGCGCGAGAAGATCGCGCAACTGCGCCAGCAGATGCATAGCCTTGACCAGATAAAGGAAGAGCTCAAGACGTTGCCAGATGGACAGATCTCGATGACCGATCCCGATGCGCGCTCGATGGCGACGAGTGGCAAGGGCTCTGGAATGGTCGGCTACAACGTACAGATGGCCGTGGATGCCAAGCACCATCTGATCGTCGCCCATGAGGTCACCAATATTGGCAGTGATCGGGCGCAACTCAGTTCGATGGCTCGAGCCGCTCGCGATGCGATGGGTAAGGCCAGGCTTAAAGCCATAGCTGATCGTGGCTACTTCAGTGCGCTGGAGATCAAGGCGTGCACGGATACGGGCATTGCTGCCATCTTGCCCAAGCCAGCGAGGTCCAGCGCGAAGGTGGGTGGTCGATTCGTTCGGGCAGACTTCATCTACATTGCCCGAGACGATGAATATCAATGTCCCGCCGGTGAACGTGCGATATACCGCTTCACCAGAGAAGAGCATGGACTACAGCTACGCCGCTATTGGAGTAGTGCTTGTCCTCAGTGCACCATGCGGTCTCAATGCACGCCTAGTCCGTACCGGCGCATCTCCAGATGGGAGCATGAGGAAGTGCTGGAGGCTGTCCAGCGCCGGCTCGACAAGACGCCGGATGCAATGACGGTTCGCAGGCGAACCGTCGAGCATGTCTTCGGAACCTTCAAACATTGGATGGGCTACACGCACTTCCTGACGCGCACGCTACCGAATGTAGGTACGGAAATGAGCCTTCATGTTCTGGCGTACAACCTGAAGCGCGTCCTTCGAATTCTCGGGTTCTCGAAAACAATGAAGGCCATGCGCCTGGTGGGTGCGTAAGCGCCCATTTGCGCTCAAGAAATGGGCCGAAGATCACCCTCAGGGGCCCACTAACGTTGTTCGCACCCGTTCCGACATCGTCCGACGACCAGGTTGGGCAAAAATTCGATAAGGCAAGCCCCGCCCCGGAGGGCACGCGCATTGATGCGATTCGGGAGACGTTTCCACACGGCCTCGGTCGATTTTTGACATGGGAACCGCCGACTCCAGCAACATCTTGACGGCACTAGCGGGCGGTAGAACGTGCTTATGCGTATCAATGATGCGCCGAGCGATTAAGCCCAACAACGCAGGCCAGTTCTTGGGAGGGTGGCCATCCTTCAGAAAGTAGGAAGCAACAATGCCAAAGGTCCTGTTCAAAGCTGCACGCGGTTCTTCCATATACTGACCGGGGCCAGGGTATCGCGGGATACCAAACGTTTCTCTCCCCATGGTTTGCATCACGTGAGCGGCCAGTTCGCTAATGTTGGGGAGTTCATGATTGTCCTGAAGCCCCCCCGCCGCAGTACTAAGGAATGACAGACGATCCGGACGAGTGACGAAGAGAAAGTGGTTGATTGATTCGCCAAGAATGAACGACTCGTTTGATTTGGTTTGTGCGTGAACCAGGAAGTCACCCGGATTGCGGTTAAACGGCTGAATCAGGGTACGCCAAACGGCAAGTTGAGCCGCGAAGCCGCCACAGGCTCCAATCGCGACCATTATCGATGGCAGATGTTTTTTATAGGTGACGGCAAACATGCCTATCGGTATAGCCACACCTTCACTCTCGGCAATTCGGCTTGAGATGATCACGTCGTCCCCTAACTATGCTTGACGAGCAAGCAGTATCTGGCGAGCTTTGCTTCTTGAACGTCTCCTTTCACACATTCCAGAGGGCCGCTTTGGGTCGGTCAGAGACCGCCGCATCTCAGCTGGGCAGCCGGAGCTGACCGGCCACTCTCAGTGAGTCAGCCCTCGGTCGACAACGACCGAATCGATAGAGAAGCGGGCCGATGATCAGCGATCGCCTTCAGACCTCTCCTCGACAATACGACGATAGTCCGTCCTGGCCTGTGTCTGTTTCCGCACCGACCTCATGACATCCGGTGTGCGCGAATACCTCGGGACTCGCCGCCTCAGGCCCGTAGCGAGCATGTGCCGGTACAACTTTCAGGACTGTCGGAAGCACGCCATGCGCAAACTCATCATGGGCATTGTCGAATTTCGCGAGAAGATGCTACCGCGGTACGCAGAACAGTTCAGCAAGCTCGCGCTCGCGCAAACGCCTGACGCACTCTTCATCACGTGCTCGGACAGCCGGGTTGTTCCGGACCTGCTCGCATCGACTCATCCCGGCGATCTCTTTACGATGCGCAACGTCGGCAATCTGATACCGCCGGCAACTGCGGAAGGGGTCTCGACCGGCGACCTCTGCGAGGCAAGCGCAATCGAGTACGCGGTGTTGGTGCTGAAAGTCGCGAATATTGTCGTGTGCGGGCATTCCGAATGCGGCGCCATGAAAGCTGTCTATTCACGCAACCCGAAGCTGAAAGCACCGAATCTCGATAAATGGCTCTATCACGCCAGCAACGCGGCGTTTCGCCTCGAACATGAAGGTCCGCTCGATGACAGCCTGAAGCCGCACGACCAACTGTCGCAACTCAATGTCCTGGTGCAGATCGAGCATCTGATGACTTACCCGATCGTGCGCCAGCAAGTCATGGCCGGGGCGCTGGTATTGAGCGGCTGGTGGTTCGACATAGCGACCGGCGACATGTACGCCTACGAGCGGGCGAGCCGTTCGTTCGAGGTCATTGACCGCGCGCTGGCCGAGCGGCTGGCTTCGCGCCTTGCCTCGCGCGTGCGGTGAAAGCGGGGACGATATCAGCATGGCCATCCGCACCACGCGCGAAGCGCTGTCCCGCATTTTCTACCAGCGCTGTTTCTGGCTCTTTGTGGTGTTGCTCACGCTCATCGGCGCGGTGTCGTTTGTGCCGCCGAGCGACAGTGGCCGCCTCGTCCTGAACGTCGTCAATATGTTCCTCCTGCTGGCGACCGTCGCGGCAGTCGGCCGCACGACCCTGTCGTTCGTGATCGTGCTGTTGCTTGCCATTCCGGCCATGTGGTTCCAGTACCTCGGCCTGTGGCACGATGACGACAGCAGCCTCGCTGTGTCCTGGCTATTCAGCGCTGTGCTCTACTTCATCACTGTCGCGTATCTCCTCCGCTACGTGTTCCAGCCCAGGATCATGACGCCGGACAAGCTGTTTGGCGCCGCCGCGGCATATCTGTTGATCGGTGTCCTCTGGGCGTACGTCTACGCGAGTATCGGATTCTTTTATCCGCAGTCGTACCTGATCGTCGGGCAACCGGGCCGGCTCGTTTATGCCGACGCGCTTTACTTCAGCATCACCGTCCTCACGAGCACAGGCTTCGGCGACATCACGCCACTCACGCGCCCGGCACGCGGCATGTGCATGGTGGAACAGATCACCGGCAGCTTGTTCGTCGCAATCCTGATCGCCCGCCTTGCCGGCGTTTATCCTCCGCGAGAGAGTTACACCAACGACAAATCCTAGGAGAACGGCCTCGCATGGCCGGGCCACCCTGCGGACCTTGGTGCCCCCAAGCTAGTGAAACAATTCGGTGTAGGACAATATCCCGCGTCCGGTTCCACCCGCGACGAGAACCCTGCCGTCCGCCAGCAACGTTGCCGTGTGCCGCTCGCGCATTTGCTCGAGACTGCCGACCTGGGACCAGCTTCCAGTCGTGGGGTCGTACACTTCGCTGGCGAACAGGTCGCTGGATTCGATACCGCCAGCCACCAGCACTCGGCCGCTGGCCATGAGCGTGGCGGTATGGAAGTCGCGTGCCTGTCGCAAGCCGCCTGTCGTTGACCACGTACCCGTCGCCGGATCGTAGAGTTCAGCGGTTGCGAGCGCTCGGGTGCCATCGAATCCCCCGACTGCGAGCACCCTGCCGTCGCTGAGCTGCGCGGCGGCGTAGGCATCGCGGGCCTGGTTCATGCTGCCGGTTGGGGACCAGGTTCCCGTCGCAGGATCGTACAGTTCAGCCGAAGCCGGCGCGACGCCACCGGGTGCCTCGCCGCCGGCTATCAGGACCCTGCCGTCGGGCAACAGCGTCGCCGTGTGTTGCTCGCGTGCCTGGGCGAGACTGCCGGTCTGCGTCCAGGTGCCTGTGGCCGGGTCGTAGAGTTCGGCGGAAGCCAGTCCTCCTTGACTGCTGCCCTGACCCTCGCCGCCTGCCACCAGCACACGGCCATCGCGCAACAGCGTGGCGGTATGACTATCGCGCTGCTGGCCCATGCTGCCGGTCTGCGACCATCTACCGGTGGCCGGGTCGTAGAGTTCGGCCGAATTGAGTGCGTTACCTCCACCAGTGCCGAATCCCCCCGCCACCAGGACCCGCCCGTCGGGCAGAAGCGTGGCGGAGTGCGCTTGCCGGCTCCGCGCAAGGCTGTCGGTCCGTGTCCAGCCGTTTGTGGACGGGTCGAACAACTCGGAAGAGGACAGCGCCTGCTTCCTGTTTCCACCCGCCACCAGGACTCGCCCGTCGGGCAATCGCGTGGCCGTATGCCGGGCGCGCCCCTGATTCATGGCATCGGCGGGCAGCCACTCACCGACCTGGGGCGCGGCCACCGTGATGGTGAACTGCGTGGTGACGCTGCCGGCACTATTGCTGGCGGTAACGAAGAACGTCGTCTGGGCCTGCTCGACAGTCGGCGTGCCGCTGATGACCCCGGTCTGCGTGTTGAGGCTCAATCCTGCCGGCAAGGCGGGGGATACCGAAAACTGGGTGGCCTCGCCACCGGAGTACACGGGCTCGTTGTACGTGATCGGCACGCCGACAATGTATTCGGGCAGCGGATCCGCATAGACGAGGCCGGCCGGCGGCACGGCTACCGCAACCACTTCGATGGTCAGCAGGGCCTCGACACTGTCCACGCTGTTGGCGCCCGTCACCGTATAGACCGCCGCTGCGGTCACTGTCGTGGGGATGCCGGTAATGGTGCCGGTCTGCGGGTCAATGGCAAGGCCCGCCGGCAGTGCCGGTGACACGCTGTATTGCGTGATCTCGCCCCCCGTACTGATCGGCGTGTTGGGCGTGATCGGGGCATTGGTCGGGTAAATGACCGACCGGTCCAGGTAGTCCAGGCCGTCCGGCGCGATGGGAGCGTCCTTGATCTCGATTTCGACCCGGGTGGTGGTGCTGCCCGCGGCGTTGCTCGCGGTGACCGTGTAGACCGTGGCATGGCTGCTGCCGGCAGGCGTGCCGCTGATCGTACAGTTCTGCGGATCGAGGCTCAGGCCCGGAGGAAGTGGCGGAGACACCGTGCATTGGGTGATGGCGCCCCCGCTGTTGCTCGCCGTTTCCGGGACCACCGGAACGCCTACAGCGTAGATCGGCGATTCGTCGCGCTCGACCAGGCCGGCTGGAGGCGCGAGCGCATTGGTATTGCCGCCGCCACTACTGTCGCCATTGCTGCACCCGGTCACCGCGATTGCCAGAGGCATGAGCAGAGTTGCCAGCCAGCGCAGATTTGCCATCTCGGACTCCGGCAGGTCATCTGATGCAACCAGCATAGATCACAGTGCCGCGGCGCAGCGGGGGAAGACAAGGAAGCCCCGATGCGCGCTGCCAGCGATGTTCCGTTCCGAGATCCCCACCTTCGCCCCGCAGACCGGTGATGAGCAAAAAAATCGCCGCTTGCGGCGGCGATGGGGAAGGGGCGTCAGTCAAGATGGGGGTCTCAACGACAGGAACATTATAGTTTATGTATTAAGACATTACATACAACTTTAGTGGGGCATCCCTGAGCGACAATGCGACGCGCTTTGCCGTCGGCTCAATAAGGCTTGCCGAGGAACAGATAGAAGCTGTAGACGCCTGCCGTCGCACGGCCGTACGCGAGATAGAGGGGGCCGACCGGGCTGTCGAGCGCAAGGAAGATCGAGCCTGACTTCAGGATGCCCGTGGGACTGCCCGGCACCAGCGGCTCGCCGACGCGGCCGGCTTCCAGCGACATGCCGGCATAGACACCTTCCAGCAGGCTCTGCCGCACCAGCTTGTTGTAGTAGACGATGCGCGCGAACTGCAGGTTGCCGCCGAGCAGCTGGCCGGTGGTGTAGCCGGACTGCTGCAGGAAGCCGCCCCACTGGAACAGGTCATAGCGCGGCAGCGGGTTGTCGCCGATCTTGCTGCCCGCCTTGAAGCCCAGATTGAACGTGCTGTTGCCGAACGAGAAGGCGTAGGTGCCGTCGATCGTACCCTTGACGTAGGCGTCGTTGGCGCCCAGTCCCGGCTGGGACGCATAGAGCTTGAGCCAGCCCGCGTAGCCGCTGCGCGGGAAGGAAGTGCTGTCAAGCTGGTCCAGGAAGATGCGCCCGGTAATGGCCCCCGTCCGGATATGGCCGTTCCCCGGTGACAGCTGCGCGGGGCCTGTACTGAGCGAGGCGTCCAAGGTACCGGCCTGCACGCCGATACGGGCTTCGCCGTATTTGGTGAACTGGCTGCCGAAGTCCAGCGAAGCGCTGTAGCTGCGCACGTCGTATTGGGCAATCCGGGTAGTGCCCTGGAAGATGTTGACGGGACGGCGCTCCAGGTCGATGCGCGGTGCCACGAAGAAGTACTGGCGCGTGTTCAGCGGCTGGTAGAACTCGCTGTGCAGCGCGCTGGTCTGGCCGACCTGCAAGTCATTGCGCCATTCGGCGCCGAGCGAATTGATCCAGGGGCGCCGGTGGCTGGCGACCAGGTTGAAGAACGCATCGCCGCGGAAGTCCGTGTTCAGTCCCAGGCCGAAGCGCAGGTAGTTCGGGCCGTAGGTCTTTTCGACGGCATCGACGGCCATGATGTGCCTGCCAGGCTCTTCCAGGAAGCCGTAGTTCACATGTTCGAAGTCGCCGGTGCCGAACAGGCGGCGCATGTCGAGGTCGAGCTGTGCCTGGTCGATCGGTTGTCCGGGCTTGGTTTCCATCACCGATGCGGCATAGGCGGGATTGACCCGCTCCAGCGGCGCAAAGCGGATTTCATCGACCGGCCGCAGGTCCGGCGGCTCCAGGGCCTGCTGGCGCGTGCGCAGCGCTGCATACTGCTCAGGGGGCAGCGCCAGCGGCGCGAGGCGGTCGGCCACCTTGCGCGCGGCGGCTTCGCCGATGGGAATGGTGTTGGTCAGGTGGTCGAAATCGCTGGCCGAGAAATCACCCAGCTCGGGCAGGATCAGCACGTCGGTGGGCTTGAGCAGGGCCAGCGAGCTGCGCACATTCTGCTCGGTCAGGATGTTGAGCATCTGCCCCGTGACGCCGAGGATCGAGTTCAGCTCGTCGCGCCGCATCAGCGGCGTGCCCAGGTTGACGGCAATCACGATGTCGGCGCCCATCGTGCGCGCCACGTCCACCGGCATGTTGTCCGTCAGGCCGCCGTCCACCAGCAAGTGCCCCTCGTACTCGGCCGGCGCCACGGCACCGGGCACGGACATGCTGGCGCGCATCACCTGGGCGAGTTCGCCCTTGCTGAACACGACCGGCGTGCCCGCGACCAGGTCGGTGGCCACGGCGCGGTAGGGTATCGGCAGGCGGTCGAAGTCACGGTAGCCCGGCACCTTGGCCAGTTGCCGCAGCACCGTCTCGAGCTGCACGCCCGATACTGCGCCCTTGGGCAGCTGGATCTTGCCGTCCTTGATGCCGATCTCGGGCGTGAACAGGTTGGTGTAGTCGTCGAGCTTGCGGCGCACCGTCAGGTCCTGGCGCGGCGGGCGCTCCTTGAAGATCTTCGCGGTCGACAGACCGGCCACGAGCGTTTCCATATCGCCCGGCGCCATGCCGCTGGCATAGGCGCCGCCGACGAGAGAGCCCATGCTGGTACCGGCGATGCAGTCCACCGGCACGCGCATCTCTTCCAGCACCTTGAGCACGCCGATATGCGCCGCGCCACGCGCACCGCCGCCCGACAGCACCAGGCAGATGCGGGGGCGGCCCAGGCCGGGAGGTGGCACCGCGGGCGGTGACGCCGGCGTGGTGGCAGGCGGCGGGCCGGGTGCCGGCGTTGGCTGATCCGTGGCTTCGGCTGCACGCGCACTGCCCAGCACCAGCAACAGTGCGGCAGCAGGCAGCGCAGCCAACAGGGATCGAGTCGCAACGTTCATGGGACAGGTCCGCAGACGCCGGGAGGTACGGCTCGGGTCGCCCGGCCGGAGAGACATCCCAGTGACGGGCCAGCCATGCTTGGGGATATCTTGGCGCAAAGCCCGCGGACCCGAACCCACCGTCGAAACAATTCATCATGGCCCGCGGAAGCGTTCAGATCGCCGCGCCGCACCACAACATGCCAGGCGCCGCGCGAGCGGAACGGCTACCATCTATGGAACGGGCAAGGCTCTGGGGACCGAATGCACGGTTATTTCTTTTACCAGACCGCCGCGGGACAACTGACCCTGATTCCTCGGGAAAGAGACTGGATGCTGATGTTGGGCAATGGCGTCGTCGGACGCTATCCGGACGCCCAGACGGCGGTGGACGCCCTTCACGGGGGCGAATTGCGAGTGAGCGGGCAGCCACTGGACGCCCGGGGCCTGGGGATTCCCAGGCGCGCGCACGACTGGCTCTACCATGTGTTGAGCCGCTGAGCGGCCAGCCGGCATGCCGGCGCCCGAAGGAGGGGAACCGCCATGACTGCACTCGTCGATTGGGCGCGCGAGCATACCTGTCGCCTCTTTCCCATGTCGGCGCAGTACAGCGCCGGCTGCGGCAGCCAGGTGGAGGTGAACTGGCAGGCGGAGCCGCCAGGTTCGGGTGGCCGCCCGCGTCACGGCGCGGCGCTGCAGTTCGACCAGGACGTGATCGATGCGGTCTACATGGCCGACGCGGCCGAACTTGCGCGCATCGGCTGCAAACTGACGGACGTCGTGTCGCGCTGGCTGGCGGGCGACGATATCGCATGCCTGGGCAGCGACAGGCTGGTCATCCCCGTGGGGAACGGCTTGCTGAATCACTAGCCGGCTGTGGCGCAGGCATTACTCTGGCATCACTCTGGCATCACTCTGGCATCACTCTGGCATCACTCTGGCATCACTCCGGCTCGCTTTCCAGCCCGGGCATATACTGTCGGCAACGCCGGCGTTGCCGGCCTTGCGACTTCGAGCTGTTCCGTGCCCGACCATCCCGATCAAGACGACCCCCGTCCCTTGCCGCCCGAGCGGCCCGGCGACGACGAATGCTGCGGCTCCGGCTGCGACCCCTGCATCTTCGATTACTACTACCAGGAACTGGAGCGGTATCGCGACGAGCTGAAGGCGTGGGAATCGCGCCAGGCGGCCCGCCAGTCCACGGAGGATTCGCCCACTTGAGCGCGCTCGGCGACTTCGTGCGGCAGCATCCGCGCCTGTTCGTGCTGACCGGCGCGGGCATCAGCACCGACTCGGGCATTCCGGGCTACCGCGACGCGAACGGACAGTGGCAGCGTTCGCAGCCGATCACGCTGCAGGCCTTCCTGGGCTCGCACGCGGCGCGCCAGCGCTACTGGGCGCGCAGCATGATCGGCTGGCCCGTGGCGGCCGGCGCACAGCCCAATGCCGGCCATCACGCGCTGGTGGCGCTTGCCGGCCAAGGGCACGTGACGCGTCTGGTCACGCAGAACGTGGACGGCCTGCACCAGCGCGCCGGCAGCGAGGACGTGATCGAACTGCACGGCAGCATTGGCAGCGCGATCTGCCTGTCCTGCGGCACGCGCCATGACCGCGCCAACGTGCAGCGGTGGCTGGCCGAGCAGAACGGCGCGTTGCGCGATGTGATGGCCGAGCCCGCCGCCGACGGCGATGCCCATTTCGAATCGCCGCTGTTCGCGCATTTCCGCGTGCCGTCGTGCGAGCGCTGCGACGGCCTGCTCAAGCCCGACGTGGTCTTCTTCGGTGAATCTGTCCCGCGCGATCGCGTGGATGACGCGCGCGCGGCATTGGCGCAGTCGGACGCGGTGCTCGTGGTCGGCTCGTCGCTGACGGTGTATTCGGGCTATCGCTTCTGCGTCTGGGCCGGCCAGATGGACAAGCCGGTGGCCGCGGTCAATCTTGGCGTGACGCGTGCCGATCCGATGCTTGCCCTCAAGGTCGAAGCGCCATGCGCGCAGGCGTTGTCCGAACTGACGGCGCAACTCGCGGCGGCCGGGTGATTGACCGGCGCGCCTGCGGCCGCTAGCATCGTCTCATTGCATTTTCTGTTTTCCACGCTTCCGATCCCATGAACGCAGCCCGCCATCGCCACGCCCCGTCTGCCCTTGCGGCCGGCGCGCGCGCACGCGGCCTGGCTGCGGTGATCTCGGTCGCTTCCCCGCCTCCTGTCGCATCGCCACCCCCGGCGACCGCCGGCGCGCCTCCGCCGCCGGCATTGCTCGGCTGACGGGTTCTACCCGCAGCACCTCCTGACGTCTCCGGTATCTGCCACCGTTGGCGCGCCATCGCGCCGATGGCACGCGCGCGTGCCGGAGCCTGCCATGCATTCGACAGGTGCAACACCATGCGCATTGACAACAACCTGGCGGCACAGACCGGTGCCGCTTCCGGCCAGCGCTCGCTGGCCTCGCTGGGCGCCACGCCCCTTTTCGTGCTGCTGTGGAGCAGCGGCGCCATCTTCGCCCGCTGGGCGCTCGACCATGCCACGCCGTTCGCGCTGCTGACGCTGCGCTTCGCGCTGGCGCTTGCCGTGCTCGTCGCCATCGCGCTCGCCCGCGGGCCCCTGCTGCCGCCGCGCGGCGAACGCTGGCTGTGCGCGCTCGCGGGCTTGCTGATGATCGCCGGCTATTCCATCGGCTATTTCCTGGCGCTGGAGCGCGGCCTGACGCCGGGCGTGCTGGCCACCATCCTCGGCGCGCAACCGATGCTCACGCTGCTGCTGACGGAACGGCGCTTTGGCGCGGCGCGGATCGCCGGACTGGCACTCGCGCTTGCGGGCCTGGCGATGGTGGTGGCAGACAGCCTGCTGATGGCGCGGCTGTCGCCGGCCGGCGTGCTGTTCGCGCTGGCCTCGCTGATGAGCGTGACGGCGGGCGCGATCCTGCAGAAGCGCCTTGCCGGCACCCCCGCGCAGGTCCTGCCGTTGCAATATGGCGTGAGTACCGTGGCCTGCCTGCTGTGCCTGACGTTCCAGCCGTTCGCGTTCGACGCCACGCTGGCGTTCTTCGTGCCGCTGCTGTGGCTGGCGCTGGTGATTTCCGTGGCCGCGACGCTGCTGTTCTACCGCTTGATCCGGGCCGGCAACCTCGTCAACGTGACGAGCCTGTTCTACCTCGTGCCGGCGGGCACGGCCGTGTTCGACTATCTGCTGCTGGGCAACCGGCTGGCGCCGATGGCGCTCGCCGGGATGGGTGCCATCCTGGCGGGGCTGGCGGTGGTGTTCCGGCGCAGGCCGGAACACTGACCGTCGTGGCTCAGGCCGCGGGCTTGCCTCGCAGCAGCTTGCCGGGCAGGGCGCCGGTGGCTGTCTTGTGCTCGAAGCTACCGGCGTGACGCGCTATCGATCCTTCACCTCGACGCGGATGCCCTCGGGGTCCACCTTGATCGCGCCGGGCTCGACTTCCTTGCCGCCGAAACGCAATTCGTCGGGCTTGAACGTATAGATGGGGTAATCCTTCAGCAGCTGCTGGGCGACCACCGCGCCAATGGCATTGAGCTGCTCCCTGTACAGCGCCATGCCCTGCACCTGCACGTCCTGCACCGTGGGGTTGTCCAGCAGCACGGCGCGCTGGGTCTTGTCGTAGCGCAGGCCACTGTTCAGCGAGAGCGTGCCGTTGACGGGCGGCGCTGCGGCCAGCCCATTGGTGAGCTGGGCATCCATCTGCGTGGTGATGCGGTTGTTGGCGTCGTCAAGCACCAGGCGCGGGTGGGTGAGCTGCACGCTGACCACCTGCGCGTAGCGCAGCGTGGCCGGGAAGCGCTTGTCGACGGCCTGCTGCAGTTCCTGCTTTGTGAAGGTGTATTCGCCGGTCCAGATGTTGTAGCCGGCGTGGGCGGCGGTGGCGGTGGCCACGGCAAGGGCCGCCGCGGCGAGCATTAGGCGTCGAAGAGGGCGTCGATGAAGGCGCATGTGGCGATGGGTGCGCGCATTGGCGCAACGTTGTCTGCGTAGGTGCCTGTCAGACACGGATCGGCACCGCAACGTTCCGGCGCATGGGCAACGCCGCCGCCGTGTACGGCATCGGCTTCAATAGTGCGGGGGAATCTCGTGCTGCGGGTTGGACTCGGCAGCGGTCGACGGGGCGCTGTGCACCTGCTGGTAAAGCGCGCGGAACTGCTCCTGGAGCAGGTCGAGCTGTTGCTGCTGGCGCGCGACGGTCAGGTTCAGCGTTTCGAGCAGGTCTTCCTGGAAGGCGAGCTTGATTTCAAGTTCTATGAGGCGGTCATCCATGGCGTGTGTCTCCGGCTTCATCTCCGGCAAGGGCGCCGAGCCGCGCATTGTAAGCGAGGCGCGGCGCCCGGGTCCTGCCGGAACAGTCAGCCGGTTAATGCCCTTACTGGTGCGGCGCGGGCTTGATCAGCATCCACAGCACGCCGAAGCGGTCCGTCACCATGCCGAATTTCTCGGCGAAGAAGGTCTGGGAGAGCGGCATCATCACCTGTCCGCCTTCGGTCAGGCCGTTGAAGGCTTTTTCCAGCGCGGACACATCTTCATAGGAGATCGACAGCGCGACACCCTGGAACTGTGGCTTGCCCGAGCAGCGGCCGTCGGACACCATGATCAGGCTGTCGCCGACCGTGAACTCGGCGTGCATCACCTTCTCATCCATATCGGGCGTGGGAGCGCAGCCTTCGCTGGCGGCTGCCTTGTCCTTTTCTGGGTTGTCCTTGAACCGCATCAGCATGCCGGGCTTGGCGCCGATCGTCTTCTTGTAGAACTCGAGTGCTTCCTCGCAACGGCCTTCGAAGAACAGATAAGGCTGGACTAGCATGGACATCTCCTGGTTTGGCGGTCCTGGCGGACAGCCTTGGGAATCAGTCTGGACCCGGGCCCGCGGCACCGGTCATGATCGGCAGCACTGCGTTTGTGTACGCCGTCCACAATACCTTAGCAAAGAAAATGGACGACGTCCACATCGCTTTGCCAGGGCCCGGCGGGGCCGACTGCGGCCGATGCCATGGCATAGAATGGCCGCGCCCGGCTATCTCCAATCTGGCACGGCGGGCACCGACAGACAAATGGGGTTGCATTGCGTTACGAACTCACCGACCTGCGCCTGTTCCAGGCTATTGCGGATGCACAAAGCCTGTCCGGCGGCGCGTCGGCCACGCACATCACGGCTTCGGCGGCGAGTTACCGGCTGAAGAACCTGGAGCACGCGATGGGCACGCCGCTGTTCGTGCGCAATGCGCGCGGCATGGAGCTGACGCCGGCGGGCGAGACGCTGCTGGTGCATGTGCGCGAACTGCTGCTGGGCGTGGAACGCATGCATGGCGAGGTCGGGCGTTTTTCCGCCGGCCTCAAGGGACACATCCGCCTGCTGGCCAACAGCAGTTCGCTCAACGGATTCATCATCCCGAGCGTGAGCCGCTTCCTGGCGGCGAACCCGGACGTGAATATCGACCTTGAGGAGCGCGCGAGCCAGGCCATCCTGACGGCGGTGGCGGCGCACGAAGCGGACATCGGGATTCTTGCCGGGGACTTCGATACGACCGGCGTGCGCTCGGTCCGCTATGCCGTCGATGAGCTGATCCTCGCCGTGGCGGCAGACCATCCGCTGGCGCGCGAGGCGGAGGTGCGTTTCGGTGCGTCGCTGGCGTTCGATTTCGTCTGCATGAGCCGCACCAGCAGCAACTTCCTGTTCCTGCGCGACATGGCGCAGCGCGCGGGCAAGAGCCCCAACGTGCGCCTGCACGCGCACAGCTTCGACGCGGTGCTGTCGCTGGCGGAGGCGGGCGTCGGGGTGGCGCTGGTGCCGCGCAGTGTCGCGGCGGCGGCGTTGCGCGAAGCGCGCGTGGTGGGGGTGCGGCTGGCCGAGCCCTGGGCGCTGCGCGAACTGAACCTGATCGTGCGCGCCGATGGCAAGCTGCCCGGGTTTGCCGCCGCATTCGTGCAGTTCCTGCTGAACGATCCGCGCGTGGCGGCGACGCGCGAAGGCGGAGCGGTCGCGGCGACCGCTCCGTAATGCGACCGCTCCGTAGTGACCACGCTGCTGCGCTTTACCGCTTGCGGTTGAGGAACGTCGCCATGTGATGTTGCGGCTCGCCCGTATCGAACGCGCGGCCAAACTCCGCCACGCTGTTGTCGATCGATACGTCGAGCGGCGCTTCTTCCCATTCGCGCAGCAGGCGCTTCTGTTGGCGCACGACCTGCGGGCCGAAGCCCGCGAACAGCGCCGCGACGCGTTCGACTTCCGCATCCAGTCCGGCCAGCGGCACCACGCGGTTCACCAGCCCCCACGACAGCGCTTCTTCCGCACCGCACAGTTCGCCCGTCAGCAGCATCCACGCGGCGCGTGCGTTGCCGACCAGCCGCGGCATCAGCGCGGCGTGGATCACGGACGGAATGCCGACCTTGACCTCGGGCATGCCGAGCTGGGCATTGTCCGCGGCAATGCGCAGATCGCAGGCCAGCGCCAGCTCCAGCCCGCCGCCCAGGCACCAGCCCGGCATGCGCGCTATCACCGGTGCCGGGAAGTGCCGCAGCGCGTCGCACAGGCCTCGCAGGCCGCTGATGAAGGCCTCGGCGCTTGCGCGTGTCAGCGCCGCCATCTCCTTGATGTCGGCACCGCCGATAAAGCCCTTTTCGCCCGCGCCGCGCACCACCAGCACGCGCACGGCGTCGCTGGCGGCCAGCGCACCGATCGCACGGGTCAGGTCCGCGATCACCGGCGTGCCGAGGATATTCAGCGAGCCCGCTTCACGGATGGTCAGCGTGGCCACGCCGCGCTCGTCGATCTCGACGCCGGCGTGCCTATTGGATGCGGGGGATGCGGGGGATGCGTGTTCGCTCATGATGGCGCGTTCCTTATTGCAGCTTGGTGAAGTGGATGTCCTCGACCACCTTCTTCCAATGCGCGTTCTGCGAACGGATCAGGTCGGCGAAGGCCTTGCGCGAGGTCCATGCCGGAATCGCGCCCTGCTTCTCGATGGCGGCGATCACCTCCGGCTCGGCCAGCACCTGGCGCACGGCGTCGTTGAGCTTGTCGAGGATCGGTGCCGGCGTGCCGGCAGGGGCGCCCAGGCCGAACCACGACGGATTGTTCATGGCGCCCAGGCCGGCTTCGGCATAGGTCGGCACGTTCGGCAGCACCTTCAGCCGCTGCGTTGCCGCCACGGCCAGCGGCTTGAGCTTGCCGCCCTGGATCAGTCCCGACGAGGACGGGATATTGTCGAAGACGACCTGGATCTGGCCCGCCACCGCGTCGTTGAGCGCCGGGCCCAGGCCCTTGTAGGGCACGTGCAGCATGCGCGTGCCGGTTTCGTTCATGAACAGCTCACCGTTCATGTGGCTCAGGCCGCCGTTGCCGGACGAGCCGAACGAATACTTGCCCGGGTTGGCCTTCAGCAGCCTGATGAAGGCCGCCAGGTCGGTGGCCGGAAAGGCCGGGTTCACGACCAGCACGTTGGGCACGTCGGCCAGGTTGCTGACCGGGGCGAAGTCCTTCACCGGGTCATAGGCGGTCTTCAGGTACACGTTCGGGTTCACCGCGTGCGAGCTTTCCACCTCCATCACCAGCGTGTAGCCATCGGCCGGCTGCTTGGCCGCATAGGCACTGCCCACCGCGCCGCCGGCGCCGGGGCGGTTTTCCACGACTACGGGCTGGCCGATCACCGGGCCCAGCCGCGTGCCGACGATGCGCGCAATGATGTCGGTGGTCCCGCCGGCCGCGTAGGGCACGATCAGCTTGATCGGGCGGTCGGGCCAGGCAGCCTGCGCGGTGCTTGCCAGGCCAAGGCCGGCCAGCAGGGCGACGGCGGTAAGGGTGGGTTTCATCGGGTGTCTCCGTGTCAGGGGTATCGGTTCTGTATGGCCCGGCGGCGTCAGGCCGCCGCGGTGTGCTCGCCCAGCAGGGGCGGCGGCTGCAGCGGTCCGGTCTGGCCGGCCAGCATCGGGTTGCGCACCATCGGCAGGTCGCCCATCACGGGGTGCCGGGCGACCTGCTGCAGCCCGCGGTGCCGCACCTGCGGATGCGCGAAGACCTCTTCCATGGTGTGGATCGGGCCCCACGGCACGCCGGCGGCATCGAACGCCCCGGTCCATGCGGCGCGCGTGCGTGTCGGGAAGATCTCCGTCAGCAAGGCGCGCAGTTGCGGCAGGTGTTCGATGCGTGCGGAATTGGTGGCGTAGCGCGCGTCCCGCGCAAGCCCGGGCAAGCCGGCGACCGTGCAGAAGCGCGCGAACTGGCCGTCGTTGCCGATGGCGAGAATCAGGTAGCCGTCCGCGCAGCGGAACACTTCGTATGGCGCGCAGTTGGGATGCGCATTGCCCGTGCGCTGCGGGTTCTCGCCGGACACCAGGTAGTTGGCGCCCTGGTTGGCGTTGAGCGCCACGGCCACGTCGAGCAGCGCGATGTCCAGGTGCTGGCCGACCCCGGTGGCCTGGCGCTGGTACAGCGCCGCCAGCACGGCCGAGGTCGCGTACATGCCGGTGCTCAGGTCCACCACCGCCACCCCAGTGCGCAGCGGGGCGGCACCGGGGCTGCCGTCGGGCTGGCCGGTGTAGCTCATCAGCCCGCCCATGCCCTGGAACACGTAGTCGTAGCCGGGCTTGTCGGCCATCGGGCCGTCCTGGCCGAAGCCGGTGATCGACAGGTAGACCAGCCGCGGGTTGATCGCCTTGAGGCTGTCGTAGTCCAGCCCGTAGCGCCGCAGCGTCCCGACCTTGTAGTTCTCCACCAGCACGTCGGCCTGGCGGGCCAGCTCGCGCACCTGCGCGGCGCCTTCGGGCGTGCCGTAGTCGATCGCCACCGAGCGCTTGCCGCGGTTGCAGCTGATGAAGTAGGCGGACAGCCGCGCGTCGCTGCCATCGGCCGCCTGCAGGTAGGGCGGCCCCCAGCCGCGCGTATCGTCGCCGCGCTCGGGGTGTTCGACCTTGGTCACCGCGGCGCCGAGGTCGGCCAGGTTCTGGGTGCACCAGGGGCCGGCCAGGATGCGCGACAGGTCCAGGACCCGGACGCCTTCAAGGGCGCGTTGAAGCATGACAACTCCGCATTCGCAAGACAATGCGGCGCAGTATAGGGAGGGGCCCCGGGCCGAACCAGTCGAGAGTTTTTAAGGGCGCGTTCGCCGGTTTTGAACGGTCCGGCATGGCCTGTCAGGACGCCGGGTTTGGCGCCAGCCCGCTGCCGTGTCACAATTCGCGTTTGGCACCTGACGCGGCGCGTGACTCGGCCGGCCGCAGTCCCTGTGCTTCCGGCCCCGGCCGAAAGCCGCTCAAAGAGCCGACAAATTCACATAGATTTACTGGCGATGACTACCATCCTTCAGCACATTCCCTCCGGCCAGCGCGTCGGCATTGCGTTCTCTGGCGGCCTGGACACCAGCGCGGCGCTTCTCTGGATGCGCCAGAAGGGCGCCATCCCCTACGCCTACACCGCCAACCTGGGCCAGCCCGACGAGCCGGACTACGACGACATTCCGCGCCGCGCCAAGGCCTACGGCGCCGAGGAAGCCCGCCTGGTCGACTGCCGCACCCAGCTGGTCGCCGAAGGCATTGCCGCACTGCAGTGCGGTGCCTTCCACATTTCGACCGCCGGCATCACCTACTTCAACACGACCCCGATCGGCCGCGCCGTCACCGGCACCATGCTGGTCGCCGCGATGAAGGAAGATGGCGTCAATATCTGGGGCGATGGCAGCACGTTCAAGGGCAACGACATCGAGCGTTTCTACCGCTACGGCCTGCTGACCAACCCCGGCCTGCAGATCTACAAGCCGTGGCTGGACCAGCAGTTCATCGACGAACTGGGCGGCCGCGCCGAGATGTCGGAGTTCATGCGCCAGAACGGCTTCGACTACAAGATGTCGGCCGAGAAGGCGTACTCCACCGACTCCAACATGCTGGGCGCCACGCACGAGGCCAAGGACCTTGAGCACCTGGACTCGGGCATCCGCATCGTGCAGCCGATCATGGGCGTGCAGTTCTGGCGCGACGACGTCGAAGTCAAGCGCGAGGAAGTCACCGTGCGCTTCGAAGAAGGCCAGCCGGTCGCGCTGAACGGCAAGACCTTCGCCAACGCCGTCGACCTGTTCATGGAAGCCAACCGCATCGGCGGCCGCCATGGCCTGGGCATGAGCGACCAGATCGAGAACCGCATCATCGAAGCCAAGAGCCGCGGCATCTACGAAGCCCCGGGCCTGGCGCTGCTGTTCATCGCCTACGAGCGCCTGATCACCGGCATCCACAACGAAGACACCATCGAGCAGTACCGCGACAACGGCCGCCGCCTGGGCCGCCTGCTGTACCAGGGCCGCTGGTTCGACCCGCAGGCCATCATGCTGCGCGAAACCGCGCAGCGCTGGGTGGCTGGCGCCGTCACCGGCGAAGTCACCATCGAACTGCGTCGCGGCAATGACTACTCGATCGTCAATACCACGTCGCCGAACCTGACCTACAAGCCGGAACGGCTGACCATGGAAAAGGGCGAGTCGATGTTCACCCCGCTGGACCGTATCGGCCAGCTGACCATGCGTACGCTGGATATCGTGGATACCCGCGAGAAGCTGCAGACGTATGCGAAGGCGGGGCTGCTGACGTCGTCGGTCAGTGCTTCGCTGCCGAAGCTGGAAGACTGATCGGGCGGCTGTGATGGTGCTGCGCGATGACGCAGCGGCATGAAAAAACCGGCACTCTGGGGTGCCGGTTTTTTTGTTCTTCAGATAGCCCTCAAGCCAGCCCGCCATCCGAAATCAAGGCGCCATCTGTGTCAACACAGGCATAACAGCCAGGGCGAATTGGTCAATTCTGCGTGGCGCCGGCCATGGCCGCCCAAGAAGGGCCATCCGAGGGGGGCTATGGCCGATGCGTGCGCAGCCAGTCGCGCAGGGCGTCGTTCATGCGTGTCTGCCACCCGTCGCCCATGGCGCGGAAAGCTTCCAGGACCTCGACGTCGTAGCGGACGCTGACGAGCTCCTTGCGTACCTCCAGCTTCGGGCGGCCGCGCCGTGGCTTCATCTGCTCGAACTGCTCGTCGCCGGGGACGAAGGTGTCAGTGTCGGCTGCGATCCCACGCGCAATCGCTGCCTCTTCCTGAGGGGTATTTCGAAGTAGCTTGCTCATAGCGTTCGATCTCGCGGTTGTTTGCCTTGCGCAGGCTGATTACCCGGACAATGTTGCCGCGCTGCGTAAACACCACGCAGTAGAGGCGGCAATCGATCGCCGCGTAGCCGATTTCGCGCAACTCGCCGTAATCCCGGCGGTTGTCCGGAGCACACCAGACCGCGGACCAGTCGATGGCAACAGCCAGCGCCAGCGATACACCGTGCTTGATCTTGTTGGCCACGTCCTTGCCAGGATCGTAGGTCGTGTGCATGCTATTTATTGTAGCTACATAAAATGTATGGTGCAACGAATTCCAGGCCACTCGGCATTTGTGATCCTCAAGGCCCAGGCCCCGCAGGAGCATAAGGCCCGACGTCTGGTCACGACAGGGGCTTCTGTCTGAATGTTCGGGCGCATAGACTGGTGTGACCATGCCCGAGGGGAGCCTCACATGACCACATCGCCTCCCGACCGCCCCGCAAAGACCACGCGCCGCCATTTCCTCGGCGAGATTGGCGGCCTTGCGGCCATGGCCGGCCTGCGGACCGCCAGCGCGGCGCAGAGCGCGCCTGCCGCCTGCCTGCTGACCCCGGCAGCCACCGAAGGCCCCTTCTATCTCGGCGATGCGCAGCTGCGCAGCGACATCCGTGACGGCCGTCCCGGCCAGCCGCTGCGTCTGCGGCTGACCCTTGTCGACGCAGACCGCGGCTGTGCCGCGGTGCCAGGCGCGCTGGTCAGCATCTGGCATTGCGATGCCGACGGGAGCTACAGCGGGGAAGACGGACCACGCGATGCCACGCGCTTCCTGCGCGGCGTGCAGCGGACCGGTGCTGACGGTGCAGCGGCCTTTGTCACCATCTATCCCGGCTGGTACCGGCCGCGTGCCGTGCATATCCACTTCAAGGTGCTGCTGGCGAACACCGAGGTGCTGACCAGCCAGCTCTACTTCAGCGATGCACTCAATCGCGAGGTGCTGGGCAGCCATCCGGCGTACCGCGCGCGCGGGGTGCCGACGCGCGTGAACGCGCAGGATCCGATCGCAGGCAGCGCGCCGCCGCTGGTGCGGGTACGCAGTGCGGCGGAAGGGCTGGATGGGGAGTTCGTCGTGGGGATTGCGCGCGGTGCCGCCCAGGGCAGGGGCGCGAGATCCTCCCTGTAGCGGGATCTGCCTGGGGGCCTATTCCGTGTCCTTCGGTGCGGCCGGCGCGCTGCCCGCGAGCAGGTTGGCATCGCGGCAAAGCCGCCAGTTGCCGTCGGCTTCCCGGCGCAACAGCGTGAGCGTATAGCCGGAGCGGTGCACCGCCTCGCCACCGGGCGGGGTCACGGTCAGTTCGATGAAGTTGCGCAGGTAGGCCCAGTCGCCCATCACCTGCACTTCGCGGATGTCGTAGCTGCCCTCCATCCGCACGGATTTCATGCCCGCCGAGGCCTGCGCGAACGCGCGCTTGCCGAAGGGCTCCTGTCCGGGAACCATGAAGACGACGTCGTCTGTCATCAGGCTCAACACGGTGTCGGTATCGCCGCGCTGGCTGGCGGAGAACCAGTTCTGTACCAGTTCACGGATGGCGCGTTCGTCGTCTGCGGAATTCATGTTTGCCTCGCTGGTGCCTCGGTGCACGGTCAAGCTGGGCATGGTAGTGCATCTGGCGGACGGGTCCGTCACCGATGCCGCTTTGCCGCCGAACCGGTCTTGTTTGCGATGCAAGGTATGTACCGGCGCCTCCGGTTCGGAAGATCGTCCCTCTGCGCGCCTTTGCCGCCACGGCGTCACGCACATGATGAATTTTCTACATCGAAGGCAGTTATTACGTTGCGTGCGGAAGCATGACTTGACCCGCAAGAGGCAAGGCAAAGCACATATGCGGGATCTGGAGCCGGCGCTTGTGCTGGTATGGCAGTTGCCTTGGTCCAACACAGGACCGGCGCGAAGGGCAGGCCCGGGTTGAGCCAGGCCTGCCGGCCGGTTGCCATGGCTTTGATGGAGGTAAGCATGAGCAAGAAGATACTGGTTTGCATGATGGTGGCAACCACCCTTGGCACGCTGGCAGGTTGCAGCGCGACCGGCACGGCGACCGGTTCGGGGTCGGGTTCGGGTTCCGGCACGGTGTCGGGCTCGGGCTCGGTCACAGACAACTCGGGTGGGCGTCCGCGAGGTTATGGCATGGCGCCGGGCACGTCGTCCGGGGCGGGCTCGTCCAGTGGCGCCACCTCAGGTGGTACGTCATCCACCGCTCCGCGCTATTGAAATGGCGTGAGCTAACGGCACAGACGATCTGTCACGGCGGGCACCGGCGATTTTCGCCGGTGCCCGCTTTGCATGGTCTCTGCGCTGTCTAACGGGAAGCCGTGCCGGTCCCGACAGTCACGCCGGCTGCCACCGGCGTTGCCGATTGTGGGGCCGATCGCGGGGCCGACTGCGGGGCCGACTGCGGGGCCGACGTATCCGCCGTTGCCGTACGCTGTGACCAGCCTCCACCCAGTGCCTTGTAGAGATCGACGCGGCTGGTCAGCCGCGCAAGCCGGATGGTGACCAGCGACTGCTGCGCCGAATAAAGCTGGCGCTGCGCGTCGAAGACCGGGAAGTAGTCATCCACGCCATTGCGGAACCGCATTTCCGACAAGCGCCGCGTCTCGCCGATCTCGCGCGCGAGCGTTTCCTGCGCCGCGGCTTCGCGATCGTACGTCCCGCGCGCGGCGAGTCCGTCGGCGACTTCGCGGAAGGCCTGCTGGATCGTCTTTTCATATGCGGCGACGTTGATGTCCTTTTGCACCCTGGACGCATCGAGCCTGGCCTGGTTGGCACCGCCGTTGAAGATCGGCATGGTGATCGACGGAGCGAACGCCCATGCCATGCCGCCCGAGAACAGTCCGGACAGTGCGGCGCTGGCCACGCCGATCGCCGCCGTCAGCGAGATGCTCGGGAAGAACGCCGCACGGGCCGCGCCGATGTCGGCATTGGCGGCTTTGAGCTGGTGCTCGGCGGCCATGATGTCGGGCCTTTGCTCAAGCAGCGCCGACGGCAGGCCGGCCGGCAGCTCGGCGACGAATGAGGTGTTCTCGAACGGCTGTGGCGGCGGCAGGTCTTCCGGCAATTGCGTGCCCACCAGCACCGCCAGTGCGTTCTCGTCCTGTGCGACCTGGCGTGTGTACTGCTCCACGCCCACGCGCGCCGTTTCGAGCTGCGTCTGCGCGCGGTGCATGTCGATCTGCGCCATGCCGCCGGCACGCTTGCTGCGCTCGACCATCTGCACGGCGGACTGCTGCACGTCGAACGTCTCCTGCGAGATCTTCAGCAGTTCCTTGTCGGCCTGCAGCGTCAGGTAGGCACTCGCGACTTCCGCCACCAGGCTGATCTGCGCGCTGCGGCGCACTTCCTGCACCGCCAGGTATTGTTCCAGCGCCTCATGCTTGAGGCTGCGCACGCGGCCGAATACATCGAGTTCGAAGGCATTGAAGCCAACGCCGGCCGTGTAGGCATGGAGGACCGATGGCTGTCCCGGCGCGCGCAACGTGCCGGGCACGCGCGATGCCACCATGCCTGCACTGGCGTTGATCGACGGGAACTGCGCCGCGCGCTGGATGCGGTACTGCGCGCGCGCCTGGTCGATGGCCAGTGTCGCCATGCGCAGGTCGCGGTTGTTCGCCAGAGACAATTCAATCAGCCGGCGCAGGCGCGCATCGGTGAAGAAGTCTTCCCAGCCGAGGCTGGCTGCGGGCGTCTGCGTTTCCGTTTGCGTCCGGGCTGGCGTCTGCTGTCCCTGTCCCTGTCCCTGCGCCTGCGCCTGAGCGCCCGTGCCCTGGGCATAGGCAGGTCCGGTAGGCCAGGCATTGGGCACCGGCTGGTCGGGCCGCTGATAGGTGGGCTCCAGCGTGCAGGCCGCGAGGGCAAGGGGAACAGTGGCCGCCGCAATGCGCCGCAAAGGGAAGAAGGTCCGCATCTGTCGTGATTTCATAGAGTTCATCCGTGGTCAACCGGCAAAGGCGCGGCGCAGCAGTTGCGCGATGGCGACGCGAGGGCGGCCCTGGTATGCGATGTTGTGGGCGGGTTCGCTGAACAGCAGGCGGATCAGGCGGTGCCGGGCGGCCATGTCGGGCCGCAGCGCCACGCCGATGAGCCCCTTGCGCGTGCGGGCGACGCGGCATGGCACCCAGCCCAGTGGCGCCAGCCAGAAGGCGCCCTCGGCACCGTCCGGTGCGGCTGCCGCGTGCGGGCACAGCAGTGCCGCTCCGTTGCAGGAGAGGTCCCGCGTGACGCCGGCGAACTCGCGTGCCGTGCCATCCGTACCGTGCAGCCGAAGCAGGGCGCGTGCCTGGTACGGAAAGCGCTCTTCCTTGCGCGGCCGCGGCAGCTCGAAGCAGACCAGCAGCGACGCCAGGTAAAGCACCATCGATACGACGGTCCACATGACGTTGAACGCCACCCCCTGCGCGCCGGCATCGGCTGCCACGGCGCGTGCCAGCCCCATGCCGGCCAGCACGAACAGCGCGCCATAGAGCGCGGCGAACTTGCCGTGCACGACCACCTTCGAGCGGTCGAGTCCCTTGTTGGTGACCTTGAATGGCCGGCCGAAGGGCTTGATCACCGCGCTGGCCAGTGTGGCGGTGACCGCGGCCGCGGCGACGATCTGCGTGACTTCAGTAAAGATCGGCATCGCGCGCGAACCCGTCACCCAGATGCTGTAGGCCCAGTACAGCAACAGGGCCGGCACGCCGTAGGCCAGGAACTGCAGCGGATCGCCATACAGCGTGGGCACGTCCAGGTACCAGTACAGCAGCGGTCCGGCCAGCAGCATCAGCGTGAACGGCCGGCTGATCCAGTGCAGCAGGCCGTGCACATAGTGCAGGCGCTGCAAGCCTGTGTAGCCGCGCCCGCGCAGCGGCCCGTCGGCGGTCAGCGCCACCTGGATCGTGCCCAGGCCCCAGCGGCTGCGTTGGCTGATGTATTCGGGCAGGCCCTCGGCGGACAGGCCCACGCTCAGCCGTTCGTTGAGCCAGCGAGTGACGTAGCCGTGCGGCATGAGCCGGTACGTCAGGTGGATGTCTTCCGTGACGGTGCCGGTCGGGAAGCCGCCGATGGCTTCCAGCGCCTCGCGCCGCACCACGAACGAGGTGCCGATGCAGAACGCCGTGCCCCACGCGTCCTTGGCCGGCTGCATGATGTCGAAGAAGGCGCGCTGCTCGTCGACCCAGCATTCGGTCGAGCGCAGGTTGTACTGGATGGGGTCGGCGTTGTAGTAGAACTGCGGTGTCTGCACCACGCCGACCTGCGGGTCCCTGAACAGGCCGACGGTGCGCAGCAGGATATTGCGGTTGGGCGCGAAGTCCGCGTCCAGCACCATGATGAACGGCGCGCCCCCATCCGGCTGCGCCGTGCTGTGCTGCAGGCCGTTGTTGAGGTTGCCGGCCTTGGCATGGGTGTTGTCGGGCCGCGTCACGTAGTTGACGCCGACGCGCTTGCAGTAGTCCTTCAGCCAGTCGCGCCGCGTATCGTCGAGCACCCAGACGCGGAAGTTCGGGTAGTCGATCGCCTGCGCCGAGACGATGGTCTTCTCGAGCACCTCCAGGCCTTCGTTGTAGGTGGCGATGAAGATGTCCACCGCGGGCGCCCGGCGGTTGCGCCGCAGCGCGGCTTCGCTGGCGTCGGCGTCGGCGCTGTGATCCGACGTACGCGTGAGCGTGACAATGGAGATCAGCGTATAGGCGATGGTCAGCGTCTCGAAGCCGAAGAACACATGCGCCCACAGGCTCGGGAAATCCATGCGCAATTCGGGCAGCGTCTGCGAGAAGCGCCACACGTAGTAGACCATCAGCAGCACCGCCGCCGCGGCGCCGAACAGCCACCGGTCGGTGGCGCGGTGGCGGTCGCCGCGCAGGCACAGCACCGCGATCAGGAAGGCGCCGGCGTTGATCTCTACCAGCATGCGGTTTTCAAGAAAGTAGGCGAACATCGTCACTCCCTGCGGATGTCGTCGGGTGGGGCCTGCGCCTGTGCGGTGCCGGTCCTGCAGGCCGGGCAGGCGCCGCCGGGCTGGAACGGGTTCCAGCCGGCGGCCGCCAGCACGGCCCAGGCAGTCGCGCCCAGGTGTGGCAGGTGGAAGTAGTAGAAATCCTCGGTGGTCGAATCCGGGCCGATCGACAGGCCGGTGCTGATGCGTGGTTGCGGCGTGGCGAACAGCATGCCGGACGGCGCGCGCTGCGCCAGCAGCAGCGGCCACAGTGAACGGGTCTCGTCGTCGCGGCCGCTGGCGCGCAGCACCAGCGCAGCCTGGCCCGTGCCCTCGGTCCATACGCCGTCGGGCCGCGCCTTGAAGCCATAGCCGCCGCCCACCGTGTGGTGCGCGCGCGCCCAGTCCAGCGCGCGCCGCCACGACGCCGCCGACTCGGGCACCGCGATCAGCGGCCACAGCGAGGCATCGAGTGCCGACGGCTCGCCGTTGAGCGAGTGCCCGTCATCGCGCGTGCCGATGGCGAAGCGGCCCTCGCCCGCTTGCCACATCGCCTCGACGAAGCGGCGCGCGCGCTGCGCGGCCGTGTCCCAGCGCGGGTCGCTGGTGCGCAAGGCGAGCCAGTGGAACGCGGCATAGGCATCGACATTGTGTTCGGTCGATTTCCAGCCCTGGCGCCGCGGCGTCGGTTCATGCCCGAAGAAGCCGCCGATATAGCCAGCCGGGCTCTCGCTGCCGTAGGTCTGCTTGTCGACCCAGGCCATCAGCGTCGCGGCGGAGTCGAGGTAGCGGCGCTCATGGGTGGATTCGTAGGTGGCCAGCAGCAGCAGCGCCGCCCACGCGACGTTGCCCGTTGCGGTGCCGACCTGGTAGGCGTCCTCGAACCAGCGCTTGCTCGGCGCGTCCCACCAGCCCGGCATCGGCACCGGTCCGTCCGGTACGGCGCCGGCGCGATAGGCATTGCGTACGCGGCCGTCGTGGTAGTGCCGGTCACGCGTGACGCCCGCCACCACGCCGTCGGCGATGCGGCGCGCGGCGTCGGGCTGGCCGCACGCGATCAGCGCTACGCCTGCCAGCGCATTGTCGTAGACAAAGGCCGATTGCTGCAGCGGTGGCGGCAGTGGCTCGCCGCCGGGGGCGGGCTCGTAGCTGCCGACCATCACCGGGCCCTTGCCCGGCACGGCGGCCACGCGCGCGGCCAGCGCCTTGCAGCCGTCGCGCAGCAGCTGCTCGCGTGCCGGCGGGGCGGAAGGGGTGGGAGGCGCTGCCATGGCCGTGCTCAATGCGGAGCAAGCCATCAGCGCCGCTGCCAGCAGCCGGCCGCGGCGGTTGCCACGGCGCGGCGGACTGCAGGCAGGCAAGCGTGGAATCGGATAACGCTGCACGGTGAACTCCATCCTGCGGGCGCTCGTTCTACCCTGGTTGATCGGATCAGATCAGGCTGCGCAGCCAGGAGCGGTTCAGGCTGACCTTGGCCCAGTGGCCCAGCGCGCAGCGGTCGGTCTGGTGCGTGCCGGTCGCGCGAAGGTCCGGCAGCGGCTTGTCGAGGCGGGCGATCAGGTACACCTCGTTCTTCTCGATCGGCGGGAACGGCACGAAGTAGCGTGCCTGGTCGCCATCCGGCGCGCGCGGCAGGACTTCGGCGACGGAGCCCGGCACCGGGGTGGCCACGCCATCGACATTCACCGTGACGCGTGCGCCGGGCAGCAGGTCCTTGCTCAGGCTGCGCGGGAACACCGCGACCACGCGCGGTTGGCTGCAGTTGGTCGTGCGCATCAGCGTGGCGCCCGCCGCGACGCGCGTGCCCGGAGGCGCGAGCACGTCTTCGACCACGCCGCCCGCATAGGCCTTGATTTCCAGGTTGGACACGCGCTCCAGCCGGTCCTGTTCGGTGCGGACCATCTTGTCGACGGATTCGCCATACTCCTGGAGCTGGGTGATCTCAGACTGCAGCTGCGTAATGCTGGCGCGCAGTTCATCCTGGCGCTGCACGAGCGCACCGACGGCGCCGTCCGCGCTGCTCATGTAGACCTTGCTGCGCGCCGCCTCGCTGCTGCCGCGCGCGCTCTCCAGCTCCGCCTGGATGGCATCGCGCTGGCCCGACAGCACGGTCAGCTGGTTGCGCGAGGCATCGGTATAAGCCTCGCTGACCGCGCCGGCCCATTGCATGGCCTGGTTGCGGTTGACCACGTCTTCCTGCTGGTCGATCTGCTGGCGCGCGACGGCCAGCTTCGCTTCAATGCCCTTGACGCGCGCCGAGTGTTCACGCTGCGCCGCCGACTGATAGCGCTGGATGTCCTGGCCGGTCGATGCCAGCCGGGTCTGGTCCGCGGCCAGCTTGGCCTTGGCTGCTTCGAGGCGGGTCTGGTTGTCGAGCTGCTTGCCGGTCAGCTCCGTCAGCAACGCGCGGTCGAGGTTGGAGTTCTGCAGCGTCATCAGCGGCTCTCCGGCCGCGAACGTGCCGCCCACCGCGACCGCCTGGCGGGTGATGACGCCTTCGACGGGCGTGGTCACGAGATTCACGGGGCTGTTGACGACGGCGCGTTCCGAAGACCGGTTGAACACGGGCGGAAACATCACCGACAGGATGATCCAGATGATGAACGCGACCATCCCGTAGCTGGCCAGGCGCGGGGCGATCTGCCATAGCGGACGCAGGCCGATCTCGCGGCTTCGTCGGCGCACCAGGGCTTCTTCCTGCCGCGACAGACGCGACTGCAGCATCTTCGTCGGCAACAGGCTCGTGGATTTCGGGTCCGGCTTCTCGGGCTTCTTGTCCATGGTTTCCTCTGGCAAAAAAAGCTGGTCCGTGCCGCCTCGGCAGGCACCGGGCAGCATGGGCAAGCGCTCTCCCCGCGCGTGGCCCGAAGGCTGGCGCGCAAGCGCAGTCGTCATCCCCCAACACATTTTTTATGCATCGCGTCCCGGAGCCTGTATCGGCACGAGACGGACCTGCGTATCGGACCGGGCAAGCCGGTCCTGGAGTTGCCCGCGCCATCACCGCAGTGAATTTTGCGAGCAGGAAGAGCGAGGCGCGAAACGCCGGCGAGGCGCGAAACGCCATTGATCCCCGGACATGTTGCATTGCCACGTTGCTGCCCGGAGCGTTTCAAGGCTATGCAAGTTGCCGCCTATATGCTGTAAAAATGTGTAAGGGCTGCATGTCACACCACTTATCGCGGCGCAGATCGCCGGCGCGATTCATCGCGGACATCGGCTGCGCGGATGCGATGGATATTTCGTATCGACTGTCTGCGCGATTGCCGCAATCGCGGCAGAATGCAAGGCCGGCGCACTGCCGCGAATATCACCAATCCGGACATCGATCCAAGCAACAGGGAACTTTTCATGCCTGCCATTGCCACGCCCGACATGCCATACCGCCGCCTTGGCGCCAGCAACCTCAAGGTCTCGGCACTGTGCCTGGGCACCATGATGTTCGCCGACCAGACCGACGAAGCCGAAGCGGCGCGCATTGTCGGCAGCGCGCGCGAACACGGCGTGAACTTCATCGACACCGCGGACGTCTACAGCAAGGGCGCATCCGAGCAGATGGTAGGACGCCTGCTGACAGGCGGCCGGCACGATTGGGTGCTGGCCACCAAGCTGGGCAATCCGATGCGGCCGGGTCCCAACCATTCGCACTATTCGCGCGTGTGGATCCTGCGCGAAGTCGAGGAAAGCCTGCGCCGCCTGGCTACGGACTATCTCGATGTCCTCTACCTGCATCGCGACTACGCGGGCGAGAACCTCGAGGAAGCGGTGCGCGCCGTGGGTGACCTCGTGCGTGCGGGCAAGATCCGCTACTGGGCCGTGTCGAACTTCCGCGGCTGGCGCATTGCGGAGATCGCGCGGCTGTGCGACCAGCTCGGCGTGCCGCGTCCCGTGGCGTGCCAGCCGTACTACAACCTGCTCAACCGCATGCCGGAAGTGGAAATCCTGCCGGCGTGCGAGCACTACGGACTCGGTGTGGTGCCGTACAGTCCGATTGCGCGCGGTGTGCTGACCGGCAAATACCTGCCGGGCCAGGCGCCCGCCACCGGCACGCGCGCGGGCCGCGCCGACCGCCGCATGATGGAAACCGAATTCCGCGAGGAATCGCTGCGGATCGCGCAGCAGCTCAAGGTGCATGCCGAGGCGCGCGGGCTCACGCCGGGACAGTTCGCCACGGCCTGGGTGCTGGCCAATCCGATCATTTCGTCCGTGATCGCCGGGCCGCGCACGCTGGCCCAGTTCGAAGATTATTTCGGCGCGCTGAACGTGACCATTTCGCCGGAAGAAGAGGCCATGGTCGACGATCTCGTCCCGCCGGGCCATGCCTCGACGCATGGCTACAACGACCCGAACTACCCGTTCGGCGGCCGGCCGGTACGCGTCGCCGAAGCGCCATCCGCCTGACACCAGCGCGCAAGTGGACGATGCGTGGCCCGATGCCGGCGATGCTTTGTGGCAACAGCCGCGCAAGAGGCCACGCACAGGCAGCGCCGCGCGCGTGTTCCTACTAATATTGAGCTAGGCGGGTTCACGGCAGCGGCCCGCCACCCTTGCACTTGGGACCGGCGTGAAGACCGCGCCGAGGGTGCCGGTAGAACGGGATGGCCAAAACGTGGCACGACGTGGCTGGATCTTCGCTGGCTTGGCAGTCGCCCTCTGTGGGGGCGGATATGTCGTTTATAGCCTTGTTTCCAATGAAGTGCGCAATTCGCAATGGCAGGCGCGCTATCTGGGTCGCTTTGCCAGCCAGCTGACCTACGAGGTGCAGCCCGGCGCAAGCGACAGCATCCGCTTCCCGCATTCCGGACCGTACGACGACCGCATGGGTTATGGCCGGCTGCCGCTGTTTGCGCAACGGCTTGGCGAGCGCGGCTTCGTGCCCGCCGAACAGGCGCGCATGTCGCCCGAAATGGTCCGCCTGATGGACCAGGGCATCTTCCCGCCTTACCGTGAAAAGAACCAGGCCGGCCTGGTGCTGCGCGACTGCAATGGCATGACGCTGGCGTTCGAGCGTTATCCGCAGCGCCAGTACGACGATTTCGCCGCAGTGCCCCCGGTGCTGGTGAGTTCACTGCTGTACGTCGAGAACCAGGGCCTGCTCAATCCCGAATACCCGAGCATGAATCCGGCGCTGGACTGGAAGCGCCTGTCGCGCGCCGTGATCGACCGGGCGATCCGGCTGGCCGACCATTCGCACGACTCGCCGGGCGGCAGTACGCTTGCCACGCAGATCGAAAAATACCGGCACTCGCCCGAAGGCCGGACCCAGTCCATTCCGGAGAAGTTCCGGCAGATGGCGTCCGCGTCGCTGCGCGCCTACCTGGACGGACCCGATACGCAGCGTGCGCGCGAACGCATCGTCCTGGACTACCTCAATACCGTGCCGCTGTCCGCGCGGATCGGGTTCGGCGAAGTCAATGGCATCGGCGATGCGCTCTGGGTCTGGTACGGCGAGGACTTTGGCGAAGCCAACCGCCTGATGAAAGAGATGGACCCGCGCGCGCCGACCGACCGTCAGGCCCAGGCCTACAAGCGCGCCCTGTCGCTGGTCATCTCGCAGCGCCGCCCGTCCTACCACCTGCGGCGCGACGATACCAATCTCGACGCGCTCACCGGCAGCTACCTGCGCCTGCTGGCCGCCAACGGCATCATTACGCCCGAACTGCGCGACGCTGCACTGCGGCAGTCGCTGGACAAGGCCGCACCGCCGGCCAGGCCCGACCGGGAGCCGTTCGTGACGCGCAAGGCGGTCAACCGCGTGCGGGCCGACATCGGGCGCCTGACCGGCGTGGACAGCCGCTACGACATGGACCGCCTGGACGTGACCGTGGACAGCACCATCAACCGCGAGGCCCAGCGCGTCGTCACCGATACGCTCCTGCGCATGAGCGACAAGAACGTCGCGCGTGCCATGGGGCTGTACGGCCACAACCTGCTGCGCGACCAGGACGATCCGTCCAAGCTGATGGCGAGCTTCACGCTGTTCGAGCGCGTGGGCAATGCCAGCGTGGTGCGCGTGCAGGCCGACAATATCGACCAGCCGTTCGACATCAACAGCGGCGCCCGGCTCAACCTGGGCTCCACGGCCAAGCTGCGCACCCTGGTGACCTACCTGGAGATACTCAGCGAATTGCATGCGCGCTATGCCGGCATGAGCAAGGAAGAACTGGCCGGCGTGAAGGTGGCCAGGCAGGACGCCCTGAGCCGCTGGGCGATCGATTACCTTTCCAAGGCGCGCGCGCCGCAGGACCGCACGCTGGCGGCCATGCTGGACGCCGCCATGGAACGCAAGTATTCGGGCAGCGCCGGCGAGGGCTTCTACACCGGCGGGGGGTTGCAGAGCTTCACCAACTTCGAGAAGTGGGAAGGCGAGCGCATCATGACCGTGCGCGTGGGCTTCCAGCACTCGGTCAACCTGGTGTTCATCCGCATGATGCGCGACATCGTGCGCTATGAGCTGTTCCACGGCAGCAACGTGGACATGAGCGATATTTTCGAAGACCGCAACGCACCCGAACGGCGCGTCTACCTGGAACGCTTTGCCGACCAGGAAGGCAGCGCCTACATGACGGGTTTCTACCAGCGCTACCGCGGCAAGGACGCCGACCAGCGCCTGGCCACGCTGCTCGGGCGCGTGCGCGTGAGCACGCCGCACTATACGGCGGTGCGCATGTCGGTGACGCTGCTCAGCGTGCGCCCGGACCTCGACGAGGAAAGTTTCGAGCGCATCATTCGCACGCACATGACGGCCAAGCAGCTCGCTGGCGAGGACCTGGCGGCGCTGTACCGCAAGTACGGCCAGGACAAGTTCAACCTCAATGACCGTGGCTACCTGTCGCGCGTCCATCCGCTCGAACTGTGGATGGTGGAGTACATGGGCAAGAACCCGGACGCCACGCTGTCGCAGATCCTGGGCGCCAGCAAGGACCAGCGCCAGTACGTGTACCGCTGGCTGTTCCGCTCGCACAGCAAGTACGGGCAGGACAACCGCATCCGCACGCTGCTGGAGCAGGAGGCCTTCGAGCGTATCGCCAGGCGCTGGCATCGGCTCGGCTACCCGTTCGATTCGCTGACGCCTTCGTACGCCACCGCGATCGGCGCGTCCGGTGACCGCCCGGCCGCACTCGCGGAACTGGCCGGCATCATCCTGAACGACGGCATGGCGACGCAGACCGCGACCGTGCGCAGCCTGGACTTCGCCGCCAATACACCCTATGAGAGCCGCTACGTGCTGCAGCCCGAGCCGGGCAAGCGCCTGCTGGCACCGGAGATCACGGCGCTGGTGCGGCGTTCGATGCTGGACGTGGTCGAGCGCGGCACGGCCAAGTCGATTGCCGGAGCATTCGTGGCGCCGGGCAAGGGTGGCAAGCCGATCGCCATCGCCGGCAAGACCGGTACCGGCGACCAGCGCTTCCAGACCTATGGCCCCGGCGGGCGGCTGATCTCGTCGCGTTCGGTCAACCGTTCGGCCACGTTCGTCTTCACGCTCGGCGAGCGCTTCTTTGGCACCGTGACCCTCAACGTGAGGGAGCCTTATGCCGCGCGCTACAGCTTCACCAGCGCGCTGGCGGTACGGGTGCTGCGCTACCTGGCGCCGCAGGTGGCGTCCATGGCAGTGCCGGGCGGTGAACAGGCGCTGCTGCGCTGCCGTGACTGGTCGCAGGAGATCCACCTGCCGCGCAGCGAGGCCCAGGCGCCGCCGCCGGAAGGCGCGACCGCCTCGGCCGACGTCGTGAAGATCGATCAGCCTCTGCGGCGCACCATGCCGTAGAGCACGAGCAGCACGATCGCGCCGATCACCGACGCGATCCAGCCGACAGGCTGGCCCGGCTGGTACCAGCCCATCGAGCGGCCCACGAACCCGGCCACCACCGAGCCCAGAATGCCCAGCACGATCGTCATGATCCAGCCCATCTTGTCGTCGCCTGGCTTGATGGCCCGAGCGATCAGTCCCACGATGAGGCCAACGAACACGGTGCCAAGGAATGCCATCATGATCTGCTCCTGCGTGTGGAAGGGATCGCGGCGGCGCTAGTCCGCTAACGCAGTCCGCTGCGATTCATGATACACGCGGCCATGGCAGGTGGCATGGCCGCACTGTTACAGGTCGTTAGCCGCTCAGCCGCTCAGCCACCTGCGAGCCTGAACTGGCCCACCGCGTGGTGCAGGGCGGCGGCCTGGTCTTCCAGCGAGGACGCGGCCGCCGCGGCTTCTTCGACCAGCGCGGCATTCTGCTGCGCCATCTGGTCCATCTGCGATACCGCCTGGTTGACCTGCTCGATGCCGGCGGTCTGTTCCTCGGTCGCCGCCCGCATTTCGCCCATCAGGTCGGTGACGCGCTTGACCGCCTCGACGATCTCGTCCATCGCCTTGCCGGCGCCCTCCACCAGTACGGCGCCGTCTTCCACGCGCTGCGCCGAGTTGCCGATCAGCGCCTTGATCTCCTTGGCGGCCGTGGCGCTGCGCTGCGCCAGCGTGCGCACCTCGCCGGCCACCACGGCGAAGCCGCGGCCCTGCTCGCCGGCGCGCGCGGCTTCCACCGCGGCGTTCAGCGCCAGGATATTGGTCTGGAACGCGATGCCCTCGATCACGGCAATGATGTCGACCACCTTGCCCGACGCTTGCTTGATGTCGCCCATGGTCGTCACCACCTGGCTGACGATGCCGCCGCCGCGCACGGCGATCTCCGACGCGCCCTCGGCCAGGCGGCTGGCCTGGCGGGCGTTGTCGGCGCTCTGGCGCACGGTGCTGGTGAGCTGCTCCATGCTGGCCGCGGTTTCCTCCAGCGAAGCCGCCTGTTCCTCGCTGCGGCGCGACAGGTCGGAGTTGCCCGCGGCAATCTGCTTGGCCGCGCCGGCGATCGAGTCAGCCGAGCCGCGGATGCTGCCGATCGCGCCAGTCAGGCGCGACTGCATCTGCTGCATGGCGAACAGCACGCTGTGCTCGTCGCCGGGACGCACGTCGACCGCGGTGGCCAGGTTGCCCTCGGCAATGCGTGCGGCAATCAGCGAGGTGAGCGCGGGCTCTCCGCCGAGCTGCTTCTGCAGGCTGCCTGCCACGCGCAGCATGACCACCGTCATCAGCGCGCCCACGCCGAGCAGCAGGGCGAGCGCCTTGTACAGTGCGAGGCGGAACTCGGCGCGGATGTCGTCCAGGTACAGCCCGCCGATGAAGTTCCATTCCCACGGCCGGAAGTTGGCCACGTAGCTGAGCTTGGGCTGCGGTTCTTCGGCGCCGGGCTTGGCCCACAGGTATTCGACGAAGCCCTTGCCGGGACCTTTGGCGATGTCGGCCATCTCGCGGAACAGGTAGGTGCCGTTGGCGTCCTTCATGTCCTCCATCTTCTTGCCGTTCATCTCGGGCTTGAACGGATGCATCAGCACTTCGGTGTCCGAGCGCATCAGCGTGAAGTAGCCGTCGGCGCCAAAGCGCATGGCGCGCACGCGTTCCAGCGCCTGCTGCTGGGCTTCGGCCTGCGGCATCTTGCCGGCCCTGGCCTGTGCTTCGTACTCGGCTGCCACCGACATGGCGGTGTCGGTGACATGGACCAGGTCCAGGCGGCGCTCCTCCAGGCGCAACGCGCGCATCTGCCATGCATTCCACAGCGTGATGCCGAGCAGGCACACCCAGCTCAGCACCAGTGGCAGCAAGAGCTTCTTCCTCAGACTCAAGTTCTGCAGCATTGCTTTCATTCCTCCCTTTGCACGGTGTAGTCGGACTTATGGCGTCCGTCACCGCCATATCGGCACGCCCGTGTCTAACTTGATTGGGGTAAAACCTCCCCTGAACCCTGCAGGGTTGATTCGGTTTGTCCGGAAGTGCCGGCATCGTCACGGCAAAGCCTCCGGGCCTCGCTACAATCGGCGTCGGTCCGCGGCGCGCGGATCGCAAACATTCCGGCAAGGAGAGGGCATGGCAGCGGCGCCACGCGACCCGATGACGCAATCCGATGCAGTGGAGAGCAGCGACGGTGACAGCGGCACGCACCATCACGGTGCGCTGTCGGTCTTCCTGGTGTTCCTGCGGCTCGGACTGACCTCGTTCGGCGGACCGGTGGCGCACCTGGCGTACTTTCGCGAGGAGTTCGTCACGCGCAGGCGCTGGATGAGCGAGCGTGCCTACGCCGATCTCGTTGGTCTGTGCCAGTTCCTGCCCGGCCCGGCCAGCAGCCAGGTGGGGCTGGCACTCGGGCTGTCGCGCGCCGGTTATGCCGGCGCGCTCGCGGCATGGACCGGCTTCACGCTGCCGTCGGCAGTGGCCATGATCCTGTTCGCGCAGGGACTGTCGGCGTGGGGCGCCGGCGTTCCGGCGGGGCTGCTGCATGGCCTCAAGCTGGTGGCCGTGGCGGTGGTGGCGCAGGCATTCTGGGGCATGGCGCGCAGCCTGTGCCCGGACACGCTGCGGGTGACACTCATGGCGATGGCGGCGTGCCTGGCTGTCGCGGTGCCCGGGCCGTGGATCCAGGTCGCGGTCATTGCCGCCACGGCGATCGCCGGCCTCGTGCTGATCCGCCCGCAAGCCGGCCACGCGCACGATCCCTTGCCGATGCCCGTGAGCCACCGCGCGGGCCTTGCCGCCCTGGTGCTCTTTGCCGTGCTGATGGCCGGCCTGCCACTGCTTGCGCGGCACGCGGGCGCGGGCGCGGGTGGCCTGCAGATGCTCGATGCGTTCTTCCGCGCCGGGGCGCTGGTCTTCGGCGGCGGCCACGTGGTGCTGCCCCTGCTCGACGCGGCGGTGGTACCCACCGGGTGGGTCGGGCGCGATGCCTTCCTGGCCGGCTACGGCGTGGTGCAGGCCATGCCCGGGCCGCTGTTCACGTTCGCCGCCTTCCTCGGCGCGGCCATGGACATCGAGCCGTCCGGCTGGGCCGGCGGGTTGCTGTGCCTGGTGGCCATCTTCCTGCCCGGCATGCTGCTGGTGGTCGGCGTGCTGCCGTTCTGGGAAAGCCTGCGCCGCAGCCGCCGTGCCCAGGCAGCGCTGGGCGGCGTGAACGCCGGAGTGGTCGGCCTGCTGCTGGCCGCGCTGTACCAGCCGGTCTGGACCAGCGCGGTCCACGCGCCGCTCGATTTCGGGCTGGCCGTGGTCGCGCTGGTGGCACTGGTGTTCTGGCGGCTGCCGCCGTGGCTGGTGGTGGCGGTGGCCGCTGTCGCAGGGTGGGCGGCAGGGCTGTAGTGCCGGCTACCGCTCGGGCTCGACGCGCCGGAATGCCCGCAGCAGGGCAAGGTCATAGCCGATCTTGAGCAGGCCGCAGGCCACCAGCGGGGCGGCAGCCCAGCCCGCGGCCAGCATCGCTCCCGCCAGGGTGGGCCCCAGCGCGGCGGCCAGGCTTCTCGGCACTGCCGTCAGGCTGGCCGCCGCCGGCCGCTCGGGTGGCGTTACCACCGCCATCACGTAGGCAGTGCGGGTCGGTACATCCATCTGGGACAGCGCGCTGCGGGCCAGCAGCAGGGCCAGCGCGGGCACCAGCGCCGGGGCCATGGCCGCCGCGATCAGGCACAGGCTGGACGGGATGTGCGTGAACACCATGGTGTTCAGCAGGCCGAAGCGGCGCGCCAGCGGCACGGCCACGAGCTGCGAGCCCGCCGACAACAGCCCGGCCCAGAAGAAGAAGCGGCCCGCGTCGCCCGGCGACAGGCCGAAGCGCTGCATCAGCCAGAGCGACAGCAGGGCGTTGACCACGAGCCCGCCGGCGAAGGCGTCCACGCTGAACAGCAACGCCAGGCGCATGACGATGCCGCGCGATGCGCCCAGCGGCACGCGCGGGGCATCCGCATGCGGGTCGCGCGCGGGCAAGCGGCCATAGAGCCACCACAACGCGCCTCCCACCAGCGCGTACAGCAGGAACATCGCGCGCATGGCCCCGAGTGGCGCAAGCATGCCGTGCCCCGCCACCCAGCCCGGCAGCGCCGCCGCCAGCGCACCGAAGGCCGATGCCAGCGAACCGCTCAGGCTGTAGCGCGCAAACAGCGCGGTGCGCGCCTGCGGGCCGGCCGCATCCGCCAGGCGTGCGTGCTCCAGCGGCAGGAACAGGCTGACATCGCCCGAGCCGGGATTGATCGTGCCGACAAAGGCGACGATCACCAGCGGCCACAGCGAGGACAGCCCGGCAAAGCCGATGCCGGTCGCCACCATCAGCGCCGCGGCCAGCGTCAGCATGCGCCGCAGCGGATAGCGGTGCCCGAGCATGCCGACCAGGATCGTCGCCAGTGCTGACCCCGCCAGCGTGGCACTGCCGATCAGCCCGACCGCGAGCGGATCGAAGCCGAGCGCCAGCAGGTAGGCCGGCAGCAGGACGGCGACAAAGCCATCGCAGATGCCGCGCAGGGCGCGGCCCGCCAGCAGCGTCAGGGCAACGGGGTCGGCACCCCGCGGCAGGACGACGTCGGCAAGGGCGGCTCGCATCGGCACGCCTCTAAGGCAAAGCTGAATAAGTCCACCGCTAAGGGACGCGAAGCGTTATAGGTAGGAAATTCGACGGGAAAGGCAGAACCAGACGATGAAGCAGATGACGCTGGCAGTGGCAGCCGATCAGGGCGCGGGATTCGAGACACGTCGCAAACGCACGAGGCGCGAAGAGTTTCTCGAAACGATGAATGCGATCGTGCCTTGGGTCGATCTGTGCGCTGTGGTCGAGCCGTACTACCCGAAACGCGGCAACGGCCGTCCGCCGATCGGCCTTGAGCGCATGCTGCGGATCCATTTCATCCAGCATTGGTTCAATCTGGCCGACGAGGCCTGCGAAGAGGCGCTGTATGACATTCCGAGCCTGCGCGGCTTTGCACGCATCGACCTGGGGTGCGAGTCGGTGCCTGATGCCACGACGATGCTCAACTTCCGCCACCTGCTCGAAGAGCATAAGCTGGGTGAGAAGCTGTTTGCCGAAGTTGGCCGGGTGCTGCAAACCAGGGGCGTAAAGCTCAACAGCGGCACGATCGTGGATGCCAC